>NZ_JQGC01000019.1 GCF_000743575.1 Devosia riboflavina | reverse complement strand
GCCCGCGGCAAACCATTCAAACTTGCTATGATCGCAACCGTCCGGAAACTCATCACAATCCTCAACGCCATCGCCAGAACCGACATAGCTTTTGCAGACTGATCCACGGTTGCTTGACCCGAGGGCGCTGTACTTGCCGGCGGCGCATGAAGTGAAGTGTCCTCGGGTCAAGCCCGAGGATGACGGGCGGTGGGTGGGGCGAGTGGCGTGATTAGGGCGGAGGGGTGGTAGGTGATTTATATGCGTATCAACCATCACCCTGCCCTTGCCGCGTCAGCCACCGCCTTTTGCGCGGCGAAGGCGCGTTGATAGGCTGGACGGCGTTCGCCGCGGGCTACATAGGCCGAGAGGTTGGCGTATTCCGCGAGCATTTCGGGTTCGAGCCGACGCAGGACCATGACCATCATCAGGTCGCCGACGCTGAAGGCACCATCGAGCCAGTCGGCATCGCCGAGGCGCGCCGAGAGAGGGTCGAGGCGCGAACGGATCTGTTCGTCGATGAACGGCAGGCGGGCCCGGTACCAGGACTCGTCGCGCTCGGTAAAGTAAACCCGCTCGCGTTCGACGATCGTTGGTTCGATGCTGTTGAGGGCGGCAAAGAGCCAGGCCATGGCGCGAGCCTGGCCAGGTTCATCGGCGGGCAAGAGGCCAGGATGATGCTGGGCGATGTGGAGAACGATAGCACCGGATTCGAAAATTACGATACCGCCCTCCTCATAGGTCGGGATCTGCCCGAAGGGCTGGCGCGATGTGTGCGCCTGCTGCTTCATGCTCTTGAAAGAGACGAGGCGCACGTCATAGGCGAGCCCGACTTCTTCCATGGCCCACCGCACGCGCATGTCGCGGGCGAGGCCCTGGCCGCCATCGGGTGAATTCTCGAATGCGGTAATGATCGGCTTCATTGCAGTGTCCTCCTTGGATTCAGTCATAGGACGAACGCCGCGCCGGCATTTCGACTAATATTTTTTGCCAGTAGTTTGACTGACCAGGTGCTCATGGGGAGCAAGATGTGGGCCTTTCTCGTTGATAACGAAGGGTTGCCGAAGCGCTTCATCACTTACTGTCTGTCATCCCGGCGAAGGCCGGGATCCATCCTGAGATTTGGAGATGGGCCCCGGCCTTCGCCGGGGTGACAATCGAGGTTGGAACGAGATCACTGCCAGGAGCAAAGATGGACATTTTGAACAACCTGCCGGAGCAGGGTCCGGTTTCGCTGATTGCCGAATTTACGGCGCGGGCGGGGTACGTCGAAAGGGTGGCTGTTCTGTTGGCGGGGTTGGCGGCCGATGTGCGGCGCGAGCCCGGCAATGTGGCCTTTGATTGCTTCCAGCGGCTGGACGATGAAGGCAAATTCGTCGTCTATGAAATCTATCGCGACAAGGCCGCTTTCGCCGCCCATATCGCCGCGGACTATGGAGCCGTCTTCAACGCGAAGCTGCGCGAGCTTATTGTCGAACCCAACTCCATCCTGACGTTTCTGACGCCGCTGCGGGCCGGCTGATCAGGCGCGTGCCAGCTTGTGGCGGCGCGTTGCTGCAAAGCTGATGGCGTGGGCAGCAAGGCCGATGCCCCAGGCGAGGAAGACCCACAGGGCCCAGAAGGGGGCGCCGGTGAAGAGATTGATGGCAAAGAGCAGAGCCATGGTTGCCGCGAAGACGATTGCGTGAATTTGGAGGCCGAGGCGGCCGTCGCATTTTTCTGTGTTGGTCATGATGATCTCCTGTGGGTTGAGTGGCTCCCCGCCCCCACCCTTGATCCCTCCCCACAAGGGAGAGGGAGACGAAGGAACCGGGGCATCGAGGCCAGCGCCTCCCTCCCCCTTGTGGGGAGAGAATGAGGGTGGGGGGGTAGAAGGACCCGCCTTAGCGAGCCGCGTCTTCGATGACTTTCGCCACCGCTTCGGCCTGCGAGACGAGGCCGGAATGGCTGGCGGCGATCTCGGTGGTGGTGGCGCCTATACGGCCGGCAAAGAAGCGCTGGGCATCGGGCGGGATCACCAGATCCTCGGAGGTAACGACGTAGAAGTTCGGCTTGCCATGCCAGGCGGCAACTTCGGCGACGGCGTCGAAATTGGCCGGGTTGGACGGCAACTGGCTTGCGGCCATGGCTTCGGCTTCTTCCTGGGGCAGATCGCCGGCAAAGAGCGCCGGGAAACTGGCGGGGTCAAAAATCAGGCCGCCCTGTTCATTGGGACGGATGGCTTTGACGCCTTCACTGGGTTCGCCGCCCGAGAGCAGCGCATTGAGCGTTTCGCCCTTGTCCGGCGCGAAAGCCGAGACATAGACCAGCGACTTCACCTTCTCGTCGGCACCGGCTTCGCCGATGACCACACCGCCCCAGGAATGGGCGACAAGGACGGTCGGGCCATCCTGGGCGTCGAGGGCAGCCTTGGTGGCGGCGACGTCATCGGCCAGCGAGGTCAGGGGATTCGCGACCTGGGTGACATTAAAACCCTTGGCCGAGAGGATGGCGGCAACCTTGTCCCAGGAGCTTTCATCGGCAAAGGCGCCGTGCACGAGGACGATGTTCTTGGCTTCCTGAGCCGTGGTGGCGGTAACCCCGATTGCGGCGGCGGCAAGCATGAGGGCGGATAGTGCGGTTTTCATTTTCATCTCCAAAATTTGGGCGAGGTTGGACGATCGGCAAAGTTCCCCTGCCGCTGGCTTTGCGCTAGCGTGTGCTTGTTGGATTTTGCGTTTCGGCCGAGGATTGCTTGATTTCCTCGCCAAGTGATGGGCTCTATTTAGAGGCTTGCAGCATGAACAGCCATGACCGCGCCTCCGGACCTCTTGCTCCGGAATCCGACGCCGCTTTTCCCATGATGGCATCGCGCGTTGATCTGCTCTCGCAGGTCCTCACACTGATCAAATTGCGCGGTGAACTGGTCTTTTCAGCCGAACTCACCGCGCCCTGGGCGCTGAATTTTGATGCCGGTTCGGCCTATTTTCACGTCATGCAGGATGGCGCGATGCGCGTCAGTGCCAGCGACGGGCGCGTGATCGAGGCCGGGCCGGGTGACCTCCTGGTCTTGCCGCAGGGGCGCGGGCATGTGATCGGCACGCCGGATGGCAAGCCGGTTTCGGCGCGGCTGGTGCTCTTTGCGCAGATGAAGGAAGAGAGCCTGACCATCAGCCTTGGCGGCGGCGGGGCTGCGACCAACCTGATCAGCGGGGCCTTTCGCTTCGAGGGCGACAACCTGCCCTCCATGCTCGCCGTGCTGCCCTCGATCATCCATATTTCGCGCGAGGCGCTGGCCGAGGAGGCTGGCTGGCTCGACGGGCTGGCGCATTATCTCCATGCCGAGGCCAGGGCGCCGCAATCGGGCGCGGCCATCATGATTTCGCGGCTGATCGACGTGCTGGTGATCCGCGCCATGCGGACCTGGGTGCACAAGGCGCCGCCCGAGAACAAGGGATGGCTGGGGGCGCTGGCCGATATCCGGATCAGCCGGGCGCTCAAAACCATTCACGACGCACCATTCGAGCGGCGCAGCGTGGCCGAACTGGCCGATATTGCCGGCATGTCGCGATCGAGCTTTGCCGAGCGGTTTACGAGCCTGATCGGGGCGGCGCCGCTGCACTATCAGACGCGCTGGCGGCTGCTGCTGGCCAATGAAATGCTCAAGGGCGGACGGACGCGGGTGAGCGATGTGGCGCGGCGGGTGGGCTATGAATCGGACGCGGCCTTCAGCCGGGCTTTCAAGGCGCAGTTCGGGGTTTCGCCTGTGAGCGTTGCGCACCCGGAGGAGTAGTCGTTCAATAATCGACACCAGTGCGTTGCAATTGTATCGCTGGGAATAGCGGATGGGGTCGCCTACATTCATATTCGAACACGGCGCAGGACGCCGCGATATTGGGAGTTTTGGAAAAATGACCCTGGAACTTGGCGGCATCCACCACCTGACAGCCGTAACCGCGGACGCACCGCGCAACCTCAAATTTTATACCGAAACGCTGGGCATGCGCCTGATCAAGAAGACGGTGAACCAGGACGATACCTCGGCCTATCACCTCTTTTATGGCGATGGCGTCGCTTCGCCGGGCGCGGACCTGACCTTCTTCGATTTCCCCACCATGCGCGAACAGCGCGGCAACCATACGGTGGGCCGCACGGGCCTGCGCGTCGATAGCGAAGAGACGCTGCAGTGGTGGAAGGAGCATCTGGAAGCAAGCAAGGTGTCCACGAGCGGCATCAAGGAACGCTTTGGCCATGTCTCGATGGATTTCGAGGATTTTGAAGGTCAGCGGTTTCGCCTGGTTGTCGATGGCGCCAACAAGGTGATCCCCTGGGCCAAGTTGCCGCTGCCGGCGGACAAGCAGATCATTGGCCTTGGCCCGATCACCCTGTCGGTACCAAAGCTCGAGCCGACCGATGCCATGCTCACCCGCGTGATGAACATGCGGCAGGTGCGGCACTATCCGGCCCGCGAACGCGGCGGGGAAACCTTCGTCTATGAAATGGGCCCGGGCGGCCCGTCGGCGGAACTGCATGTGTCGGTCGATCCGAGCCTGCCCAACGCTCGGCCCGGTGCCGGCGGTGTGCACCATGTGGCCTTCCGCACGCCGGACGAGAATTCCTTACGCGAATGGATCGAGCGGGTGAATAGCTTTGGCATCCGCTCTTCGGGCGAAGTCGAGCGGTTCTACTTCACCTCGCTCTATTTCCGCGAGCCGAACGGGATCTTGTTCGAAATCGCCACCGATGTTCCTGGCTTTGCCGCGGACGAGCCGATGGAAACGCTGGGCGAAAAGCTGTCGCTGCCGCCCTTCCTCGAAAGCCAGCGGGCGCAGATCGAGGCTGGCTTGAAGCCGCTGGTCTAAAGATTGAAGGCTGGTCACTTTGGTGGCCGGTCTTTTTGTTGGGTGTCAGCGGGAGGCCTCGGGATCATCGGCGCTTCCGCCGCCCATACCCATACCCATTCCCATGCCGCCGCCACCTCCTCCTCCTCCTCCACCGCCGCCCTGGCGGCCACCTTCGCCGCCGCCTTCACCCTTGCCCCGACCAGAGCTGGCGGAGGGGCGTTTGGGGCCCTGGACGGGAATGGCGAGATCGGCGGGGACGGGATCGAGGTCGAGCGCCTTGCGGATGAAATCGCGCAGGGAAACGACCAGGGCATCGGTGCGGACGGCTTGGCCGGCGACGAGGTCGCGCGCGGCCTTTTCGGCAAGGCGCACATGCTCCTCGGTGCCGAGCAGGATGATGTCGGAAAGCGAGGCCTCGACATCGTCGCGGATGCGGCGCTGGCGGTCGGAGCCGGTGATGATTTCGGTGGTCTCGTCTTCCCCAGCGCGCTTTTCATCGCGCTTGTGAGCAGGGTTGACGGTGAGATTGCCGGTGAAGGACCCGCCCAAGACCTTATAGGCGGCAATCAGGGTGCGCAGGCGCTCGTTGATCTGGCGGTTCATCCGCTGCTGGCGCTGCTGGATGGTGGTCATGACCAGAAGGCGGATGCCGATGCCGACCAGGGCGAAGAGGGCGATGCCGATCAGCGTGCCGAGCACGCTTTCCCAGGAACTGAAATCGAAACTGCGCAGTCTGGCCTCCTGTGATTGGGGCCAGACTGGCATGGTTTGGCAGGACTGGGAATTGCCCCTTACCTGGCGTCGGGTTCGAGCAGCGCGGCGTCCCCGACAAGACGGATGAACTCGGCGCGGTAGCCGCCTTCGTCTTCGCCACGGCCGGACTTGGCCAAGGCTTCAATTTCGGCCCAGGTCATGTCGGCTCCATAGACGCTGCCCTTGAGCTTTTGGCCGAAGGCGGCGACGGCGGTGGCGAACTGGGCGTCACTGCCGGCGAGATTGATGTCGTCGTAGACGACCTCGGGGGTAACCGGTTGTTCAATCAACTGGCTGACGCTTTCGCCCGGCAGCTTGTAGCGCATTTTGAGGAACGCGATTTCATCGCTGCCGCCGGTCGCCGTTTCGCCGCTGCCATAGCGCAGGGGATCGACCTGGCCGGCGCCGACCGGGGTGATTTCATAAAGCGCGGTGACCGTGTGGCCGGCGCCGATATCGCCGGCATCCACCGCGTCATTGTTGAAATCTTCGCGTTCCAGATGCCGGGTCTCGTAGCCGATGAGGCGATATTCCGACACCAGGGCCGGGTTGAACTCGACCTGGATTTTCACGTCCTGGGCAATGGTGTGGAGCGTGCCGCCCACTTCCTCGACCAGCACTTTCTTGGCTTCGGCGAAGTTTGAAATGTAGCTGGCATTGCCATTGCCGTTCTGGGCCAGGGCCTGCATGGTCGCATCGTCGAGATTGCCGCGGCCAAAGCCGAGCACCGAGAGGCTGATGCCCGACTGGCGCTTCTTGGCGATGAACTGCTTCAATGCATCGGGATCGTCGATGCCGACATTGAAGTCGCCATCGGTGGCGAGGATGACGCGATTGGTGCCGTTGGTCTTGCCTTCTTCGGCGAGGCGATAGGCCAATTCGATGCCTTCGGCACCGGCTGTCGAGCCCCCTGCCCCGAGTTCGTCGAGCGCAGACAGGATTTTTGCCTTCTCGCTGGCCGCAGTGGGTTCGAGCACGACGCCGGCCGAACCGGCATAGGCAACGATAGACACCGTGTCCTTTTCCGAAAGCTGGTCGAGCAGCAGCGCGAAGGAGCGCTTCAGCAAGGGCAGCTTGTCGGGCTCGTCCATGGAGCCGGATGTGTCCACGAGGAAGACGAGATTGCTCGGCGCAATGGCTTCCGCCGGCGGCTCAAAGCCGCGGATACCAATGGAGAGGATCTGCGTCTTGTCGTTCCACGGCGTCGGGAAGACTTTCAGGGTCGGCTGGAACGGCACCTCGGCGCTGGGCGCGGCGGGGTAGTCATAGGGGAAATAATTGATCAATTCCTCAATGCGCACGGCATCGGGCTCGGGCACATAGCCGTCTTCGAGCATCCGACGGGCGTATGAATAGCTTGCGGTGTCGACGTCGATGGAAAAGGTCGAGACCGGCTCTTCGGCGGCGACCTTCAGGCGCTGCTCGTCAAAGCTGGTGAATTCGTCGCCGCTGGGCAGCGGCGCGATGCGACCCATCTCGTCGGTGACGACGCTCTGCTTGGCAAGGCCGGTGGCTGGTGCGCCGCCATAGGCTTCGTTCTGGACGGCCGAGAGAGAGGGCGCAATTGCTGGCGTCGGGGCTGGCATCGGCGGCGGAGCGACCATGCGCATTTCCGGCGCGGCTTCGGTTTCGAGCAGCATGGGTTCGGGAGCCGCCAGGGCATCGCTATCGGCGGCGACCTCGGCCGGCGCTTGCTGCACGGTGATGTCGACCACCTCTTCGCGGGCGCGAGGGGAGACCGGCTCGACGGCAGGCGTTGCAATCTGCGGGCGCGGCGGCGTCTCGAGCGAGGTCATCGCGGTCGTCGAATAGAGCTGGTAGCCGAGCGGCAGGAGCAGCAGGGCCACGGCGGTGGTGCCGAGAGGAATGCGGATGTCCATGATCGAAAGTCCCTTCAGGATTTCTTTGATGGACATGTGACGGCAGCCGCGATCCGATCCTTGGGTCGAACCAGCGTTTTTTTTGGTTTCGGCTTCGGCATAGGCGGCGCGGGCGGCAGCAAGCGCTGCGGCCTTGGCAGAGGCACGCGGCGGCGGCACGGGCGACTGGCCCAGAGTTTCGAAGGGATCGGGGCGGTGATCGGTCATAGTAGCCCCCTCAAGGTCTTGCGGGCTTCGTGGACGTGAAAGGAAACGGTGGCCTCCTTGATCCCCATGATCTCGGCGGCCTGGGCGTGGCTCATCTCTTCGGCATAAACGAGCAGCACGGCATCGCGCTGCTTTTCCGGAAGGTTTCGCACGGCGGCCCAGAGCTGGCTGCTGGTGGCGGCGTCTTCCTGGGTTGCCGCCTCTTCGGTCGGGGCGATCTCGGCATAGGCGTCGACATGGGCGCCCCGGCGGCGGCCGGCGCGTTGCCAGTCGCGGACCATGTTGAGCGTGATGCGATAGACCCATCTTGAAAAGGCGCTGCGGCCATCGAAAGATTGCAGCGCCGCCCCGAGGCGGACGCAGACATCCTGCGCTATGTCCTCGGCATCGTGACCATTGCCGCACCATCGCCAGGCGGTGCGGTAGATGCGGTCATATTGGTCCTCGATCAGCTCGGCAAAAGCCTCGGCATCGCCATTTTGCGCGCGCCGAACCAGCGCCTCGGTAAGGGCGGCCAATGGATCGGGTATGGATGCGGCAGTCAGTCCCACCAATCGTGCCTGCACAGAAAGCCTCTTTGCAGCTAGTTTAGCTGTAGGACGCCGGTGCTGCTGCAATCCTTTGGTCGTCGCCGAAATTTTTCTGTATGGAGACGAGCATGTCCGAAAGCCCCTTCAAGCTGAACCGTACGCGCATCTTCATTCTCGCCATGGGCGCGGTGGTGGTGCTGATCGCCATTTCCATGATGATGGGTGGGCTGGGGCAGTATCAGGCGCTGCGGGAGGCGGCCAATGCGGCGAAGGAGCCGACGGTGGAGCAGTCGGGGCAGTAGGGGCTGCGAAGGCCGCGAGGGGCATCGGTCACTTGTGGAATGGGCGGGATATGGCGGAGGGAAGGCCCTAATGGCCGGCTTCACCGTCGACCTCGCCAAAGGGCGAGATGCGCTCTGCGCGAGATTTCCGGCCCGAGCTCCCACACCCACCGCCGTCACCCCGGCGAAGGCCGGGGCCCAGCCCCGGTTGACGGCAGGCCCCGATAGATTGGTGAGGACCAAAACACCTCAGGATGGGCCCCGGCCTTCGCCGGGGTGACATCCTGTGATTGGTGGCCGAGGTTTCAGGCCACCAGAGCCTGCGGTACCGCTTCAGCGATAAACCCGCCACCCAAGACTTCCGCCGTCTGGCTATCATCTGCATAAAAGACGCAGGCCTGGCCCGGCGAAATGCCGTACTCACCAGTGACGAGGGTCACGAAAACCTCGCCGCCCTGCATCTGGATCACGGCCGGCTGGGGACCGCGGGTGGAGCGGACTTTTACTTCGACAGGGGCGCCATTGCCGGCGCTGGCTTCGGCCAGCGGGGTGGCGCCGAGCCAGTTGACGTCGCGGAGCCTGACCGTGTGCGTCTTGAGCGCTTCGCGCGGGCCGACGATGACGCGGCCGCTGCGATGGTCGAGTTTTACGACATAGAGCGGCTCGCCCGCGGCGACACCGAGGCCCTTGCGCTGGCCGATGGTATAATTGACGATGCCTTCATGCGTGCCCAGCACGCGGCCATCGAGATGCACGATTTCGCCCTGGGCCAGGGCCTCGGGATGCATCTTGCGGATGATGTCGGCATATTTGCCCTGGGGCACGAAGCAGATGTCCTGGCTGTCGTGCTTTTCGGCGATATCGAGGCCGAATTCACGGGCGAGTTCACGCACCGCCGGCTTGCTGAGGCCGCCAAGCGGGAAGCGCAGGAAATCGAGCTGTTCCTGCGTGGTCGCGAAGAGGAAATAGGTCTGGTCACGATCGCTATCGACCGGGCGGAAAAGCTGGCGGCGACCATCTTCGAGAAGGCGCGTCTGGACATAGTGGCCGGTGGCCAGCACGTCGGCGCCGAGATCGCGCGCAACGGTCATCAGGTCGACAAACTTTACCGACTGGTTGCAGGCAATGCAGGGCACCGGGGTTTCGCCCTGCTGATAGGCATTGGCGAAAGGCTCGATGACCGAGGCCTTGAAGCGCTCTTCATAGTCGAGCACGTAATGCGGAATGCCGAGCTTGGCGGCGACGCGGCGGGCGTCGTGGATATCCTGGCCGGCGCAGCACGCGCCCTTCCGATGGGTGGCTTCACCATGATCGTAAAGCTGCAGGGTGACGCCGATGACTTCATAGCCCTCTCGGGCGAGTACACCGGCAACGACGGAGGAGTCGACGCCCCCGGACATGGCGACAACAACGCGCGTGTCCTCGGGACGCTTGGCGATATCAAGCGAATTCAACATGTCTTTCCAATCCGGATGGGGTCAAGGGCCAACGGATAAGTGTGAGGCCGCGTCATACCGCCATTGTGCAATTCTGGCAATTGCCCTGCCCGGCAGGAATTGCCGGGTTGAGGGCGAAACTGACCCAAAGGGCATCGGAAACCGGGCGGGCGGCATGGGGATTTGGAAAGGTTTGGGGTGAGTAAAGCCTTGAAAATACTGTGATCTCGGCGTGCGGAGAGAACTTGGCAAGGCTCTTGCATTGTCCGGCAGGAGTTCTTTCGTGTTCGAAGAGGCGCAATCGTGGCTTCACAACTGGCAAATCTTTTGGTCTCGGCCGTCGGCTCCGCCGCAAAGCCGGTGCAACCGCCCGTCAAATCCAACAATGACGACCAGTTCGCGCGCCTTCTCGACGCTCCGGCGACCCCGGCCAAGCGCAATGATGCGCCGGCGGCGCCGAGCAGCACGACCAGCAGCGACAACAAGCCGACGACGCCCGAGACTGCGCCCAAGGATGCGGCTGAAACCACCGAGACCGCAGCCGCCGCACCGGCAGAGACGGAAACCGAGGACGACAGCACCGAAGATACCGGCACGACTTCGCTGGCCGATACGCTGCTGGCCGCACTTGCCGCGCTGGGCCTGACGACCGAAGGCGCAACCGATGGCGAAGCCGGCGAGGACGATCTCGTCGACGCCACCGCGCTTTCCGACATCAAGGATGCCATCGGCGAGCTCTCGCAATTGCTGGGCATGGACGTGAAGACGCTCATGCAGCAGCTTGCGGCACTGGCCAAGGGCGTTGCGGCGGAAGGCGGCGGCGAGGCGGAACTGGCGGCCAAGCTCAATGGCTGGCTCGGCGAGCGCCTTGGTGCTGCCGGCCTGACGCTCGACGTCAATGCCGAGGCAAGCCTTGCCAAGCTGATGGACGGGCTCGGCGAATTTGCCAAGGCCATCCCGGCCGAACCGGAACTGGCTTCGGCCCAGCTCAAGATGCCCGAACCGGTATTGGCGCCGAAAACCGCCGCGCCTGAGCCGAAGATCGAGGCCAGCGAACCCGCACTCAAGGTCGAACCGCAAAGCCTCGAACGCAAGGCCGACGCCAAGCCGACGGAACCGGCCGAGGCCCCGAACAAGGGCCAGAATACCCAGGCCCATGCGGCCCGCACCAATGGCGGCCAGGACAATAACCTCAACCTGACGCCGACCGCGCCTGCTGCGGCGGCGCAGGCCGATGCGCCGCAGCGGGTGGATGCGGCAACGACGCCGCGCGTGGTGCAGACCGGCTACCAGACGAGCCAGCAGCAATTGAACCTGCCGCAGATCGCCTTCGAGCTGTCGCGCCAGGTGACGGACGGCAATACGCGCTTCCAGATCCGGCTCGACCCGGCGGAACTGGGGCGGATCGACGTCAAGCTCGACATCGACAGCAATGGTCAGGTGCATGCGCGGCTGACGGTGGAAAAGGCCGAAACGCTCGACCTGATGCAGCGCGACCAGCGCGCGCTGGAACGTGCGCTGCAACAGGCCGGCCTCGACCAGAGCAAGACCAATCTCGAATTTTCGCTCAAGCAGAACCCGTTTGCCGGTGATCAGAACCAGCGTTCGGGCGAGGAGCGAAGCGGGTCGGGCAGCGGCCAGGATAGCCAAGAGGAGACAGAAGTCTCCGCCCCCGCCATCACCCTTTATCGCGGCGCGCTCCAGGCGAGCGGCCTCAATATCCTGGCATAAGGACGTTTCACCATGGTCGACGGCGTTTCCGGTTCGTCCTCAGCAAATAACAGCTCGCTCGCCGGCTCGCGCCAGACGATCGCGCAGAATTTCGACACCTTCCTGTCGATCCTGACCACGCAGCTCAAGAACCAGAACCCGCTCGATCCGCTGGATACCAATCAGTTCACCCAGCAGCTCGTGCAGTTCACCGGCGTCGAACAGCAGCTCAAGACCAATACTTTCCTTGAAAGCCTGCTCGCCTCGACCCAGACGGCCGGCCGCATGGACGCGGTGGGCTATATCGGCAAGCAGGTGACGATCTCGGGCAAGACCACGCAGCTCAGCGGCACCAATGCCATGTGGGGCTACAATGCCGAGGCGAACGTGGCCAATGCCACGATCACCATCAAGAACGCTTCGGGCGACACGGTCTATTCCCAGAATGGGTCGCTCAATATGGGCGACGGCGTCTTCACCTGGGACGGTATTTCCACCGACGGCCAGCCGCAGCCGGATGGCCTCTACACGATGACCATCGAAGGCACGAACCTCTCGGGCAAGCCGGTCAAGGTCACGACCTCCGCCATCGGCATTGTCAGCGCCGTCGACTTCTCCAGCGGCCAGCCCATGGTCACCGTTGGCGCTGCCAAGGTGCCGCTGAGCGACGTTTCGGAGGTCCGTATTCCGGACGCGCCGACGACGCCCGACAAGGACGACGAAACCAAGGCTTGATGCATGGTGGCGCGAGGCCGGCGCATGAGCGTCAGGCCTCCGCGCTAACCCCAATTCCGGCCAATTGCTCGGACACCTGCCAGAGACGCCGCGCGACAGCCTGGTCTGCCGCCCGCTCCGGAACCTTCGAGAAGGCCGGATAGCCACGAATCTCGCCGAACGCGTGCGGCCCATAATAGGCGCCCGGTACGGCGGCAGGCGATGTTGCGGCATAAAGGGTCGGCAAGGCGCCCTGCGCTGCCGGCTGGAATATGAACCACATGGCGGAGCGCGCGGCGCTTATCAGGCTGCCCCGTCCCGGCGCATTGTGCAAAAGCTCGGTGCGGGAAACGCCGGGATGGGCCGCAAGGCTCGTCACGCCCCAACCCTCGGCCGTGCTTCGGCGCTGCAGCTCGAAGGCGAGCATCAGGCAGGCGAGCTTGGATTGGCTATAGGCCTGCATGGGTTTATAGGTCTTGCGACTCTGCAGGTCATCGAAATCGATCTTTCCCGGACGGGCAGCGATGCTGGACAGGGTGACGACACGAGCCTCCTTTCCGCGCCGCAGGAGCGGCAACAGATGCGCCGTGAGTGCGAAATGGCCGAGATAATTGGTACCGAACTGCAGCTCGAAACCGTCAGCGGTCTCCTGCCTTTCGGGCGGCACCATGACGCCGGCATTGTTGACGAGCAGGTCGAGGCTGTCCAATTGGCCATTGAGGCGCGTGGCGAAGTTTTCGACAGACTTGAGGCTGGCGAGATCGAGTTGCTCGAAGCGGACTTTGGCGGCGGGGACGGCCGCACGAATGCTGGCAACGGCATCGGCACCCTTTTGGGCATTGCGGCCAGCGACGATGACATCGGCTCCGGCGAGCGCCAGCGCCAGCGCATCTTCATAGCCCAAGCCGCCCGTGCCGGTGACGATGGCCGACCGGCCCTGTTGCGACGGGATATCTTTTGCAGTCCATTTTTCCATGGGACGCGTCCTTCCTTGCAATTATGCACTCAGTGCAAAAATATATATTGCACTGAGTGCATAAATTTCAAGAGGCTTGCACAATGACCGTGATGGGTGACGATGAAGGCGTGCGGGAGAGGAAACGGCGGGAGACTCGGCAACGCATCGTGGATGCCGGATTGAAGCTCTTTGGCCGCCATGGCTATGAGGCGACGACCTTGGACGCCATTGCCGCCGAGGCCGGCATTTCGCGCCGGACCTTCTTTCACTATTTTAAGTCCAAGGACGAGATCCTCATCTCGATGCAGGCGGGCCTCGGCGAGCAATTGTCGGCAGCGCTCCGCGCTCAGCCTGCCCACCGGCCCCCGCTTGACGCCATGCGCGCCGCCCTGCTGGCTCTGGTCGCGCCATATTCGCCCGAGAGCCTTTTGGCCATCGACAGGCTGATGCACTCGAGCGAGACCGTGCAGGCCCGCAAGCAGGCAAGTTATATCCGCGATGAGGCCATGGTGTTTGCAGCGCTGCGCGAGCACTGGCCCGACGAGCCCGAGCCGCAGATGCGCCTATTGGCGTCATTCGCCATAGCGGCAGTGCGCCTCTCGCTCGATACTCTGAGCCGCGAGGAAGGAAGGCGCCCGCTGGGCACATTGCTCGAGGAAAGCTTCGAGGCTCTCGAAGCGCTCGCCCGGCACAGATGAAGTCCCCATGACGGATCAATTGATTGATTTTCCGTCGTAATCTTAACTGGTTGTAAGTTTCCCTTTAGCGGTATCTTAAGGTCACCGTCCTACTCTCTTGGTCATATGGTCAGGTTGAGTAGAGAGTAAAATGACCGTACAGATGCGTCCTCGCGTAAAGTACGTTATCGGTCCGGACGGTAGCCCGCTCACCATTGCGGATCTGCCTCCCGCCAATACCCGTCGTTGGGTAATTCGCCGCAAGGCGGAAGTCGTTGCCGCCGTGCGTGGTGGCCTTCTAAGCCTCGAAGAGGCTTGTGAACGCTATACGCTGAGCGTCGATGAATTTCTTAACTGGCAGGCTGCCATCGACAAGCATGGCCTTGCCGGTCTCAGGACAACCTGGATTCAGCACTACCGAGAAGGCTGACATCCCGGTCACGACGATTGCGTTGCCCCCACGGCCCGAGGCCATGGGGGTTTTGCGCATTTGGGGTGGGCCGTCCTGCGAAGCGCCACCGATTTCTCCCATTCCCCCGTGTCATCCCCGCGAAAGCGGGGACCTCCGTTTCAAAACAGGGGTTCCCGCTTTCGCGGGAATGACACCGTGAGCGGGATGACTCTAAACCATATCGTCCGGCATCCAGCGGGCACCCGCGGGACGCTGCTTCAGCCGTTCGTAATAGGCCTGCGCATGCGGCATGGGTTTATGGTCGAAGGGGACGATGAACCAGCGATGGATCGAGAGTCCGAGGACGATATCGGCAATGCTGAATTCGTCGCCGGCAATGAAGGCGCTCCCCTTCCCCAGTTCCGCCTCGAGCAGGTCCATCCGCGCCGTCCATGTGGCGATTGATTCGGCAATTTTTGCCGGGTCTTCGTAACCGGGACGCTTTCGCACCAATGCGTTGAGCGCATATCCCCAGGGTGGATTGAGCTCGGTTGCCTGCCAGGTGAACCACTGCAGCGCAAGGCCAAGGGCCTGCGGCGCCTGGGGCAAGAGGGCCTTACGGGTCTGGGCGAGGTAAACGAGAATGGCATTGCTCTCCCAGAGCGTGCTGCCATCGTCTTCGACGAAGACCGGCACCTGCGCATTGGGATTAAGCGCCAGAAACTGGGGCTCCCTGGGGTCGCGCAGCGGCAGGCCCCAATCCTCGCGTTCATAGGAAATCCCCAATTCGTCCAGTGCCCACAATACCTTGCGCACATTGATCGAGGTTACGCGGCCGAGCACCCGAACCATTTTTAACTCCTGAATCGACTAGGCAGTTTTTGCCTGATTTTTCGTTTTGGTTCGAGTGGTTAAGAGATTGTTTACCATCTGATGGGTAATTTTTGCCCAGCGGTCGACGGGGGCTCCGACGATTGCACTTGACCAAACTCGAGTGGCAGCGTGGAAAGTCTAACTACTCTCATCAACCGCATCGGTATGGCGCGCCTGGCCGCCATGGCGACGGTCGCCGTCCTGATCATGGGCTTCTTCGTCTTCCTGATGATGCGAGCCCAGACGCCGAACCTTTCCCCGCTTTATAGCGGGCTCAGCCTCGAAGACTCTTCGGCCATCATCTCCCAGCTCGAAACGGCCAATGTGCCTTACGAACTGCGCGGCGATGGCGACACCATTCTCGTGCCGCGCGACCAGATCACCACGCTGCGCATGAACCTGGCCGGTGAAGGCCTGCCCACGCGCGGCCAGGTCGGCTACGAAATCTTCGACCAGCAATCGACCCTGGGTGCCACCAGCTTCGTCCAGAACATCAACAATGTTCGCGCCCTCGAAGGCGAACTGGCCCGCACCATTTCCTCGCTCTCGCGCATCAAGGGTGCGCGTGTCCACCTCGTCCTGCCCGAGCGCGAACTTTTCCGCCGCGAGCGCAAGGACCCGTCGGCATCAATCGTTCTTTCCGTGCGCGGCGCGCTTTCGAACGGCGAAATCCGCGCTATCCAGCACCTCGTGGCTTCGGCCATCGAGGGCCTGAGCCCCCAGCGCGTATCGATCGTCGACGATGCCGGCAATCTTCTCGCCTCCGGCACCGAGGACGACGGCCTCGGCGCCATGTCGGGCCAGGCCGAGGAACGCTCACTCGCTTTCGAAAACCGCCTGCGCACCCGTGTCGAAGACATGCTGGCCAATGTGGTCGGCGCCGGCCGGGCCCGCGTCGAAATCTCGGCTGAGATGGATTTCAACCGCTCGACCGTGACCGAAGAAACCTTCGATCCCGAAGGCCAGGTGGTGCGCTCGACCCAGACCCGCGAAGCCCAGAACCAGTCCGGCGCGGCCGCGGGCCAGGTGACCGTGGCCAATGAACTGCCCGGCGCCAGCGGCAACAATGCCGCCAATGGCAATACCGAACAGGGCAATTCGACCGAGGAAGTCGTCAACTACGAGATTTCCAAGAAGACCCAGACGGCCGTGACCGAAGCCGGCGCCTTGAAGCGCCTGTCGGTGGCCGTGGTGGTCGACGGCACCTATGCCGACGATGGCGCGGGCAATATGACCTATACCGCCCGCTCGGCCGACGAGATCGCCCAGATCCTGACGCTGGTCCGCTCGGCCGTCGGCTACTCGGCCGAACGCGGCGACAATGTCGAAGTCGTCAACATGCAGTTCGCAGAGCGTCCGGAACTGGCGCCGCCCGGTACCGACCAGCAGGGCGGTCTCCTCGACTTCACCCGCGACGACCTGATGAATGGCGCGGAAATGGCCGTGACCCTGCTCATCGCCCTCGCCCTCCTCTTCTTCGTGCTGCGTCCGCTCTTGAAGAAGGTGATCAGCCCCGAACCCGCGCCGCTGGCCCTGCCGGCCGCAGTGGAACTGGGTCAGGGCACGACGCTCGATGCCGAAGGCAATGTCATCAGCAACGACAATGGCGAGCCGATGAGCGATGCGGCCCGGGCGGCTCTCGCCAACCACGACTGGATCGAAGACGCCAAGGCGCTGGGCGAGCAGCAGCTTCAGCAGCTCAAGTCGGTCGGTTCGCTCGTCGAAGAAAACCCCAAGCAGGCAGCGCTGATCGTGCGCGGCTGGCTCTCCAACGCAGCGTGATCTGACATGGCCCTTGTAGCTCAAGCCGTTGAAACCCCAGAAGCCCGCGCAGGCGGCCCCCAGCTCAAGATCGGCGGCGCTTCGAACTATCGCGCCCTCAAGGGCGACGAGAAGGCCGCGGCCCTGATGCTGGCGCTCGGCCCCGACCACGGCAAGCCGATCTTTGAAGAACTCGACGAACACGAGATCAAGACGCTCTCGCGCGCCATGGTCAAACTGGGTCCGATCACCCCGGCCATGCTCGACGAACTGATGGCCGAATTTGTCACCAACATCGCCTCCAACGGCAATGTGGCGGGCAATTCGGACTCCACCGAACGCCTGCTGCTGAGCTTCCTGCCCCAGGACCGCGTCGATGCGATCATGGAAGAAATCCGCGGCCCGGCCGGCCGCAACATGTGGGAAAAGCTTTCCAACGTGCAGGCCGACGTGTTGGCGGCCTATCTCAAGAACGAATATCCACAGACCGTTGCCGTGATCCTCTCCAAGATCGCGCCGGAGCACGCCTCCGACGTGCTCGCCTCGCTGCCCGAGGAACTGGCCATGGAAGTCGTGCAGCGCATGCTCGGCCTCGACGTGGTGCAGAAGGATATTCTCGAAAAGGTCGAGCAGACCTTGCGCACCGAGTTCATCTCGACGCTCAATACGTCCAAGCGCCGCGACAGCCATGAGCTGATGGCCGAAATCTTCAATACCTTCGATCGCCAGACCGAAGCGCGCTTCATCACGAGCCTTGAAGAAAAGAGCCGCGAAGATGCCGAGCGCATCAAGTCGCTCATGTTCACCTTCGAGGACCTTGCCAAGCTCGACATGTCGGCGATCCAGACCCTGCTCTCTCGCGTCGACAAGCGCGAACTGGCGCTCTGCCTCAAGGGCGCCAACGACGAGATCAAGGATTTCTTCCTGAAAAACATGTCGAGCCGCGCAGCCAAGCTGATGCAGGACGACATGATGGCCATGGGCCCGGTGCGTCTGAAAGACGTCGACGAAGCCCAGGCGCGCATGGTGTCGGTTGCCAAGGACCTGGCGGCGAAGGGGGAAATCCTCATCGTCAAGTCCAAGGGCGACGACCAGATGATCGGTTGACGCCATGGCCGCCCTTGCCCGTTTCACCTTCGATCTCGATCTGGCCGACCGCCCGGTCCTGCCCCAGAGCGTCGTGCCGGAGCTGCCGCCCGAGCCTGTCGGCATTCCCGAGGACGTGGTCGAGCGCCTCGTGCGCGAGGCCCGCGAAGAGGGCTATGCCGAGGGTCTGGTGGCCGGCGAAGGCAATGCTACGTCCATGGCAAGCCAGACCATTGCCGCCGCCGCGGGTACGCTTGCAGCGCACGCCGCCAGCATGACCGCCGCACTCGATGAGGCACGCGCCGAAAGCCACGCGGAAGCCGTGGGCCTCGCCGTCAGCATCGGTCGCAAACTGGCTTTCCATCTCGTCGGCCGCGAGCCGACGGCGGAGCTCGAAGCGCTGATTGCCGAATGCATGCCGAGCCTTTCGGGCGTGCCGCATCTGGTGATCCGCTGCCACGAAGACCTGGCCGACCAGATCCGCGACATCGCCACGGCCCAAATCGCCACCTCCGGCTATGCCGGGCGACTGGTGGTGATGGGGGAACCCGATATCCGTCTCGGCGACGGCAGGCTCGAATGGGTCGATGGCGGTCTCATCCGCGATTCCGACGGCCTCGACACCGAGATCAACGAAACAATCGCCGCCTATCTCGCCGCCAAGGCGAACAAGGCCGGATCACATATAGCCAAGGAGAGCGGTGAATGAACCCGACCGATCCTGAGACCAACGCAGCGGAAATGGAAGACTTTGGCGCGGGCGATATCCCCGTGCCCGGTTCCGACACCCGCGCCGAGGCCTATGTCGAGCGTACCGCGGACGACCTCGAAGCCGTGTTCGACGTGCCCGTGCGCGTCTCGGTCGTGCTCGGCCGCACCAAGATGCCGGTTGCGAGCCTCCTCAAACTCAATACCGGCACCGTGGTCGAACTCGACCGCCAGGTTGGTGAAGCCGTCGAAATCTACGTCAATGACCGCCTCGTGGCCCGTGGCGAAATCGTGCTGGTGGAAAACCGGCTCGGCGTCACCATGACCGAGATCATCAAGCCTCAATAACAAGAACGGGAGTGACTGGTATGCGTCTCCTCATCGTCGGAGCCCTCGAAGGTCAACTGAGCCAGGCCACCAAAATGGCCATGGATGGCGGCGCCAAGGTCGCTCACGCCCCCGGCATCGATATCGCCATGGCCGCGCTACGCACCGGCCGCGGCGCTGACCTGCTGCTCGTCGACGTGATGATGGACATTGCCGGTCTCATCGCCGCTCTCGAAGCCGAACGCATCGCCATTCCCGTCGTCGCCTGCGGCGTCGAGACCAATGCCGCCGCCGCCGTCAACGCCATTCGCGCCGGCGCCAAGGAATATATCCCCCTGCCCCCCGATGCGATGCTGATCGCGGCGGTCATCCAGGCCGTGTCGCGCGACAGCGAAGATTTCCTCTTCCGCGATCCGGCCATGCAGCGCGTCGTCAAGATGGCCGAGCAGGTCGCAGCCTCCGAGGCGTCGATCCTGATCACTGGCGAGAGCGGCACCGGCAAGGAAGTTGTCGCCCGCTTCGTCCATTCCCGGTCCAAGCGCGCCAATAAGCCCTTCATCTCGGTCAATTGCGCCGCCATTCCCGAAGCCCTGCTCGAATCCGAACTCTTCGGCCATGAAAAGGGAGCCTTCACCGGCGCCATCGCCCGCCGCGTCGGCAAATTCGAGGAAGCCACGGGCGGCACGCTGCTGCTCGACGAAATCTCGGAAATGGATGTGCGCCTGCAGGCCAAGCTCCTGCGCGCCATTCAGGAGCGCGTCATCGACCGCGTCGGCGGCACCAAGCCCGTGCCGGTCGATATCCGCATTCTCGCCACCTCGAACCGCAACCTGACGGAAGCGGTGCGCGAGGGATCGTTCCGCGAAGACCTGCTGTTCCGCCTCAACGTCGTCAACCTCAAGCTTCCGGCCCTCCGCGAGCGTCCGGGCGATATCGTGGCGCTGGCCGATCACTTCGTCGCCAAATATGCCAAGGCCAATGGCCTCCCGAAGCGCGAGCTTTCCGAAGATGCACGCACGGCGCTGCTCCATGCGCCCTGGCCGGGCAATGTGCGTGAACTCGAAAACACGCTGCATCGCGCGGTGCTTCTTGCCACCGGCACCATGATCGGGTCCGAAGCCATCGTGCTGCCCGACGGCATGGGCCTTAATGAAGCCGCGCGCATCCATTCGCCGGCCCAGCAACTTGCCGAAACCGCCGAAGCCATGTCGCGGGCTCTGGTCGGCCGCACCGTGGCCGATGTGGAGCGCGAACTGATCCTCGATACGCTCGACCACACCTGGGGCAACCGCACGCATGCGGCCAATATCCTCGGGATCTCGATCCGCACCCTGCGCAACAAGCTCAACCAATATTCCGACGAAGGGCTCAACATTCCCGAGCCCGGCGAACGGCGGAACGTGGCTTGAGCGCCCGCCTCGCTCACATCGATCTTTCTTCCCCCTCTCCCATCCTGGGAGAGGGGTTTTCGACTTTGGCCTGAGGCCATAGGACCGGCACGATGACCGATATTTCTTCTTCGCCTTCCCGCCTCAGCTTCAAGCTGCCGTCAGTGAAGTCCATTCTGGATACGCTGCGCTCGGGCGACATCGCGCTGGCCACCGGCGTGATGGGTCTCATCGTCATCCTCATCGTGCCGCTGCCGGCGCTGCTGGTCGACGGGCTCCTCGCCATCTCGATCGTCTTCTCGGTGATGATTCTGATGACGGCCCTGTTCATCCAGAAGCCGCTCGAATTCTCGTCCTTCCCGACGGTGCTGCTGATCGCAACCATGTTGCGACTTGGCCTCAACCTCGCGACGACGCGCCTGATCCTCTCGGAAGGCCACAACGGTCCGGCCGCTGCCGGTCACGTGATTGAAGCCTTCGGCAACTTCGTGACGCGCGGTAATTTCGTCATCGGTATCGTGATCTTCATCATCCTCGTGATCGTGAACTTCATCGTCATCACCAAGGGTTCCGGCCGTATCGCCGAAGTCGCGGCGCGCTTCAGCTTGGACGCCATGCCCGGCAAGCAGATGGCCATCGACGCCGACCTCTCGGCGGGCCTCATCGACGAAGACACCGCCAAGAAGCGCCGCGCGGAACTCGAAGGCGAAAGCGCCTTTTTCGGTAACATGGACGGTGCGTCCAAGTTTGTGCGCGGCGACGCCATTGCCGGCCTCATCATCACCTTCATCAACGTCTCGGCCGGCATGGCCATCGGCATCATGCAGGAAGGCCTCTCGCCCGGCGAAGCAGGCAGCGTCTATACGCTGCTGACGATCGGCGATGGTCTCGTCTCGCAGATCCCGGCCCTGATCGTGTCGACCGCAGCCGGTATCCTCGTGTCGAAATCCGGCGTTTCGGGCGCTGCCGACAAGGCCCTTACCACGCAGTTCGGCGGCTATCCCAAGGCGCTGGGCATGGCATCGGCCGTGATGGCCGCGCTGGCCCTCCTGCCCGGCATGCCGCTTATTCCCTTCCTCGCGCTCTCGGGCGGTGTCGGCTATGCCGCTTTCCGCGCCTCCAAGAGCAAGGCCGTCCGTGACGTGGCCGAACGGGCCAAGGCCGTGGCTGATGCTGCCGCCAAGGCGCCCCAGGGCGCTCCCGGCCAGCCGGGTGCTGCTCCCGCCGGTGAACCGCCGATCAGCGACAGCCTCAAGATCGACGATCTCAAGCTCGAACTCGGCTATGGTCTTCTGGGCCTCGTCAAGGAAGACGAAAGCGGCACCGACCGCCTCACCGAGCAGATCAAGGCCCTGCGTCGGCAACTGGCGCTGGAACTGGGCTTCGTCATGCCTCCGGTTCGCATTCTCGACAACATGCAGCTCGAGCCCAACGACTACAAGGTGCGCATCAAGGAAGTGGAGGCCGCCCACGGCCAGATCCACGCCAACCTCCTCATGGTCATGGACCCCTATGGCAATCCCATCGACCTGCCGGGCCACCAGACGACCGAGCCGACCTTTGGCCTGCCGGCCACTTGGATCGACCCGGCGCTGCGCGACGAAGCGGAATTGCGTGGTCTCTCGATCATCGATCCGTCGACCGTGATCTCGACCCACCTGACCGAAGTGCTGAAGGCCAACGTCGCCGAACTCCTCAGCTATGCCAATGTGCAGACCCTGCTTTCGGGCCTGCCCAAGGACCAGCAGAAGCTGGTGGAAGACATTATCCCAAGCCAGATTTCTGTTTCGGGCGTGCAGCGCGTCTTGCAGGCCCTCCTCACCGAACGCATTTCCATTCGCGACCTTTCGACCATTTTGGAAGGCATTGCGGAAGTGGCGGCGCCCGGCCGCTCCATCCAGGCGATCACCGAGCATGTGCGTTCGCGCCTTGCCCGCCAGATCTGCGCCGCCAATCTCGGCCAGGACGGCAACCTGCCGCTCCTGACCCTCTCGCCGCAATGGGAGCGCGACTTTGCCGAAGCCATGGTGGGCGAAGGCGAGCACCGGCACCTCGCCATGGCGCCGAGCCGCTTGCAGCAGTTTATCGTGTCGGTTGGTCAGGCCTTCGAAAAGGCAGCTCAGCAGGGCGAATTGCCGGTGATGATCACCTCGCCCTCGATCCGTCCGCATGTCCGCGCCATCATCGAGCGCTTCCGTCCACAAACGGTGGTGATGAGCCAGAACGAGGTTCACCCCCGCGTGCGCCTCAAGACGGTGGGCGCCATCTAGGCCCCAGGCGAAATCAGAAAAGCGAAAGGGCGATCCCGCGGGGTCGCCCTTTCTTTTTGGTCAGTTCGCGATATTGCCTGCGGTCAGCGGCGGTAGATCGATCACCGAGGCTTCGCGCGAGGTATCGACCTCGTCTTCCTCGGCCAGTTCGCGCTCGGCCTGGAACCAGAATTCCTGCTCCCGATCCTCGGGCTGGCCGGCTTCGTCCCAAAGCTGATAGGCGCGGTCCCTGATCTTGTATTCCTCTACATGCGGCATGGTGCTCTCCTCGTAACGCATGAATGCAGAACGCTGGGATGACCTAGCAGTTGCCGACGACGGCGCTGTGACTGAGATTTTACCGCGACGTTAGCGCCAGCTTGGCGCCGAGCGCTACGAAAGCAGCCGCAAAGGAGCGGCGCATCCAGGTCATGATTGCGGGTTTTGAGATGACATGACCGCGAATGGCGGCGGCGAAGAGCCCGTAAAGCGCGAAGACCACGAAGGTCATGAGCATGAAGACAAGGCTCAGTTGCAGCATCTGCG
This sequence comes from Devosia riboflavina, assembly GCF_000743575.1. GTDB lineage: Bacteria > Pseudomonadota > Alphaproteobacteria > Rhizobiales > Devosiaceae > Devosia > Devosia riboflavina. The sequence continues at coordinate 85,384 of NZ_JQGC01000019.1, read as the reverse complement.
GCACCGCGCCCGGCGCATCGGCCGGCACGAATTGCGGCAGGAAGGCGAAGAAGAAGATCGAGAGCTTTGGATTGAGGAGATTGATCAGCACGACCTCGACGGCCATGTCTTTGAGGCTCTTGGGTTCGGCATTGGCCGAGACCGAGAGCGAGCCGGTTTCCTTGAGCGTCGCCCAGGCCATGTAGAGCAGATAGGCGACGCCGAGATATTTGATGATCTCGAAGGCGAGCGCGCTGGCATGGAGAATGGCGGCGAGGCCGGTAATGGCAGCGATCATGTGCGGCACAATGCCGATGGTGCAGAAGAACGCCGCCCAGAGGCTCGCCTTGCTGCCGCGGCCGAGCCCGGCAGCGATGGTGTAGAGCGCACCCGCGCCGGGAGAGACGACGACGATCAGGGTCGTGATGAGAAATTCGACGCTCATGGCGGTGCTCCGGGCGGTTTTGGCGAACAGTTTCTCTTTTCGTTCGGAACGGCAAGTCCTGCGTGACATTATCCCCGTCACCAACAGGGGACCAGCATGCGCCTCTTCGTCTGCGATCATTGCGGCAATACCGTCTATTTCGAGAACAGCCGCTGCGAGCATTGCGGCCACGCGCTGGGCTATCTGCCCGAGGAGAATGCTCTGATTTCGCTCGATGAGGCGGCGGGGGGCTGGCTGGCGCCGGCCTTTCCGGGAAAGACTTACATCTATTGCGACAATGCCCGGCACGGAGCCTGCAACTGGCTGATACCGGCCGAGCAAGGCGGACCTGTGCTCTGCGCGGCCTGCATACATAACGAAACCATTCCCGCGCTCGACAATCCCGATAACCTCCTGCGCTGGCAGGTGGTCGAACGGGCCAAGAAGCGCCTGGTTTATTCGCTGCTGCGCCTGGGCTTGCCGCTGAAAACCCGGGACGAGGACCCCGAGCACGGCCTCGCCTTCCGCTTTCTCGCCGATGCCGGCAGTGCGCCGCATGTGATGACGGGGCATGAAAGCGGCGTCATCACCATCGCGCTGGCGGAAGCCGACGACGCCGAGCGGGAGCGCCGCCGTACCGGCATGGGCGAACCCTATCGCACCCTGCTCGGACATTTCCGGCACGAGATCGGACACCACTATTGGGATCTGCTCGTGGGTGGACAGCCGCCGGAGCAGCAGTTTCGCGCGCTGTTTGGCGATGAGCGGGCCGACTATGGCGCGGCGCTGCAGGCCTATTACGCCAATGGCGCGCCTGCGGGCTGGCCGCAAACCCATATCTCGGCCTATGCCACGGCCCATCCCTGGGAGGATTTTGCCGAAACGTTTGCGCACTATCTCCACATCACCGACACGGTAGAGATGGCAGCCGCCTTCGGCATCAGGGCAAGGCCACGGACGGGTGACGGGAACCTCGCCATGCCGCCAGTACACTTCGATCCCTATATGGCGCCGGACATGGCAGGGATCATCGACAACTGGATTCCGCTCGCTTCGCTGCTCAACAATCTCAATCGCGCCATGGGACAGGCCGACGCCTATCCCTTCGTGCTGACGCCGGCGGTGATCGAAAAGCTGGGATTCGTGAATGATCTCGTGCACCAAGCGCCGGCATTGGGGCATCTGGCGGCGCTTGACGTCGAGGACTGACGGACTTCCAGCATCAGGCGCTTGCTGGTAAACCCTCGTTTATGTCCGACATCATCATTCTTTCCGTCCCCGTTTTTTCGACCCTTTCCAATGCCGCCTTCGCCCTGCGCAAGGAGGTGTTCGTCTGGGAGCAGAAAGTGCCCGAGGAGGAAGAGCTCGATAGCTATGACCTCACCGCGATTCATTATGTCGCCGTGGCCGAGGGCAATGTGGTCGCAACGCTGCGGCTCATCACCCAGCCCGAGCACATGAAGATCGGGCGCGTTGCCGTGCATCAGGCCTGGCGCGGCAAGGGTGTGGCGCGAAAGCTGATCGAAAGGGCCATGGCGGATGCGCGGGCCAAGGGGCAGGAGCGCTTTTACCTGACCGCGCAATCGGACAAGCTGGGGCTCTACGAGAAACTCGGCTTTGTCGCTTTCGGCCCGGAATTCATGGACGGCGGCATGCCGCATAGGGCCATGCGCGACTATGACAAGGCTAGTGCAACCTTAATCGATTAATTCAAATTTAACGCATTAACCTCGCCGAGGGACTCCTGCCCTCAAAGCTGCGTTATTGTGGGCTTGTCGCTCATAGAGCGCGTCCTGCCGGGCGGCAACCAGGTGTGGTGCTACTTAAGGCAAGAACGCGAATTCTTGTCTTTTCGCAGGACGCGACCAACCGCCAGGGAGGCGGAAAAGGGCCGGCACCGCCTCGCGCGGGAGCCGGCCTTTTCAATGAATCGTTCAAGGGTTCCACGATCACTTGGGAAATTGATGGGGAACGCCATGGGGATCGAGGCGTTCACCAATCATAACGGGCCACGCGGCACGCTACCGGCAAGTTTTGCGCCGCATGGCCCTGTTCAAACAAATGAACCATTGGAGCCTACAATGATCCGCACGCTTTTGACTACTACGGCCGTTGCCGTGCTCATGGGTACTGCTGCTATTGCTCAGGAAGCCCCTGCCCCGACCGATGCGCCCGCCACCACCACCGAGGCCCCGGCCACGGACGCTCCGGCGACCACGCCGGCTGATGCGACGACGCCCCCGAGCGTCGATGCAGCCCCGGTTGATACAGGCGCAGCCGAGGAAACCGACGTCAATGAGCCCTGGGACATGTCGGCCGGCTATGTAGCCGCTGATACCGACAATCTCGGCACGCGCCTCATCGGCCAGCCGGTTTATTCGAGTGCCGGTGATGACGCCGAAGAAATCGGTTCGATCAACGATCTTGTCTTCTCCGAAGGCGGCCAGATCGAAGCCGTCGTGATCGGCGTCGGTGGTTTCCTGGGCATCGGCGAAAAGAATGTCGCCGTTGATTTCGACTCGCTCGAATTCACCCTGGCGGCCGACAATACCGAGCGTTGGGTGCTGCCGACTACGGCCGAAGCCTTGACCACTGCCCCCGACTTCGTCTGGGAGGAAGACGTGCCGGCCGATGGCGCAGCACCTGCCGATGCCATGGCTCCGGCTGCCCCCGACGCGATGGCCCCGGCCGTCGACCCGGCGGCTCCCGTCACCACGCAGTAATCTTTCCTCTGGGCCTTTGCTCACTGGAGGTCCACGGAAAGGAAAAGGCCCGCTTCGGCGGGCCTTTTTGCATTCTGAATTCCGGGTTCAGCGGTTACGAAAACGCTGGCGGGCGACTTCGTCGAACTCGGCCTGCTCGATCTTGTTCTGCTCGTCGCGCTCGCGCTGATGTTCGCGCTGGTCGAGCAGTTCGACCTTTTTGAGATCTTCAAGGGCTTCGGCGAGCTGGTCCTGCGCCGTCTCGAGCTTGCCGCGCATATCGTTGGCGGAAGCGAGAAGATTGTCGCGGCGCTGCAGGGCGGCCTTGGCGAAGGTGGAATAGGCAAAATGGGCGACATCGGAAATGCCGGTCTTGGTCTGCTCGATCTCGATCTGCTGATCGAGTTCAGAAGCCATGCGCTCGAAGTCCGCGACCATCATTTCGATCTGCATGACCTGTCGGCGCTTTTCGTCGACATTGAACTTCTTGAGCCGAATGAGGCTCTCACTGCGCGATTTCAAGACCTGTACTCCTTACACATCAAGTCAGTCTCCGAAAGAGGCCCCAAGCACACTCCCGTCAGACCTGCGCATCCGCCTCGGCGATGATCTCCGCGAGGCGTTCATAGCCCTCGGCGATCGTCGACGTCTCCTCCCGCTGCTGGTTCAAGAACCCTTCCAGCTTGGGATTGACGGCGATGGCGCGGTCCACATTCGGATCTGACCCTTTGCGGTAAGCCCCCAGCCGGATCAGCTCCTCCATGTCCGAAAATATGGACATGAGCTCTCGCGCCCTTGCCAGAACCGGCCGAACCTCGGTCGGTACGCACCCTGGCATGGTGCGCGAAATGGACCGGAGCACGTTGACGGCGGGATAACGCCCCCGCTCGGCAATGCCGCGCTCCATTACGATGTGCCCATCGAGAATACCGCGCACGGCATCGGCAATGGGCTCATTGTGATCATCACCTTCCACCAAAACGGTAAATAGTCCGGTAATAGAACCGGTAGAAGGCGTTCCAGGGCCGGCGCGTTCGAGCAAACGCGGCAATTCGGTGAAGACGGTCGGTGGATAACCCTTGGCCGTGGGCGGTTCGCCGATGGAAAGACCGATCTCGCGCTGCGCCATGGCAAAGCGGGTGAGCGAGTCCATCATGCACAGAACCCTGAGCCCCTCGTCGCGCAGGTATTCCGAGAGGGCCAGCGAGATATAGGCAGCCTGCCGACGCATGAGCGCAGCTTCGTCCGAAGTTGCGACCACGACGATGGCGCGCTTGAGGCCTTCTTCGCCCAGATATTCCTGGATGAACTCGTGCACTTCGCGGCCGCGTTCGCCGATAAGGCCGATGACCGAGACGTCGACATTGGTATTGCGCGCCAGCATCGACATCAGCACCGACTTGCCGACGCCCGAACCGGCAAAGATGCCCATGCGCTGGCCTTCGCAGAGCGTGGTGAAGGTATTGAGGGTGCGCACGCCGAGATCGAGGGGATCGCCCACGCGCACGCGATCATGCGCGGCAAGCGGGGATTGGCGCAGCGGATAGGACTTTGCGCCGCGCGCCAGCGGCCCCATGCCGTCGATCGGTTCACCATTGGCATTGATGACGCGGCCGAGCCAGGCCATGGACGGATTGACGGCGCCATCGTGGCGCTTGAACACGGCCTTGCAGCCCATGCGCACGCCGCCCAGCTCGCCGAAGGGCAGGCAGAGGGCGTGACCATCGCGAAAACCGATGATCTCGGCGGCGAGATGCCCGCCGTCGCTACCCTCGATCATGACGCGGCCGCCTACGCGCAATTCGCGCACGGGACCGACCACCTCGATCAGCAGCCCCTGGACCGATTTGACGCGCCCGAACACCTCGACATCGTCGATGGCGTCGATGGCCGATATGAGGGCCTTCATGCTTGGCTCGGGCCTTTTGCTGACACAAATATGGTTTACGTCGCGGCTCCGAATCGGGGCCGGCGCGAATCGCAAGATAACCGAACATTAACTTAAATTCGCTATTGGCTGCGTGTTCGGGCCGCTGGCGTAGATGGCGGAGCTTTGTGCCCAAATCACTCCCACATCAGTGAATGCACGAGTCGCCTGAATCGCTTGTAGGCACTTCTTAACGTACTACCTTAAGAAATTTTCATCTATTTTTATTAACAATTTCAAACACTTAAATTAAAATCACCCTAACAGTGTTTGCGTATTGCCGAAGCGAATTAAACTTTGTTAACTATTTGGGCTTAGGCTTCAGTCATATCCAGTAGGGTTGGAGCGTGGTGGTTGGACTTGTCATCCCATCACGCGGGTTCCAGCAGGAACGAATGACAAGGGGAATATAATGCGGGTACTCCTCATCGAGGACGATAGCGCCACGGCGCAGAGCATCGAACTGATGCTCAAGTCCGAAAGTTTCAACGTCTACACCACCGATCTCGGTGAGGAAGGCGTCGATCTCGGCAAACTCTATGACTACGATATTATCCTGCTGGACCTCAATCTGCCCGACATGAGCGGCTATGAGGTTCTGCGGACGCTGCGCGTCGCCAAGGTGCAGACGCCGATCCTTATTCTCTCGGGCCTTGCCGGCATCGAAGACAAGGTGCGTGGTCTCGGCTTCGGTGCCGACGACTATATGACCAAGCCCTTCCACAAGGACGAACTCGTGGCTCGCATCCACGCCATCGTTCGCCGCTCCAAGGGCCATGCCCAGTCGGTCATCTCGACGGGCGACCTCATGGTCAATCTCGATACCAAGACCGTCGAAGTGCAGGGCGCCCGCGTCCACCTGACGGGCAAGGAATACCAGATGCTGGAGCTGCTTTCGCTCCGCAAGGGTACGACGCTTACCAAGGAAATGTTCCTCAACCACCTCTATGGTGGCATGGACGAGCCGGAACTGAAGATCATCGACGTCTTCATCTGCAAGCTGCGCAAGAAGCTCAGCGTTGCCACCGGCGGCAAGAATTACATCGAAACCGTCTGGGGCCGCGGCTATGTGCTGCGCGAGCCCGATGAGGCCGATGTCTATAGCGAAAACGTCGCCTGATCTCAGGTCGATAGAAACGAAAAGCCCCGCCTCCGCTGCGGGGCTTTTTGTTTTTGGCCTCAATTAGCGGCCGTTGTGCCCTCAGCATTGGTGCCGAAAATCAGCTCCTGCCAGAGCGCCTGAGGCCGGACGCCCCCGATGGACACGGCAAAGCAGGCGATAAAGACCAGGATGGATATGGTGCGCATGACGTTTCCCCTCGAAACATGTGCGCGTGCCTCTAGCCGTGCCAAGCTGAACCGAAGCTGACTGCATTACGGGTAAAAAAGTGCGTGGGCTGTGTCTGTTTCCGCGCAACTGGTTCGTCGTCTTGTCGAAATGCCCCTTAGGGCCACTATCGAGGAGACGAAAATGCTGCGCTTTGCCCCTATCGCCGCCATGATGCTGATTGCGACCCCTGCCCTCGCCCAGACAGCGCCGGAGGGCAAGACGGTCGAGGTCAATGGCATGGACCTTTATTATGAAGTGTCCGGCTCCGGCGATCCGATCGTCGTGCTGCACGGCGCCTATATGAACATCCCGACCATGGGCGGCATCATTCCGGCGCTGGCGGAAAACCACACGGTCTATGCCATCGAGTTCCAGGGGCATGGGCGGACGGAAGATATCGACCGGCCGATCACCTATCCCAATCTTGCCAGCGATGTTGCTGCCTTCATGGACGCGGTTGGCCTGGAAAAGGCCGATATCTTTGGCTATTCCATGGGCGCCGCTGCCGGGCTGCGGCTCGCCATCGACCATCCGGAAAAGGTCGACCAGCTTGTTGCTGCTTCAGTCAGCTATGACATGGAAGGCGCACAGCCGGCCTTTCTCGCCATGATCCCGACCATGGTGCCCGAAATGTTCATCGGTTCGCCGATGGAAGATGCCTGGAAGCAATATGCCCCCAATCCCGAGGGCTTTCGCCCCTTTGTCGAGCGCATGATTGCGCTCGAGCACGAGCCGCTTGCCTGGGGCGACGAGGTCAAGGAATTGAAATCGCCGGTGCTGATCATTGCGGGCGATGCGGACATGATGACGCTCGAACATCTCGTGAGCATGTTCCGCCTGCTGGGCGGCGGCGAGCCGGGCGATATGGGCCAGCCACTCGGCGCCTCGCGCCTTGCTATTCTGCCGGCAACCTCGCACACGGCGGTGATCGATCAGGTCGACCTGCTGATGGGTTTTACGGAGCCCTTCCTCGAGGGTGAAACGCCCAAGGGCATGTTCGATCAATGATCACGCCTGCCGGGATCAGTCACTCCGGTCTTTTCCTCGTGCCACTTCGCTGGCAGATTTGCCCGCGATTTGGAGGGGCCGATGAGCAATCGCCAAGAAACCGACAAGGCCATAGCGACCGTCTGGCGCGTCGAGCAGGCGCGGCTGATCGCCGGTTTGACGAGGCTCGTGCGCGACATCTCGCTGGCCGAGGAACTGGCGCAGGACGCCCTGATGGCGGCGCTGAAACACTGGCCGGAAACCGGGGTGCCACGCAATCCCGGCGCCTGGCTGATGCAGGCGGGCAAGCGCAAGGCCATCGACTATTTCCGCCACCGCAAGATGGCGGCGGGAAAGCTCGAAGAGGTCGGCCGCATCATGGAGGACGAGGTGCCGGACGCCGAAACCGCCATCCATGACAGCATGGACGACGATGTCGGCGACGATCTCCTGCGCCTGATTTTCACATCTTGCCATCCGATTCTGCCGGCCGAAAGCCGCGTCGCGCTGACGCTGCGGCTGATCGGCGGGCTGACGACGGAAGAGATCGCCCGGGCCTTTCTCGCCAATGACACGACCATCGGCCAGCGCATCGTGCGCGCCAAGCGCACCATTGCCGATGCCGGCGTGCCCTATGAAGTGCCTCGCGGCGAGGAGCGCGCCGAGCGGCTCCAATCCGTGCTGGGCGTGCTCTATCTCATTTTCAACGAAGGCTATTCGGCGACAGCAGGCGAAGACTGGATGCGGCCGCAGCTCTGCGAAGAGGCGATGCGCATGGGGCGCATCCTGGCGCGGTTGATGCCGGACGAGCCGGAAGTCCATGGGCTCCTGGCGCTGATGGAAATCCAGCATAGCCGCGTCAATGCCCGCACCAATGCCAAGGGCGAACCGATATTGCTGCCGGACCAGAACCGGGCGCTCTGGGACCAGTTGATGATCCGCCGCGGCCTTGCCGGGCTCGATCGCGTCAATGCGCTCAATGGCGTTGCCGGGCCCTATGCCTTGCAGGCCGCCATTGCGGCGTGCCACGCCAGGGCCCGTCGGGCCGGCGATACGGATTGGCGGCGGATCGCGTCGCTCTATGCCGTGCTGGTGGAAATCATGCCCTCGCCGGTGGTCGAATTGAACCGGGCCGTGGCGGTATCCATGGCCGAAGGGCCGGCGGCGGCGCTGCCTCTCGTCGAATCCATCCATGCCGGCGGCATGCTGGAGAATTATCACCTGCTCTATGGCGTGCGCGGCGACCTCCTCCGCAAGCTCGAGCGGCATACGGAAGCCAATCTCGATTTTCTGAAGGCGGCGGAATTGACGCGCAACGAGCGCGAGAAGGCTTATCTGCTCGGCAGGGCGGCGGAGGTGGCGGCCTAGGCCGCTTCGATCCGGCTGAGGTCGAACTTGGCTTCGAGGCTGTTCCGGTCGAACGGCTTCAGCATATAATCGTCGGCGCCTTCCTTGCGGGCAAGGGCGATGGCGCCGATGTCATGCTCGACCGTGCAATAGACGATGCGCGGCTTCTCCCCGCCAATATAGGCGCGCAGAAGCTTCAGAAATTCGAGCCCGCTCATGATCGGCATGTTCCAATCGAGGAGGATCGCGTCGGGCATGTTCGCCTTGCACTTTTCGAAGGCTTCCTGGCCGTCTTCCGCCTCTTCGACCGTATAATCGATATCTTCGAGAATACGGCGCGCCACTTTGCGTACGACGGTGGAGTCGTCAACGATCAGGCATGTGGGCATGACAAAGCTCCGGGCAGACAGGCGCTGCCCGGACTATGCGCGGTAAGTGGTTTGGGAATGGTTAGCAAAGTGCCAACTATTCGCCGGCGGTCTCCGCCTTGGCCTCTTCGGCCACCGCTTCTTCCTTGGCTTTCGGAATCGCGGTGAAGAAGAAGACGTCGGTTTCGATGCCGATATCGAGCTCCATATCGGTCATGCGGGCGAGAAGGCCGGTATAGAAGGGCTGGATGCCGCGGGCATCGACCGAACCTTCTTCCGGCATGCCCGAGAGAAGGCCGGCGGAACCGGAAGGAACCAGGGTCTTCTGGCGCTTTTCCGGGTCACTCTTGGAATTGAATTCGAACTTTTCTTCGCCGGCGGGGCCGGTGACCTTGACCGTGACGAGGCCGCCGCGCGGCACGGAACCCGCTGCGATCAGCAACATGTTCATGAGGAGCTTGGCCTTGTGCTTGGGCAGGAGGATCAGCGGCACCTGCCAGTCGAGATCGGCTTTTTCGATATCGAAGAGAATGCGTGCGACGCGCTCGCATTCGCGCGTATCGATATCGGTACCGGCGGTCGAGGAAGCGCCATAGGCGAGGCGGGCGAATTCGAGTTTTGCGCGGCTCTGCTTGGCGGCGCTGGCGATGAGGTCGCGCGCGCCTTCCGACATTTCGGCCTGCGAGGGATCGGCAAGAACTTCGAGCCCGTTGCCGATGGCGCCGATGGGGTTGATCAGGTCATGGCAAACCCGCGAGCACAGCATTGCGGCGAGGTCCGTTGCCTTGAGCTCAATGATATCGGTCATCTTAGGTCTCCATGCCCGCCGAAGCGGTGAATCAGTCATTGAGAGGATAAAGGGAGGCGCGGCGCAGCACTACTGCGTCGATAGCGTTTTGGACAATGAGGGCCAGTTCGCGGCGCCCTGGCGGGCGGCAGCATCGGGCGCGAGCAGGAATGCCTCGCGATTGGCTGCCGAATAGAAGAGGAAGAGGCGGTCCTTGAACACGGTATAGAGCCGCGGATCGGAATCCGAAACGAAACCGCGCGCCATGCTCATGGCGCCATGGCCACCATATTGGGGCGCATAGATTTCCGGATGGCGCTTGAAAACCTCGAAATTGGCCTCATTGGCAAAATGCCAGGGCGCGCCCATCCAGTAGAATTCATATTCCGGCTTGCCCGGCTGCGGCGCGGTTTCGGTGAAATAGGAGACCGGATCCATGCCGCCGATGGCGATGCCGGTGAGCGGATCGGTGGTGATGTAGCTGACGACGGACTGAGCGAGCGCGGGGGTAAAATGGGCGGAAAACGGCCAGAAAAGCGGCAGCACCACGGCGAACATGGTTAAGATTTGTTTAGAGGTTTGCTGCATGATCGAAATCCAGGAACGGCACGTCGTCGGCGGTAAATTTGCCGCAAAGACCTTAATGTCTTCGTAACCACGCTGAGCCGCCCAAGGGAGATGATCCATGTTCAAACGCCTGGCCAAAATCGGTGCCCTTTTGCTGGCGCTCGCACTGCCCGCCGCGGCGCCCGCCCTGGCACAGGGTTCGCTGAGCGATACCTATTCCGGTGAAGAACTGGTCGAAAGCGGACACCAGTTCTTCGGCTCTGCCAGCCAGGGCCTCGCCTCGGTCGTTGAAAAGGCCGTGAGCCAGTTCGGCCTGCCCAATGGCTATATCCTCGGCGAGGAAGCCGGCGGCGCGCTTTTTGTCGGCGCCAAATATGGCGAGGGCAAACTCTATACCCGCAATGCCGGGGAATATTCGATCTTCTGGCAGGGTCCGAGCATCGGTTTCGACGTCGGCGGCGACGGCTCGAAGGTCATGATGCTGGTTTATAATCTGCAGACCATCGAGGAAATTCTGGGCCGCTATCCCGGCGTCGATGGCTCCGCCTATGTGATCGGTGGCCTGGGCATGACCGTGACCAAGCGCGGCAATGTGGTGGTCGTGCCGATCCGTTCCGGCGTCGGCGCCCGTCTCGGCATCAATGTCGGCTATCTCAACTTCACCAATCAACCGACCTGGAACCCGTTTTGACGGCAGGATTTTCCGTTGAGCAAATTGATGAGCCGGGGCTTTGTCCCCGGCTTTTTCGTGACTCGTGTCCTAAAGCCGTTAGGGTTAATCTTCTGTGGAGATGGCCAGGATAAAACCTGAGCGGTAAATCGGAATATGGACGAGCCGGCTTTGCCGGGGCTGCTTGCAGCCGGAGTACGCACGATGCTGATCGAAAACATGATGTATTTTGCGCTGGGCCTGCTGGTGGCAGGGCTGGTCGCGCTGATCATCATGCCGGCGGTGTGGAAACGTGCCGTACGCCTGACCAAGCGCCGCATCGAAGCTGCGACCCCGATCACCCTCTCCGAATTCCGCGCCGACAAGGACCAGTTGCGGGCCGAATTCGCGCTTTCGACCCGCCGGCTCGAAATGAATGTCGAGACGCTGCGCAAGCGGCTCGCTGAGCAATTGAGCGATGTGAACCAGAAGCGCACCGATCTCGGTGCGTTGAAAGCCGAGCGCGAGCAGCACATGGCCGTGGTTTCCGAGCTTGAAAGCCGGCAGGTCGATCTGCGGGCGCGTATTCTGGAGCTTGAAAAAGACGGCACGGACCTCGCCCAGCGGTTGCGCATGCGCGACCGCGACGTTGAAGTGCGCCAGGAAGAAATCGAAACCCTGCGCGGGAGCCTGCGCGAGGGTTTTCCGGAGGCAACCGGCGGCGAAAACCTCAGCGGCGACTATGACCAGGATGTCGATCGGCTGACTGCGCTGCTCGCCATCGAGCGCAAGCGCGCCAGCTTTCTCGAAGAGCAGGCGCGCAGCCTGATCGAGCGGTTGGAAAATTCCGATCGCCGCTCCTCGGACGCCAATGCCGCCATCGCCCAGATGCGCGATGCCCTCGCCCGGCGCGATGCGCGCGACGAGGAAAATGCCGAAGCGCTGGTGGCGGCGGAAGCACGCATGGCCAGCGCCGAAAATCGGCTCAATGCCCTATTGGCAGAGTCGAGCGAGGCAGTTGCAGAGAGCAATGGCCGCGTCGAGCAATTGCTGGCCGACAAGCTTGGCCTCGAAGACGAGGTGGAGCGCCTGCGTTCCAAGGTCGCCAATGTCGAATCCTCGATCCTTGCCGATTGGCAGACCGAGCGGTTCGAAGAGGCGCATCTGCGCGAAAAGCTCAATGATATCGCCGCCAGCGTCAGCCGGCTGGTCTATGCCGTCGATCACGATACGCCGCTCGAAACCAATGTCGAAGAGAGCCTCTTCGACCGTGTCCAGCGCTTTGCCGACGATGGCGAGACAATGGGCACGCTGGAGCCGCCGACGGGCGAAGGTCCGCGTCGCGGTTCGGTGTCGGATCGCCTCGCAGCGCTGCGGGAAATTCAGGGGCGCTAGGCCCTCCAGCACTACCGCGCCGCGATTTCCGTGCTCTGGCGCAATTCGCCGGTCTTGGAATCGAACACGGCCAGCATCACCGCGCCCCCGGCGCGATAGGTGACCTGGATGGTGCCATCGACGGTGAGCGAGGAAAGCACCTCCGAACCCTGGGGCACGCTGACGCTTGCGGCGATGGTCGGCGGGGGCGCATCGCGCATGAGGCGATAGACAACGGCCACGCCAATCGCCATAAAGCCCAGCAACATGATGCCCATGGCGACACCCGCCGAGCGGCGTGCTTTTCCAATAGCGGCGGCAGCCTCGGGCGAGACTTCGGTTTCGGCAGGGGCGGGCTTATTGCCGGACTTTTCAGGATCACTCATGGCGGACGATACCGATTTCGAATTCGAGGGCGAGCCGATCGAACTTGTCGTCGATGAAACCAACGCCGGGGGCAGGCTCGATGCCGTGCTCGCCAAAGAGCACGACGTCCTGAGTCGCAGCCGCATCAAGGACCTGATCCTCAATGGCGCCGTCACCATCGACGGCAAACCCGTCAGCGAACCCAAGTATCGCTTGAAGGCCGGCGAGACAATCGTCCTTCTTGCCCCACCCCCGGAAGATCCCGAACCGGCGGCAGAGGATATTCCGCTCGATATCCTCTATGAGGACGACGACCTCATCGTCATCAACAAGCCCGTTGGCATGGTGGTGCACCCTGCTCCCGGCTCGCCCAATGGCACGCTGGTCAATGCGCTGATCTTCCATTGCGGGGAAAGCCTGAAAGGCATTGGCGGGGTCAAGCGCCCCGGCATCGTGCATCGGCTCGACCGCGACACCTCGGGCGTCATGGTGGCCGCCAAGACCGAGAAGGCGCACAAGCATCTCTCCGAGCAATTTGCCGATCACGGCCGCACTGGGCCGCTGCACCGCGCCTATATCGCCTATGCCTGGGGTTCGACGCAGAGCGCCATGGGCTCGGTCGATGCGCCGCTCGGGCGCGATCCCGGCAATCGGCTGAAGCAGGCCGTGCGCAAGGATGGGCGCGAGGCGATCACGCACTATGCCGTGGAAGCGCGCTATGGCGAAGAGAAGTGGGACATTACCCGCATCCAGTGCCAGCTCGAAACCGGCAGGACCCACCAGATCCGCGTACACCTGGCCCATATCGGCCATCCGCTGGTCGCCGACCAGATTTATGCCTCGGGCTATGCGACCAAGGTCAATCGCCTGCCCGCGGAATTGGCCGGCGCCATTCGCGCCCTTGGGCGGCAGGCGCTGCATGCCGCCGAACTCGGCTTCGAGCATCCGGTGACGGGCGAAGAGATGATGTTCGAGGCTGACATGCCCGAGGACTTGCAGGCACTGCAGGACGCGCTCGAACCCTATGACAAGGCTTTTGCGCGCTAAAGCCAGGCAAGCCCGGCGCCCGGAGCGCCGGAACTGCCCTTGAAAATCGCGGCTTCGGCCGTATTGCCCATGACGAGGGTCAGCAGGGTCGCCGCCACGGCCCCGGCATCGGCTTCCGGGGCTATCAGTTGCTGGGCTTTCCATTGCGCGACGATCGTTTCGAGCGCCAGACGATAGCGCGCATGCGCAGCCGTGAGAATGTCGGCCATGGCCGGATTGCGCTGGGATTCGGCCCAGCCCAGCACCGCCACCTGACGCAGGTCGAAGCCGGCGCGTTGCGCGAAATGCTCTATGGCTGCGATGAGACCGGAAAGAAAAGCCGCCGGCGGCGGCAAGGGCCGCTCGGCAAAACACGGGGCCAGCACCTCTTCGAGCCGCAGCATCGAACCGGCGAGGGCCGAAACGATGATATCGTCCTTGCCCTTGAAATGCGCATAGACCGCGCCGGCCGAGAGGCCGCAGGCGGCGATGATGTCGTCCATGGAAGTGGAATGCAGCCCCTGGCGCAGGAAGCAGCCGCGGGCGGCATCGAGAATCTGGTCGCGCCGCTGCTGGCGGCGCTCTTCGGTCAATCTGGGCATGGCGCCTTATAAAAAGAACGATCGTTCTTTACAAGTCAGCTTTCGCGATATATAGAACGATCGTTCTTTTATGGTGCGAAAATGATCACGGTGACGGCAATTGAAACGGGCAAGGCCCGGATGAAGACGGCGCAGCGATTGGGGCGCGAAGGGAGGAGCGGCATCGGTCGCAAGATCGATATCTTTCGCGACCACAACTGGGTCGAGCCCATGCCGATCTTCGCCTATCTCATCGAGCATCCCGAAGGCCGGTTCCTGGTCGACACGGGCGACACCTGGCGCAATTCGGTGCCGGGCTATCTGCCGGACTGGAATCCGTTCTTCAAGCAGGTGCAAATCAAGGTGGCGCCGGCCGAAGAAATCGGCCCGCGGCTCAGCGCCATGGGGATCGATCCGGCGCGCGATATTGCCGCCGTCATTCTCACCCATATGCATCACGATCATACCGGCGGGCTCGATCATTTCCCGCATAACCGTATCTTGGTGACACGCGAAAGCTGGCAGGCCTCGCGCGGGTTCTCGGGCAAGATGGCGGGCTGCCTGCCGCAACGCTGGCCGATCTGGCTGCGGCCCGAGCTGATCGACTTCACCGGCCCGGCCATCGGCCCCTTTGCCGCCTCCTACCCGATCACCAGGGACGGCAGCATCGCCCTGGTGCCGACGCCCGGCCACGCCACGGGCCACGCCTCGGTGATCGTGCGGACGCCTGATCTCGTCTATTTCCTCGCAGGCGACGCCACCTATGCCGAGGCCGACTTGAGGGCAGAGCGGCCCGATGGCGTCACCTTCGACCCCGCCTTGTCCCGCCGGACGCTGCGCGCCATCAAAGAGTTCTGCGCGGCCGAACCGACCCTATTGCTGCCCGCTCACGATCCCGGCGTGCCGCAACGCCTCGCCGAACGCCTGGTATTCTAGCCCCGCCCTCACACGAAGTTGAGAGAACCGGAAGCTCCCTTGGATCGTATATTAAGAAACCGGCTTGCGCAGGGAGCAAGGCATCCTGTCGAAATTGTAATGTCATCTTGCGTGTCGGCCTCTTAAATTCGCCAAACTGCCGCCTATATTAGGCGGTGCGTCTTCGCCTGTGCCGTATGGACAGGGGGAGATTCTTCCGCCCGCGCAATGCGGGGGATACGAAAGGGGGTGCGTCCATGGCCCAAACCAATTTGCCCGTCCTCTCCTCGGAAGGCGGCCTTAGCCGCTATCTGCAGGAAATCCGCAAGTTCCCCATGTTGGAACCGGATGAAGAATATATGCTCGCCAAGCGCTACAAGGAACATGCCGATCCAGGCGCGGCCCAGAAGCTGATCACCAGCCACCTGCGCCTCGTCGCCAAGATCGCCATGGGTTATCGTGGCTATGGCCTGCCGATCTCTGAAGTCATCTCCGAAGGCAATGTCGGCCTCATGCATGCGGTCAAGCGCTTCGAGCCCGAAAAGGGCTTTAGGCTCGCGACCTACGCCATGTGGTGGATCAGGGCCGCCATCCAGGAATATGTGCTGCGTTCGTGGAGCCTCGTAAAGATCGGCACCACCGCCGCCCAGAAGCGCCTGTTCTTCAACCTGCGCAAGGTCAAGGGACAGATCGCGGCCCTGGACGATGGAAGCCTCCATCCGGACCAGATCAAGCAGATCGCGACGACGCTCAACGTCACCGAAGACGACGTGGTGTCGATGAATGCGCGTCTGTCCGGTGACGCTTCGCTCAACTCGCCCATGCGGGCGGATGAGGGATCGTCGGAATGGCAGGACTGGCTGGTCGACGACACGCCGGACCAGGAAACGAGCCTGGGTGAAACCCAGGAATTCGACGAGCGCATGACCCTGCTCAATCAGGCCATGGACGTGCTCAACGAACGCGAACGCGCCATCTTCCAGGCCCGCCGCCTGCAGGATAATCCCGCGACGCTCGAAGAACTGGCCCAGCAATACGACGTCAGCCGCGAGCGCATCCGGCAGATCGAAGTCCGTGCCTTCGAAAAGGTGCAGGAAGCCGTGCAGCAGGCTGCGCAAGCACACTAGGCGCATTAGCGATTGAAGATATGGCTCCCGCGTTTCGAAAGAGACGCGGGAGTTTTTGTTTTAGGCGGCGACCAGATCCCAGAGCCGCTCCTTGCCAAGAATAAGAAGCCAGGGGGTTTCGTCCTCCGGTTCCACTTCCACGCGGGCGCCGACGCCTTCGTTGGAGGTACCGATGAGGCCGCCGGGTTCGAGTAGCAGGCCATCCATGGGGTAGAAAAGTCCCGAAGAGCGGACGAAGCGGATGGGGGCGAGCGGGTGGATGGAAACGCGCTCGCGTTTTCCTGCCTCGAATGAGACGCAACCGGTGACGGCGAGGGCGACATCGACCTCGTCGACGAGCATGAGGCGCCTTGTCGGGGCATATTGCAGCACGGCGCTGAGGGCGGCGAGCGTGTGGTCGAGACGCTTGCCGGTCATGCCCAGCGCGAGGGTGACCGGCGCCTCGGTCGAATAGAGCGCCTTCTGGAAATCGGTGGTGATCTGTTCGGGGATATGGATGACGCGGGTGCGGCTCTCCCAGGCGGCGCGATTCGTCAGGGAATCGAGATCGCCGATCACGGCATCGGGCAAAAGTCCGGCTGCGTCGATCGTATCTGCACCGCCATCGGCCCCGACAAGGGCCACGCCCTTTTCGGCCAATTCACGCAGCAAAGCCCCGTCTACCGTGCCCCCGCCGACAATGGCGAGGGGGGACGCGAAGACCAGCGGCAGCGCTTCCGGGCTGCGTTCTGAAGTCACTTGCACTGTCACATTTCTCTCAATAAGGTCCGACCCGTCTCGCTGGGGTGTTCCGGATGCAAGCCGGAGCTGAGAGTTACCCATTGAACCTGAACCAGGTCATGCTGGCGGAGGAAGTTCGAGATGGCAAGAGCGCCTTTTCGTGCTCTTCCCATTGACACATGCCCTTCTCCCATGGCCGCAACCGTTGAAGGGATGACCAAATGGTCAAATCCGTCTCCATGGCGCTTGCGGTCCTTATTGGATTGTCTGCTGTTTCTGCGCAGGCGCAGGACGTGCCCACGCTCACCATCTATACCTATGACGGCTTTGCCGCCGAATGGGGCCCCGGCCCGCAGCTTTCGGCCGCGTTCGAGCCGATCTGCAACTGCAAGCTCAACTGGGTCGCTGCCGACTCCTCGATTGGCACGCTGCGCCGCGTGCAGCTCGAAGGCGCGACGACGGAAGCCGATCTTATCGTTGGGCTCGATACCGCCATTGCCGGGGAAGCCCGCGCCACGGGGCTTTTTGCCGATCATGGCCTGACGCTCGACAATCTGGCGCTGCCGGAAGCCTGGACCGACGCGCAATTCGTGCCCTTCGACTATTCGCACTTTGCCTTCATGTACGACACGGACCGGACGGCAACGCCGCCAAAGTCGTTCGAAGAGCTGATTGCCATGCCGGAAGACTTCAAGATCGTGGTGCAGGACCCGCGTTCGGCAACCCCGGGCCTTGGCCTCGTGCTCTGGATCAAGGCGGCCTATGGCGATCGCGCCTCCGAAATCTGGGCAGGCCTCAAGCCGCATATTCTCACGGTGACGCGCGAATGGAGCGAGAGCTACTCGCTCTTCCTCGATGGCGAGGCCGATATGGCGCTCTCCTATACGACCTCGCCCGCCTATCACATCATCGAAGACAAGGATGAAACCATCAAGGCGGCGCTGTTCGAAGAGGGTCATTACCCGCAGATCGAAGTGGCTGGCGTCCTGAAATCTTCGGATCAGCAGGAACTGGCCAAGCAATTTTTGGCCTGGTTCGCTTCGCCCGAGGGCCAGAAGATCATCCCGACGACCAACTGGATGTTCCCGGTGGTTGATCTCGGGGCTGACCTCAATCCGGCCTTTGCCGGCCTGCCGCAGCCTGAAAAGACGCTGCAGCTCAGTGATGAGGATATTCTGGCTAACTCCTCGGCCTGGATCGACGAGATGCTGGCGGCGGTGCAGTAACGTGAATACCCCCACCCTCATTCCCTCCCCACAAGGGGGAGGGAGGTGCGCCCGCGCTTGCTTATGTCATTGCGCCGGCCTTCGGCTCCAGGGTCTCCCTCCCCCTTGTGGGGAGGGATCAAGGGTGGGGGTACTTATGTCGGCTGAATTGCTTCCCCCCCGCCCTGCCCGCATCGCTGTTTCAGGCGTTCTCGCCATTGCCATTGCCGGCCTGATCGCGGCCGTGCTCTGGGCCATTCTCGACGCCGCGACTGAACCAAGTAGCGCCTCGCGGGTCGACATTTTCCATCTGCTGCGCATGACCGCCATTCAGGCCGGCCTGACGACCGTGCTGTCTCTCGCTGTCGGCACGGCACTCGCCTGGGCGCTGAACCGCTTGCGCTTTCCGGGACGCGATCTCGTCGTCGGCCTCTTTGCCGCGGCCATTGTTACGCCGGGCATGGTGGTCGCCTTCGGACTCCTCTCCATCTGGGGGCGCAATGGCTGGATCAATCAGACGAGCGAGGCGCTGTTCGGTTTTTCGCTCGGCAATCCGGCCTTCGGGCTTTCGGGCATCCTGCTCGCCCACGTCATTCTCGATGGCGCCTTTGCCGCCCGTATCCTCCTCGCGCGACTCGATGCCATTCCGGCAACGCGGCTGAAGGTCGGGCAATCCCTGGCACTCTCGGCGACACAGCGTTTTGCGCTGATCGACTGGCCAGCCATACGCTCGAGCCTGCCGGGACTTGGCGCCATCATCTTTCTGCTGGCGTTCACCAGCTTCCCGATCGTGCTGCTGCTCGGCGGCGGGCCGGCCAATCAGACGCTGGAAGTTGCCATCTATTCCGCCGTGCGGCTCGATTTCGATCTCGTTGGCGCGGTGCGGCTGGCGCTGACCCAGATTGCGGTCTGCGCCGTGGTCATTCTCCTCGCTTCGGCCAGCACGCCCGTTGTCAGCGTGCATGGCCGTTCGGTTGCGCCGAGCTGGCGCGACGCCCTCCCCGCGCAGGCGCTGCAATGGCTGGTGCTGCTGCTGGCCACGGTCGGCTTTGCACTGCCGCTCCTGTCGGTATTGATTGACGGCGTGGTTTCCGGCTTCGGTCGGGTGCTAGCACAATCGACCTTCTGGTGGTCGCTGACAACGAGCCTCATCATCGGCAGCGCCTCGGCCATCCTGACGCTGTTGCTCGCCCTCGCTTTGACGCTGGGCCGCGCGGCGAGCGGCAAAAGGCCGGTGCGCATTCTGTTGGGGACGCCCAGCTTTGCCTATCTCGCCGTGCCGGCTGTCGTTCTCTCGCTGGGCTTCTTCCTGATCGTGCGCAATCTCGGGCTTGCTCCGGCGCAAGCGGCGCCCGTGGTGGTCATCATCGCCAATAGCCTTCTCGCGCTGCCCTTTGCCGTAGCAACGCTCGGACCACCGCTCGATGCGATGGTACGGGCGCGTGGAAAACTCATCCGCTCGTTGGGGCTTTCGGGCTGGCAACAGTTCTGGCGGGTGGAATACCCGCTGCTCGGGAAAGATATCGGGCTCATGCTCGCCCTCGCCTTCTGCTTTTCGCTTGGCGATCTCGGCGTCATTGCCCTCTTCGGTACGCAGGATTTCCAGACCCTGCCACTGATGATGTTCCGCGCTCTCGGCGCCTATCGCAGCAATGATGCCGCGGCCATCGCCGCCATCCTGCTGGTGGGCACTATCATTGCCTTTGTCGGCCTGCCCCGCCTCTTTGAAAGGATCGCCCATGCTCCGCGCTGAGCACCTCGCCTTCGCCTATGGGAAAGCGACGCAGACCTATGACTTTTCCTTCGAGGCCGAAGCCGGTTCGGTGACAGCCATTTCGGGGGCAAGCGGCTCCGGCAAGTCGACATTGTTCGATCTCATCGCCGGCTTTCTCACGCCCAAGAACGGCACCCTGACGCTCGATGGCACCAATCTGCTGCCACTGCCGCCCGAAACGCGGCCACTCTCGCTGCTGCTGCAATCGGACAATCTCTTCGATCATCTCAGCGCCCGCGAAAATGTCGCCCTCGGTCTCCCCAGGGGGAGCGGCAAGGCGGAAAGCCGGCAGCGGGTTGACGATGTTTTGCGGCGCGTCGGGCTTGAAGGCATTGCCGACCAGACCGCGGCAACCCTTTCAGGCGGACAAAAGCAGCGCGTGGCGCTGGCCCGTACGCTGCTGCGCCACCGCGAAATCCTGCTGCTGGATGAACCCTTCTCCGCGCTCGATGATGAAACGCGGCAGGTCATCCGCGCGCTTGTGGGCGAACTGACCAGAAGCGAAGGTTGGCACACCATCCTTGTGAGCCATCACGAGGACGACATAGCGGCGCTTGCCGCGCGCCGCTATCGCCTGACGGAAGGCCGGCTCACGCCGGCCTGATCACTGCGCCCAGGCAGCAAACACTTCGTTGAACAGCGCCTGCGCATCGGAATCCTTTTCGAGCGTCAGGATGGCATTGCGACCTGTGCCATAGACGATGGCGAGGTCGAGCCAGCGGCGCGATTCCAGAAGCTGCGAATTGGTCGTCTGGTCGTCTGGCGAAGCCGAGAGCGCGAAGAGGAAGCTATTGCCCATGACGCGGGCCGAGGCGCCGACCAGCGGCGTGCCGGGCACGAGTTCCTCGTTCTTCAGGAGCACGCCCGGCAGGCTCGAAATCGCGCCGCCGACAAAGGTGTCGTTGACGTCGAAATTGACTTCCATCAGGTGGCTGGCCGGCAGGCTCGGATCGCCATTCTTGCGGATCGTCACCGAGACGTTGAGGTTGCGCGCCGGAATACTGGCTTCGCCGACAAGGGTCGGCAGGCCCAATTCGTCCTCGCCCTTGGTCCATTCGACCGTGCCCGAGAAGGGCACCGCACCGGTGCGGCCATCGGCCGAGGCCTCGAGTAGCAGCGATTGGCTGCCGGCGAGCACGGCCGGGTCGACACTATTGGCGGGGTCATTGGTTGCGGCGATGCTGGTATCGGCGCCGGAGAGACGTTCTTCGGTCTTGTTCTCACCACCATTGATCGAGGGCAGCACTGTTTCTGTGCCGCTCGGGGTCACCGCTTCCGGTGTCGGCTCCAGCCGCTCGTCGAGATCGATGCCTTCGATGGCCGTGGTCGGCTCGCTGGTCGTGGTCGTTGCCGTATTGCCAGGACCGGTCGTGGTATCGGGCGACGCCGGAGCGTCGAGCGTCGGGGTCGTGGGCACGGGAGCTTCGGCGGTCTCGGTCACGGCCGGTTCGGCCCGACCGAACATCTGGTCGAGATCGACATAGCCTTCGCGCCAGGCCCAGAAGCCGGCGCCACCGGCGCCAACCAGGAGAAGCGCAAAGACGATGAGGAAGATCGTCATGCCCGCGCCGGAGCGCCGTTCGCCATCGGCTGCGTCAAAAGCGTTGGAATCGGCGTTTTCATCGACAAGGGTTTCGTCGAGCGCCGCGCGGGTTTCGCGCTCGGGCAAC
Source organism: Devosia riboflavina (assembly GCF_000743575.1). Lineage (GTDB taxonomy): Bacteria > Pseudomonadota > Alphaproteobacteria > Rhizobiales > Devosiaceae > Devosia > Devosia riboflavina. The sequence goes on along the minus strand of NZ_JQGC01000019.1, from coordinate 63,559 downwards.
ATTTCGGTCGGCTCGCCGCGGGCTTCGCGATCAAGCGTTTCGATGGCCCGTTCGATGGCGCCTTCGGCTTCGCGCGTCTCGTCGGGCTCGACTTCAACCTCGCGCACGCTCGAAAGGGCTGTTTCGACCTGCGGTTCGATGACGCTGATTTCGGGCTCGACCACAGCCTGGCGGGCCAGGGCGGCACTCGATCCGATGGAAGGCTCGACGCGCGCCAAAACCGGCTGGGCACCAAAACCGCCATTGGCGGCAGTGCTGACGGCAGCCGAGGCATCGCGGCGCGGCAGAATGCTGGGGCGCTTGAGCGGCACCGGAGCCGAAACGGGAGGCGGAGTAATCTCCTCGACCACCGCGTGCACTGGCGGCGGGGCTGCGACCTCGTCCTGCGCCGGAACGGGGGCCACAACGGGTTCGACCTGGGCGCCGCTGACGCTCGCGGCCTGACCGATGATCTCTTCGATCGAGAGCGGACCTTCGTCCTCCTCGACCGCTTCGGTCGGCACGACATCGGCCGGCAATTCGTCCGATTCAGGCTCGGCTTCCGCCTCGACCACTACGGGAGCGGGCGGTTCGACGGGTTTGGCGACGGCTGCCGGGAGAGGCTCGGCAATGACGGGCTTGGCTTCCACCACGGGCGCCGGTTCGGGCGCCCGCGGGATCGGTGCTGCTGGAGGCGGCGCTGCGGCCGCGGGAGCCGCTGCGGCGGGTGCCGGGCGCGCAGCAAACAGGTTGTCGCGCCCGAGGCTGATGACCGCTTCGCTCGCTTCCTGTTCGACCTGGCGGATACAATCTTCGAGCTGGAGCCGGTGCTGCGTGATCTCGCGGGCAGGCAAAGGAGGCTGGATAGCCCGCAATTGTCCGACCAGGGCCGCGCGCGCCTTTTCATAAACTGCGCGTCGCGCAGCTCCGTTGTTCTCCGGCAGCGCCGAGATCGCTCGGCGCAACAGCTCCTTATAGTCCGCCATAGGCTACTGGGTACTCACAATTGCAGCGACGTCTTTTAGCAAAGTTTATCAGTCTTGGAACGGGTCAACCACCAAGATGGTATCCGCCCGTTCCGGACTGGTAGACAGAAGCGCGACCGGGGCCCCGATCAGCTCTTCGATATAGCGAACATACTTTACGGCCTGTGCCGGGAGCTCGGCCCAGGAGCGCGCTCCGGCCGTCGTTTCCGACCAGCCCTCGAGTGTCTCATAAATAGGCTTAACGCGAGCTTGTGCCCCCATTGAGGCGGGCAAATAATCAATCCGTGATCCATCAAGCTCATAGCCGACGCAGACCTTGATCTCCTTGAGGCCATCAAGCACGTCGAGCTTGGTGAGCGCGATGCCGGTAATGCCCGAGGTTTTGACAGTCTGGCGCACCAGAACGGCATCGAACCAGCCGCAGCGGCGCGGACGGCCGGTATTGACGCCTACCTCCTTTCCGACAGTTGCCAGGTGACGACCGATCTCGTCGCCGAGTTCGCAGGGGAACGGGCCTTCGCCGACGCGGGTCGTATAGGCCTTGGTGATACCCAGCACATAGCCGATGGCCGTGGGGCCAAGGCCAGAACCAGCGGCAGCCTGGCCGGCAACGGTGTTGGACGAGGTCACGAAAGGATAGGTGCCGTGATCGTTGTCGAGGAGCGCGCCTTGTGCACCTTCGAAGAGGATACGGGCGCCTTCGCGGCGCTTGTCGTCAAGCACGCGCCATACCTGGTCCATGAAGGGCAGGATTTCGCCAGCGATGGAGGTCAGCTCGTCATAGATGGTCTGGGCTTCGATTTCGGCGAGACCGATGCCCCGGCGCAGCGCATTGTGGTGGCTGAGGAGACGCTCGATCTTGGGCATGAGCGTATCGGGTTCACTGAGGTCGATGAGGCGGATGGCGCGACGACCAACCTTGTCCTCATAGGCCGGGCCGATGCCGCGGCGCGTCGTGCCGATCTTGAGACCGGAATTAGCGTCTTCGCGGATGCCATCCAATTCGCGATGCAGCGACAGGATCAGCGGCGCATTGTCGGCGATGCGCAGGATTTCCGGCGTGATCTTGACGCCCTGGCCACGCAGCTTGGCCATTTCCTGGACGAAGTGATGGGGATCGACGACCACGCCATTGCCGATCACCGACAGCTTGCCCTGCACGAGGCCCGAAGGCAGCAGCGCCAGCTTGTAGCTGACACCATCGATGACAAGCGTATGGCCGGCATTGTGACCACCATGGAAACGCACGACGACGTCGGCGCGCTCCGAGAGCCAATCCACGATCTTGCCCTTGCCCTCGTCGCCCCACTGAGAGCCGACGACAACCACATTCGCCATAGTCCAGTCTTCCTTAAACTGAGGCGTGCCAAAATCCGGCACGATGAAATCGGGCCGGCTGTGCTGGCAGCACCCTTACCCAGGTTGCGGACATCCGTCCGTTCGGCCACCGCCCCTCGCGGGTTTGATTGCAGCCGAATAACTGATAAGTCCGACTGTCCTTACATCACTGAAGCCGCAATGACAAAGCCGCAGACCACTGAAAAGCGCGGCATTTCCGCCGGAATTCTCGATCAGCCCTATCTCCTGCTGGTTCTGGCGCCGCTTTTCTGGGGCGGCAATGTGGTTGCAGCCAAACTGGTCGTGGGCGAAATCAGCCCCTTCCTGCTGCTTGCCTGCCGCTGCGTTTTGGCGACGCTGTTTATTTTGCCCTTTTCCTACAGGCACTTGCGGAACGACTGGGCGGAAGTGAAGCGCACCTGGCCGGTGCTGATGGCTTTCGGCATTGTCGGCTATGCGTTCTTCAACGTCTTGCTCTATGTCGGCCTGACCATGACCACAGCAGTCAATTCGGCCATCGAACAGGCCTCGCTGCCGATGCTGATTCTCGGTGCAAACTTTCTGTTTTTCCGCGTGCGCGCCAATCTCTTGCAGATCTTTGGCGTGCTGCTGGCGATCTTTGGCGTGATCCTGACCGCGACCCATGGCGATCCCTCGCGCCTCCTGCGCATGGACATCAATCTCGGCGACGGCTTTGTCATCCTCGCCTGCCTCGCCTATACCGGCTACACGCTGGCGCTGCGTTTTCGGCCTAAGGTGCACATGTTCAGCTTCATGGCCGTGTCCTTCTTCGGTGCGGCGAGTTCGGCGGTGATCATGCTGGCTCTATTCGGCGGCGGGCTTGGTTCTGTCAGCACCCTCGCCCATGCCTCGCCGACGGTATGGCTGGTCATCGCCTATGTCGCGACCTTCCCCTCCATGTTCAGCCAGATCGCCTATGCCCGCGGGGTTGAACTGGTCGGCGCCAATCGCGCGGCGCCGAGCCATAATCTCATTCCGGTTTTCGGTACGCTTGGTTCGGTGCTGATCCTCGGGGAGAGCCTTGAGGGTTATCACTTCCTCGCGGCCGGAATCATCATCTTCGGCATTGTCCTGGCGGAGTGGGCGGCGCGCAGACGCACCGCCTAGCACCAGCAGCCCTAATGGTGAGGTGCTTTGCAGCGCAAAGCACCTCAGGATGGGACGACTGGATTTACGGCAGCGTATGTCCCGCAGCACGGAACAGGCGGTACCATTCCTCGCGCGTCAGCGGCACGGAGGAGCCGGCAGCGCACTCTTCGACACGCGAGGGCTTTGTGGTGCCGAGGACGACCTGCACATTGGCCGGATGGCGGGTGATCCAGGCGACGGCGATACCCGTGGGGGTCACGCCATACTTGGTCGCCAGTTCATCCAGGGCATCGTTGAGCTCGGCATACTCCTCGCGGTCGCCGACGAAAACGCCATCGAAAAAACCCTTCTGGAAGGGCGACCAGGCCTGCAGCATCATGCCTTTCAGGCGCGAATAATCGAGGAGGCCATTGTCGCGGCTGATCGATTGGTCGAGCCCGTTCATATTGGCCGCAACGCCCTGCGCAAAGAGATTGGCATGGGTGATGCTGAGCTGGACCTGGTTGAATAGCAGCGGCTGCGTCACCGCTGTTTTCAGCACCTCAATCTGGCCCGGCGTGTGGTTGGAAACGCCAAAATGGCGAACTTTTCCCGAAGCGGCGAGCTTGTCGAAAGCCGAGGCGACGTCTTCGGGCTCGACGAGGGTATCCGGACGATGCAGCAGCAATACATCGAGATAGTCGGTACGCAGCGCCGCGAGAGATTCATCGACCGTCTGCAAAATGTGCTCGGACGAAAAATCGAAGAAACCCTTGCGGATGCCGACCTTGCTCTGGATCAGGATCTTTTCGCGCTCGACCGAAGAGAGCGTGATGGCCTCGCCGAACCGTTCCTCGCAGCGGTGACGCTCGCCGCCATAGATATCAGCATGGTCGAACACGGTAACGCCGGCATCGACGGCCGCGCCGAACAGGGACTGGATTTCAGCATTGCTCATCTTGGCGATGCGCATGAGCCCCAGAACGACACTCGAAACGGTGAGATCGGTGTGGGGCACCTTGAAGGTCTTCATAAGAACCTCGGAAATTTGGGGATGGCGCCGACACGGCGGCGCAAGGGGAACGGCGCGACACTAGCGCGCCCTACCACCAAAAAGAAAGCCCCGCCGGCGTGAACCGGCGGGGCAATTGTCAATAATTCCGACTTTTAGAAACGGACGGCCTTCGCCTGCTTGACGCCCTCAAGCGCGGCGATCTTGCCAAGCTGCTCGTCGGTCAGCGTGCCATCGATGGAGACCAGGGCGATGGCATCGCCACCCACTTCGGCACGGCCGAGGTTGAAATTGGCGATATTGATGCCGAGTGTACCGAGCAGCGTGCCGAGGCGACCGATATGGCCCGGCTTGTCCTCGTTGGTGACATAAAGCATGGACGGCGACAGTTCGGCTTCCATGTTGATGTCCTTGACCTGGATGATGCGCGACTTGCCATTGGCAAAGATCGTGCCGGCGACGCCGCGCGTCTGGCGCTCGGTAGTCACGGTCAGGCGGATATAGCCTTCATAGGCGCCCTGCTGGTCGCGGGTCGTGGTTTCGACGGTAATGCCGCGATCCTTGGCGATCTGCGGGGCCGAAACCATGTTGATGTCACCCAGCGACGGTTTCAGCACGCCATTGATGGCGGCCGCGACCATCGGACGGATATTGAGCCCGGCCGGAGTGCCTTCGAATTCGATCTGAATGCCCTTGATACCGGTTTCGGTGAGCTGGCCGGCAAAGGAACCGAGCGCTTCCGCAAGCTTCACCCAGGGGGTGATGATCGGGGCTTCTTCCGCCGAAATCGACGGGAAGTTGAGCGCATTGGTGATTTCGCCGGTCATGAGATAGGCCGAAATCTGCTCGGCAACCTGCAGCGCGACGTTTTCCTGGGCTTCGGTGGTCGAAGCGCCAAGGTGCGGCGTGCAGATGACGTTGGGCAGATCGAACAGCGGATTGTTCTCGGCCGGTTCAACGAGGAACACATCAAGCGCTGCGCCGGCGACATGGCCGGACTTCAGCGCATTGTAGAGCGCTTCTTCATCGATGAGACCGCCACGGGCGCAATTGATGATGCGCACGCCCTTCTTGGTCTTGGCGAGGTTTTCCGCATTGAGAATATTGCGGGTCGCATCGATCAGCGGCGTGTGCAGCGTGATAAAATCGGCGCGGGCGAGAAGATCATCGAGCTCGACCTTCTCAACGCCCAGCGTCTGGGCGCGCTCCGGGGTCAGGAAGGGGTCGAAGGCGATGACCTTCATGCGCAGACCGATGGCGCGGTCGGCAACGATCGAACCGATATTGCCGGCGCCGATCAGGCCGAGCACCTTGTTGGTGACTTCGACGCCCATGAAGCGGTTCTTTTCCCACTTCGAAGCGCGGGTCGAAGCGTCGGCTTCCGGCAGCTGGCGAGCCAGAGCGAACATCATGGCGATGGCGTGCTCGGCCGTGGTGATCGAATTGCCGAAGGGCGTGTTCATCACGATGATGCCCTTCTTGGTCGCGGCCGGAATATCGACATTGTCGACACCGATGCCGGCGCGGCCGATGACCTTGAGATTGGTCGCAGCAGCGATGATCTTCTCGGTCACCTTGCTGGCCGAACGGATGGCGAGGCCATCATACTGGCCAATGGCTTCAAGGAACTTTTCCTTGTCCTTGCCGAGATCGGGCAGGTAATCCACCTCGACGCCATTGTCCTTGAAAATCTGGACGGCGGTCGGGCTGAGCTTATCCGAAACGAGAACCTTGGGCATTGCGCCCTCCTGCATATTGGTTGCGGGAGCAGGATTTGAACCTGCGACGCCGCGAGAATGAGTGGGAGTGCCCCGCCGCGTGGCGGGGCCAAAAATTCAGGCAGCAGTCTTGAGGGCGGCCTTTTCCTGAGCAAAAGCCCAGTCGAGCCACGGGGTCAGGGCCGCAAGGTCGGAAGCTTCCACCGTCGAACCGGCCCAGATGCGCAGGCCTGCCGGAGCGTCCTTGTAGGAGCCGAAATCGTAGCCGACGCCGAGCTTATCGAGGCGGGCAACGATAGCCTTGGCAAACGCGGCCTGGCCTTCGTCGTCGAGCGCCATGATTTCCGGATCGACGATCGAGAGACATACGGAGGTGTTCGAACGCTGGTCGGCCTTCTTGGCGAGGAAGTCGACCCAAGAGGTCTCTTCCACCCAATCGGCCAGCACCTTGAAATTGGCATCGGCGCGGGCCTGCATACCCTGCAAACCGCCAACCTGAAGGCCCCACTGCATGGCGTCGATCGCGTCTTCAATGCAGATCATCGAAACAGTGTTGATCGTTTCGGCCTTGAAGATGCCTTCGATCAGCTTGCCGCCCTTGGTCATGCGGAAAATTTTAGGTAGCGGACGGTCGGGCTTGTAGGTCTCGAGACGTTCAACGGCGCGCGGCGACAGGATGAGAATGCCATGCGCGGCTTCACCACCCAGCGCCTTCTGCCAGGAGAAGGTGACGACGTCGAGCTTGGCAAAGTCGAGCTTCTGCGCGAAGGCGGCCGAGGTGGCATCGCAAATGGTAAGGCCTTCGCGATTGGCCGGGATCCAGTCCGCATTCGGCACGCGCACGCCCGAAGTCGTGCCGTTCCAGGTGAAAACCACATCGCGGTTGAAATCGACCTGCGTCAGGTCAGGCAGTTCGCCATAGGGCGCTTCGAGCACGCGAACGTCAGGAAGCTTGAGCTGCTTCTGCACGTCGGTCACCCAACCGGCGCCGAACGACTCCCAGGCCAGCATGTCGACGCCCCGAGCGCCCAGCGCGCTCCAGAGGAACATTTCGACGGCGCCGGTATCGGAAGCAGGAACGATGCCGATGCGATAATCGGCGGGAACTTCGAGGAGTTCGCGAGTCAGGTCGATCGCCTGCTGAATGCGCGCCTTGGCGATCTTAGCCCGGTGCGAACGACCGGTCAAGGCGCCAGCAAGCGCTTCAACCGTCCAGCCTGGACGCTTGGCACAAGGACCCGACGAAAAATTGGGGTTAGCCGGTTTTACCGCCGGTGCGGTCAGGGGCGTATCAGCCATCTCAAGCGGCCCTCCCAGGCCTATGCGCCTCGCGTTAGGGCGAGGTGTCCTGAGGCCGGAGATACTCCTTGTCCGGTTGGTCGTCAATGGGGATTGGGAGGGTACATTGCACGATATGGAGCGAGCGTGCGGAAACTGGGAAAGCGCATCTTTTGGCACCATGAGGCTTGCTGCAGAGAAAACGCCCGGCCCCTGCGGTAAAGACCGAAGCGGGGTGACAGTAGACAGATGGGGGCGGCGCATAATAGCTCCGCCCGACGTTCTCAAGGGACAGTGGCCATTCCCCCGTGGCGATCAGACCAGTTCCAATTGGTCCGCGACGACACGACCCTGGTGCAAGACGGTTCGGTCCGTGGGGCGGTCCATGACCGCGGAGGTCGGCGACTCGCCGGCAAGGAGGAGCAGGTCGGCCGGGTTGCCGACCAAGACTCCCTGGTGGCCGCCGCGAACCAATCGCGAAACCGGATTTGGCGTCATGATGGACGCGCTGCCGATGGTGGCGACGCCCAGGCACATTTCGATGTCCTGATCGTGCGAGAAATTATTGGTGAAGGCCAGTTGCCAGGTGCGGTCGAGCATGTCGGCATTGCCGTAGGGCTTCCAATAATCCCGCATGCCGTCTTCGCCCAGGCCAACGCGAACACCCGCCTCGACCAGGCCGCGAATTGGCAGAGCCGTGCTGACGGACGGGGCGACGGTACACATGGAAATGTCGAGCTCTGCGAACTTCTCGATCAACCGTCGCGTGGTGGCTTCGGACACGCCGCCAAGGGAATAGGCATGCGAGATGCTGACCTTGCCCTGCATACCCAGCGCGCGCACGCGCTCAAGGATCAGATCGACGCTGAAGACGCATAGATCGCCCGGTTCGTGCAGGTGGAAATCCACCTCGACCTGATACTTCCGAGCCAGCCCGAATACGACATCGAGATGGTAGATCGGATTGCGTTCGAGCTGGCAGGGATCGATTCCGCCCATGACGTCGGCACCCGAGGCAAGCGCTTCCTCGATAAGCGGTATTACCCCCTCCTCGCGCGAAAACCCGGTTTGCGGGAAGGCGATGATCTTGACCTCGGAACGCGCACGATGCGCCTCGCGGGCGGCCAACACGGCCTCAAACCGTTCCAGCCGGCAATCGGCGTCGATCTGAGCGTAGCTGCGCACCTTGGTCGTGCCCCGCGCGATCATCAGCTCCAGCGTGTGGATGGCCCGCGACGCGGCGGTGCCGGGGGCCGAGCGCCAGTTGGCGCGATCGTTCATCACCATGCCCCACACGTCAGGAGCGCCGCTATGCGAACGGAACGGCAGGCCAAGCCGGCTTGAGTCGAGATGGGTATGAATATCGGTGAAGGCCGGCAGCACGAGCCGCCCGCGACCATCGACGATTTCGCCCTGCCAAGTCGCGTCAGGCCGGTGTGGCACGACCTGGGCAATGACGCCGTCAATGATTTCGATATCGGCGGCTTCGTCGCCCCAGGGGCGGGCGTTGACGATGGTGGTGCGGTTCATGAGTTCAGGACACCTTTTTTGTTGGATTGGCAGAGACCGGCGCGAGCGGGAAATGGCATTTCACGGCCCGGTCAGGACCACCAGCCAGTATCGGCGCGGTACGCCGGCAAATATCCTGCACGATGGGGCATCTTGTGTGAAAGCGGCAGCCAGACGGAGGATTGGCCGGTGTCGGAATATCACCCCGAAGTGCTTGATGCTTGCGCTGGCGCTCGACCCGAGGATCGGGGTCCAGCGTCGCATCAAGAAGAGCCTGTGTATAGGGATGGGCCGGTGCCCGATAAATCTGCTCGGTATCGCCAATTTCGACGATTTGGCCGAGATACATCACTGCCACGCGATGGGCGAGCCCAGCCACGACAGCCAAGTTGTGGGCAATGAAGAGGTAGGCAAGGCCGCGCTCGGCCTGGAGATCGGCGAGAAGCCTGGTGATCTGCGCCTGGATCGAGACGTCGAGCGCAGAGACAGGCTCATCCAGCACGATCAGGCTGGGATTGAGCACCAGCGCCCGCGCCATGGCGACGCGTTGCCGCTGCCCTCCAGAAATCTGGTGCGGGTAGCGCGTCAGCGCATCGGGAGCGAGGCCGACCCGGTGCAGCAAGTCGGCAGCGGCCTTGGCCCGCTCCGCTCTCGTGCCGATACCGAAGACGTTGAGAGGTTCGGCAATGAGGTCGCCAATCCGCATGCGCGGATTGAGCGAGGCATAGGGGTTCTGGAAAACGGCCTGCATCTTGCGCCTGACATCGCGCAACTGACGGTCGCCCATGGTGCTGATGTCGGTGCCGTCTAGCCGAACCGCTCCGCTGGTCGGCTTCTGCATCCTGAGGACCAGCGAGGCAGTGGTCGACTTGCCCGAGCCAGATTCTCCCACGAGGCCAAGCGTTTCGCCCGGCCGGATCTGGAAGCTGACACCATCAACCGCCGAAATCTCGATGGGCGTGCCATCGGGCCTGACCCGACCCAAGTCGAACTTCATCACCAGATCGGAAACGTCGAGCAGTGCCTCAGGCATGGGACAACTCCTGCGGCTGCAGCGGGCGGAAGCAGGCGACACGCTGCTCCGAGCCGACGAATTTTTCGAGGACGGGAACCGCTTGGCTGCAGGTGTCTGCGGCGCGGTCGCAGCGGGGGTGGAAGCGGCAACCCTTGGGGAAGTCGCGAATGGAGGGCGGCATCCCCGGTATTTGCTGGGGCAAGGTCCGCCCATCGCCCAGCCGCGGCGTCGCGGCCAACAAGGCCGCGGTATAGGGATGACGTGGGCGCAGCAGAACCTCGTCAACCGTCCCGGACTCCACGACCCGGCCGGCATACATGACCGCCACATCATCGGCGAGCGAGCTGACCACGCCGAAATCGTGGGTGATCAGGACGATGGCCATGCCAGTGTCGCGCTGCAATTCGCGCAGCAGCACAAGCACCTGGGCTTGCACCGTGGCATCGAGGGCCGTGGTCGGCTCGTCGGCGATGAGCACCTTCGGCTCGGCCGAGAGCGCCATGGCCAATAGGACGCGTTGCCGCATGCCACCTGAGAATTCGTGGGGGTACTGCCGAGCCCGGGCCTCGGGGTCGGCGATTTGCACCTTGGCCAGCATCTCGATGGCACGCTGGGTCGCGTCGCGATGCGATGTGCCGCGATGCACCCGGATCATTTCGGAGACCTGCGAACCGACGGTGAAACAAGGGTTCAGCGAGGTCTGGGGGTCCTGCGAAACCATCGCGATCTCGCGGCCCCGCAGCTTGCGATGCTCCCTTGGATCGAGCGAGCTGACCTCGCGCCCCCCCAACCAGATTTCGCCCGCGCTGATCCGTGCGTTGGTGGGGAGCACACCCATGACGGCCTTGGCCGAAATGGATTTTCCCGAGCCAGATTCCCCAACAATTACCAGCGTCTTGCCGGGTTTAACGCCCCAGGAAACGCCATCGACGGAATCCACCCAGGCGCCTTTGACGGGAAAGGCGACGCTGAGGTCCCGAACAGAGAGAACATCGTCCATCAGGCACCTACCTGGAGTTGTGGGTCGAAGCGGTCCCGCAGCGCATCGCCGAGGAGATTGATGGCCAGGGTCACGATCGAGATCACGATGCCGGGCATGATGGCGACCCACCAGGCCGTCGAAATATAGTCGCGGCCGTCGCTGACGCTGGAGCCCCAGGTAGCAGTGGGTGGCTGGATACCCAGCCCGAGGAAGCTCAACCCGCTTTCGGCGATGATCACCTGGGCCACCACGAAGGTCCACACGACCAGCAGCGCCGGCGCCATATTGGGCAGCAGGTGCCGGAACAATATCCAGCCATCGCTGGCACCGGCCGAGCGCGCAGCCTTGACGTAGTCGGCGCGCTTGAGCGCTTGAGCGAGGCTAAAGGAAAGTCGGGCGAAGGGCAGCCAGGTCCAGAGCGTCAGCACCACGATAATGGTCAACACATTGGCACCGATGACGCCCACCACCGCAATGGCGATCACCAGGAACGGAAACGCCGTCTGGATATCGAGCACGCCACGCACCGCGGCGCCCAGCTTGCCTTCTCGATAGCCGCCCAACGTGCCGATGCCGATACCGATAACAGCGGCCAGCGAGGCAGTGACGAGGCCGATCGACAGGCTCACGCGGCCGCCATAGAGAATGCGGGTGAAGATATCGCGGCCATACTGGTCGGTGCCGAGCAGATGCAGCAGTCCGTCCCGGCCATAGGAGAATGGCGCCAGCAGACGACTGGCCAGTTTCTGGGCATTGGGGTCAAAGCCCGAGATCAGCGGCGCGGCGACGGCAGCGATGATCGCAATAGCCAGGACCGCGGCGCCGATGATGCCGGCAATCGATCCCGCGTTGGAGCGGGGAACCTTGGGTTCCCGCCTGCGCCTGATCTCAGCCGGTTTGGTAGTGCTCAATGTCGTGCTCATGCGGAAGTTCGCAATCTGGGATCGATTTGGTTGCTCACAAGATCGACCAGCCGGCTCACGATGAAGACCGTAACGGCGATCACGAAGATGGCGGCCTGGACCAGCGGGAAGTCGCGCTGCAGCACGCCATCGACCATCAGGCGGCCGATACCGGGCCAGGCAAACACCACCTCGACGATCACGGCGCCGCCGAAATAGACGCCGAAGTCGATGCCCAGCAGGGCAATGACCGGAATGGCGACATTGCGCAGCGCATGCTTGAACAGCACTCGGAACGGACCATAGCCATTAGCCTGCGCCACCATGATGTAGTCGCGAGAGAGTTCCTCGAGCATGTAGGTGCGGATCAGGCGGGTCTGTCGCGCTGCGAGAAACGCCGCGAAGGTCACCGTCGGCAGCACCAGGCTCAGCGGCCCGTCAAAGCCGAAGCTAGGAAAGATGGGAATGCCGACCGAGAACCATCGGATCAGCAGCACGCCTAGCACGAAGCCGGGCACGCTCTGCCCCACCAGGGTCAAGGCGACGATTAGCTGGCCGCGTTTGCTGCCACGGTGAACAGCCGCATAGATGCCGGCGGGAATGGCAATCAGCGCCGCCAGCGCGATACCGGCAAAGGCCAGCAGCAAGGAAGCGGGCACCCGGTCGAGCACCGCGTTCAGCGCCGGCTGGCGCAATTGGTAGGAATCGCCGAAATGCAGGCGCGCCGTGTCGCCGAGGAACGTGATGTATTGCACGAACAGAGAACTATCGAGCCCCAGCTCACGCCGGACCAGGCCAACCTGGTCCGGCGTGGCATAAGGACCTGCGAGCAGTGCAGCAGGGTCACCGTTGATGCGCAGGATGAAGAACAACAGCGTGCTCAATCCCCACACAACGACCACAAAGCTCGCCAGGGTACGCAACCCCACAAAGAGCCATTCGGGGAGTTGCGTATTCATTGGCATTTAGTTCCCAACCTCGACGGCTTCGAAACGCGGGTCGCCTTCGACGCCAAGCTCGAACCCGGTGACGTTCTTGTTGCTGGCATAGAGCACCGGCAGGTTGAGCCCGAATAGCGTGGGCGCATCTTCCCGAACCAGCGCGATACCATTGCACAAAGCGGCCAGGCCCTTTTCCTCACCCTCGGACTGCCATGTGGCATAGTCCTGGTCGAACTGGGGGTTGCTGTAGCCGGTGGGGTGAGTGGTCGCCCCGCTGAGATACCAGCGCGCCGAAAGGTCTGCGGTCATGAACGGCGCCGTCGTCAGGCGCCAGGCGAAGATCGGCGCCCGTTTGCTTTGGTTGCGATAGGCGTCCTGGAACGTGCTGAGCTCGAGGAACTTGATGTTGGTATTGACGCCAACCTCGGACAGCATGGCCGCGGTGGCCTCGGCCAAGGCACGATCATTGGTCACAAAGCCGCTTGGGCTCTGGAAGTCGAAGGTGAGCTCGCCCGGTGCATAGCCGGCCTCCGCCAGCAGCGCCTTGGCCTTTTCCGGATCGTAGGGATAGGCCTTCACATCAGGGCAATAGCCGGTGACGCCTTCGGGCACGACCTGGCCCTGCGACACGGCGCCGTAGCCGCCCATAACCGCCTCGAGCAACAATTCCTTGTCCACGGCATAGTTGAGCGCCTGACGGACGCGCTTGTCGTTGAGGGGACCCGCTTCCTGATAGATGGTCATCTGCCAGGAACCCGGCTCGACCTTGTCCACGATGTTGAAGTCGTTGATCAGCGAGGCAACCTGATCGGAGGGAATGCCCTGGGCGATGTCGACGCCACCGCTCTGGAGGGCGGCGATACGGCCGCTGGCTTCCGGGATGGCCCGGAATTCGAGGCGGTCGGACTTGGGCTCGGCGCCGACGGTGTCCGGATTGGGCACCAGGGTCAATGACTCGTTGGGCACCCACTTTTCGACCATCCACGGACCGCTGCCGATCGGGGCGGCCATGAACTTCTGCGGATCGGCCATGAACGCCACCGGCGGCACCACGGCCAGCGCCGCGAGGCGCCGCGGGAAGATACCGTCAGGGGTCTTGGTCTCGAAGCGGACAGTGGCAGCGTCGACCACCGTGACGCCAGCGATCATGCTCAGAGCGCCCAGCAGGCCCTTGGCGTTTTCCGGGTTCAGCAGATAGTCGGCCGACGCCTTGACCGCTGCCGCATCGAGCGGTTCGCCATTGGAGAAAGCCAGCCCGGCGCGGAGCTTGAATTCCCAGGTGGTAGGATTGATCTGGCTCCAGGATTCAGCGATGCCTGGCGTCGTTTCCACCTTGCCGTCTGGCGTGGCGCTAACCTGGGTCACGTAGGAATAGATCGCGCGGTTGGCGATAGAATAAGGCGGCGTGGCCGCCTGGAACGGGTCGAGCACTGCCGGCAGGGCGCCGAAAGCGACCCTAACCGTCGAGTCCTGCCCATAGGCAGTGAACGTGCTGGCCGCCATGAGCACGCCCGCGACCACTGCGAGAATTCCGGCTCGCGCTGTTGACTTCTTCATTGTGGCACCCTTTCTCCATCCATTGTGACACACTCCATGTCAGTCCTTGAACGCTGTCCCGGCACAGGAACAGCGCGGCATACGAAGTCGCTCAGGCGCCGGCAAATGCCTCCGGCGGATAGTTTTTCTGGAAGTAATCGCTGATTTCCCCGCCCGTGGTGATCCACACATCGGAGTGTTTGGCGACGTGCTCGAGGATACGGTCGAGCATATCGATGCGGTGCGCTGCGCCCACGATGTAGGGATGCAGGTTCAGCGACAGCACCTTGCCGGTCTTTTCGCTCTCTCGGTAGAGAACATCGAACTGCCGCCGGCAGATCAGTTCGAACTCATCCGGCGAAATCTTGTCGGACTTGATCAGGACGTCATTGGCTTCCCAGGAATAGGGCATGGAAAGCAGCTTCCTGTCGCCAACATCCATGTAATAGGGCTGGTCATCGTTGACCCAGTCGCAGACATAGTCGGCGCGTTCGGCCACCAGGTGGTCCAGCGTGTTCCAGGTCTCAGCCAGGCCCGCGCCGAGCCAGCCACGCGGCCGCCTGCCGGTCGATTTTTCAATCGTGCCGAACACGTCTGATATCAGCGCCCGCTCCTCTGACAGTTCGACCTCGTTGAGGCGCACCGCATTGGTCCGGCCATGGCCGATAAACTCCCAGTTGAGCGCCTTGCAGGCCTCGATGATCTGCGGGTGGTAGAGGCAGACGTCGCTGTTGAGCGCAACCGTGCCGCGCATCCCATAGCGCTCCATGACCTCCATGACGCGCCAGACGCCGACCCGGTTGCCATAGTCGCGATGCGCCCACGAATAGACGAAGGGGATCTTGGCCAAGTGCTTGGGCACGCGCTCGTTGCTGTCGCCCGGCATGGGCTCGCGCAGGTCGAAAAACTCGATATTGGGAACCACCCAGAAGGCCAGGCGCTTGCCATCGGGCCAGTGAATGGTCGGACGTTCATGCGGCGCGAGAAACTGAAACGGGCCGTAAGGCGAAGGTTGCATAGCTAAAACTCCTTGACGTCCCTGCGGCTAGAGCTTGGCGATCGCCTCGACGAGCCGGTCCGTGTGAAAGACGTCCGCATATTTGTGATGCATGTCGAACAGGTTGATCTTGTGCGTCAGCAGCGAGCGATCGAAGACGCATTCCTCGGCGACCACGGCGTGAAAGCCATGCGAGAAAGCATCGACCGTGGATGCACGCACGCAGCCGCTGGTGGTTTCGCCGGCAATGACAACGGTATCGACCCCGTGCTGCACCAGCGAAGTGGCCAGCGGCGTGGCGAAAAAGGCGCTGGCGCGCTTCTTGTAGATGAACTGCTCGCCCGGCGCCGGAGCGAACTCCTCCTTGATCGTGAACAGGCTCGGATCGAACACCTGCTTCTTGCGGAAGGTGGGATTCATCGCCTGGTGATCGGTTTCGGGCCGGTCGTCATAGGTCACATGGATGACCGGCAGACCCTTGGCCCGGAAGGCGCCGATCAAGCTCTGGATCGGCTTGATCGCCGCCCAGGCATATTCGCCGCAACTTGACGGATATTGGTCGACCAGCTCACCGACCGGACGGTCGCCACCCTGGAAAACCAGGTTGTAGAGATCGACCAGCACCAAGGCCGGCTTCCTGCCGATCCTGATCTGGCGCTCGTAATGCGCATAGATCCGACGCATCTCCGGCGTCAGTAGATCGCGCCAGACATAATCCTCGAAATCGTCGGATGCCATGCTGCCCTCCCCGGCGTCGACAAGCCAAAGATTGTCGACAATACGAACTACTGTCAACGATCTTTATCATAGTTGAATGATTTTTTTAGTTGCCGACAATGTGTGCAGCATGCTCAACTTGTGAGCGATGGTTCGACACAGGCTGGGAGACAGGGGCGAATGGCGCGACGATTGACGTTTGGGCTGGGGCGGAATGACCGCACCCAGGCAATCATCGACGGGTCGGTCGCGCTGCCCGGCTGCGAGGCAGTCTTTGACAGCAGTCCACATGAGGAACTGTTTCGCGTCGCGCTCGACGAACAGCGCAATGACGTGACCGAGCTGTCACTGGCCAACTACGCCCTGCTGCACGCCGCCGGAGGCTGCGGATACCTGGCATTGCCGGTTTTCATCTCACGTATGTTCCGGCATGCGGCGATTTATGTCCGCACCGATCGCGGTATCGATGCGCCCGGCGATCTCAACGGCAAGACCCTCGGCCTGCGCGAATTCTCCAATACCGCCACGGTGACGGCGCGCGGGATGCTGAGCGACGACTATGGCGTCGACCACCAGAGCATTCTCTGGCGCTACGGCCGCATCAACCGGGGCGAAAAGGCCCCCATCGTGCGCCGCATTCCGTCCAATGCCAGCGCCCAGCCCATTGGCACCGACGACAACCTTTCCGACCTCTTGGCCGGAGGCGAGCTGGACGGCATCATTGCCTATGATCCACCGCAATGCTTCCTTGATGGACATGCCAAGGTCAGGCGGCTGTTTGCCGATCACGGGCGGGTGGAACGGAACTATTTTTCCCGGACGAGTATCTTTCCCGTCATGCACCTGCTGGTCATCCGCGAGTCGCTGGCCGCTGACGCGACTCTGTGCACGCAAATCTGCGACGCCTTCGAGGCCGCCAAGCAGCACGCCCTGCGGGAGTTGCACAGCACCCGCGCACTGCCGGTCATGCTGCCGTGGCTCGATGAAGCACTCGCGCAGACCGAAGCTACCCTTGGCGCCGACTACTGGCCCTACGGCGTCGACCCCAATCGCACCGCCCTCTCGGCCACCATGCGCTGGCTCCACGAGCAGCGGCTGATCGATGCGCCGCTCGACCCCGACCGGCTCTTCGTACCATCGACCCTGAGCTGGCAGCCGCAATCGGCCGCCGCCCATCAAACAGCACATTGAAGCAGGATATCTCACCATGACGGATGCAAAATCCTTCCCCAAGGGCGGCTATAGATATGCCAAGGGCGTGTTCCAGTATTCCGCCGGCGTTGCGGCCGAGCCCGGCTTCGAAATCGTGCGTGCGCGGTTCCTCAAGCCGGTCCCGCTCGAAGAGGGCTTTGCGCGCATCAAGAACCATCTCGAAAGTGCCGGCCGTCCGCTGACAGCCTTCGCCGCATGCGAGCTGCGTTCGCCAAAGCCATTCGACGAGCAGGGCTTTCTCGCTTTCAACAAGCGCTATGTCGAACCGCTGCACGCCTGGGGACTGATCGAAGGCGACGAAAATCCGGTCGCACGCAGCAATGTCTGCCCCATTGCCGACCCGCCGTCCGAGCCGAGCTTCCACGCCTTCAGCTATACTATTCCCTCAACACGCAAGGAGGGCACCTTCATCGTCGCCGGAGGCGCCGAGGCGCCTGAAGGAACGGCGTCCTATGAACAGCACACGGTGAGGCTGCGCGACCGTTCACCCGACGCGATCAGGGAAAAGGCGCAATGGGTGCTGGCCGAGGCCGAGCGCCGTATGGCATCGCTTGGCTTTGGCTGGAATGACTGCACGGCGACCCAGCTCTACACCGCCTACAACGTCCACCACATTCTCGAAGACGAGATTTGGCGCCGGGGCGCGGCAAGCGCGGGACTGACCTGGCAATATTGCCGGCCGCCGGTCGACGTCCTCGATTATGAAATGGATATGCGCGGAGTCAGTGTGGAATATGTGCTCTCCTGATCATCCCGGCTCCTGCGATTCCCACGCTCCGGATAGTAGCCCGGCCACCGATTCCGGCGCGTCCGACTTGACTTTGGCCGCCGCGAAAAGCCACATGAGCAGCGCTTCGCGCCAAATCGCGGTGAATCCACTGACAGCCAAAAAGAAAACCCCGGCTCAGCCCGCTGTCGCAGCGACGAAAACTGCACCGACGGGCGAAACCAGGACTGCCGCGAGTCGCGCGGCGGTGGTGGAGACCATTCGCGCGGCCATCATGGATGGCCGCCTTCCTGCCGGCGTAAAGCTGGGTGAGGGCGATCTGACCAAGGCGTTTTCGGTCACGCGCAATGTCGTGCGGGAAGCCTTGTCGGAACTCAAGCAACTCGGCTTCGTGTCGCTGGTGCCTAATCACGGCGCCTACGTCTCCCAGCCGACGCCCGAGGAAGTCAGCGACGTGTATGGCGCTCGCCGGATCATCGAGGCAGGTATCTTCACGGAGTTCGCACAGAATTGCACGGCGCGCGACATCCGCGCCTTGCGCGAGCATGTGCGACTTCAAGAAGAGGCCAACCGGCGCGGCGATCATCAGGAATTGCTGCGCCTGCTGGGCGAGTTCCATCTGCTTGTGGCACGACTCAACGGCAATGCAGTCCTGGCCGAAATCCTGGAACGGCTCATTGCGCGCACCAGCCTGATGACCATGCTCTACCAGGAATCGCATGGTCAGTGCGCCGTGGACGAGCACACCAGGCTGATCGAACTGCTGGCCGCAGGCGAGTCAGTGGAGGCCGCCGAATACCTGCAAGCGCATCTGCGCGGCAATAGCAGCAGGCTGACGCCCAAGCACACGGACGTCCAGGTGGATATCGTGCAAGTTTTCGCCACCAAAAAAAGCGCCGGCTAAGAGGCGACGCCGTCGAGTCCATCATTGGACCGTCGCGCCGGGCCAAATCCAAACCACACTGTGACCATCGGTGGTCATAGCTCCGTCACGCCGCTTGCTCGTCAGTCCGAGGCCGCGAGCCAAGCTGCCCGTTTGTCGAATATGGAGGACCACATGAAGTTGTGCCGATATGGAGAATTGGGTCAGGAACGGCCCGGAATGGTCGATGCAGGGGGGCAGTTGCGTGACCTCTCGTCGCTATGGGCCGACATCGACGGCTCAAAGCTCGCCCAGGATGAAATCGCCAAACTGCGCGACATTGACACGGCGGCCCTGCCCGTCGTGCCCGGATCGCCCCGCATGGGCGCACCGATATCGGGCATATCCAAGTTCATCTGCATCGGCCTCAACTACTCCGATCATGCAAAGGAATCGGGGTTGGCAGAACCGACTGAGCCCATAATCTTCCTCAAGGCCGTCAGCGCGATTTGCGGTCCGAACGACGATACGCTGAAGCCAAGGGATTCCACCAAGCTGGACTGGGAAGTCGAGCTCGGCATCGTTATCGGCACCAAGGCTCAGTATGTCTCCGAGAGGGACGCGCTCGACTATGTCGCCGGCTATTGCGTGATCAATGACGTCTCCGAACGCGCTTTCCAGATGCAATCGGCACAGTGGGACAAGGGTAAGGGCTGCGATACCTTCGGTCCCATCGGCCCATGGCTCGTCACAGCAGACGAGGTGCCCGACCCTCAGCAGTTGGACATGTGGCTCGACGTCAACGGCAAGCGCATGCAGCGGGGCAATACGCGCACCATGATCTTCGATGTGCGCACCATCGTTTCCTACTGCAGCCGCTACATGACCCTGATGCCGGGCGACATCATTGCCACCGGCACGCCGCCGGGCGTCGGCATGGGTATCAAGCCGGAACCGGTATGGCTGCAAGCCGGCGACGTTGTCACCCTCGGCATCGACGGCCTTGGCCAGCAGAGGCAAAACATCGTTTCCTGGAAGGGCTGACCGGTTGAGCTGTGGCCGGTCGCCTGCAGCGGAGAACGCGCCGACCGCGCAATACCGCTTAGTAGCCGGCCCAGTGTGCCTGCCGATGTGGACAACCTGAGGCTCTGCCAGATCACGCTCGTCAACGAGGCATCGATCAAGCGGACCAGGTTGTCCAGATTGCAGGGCAAACGTTCAACCTGCGCCGCCTTTCATGCACAGGCTGACACAGTGGCCTCGCCTAAAACCGCCCCAACGAAGCGGCAGCGCAGTCGCCACGCTGCAGGCCTTAGTCCGGACGTGCATAAACATCGCCCGGACCGTGGTTTATCCGCTTCAGGGCATCGCGAGAAAATTGTGAACCGCGTCGGCCCCTGACCTCAAATCCACTGGAATTGCCTGATGGCCAGCATGTATGCGGACGCTCCGGTCATTGTTGCTGCGGGCGCGCATCCAGGTCACGCGCCCATCCTCCCAGGCGAAGTCGAGTTCGACCCCGCCGCGGGCGCGGACGCCGCGTATCGCTCCTCGCGTCCAGCCTCGCGGCAGGGCGGGCAACAGCCAGATCTCGTCTTCGTTCGACTGCACCAGCATTTCGAGAATCCCGGCCGCGCCGCCGAAATTGCCGTCGATCTGGAAGGGCGGATGCGCATCGAAGAGATTATTGTAGCTGCGCGCTGGGCTGAGGAGCAGGTTGAGCACGGTCTTGGCGTGTTCGCCTTCGCGCAGGCGCGCCCAGAGATTGATGCGCCAGCCAATGCCCCAGCCAGTCGCTTCATCGCCGCGGATTTCGAGCGAGCGGCGTACGGCGACGGCAAGGTCGGGCGTCTTTTCGACCGAAATCTGGTTGCTGGGATAGAGCCCATAAAGATGCGAAACGTGCCGATGATGGATTTCGGGGACCTCCATGTCCCAATCTTCCATCCACTCCTGCAATTGCCCAGCTTTCCCAACGCGGTGCTCGGGGAGACGCGCATGGGCCGCAAGTGCCTGCGCAGCGAGATCAGCATCTTCGCCCAACTGTTCCGCCGCTTCAGCGAAGGCAGAGAGCAGATCACGAAGTATCTGGTTGTCCATGGTGGGGCCGGCGCAGAGTGAGGCGCCGTGCGGGTGGCGGTTTTCCGGCGAAATGGAAGGGTTGGTGACGAGATAGTTGGAGCCCGGCATGGGCACCAGGGTGTCCAGGGCAAAAAGGGTCGCGCCCTTGAGCGGGCCGTAGAGCCTGCGGACAAGATCGATCGGCCGGCCGGCGAAGCGGACATGGTCCCAAAGTTGCGCCATCAGCCAGGCGCCGCCCGTGGGCCACACGCCCCAGTAGGCGCCGTCAACCGGTCCGGTGGCGCGCCAGATATCGGTATTGTGGTGCATGACCCAGCCGCGGGCGCCATAATGGGCCTTCGCCATTTCGGCACCGGTGATGGCCAGTTCCTCGGCCATCTGCAGCACCGGTTCCACCATGTCGGGCAGGTTGGCTGGGTCGGGCAGCCAGTAGTTCATCTGTAGGTTGATATTGGCGGTATATTTGCTGCCCCAAGGCGGCCGCGTGTCCTTGTTCCAGATGCCCTGCAGCGTCGAAGGCTGTGTGCCCGGGCGGCTCGAGGAAATCATCAGGTAGCGGGCATATTGCACATAGAGGGCGGCGAGATCGGGATCGTCGCCGGTGGCGAAATTGGAAATGCGCTCGTCGGTCGGCAGATCACTGCGTCCCTCGCCGAGGTCGATATCGAGGCGATCGAATTGGGCGCGATGTGCTGCGATGTGGCGCAAGAGGAGCGCGTCGAAATCGAGCGCATCATACCGTTTGCGTCCGGCTGCAAGGCGAGCGTCCGGGTCGCCGGAAACGTCGTCAAAACGGACGAAACTGGTGGCGATGTCGACGAGGATAAGCGCCTTGGTCGCGTCGCGCACGACGAGGCGACGGCCACGCCGCTCGACGCTGCCGCCTTCTATCCGCAGATGCGTGTCGATGCCAAAGGTTAGTTGGCCCTCGATGCCGTGCTTGCCGAAATTGTGTCCGCGATAGCTCAGCGTTTGGGCGTTGCTGCCGATCAGATCGCCCGGCTGCGGGCTGTCGAGCCAGAGTTCAAAATCGAGTTTCCCTGGAAGCGAGCATTGAAGCTGGAGCACGAGAACATCGTCGGCGGCCGAGGAGAAGGCCGTGCGGGTAAACACCGGCGCATCGGGATCAAGCCCTGAGCCAAGCAGGGTGTATTGCGTCGTCGTCACGGCCGTCGTGATATCAAGCTTGCGCTCATAACTCCCGGGCACGGCTTCATGCCGAAAATCGACAAAGAGATTGCCAGCGGGCTGGTAGCTCATTTGCAGGTATGGCTTGGCCATGAGATGCGCCTGCGCGATGTCGTGCGCTTCTTTGTAGCGCCTGGCAAAGATATGCTCGCGCACTTTGGCAAGGTTCGGCAGCGCTTCGGGATTCGTCGGCTGATAGGGGCCGCCGGACCAGAGCGTTGACTCGTTGAGCTGCAATTCCTCGCGGCCGACGCCGCCATGCACCATGGCGCCGAGGCGGCCATTGCCTAAGGGGAGAGCGTCCGTCCACTCGGTGGCCGGTTGGCGATACCAGAGAATGTTTGTCATCAGATGTTCCGCAGACGCGTGCCAGAAGTGGAGAAAAACATGGCCCGCTCGGGCCTTATGCCGAAGGAAATGGTGTCGCCGGCCTTGAGGCCCAGCCGCTCGCGCGCCTCGATGACGACGCTTTCGCCGGAAGAAAGCGTGCCATAGACAAAGCGCGTGCCGCCGAGATTTTCGACGACGTCGACAGTGACGGCAATATCGGCAGCCCCCTGCCCCGCCTCGACGAAGTGCTCGGGACGCACCCCGACCAGCACCTTGTCTTCCGTGCCGGTGGCCGGCAGCGCGCCGCCGCTTTCGAGTTTTACCTGACCGCCGCCCAGCGTGCCGCGCAGAAAATTCATGCGTGGGGAGCCGATAAAGCCGGCAACGAAGAGATTGTCGGGATTGTCGTAGAGCTCTTCGGGCGTCCCTGCCTGTTCGATCTTGCCGGCGCGCATGACAACGATTTTGTCGGCCAGCGTCATGGCCTCGGTCTGATCATGCGTCACATAGATCATGGTCGAGCCGAGCTGATTGTGCAGCTTGGCGATTTCGACGCGCATGGAGACACGCAGCTCGGCATCAAGATTGGACAGCGGTTCGTCGAACAAAAAGACTTCGGGATCGCGAACGATGGCGCGGCCAATGGCAACACGCTGGCGCTGGCCGCCCGAAAGCTGGCCGGGCTTGCGCTTGAGCAGAGGTTCGATCTGCAGCGTCTTTGCCGCCACCGCGACACGCGACGCAATCTCGTCCTTGGTCAGCCCCGCCATGCGCAGCGAAAAGCCGATATTTTGCTCCACCGTCATATGCGGGTAGAGCGCGTAATTCTGAAACACCATGGCGACGCCGCGCTCGATCGGGTCGGCCTGGTTCATGGTCTTGCCGTCTATTTGCAGCGTGCCTTTGGTGATGGGCTCAAGGCCGGCGATCATGCGCAGGAGGGTGGATTTGCCACATCCGGAGGGGCCGACGAAAACGGTGAATGAGCCATCCTCGATCTGCAAATTGAGGCCCTCGATGACCTCCAGGCTCCCGTAGGATTTGCTGACTTCACTCAGCGCAACATTTGCCATTCTCGCCTCCTCCAGGCGGGCCCTCTACCGTCGCAGGCGACGGGTCGAGCCTCTCAAGGTTATTTCCGCATCGATGCGCATGGTTCTCTTGCCAAGCGCGCCATTGGGGCCCAGCCGCTCGGTCAGAATGGACACGATGGCCTCGGCCATCTTGTCGACCGGCTGGCCGACGGCGGTAATGCCGGGGCTGTGGACAGAGAAGGCCGGCACATCGTCAAAGCTCACCAGCGAAATGTCTTCGGGTATGGAAACATCGTGCTCGCGCAGCCAGCGCAGCGCGCCAATGCTCATATTGTAGTTGGCGCCGAACACGGCCGTCGGTGGATTGGGCAATGCCATCAGGTCGCCCATGCAGGTATAGCCGCGATATTCATTCCAGCCGGCATCGACGACCAGCTCGGGATGCTCCGGTACGCCATGAGCCTTGAGGGCATCCCGATAGCCTTCGAGGCGGTCGCGGGCGACGGAGTCCCTGAGATTGCCATGAATGATGGCGACCCGCTCGTGCCCGAGGTCGAGCACGTGGTCGACAAGGCGTTTGCTGGCGCGGCGGTTTTCGACGAAGACCCGGTCGGCCGAGAGTTCGGGCAGGTCATTGTCGTAGAGAACCACCAGCATGCCTTCGGCGATATAGGGCGCGAGACGCTGGCGCAGGTCTTCATTGCCGTCCATCACCACGGCATCGACACGATGCCCGGCGAAAAATTCGAGCCCTTCCATGAAGGAGGTCGGCTCGGTGTCGTGGCAATAGCAGAGCACGGCGCGGCCGGTCTGGCGCATCCGCCGCGTCAACCGGTCGAGCAGCGCCGCGTGGAATTCGCCCACGGCCGGCACCAGGAGGCCCACGATATGGGTCGTATTGGTTTTCATCGACGCCGCAGCGCTGTTGCGGCGATAGCCCAACTCGTCGATCACCTGGGCGATGCGGTCCCGATTGCCGCCGCGGATCGGCTGGCCGTTGAGATAGCGCGAGACCGTGCCGACGGCGACTCCGGCTGCCCGGGCGACATCGATAATGGTGGCCGGGCGGGCCCTGGTGATCACTTGGTCGGTCATTTTCTTGTTCCTTGGTGAAAACGCCCGAGAGACATGCGTCGGGCGCCTTCTGCTTGCATAGTCCGGCTTTGGCCGGCTTGCCAATGCAAGTGGCCAAAGCGGCAATGCGCTAGGCATTCTGTTCGAACACCACGGCGGCATGGATTCGCAGCGATGGCAGCGTCACGCCATACTGGCCGTCACCGAAATCGGTCACCTCCAGCGGCTCGCCGGACACGGCCTCATAGGCCCGCTTCGGAGCGTTGGGCAGCCGCACCTTGGCGCTGACCGGGCCGATGGCCGGAATGTCCTCGATCATCTCCATGACGCGAACACCGTCGCGGTTGGGCACGGCATTGCCGCGCACCTGCGGCGCGCCATAGAGCATATGCAGCACATGCCGCCCGCGCGCTTCCTGCCGGGTCAGCGAGGCGCGCCCGGAGCTCGGGAGATCGGTCGTCAGCGCCGGATCGGGCAATAGGCGATCCAGCAGACCACGGATGATGTAGCGATAGAGCGGCTGCCCCATGGCCCGATAGATCGAGAAGATCGGATAGGCGACGTAAGCGACGCCTGCATTGATGGTGACCCCAGCCCCGAGCGGGGCCGCCGCCACATCGTCGGGCGCATGCGCGTGCGACGAAAAATGCTTGTAGCTGCGGTTGAAATAGGGCGGCACGACCTCGGCCAGAACCTCGGCACCTTCCGCCACGATCGCTTGCGCCCGTCCATAGACGACGAAGGGCGAGGCAGTCATCGATTTGTCGAGCTTGGAACTCGCCCGCAGATAGGACGGATCGAAATCCACCGGCCCCACATTGCGAATGCCGGCAGGCACCGCAAATGAGCCATCGTCCTGCAGCGCCGAAATCCCGCTCAGCAACAGCTTGCCGCCGCCGCGCACATAGGCATTGAGGCGCTCGGTCAGTTCATCCTCAACCGGCACTTCGTCAGGCAGGATGATGACGCGATACTTCGAAAAATCCGCCGAGGGGTCGATGACGTCGAACGGCCGCTGCAATTCCTGCAGCATCTGCGCCGCGCCATCGTCGGCATTGTTGTTGCGATCGCCGGCATGGTGGAAATACTCGGCTGAGAGAATGGCCACTTCCGAGACCTGTCTGGCGTCCTCGAGATAGGGCTCGAGCTTTTCTATACGGGCATAGGCCGGTCCGATCGACGCATAGGTATCGGGGTTGATTGCACCGCTCGGATGCAATTGGTCACCCACAAGGCATTTCGAGCCCAGCGCCACCATTTGCGCCGCTTCAAACTCAAGCGCGTCGGGATGCTTGAAGCCGCCGAATTCGCCCCATGACGTATGGAATTTGCCCGTATGGGCGACGAAATCGAGCCCGAGTGTCGCCGCATAGCGCGCGCTGGCCGGGAAGTGGTTGTAGCCCCAACCACCCGTCGGCAGGCTTTCGAGTTCGAGGTGGCTGTAAGGCGCAAAGCGCTCCGGCCCCTGCTTATGGATATGGCCGCAATTGTAAAAGACGCGCAGGCCCGGGAATTCGGCATTGAGCGCCGCGCTCATTTCTGTGCGGAACCGCTCGTTGACCCACTCGTCCTTGGTCAGGCGATCGGCATGGATTTCGGGATCGAGATCCATCGCATCCATTGTCTGCAAACACTCCTCGCAGACGCAGTCCGGCGCGAGGACGATGTCGAAGAAGATGCCGGGCGTCGCATAGGTGCTGGCGACTTCGCGTGCCATTTCCAAGAGTTCGTCGCGATAGGCCTTGTGGTTGAGGCAGAGCGTGTGCCAGCCGGCCTTGAGCTGGCTCGGGTCGAAGCGATTGTCGGTTGCCGAACGCACCCGCCATTCCGGATGCAGCCGCGCATTGCGCTCGTCCCACTGCACGGTGATGTAGATCGGGCATTCGATATCGGCGGCATTGAGCGAATCGACCATTTCGCCGAGGAGGTCCGGCCGCGAGAGGTTCGGATGTGGCGCGCCGGCCTTGGTCGGATAATAGGCCCAGCCATGATGGCATTTGGCAAAGACGGTAAT
Organism: Devosia riboflavina; assembly: GCF_000743575.1. Classification (GTDB taxonomy): domain Bacteria; phylum Pseudomonadota; class Alphaproteobacteria; order Rhizobiales; family Devosiaceae; genus Devosia; species Devosia riboflavina. The sequence continues at coordinate 37,037 of NZ_JQGC01000019.1, read as the reverse complement.
GGAATCGACATGCGCCTTCTTCAGCGTTGCGACGAAATCTGCCGCGTCGAAATCCTTGCCGATATCCGGGATGTGCTCGGACGTATGAAAATCCAAATGAATCTGGCGATAGCGCAGCGGCTTGTTGGTACGGGTTTTGGTCACTCTTTGGCCCCTGTGCGGGTCTGCGACCCGGCGGCAAATTGACGTTGGAAGATGACGAAGACGATGAGCGGGACGATGGTGGTGACGATGGCCGCCACGCTCCGCAGGTCCCAATTGCTCTCATAGGTGCCGGCCACTTTGGTCAGCAGCACCGGCAGCGGCTGCATGCTCCTGAGGTACAGCATCGGCAGCAGCAGGGCATTCCAGGTCCAGAGGAACTGCAACACGCCCACGGCAAAGATCGGGCTTGTGGCATTGGGCAGCACCACATGGCGCAGGGTCGAGATCGGGCCACAGCCGTCGATCTTGGCGGCCTCGATGAGTTCCTTCGGAAAATCCTCGAGGAAATTCTTCACGAGGAAGATCGACCAGGCAAAGCTCAGCCCAATGTAGGGGATGAGAACCGCCGCGATGTTGTCGATCAGTTTGAGATCCCGCCACAGCGTGAAGAGCGGAATGACCACCACCTGTTGCGGCAGCACGAAGGCGTTGATGATGAGGATCAGCAACAGCCGCCGGAACGGAAATTTCAGGAAGTGGAAGGCATAGGCCGCCACCGGTGCCAGCAGCATGGTGCCGAGGGTTGCCAGCGCCGCCAGCATGCCGGTGAACCAGAAGGCCTGGGCCAGCGGATATTCATCCCACACCCTGATCCAGGCGCTGAAGGTGATGCTGAACGTGTCGAGCCGCCACCAGCCGAGCGCCACTTCGCTGGGCGGGCGCAGCGAGGTCACGACGATTCCCAGCACCGGAATGATCCAGATGGTCGCGATCACGCCGACGAGGATCACCGTCCACCAGTGAATGCGCCCGATCATTTGGCACCTGCCGTACGCTGGATGATGGCGGGGATGGAGATCACGAGCACGGCCACGAGCAGCACCACGGTCGCGGCGGCGCCATAGCCCAGTTTGAACTGGGTCATGGACTCTCGATACATGAAGTAGCCCACGGTTTCCGTCGCGCGGACGGGACCGCCGCCGGTCATCACATAGATGATGTCGAAGGCCCTGAGCGCTCCGAGGAGGTTAATGAAGATCGCGACACGCACACCCGGCAGCGACAGCGGCATCATGATGTGCCGCATGATCGAGGTCGGCTTGGCGCCATCCATATAGGCGGCCTCAAGCACAGTTTTGGGAATGGACTGCACGGCAGCAAAGCACAACATCAGCGGAAGGCCGACCCCGCTCCATGAGGCGACGAAGATCAGCGCCCAGAGCGCGGTATTCGGGTCGCCAAGCCATGAATGGGCATAGCCGGGCACGAAAATGCCGATGACGGCATTGAGGAGGCCCGCTTTGTCGGGGCGCAGGATGTTGAGCCACATATAGCCCGACACGGCTTCGGAAATGCCGAAGGTCACGAACATCATGCCGCGGAACGGGGTCGTATGCACCGGCGCGAAGGCGCAGAGCATGGCCAGAACCCAGCCGAGACTGACCGAAATCACCGTCGTCCCGAGCGTGAAGATCAGCGTGGTAAGCAGCGTGTTGCGGAAGGTCGCGTCATTGAACAGCGTGACATAGTTGCCGATGCCGACCCATTTGGCCGGCGCCAGGCCTTTTATGTCGAAGAACGACAGGCGAATGGTGTCGATCAGCGGATAGACAACTGAAATACCGAAAAGAATGATGACGGGCGCGATGAGCAACCAGGCCGCCGGCGCCTCCTTGATGCGCCAGCCGCGGGTGGTGGGCAGCCGAAGCTGTCCACCCCCAGCGCGGGAGGGAACTCCCGACCGGTCTGTCACTGTTTCTGCGACAGACCGGATCATCAGTAGGCCGTCGCTGCCTTGGCCTCGATAGCGGCCAGGACTTCGTCGACAGTGGCTTCAGTCGGGTTCTGCAGGAATTTCTGCAACTGCACGCGATATTCGTCGACGAGATCACCCGGCAAGAGATCGCCAAGCACGAACTGCACCTTCGAGCTCGACACCGCCCCGGTCGCGATCTGTTGCACCGGACCAAGCAGCGAACCATCCATCGCCGTGCTCGGCGAAGCGTAGCCGTAGTTGGCCATGATATTGGAGGCTTCCGGGCCGACGATGAAGTCGAGGAAAGCATCCGCCGCCGCCGGATTGGCGCCATTGGTCGTGACGTTCAATTCCTTGGCGTCGACGCTCGATGTATCGTCAAAGCCCATGCCGAGGCTCGGGAACTGGAAGATCGAATAGTCGACGCCTTCTTCAAGCGCGAGATCGTTCTTCAGCGCCGAATTGGTCCACATGCCGAAGAGCAGATAGCTCGAATCTTCGGACGTATAGAGCGTCGGATAAGGCTGCTCGATGGCCAGCATGGTTGCTGGGTCGGCGCAGCACCCGGCCTGTAGCATTTCGGCATATTTCATCAGCGCCGTTTTGACCTTGGGATCGGTCCACGGAATCTGATGTGCGGCCAACTGGGCCGCAGCCTCGACGCCGGCCGTACGTAGCAGCAGCGTTTCGAACCATTCGGTATGAGCCCAGTATTTTGCCGGGATCACGACGGGAGCGGGATAGCCAGCGGCTTTCAGCTTGTCGAAGCTTGCCAGAAACTCTTCCCAGGTCGCGGGCGGCGTAATACCGGCCTTTTCGAGCTGGGCGGTTTTGTACCAGATCGCCGAGCGGTCGCCGTAGGTATAGGTGATGCCATAGGTCGTGCCGTCGATCGAACCGAGATCGCGCCAGGACTGGCTCAGCTTGTCGTCCCAGCCAAAGCTCGCCCACTGGTCGTCGATGGGCCTGAGGATGCCGGAATTGACGAGTTCGGCGCGGAAAGCGGGCCAGGTGTTGATGATGATATCGACCACCTCGCCACCGAGCAGTGCCGTGCGCATGCCGCCGCGCGCATCGCCCTGGCCACCGGCCGGCTGGAATTCGCGAACGGTGACGCCCGGATGCAGTTCCATGAATTTGGCCTCGACGTCTTTCCACATCTGGCCATCGGTACCGGTCTGCCACTGCAGGATAACGAGCTCGCCACTGAGATCCTGAGCGAGGACGGATGGGCTGACCCCGGCAAGAGCTGCGAGCATGACGCCGGCCATGACGGTACGGCGCCGCAAAGTGCGGTTGAACATGATTTTCTCCTCCCTTGACGCGGCTGTATCGCCGCTTCCGTCAAGTAAGTTGAAACGTTATCAACTACGACCAACTTTGCAATAGGAATTTGACGTGTGGCTCGAAGCCAAAGGGAAGCCGGTTTGGGGCACGGCAAATTCACAAGGTGCAAAGCGTGTTTGTAAAAGACGCGGACTTACGGCGAAGGAATGAGCCGCTTTAGGCCCAATCCAGTCCTAGGATGTCTCGAAAGAAATTCCTTGGTCCCGTTACGATCCGCCGTCGCACTGGCCATCTTGGGACAGAGTGCGAGCGATCCGCAAAACGGCAGGTCGGCAACGGGAGGGGTTAGCAGCGCCTACCGGTACGCAGATCCTCGAACACCACGCAGTCTCGCCCGGGCCCGCCCGCACAGGTGGTGTCGCACTGCTCCGCGAATGCTTCTAGGTTCGCCTCGAGCGCTTTTAGCTCGGCAAGCTTCTCCCGGACCTGGCCGAGATGAGTGTGCGCCATGTCGCGCACTTGGCTGCAATCCTTTTCGGCGCTGATCGACAACCCGGCAAGAACACGAACTTGATCGATGGAAAAACCAAAGTCGCGGCAGCGTCGAATGAAAGTGAGGCGTCCGAGTTCGCTTTCGGCATATATTCGCTGACCAGCGGCGCTGCGTCCGGCCTTCGGCAAAAGACCAATCTCTTCGTAGTAGCGGATTGTCGGGGTTGTTACGCCCGCTGCCCTGGCAAGCTGACCAATGGTGAGCACGGGAACGTCCATCGCGAAGGCCTCCTATTGCTCTTCAAGTTACTTGAAGGATTATCTTGCTGTCCATCATCGAAAGGAGATGGACATGATGACCGCATCTGCCTGCTGCGACACCTGTTTCACCGGGGACAACGACACCACGCTGCCGATCGCCTGTACTCTTGAGGCGGACGACTTCAAGGAGCGCGTCACCGGCATCCGCGCGCTTGCCGCCCGCTCGCTTCGCAGCAGTCGTCGCGAACCACTTCAGCTCATTCTCGTCTACGCACCAGAGGCCCTTACCGAGGTCCAGGACCTAGTGGCAAAGGAATCGAATTGCTGCAGTTTCATGGACTTCGACCTGCAGCACGATGCTCAGGCCGTTCGGCTGACGATTACCGCACCAATTGAGGCACTGGCCGCTGCTGACGAGCTTTTCGCCCATTTCGCTCCGGCGCTGGCGAGGGAAGTCGCATGAACTCAGCAGCCAAGAAGGGGATCGTCGCGACCGCCGGCCTGACCGCGGCATGCGCCGCCTGCTGCGCCGTCCCCATTGTAGCCGGAGCTGGCATGGTCACCACGGCCGCTCCGATGGGGATCGCAGCAATTATGCTCACTGGCATAGCCAGTGCGTGGGCATGGTTCAGGAGACGAAGCCGGCAATAGCACTAGGAACAAAATGCTGGTGATCAAGGTGGCCGCAGCGATACTTACCCGCAAGCGCTAGCTGGATTTGTCACCATCGATGATGGCCTGCACCTCGCGCTCGACCACATCGATGATGCGGCCGATGGCATCGACGGCGCCGTCCGGGCTTTCCGCGAGAATGGCATCGGCGAGGTCGCGGTGGATCGGGAAGGAATCGAGGCCGAAGACGTCGGCGGCGAAGGGCGAGGAGCCGCCGCGTTCCAGGGCGTGGTCGAGGTTGACCAGCAATTGCCCATACATGGGGTTGCCCGAGGCGTCATAGATGGCGCCGTGGAAGGCATGGTCGGCCTTGCGCCAGGGGCGGCCGGCATAGACTTCCACCAAGAGTGCATCGCAGAGCCGCGAGATTTCCTGGCGTTGCTCGCGTGTCGCCTTGATCGTCGCCTTGCGCACCACGTCATTTTCGAGCGTGCGACGGATTTCGAGGAGGCGCAGCAGCGCTTCGCCTTCAAGGCGCACCATGGTGGGCACAAGGCCGCGGGAAGTCTGCACGCGGGCCGAAAGATAGGTGCCGTCGCCGCGCCGGCGGCGGATGATCCCGAGACCTTCCCAGCGATTGAGCGCTTCGCGGATGGTGGAGCGGCCGACGCCGAGCGTTGCAGCAAGCGAGACTTCCGGCGGCAGGCGATCGCCGATCTTGAGGCCCGAGCGCTCGACCATATCGGCGAGCGCGTCGAGCACGGCCATGCCCCTTGTACGGGTTTCCAGCGGCTGGAGATAATCCAGGGCAGCCTGGCTCACGGCGTCATTCCTTTGCTTCGGCGCGGGCCACCTTTCACCACAGTTTGCGCCATTTGTCAGCCCTAGCCGGCCGTACCGGTCCCCGCCTTGCTGAGGTTGAGCAGTTCGGAAAGGGCATCGAGCAGTCTATCCATCTGTGGCCGCGAATTATAACCCTGGACCGAGACGCGCACGATGCAGTGATCCTGCCATTTGAAGACGGGGATTTCGATGCGATAGTGCTCGAAGAGCTGCTTGTGGATCTCGGCCGTATCGCATTCGGGGATCGGCATGGCGACCATTTGAGGCGCCGAGAATTCGGGGCTGCTGAGCGGGGGAAGACCGGTCAGTTCGCCAAGGCGCCGTGCCGTGTCCTGCGCCAGTTGGCGGCAGTGATCGGCAATGGAAGTCCAGTCGTTCTCCTTGCGGAAGGCGATGGCCGAAGGCACGGCCAGCCAGGCGGATGGGTCGCGCGTGCCCTGCATTTCGATGCCGTCGATGAAGGGGGAATTGCCGAAGGCACCCAGCGCGCCGGGCTCTTTGGACTCCTTGGTCCAGCCATGGCTGATAACGAGCGGATCGAGCAGACCCTGCACTTCGGGCCGCGCATGGAGGAAGGCCGAGCCCTTGGGCGTCATCATCCACTTGTGGCAATTGCCCGAATAAAAATCGGCGCCAAGGGTATCGAGCGACAGCGGGATATGGCCGGGCGTATGGGCGCCATCGATAACCGACCAGATGCCGCGCTTCCGCGCTTCGGCAAGGGAGCGCTCGATGGGGAAGACGAGGGCGGTCGGCGAGGTGATATGGCTGAGGAACAGCACCTTGGTGCGGTCGGTCATTCCCCCGATGATTGCGTCCGTGAAAGCTTCTTCGGACACAAGCGGCATGGGCACCTTGACGACCACAATCTCGGCACCGGTCTTGCGGCAGACATAGGCCCAGGTTTTTTCGAGCGCCGAATATTCGTGATCGGTCGTGAGGATCTGATCGCCGGGTTTGAGCGGCAGCGACTGGGCGACGATGTTGAGGCCGCTGGTGGCGTTGATGACGGCGGCGATATTGTTGGGATCAGACCCAAGTTCGGCGGCGACGGCCTCGCGCGGGGTTCGCATCAGGTCGTTGAGGCGGCGGCCCAGAAATTCCACCGGTTCGCCTTCGAGTTCGAGCTGCAGCGCCTGATAGGCCGCAAAGACCGGGCGAGGGCAGGCGCCGAAAGATCCGTGGTTCAGGAAAGTCACGTCCTCGCGAATGAGGAACTGACGGGCAAGATTGTCGGACACTTCAGCGGCCTTTCAGGGTCGGGTCGAGCGCATCGCGCAACCCGTCGCCGAAGAGCGAGGTTGCGAGCACGGTGATGGCAAGTGCGGCGGTCGGGAAGACGGCCAGATGCCAGTAGAAGAACATGAAATCAATGCCCTCATTGATCATCTGACCCCAGGTCGGGGTCGGCGGGGGCACACCGACGCCGAGGAAGCTGAGGCTGGCTTCGAGCATCATGGCCATAGGAATGGCGAGGACGAAGCCGATGATGATCGGGCTGATCGAATTGGGAATGAGATGGCGGCGGATGATGTACCAGGGCGAAGCGCCGAGCGCCTGGGCGGCGCGCACGAATTCCTTCTCGCGAAAGGCTTTTATCTGGGCACGGACCAGGAGGCAGACGTTTACCCAGCCAAAGAGCGCCGCGATGAAAACGATGGTGCCGTAGCCACCGCGGGTCAGCGCGCCGAGAAGGAGCGCGGCAAGAAGGGGCGGGACCACCGAAAAAACCTCGATGATGCGCATGATGACCCAATCGGTACGGCCGCCGAAATAGCCGGCGAGGGCGCCGAGGGGAATGCCCACAAGGACGCTGAAGAGGGCGGCCGTGAACCCGATGGTCAGCGAAACGCGGGCACCATAGACGATTCGGGAATAGAAGTCGCGGCCGAGATTATCGACTCCGAACCAGTGTGCGGCGGAGGGAAAGGCCAGGGCTTCGGTGAGGAAGCTTTGGGCTTCCGGATTGTATGGCGTGATGAGCGGGGCAAAGACCGCCATCAGGATCAGGATGCCAAGCACGACGCCGCCGATGACGGCTGCCTTGTTGGAGAGGAAGCGACGCCAGGCGAACCAGAGTGGGCTGCGCTGACGGGTGGTGGTGATGGGTGCGGTCGCATCGGTCATTCGGCGCCTCCCACGCGAATGCGCGGATTGAGCAGCGCATAGGCGATGTCAGAGAGAAGATAGGCGAGGCAGTACATGAAGGTGATCAACAGCATCAGCGCCATTTGCAGCGTGTAATCGCGCACCTCGATGGAGGAGACGAAATAGGCGCCGAGACCCGGCACGCGGAACATGGCTTCGACGAAGATCGAGCCTGTGGCCGTGCCGATAAACATGGGCAGGAAGACCGTCACCAGCGGGATCGCGGAATTGCGCATGACATGCTGGAAAACGATGCGGCGCTCGCTGAGACCTTTGGCGCGGAGCACCGTGACAAAGGGCCGGTTGAGCGTGTCGAGCACGGCGGAACGCGTGTAGCGGGCATAGGTCGCCAAGGGGATGGCAGCATAGCAGGCGATGGGGAGGATCCAGCGGTTGGGCTGCGGCCAGCCGCTCGCCGGCAGCCAGTTGAGCCAAACCGCGAAGATCAGGATAAGCAGCATCGAGGTCACGAAGACCGGGATGGTGAGCCCGAGCGTTGCCAGCGTCGAGGCCAGATAGTCGATCCAGGTATTGCGATTGAGGGCGGCGGCCATGCCGAGCAGGATCCCGAGGGGGGCGCCGATAAGAACGCCTGAACCACCGAGGATGAGGCTAGGCACCCAGGCTCGCGAAATCAACTCGACGACCGTTTCGCCAGGGCTCTGGAAGGGCACGCCGAAATCGAGATGCAGCACGCCCCACATATAGTTGAAGTATTGCACATGCAGCGGCTGATCGAGGCCCCACTGAGCCATCATCTTGGCGCGCACGGCTTCTGAAACCGGCATGTCATTGGCATCGAACGGCCCGCCGGGAACCGAATGCATCATCAGGAAGATGATGATCGACACCACGATGAAGGTGAAGGCGACCGAGAGAATGCGACGGATGATATGGGCTGTCATCGCGGTCTCCTCAGGGCGTCACGATCGCCTCGACCCGGTGGCCCGGGGCGATGGTGACCAATTGCGGAGCGGCATTGGGTGCCGACCCTGTCTGGATGACGGTGTAGCGCGGCGTCCGCGCCTTGATTTCATCGGCGGAGAGAAAGGTGCGCAGGCGCTTTTCCCGCGGATTGGTCGCCGGGATCGCGTCGAGCAGGGCGCGCGTATAGGGATGCTGCGGCTCGGCAAAGAGGCGTTCGGTCGGCGCCTCCTCGACGACCCGGCCGCGATACATGACGACGACGCTGTCGGTCAGCGATTTCACCGTGGAGAGGTCGTGGCTGATGAAGAGGATCGAGAGCCCCAGTTCGGCCTGCAACTGTTTGAGGAGATTGATGATCTGCGCCTTGACCGTGACGTCCAGAGCCGAGGTCGGTTCGTCGGCGACAAGCACGGTGGGTTCGAGGATGAGGGCGCGGGCGATGGCGACGCGTTGGCGCTGGCCGCCAGAAAGTTCGTGCGCATAGCGGTTGCCGAAATTGCGCGGCAGGCCGACGCGTTCGAGCCAGTTCAGCGCCTTTTCGGTTTGCTCGCGCGGCGTTCCCAATCCGTGGATATGGAGCGGCTCGGCGATGATCTGGGCCAGCGTCATCATCGGATCGAGTGCCGAATAACTGTTCTGGAAGACGATCTGCATGCGCCGGCGGAATGGGATGAGCGCGGCCGGATCGAGTTGGGAAATATCGGTGCCATCGACGAGGATCTGGCCGCGACTCGGTTCGGTCAGGCGCATGGCCATGAGGCCGGTTGTGGTCTTGCCCGACCCGGATTCACCGACGAGCGCGACGATGCGATTGCGCGGCAGGACGACATCGACCGTCTGCACGGCCTGGAACTCCCCCTGGACCACGCGAAAACCGCTGCGGCGGCGGGTATGATAGGACTTTGCGACGCCGCGCAGTTCGAGCGCAGGCGCCACGGTATCGGGCGCGCCTTTGGACGGCTCGAAGCGGGAGTGAAGGCTTGCAAGCAGGGTCTTGGTATAGTCGTTTTTCGGGGCTTCGAAGACGTCGGTGACGGCACCTTCTTCCATGATCTCGCCGCCATACATGACGACGACGCGGTCCACGGTTTCGGCGATGACGCCGAGGTCGTGGGTGATCATGATCAGAGCCATGCCGAACTCGGCCTGGACCCTCTTGATGAGCTGGAGAATTTGCGCCTGGATGGTCACGTCGAGCGCGGTGGTGGGCTCGTCGGCGATAAGAAGTTTTGGCCGGCACGAGAGCGCCATGGCGATCATGGCGCGCTGCAGCATGCCGCCTGACAATTGGTGCGGATAATAGCCGAGCACATCAGCAGCGTTCTTGATCTCGACGCGCAACAGGAGCTGTTCGGCTTCCGCCAATGCCTCGCGCTTGCCGACCTTGCGATGCGCCCGAATGGTTTCGGCGATCTGGTGGCCGATGGTGAAGACCGGATCGAACGCGGTCATCGGATCCTGGAAAATCATGGCGGCGGAGCGACCGCGCAGGCGCGCCAAGTCTTCCTTGTTGGCCTTGAGCACATCGACGCCATCGAGGCGGAGAGTGGTCGCTTCGACTTCGGCGGTCGCCGGCAGAAGGCGCAGCAGGGCGGAGCAGCTCACGGATTTGCCGGAGCCGGATTCCCCGACAATGCCAACGCTTTCGCCTTCACTGACCCTAAAACTGACATGGCGCACGGCATCGACCTTGCCGCCATATTGGCGAAAGCTGACGCGCAGGCCTTCGATTTCGACGAGAGGCATGAATTGGCCCTTGGTAGAGGACGCTTCCCGGCAAAGCCGGGAAGCGCGTGGGTCGAAATGGGGCTACTGCTTGGTGATGTGCGTGAAGAAGTAGTGGCCGAGGCGATCGAGCTGGGTGAACCCGAGCGAGTTCGGCGCCACGCCATCGCCGGTCAACTGGTCTGACACCACGGCGATGGTCACCGGATGCACCAGCGGCACGATGAGGCCCTGGTCGATCATCAACTGCTCTGCTTCCGCATAGAGCTTGTAGCGAGTGTCCCAATCGCTTTCGCTATCGGCCTTGGCGATGATCTCGTCATATTCGGGAATGAAATAGCCGTGGCGGCCACCATTGTAGAAGATGCCGTAGAAGTTCGACGGATCGAGATAATCGTATTCATAGGGCGCGATGAAGATATTGTTCTTCTTGCCGCGCAGGCCATCCATCCATTCCGGCCCGGGCAGGGCGCGGATGTTGAGCGAAATACCAAGCACTTCCTTGAATTCGGCCTGCAGGTACTGCGCCATGGCCGGAACGATGGCACCGTTATAGCCGCCTTCTTCGCGATACCAGATTTCCACCTCAGGGAAGCCTTCGCCATTGGGGAAGCCTGCATCGGCCAGGAACTGCTTGGCCCTTTCGGGGTCAAATACAGCTTCGGCAGCGATATCCGGGTTGTAGCCAGGATAGCCGGGCGGCAGGATCGAACCGGCCGGGATGGCAATGTCCTTGAGCACGGTGGATGTCAGCTCGGCGCGATCGACGGCATAGTAGAAGGCGCGGCGAACGTTGACGTCATTGAACGGGGCGGCATCGAGATCGTAGGAAATGTACGAGGTCGCAAACACGGCATTCTTGCGGATGCCATCCGGGTAACGCGCGGTGGCGACCGGCACCTGTCCGGTGTTGAGGAAGGAATAGTCAGCATCGCCGGCGAGGAAGGCGGGCAGGCCGACTTCGGGGGCATTGAGCGTCGGATCGAGTTCGAGGCGATCGATCAGCGGCGACCAGGGGCCGGTATAGGTATCGGACTTGGTGAGGACCACCGAGTTGTTCGACTTTTCCCAGCTCTCGATTTCGAACGGACCGGACGAAACGATGGTGGCGACGTCGAGCGCCCAATCATCGCCCAGCTCGTCGACCTTGTGCTTTGGCACCGGGTACCAGAGGCTGGTAACGGATGGCAGATAGGGCTTTGGCGCGACAGTCGTCACTTCGATAGTGACATCGTCCACGGCCTTGAGGCCAAGGGTCGAAACGTCGGCCGTGCCTTCGGTGACTTCCTTCCAGCCCCTGATGCCGCCGGCAAAGTCCCAGTACCAGGCAAAGTCATAGCCAGAGGTCGCTGCGCGCTGCAGGGCGAAGACGAAGTCTTCCGCAGTAAGCGGCTCGCCATCGGACCAGACGAGGCCGGGACGGAGCTTGAAGGTCCAGGTGAGACCATCCTCGGACTGGGTCCAGCTTTCGGCCGCCATCGGCGTCAGCTCGAACTCCTTGTCGAAGGTCGCGATCGGGATCTGCAGCAGCTCGGAGCCGGTGCCGCGATCGTAGACGGTCTTCATGTAGTCCATGTAGGTGCCGGCGGTGCTGCCGCTCGGTGCCACCACGGTGGTTTGTGCCAGCACCGGCGCGGATAGCGCCGTTGCAGCCACCATGATGCCTGCCAGTCTCACAAGTGCATTCATAGAGCTCCCTCCTTGATAAAGAGCCAGATGGACGTTCCCTCATGCGCCGTTACGTGCGGGTTCTGGCCCGCCGGAACGGTCACTCTCTTTGACGCAGGGCCCCCTCAGGCCCGGCGATGAGACGGTTCGATTTCCCCTCAAATCCGTCTAATGACATATGTCTGACAAATACGAACAAGCTTGGCAAGGCGTGATCGCCGGAGAAGTGGGGATCATGCATTTGCCGTCCGCCCCGGCATGAAACTGCGCGCTGCAGCGGTCATCGCGGCGGCGTCGATGCCGAAATGGGCGTAGAGGTCGTTGACCGTGCCGGTCTGGCCAAAGTGCTCGACGCCGAGCGTGACGGTGCGGTGGCCGAGGACACTGCCGAGCCAGCCGAGTGTGGCGGGATGCCCGTCGATGGCGGTGATCAGGCCCGCCCGGTTGGGCACGTCGGCGAGCAAGGTTTCAATGTGGCTTCGGGCTTCGCTGTCGCCATGAAGCCGCGCCCTTTGGGCGCCGTGCCAGCCGGCATTGAGGCGATCGGCCGAGGTGACGGCGAGCACGGCAACATTGCGCCGGTCGCCGCCAATCCGTGCTGCCGCCTCGATGGCTTCATTGGCCAGCACGCCCTGATAGGCGATGACCACCTCGCATTGCGGCGTTGGTGGTTTCAACCAATAGGCGCCGCGAATGATGCCGTCGAACAAGGCTTTGTCCATGGTTCGCGTGGGTTGTTCGATGGTGCGGGTGGAGAGGCGCAGATAGACGGAGCCGCCGGTAACGTCGCGCGGCCAATCGGCAAGGTCGGGCCGGGCATCGCCCTGGCGCTGCATGTAGTCGAAAGCCCAGTCCATGATGACCGAGAGTTCGTCGGCAAAGGCCGGCTCGAAACTGGCAAGACCATCCTGGGCCATGCCGATCAGCGGCGAAGCTATCGACTGATGCGCCCCGCCCTCCCCGGCAAGGGAAACGCCCGACGGCGTTGCGACCAAAAGGAAGCGCGCATCCTGATAACAGGCATAGTTGAGGGCATCGAGGCCGCGGGAGATGAAGGGGTCGTAGAGCGTGCCGATGGGCAGCAGGCGTTCGCCGAAGAGCGAATGGCTGAGCCCCGCCGCACCGAGCATCAGGAACAGGTTCATCTCCGCAATGCCCAGTTCCATATGCTGCCCATCGGGGGCGAAGCGCCACTTCTGGGTCGAGGGAATGGCTTCGCGCTGGAAGACGTCGGCGACTTCGCTGCGGGCGAAGAGGTTGCGCCGGTTTACCCACGGCCCGAGATTGGTCGAAACGGTCACGTCGGGCGACGTGGTGACGATCCGCCGCGCCAGATCGCTGTCGGTCTTGGCAATGGCATCGAGGATGCGGCCGAAGGCGGCTTGGGTTGAGGTCGGCCCCGAGCCGAAAAATTGCGGGCCAATGGTTGCGACCTGCGGCGAGGTCAGCCGGCGGGAACCGGCAGCGTTGAACGGCACTTCGCCGAGAAAGTCGTTTATGCCACGAGGGTCTGTCATTCCCTCGAGCGGCTCCCATTCGTGGCCCTCCCGGACATTCATCGATTGGCGCAATTGCTCGATCTGCGCTGATGTCATCTGGCCGGCATGGTTGTCCTTGTGACCAGCGAGCGGCGTCGCCCAACCCTTCACCGTGTAGGCAATGAACACGGTCGGCTTGTCGCCCTGTGCCGCCTCGAATTGTTCGAGGAGGCTCGGTACGCAGTGACCGCCGAGATTGGCCATCAGCTCCGCCAGTTCTGCATCGCTGCGCCGCGCCAGCAGGGCACCGACCGGACCCTGATCGCCGATCTCGTCGGACAGCCGCTCGCGCCAGGCCGCGCCGCCACGGAACATCAGGGCGGAGTAAAGCGCATTGGGAGCAGCATCAATCCAGGCTTTCAGCCTCTCCCCGCCGGGCTCGGCAAAGGCTTCCTGTTGCAATGCACCGTACTTGAGCGTGACGACGTTCCAGTCGAAGGCGCGAAAAATGGCTTCGATCCTGTCGTAAAGCCCTTCGCGCACGACGCCATCTAGACTCTGGCGATTGTAGTCGATGACCCACCACGTATTGCGCAGCCCGTGCTTCCAGCCTTCGAGCAGGCATTCATAGACATTGCCCTCGTCGAGTTCCGCATCGCCCACCAGCGCCACCATGCGGCCTTCCGGTCGGCTCGTGTCCGCCCAGCTCTTGGCGCGAACATAGTCCTGGATCAGCGAGGCAAAGGCGGTGAAGGCGACGCCGAGCCCCACCGAGCCGGTGGAAATATCGACATCGTCCGTATCCTTGGTGCGACTGGGATAGGACTGCGCCCCGCCAAAGGCGCGGAAGTTGATGAGTTTCTCCAAGGTCTGCTTGCCCAGAAGATACTGGATGGCATGGAACACCGGCGCCGCATGCGGCTTGACGGCAACGCGATCCTCGGGCCGCAACACGCCAAAATAGAGCGCGCTCATGATCGCCGCCATGGAAGCGGAACTGGCCTGGTGTCCGCCCACTTTCACGCCATCGACATTGGGACGGATATGATTGGCGTGGTGGATCATCCAGTTCGAAAGCCATAGGGCCTTCTTCGTCAACGCCTCGATATACCAGATGCGCCGGTCACTATCCTTCACGACGAAACCTCCTCTTCCTCCCTTCCAGCCTGCACCTTGCTGTCAGGCAGATTTCGTCTAATTTAGCCAATGGAACGCCTGGCTACGCAGGATTTCTCTTGTTTGGAGAGGATAATTGGCAGAATCCGCCAAGATCGAGCTGACTGCGATAGACCGCAAAATCCTGCGGGCGCTGCAGGAGGACGGGCGCATGACCATCCAGGCGATCGCCGACCGGGTGGGGCTCTCACCATCACCCTGCCTGCGTCGCATCCGCCAGATGGAGCGCGCCGAGATCATCACCGGCTATAGCGCAATGGTGGATCAGAAAGCGGCAGGCCTGCCGGTCTCGGTGTTCATTTCCATAAAGCTGGAGCGCCAGCGGGCGCGCGAACTGGACGCCTTTGCCGCGGCCATAAGCCGATGGCCCGAAGTCATGGACGCCTATCTCATGACCGGCCAATTCGATTTCCTTCTCCGCGTCGTCTGCGCCGACCTCGAAACCTATGAACATTTTTTGCGCGAGAAACTGACCCAGGTGGAGGGCGTCGCGTCGATCGAATCAAGCTTTTCGCTGGGCACTGTAAAGGTGGGGCGGGCGCTACCGCTCTAGACTTTGCTGCAACGCGGGCACTGGTTTTTCGAAGAACAATATCGGTTCGGAGCGGTCGGAACCCGACCGCTCCTTTCTTGTCCTTATTGAGCGGCGACGGGCTCAAGCTTGGCGGCGATGAACTTGAAATTGCTCCACCACCACCATGGGCCTTCGTAGTAATTGTCGGCCGATGGATAGTTGGTCCAATAGGTCTCGTTCACTGGCACGAATTTCGAGGTGCCGAACATTTCGATGGCCGGCAGGCCTTCGACGAGTTCCTTGAGGATATCGGTGCCGAGCGGGACGATCTGCGGGTCGTCGGCCGGGATGGTGCGCAGCGTGTCGATCAGGGCGCTAAGCTCATCGTCGACATAGCGACCCTGATTGGACGAGGCGGGCGTGCCATTCTCGCGCACATAGTCCTTGTGCCAGCCTTCCATGCGCACGAAGGGGTCGGGCACGATGCCGCAGGACATGCCCCAATAGGAGCCGACTTCATAGTCGCCGGTATTTTCGGCGGTGAAGAAGGCGCCGGCCTGCATCTGCTGGACCTGGGCGGGAATGCCGAACTGCGTCCATTCATTGGCGACGGCAAAGGCGAGACGCTGCGACTGCACCTCGAAATCGGCCGGGGCCAGGATGTTGATGGTGAAGGGCGTGCCGTCGGGCTTTTTCCAGACCCCGCCATCATTGGTGAAGCCGACATCGAGCAGGAGTTTGGTCGCCTGTTCCGGATCGTGCTTCCACCAGCCGACGCCGAGCAGTTCGCGCAGGGCTTCGGGATCTTCGGGGATATTTTCGACCCCTTCCGAGCGCAGCCGTTCGCCGAGGCGCACGGCATAGTCGGGATCAAAGGGCTTGTAGCCGTCCTCGAGAGCGAATTCGCTGAGCCACTGGGCCATGGGCTGGTGATAGGTATCCATCAGCACGGTGGTCGGCGGCATGGCGAGGGGCGAGGCGCGCATCATGCCCGAGAAGGTGGCGATGCTGGCCTGTTCGGCGTTGATGGCAAGGGCCAGCGCCCAGCGTGTCCTTGCGTCGTCATAAGGCGCCTTGGACGTGTTGAAATGCATGCCGCGCTCGCAGGGGTCATCGAGATTGGCATAGGGGAAGTCGGTGAACCAGCCGCGCACCTTGTCGTTCTGGTTGCGCAGGATATCGAGGCTTTCGGGCGAGATGTCGGTCAGAATGTCGATCTCGTTGGAAGCCATGGCGAGGACGCGGCGCTCCTCGGTGCCATAGCTGCGGAACAGCACATATTGCGGCTTAGGCTCGCCCACGATCTGCCCGACGTCGGAATTCTGCCAGTCTTCGCGCTTCTCCCAGAGGAACCAAGTGCCGTTGGGATCGTGGTCTTTGTACTTGTACGCGCTGATGCTCACGGGCGGGAAGTTGGGGAAAGTTGCCGGGTCCTGTCCTTCCCAGACGTGCTGGGGCACGACATGGAAGGGATTGCCGTAGATAACCGAGCCCAGGACGATGGAGAGGCGCGGCGTCGGCTTGGTGGTGGTGATCTCGACCGTGTGGTCATCCACCTTGGTCATCGAGGCGATCTGGGCGGTATAGGCGGCGCTGTAGCCGAGGGCCGGCGTGTTGCGCAGCATCTGGTCGGTGAAGATCACGTCGTCGGCGGTGAAGGCTTCGCCATCGCTCCAGGTCAGGCCCTGGCGCAGCGGCACCGTGAAAACAGTAAAGTCCTCGTTGGCGATAGGCATTTCAGCGGCAAGATCGGGGATCTGCGAGCCCTTGGCCGTGTCGATGTCATAGAGCAGCGCGCCGGCCATCTGGTGATAGCCGTGATTGGTGGTCACGCCCTGCTGATACATGTTCATATTGGTCGGATTGCCGACGCGGGCGTTGAGCATGTCCACGATCAATGTCTCGGCGCGGGGCGTGCCCACATCGGTCATTTCCTGGGCCCATGCCGGCGCCGCGGCGCCGGACAGCATGGTGCCGCCCATGAGGACGGCGAGCCCGAGAGCCATGAGGGCTCTTTGCGGGCGGTGAACTTGAATTGGCGACATAATTTCTCCTCCGTTTGTTTCAGGCGTTGGCCGGCGGCTGGTTCAAGCCAGTCTTTTGCCGGGATGAATGGGTGGGATAGGTGCTGTCGATGGCGTCGAGCTCGCTCCAGCGTTCCCCAACCGTGGGGATCGCCGCCATCAGTTCGCGCGTATAGGCCTCGCTCGGATTGTCGAGGATGTCGGTGGGCACGCCGCTCTCGACCACGCGGCCGTGGTTCATGATCGCCACCTGATCCGAGAGGTAATAGGCGGTGGAAAGGTCGTGGGTGATGTAGATGAAGGACACGCCCTGCTCTTCCACGATGGTGCGGAAGAGATTGACGATGGACATGCGCAGGCTGGCATCGACCATGGAAACCGGCTCGTCGGCGACGATCAGCTTGGGCTGCGGGATAAGCGCCCGCGCGACACTGATGCGTTGCAACTCACCGCCCGAGAACTGGCGGATATATTTGCCGCGGATGCGCTCGAGGCTGAGATTGACGGAGCGCAAGGCCCGGTCGGCCAAGCGATCGGCTTCCTCGACCGACCTCGCGACCTTCAGGTTGAGCGCGGTGCGCCTGAGATAATCCTCGATCGGCAGATAGGCGCTGAAGGCCTCAAACGGGTTCTGGAAGATCGGCTGCACCAGCCGGCGGAATTCGAGATTGTCGATCCGCCCCTCCTTGCCTGTAAGCGGGCGGCCGAGAAGACGAATATCGCCTTCGCTCGGCTCGACGAGGCGAAGGACCATGCGCGCCAGCGTGGTCTTGCCCGAACCGGATTCGCCGACGATCGAGAAGACCTGCGGCTTGGCCGGCAGGGTGAAGGAGACGTTGTCGACCGCCTTGAAATGGGTGCCGCCGAAGAAGCCGCCCTTGCGATAAGAGCGGCTGACATTGCGGACTTCGAGAATGGGAGCGTCGCTCATGCGCCCGCTCCCACCCGATCCACCGCCCGCTGGCCGTGGAGGCGCGGCAGCGAGGCGATGAGATTGCGGGTATAGTCGTGTCGCGGATTGGCAAAGATTTCGGCGGTACGGCCGGCCTCGACGATCCGACCCTTGTACATGATCACCAGCCGGTCGGTGATCTGGTAGTGGACGCCGAGATCGTGGCTGACCAGCACAAGCGTGTTCTGCAGCCGTCGCTGGATTTCGACCATCATGAGCAGGATCTTTTTCTGCACCACCACGTCGAGCGCCGTTGTCGGCTCGTCGGCGAGGATGAGGCGTGGATTGACGAAGGCGGCGATGGCCACCAGCACACGCTGCCGCATGCCGCCCGAAAGCTGGTGCGGATAGGCGTCGAGCACATTTTCCTCGAGCCCGAAACCGGCCAGGAATTTTGCGATACGGGCCCGCAATTCCCTGCGGCTGCCGCCCCGTTCGCGCTTGGGCAGCCCGTCGACAACCTGCTTCTCTATTTTCATCAGCGGGTTGAGCACGCTCATCGAGCCCTGCGGGATATAGCTGATCTGGTCCCACCAGAGATCGCGGAACTGGCTCGACGGCTTTTCGATCGCCTTGCCAGTCGCAGCGTCGGTGAAGCGGCCGGTTACGGTGCCGGACTTGATACGGAGGCCGGTCGAGAAGTCGCCATAGAGCGCTCGCATCAGCGTCGATTTGCCCGAGCCGGATTCCCCGGCAATGCCGATGATTTCGTTGCTGCCGATGGTGAAACTGACGCCATCGACTGCGGTGATGAAGCCGGCAGTGCCATAGCCGACAGTGACATTGTCGATGCTGATCATACGCTCATCCTCTTCGCGGCGGACTGCATGGAGAGGCCCGAGGAGACGAGGAAGAGGCCGATGAAAAGAAGGACGATGGCGACCACGGGGGAGCCGATCCAGACGTATTTTCCGCCCAGCAAAGCCTGATAGTTGATGGCCCAGTAGATCATGGTGCCGAGCGTAGCCTGCTGGGCGCTCGAGAGACCGATCACCGCCAGGGCGCTCTCGGTCGAAATGCCGACCAGCACCGTGTTGATGAAATTGGCCGCCGACCAGCCGGCGATATAGGGGAAGATGTGCCGTATGAGGATGCGGGTGCTCGACTCCCCCGAAAACCAGGCGACATTGATGAATTCACGTTCGCGCATGGTGAGCGCCACGGCGCGCACCTGCCGGGCCGGATAGGGCCAGTTGAAGACCACGAGCAGCAAGCCGACGATGGGTAGCGCCAATTGGCCGCCGAAGAGCGCCGCCATCAGGATCAGGATGGGCAGCGTCGGAATGCAAAGCAGCGCATCCATGAAAAAGCTCAGCACCCGATCGAGCCAGCCCCCGGCATAGCCGGCGGCAAGGCCGAGAAAGACGCCGATGACCGTGGACAGGCCGGCGACGATCAGCCCGAGGATGATCGAATTGCGCAGGGCATAGGTGAGGAGCCAGAAGACGTCCTGGCCAAGGCTGGTGGTCCCCAGCCAATAGGCCCCGCTGGGGTTCTGGTTGCGCGGAGCCGAATACCAGACGAGCGGATCGCCGGGCGCCAGCCAGGGCAGAATCCCGCCGACGACGATGCACACCGCCAGAAGCAGAAGGCCTAGATAGAGCCGGAACGGCGCGTGGGTAAAGAAACTGCGCATCGGTCTACCTGTGCCGGATACGAGGATCGAGAAGGGGATAGATGAGATCGATGATCATGGTCGCGGTCGCGACGGCGATCACCGAAAGGCTAATCGTGCCCATGAGCAGGTTGAAATCGCCCTGCAGCACGGCCGTGTAGATCAGCAGCCCAAGGCCCGGATAATCGAAGAGGATTTCGGTGATCAGCGAGCCGTTGAACATCAACCCGATCTGCAGCGCCAGAAAGGTGATCTGCGGCAGGAGGGCGTTGGGCAGGATATAGGCGGTGAGGATGCGCCCGTCGCTCAGGCCTTTCAGCCTTGCATAGCGCGCGAACTCCTCTTCCTTGAGGGCTGATGTCTGGGCCTTGACGCTGATCACCCACCAGCCGAACACCACGATGACGATCGACATGGCCGGCAGGAACGAGTTCCAGACGATGCTGGAAACCAGCTCCCAACTCCATGGCGCGCCGCGAATGGTGGTGGTGAGCGGAAAGATCTTCCACACATAGGAAAAGAGGATCGAGAGCACGAGCGCGAGGATGTAGTAGGGGATCGGATAGAGGCAGATGGCGATCCCCTCCATCACCCGCGAACTGTTCGAATTGGGTCGCCAGCCGGAGAGCAGGCCGACGAAATTGCCCAGTATCCAGGCAATCAGCGTCGAACTCAGCAGCAAGCCAAAAGTCCAGGGCAGTGCATTCCAGATCAGCTCCATCACCGGGGTCGGATACATGGAGAGCGATGGGCCAAAGTCGGCGCTGAAGACGATGCGATTGACGAAGGCGCCGTATTGTTCCCAGAGCGAGCCGCCGAGCCCAAAAGTGTCGATGAGCGACTGGCGCAGCTTGTCGACCTGCGCGGGGTCCATATAGGCGCCCTGCGAGGCGACCTTGGCCAGCATGGCCTCCACCGGATCGGTGGGGCCAAGGCGCGGCACGAAGAACAGCACGGTGAGCGCGAAGACGATCACCAGCGCATAGACCACGAGCCGCCCGGCAATGAAGCGGAGAAGGTGCATGGTCAGATGATCTCGAGATAGTCGCGATCGGGCAGTTGCGAGAACGGCGCCGTGGGCAAGGTCTGGTACCAGAAGGCGACCGAGGCGATGTCATCCTGCAATGGCAGGTAGCGCCGATCCTTCTTTTCCGTGCGCCAGCCAAGGGCCTGAATGGTGACGCGCAGGTCGCTGTCGAAGCGGATCGGATCGTGGACATGCCAGCGATACATACCGAAGCGCGTCTGGCTCTGATAGGTGCCGTCGGGCCGCAAGACCTGCGGCAGGCCGGCATAGGGCGTGGTAAATTCGCGATAACGGCTGTCCATGGTGGCATCGACGACGCCGCCGTCAAAGTTATAGGCGCCGCAGAAATAGTCCTCCGTGCCGGTGCCACAGATGGTGGGGAATTGCTTGTCCCCATCCATGAAGAACTTGATCTCGCCCTCGCCCCACCAGCCGGCATTGTTGACGCCCCAGGCCATGTAGGTGCCCACATATTGACCCTGGCCGCTCACGCCATCGAGGACGGTGTAGTCCTCCTTGAACGGCAGCGGATTGGTGCGGCGGAACTGCGCGTGGAAATAGGCGGCGTCTTCCGGGACCTCGGCCAGCGCATAGTTGATCTGGTAATAGATGATGCCGAAATCGTCGGGATCGCGGTTTTCGATGGTGATGCGGGCGCGCTTCTTGAACGGCATCTGCCAGTAGCAATTGAAGGCGCGGCCCGGATTGACGCAGACGGCGAGCGAGGTCACTTGCGCGAAGCGGTTCCAGCCGGAGCAGAAGAAGTCGCCCACCGGCGCCTCTACCGAAGGATGCTCCTGATCGTCCCAATAGATGCGCAGGATCAGGTCGCGCCAGCGCAGATTGGCTGTGGTCAGCCAGATCTGTTGGATGGCGCCCGGCCCTTCGATATCCGCCAGCACGCGGGTTTCATTGGCATCGATGCGGATGGACGGCGACACCTTCCAGCCCTGGCCGAGGCCACGGGCGCAATCGGCGCCAGTTCCTTCGGTGGCCATGCCACCCCTGCCCTTTTCACCGGTGAAATTCTCCGGTGAAATGGAGCGGGTCTTGGCTTGAGACAGGCGGTAAAGATTGCCCAGATTGACGTCGAGGCCGGAAAAGGGAGCGTTCATGTGGTATTCCGCAGCGTTGAGGCAGCAACCATCCGGTCGCGCGCCACCAGGCGCCCGTCGCAATGGCTCGATGAAGCAAAGACGTGACTGCGCAACGCCGGGCGGCGATTGCGAGAGACATTTGCGATGAAGAAGAAGACGGCCGGCGAGGCCCTAGGTGGCAGAGTCGAAGTGCAGCATCGATGTCCTCCCGAAGGTGGATGGACTGCCGGCTTCTTGTCCGTGCTAACCCATTCCCATCCCGTCGACAGCGTCTGGTCGCCATCCGACAAGGGCACCATAACAAGCAATTTCGCATTTGCAAATGCATTCACAAATCAATTTGCAAATCGATTTTGGCAATGATAGCGATCCCTTTATGACAACGATTTCCAAGGTTGCCGAACGCGCTGGCGTCTCCCGCACCACCGTTTCGCACGTGCTCAATCACGCCGACCGCGTCTCCGAGCATCTTCGCACCCGCGTTCTCGCCGCCATCGACGAGATGGGCTATGTGCCCAATCCGCAAGCCCAGAGCCTACGCACAGGCCGCACCAATATCGTGGCCCTGCTCATCCCCGATATCCGCAACCCCTTTTATCCGGAGCTCGTTAAAACGGCGCAGTCTGACCTTGAAGCGATCGGGCTCGACACCATGATCTTCAACTCCGACGTGCCGGGCGGGCATCCGCAGGACCACAACCGCGAATACCTCAGGCAGATTCGCAACAAGCGTGTCGACGGCCTTATCGTGGGCGATTTTGCGCTCCACCGCATGCATGACGAGCTACTTAAGCTCGATATCCCGACCGTGTTCATTGGCGACCTGCCCAATCGCGCCGTGGATAGCGTCAAGATCGACGATTTCGGCGGGGGCTATGCCATGGGAAAGCTTCTCGCCCAAAAGGGCCATCGTCGCGTGGCCCACGTCACCGGCCCCGCTCATTTCGCCGAAGCGATGGCGCGGGCCGATGGTATCGAAAAGGGCTTGGCCGACCACGGCGCTCCGCCGAGCGCCGACCTGCGCTATGAAGGGACCTATCTCGCGCCCTCGGGCGAAGAGGCCGTCGACTGGCTGGTCGAACACCATCGCGGCAACATGCCGAGCGCCATCTTCTTTGCCAATTATCTCATGGCCATGGCCGGACTGGCGCGTCTGCACGATCACAATATCCGCGTGCCCGAGGACATTGCGGTCGCCGCCTTCGGTGACCAGCCGGAAATGCGCTATGTGCGCCCCACCCTGACGAGGGTCGGTGTCGCTCCCTCTGCACTGGCGCACCGCGCCGTTGCAATGCTGATCGAGCGGCTGAATGGGGTCTATACCGGCGAGGTCAGAGCCGAAGTTCTGGAATGCGCCGTTAGAGAATTTGCCAGCGCTTGAAGCATGCGTCGAGCCAGCGGCCTAGACCTCCGCAATGTAGAGCTGAGTGGCGCGACGGCAGCGCAACTCATGGTGTCGTATGGCGGCAAACTTTGGTTTCGCTCCCGCAAGAGCTTTGAAAGCAAAGGTTGCTGGGCCAACTGTGGAAGCAAAACAATGCTAAAACCACATAGCTTCGCGTAGTACTTTGGACACCACGGACGAAGACATCGGCCCATAGTGGTCCCGCACAAGATGTCTTAAATTCTGTCTGCTATTGTGTCGGCCAATGCCGTCAGGCCCAATGGTCTGACACGACACCGAAAATAGCGAGAGCTGCGTGTGAGCCCAACGTCTCGGCCCCGAACGATGACGGATACGACCAAATATTCCTCCCGGCTGATCTTGGCTTACAAGATCTCCGCGGCGGCAGTGTCGGCTTTGTCTGTGTTCTGGGCAGCGGTGTTTGCGGTCCAGGGCCAGCCAATGCTGTCCCTGGGGCAGATTTTTCTGACGCTATTGTGCCTTGTCAGTTTGAAATTGGCCAATGCGGGCCGGGTCACCACCTCGCTTTATGTTACCCAATTTGCCCTGCTGGCCTTCGTGCTTGGCCTGTGCCTGATGTTCGACGTGCCCAATGGAGACTTGCCGCGCGTCTCCCATCTGTTCCTGCTGCCCTTGGCCCTCGTCGGCTATATCAACTTCAAGACCAATCGCTCGCCGATCCAGGCGGTTCTGATCGGCGCCAGCCTGCTGGGCTTCATTGCCCTTTCCAGCACGCATTATGCCCTGCCCTTCGCCCAGCCCATTGCCGACGACATCAGGATCTATGGCGTCTGGGTGAATTCTATCATCGCCACGGCGCTCAGCGCTCTTTGCGTCTATGCGCTGCAGGCCGAGATTGAGCGTACCGATAGATTGGCGCGCAACCTGGCCGACGCGCTCTGGCGCGAAGAGTTCGAGCTTTATTACCAGCCGCAGGTTGATCGCAACGGCCGTCGCATTGGCGCCGAAGCCCTGCTCCGCTGGACGCCGGCCGGCGGCAAGCCGATTTCGCCCGCCGAGTTCATTCCCGCCGCCGAACAGGCAGGACTCATGGGCCGGATTGGCTATTGGGTGCTGCAGCAGGCAATGCAGACGCTGGCGGACTGGGCCAAGAACGAGGAAACGCGACACCTCACGCTCTCGGTCAATGTGAGTGCCAGCCAATTTCTCGAAGACGGTTTTGAACGCTCGGTGCTGAACCTGATCGAGACCTTTGGCATCGACCCAACCCGGCTCAAGATCGAGCTGACGGAAAGCGTCATGGTCGCCAATCCCGAACTGGTCACCGCCAAGATGCACGTGCTGCGCGCCGTGGGCATCGGCATGGCGCTCGATGATTTCGGTACCGGCTATTCGTCCCTCGGCTATCTCCGGCAGTTGCCCCTGACGCAGTTGAAGATCGACCGCAGTTTTGTGCAGTCGATGATGGAGAACAAGCGCAGCGCCGCCCTGGTGCGCAGCATCGTCCAGATGGGGCTAGACTTGGAACTCGACGTGCTCGCCGAAGGGGTAGAGACGCGGGAACAGGTCAATTTCCTGACCCAGAATGGCTGTCAGGCCTATCAGGGCTTTCTCTTCGGCCGGCCAGTTCCGCTTGACGATTTCATGCGGCCTGCTGCGGCAGCGGCGGCCTAGAGAAAGACCGGCTCTTCGTGCAGCACTATGCCAAATCGCGCTTTCACGGTCGCCTTAACACGCGCTGCGAGGGCAGCGATGTCGCCGGCATCAGCCTCGCCGAGATTGACCACCACCAGGGCATGGCGCTCGGAGATGCCAGCCCGCCCCATGGAAAAGCCCTTGAGCCCGCTCTGCTCGATCAGCCAGCCGGCCGAGAGCTTGGTTCGACCATCGGCCTGCGGAAAATTGGGGGCCGCCGGAAAGGCGGCAAGAACTGGTGCCGCTTCATTCAGGCTGACGATCGGGTTCTGGAAAAATGATCCCGCATTCGGCGTCACGCGCCAATCGGGCAATTTGGACCCGCGCAGGTAAAGGACGCGATCCATCACCGTCCGCGGATCAAGCGCCGGTTGCTCGGCCAGTTCTGCGAGACCCGCAAAGCGTAGATTGGGTTTCCAGGGGCGCGGCAGCCGCAAACGCAGCGACAGCACCACATAGCGCCCCGCCTCCCGCTTGAAGACGCTATCGCGATAGGCGAAGGCGCAATCGGCAGCCGTAAACGTCTTAAGGACCTTGTCGACCGTATCGAAAGCCACGAGGCTCTCGAAGACATCGGCCACTTCCGCGCCATAGGCGCCAATATTCTGCACCGGCGCGGCGCCGACGGTGCCGGGAATGCCCGCCAGGTTCTCGATGCCGCCAAAACCTTGCTCGACCGTCCAGACGACGAAGTCATGCCAGGTTTCCCCGGCTGCCGCTTCGACCAGAACATGGTCCTCGGTCTGCTTGATGACTACACGGCCGGTGGTCGCCACCACAGCCGTGATCCCGGCGAAATCTGCTGAAAGCACCACATTGCTCCCGCCGCCAAGGATGCGCAGAGGCAGGCCGCGTTCCCGCGCCAGGGCGAAAAGCGCGGGCACCTGATCGGGGGCTTCCAGCATGGCGCCCCAGCGCGACCGGGCCTTGAGCGCCAATGTGTTGCGCGCAGACAGATCGAAATCGGGCTTGAGGTTGAGATAGGACGTGGTCATGGCCGGGTTATAGGTGCGGTCTGGCTGGCCTGGCAATGCATCAGCCCAATTGTCCGCCCAACTCATCCTCAATGTGAGCGCGAATAATATCATCGAAGCGGCTCTCGGCGACAAAGCCGAGGCTTTCTGCGCGCTTGGCCGAAAAAGCCTGCGGCCAGCCGGCCACGATCCCGGCAATGACCGGGTCAGGTTCGTGCCGAATGAGCTTTACCGCCTTTTCTCCGGCAATGCGCCGCAAGGCTTCGATCTCGTCGCCGACAGTGGCAGCAAGGCCCGGCATGGTGAGCGAGCGGCGCTGCCCGAGGCCGGACGTATCCATCTCGGCGGCGTGCAGCAGGAAACTCACGGCTGCGCGTGGGCTCGCAAACCAGTGGCGAACGCTCGTATCGACCGGCAAGACCGCTTCGACGCCGGCGAGGGGCTCACGGATGATGCCGGAAAAGAAGCCCGACGCGGCCTTGTTGGGTTTTCCAGGCCGGACCACGATGGTCGGCAGGCGAATGCCCACGCCATCGACAAAACCGCGGCGGGAATAATCAGCCAAGAGCAGCTCGCCGATCGCCTTTTGCGTGCCATAGCTGGTTAGAGGAGTCAGCGGAAATTCATCGGGGATTTCCGCCGGCAAGGGCTCGCCGAAAACCGCGATGGACGAGGTGGACACCAAGCGTGGCGCATAGGCACCGTGCCGGCTGGCAAGCCGGATCGCCTCCAGCAAATGCCGCGTGCCATCGAGATTGATGCGATAGCCCTTTTCGAAATCGGCTTCGGCCTCGCCGGACACGATGGCAGCGAGATGAAAGATGAGATCGGGACGCCCGGCAATCAGCTTCTCCGCGGCAGCCGGTGTGGAAAGGTCGACGGCGTAGGTTTCGATGGGGATTGCCGCCTTCGGGGCTTCGGGCGAGACGATGTCGGCGAGCACCAGGGCCGAAATATCGCGACCAGCGACCTGCCCCGCCTTGAGCAGTGCCGCCGTCAGCTTGCGTCCAACCATGCCGGCGGCGCCGATAACCAGAATCTTCAAGACCGTCTCCTCCAATGTCCCTCAACCGACGAAATCATTGCGGCGGCCTGTTGTCTACGGCGCAAAAGAAACGGCACCCACCTGAGGTGAGCGCCGCTGCATGGGAAGACTGGCTGGATATCAGTTGAAGCGGTAGCGCAGCGTGCCGCGCACTTCGTGGATCCAGGCGCCATTGATCGAATAGGGCGCAACGGCAGTGTTGTTGGCAACCTGATCGATATAGAGGCCGCGATAGCCAACGTCGGCAACGATGTGGCCGAAGTCATAGCCGACACCGACCATACCGGCAGCCGCGAGGCTGGTATTGGTACCGTGCGTATCGGCCGGGCCGGGCCCCGTGGTGATGACGTCGTTGAAGGCAAGACCGGCACCGGCGCCGACATAGCCGAAAGCGCCGCCAGCAGCGCCATAGCCCATCTCACCGAAACCGAAATCGTAATAGGCGTTGGCCAGAACGACCGTGGAGCGCAGTTGCAGGCTGTGCACGCCATTGGCCAGGGCGCCCGACGTGTCGGTGATGTTGGCGCGCATATTGTCGTTGGCAAGGTAGTCGACGGTGGCGTCGACGCGCAGGCCCGTGCCGGTTTCGTAGCCGACACCGGCGCCGACCGAGTAGCCATAGCCATAGTCGGTGATGGCATAGGTGCGCGGATTTGCTGTGGGGTGGAAAACTTCCTTGGCCCACATCGCATTGCCGGCGGCGCTGCCGCGCAGGTAGAAGCTGCCCGAGACGCCGTAGTCGACATCAGGAATTTCGATCACAGGCGGGTAATAGGGAAGGTCCGCGGCAATTGCCGGGCCTGCCACTGCTGTTCCGGTCAACAGGAACGCAGCAATGAGCTTGCGCATGGGTTCAGTCCTTTGTTTGCCACGACGCTTCGTCGATTGAGGCAAATATCGGACAAACTCGTTAAAGCTCGCTTAACCCTAGATTTTAACCCTAACGAAGCCCTACGCGATCTGCCTGATGGCCGCTTCGACTTGGCCGACGATATTTTCGACCAAGGCCGCATCGTCCGCTTCGCCCATGACGCGGATCACCGGCTCCGTGCCCGAGGCACGCACCACGAGGCGGCCGGCGCTGCCCAGGGTCGACTGCGCATCGGCGATCGCCTGCTTGACGTGCTTGTCGTCGAGCGGCTTGCCGGACTTGAAGCGCACATTGCGCAGGAGCTGCGGCACTTTTTCGAAGCGGTGGCAGATTTCCGAAATCGGAATGTTTTGTTGCTTCAGCACCGAGAGCAATTGCAGCGCCGCCACGAGGCCATCGCCCGTCGTCGTGAAATCGGACAGGATGATGTGGCCGGACTGTTCGCCGCCGACGTTGAAGCCCTTGGAGCGCATGGCTTCGAGCACATAGCGATCGCCCACCTGGGTGCGCTCAAGCGTCAGGCCAAGGCCGGTCAGATAGCGTTCGAGGCCGAGATTGCTCATGATGGTGGCGACGATACCGCCGCCGACCAGCATTTCGCGTTCCATCCAGCTCTGCGCGATAACGGCCATGAACTGGTCGCCATCGACCACATTGCCCTTTTCATCGATGATGATGACACGATCGGCGTCGCCATCGAGCGCAATGCCGATATCGGCGCGCACTTCCTTGACCTTGGCCGCGACGGCTTCGGGCGCGGTGGAGCCGACCTTGTGATTGATATTATAGCCATTGGGCTCGACGCCGATGGCGATCACCTCGGCGCCCAGTTCCCAGAGCGCCACCGGAGCAACCTTGTAGGCGGCGCCATTGGCGCAATCGAGCACCACGCGCAGGCCCGACAGGTCGACGCCGCGCGGCAGGGTGCGCTTGGCATATTCGATATAGCGCGTACGGGCTTCCTCGTCGCGATAGGCGCGACCGATTTCCATGCCATGCGCCAGAAGCTTGGACGTATCGGTCTCGATCAGTCTTTCGATCTCGGCTTCAAGTTCGTCGCTGAGCTTGTAGCCGTCCGGACGGAAAAACTTGATGCCATTGTCTTCATAGGGGTTGTGCGAGGCCGAGATCATCACGCCGAGATCTGCGCGCAGCGAACGGGTCAGCATGGCGACGGCCGGGGTCGGCATCGGCCCGAGAAAATAGACATCCATGCCCACGGCAGTAAAACCCGCGCCCAGGGCATTTTCCAGCATATAGCCCGAGCGGCGCGTATCCTTGCCGATGACGACGCGATTGCGGTGCTCGCCGCGGACGAACTTGGTGCCGGCAGCCATGCCGACCTTCATGGCGAGATCGGGTGTCAGCTTGTCGCCATTGGCCATGCCCCGAATACCGTCCGTGCCGAAATATTTGCGGGCCATCGCGCACTCCCTCGATAACTGGTCTGCTGCATTCAATACCACTTTCACGGCAAGTAGCGCAGCGATTTGGACAAGAAAAGGGCCACCCGTAGGTGGCCCTTGGAAAAACTAGCCTCAGCTTTCCGGCTGGGGCTCCATGCCGGGCTCCGGCGGCGCATCCGGCCGCTTCTTGCCCGACTTGCCGGCGGTCGGCACGCCGGTCGCCTTGGGCACGGCCGGACCATTGTCGTCCGGGCGCGTCGGCTGCTTGCCATCCATCAGGGCGCGGAGTTCATCGCCGGTCAGCGTCTCGAATTCGAGCAGCGCCTGGGCAATGGCTTCCCACTGATCGTTGTAGGTCGTCAGGATGTTGCGGGCCGAAGCTTCGCCATCTTCGATGAGCTTACGCACTTCCTGGTCGATCAGCTTGGCGGTGTCATCCGACATATGCTGGGACTGGGTGACCGAATGGCCGAGGAAGACTTCCTGGTCATTGGACTTGTAGCGCACGCGGCCGAGCTTTTCGCTCATGCCCCATTCCATGACCATCGAGCGTGCAAGGCTCGTCGCCATCTGGATATCGCCCGAAGCGCCCGAGGTCACCTTGGCCGGACCGAACTTGATGATTTCGGCTTCGCGGCCACCGAACAGCATGGTGAGGCGGGCCAGGGCCTTCTCACGGCTGAACGAGTAGCTATCGGTTTCCGGCAGGGTCATCACCATGCCCAGCGCACGACCGCGCGGGATGATGGTGGCCTTGTGGATCGGGTCGATGCCGGCAACTTTCAGCGCGATGATGGCATGGCCAGCTTCGTGATAGGCGGTCAGCTTCTTTTCGTCATCGGTCATGGCCATGGTGCGGCGCTCGGCGCCCATCATGATCTTGTCCTTGGCGTCTTCGAATTCCTGATGGGTAACGAAGCGCTTGTTCTTGCGCGCCGCCATCAGGGCAGCCTCGTTGACGAGATTCATCAGGTCCGCGCCGGAGAAACCAGGCGTACCACGAGCCAGAACCTTCAGATCCACATCGGGAGCCAACGGCACCTTGCGGACGTGAACTTTCAGGACCTTTTCGCGGCCCGACACGTCCGGATTCGGCACGACGACCTGACGGTCGAAACGGCCGGGACGGAGGAGTGCAGGGTCGAGCACGTCGGGGCGGTTGGTAGCGGCAATGAGGATAATACCTTCATTGGCTTCAAAGCCGTCCATCTCGACGAGGAGCTGGTTGAGGGTCTGTTCGCGTTCGTCATTGCCGCCACCGAGACCGGCGCCACGCTGGCGACCGACGGCGTCGATTTCGTCGATGAAGATGATGCACGGGGCATTCTTCTTCGCCTGTTCGAACATGTCGCGGACGCGGCTGGCGCCGACACCGACGAACATTTCCACGAAGTCGGAACCGGAAATGGTGAAGAACGGCACATTGGCTTCGCCGGCAACCGAGCGGGCGAGCAGCGTCTTACCGGTACCCGGAGGGCCGACGAGCAGCACGCCGCGCGGAATACGACCGCCCAGACGCTGGAATTTTCCGGGATCGCGCAGAAACTCGACGATTTCTTCGAGGTCTTGCTTGGCTTCATCGACGCCGGCGACGTCTTCGAACGTCACCTTGCCCTGGGTTTCGGTAAGAAGCTTGGCGCGCGACTTGCCAAAGCCCATGGCGCCGCCGCGGCCACCGCCCTGCATCTGGCGTATGAAGAAGAACCACACGCCGATGATGACGATGAAGGGGAGCCAAGACGAGAGCAGGATCGACCAGAACGGGCTCGATTCCGGAGCGCGAGCGGTGATCGACACGTCCTGCGCCTCGAGGCGCGAAATCATGTCGGCACCGGCCGGAACAATGGTTTCGAACCGCGTGCCATCATTGAGGACGCCGGAAACGACGTCATTGGTAATGGTAACGCTGGAAACGCGACCCGCGTCGACGTCGGTCACGAACTGGCTGTAGCTCTTTTCGCCCACCGACATGGTGCGCGTAGATGACTGGAAGACCTGGAACAGGCCCATCAGCATAAAGAGAATGACCAGCCAGATGGCAAAGTTGCGGAAATTTCCGTTCATCAATCCTGTCCCGGAGGAAGCCAGCGCGCGACGCGGCAGCATTAGGCCGAATGTAAGACCGTCATTGGGGCGTTACAAGGGCAGTACCTGCGGCGTCCCGGGCTTTACGTCCAGTCATTTTGTCGCGACGGGGTTAACGGGATATGGCCTGACGCGGTTCCGGCCAGGATACCTGTTCGATCATAGCATTTCGCTCCCGCCGACGATGTGTCGCGGGACGATTTTGGTGGACGGACCCCGGAGCGGCATTCGCCTCGAAGTATTTTGATAATTGAAGCGAATACCGCTCCGGAGTGCC
This sequence comes from Devosia riboflavina, assembly GCF_000743575.1. Lineage (GTDB taxonomy): Bacteria > Pseudomonadota > Alphaproteobacteria > Rhizobiales > Devosiaceae > Devosia > Devosia riboflavina. The sequence goes on along the minus strand of NZ_JQGC01000019.1, from coordinate 5,572 downwards.
CTCTTTTCGGGCGGGAACTATCGGCGACTTTTGATCGCTCGTCGCAAGCGGCCAGCCCCGAACGTGCATGGGAGACGATCCCCTGCCGGGCCCCCTCGCTACTGTCGTCTGCAGACCGTCCATGCGAGGTTGGATGGGGCTATTATGGGGGCATAATTCGGGGCGGGGATAAGATGGATAGATTTGCCCGTACCACCCCCTTTCCCGGTCGAAGAGGGGGTGGCGTATCGAGTTTGCGGCCCTATCCACTCACAAACTCGATGTCACCCCGGCGCAGGCCGGGGCCCATCTCCTGCAATCGACAAGCCACGATGGGGAGATAGAGCCGACACATTTCAGGATGGGCCCCGGCCTGCGCCGGGGTGACAGCCGGTGGGCAAAGAGAAATTCAGCAGTTAGTTGACCAGCACCGTCACCTTGACTCGCTCATCGAAGGACCAGCCACCGAGCGACAGGACGGCCCCGCTCGCATCACGCACGATGGGGGCGGTGCGGATGGCCTCGGCTGGGGTCGTTACCTTGAACCCCAGCACTTCTTCGAGCCGGTGGCGGGGGAAGAAGTCGGTGGCGGAAGCGACGAGACCCGTCTCTTCCGAGACATTGGTGATCTCAAAACGCTCGTCCCAGACGAGCACTCCCTGGGGCGGCAAGGCCTGATCGTCAGGCAGCGCCCGGCCCGGCTCACGGGCAATGGTGACGAAACCGTCCTTGACACGGATGACCGTACCGAGCAGCGTCGTGCCGCGGGGCAGCGTATTGGTGGTGATCTGCTCGAAGAGCCGTTCCACCTGCCCCAAGGCACGCGGCTTTTGCCGCCCGCCGACCACGGCGAGGATACGGCTCAGCACGCGCCGGCCGGTTGCGGGTCCAAGCTGGCTCAGGGCATCGAGCGGCAGGGAGGCGGCGCCAAAGCCATCGATTTCGACCAGCTCGGCAAAGGCGGCATCGGCAAGCTGGGCAAGAGCCTGATCGGCCTCGGCCATGCGGCTGGCAAAGCGCGAGAGCGCGGCGCCATCAAGCCCTTCCTTGGCGAGCGACGGCAGCAGGCGACGCCAGCGGACACGCTCATAGTCTTCGTCATTATTGGAAGGATCATAGGCCGGCGAAAGGCCGGCCTCTTCGACGATCGCGCCGAGTGCAGCGGGCTCGACATCGAGCAGCGGCCGGAAAACCCGCACGCCTTCGACCTCGGAAAACGGCACCATGCCCTTGAGACCATCCAGACCACTGCCATGGGCAAGACGCATCAAAATGGTTTCGGCCTGATCGGCACGATGATGGGCGGTGAGCAGGACATTTGCACCGTCCGAGGCCATGGCATCGCCGATCAGCCGGTAGCGCGCCTGTCGCGCCGCTTCCTGCAGGCCCGTTTCAGGATGGCCTTCGCTCCACTTGAGCCCACGAAACTCGAAGCCGAGTTTTCCCGCCTCGGCCGCCACCATGGCGACCTCATCGGCCGCCTCGGGTCTGAGACCATGATCGAGGCTGTAGACGATGATCCGCGGGGAGGATTCGCCCCCCAAAACCCAGCGATGGGCGAGGAGCATGAGCGCCAGACTATCGGGACCACCCGAAACGGCGAGGCCAATGACGGCCTCGCTCGCGATTGGGGCGAATAGATTTGCCAGGGTCGCCTGATCGGTGAGATCGGGGGTCAGGCTGGCGGGCATTCGGCCTTGGCTTTCTCCTCGGCAAGCCGCGCGACGAAAGCCGGAGGTTGGGTCGTATAGCGCTTGTCGACCTCATTGAAGGTGCGGCAGGCGGTTTCGCGCTCTCCGGCCCCGGAAAGGGCCATGCCGAGCTTCAGCAGCAGGTCGGGCGCGCGCGGGCTATTGGGATGTTTTTGGAACGTATCGAGCAGAACTTCGGCCGCCTGATCGTAGGAGCCCTGCGTCAGCAAGGCATCACCCAGGAAATTGGCAGCTTCCGGCACTTGCGGATTGTCAGGATAGAGCGACACGAACTGGTCGAACTGATCCGCGGCAAAGGCATAGTCGCCGGACGCATAGGCCTCGTAGCCGGCGGCAAATTGCGCGTCGGCATCGGCATCGCCGGTCGAAATCGTGGCTGGGTTATAGCTGAGATCGAGCGGTTGTCCGGTCGTGAGGTCAATGCCGCCCGTCTGCCCGGTGCCCACCAGCGGATCGGACGAATTGCCCAGATCATCCATGGGCAAAGCCGATTGATCGTCAAAGGTCGGATCGAATTCCGCTTCGCCCGGCAGCGGCTTGACGCCCTGTTCGGGGATCTGGGTCAGCGGCACGGCATCTTCACCGGTCGGGACCTGGGTCTGCGGCGACGCCTCGGGCGGCGTCACGCCACCGGGTTGGGTCGCCGCCTCAGTTTTTCCCCCAGCACCGCCTTCCAATTGCTGGAAGCGGAATTCATTGTCTTCCTGCATGCGGTTGACGATTTCCTGCATCTGGGTGAGCTGGAAAGTCAGGCCCTCGATCTGGCCATTGAGCAGGCGAATCTGTTCTTCGAGCTGCTGCATGCGCACCAGCACCTGGGCCTGATCGACCTGGGCCACGAGAATGCGTTCGGGTTGGGTATTGGTGAAGGAGAGACCGCCCAATTCGGCGGGAGGAAGGGTCTGCGCATTGGCCGCGGGCAGGAGCCCCAGCCCGATGGCGATGGCGCACAAACCGGCGCGCGCCTTTCTGTTGATCGTTCCGAGCTTCACGCCGTTTTCTCCAATGGGTCGATGCGCGACAAGATGGGTATCTTTGGCCTCTGGATAAAGGCCAATTTTGGTCAAAACAAAACACCCGGCCCACTTTCGTGGTACCGGGCGTTCCTTGCCTCCAGTTCTTGCGACTGGAATTTGAGCATCGGACCGAAAAGTGTCGGCGGTTTTCGGGAAATCCGATGCGGTAGAGAAAGCTGGAGCGACATTTCTGCCGCTCCGAATTTTACTGCACGACCGTGACCGCGCGGCGGTTCTGGCTCCAGCAGGAGATGTCGTTACAGATGGCGACCGGGCGCTCCTTGCCGAAGGACTGGCTGGTAATGCGCTGGCCGTTGACGCCCTTGGACACGAGATAGTTCACGACCACCGAGGCGCGGCGGGCGCCGAGGGCGATATTGTATTCGCGGGTGCCGCGTTCGTCGGCATGGCCTTCGATCAGCACGCGATAGTTCTGGTACTGGTTGAGCCAGGCAGCCTGCTTGTCGAGGGTGGCCATGGCTTCCGAGGTCAGCGAGCTCGAATCGGTGGTGAAGAACACGCGGTCGCCGACGGTGACGATGAATTCCTGCTGGCTGCCCGGAGCACCACCACCCGGGCCGAGATTACCGGCGCCGGTCAGGCCGACGGCATCATTGGAACTGCGCGAACAGGCAGCGACGACGACGACGAAAAACAGCATCGCGGCAGCGCGCAACGCGGTCGAAATGGGTGCGGGAATGGCCACGGGGTAGCTCCAAAAAGGCAACAATCTTAAGTGCAGCATTTACCGCGCTTAATCTTAAAAACGGGTTCGCCAGAATGGTTAATCTTTGCCTATTCGGGCGCGAATGTGGCGGGAATCCGGGCTTTTTCGTGACGTTGCACTTGAGCAACAGGACGGATGGTCGATCACGTTAAGGTTAAGCGGCAAGGATTCCGGAGAGGAAAAAGGGGGCCGCAGCCCCCTTCTCAAATCAGCCGCGCAGCCCCGACCAGGACGGGTCCGAGGCATAGCTTTCGGTCGCGATGGTCTGGGGATTGCGGCCCCAGATGTCGACGCTCATCAGGCGCGGGCCATCATTGCCGCCCGGATCCTGGAAGAACATGATGACGCGGCCATTGGGCGCCCAGGTGGGGCCTTCGGCGTGATAGCTCGAATAAAGGAGGCGCTCGCCTGAGCCATCTGGGGCCATGATGCCGATATGGAACTGGCCGCCGGACTGGCGGGTAAAGGCGATGAGATCGCCCTTGGGGGACCAGACCGGGGTCGAATAGCTGCCCTGGCCGAAGCTGATGCGCTGGGCGTTACCGCCGCCGGCGCCCATCATGTAGATCTGGGGCGAGCCGCCGCGGTCGCTTTCAAAGACGATGCGGCCGCCATCGGGCGAATAGGAGGGGCCGGTATCGATCGCCGCGCCCGAGGTCAACTGCATCGGCTGGCCGCCGCCCGTGCCCACCGCATAGATATTGGTCGCCCCGCCCTGCTCGACCGAGAAGACGACGGTGCCGCCATCGGGCGAGAAGCGGGGGGCAAAGGTCATGGCGCCGACATTGGCGAGGCGCTGCTGCTGGCCCGAGGAGAGCTGCAGCAGGTAGACCTGCGGATTGCCATCGGCAAAATTCATATAGGTGACGAGATCGCCATTGGGCGCGAAGCGCGGCGTCAGCGCCATAGTGGAGCCATCGGTCAGGTACTGCACATTGGCGCCGTCCTGATCCATGATGGCGAGGCGACGCGTGCGATTGGCCTTGGGGCCGCTTTCGGCGGTGTAGATGACGCGGGTATCGAAATAGCCCGTGCCGCCGGCAAGCTGCTCATAAATGGCGTCGGAGACGATGTGGCCAATGCGGCGCGCCGAATTGGGATCGGTATTGTAGCTCTTGCCCACGACCTGGGCCGCCTGCTGCGTATCCCAGACGCGGACCGAGGAGGAAATCTGCCCGCCGCGCTCGACCGAGCCCATGACCAGAGCATCGACATTGGCCGTGCGCCAGACGTTGAAGTCGGGCGTGCCATTAACGTCGCCCACCTGCACCGGCAACGAAGCCGGATCGAGCGGCAGGAAAAGGCCGGACCGGCGCAGGTTGTTGCGCACGATATCGGCGATCTCGCGCCCAAAGGTCGGGTCGGAAGAGGCGAAGTCCGGAATGGCGATCGGCAGGGGCTGGAAATTGGCCCCTTCAACCACGATGCGCAACTGCGCCATGGCCATGGGAGCGGTTGCCAGCAGGGCGCCACCGGCCAGGCCAAGCTTGAGCGCAGAGCGACGGGTAAGAAGCGTCATGAGTTGGTTGTCTCCAATTTCGCCGTTTGGCCGGTTTTTGGCCAGCAACAGGGCAAATTCAAGGTCACGGTCTGAGTTCCACTTCGATCGAGCGCCACTCGTTGAAGGAATCCGCCGACAGCATCGTATAGGGGCCGCACTGGACGACGGCACGCTGCGCGGCGCGGGCAATGGCCTGGCCGGCAGGGGTCTGGTCGGCCGAAACGATCTGCGGCGTGCCGTTGACGCTGCCATCCTGGTTCATCGAAACGCGCAGGGTCACGTTCATGCCGGAGTTGAAATCGCTCGGTAGCAGGTTCCAGCAATTCTTGATGCGCGCCACGAGCCCGTCAATGGCCGTCTGGCTGAGGCGAGCCGAGGTGCCGGTGGTGTCGCCAAGGGTCGGCGAACCGCCCTGCCCGGTCGTGCCACCGGTCGTCGGGGCATTGTTGATGATCGAGGCGATGTCGTCGGCAAGATCAGAGTCGAGCTGGGTCGGCCCCGGCTGGGTCGGCCGCGGGGTCTGCGATTGCGACGAGCTCTGCGCGGCTGCAGCCTGGCGCTGACGCTCCTCTTCCTCGCGCTTCTTGCGCTCGGCTTCGGCGGCAGCGAACTGCTGGCGGAGCTGCGCCAGATTGCT
>NZ_JQGC01000018.1 GCF_000743575.1 Devosia riboflavina | reverse complement strand
GCCACATCGTTGGTGGCCACTGCTCCCACGATTACATCATGTTCATTATTTAGGTCTCCCAGAGGAAGGGGCGCCGACCGGGCCGGCGCCGTGCATTATGCCTTGAGGGGATGACGACGATCGGTCAGCGGAAAGCCAACGCGCTGACCTGAAAACTGAGACGTGTAGATCGCCAGGATCATCTCCAGCGCCTTGCGCGCATCGCGCCCATTGCAAAGCGGCTCCCGATTCTCCTCGATCGACTTTACCAGATCAGCGATAGCCAACCGGTTGCCGCGGGTGGGTGGGTGGCCAGTTGGCAATGCAGGCGAACCAGGCACGATCGGTTCGGGCGGAACGTCGAGCAATTTCCATTCCCCGCCCTCTTCGGGCACCACGTTGGAATAAGTCACGCTGATGCGGCTGGCGGATTCAAAATCCATGAAGAACCGCATGGCGATCGTTCCCTTGGTGCCTACAAGCACAAAACCCCAGCGATCTCCGCGGACATGCTGGTTGCGGACGCTGACGAAGTGCCCAACCACACCGTTGTCGAAGCCATAAAGACCCAAGACGGAGTCGCCTGCCACGAGGCCGTTTAGTTCCTTGGGCTGCCAGGCATCGGCCTTGGTGATTTCGCGGCCGTCCTGCGTGACTCGTCCGACCACCCATTGCGGCTCGCCAGCGAACCAGCGCATCAGGTCCGTCATATGCACACCCAGCACCACGGCATCCTCGCCGCCGCCGCGATGGTCTTCCTTCCCGCGCGCATGCATACTGAGCAATGTGCCGATGTCGCCGTTGTCGAGCATACGCTTGGCGGTGAGGAACGGCTCGATGTACCGGCTCTGGTGGGCAACGGCGATCTTCACACCGGCGTTGTCGCAGGCCTCAATGATTGCATCAGCTTCTTCAAGGTCAGTAGCGAGCGGCTTGTCGCAATAGATGTTGCTGCCAGCCTGGGCGGCCGCGATACACATCTCGGCATGCTGGGCAGCCTCGCGCGGCGAGACACTAACAATGTCGAGCTTCTCGACCGCAAGCATTTCGCGATAGTCGGAATAGCCGCGCTGCGCCCCTGAATCCACGACAGCCTTGTTGCGTCCGGCTTCGTCCGGATCGGCAATGGCGATCATTTCCGTCATCGGCAGATGCTGATAGGCCAGATGCATTTCATGGCCATAGTCGCCCCGGCCAGTGTGCCCGATGGCGCCGGCACGGTAGATTTTCTGCGTCGTCAAGTCCGCTCTCCTTATAGGGACAGAAGGGCCAGGTCCGGCCAAGGGCGATTCACCCGTCCGTGGCAGGGAGGGGGACCTGGTGCGTGGGAAGACGCGCCCCTTCCGCTCGGCACGACAGTGTCGGCCGATCTCTGGTCGCCACAGCCAGCACTGGTGCCGGCCACAAGCAGTGTTCGATATCCTCTTAAGTACCCGGCATCGCTGTATTTTCTTCGGTGCAGACCGGGTTGTTGAGGTCAAACTAGGATTTGCAGATATTCCTGTCCAATGAGAAACTTCGAAGAAGCAATAACCTATGGTTATAAGAACTTGGGTTAGCCAAAGCAAAAAGACCGGCATCCTTTCGGACGCCGGTCTGCAGGGTGTTTGAGTGTTGCTGGTTCAGGCGCGACTGAGCAGGTCAGTGACTTCGTTTACCAATTGTTCCGCAGCCGCTTCGGGCGTTGACATGCCGAAACCCACTTCCTGACCGAGTCGGAGCAGAACCTTCTCGGCCTCGCCAGCGCCCTTTGGCGGCAGGGGCGGCAGTTCGCCCAGCACGGTACCGTCCAGGCTCGAGATGTAGTCCAGCATGGCGCGATCGAGGTCATTGAGCTGGGGGGCAATCGCGTCGCGAACCTTGGCCGAAACCGGTACACCGCGCTCCAGCCCCATAATCGCCGTAGCCTCGGGGGTCGTCAGCAGGAAGTTCAGGTATTCGACACTCTGTGCCACCTTGTCCGAACCGGCGCCAATCGAAAACAGCATGGACGGCTTGAGGTATTGTCCCGGCTTCGGATCGGTCTCCAAAACTGGCAACGGCACGAGCGTCAATGGCTCTTGGTTGAGCGACTGGAAACCGGCCAGATTGCTGGAGAAGGCGTAATTCAATGCAGCCTGTCCGGTATTGACCAGCCCGGTCTCGAAGGTGTCGAGGTCGAGCGCCACCACATCGGCCGGAGGGATGGCGCGGCGCTCGCGCAGATCCTGCCAGTAGGCAAACCAGTCGACGATGTCGGCCGCTGCGTAGCCGAGCGCGCCATCCGCACTATAAAGCGCCTTGCCACGCTGCCGCAGCCAGACTTCAAGCACAGGCTCACGCCCACTACCGTCGCTAGCGCCATACATCCCATCGCGCGTGGTTTTCTCTGTCAGCGCTTGAGCATTGTCGCCAAACTGCTGCCAGGTCATACCGGGATGCGGCGCCTCTATGCCCGCCTCCTCGTAGACAGCAGCATTGAGCATCAATGCACTCGAATTAACGCCCGTGGGAATGGCGTAGAGCGTATCACCCATCTTGCCGCCACCAAGGCCGATGCCGAAGTCAGCGATATCGAGACCATTGCCGACGAACTCGTCGAGTGGCAGCAGCACATCACGACCGCCATACTCAGCGAGGTAGCGGTAGTCCATGTTGATGACGTCGGGAGCGTTGCCGCCAGCAACTTGGGTTGCGAGGCGCGGCCAGTAGTCGCCGAACGGGGCGGATTCGCCGATCACGGCAATATCGGGATGGCCCTGTTCGAACAGGGTATTGATATCCTGCTGCATCTTGCTGCGCCGCTCTGTGCCCCACCAAAACATTCGCAGCTCGATCTGCTGCGCCAAGACGGGCCGGCTCAGGGCAGTAGCGGTGGCCAGGGTCGCAGCGCCCAGCACAAATTGGCGTCGTCCAAGACGAAGTGTCACGCTTTCCTCCATGAAAGCCTCAGTTGATCTGCCGTTTTTTTGTTGTGCAGTTCCTGAGGTTGACAGGATGCTAGACAGCATGAGCATGCGCGTCTAATGAGATTCTCCTACCAAACGATTACCTTAGGTTATCGATGTTCGACACGCGCTACCACCTTGCCATGGCTCGGCTACGCTTCCGCCAATTGCAACTCATCTCGGTTCTGGGCCGTACGCACAACCTCAACGCTGCGGCGAGGCAGTTGGTTATGACCCAGCCCGCGGCCACCAAGATGCTGCAGGAAGTCGAAGACATCATCGGTTCGAACCTGTTCGAGCGCCTGCCCCGTGGCATGCGACCAACCGAAGCGGGTAACCTGGCGGTCGAGTATTCCCATCGCGCCATCGACGAAGCTATCCGCTTTCTGGACGATGCGCGGGTTCTGCGCGAGGGCGGCCAGGGCGTGTTGCAGGTGGGCTCGATCATGAGTGCCGCCCGCAGCGTCGTTCCCACCGCGATAGCAGCAATGAAAGCCGCCCGGCCGATGCTCACCATCCGCCTGATGACCGGCACCAGCGACCAGTTGGTCGTCGCTCTTCTGCAGCACCGCATCAATCTGGTCATCGGCCAGCGCTCGGAGACGACGTCTTATGCGACCAATTTCCACCCGCTGGCCAGCGAGGCGCTGACCGTTTTCGTCAGCCCGGACAACCCGCTCGCCTTCGCTGGAGGGGACATCGAACGCATGCTGGATACACCCTGGGTGCTGCAGCCCATAACGAGCCCGCTTCGTCTGGCCATGGAACGCTATTTCGACGGCATCGGCCGCCACCCCGGCAATATCGTCGAAACAACGTCGGTCTACGCCACCATAGAACTGGTGCGCCAGAACGGCATGGTGTCGGTCTTGGCCAACGACATCGTTGCGCCAGAAGTCGGGAGCGGCCGCATCGTGGGACTGCCACTTGAGATTCACTCCGAACGGATCCAATACGGCATCATCACAAGGGCCGACGAGGAAGTGGACGCGATTACCGCGCAATTCTCGACGATCCTGAAGAACCTGCCGCTTACGCCTTAGGGCCGAGAGGATGCTCGCGGTCCACCAGGGGGAACGGAATGCGCCGGCCGCTGAAATGAGACAGGTAGATACCGTGGGCCATTTCGATACTCCAGCGACCGTCTTTCCCGCTGGCTTTGGGCGCATGCCCTGCCTTGGCGGCCGTAAGCAAGTCCCATGCCGCCAGCCGATTGCCCCGTAGCGGCGGATAGTTTGAGGCGATTGAGGCCGAGCCGGGCACGACTGGCTCCGACGGCACCGCGATATCCTCGAAGGGCCCTGCCTCTTCAGGCGCCACTCGGGCCTTGCTGATGCGCAGCCGCGAAGGATTAGCGAAGTCGTTGAACATTCGTAGCGAGAGCACGCCCGCCGTGCCATGCAGTGTCAGCCCCCAACGTTCACTCCATCTGTGCAGATCGCGCTGCGTGACGAGATGGCCCATCACGCCGTTGCTGAAACCATACACTGCTGTGACGCTATCTCCCGCTACCAGCCCGTTGCGATCCTCAGCCACATAAGCATCGTCCGGTGCGATGGGCCGTCCGTCGACGGTGATCGAACCGAACACCCAGGCCGGATCTCCGGCGAACATGCGCATCAAGTCGGTGATGTGGACGCCACAACACATGACGTCCTCCATGCCGCCACGTCGATCTTCCTTGACGCGGCCGTGCATTGACAGAAGCGTTCCGATCTCGCCTTCGGCGACGAGGCGCAACGCGGTAGCGAACGGTTCAAGGTAGCGGCTCTGGTGGGCCACTGCGATCTGCACACCACTGCGTTCCGCGGCCGCGATGAGCCGATCGGCAGTGGCGACATCCGGCGTAAAGGGCTTGTCCACCAGCACATGGCAACCGGCCTCAATCGCTGCCATGATTTGCGCTTCATGCAGTTCTGCATGGCGGGAGCAGATCGCGACGACATTGAGGTTCTCGGACTTCAGCATCTCCGCAAAGCTCGAATAGGCGCGCAGGGCCCCAGCCTGTGCCAAACCCATGGCTCTACCAAACTCAGTGGCGTCAGCGACCGCAACCACCTCTACGCCCGGAAGATGTTGAAACGGCAGATGCAAGTCGTGACTATTCTCGAAAGCCACATATTCGCCAGCCCCATCCAGATGCCCGGTATCCCCGATAATTCCCGCTCGAACTCGTTCATCCATAGCCGCCTCCTACCGCTCCCCACCATCAAGCACGAGCGAACAAAGCCCTCTAATGAGTTTTAGGAACGTGGCGATAGATGGAGGTAATCGTTTCTTGCGGCGCGTTCCCGCGCGACAGAAGCAGGCGGGGCGAAGCAACTGTGCGCCCTATTCCAGACTTTAGGAACGTGGCACATACACCGCTTTTAACTATGAACCGAGTGTCTAGTCAGACTTTGCCAGGTGCGGAGAAAGCATCAGGTCGCCCTGCGCCCCATTCCTACCGGGCGGCGAGCTGACGCGCTTTCTAGAGCGGACAGTAGGGCTGCAGCCGACAGGCAGAAGCCGGAACTTCTCAAAAGAGCTGTCCGCATGTAATATAGGGAACCATTTCCATTGCCAGCCGCTGGGCTTCTTTGAAGGAGGCCCGCAATGACTAACAAAACGCCAAAAGACGTAGAGTCCGGCAGCGACGCAGACACGACACCCGTCCCGCCCGTAGGCAAGATGCCACCCAACCCGAACGACCAGCAGAAGCCTGCGCCCGAAGAAACCAGTGATGGTGAGCAGCAGGACGACAACATCGACGACAAGGGGAACAAGGTTGGCGGCGGCCGCCAAGAGCAGCCGACGTGAGCGAATTTTAGTCCACACATCCCACCCACAAGTGTGTCCGTCGACGGCCAGCCACGACCCACTTAGGTCGTTTGGTGAGCTTTCGCGAATTTCTAAGGCGGGCATGGTGCGTCAACAGCAGGTGACGTCCTTGGGAACACCGGATGCGCTCTTGAGCTTTGGCCCGCCGATGACGGACGTCACACTCCGGTTGTTTGTTCAGCTCGACCATATTGACTGGGTGGCAAGCCGGTAAATTTGGAGAAGGCCACGCTGAACGCGCTGGCCGATCCGTACCCGACGCGTCTCGCGATTTCCTTGATGCCGCCGTCACGGCGCCGCAGCATATCCTTGGCCAGAGCCATGCGCCACGAAAGCAGATACTCCATCGGGGCCATGCCTGTCTGCTTCTGAAACCGATCGAAGAACACGGACCGGGACATGGTCGCGGCCTTCGCCAACTCGTCCACGGTCCATATCCTTGAAGGCGCCTCATGGATAAGGCGGATGACGGGACCAAGTTGCCTGTCCGCCAAGCCACGCAGCAGCCCCGGGGTTTCAAGGCCGGCGGCATCGGAACGCAGCGCTTCTATCAGAAGCAATTGGAGGAGGCGCTCGAGCACGATGCCTTTGGCGGCCCGCTCCGCCTTCGCCTCCTCGCGGATCATCCGAACAAGGTTAGTGAGCCGCGCTTGACCACGGATAAGCAACAGGCAAGGCAGCAGCGCGAAAACCAGCGTTGTGTCAGGCGTTCCAAAAGCCAGGCGACCGATCAGGACACGCATATTGGCCTGCCCTGATGGATCACCGTGACGCGTTTCTTCCCCGAGCTTCGTGACCCGCAACGGATCTTCGCCATAGTCCGGCGCGTCATCGCTGGACATGGTGAAGGTATAGGCCGCGGGGATGAGGACGAAGTCATCCGTTTCCAGGCGGATATCGGGCTGGCCATTAATGGACAGCCTGGCCACCCCTTCGAGAATGACCGCGAAGAACGGACTGCCATCTCCGGCGCCGTCAACTCGCCAATGGCCGGACCCACTCGCCATCTTGGAGAAGGGCAAACTTGGCTGCAGCATGGATACGATTTCGGCCAGCGGGTCGATCATTCGGACGATCTCTAACGCAAACAGGATCTTGCATTATAGAAGGTCCGATCTTGGCGGTCCACATAAGCGTCTTATCCACGCAAAGGACATTCCATGAAAACCGTTCTCATCACCGGCTGCTCCTCCGGCTTTGGTCTCGACACCGCTAGGCACTTCCTCGAGCAAGGCTGGAAGGTCGTGGCCACCATGCGGTCACCCAAGCCAGAGCTTTTGCCGGCATCCGATAACCTGGTCCTGCTGCCCCTCGACGTCACCAATGACGAAAGCGTTCATGACGCCGTCGGGGCCGCCGGTCCAATCGACGTATTGGTCAACAATGCCGGCATCGGTTGGCTCAATGCGCTTGAGGGAACGCCGATCGACGTTGCCCGGTCGATCTTCGAGACCAATACCATCGGCACCATGCGCATGGTCCGTGCTGTCCTGCCGCAGTTCCGCGAGCGCAAGGCGGGGCTCATCATCAACGTAACGTCGAGCGTGACCATGAAGCCGCTGCCCCTGCTGTCAGTCTATACAGCCAGCAAGGCTGCAGTGAACGCCTTCACGGAATCCCTCGCACTCGAACTGGCCCCATTGGGGATTGCGGTAAAAATCGTCCTCCCTGGCGCGGCCCCCGATACAAGCTTCGGTAGCAACGCGATGGCCTTGCTGACCGCCAATGGCGGCTTCCCCGAAGCCTATTCGGATTTCGCCAATAGCGTTGTCTCAGCCATGCGCACGCCGGGTGCGCCCAAGACGCTGTCGTCGGATGTCGTTGATGCCATCTGGCGAGCGGCGACCGATCCGTCCGCGCCGATGCGTATCCCTGCCGGTGCTGACGCGCTTGCCTTGGAAGACTAGAAGAAGCGTCCCTGGCGCGGTCGCTACAGACCGCGCCAGGGACTTGAACTGTTAGGCAGACGGATGGGAAGTTTAGCCGACCATCCGGATGGCTCCCTCGCCGTATAGCCTGCACCTTGCACGACGGAATCGCGCCCCATTCCTGCCGTTCAGGTGGCTTTTGGCGACATCCCAAAAGATGGTGTATCGCGGCGGCTGTGGCGCGATCTGAGATCGGAAGGCTGCAGCCCCTTGCCCATCTCGGGATGACGCCTCGTCGTCACCGGTTGGGTGGGATCGACTATGATGGCGGAATCTCGAAGTCCGGCGACACCATGCTTCGCACGATGCTGTACGAGGCAGCACAGGTCCTGCTCAAGCAGAGCGGTAAGTGGTCGTGGTTGAAGGCCTGGGGCATGCGGGTGGCGCAGCGCAGAGGCTTGCGCCGTGCCACTGTCGCCGTGGCCCGCCGCCTGGCGGTAATCCTGCACCGGATGTGGACCGACGGGACCGACTTTCGCTGGGGTAGTGAACCCGCCGCCGCGGCCGCCTGATTGCCGATCTACAGGAGCATTAGCGGTTCTGCCTCGGCAGGAAAGAGGTTCTCACGGGGACGAAGGTGGCGTGAGATCGTACTGGCAGCAGCCCTGCCCACTCGGTAAGGGCGCCCAAAAGATTGGTCCACTCCGCCTTTCTTACCCCATCATGGGGCAGCCAAAGCGCCGACCCCGATGAGAAGCGCGAGCCCCGTGCGGCACGACCTCATGCCAAGCAGCAACGGCTGATTTCTAACGCGTGCCGTTCGTCGGCGTTCTTCCAGGTCTGGCTTGCCACCTCTCAGCGGCAGACGACGACGTTCGGCCCTTGACACAAACCGCGATAGCGAAGCTGCCAGTCGGTGAAGTCGCTGACACGTCAATGACGGAATCTAGAGGCACCCGGCTGCCACTCGCGCAAGGGCCCAAGACACTCTAGCGGTCGGCAGAGTCGGTTAGAACTGGTCGATCCGCGGGAAGCCGACCCGCTCTGCCAGCTGGTTAGTCGTTTTGAGATGCTCGGCTGTCGTTTGCCCGAATTCGAGGCACCACAGGAGCTGGTAGTATGGGCGACGGTCCATGTAACCGGGAAGTTCCGGCTCAAGTCCCCTATACGACGCAACGAAGCTCGGATCCGTCATGCCGTCCCACAACTCCATGCGTGCAAAATCGCTTTCCGTTGGCCCGCTCCATGCCTTGTCAAAATCCAGGATGGCGGAGACGACGGTAGGCTGATCTGGATCGAAAAGGATGTTGAAGCCATGCAGGTCGTCATGGGTAATCCCCGGGTTAATGACGTTGTCCCAAAGATGGCCGTGACGGTGAAGCAGTTCGATAAACTGGTCGCGCAGGTCATCACGCTGAATGATCCTGCTGGCGTGACTTTCTAGAGCGCCCAGGGCTGCCGTTGCCTCCGGGTTTGTAAATGGCCCGAACTTTTCTCGCGTTGGCGCGTGCAAGCGGCCGACGATTTCTCCCAGATGACCGAGTGCCTGCCGTCTCTCGGCTTCATTCAGCCGCCACCGTCGAGAGAACCATTCCTCGCCGCGCAGTTCGGTCTGAACGCTGTAGCGGAGCGGTACATTGCTCATGCTGTCGTCCGCAGCGAGCATCTCTGACATAGGAATCGCCGTCAGACGCCGAATGAGGTCGTGTTTAGCCTTTGCATCAGTAAATGACGGTACCGCAGCCAACTGCGTTGCGAGCTTAACAACGAGCCGATCGCCTTTGGTGGTTTCAGCCGTGACCACCCAATGTTCCGCCCCCTTGCTCAAGGGCTTCCAATGCCGCAGATGCCCGCCGACCGCATTCGACACCGCGTATTTAAGGGCATCCTCGAAGCCTGCGGGAAAAGACTGGGTCATGATAGCCTCATGTCCGCAATGCGTCGAACAGCGGGAGGCTAATCAGGGCAGCGCACGCGATCAGACCAAAGCAGATCCAGCGGAACGTCTGTTCGCTGGCGAGTCCGAAGAACCGAGATCCAGCCAGCACGCCAAGCCCGTACGAAGGACCTGCGACCAGTGCGAGGGTGATAACCTGAACCGTCAAGAGGCCGGCGAAGAGGTATGACACCGTCGAGATCACGGTGGAAATGGCGAAATAGAGTACAAGGTTCGCGCGTACCACCGAAGCGGGCATAGCGCCGCCAAGCCAGTAGGCGACCACCGGTGGCCCCGACATTTGCGCTGCTCCGCCAAACAATCCGGCGACACCACCGACACCCACGCCGAGATGTGTTTTCGGAGGTCCCGCGTATCGCTTTCCCGAGATCAGGAAGAGGAGGAGCAGCAGCACAATTGCGCTGATGATCCAGCGTACCGTCAATGAGGGAGCCAAAGCAAGAAGCGCTGTTCCTGCCGGTACGCCGACGAGGGCGCCGGCTACTACCGTAAAGACCTCGCGCCTGTTCGCGTGCCGCCAGGCATTTGGCACCATGCCGATCGTCATCAACCCATCAATGACCAGCAACAGCGCGGAGGCCACCTTGGGCCCTGCGATCGAGCTCGCCAAAGGGACGAAGATCAGGGCGCCGCCAAATCCAGAAAAGCCTCTCGCCAGTCCTGCGACGACGGCCGCGAGGCATACGATTGCAAGGTCGGAGAACGGAACGTCGAGGAGGATAGGCTGGGTGAACATTTCGTGCAGCATGCCCGATTGCTGGCATTGAAGCGGAGTGAAAGAGAACAGATACGATGCGGGTGGTGCAAAGCTCCTTTCGGTCGTGACCTAATGCCCCCCGATAGCCTAGTGCAATCCTGAGAGGCGAGCTGGTGGCAGATAGGCCGGCTTCGGTGCTTGCGTTGTTGTTAGACGCTCCGCAACCCAGCCCTCAAGTGTTGGCCCCAAGTCGATCAAGAGCCATCCACCATCCCGGTCCAGGACCTTCAACGACGTACCGAGAGGGAGGGCCGTGATGAGTGGGCCCGACGGGTTCGGTGTGTGACGGACATTGAGCGAAGCAACATTCACAAACCGGGGTTTGGTCAACGGCTCAGATACCGAGGATGACGGAGACGTATTGATTGACGATGACGCTGGCTGTGCACCGGTAATCCGGCCGCTTCTGTCGTTTCCGACGATGCCGAAATGATAAATGCCAAATGCCACGAGCCCGAGGGCCAGCCAACCTGCGGCGTTTGATTTTTGCTTCTTTCTGGCCATTGGTCCGCACCCCCAAAGCCTCCAGTTTGGATCAAAGCGCCTTAACGGATGACGAATGGCCGCCTATCGGCCAATTGCGAGCAGAATTGGCGAGGGCCGGGACGCCTATGGGCCCCTGCGACCAAATGATTTCCGGTCCCGCCCGGTCGAAAGGCTTGATACTGGTGACGAACAATCTCAGCGCGTTTGTGCGCGTGCCTCGTCTGCCGGTCAAAGACTGGGCGTAGCCATCTGCCAGGGCGTCCCTGCCCCGCTGGAGTGCAAATCCGGAACCAACGCTCAGTCGACCCGGACCAACCTTGCGCCGAATTCAAGACATCGGAACGCCAAGCCATCGGGTCGATCTCGGCTTCAAGCATTATCACACATTCCCCGGCGAAGGGGCCGTTGTGCGATGGAAGAGCTATTATCGCCCCCCGGCATAGGGACCGTAGTGCGATAGGGAAGAGGCATTATCGCACATCCCCCGGCGTAGAGGCCGTTGTGCGATAGGGAAGAGGCGTTATCGAACATTATCCCAACCACCTAGCAAACGGGGATACAATACAGAAGGCTCGGGAGGCCTGGGAATATTCGACCACACAGAATGTAGGGCGCCAATCGCCCCCAGCATCGTCGTTCCGGAGTGCTGTCGGGATAAGCTGAACTTCCTAGTCGCGTTGCTTTAGAACCGTATCACAGGGTAGATGGGCTCATGACCTACTCAGTACGAGACATCCCGTTTTCTGCCCTCTTGGCCACGCACGTACTGCCCCTCTCCGCCCCCGAAGCGAGCAGTATCTTTTTATTGCCACGGCCTACATAAGCATGAGGCTGATATTGCCGTGTGCACTGGAAACCATTCATCGCGCAACCGTCTTGATGCCGCCAATAGCGCTGCTGCTTCCAACAATCGCCTACGTAGTAAGAGAAGGATCGTTAAATGCGTCGCTGGGCTAATCTTTCGTGCCATTGCTCGCAATTTGGCCGCAGGCGATGGCCAATTGCAGTCATGGCGCTTTGCGGTAAGGCGGGTACCTATGCCAAGGCAGTGAATGAAGTGCCCGCAACCGGTACAAACCGCGCTGGAGCCTCGGTCGCAAATCTAATTCACTTCCGCCATGACGCCTCTACAGTCGAGCACCCTCAAATGTACACTGGCGCCCTCAGGACCTTCTTAGCTTCATCCTTATCCGGACAGCCCCTAACTTCACAACAGCGGCAATCCAAATGACAGAGAGCCCCCCAACATCTGCATAACGACATTGCCGACTTTGCGGCCAGCGCGAGCACAGCAGGGTTGATAGCAAATGCCCTTCTAATACCGGCACCCATAGTTGAGTTACGGCATATGGCACAGGGCCGCGTGAGTTCTCGCTTGTTGACTTTGCTCAGTACGTTGACTTGTGGATTCGTTGTAAGGGGTCTCACAGATGGGTTGCTTGGGACTCTTAGCGCTGCGTGTGGATTGCCATCCTTCGCATTGCGTGAAGATACCGATGAAACCAGCACCCACTACAAACAACCGCCAGTAAATAGAGAACTAAAATTCAACCACACAGAACCGAATTAATTCAGAAATATGTATAATGGAATTGCAAGCACAGCAAAGGAGCGCCAGACAATGAATTACTATCATCAATGGGCCAAAAATTAGATGCTCAACAATGTCAAAAATTTTGTACAAATAATATTAATTAGTAAACACAGCAATATGATGGAAATTGCCATAATTTCTGCAATTGCGATTTCATCATATTTTCTTGGCGCGTTCATATTTAATAGATATATTGATACAGCGCAATTTTATCAACAATATTTCTATTTGCCACTTCACTATGCGTGTACCGGTGAATTTAGTTCATTTGAATTCAATCAAGCGGCTCAGGATTTTTTCTTATCACCTCGCGCTACATTCACGGACTGCGCTAAACTCGCAGAGACGCCTACAAAACTATGGAACGGATTTGACGGTGGTGCGATATTTCTGCTCGCCCTCTCCGGCCTACTTTGGCGCTTTTTAGGAATTGCCTGGACGAATTTAGCTCCCATCGCGGGGTTGCTGACGGCAATTCTAGCGGTTAGTGCTTACTTACTTTTCCGTGTCTTCTGTAGATCCTCCGTTATTGCTACGGCAGCTGCGGTTGCCTTCACTCTTCATACAAGTGTTTCGACCCAAGTACCGCACCTGCGCGACTTCTCCAAGGCGCCATTTATTGTAGCCGCATTGGCACTTATTGCTGCTGCAGTTTTCAAGCAATTTAGGCTACCTGGAATTGCCGCGCTGGCGACCTCTGCAGGAGCGATGGTCGCGATCGGGCAGGGATTTCGGCCCGACATTATTGCAATTCTTCCCATTGTTCCCCGTCAGCGCCCATGGCACAGATTCAGGGTTGAGCTTT
>NZ_JQGC01000017.1 GCF_000743575.1 Devosia riboflavina | reverse complement strand
GAACTTGGCCACCGCTTCGGCCGCAATGGCGGCGACGGCGGCGCCGTCCGTGACGTCCAGGCTCGCCGCCAGGTGCCCGCTGCCGCTCAGCCGCGCCACCGTCTCGGTCGCTGCATCGATGTTGACGTCGGTGGCCATGACTTTGGCGCCCGCTTCGGCGAAACGCAGCGCCACGGAGCGGCCTATGCCGGCGCCGGCGCCGGTAATCACCACCGACCTGCCCTCCAGGGAGATCAGTTCGGCGATGGTCTTGTCGGATACGTTGTGGATTGCCACGGTCTTTTTCCTCATTCCTCGGTTCGGCGCTTTTGCAACGGGCTGCCGAATACTTAGCTGTAATATTGTGCCGGCCCGTGCCGGAGTTCCCGCCAGGCTTCGGGGTCGTGGCCGGTAACCACAAGCGCCTGATTTTTCTTGGCAATCTGTCGAAGCTTATGAACTGATGCCACTGCCTGCGACGCCGAACTCGATAGTCCGGGCAAGGCAAGGTCGTTCCAGTGGTCCAGCGTATAGGCTGCGTCCACCGTGAGCAGGATTGAGCCGGTCTCGGGCAGATTGATCAGGAACGACTGGTGGCCGGGCGAGTGGCCGGGCGTGGCGATCATGCGGAAGCTGCCATCGCCGAACAGGTCATAGCCATCGGCTTCGTCGTCTTCCAGCAATTGCCAGTCCACGCCTGGGCGGTCAAAGTCCTTCCGCAGATAGGCGGCCTCCATAAACCAGTCAGGCTTGTAGGCATAGTCGTATTCCCGCCGCGTCACGATGTGGCGGGCATTGGGAAACCGGCCAACCGCGCCGGTATGATCGATGTGAAGGTGGGATTGGACGACGTAGCGGACATCTTCCGCCAAAACGCCGACGGACTTGCACTGCTCCACGCAGGTTTCCGATATGTCGAGAATGGGATCGAAGAAGTCGACGTTCTTGCCCCAGTAACCGCGCTTGTCCAAGGCGGCTTCGGCGCCAATTCCGCCGTCAATGACGACATCGCCCTTTGGATGCCGAAACAGATACCACGGCACGGGGATATCGTACGGATCCTCCCCGAAATTCATCTTGATCAGCCCGACACGGGTCCGCGTGTAGCCGGTGGCGAACATATATAGCCGCATGGGTCCTCCCCTTTTTTTCGGAAAATAGGGGCCTTCCACGGCTTGGTCAACAGCCTATAGTATGAACTTCTGGTAATATCGTATTGACTTGACATTTCGTACGATGGTCGTACGGTACGACGAAAAAGACGGGCTTGGAGGAGCCCCTGACAGTGCGCGTTGCCGACCAGGGCAGATATCGGGTGGACGGAGCCGGGCATGACTTTCTGGCCGGTGGCGTCTGAGCTGGAACAGCGTTCAATGCTTTTGTCCGGTCCCGATATTGGCGTTAGCTGGTCATCGCTGCAACACCCGCGTGGGCAGGCACTTCAGACGACATGCAATCCTGGCGCCCAGCGCCAGGCGGGAGGAGAAGATATGCGAAACGGAAACTGGTCCGATATTTATGGTGGGCTCGGTGTGGCGGCGCTGGGCCTTCTGGCCCTGTGGCTCTGCTTGCCGCTGCCCATGGGCACTTTGCGCAATATGGGGGCCGGCCTGTTTCCTTTCCTGGCTGGAGGGATCGTCGCCGCCATCGGCGTCGCCATCGCCGCTCGCGGAATTTTCAGGCCTCACGCCGTTGCGGAAACCTGGGACGTCAGGTCCTTTGTGTCGGTCTGCGGCGCCATAGCGCTCTTTGTGTTCGGCCTTGATCGTCTCGGCCTGCCCCTTACGATTTTAGGCATGGTGGCCGTCGGGGGGCTGGGCACCGGCACGCTCAGCCTGCTCGAAGTCCTGATTGTTGGCGGCGCCTTGGCGCTCATATGCACTATAGGCTTTGTCGTACTGCTCGGCGTGCCTATGCCATTGATGGGAGCTTGGCGCTGATGGGCGAGCTGCTGTCGCATCTGCAGTTGGGGTTGAGCGTTGCCGGCTCACCTGTGAACCTGTTCTATTGTCTGGTCGGAGCCCTGGCCGGCACGTTGATCGGTGTCCTGCCCGGACTAGGGCCGGTCACCACCGTGGCCATGCTGCTCCCCATAACCTACTATCTTGATCCCACCTCGGCGCTGATCATGCTCGCGGGCATCTACTATGGTGCCCAATATGGCGGATCGACGACGGCCATTTTGGTCAACATGCCTGGCGAAAACTCGTCTGTCGTGACCGCCATCGACGGCTATCAGATGGCCCGAAAAGGCAGGGCGGGCGCCGCGCTCGCCGTTGCCGCACTGGCATCACTGTTTGCTGGCTGCGTGGCGACGTTCGGTCTGGCGGGCGCGGCGCCGATCATGGCTAAACTCGTACTTGTCTTCGGCGCGCCGGAATATTTCGCCCTGATGGTGCTTGGCCTGGTGGCCTCCATAGCCATGGCAAACGGGGACCCTCTCAAGGCGATTGCCATGATTGCGCTGGGTATCTTGCTGTCCCTGGTCGGCACCGACCCAAGTTCCGGCCTGCTGCGCATGACCATGGGCATACCGGAACTTGTCGATGGCGTGGACTTCGTGCCGCTGGCCATCGGTCTGTTCGCCGTCCCCGAAATTCTGGCCAACCTGCGGGCGCCGCAGGAGCATGGCGTGCTCCAGAGCAAGCTGAAGGACCTCTGGCCCAACCGCAAGGAGGCCAGTCGTGCCTGGCCGGCGGCCGTTCGCGGAACCATTATCGGCTCTGTGCTGGGAATATTGCCGGGCGGCGGCGCCACCCTGGCGTCCTTCATCTCCTATACGACCGAGAAGAAGCTCAGCCGCTATCCCAAGGAGTTTGGGCAGGGCGCCGTCGAGGGCGTCGCCGGCCCGGAGGCCGCCAACAATGCAGGCGCACAGACTTCATTCATCCCGTTACTTACCCTCGGAATCCCGGGCAACGCGCTCATGGCGCTGCTGGCCGGAGCAATGACGCTGCATGGTATTCAGCCCGGACCGCTGGTCATGACCAGCAATCCAGACCTGTTCTGGGGCCTGATTGCGAGCATGTGGATCGGCAACCTGATGCTGGTGGTCATCAACCTTCCCTTGATCGGAATTTGGGTGTCGATGCTCAAGATACCCTACCGCCTGTTTGGTCCGGCGCTCCTTGTCTTCTGCTGCATCGGGGCGTTCAGCGTCAATAATTCGGGCTTTGACGTTCTGATGATGATGGCTTTCAGCCTGCTCGGCTATGCCATGATGAAATGGAAGTTCGAGGCCGCGCCACTCGTTCTGGCTTTCGTGCTGGGGCCGATGATGGAGGACAACCTGCGCCGGACATTGCTGTTGGCCCATGGGGACGCAAGCGTCTTGGTCACGCGGCCGATAAGCGCGGGCATTCTGCTGGTGGCGGTCGCAGTGCTGGTCCTGCTTGCGCTGCCGGCGATTCGCCGGGGTCGCAAGGCGGCCTTTGTCGAAGAAACTTGACGCCATGGACCGGATAGACCGAGGCATTATCGCTTGAGGTGCGTCGCTACGGGGCGCGGGGCAGGACCGTCCCCCTTTGGGTAAAATTCGTATTCTGATACTACGGCAATATGAGCATATAGAATGTTGACCGCTCTCGTTGGCAGTCGTATTAGGTGTCTGGAGTAACGGTCAGGGCAGGCCCCTGACGCACCCAATAAGGAATGCACCCATGCAGAGCAGTGTTACAAAGATGGTCGACCGCTTCGGCGTGAAACCCGGCCGGCTATGGATCGGCGGGGCCTGGACCGATGTTGATGAGCGTTTCGACCAGATCCACCCGGCCACGAACGAGATCGTGACCTCGATTGCCGATGCCGGAACGGGTGCCGTGGACCTGGCAGTGGCCGCCGCGCGAAAGGCGTTCGACACCGGTCCCTGGCCCAGGATGGGCGCCAAGGAACGAAAAAAGATACTGGTGAGGCTGCAGGCCCGTATCGAAGACGCCAAGGAAGAGCTGGGCTACCTGCAAACGCTCGACAACGGCATTCCGATCAATTTCAGCCTCAATTCGCGTGTCTCCGCCAATATGACGGTCGACATTTTCGACCATTATGCTGGCTGGATCGACAAGATTACCGGCGAAACATTCCCGCGCTACACGGACGCCGCCAATCTTCACTATATGACCTTCCGCGACCCGGTGGGCGTGGTCGGGGCGATCATCCCGTGGAACGCGCCACTGGTCATGTTCGCGCTAAAGGTCGCGCCTGCACTGGCCACCGGCTGCACCATTGTGATGAAGGCGTCCGAGCTTGCCAATCTGGCCGTGCTCAGGCTCGCTGAAATCGTGGCGGAGTGCGATTTGCCCCCCGGCGTGTTCAATCTGGTGACAGGCGGCCCCGCCACGGGGGAGGCGCTGTCCACCCATCCCGGCGTCGACAAGGTCTCCTTCACCGGCAGCGCCGCGGTCGGCGAACGGATCATGGCCAAGGCCGGCAGCAATATGAAGCGCCTGTCGCTCGAACTGGGCGGCAAAAGCGCGGTCATCGTATTCCCCGACACCCGCGACCTGAAGGTGGCGGCGACGTCGATAATGTCGCTGTCCTCGACCTTCCTGTCCGGCCAGGTGTGCTCGACCCCGACCCGCGCGCTGGTTCATCGCTCGGTCGTGGATGAGTTTGTCGCGCACGCTCAGCAGCAGATTTCGGCCGTCAAGTTCGGCGACCCCTTCGATATGACCACCACCTCCGCACCCATAATTTCCCGGCGCCAGACCGACCGCGTGATGAGCTATATCGAGACCGGCAGCGCCGAGGGCGCCAGGCTTGTTTTCGGCGGGGATCGCCCCGGCAATGAACTGGCTGATGGCAACTGGATCAACCCGACCCTGTTCACCGACGTGCGCAGCGACATGCGGATCGCCCAGGACGAGATCTTCGGGCCGGTCCTGTCGGTTATCCCCTTCGACACCGAGGAGGAGGCGATCACGATCGCCAATGACAGCGTCTATGGTCTGTCCGGCGGTGTCTACACCACCGACCTGTCCCGCGCTTTCCGCGTCGGGCGCGCCATGCATACCGGCACGGTGGGCATCAACGGCTATTCGCTGATGCCCAATTCGCCCGCCGGCGGCGTGAAGCGGTCGGGTATCGGCCGGGAGGGCGGATGGGCGACCATCGAGGCGTTCACCGAGTTGAAGACGCTTATACTCAATCTCGACGCCTGATTGCTGCGACAGGTCACTTAGCTGATGGGAAGCGATATGGACATGGCTGCCGACTTCATCATCGTCGGAGCAGGATCGGCCGGTTGTGTACTGGCCGACCGGCTGTCGGAAAATCCGGCCAACACTGTCATCCTGCTGGAGGCGGGCGGGCGGGACTGGAGCCCGTTGATCCACGTCCCTGTCGGCAGCGGCGAACTGGTCCGCAAGGGCCTGTTTGGATGGTCGTTCAGGACCGAGCCCGAGCCACACCTTGACGGCCGGCAGATGTTCTGGCCGCGCGGCAAGGTTCTGGGCGGCTCCTCCTCGATCAATGGCCAGGTTTATGTGCGCGGCAACCCGTCCGACTTCGACGGCTGGGCGCAAATGGGCAACAAAGGCTGGAGCTATGCCGACGTCCTGCCCTATTTCGTGCGATCGGAAAACAACCAGGACCGCCAAGGTCCCTTTCACGGCCAGGAGGGCCCCTTGCGGGTCACCCGGGGCACGATGGACAATCCGCTGTTCGACGCCTTTGTCCAGGCCGGATTGCAGGCCGGGCATCCCCTGGCCGACGATTTCAACGGCGCTTCCCAGGACGGCTTTGGGCGCTTTGATTTCAACGTCTATCGCGGTCGGCGCCAGAGTACCGCCGTCGCCTACCTCAAGCGGGCCAAGCGCCGCGCCAATCTTCGGGTCATCACCAATGCCGAAGTCGACCGGCTGGAGATCGCAGATGGCCGGGTTGTCGCGGTTCGTCTGAACGGCCCGTCGGGCGTCAAGCGGATAGAGGCAAGGCGCGAAGTGGTCCTGGCGGCCGGAGCAATTGGTTCGCCTTCGCTACTGATGCGCTCCGGCATTGGCCCAGAGAACGAAGTGCGCGCCGCCGGCATCGAGGTCGCCCATCACCTGCCGGGCGTGGGCCTCAACCTGCAGGATCACCTGCAGGTCTACATGCTCTATGGCTGCAAGCTGCCCATTACCGTTCACGGCATGATCCGGCTGGACCGGGCCGCCCTGCTGATGGCGCAGGCCGTGCTGTTGCGAAGCGGTCCGTTTGCCCACTTCCCGGTGCAGGGCGGCGCCTTCACCCGCTCCCTGCCTGGCCTGGATGTTCCCGATACGCAGTGGCATTTCGGTATTGCACTGGGACCGCGCCGGGTTCGCATTCCCGGAATACACCGCCGGGGCGATCTGCTTGACCGGGAAGGCTTCGCGCTGGCCCCCTGCCAGTTGCGGCCTCATAGCCGGGGCAGGATCGGGCTGCGCCGGGATGGCGATGCTATCCAGCCCCGCATCGAGGCAAACTATCTCTCCAGCGAATTCGACCGCGATTTCTTCCGGCGCGTGATCCGCGAGGGAAGGCACATTGTGGAACAGCGCGCCTTTGACACCTATCGTGATGTAGAATTGGCGCCCGGCAAGGCCGTGCAGACCGATGACGAGATCGACGACTGGGTTCGGCGATCGGCCTCCACCAGCCACCATCAGGTCGGCACCTGCAAGATGGGAACGGACGAACTTGCCGTGGTGGGTCCAGATCTGCGGGTGCGCGGCATGGCCGGCCTGCGGGTGGCGGATGCCTCAATCATGCCCACGATTGTCGGCGGGAACACCCATGCGGCGACCGTGATGATCGGCGAAAAGGCAGCCGATCTCGTTCTGTCTTCGAGTTGAAGGTTCGCTGCCAGCCGATTGGCGTGGCGACAAACAGGTTCTTCCGGTGAGTGGCCTGACCACCAACCCTCTCCCTTCCAGTGGGGCCGCTCGCCGGGAGGGCATTCCAGGGGGCGAGCGCATCAACATGGCGGCCGACGCCCCCCTTCCAGCATCTCAACGCACCGCTCCTCAACTGCCTTGAGAGATCACTATCCGAGCATCCTCAGCTTTGAACTTGCCCAATGGGGGTTCCGACCGCCAGCGGCAGCTTGACATTCGGAATGACCATCCTACGATATGATCGTATGCTGTTTCTTGAGGAGGAGACGATGATGAAATTTACGCAATGGCTCATGCCGTTGACTGTGGTCGCGGCGCTTGGCGCCACTGCCGCGCATGCCCAACAGTACCCGACCAAACCTGTGCAACTGATCGCGGCAGGCTCCGCCGGAACGCCGACCGATATCGTCAGTCGTGCGCTGGCCGAGTCGCTCAGCGCCGAACTTGGGCAGCGGTTCGTGGTGGATAATCGGCCAAGCGCTAATGGTGCCATTGCCGGCGAGATGGTCGCCACGACCGAAGGGGACGGCTATACCCTGCTGACGGCAGCCTCCAGCGTGTTCTCCGTGATGCCGCACCTCAACCCGCAGCTGCCCTGGAAGCCGCTCGATGACCTCACGCCCGTGGTGATGTTCGGGGTTGCACCGCTGGTGATCGGCGTGCCGCCGGACTCCCCCTATAATACGCTCGAAGAGCTTGTGGCGGCCGCCAAAGAGCAGCCAGGCGACCTGACAGTAGGCTCGTTTTCCCTGGCGCTGGGTAACCTGGCTGCCCTGCTGCTCAACGAAGAGGCCGGAATCGATCTCACATTTGTCGGGTTTGGATCGTCCGCCGAATTGCTCACCGCCGCCATGTCCGGCGAGATCGACGTGATCGTCAACGGCATCGGGCCGATGCTGCCGCTTTTCGCGGCGGGCTCGCTCAAGCCCATCGCGGTGACCAATACGTCGCGCTATGAAACCCTGCCGGATACGCCAACCGTCTCGGAGACGTTTCCCAACTATGACGCGGCGAGCTGGTTTGGCATTTTTGGCCCCGCCAATATGGACGAAGCAGCGCGCGACACGATCGCCTCCGCTGTCGAACGGATCGTCGAGAAGCCCGAAATTCGCGAGCAGCTTCTTGGACTTGGCGCTGTTGTAGACGTCAAGAAGGGGGCCGATTTCGCCGACCTGGTGCGCACCGACTTTGAGCGATTTGGCGCGCTTATCGAGAAAATTCCCCACTGATCAGCAGTAACGGGTGGATCACCCGGTGGATATCCGTATCACGTCTTCGTCGCAAGGCGCGCTATCAGGCGCGCCTTGCCATTTCAACGTACTATAATCTCATAATACCGTCATTGACGTGACATAACGGAATTTGGTATTTGGTGCTGGCTGCCGGTGGATAGCGGCAGCGAGGAGGATGCCAGTGAAAAAGAAACTTACATCGGGAATAGTCGCAGCGCTTTTGCTGACCACGTCGATGGCAGCCTGGGCGCAGGATGAAACCTTGATCGGGCTTGTCTCGATCACAGCCGTCGAGCCGCATAATGCGGCCTACGCAGCGGGCGCTGCCAAGGCCGCAGAAGAATTGGGCTGGACAACATCGGTCGTCGACGCGAACGGCAGCGCCGATCAGGCCAATGCCGCCGTCCAGAACTTTGTTACCCGCGGCGCAAAAGCCGTGGTTGCCATGATTTTCCCGCCCAGTTCCCTCGGGGAAGGCCTCGCGGCGGCCAAGGCCGCCGGCGTGCCGGTCGTAACCTGGGGTGGTGGCATGAGCGGCACCGTAGCCGCCACCAACGGCTCCGCCGAGCCGGTGGCGCAGATGACGCTCGACCGCATGTTCGCCGACATCAAGGACGATGGCGACATTCTGGCGCTGACATACCGCGCGGGCGAGTTCTGCCGCGTCAGCGAGCAGATGCTCGATGCCATGGCGGCAACGCGGCCCAATGTCACCATCGTACGGAACGAAGTGCGCATTCCCGGCGCCTTCGAGGATGGCGCGCAATATGCCAATGCCTGGCTCGCCTCCCATCCCGCCGGCCGCAATCTGGCCATCTGGTCCTGCTGGGACGATCCGGCCATTGGCGCTGTGAGTTCGCTGCGGCAGCAGGGACGGAACGATGTCTTTGTCTATGGCTCCAATGCCAGTCCCCAGGCCATCGAAGCAATGCGCGGCGGTTTTATGACGGCTTCCGCCTGGCAGGATTCCTACGCCGAAGGCTACGAGATGGTGAAGGTGATCAAAACCATCCTGGAGGAAGGTGATGGTTGGGAACCAAGGGCCGCCGAAGTTCCGGCCGTGTTGGTGACGCGCGAGAATGTCGAGGAGTTCGTCGCCGCGCATCCCGAAGTGCTCGGTCACTAAGGTGAGTCAACAGCAAATCCTGGCCCGGACCGTGAACACCCTCCCCAACGAGGAGGGCGGGGCAGTTCTCCTGGACGCCCAGGGGATCACCAAGTCTTTTGCGGGCATTCATGCGTTGCGAGGGGCTTCGCTCGTGCTTCGGGCCGGGGAAGCTCACGGACTTGTCGGCGCCAATGGCGCCGGCAAGTCTACCTTTATCAAAATACTGGCGGGGTTGATCCGCCCCGACGAGGGGCAATTCACCTGGGACGGTTCGCAGGTTTCAATCGGCGATCCACATCATGCAACCCACCTCGGCATGACGTTCATCCACCAGGAGCTCGCGTTCATCCCGCATATGACCGTGCTTGAGAACATCATGCTCGGTCTGCCCAAGCGCACGCGCCTGGGGTCGATAGACTGGCAGGCGATCGGCAAGCAGATTGCACCGATAGCCCAGCGGGTCGGACTTGACGTTCCGCTGGGCGCCAGTGCCAAAACGTTATCCCCAACCCAGAACTGGCTCGTGAATATCTGCCGGGCACTGGTGCGCGACGCGCGGCTGATCGTGATGGACGAGCCGACCGCTGCATTGGCCGCTCCCGAAGCCGAGCGCCTGATGGCCATAGTCGAGGACCTGACGGCCTCCGGCGTCGCAGTGCTTTATGTGTCCCATCGCCTCGACGAAGTCATGCGGCTGTGCAAGCGCGCCACCGTTTTTCAGGACGGAAGGTCAATCGGCGAACTCAGCGGTCCCAGCCTGAGCAAGGCTTCTCTTATCAAGGCGATTGTCGGTGGCGAACTCGGTGAGCAATACGAGCCCAAGCATTTCCCCGATCGTAACAGCCAAGTGGCGCTTCGTGTCGAGGGCCTTTCCCGGGCGCCCAGGGTCAAGCCGGTTTCCTTCGACCTGCACCGGGGCGAGATATTGGGCGTTGGCGGGCTGGTCGGGGCGGGGCGCAGCGAACTTGCCCGACTGATCTATGGCGCCGACAAGCGCGATTCCGGCATCATGGAACTGGAGGGCCAGTCATATGACCCACGATCTTCAACCGACGCCGTGCAGCGCGGCATTGGCCTGGTGCCCGAGGAGCGCCGGGCCGAGGGTATCATCCCCCACCGCAGCATCGCCTTCAACATGCACCTGTCGAGCCTTGCCAAGATCACCTTTGCGCCGATTCCGATCCTCAACTGGTCGGAACGCAAAGCCAGAGCCAAAGAGATTGCCGACAAACTGTTGATAAAGCCGCGCGACGTGGATGTGCCGGTAGTCCGATTGAGCGGCGGGAACCAGCAGAAGGTGGTCAT
Organism: Devosia riboflavina; assembly: GCF_000743575.1. Classification (GTDB taxonomy): domain Bacteria; phylum Pseudomonadota; class Alphaproteobacteria; order Rhizobiales; family Devosiaceae; genus Devosia; species Devosia riboflavina. The sequence goes on along the minus strand of NZ_JQGC01000017.1, from coordinate 222,540 downwards.
CGGCCGGTGGTTGCTGCGGCGCCCCAAGGTGCTCATTCTTGACGAACCCACACGCGGCGTCGACATCGGGGCCCGTGCGGAAATCCATCGGCTGATCAGTCAGCTCGCCACGGAAGGGGTGGCGGTGCTGGTCATATCATCGGACCCCGATGAGCTCCCCGAGTTGTGTCACCGAGTTATCGTGCTGGCCGAAGGGGCCATCAATGGAGAACTCAACGGATCCGACATCACAAGAAACGCAATCATCGCCGCAAGCTACGCCTGAGGGCAGGGAACCACAAATGAACACTCCAAGCCGATCGTCCGAGCGCCGTATGGGCGTAGGGGCCAAGCGCAATCTTTCGCTGTTTGCCAGATATGCAACGCTCATAGGCCTGGCCTTGATGGTGCTGACCTTCTCGTTGCTGTCACCAACTGCGTTTCCGACGGTGTCCAATTTCGTCAATGTTGTCAACCAGGCGTCTCTGGTGGTCATCATCGCCGTCGGCCTGACGATGACCGTCATGATGGGAGAACTGGATCTGTCCGTTGGATATGTGGCGAGCCTCTGCGGCATTCTGGTCGTAGGCTTCATGACCACCAACGGCCTGCCGGTATGGCTGGCCATTCCCGCCGTCATCTGCATCGGCGCCGCCATAGGCTTCATAAACGGCGTGCTTGTCGCCAAACTGAAGATCAACTCGGTGATTGCCACGCTCGGCGTCGGGACCATGTTGACCGGCCTGGCATTTGCCTATTCGGCCGGCGCACCGCTGGTTTCAGGTGTTCCTCCGATCTTCGTCGACATATCGCTGGGGCGTTGGATACCCGGCATTCCCAACAATATCGTGCTGATGGCGCTGCTTGCCGGACTTTTGTGGTTCGTCGTGGAACGCACGCCCTTTGGGCAGGAAGTGCAGGCTGTCGGCGGCAATGCGTCGGCAGCGCGGCTGGCCGGCATCAGCGTCGACAAGATCAAGATCATCGGCTTCATGCTCTCAGGAGCAGGCGCTGCCATCACGGGCATTCTGCTGGCCTCGCGACTGGGCAGCGGCACGCCGGGGGCTGGGGATAGCTACCTGCTGACCGCGTTCGCCGCCGTTTTCCTGGGCTCCGCCACACTCAGAGATGGCGAATTTCACATCCTGGGAACCGTCATTGGCGCATTAATCATCGCCTTCGGATTTAATGGGCTGAACATTTTCGGGGCGCCGACCTTCTCGCAATACCTGCTTCAGGGGGCGATTCTGATCGTTGCAGTCGGCATATCGAGCTTCAGCCGGCTACTTGCCGAGAGCTGAGCGAGGCACAATGCAAGGGTGCGCCATAGCAAAATTTCACGGTGACCCTGTGTGGCGCGCTTGCCCGGCCGTTGGCGGCAGATTAGCCAACGCCAATCCATCCGAAAATCTCGGCGAAACGCGTCGCCGGGATTTTTTCATTGTGGCGCATCGCTCGGCTGACCCTGCCAGTTAGTTCGGCCTTTCGCTTCATGCAATCTATGGATGGGGGTGCTCAGTAATATGTGCATCGCGCTCCGGCAGCCCTGGCGGCATTAGCAAGGCCACGATCGTGACCATGACGGCCATGGCGAACGTGGCGAAGAAGGCCAGATGCAGAGCCTCCTGAAGCGTGGTCCTCAAGGCCATATCGGTCGCCGTGCCCGCGCTGGACAACAGAGCCGTCCTAAGCTCGTCGGTCGACGCGCCCAGTCCCTCGTCCCCATAAAGGCGAACGCTGACAATGCCACCCAGAATGGCGGCCCCCAGTGTGTTACCAAGGTTGCGCGCGAACAGATTGGACGCCGTACCGGCGCCCCGTTCAGAGACTTCGGTGGCTTCCTGGATGGTCATCAGGGAGGTGACGCTGATCAGCCCCATGCCAAGCCCCATCACCAGGGAGGACACGCCCGCCAGCCAGGGCGACGATATGGGTTGGAGGAAAAGGAGGACGGCTGCGCCAACGGGCAGGAACACTCCGCCCGCGATCATCAGGATGCGTGGGCCCCGCTGATGATACTGGCGCGCCGCTACCATCGTTCCCATCGGCCAACCCACCATCATAATCGTCAGTGCCATTCCGGCGACTATGGGCGAGGCGTCCAGGACGACCTGGACATAGATGGGCAGCATGGCCGTAAGGCCCATCAGCGCGCCGCCCGAGAAGAGCGTCGCCGCATTGGCTACCGCGATCCGACGCCTGCGCCAAAGCGACAGCGAGATGATCGGATTGGCGCTGCGGCGCTGCTGCACGATAAAGAGTCCAAGGCCAACCAGGGCGATGGCCGCGGTCGTCACCAGGACCAGGGGGCCCGCCCGCAACCCTTCGCCAATGAGGATCATGACCGCGCAGATGGTCAGGGTCAGCAACGCCGTGCCAATCCAGTCCACAGAGGCAAAGCGAGCCTGTTCCGGCTCGTGAAAATACCGCCGAAACACCTCGGCGGCGATCAAGCCAAGAGGAACGTTGATCCAGAAGATCCACGGCCAGGTCAGCCAATCGACGATGACGCCGCCAAGCAGGGGGCCGATCACGGCGGAAACGGCCCATACGCCCGCCAGATAACCCTGGATTTTGCCTCGTTCGCGCCCTGGATAAAGATCCCCGATGATCGTGAGGGCAGCCGGCTGCAATGCCGCAGCGCCGACCCCTTGCAACAGCCGCGCGATGATCAGCATCATCATGGACTGAGCAAAGCCGGCAGCAATTGATGCGAGCACAAATACCGCCACGCCAGACAGTATGACCGGCTTGCGGCCATAAACGTCCGCCAGCTTTCCCCCGACGATGGTCAGCGCGGTCTGGGCCAGCAGGTAGGCGGTGAAGACCCAGCTGTAGAGGCTCAGATCGCCAAGTTCGGCGGCAATCTGTGGCATTGCCGTCGCCACAACGGTCGCCTCAAACGCCACCATGGACATGGACAGCATGACCGCGACCAGCACGGCGCCACGGCGCGTATGTTTCACTACCGTCATCGATCGCTCCGGAAAAAGACAAGGGCGGCAATTGCCGCCCTTTGGTGGTTACTAGTACCGCCGCATCCTACCGCCCATGCTTCCCGAGGAAGCGCAGGACAATATCGCACGCATCCTTCGGCCGCTCGATAAAGGGGATATGCCCCCCTTCGTCCATCACCACCAGTTCGGCGCCGGCAATGCCGTCCGCGATGATCTTGGACAGGCTGAGCGGGATGAGGTGATCATTGCCCGACCCGATCACCAGCGTGGGTGCACCGATATTGCCAAGCCGGGTGGTGAACTTCGGGCGCGTGTCGGCCGGGTCCAGTACGCGACCCCATGCAAGCACTGAATCGACGAAGCATTTGTATAGCACTGGGTCGTTTTTCGAGATGATCGAGAGATTAAGCTTCATCTGCTCGAACCCCTCGTCGGTGTTCAGGAACGTGCGCGACATGGTCCACAGCCCCATATAGGTCGCAACTTCGTCGCTCAGGCCAAGCCGCTCGATCAGTCGTGACCGCAGCGCAAAGTTGATCTGCGCGGCTCGGTCCAGTTCGCTGAAAGCGCCAATGACCGACAGGGTTCGCACGAGGCCCGGTGCGCTTTCGGCCACGGCCAGGGCCATCGCGCCGCCCAGCGAGGTGCCCAGCACATGCACCGGCCCATCGCTCAACTGCGGTATCAGCTTAACGAAATCGGCCGCCCAGACCTCGACTTCATAAGGCGGCGGTGCCTTGGTCGACTGCCCGATTCCGCGTGGATCCACCGATATGACGCGGTAGTGCTGCGACAGAATCGGCACGGCAAAACGATAATACCGGTGGTCGAAACCCAGGCCCGGAATCAGCACCAGCGTGTCCCCGGCCCCCTGCTCGTCGTAATAGATGCTGACATCGTCAAGCTTGGCTAATGGCATGGCATGCCTCCTCAAATGTTTCGTAAAACCATAGCCAAGCGGTCACGTCACTGCAATCCCATCGAATGACCATATTACGAGAATTTAGTAGTATTGGAATTGACGCTCCCGGTTCCGCGCGCTAGTTTTGATCGCAGTCAATGGAGGAATGGATGCCCGAAGCACTGAAGCGCAGCGTTTTTGAGGGAGTTCGGGTTTTGGACGTCGGTCACCTGATCGCTGGCCCCATGGCTTGTTCCATCCTTGGGGACTTTGGGGCCGAGGTGATCAAGATCGAGCGTCCGGGCTATGGCGACCCCCTCCGTAAAATGTACAAAAAGGGCGATGTCGGCCTGATGTACAAGGTTCAGGGGCGCAACAAGAAGGCCGTCACCATCAATCTTAAAAGCGATGAAGGTCGCGCCCTGTTCCACGAACTGGTTGCCATCTCCGACGTCGTCGTTGAAAATTTCCGTCCCGGCGTTATGGAGCGCCTGGGCTGCGGCTGGGATGTCCTGTCGGCCATTAACCCCCGGCTCATCATGAGCCGAATGTCGGGCTACGGACAGAACGGACCGTTGCGCGACCAGCGTGCCTATGGCCGCAGTGGCGAGGCCTTTGGCGGCTTTGCCCATATCACCGGCGAGGCCGACGGGGCGCCGATGCACTCCACCATGTCATTGGGCGACACCGTCGGCGCGGTCTGGGCCGCCATGGGCATTATGATGGCGCTTTACTGGCGCGACGGCCAGGGCGGCGGCAAGGGCCAACTGATCGATATCGGTCTTTACGAGGGCCTTTTCCGCCAGATCGAGCAGTTGATCATTGTTCCCGATCAGTTGGGGAAATCCGTCAACCGAGCCGGTAACGTCCACCGCGATGTGCCCTTCATCGGTTCGTTCAAGACCAGTGACGGCAAGTACTTCACCTATGGCGCCTCCACCGTCGCCAGTACGGACGACATTCTGCGCGCCATGGAAATGTATGGCGATCCGCGCTTCGCCGACTACGAGAGTTCGCTTCGGAACATCGATGCGCTCTATGCCGCGGCAAGCGAGTGGATGGGGCGCCACACCTTCGAGGAAGTGCAGGCCGCGTTCATCAAGTTCAAGGCGCCAGGCGCGCCGGTCATGAGCGGCGCCGATCTCCTGGCCCATGCCCAGATTGCGGCCCGCGAGATGATTGTCACCGTCCAGGACCCCGACCTGGGGCCGGTGCGCATGCAGAACGTCGTGCCAAAGCTTTCCGCAACGCCGGGAGAAGTCCGGCATGCAGCGCAGGCCATGGGGGCGTCCAACGATGACGTCTTTAGCGGTCTGCTCGGGCGCTCCCGCGAACAGATCGACGCATTGCGTCAATCCGGGGCGATCTAGCCCAGTCCCAATCGACTATCCAGCCGCCGGATCGCGCGGCAATCCGCTGGCAAGGCCGGCATCTAGAGAGCATAAAATGGAAAACTCCCCCCTGTTCGAAAAAGGCCTGGAAGTCCGTAAGGCTGTAATGGGTAAAGACTATGTCGAGCGCGCCCTCCAGGCCGCCGACGATCTGACGCAGCCCCTGCAGACGCTTGTGACCGAATTTGCCTGGGGCACTATCTGGACGCGGCCTGGGCTCGATCGAAACGTCCGCAGCCTGGTGAACGTCGGCACGCTAATGGCGTTGAACCGTCCGCATGAACTCCATCAGCATGTTCGCGGTGCCCTCCGAAATGGTTGCACCAAGGAGCAGGTCGTCGAGGTCGTCCTGCAGAACGCCATCTACTGTGGTTGTCCGGCCGCTCTAGATGCCATGCGGATCGTTCGAACCGCGTTTTCCGAAGCAGACGCTGAGCAAGCTTCATCTGCTCCCGCCGCGTCTGCATAGAGCCGGTTTCAAGACAGCAGAATCGTAAGCACACTCAATGACGAATTATCGCCTCCAAGACCATCTCGACGGGTTTGATCTTCATCCGCTTCTTCGGATCGGCGGCTCTCTCGTCGAGGCAGAAACGGCTGATCGCATCGATGTTCTGGATCCTGCCACGGAACAGCCAATTGGCACCGTACCAGACGCCGCAGTCTCCGATTGTATCGCTGCTGTCGATGCGGCCGATGCCGCCGCTTCCAGTTGGGCGGCCACAGGCCCACGCTTACGGGCGGAGATCCTGCGAGGCGCTTTCGAGCGAATGATCGCGGACGCCGAGCGATTGGCGCATCTGATTTCGCTCGAGAACGGCAAGACCCTGGCCGATGCCAGGGCGGAAGTGCTCTACGCCGCTGAGTTCTTCCGCTGGTATTCCGAAGAGGCCGTGCGTGCGATTGGCGAGTTCAGCACGGCACCGAGCGGGGGGACCAACATTCTGGTGCAGTTCATGCCCGTAGGCGTGTGTCTGTTGGTGACCCCGTGGAATTTCCCTGCCGCGATGGCGACACGCAAGCTTGGCGCTGCACTTGCCGCCGGTTGTACCTGCGTTCTAAAGCCTGCGGTCGAAACTCCGCTCACCGCTTACGCGCTGGCCGACATTCTTTCCGATGCCGGCCTGCCGCCGGGCGTCATCAACGTGGTCACTACATCGAAATCGCCTTTGACGGTCGGTGCCATGATGGCCGATACACGCGTGCGCAAGCTGTCATTCACCGGCTCGACCCAGGTTGGCAGGTCCCTGGCCAAGGCTGCGGCCGAACGCATCGTGAAGTGCTCCCTCGAGCTTGGCGGCAACGCGCCGTTCATCGTGCTGGAAAACGCCGACCTCGACCTGGCCATCGAGGGCGCCATGATCGCCAAGATGCGCAATGGCGGACAGGCCTGCACGGCGGCGAACAGGTTTTTGGTTCACCGCTCGCTCACCGAGGCGTTTGGCGAACGTCTGGCTCTGCGCATGGGCGCCTTACGCATGGGAAAAGGAACCGATCCTGACGCCGATGTCGGGCCGATGGTCAGTCAAAAGGCCCGGGCCGGCATAGCGGAAGCGGTGGCCCTGGGTCTTGCTGAGGGCGGCACGCTGCTGAGCGGCGGCGTCGCGCCCGACCGCCCGGGCTACTTTTACGCGCCCACAGTGATCGCCAATCTGCCCTCGTCGTCGAAATTGCTTGACCAGGAGATATTTGGACCAGTAGCGCCGATAACGGCCTTCGAGGACGAGGACGAGGCAATCGCGTTGGCGAACAACTCGGAATCTGGTCTGGCATCCTACGTTTACGCACGGGATCTAGGCCGGGCGATGCGGGTGGCGAGCAAAATCGAAGCGGGAATGGTTGCGGTCAATCGCGGTATCGTTTCCGAGCCAGCCGCACCTTTCGGCGGGGTCAAGCAGAGTGGCATCGGCCGTGAAGGCGGCCATCGGGGCATGCTCGACTATATGGAACTCAAATATATGGCGGTGAGCTGGTGATCGGGCCGGAAACTCTTGCTTATAAGCGCAGTGGTGCGGGCCCCACGCTCGTTTTGCTGCATCCGGTGGGGCTCGATAGCGACAGCTGGGCCGCAGTGATGTCCGGGCTGCAGGGTTTGGACATAATTGCGGTCGACCTGCCGGGGCATGGCGGCTCAAAGCTCAATGGCTCCGCGACGCTCAATGACTTCGCCGACAGGGTTGCTGACCTCCTGCTGAACCTTAAAGTACCCTTGGCCACTGTTGCGGGCCTGTCTTGCGGCGGCATGGTCGCCCAGGCGGTGGCTCTCAGGCATCCAGCGCTTGTCGAGAAGCTTGTCCTGTGCGGTTGCCCGGCGACTTTTCCCGATCAGGCCCGTCCCGCCATCGCCAGCCGGGGTGAGCGAGCCGTTGCGGACGGCATGCAGGCAGTGATTGAAGAGACGCTCCAGCGCTGGTTTACCCCAGATTTCATCGCTAACGGTGGCGCCGCCCCGGTGGCCGCGCGTTTGTTGGCGGATGAGCCTGAGACCTGGGCCGCCACATGGCGCGCGATATCCCAGCTCGACCACAAGGCCGAGCTGAGCGCGCTCAACGTGCCAGTGCTGTGTATCGCCGGAGAACTCGATCAAGCCGTGCCACCCGTCATGGTCAAGGCATTGGCCGACTGTATTGCAGGCGCTGAATATCGGACGCTGCCGGGGGCGCCGCATATGATGCAGCTTGAGCAACCGGCTGCATTGGTCGAGCAATTGCGGCTGTTTATCGCCAGTGACGCCTTCTGAATGAAAGGTCTTGGCGTGAGGCTTCTTGCGCTTGACTAGAGTTTCCAGTCGATGCGGAGCCAGCCCAGTTATGCCCTCAGATTGAGGCCTCCTTCAGGTCTGCAGTACTTTAGGACGACTCTCTTCCGGATAGCGGCGGACGGAAAAAGATCTCAACGTCGGCTTGTTTCAAACAGAAACCACGCGCGCCGTTCGGTTTCGTCGATCCACACCTCGATTAGGCTGGTTGTCGCGACATTGTTGTGCTCGCTGGCAACCGCATGTGTTGACCGCAGGAAGCCCAGCAATTGACGGTTGTCGCTGGCCAGCTCAGCGAGAGTATCGTCCAGGGTAACATAACTGGCATCATTGTCGGCGATGCGCTGCAAACGGGGCAATGTGACCAATGGAGCGCAGGGTCGTGCCGCCCAGCTTGCGGGCTCGCTCGGCAATGGCGTCGGTCATGGCAAAGATCTGGTCGGACTGTTCGTCCAGCATTAGGTGATAGTCGCGGAAATGGGGACCGGACATGTGCCAGTGGAAGTTTGTGCTCTTCACGCAGAGCACGAAAGTGTCGGCCAGCAGCCCGGTCAGCGCGGCCGAAATGTCCTTGCTGGCATTGGCGCCCAAATCGGTTGATGTGTGCAGGGGAGCAGTGAAGTCCTTCATCGAATGTCCTTTAGGCGTTGGCGGCCAGTCGATAATACCGTGGTTCAGCGAACGGTGGGCAGGCGGCCGCGGCGGAGGGCCCGTATCGCCGCATCGTCAAGATTGAGGTGGCCGCGGATAAGATCGGGCGGTGTCAGGGCCATCCAATTGTTGAGCGAGCAGGTAGAAGCGCGGACCGTCACCGATTTCCTCGCGGACCACCGGCATGTCAGCGACGTCAACGGCCTCAAGCTGGGCGGCCGAACCGGGATGGGCTTCTGCCAGTGGCGCTATTGCCAACATGCAACCGCCTACTTGACCGCCAGTGCTCGTGGGATTGGTCTCGATCACGTGGGCAGTTTTAGCGCGCATGTACCGGTCAAACCGATAAGGGTGCGAGACTGATCAAGTCCGGCGCTGGTGACCTCTTGACGATCGGATCGCCGTGACCGCCATTCAAGGTTCCACGATGCCCTCGACGATGCAAGCACGCCGCGGACTACGATAGGGCCTAATACGAACCAGGCCAGGCCTGGCTCACATTGGCGACCAGAAAATCGATGAATGCCCTTACTCGGTTCGCCAGATGGGCATGCCCGGCGAACATGGCGCTGACCGTTTCAATGTCCCCCGGATTGAACTCTTCCAGCAGGGGGACAAGCCGTCCCTAAGCAATTTCGGGCTCGGCATAGAAACGCCCGACCCGCGCTACTCCGGCGCCAAGCGCACAAAGCTGGCGAATGTCGGCGCCTGAACCGCCCAGGAAATTCCCGCCTATGGGCTGGGTTATGGCTCGCCCCATATCGTCGACAAACGGCCAGGTGTCCCGTGCGCTACGAAAGTTGAATCGTAGGCAATTGTGCTTGGCCAAGTCTGAGGGATGCCTCGGCCGGGCGAGCTTCTCCAAATAGTCAGGCGACGCCACCACCACCCGGCGCATATCCAGGATCTTCCGCGTCTTGAGCTGGCTGTCCCTGATCGCGCCCGACCGAATGGCCACATCCGCACGTTCTTCATAGAGGTCGATGATGTTATCGCTCAGGGTCACGTCCAGCTCGACCGCCGGGTAAGCTGCCAGAAATCCCGGCACAAGCGGTAGCAGGACTCGCGTCCGAAGCCGACTGAGCTACTGACCCACAAGAGACCGCGCGGCTCCAGGGTCGCACCGCCCGCGACATCCGCCTCGGCGAGCTGAATCTCCCTGACCAGCCGCTTGCAGTGCTGGAAATAGCGCTCACCCTCGTCGCTCAGCACCAGGCTTCTGGTGGAGCGCTGGAAAAGGCGCGTGCCCAACCGCTCCTCGAGCCGCCCGATGAGCTTGGCGACGGCAGAGGGCGTAAGGTCGAGACGCCGTGCAGCCGCCGAAAAACTGCCCTGCTCGACGACCGCGATCATCACGTCCATCTCGCCTATACGTTCGTCCATCGCGGCTCATCTCCGAAATAAATTCCAAGATCATTGTCCACCTAAGCAGATTATCACGCAATGCCGCTCCGCCTAAATAGATCGTAGTTGAATAGGAGACTGATAATGCACACGATCACCGCAGGCGGCGCGGCCATCCCGGCCCTTGGTTTCGGTACGTTCCGCATGTCCGGCCCGGACACTTTGCGATGGTGAAGGCCGCGCTCGGCGCTGGCTTCACCCATATCGACACCGCCCAGATCTACGACAACGAAGCCGCGGTAGGCGAAGCGATCCGCGCCTCGAACATCTCACGCCGCGACCTGTTCCTCACCACCAAGGTCTGGGTGGATAACTATGCCGAAGACAGGTTCGAGCTTTCGGTCGACGAGAGCCTGCGCAAGCTGGGCACCGATCATGTCGACCTGCTGCTGTTGCACTGGCCCAATAACGCCGTGTCGCTGGAGCGCCAGATCGCTTCGCTCAATGCCGCGCAGCGCAGCGGCAAGGCGCGCCATATCGGAGTGTCCAATTTCACCCGTGACCTGTTCGAGCGCAGCGTGGCGCTGAGCGCCGCCCCGATCGTGACCAATCAGGTCGAACTGCATCCTTTTATCGATCAGTCCATTGTCCGACAGGCAGCTGCAACTGCAGGTGCGGCCATTTCGGCATATTATCCCATGGCCGACGGCAAGGTCTTCGACGATCCCGTCCTGAGCGCGATTGCCGCCCGCAATAGCCGCAGCGTCGCCCAAGTGGTGCTGTGCTGGACCGTGCAGCAGGGCATGGTCGCCTTGACCAAGACGGCGACGGAAAGTCGGCTGGCCGAGAACTTCGCCAGCATGGATTTTGTCCTTGATGACGCCGACATGGCCGAGATCACCGCACTGAACCGGCGCAACGAACGCCTCGTGAGCCCACCCGGCCTGGCGCCGCAATGGGACTGAAATCAACCATCAGGAGATAGATCATGACCAGCAAAACCCTTGCCACAACTATCGGCCTCAGCCGCGCCAATCACGTCGGCATCACCGTATCCGACCTCGATGCGTCCATCCGCTTCTACGAGGCGCTGACCGGCACCAAAATTGCCAATGTCGATAGCATTGGCGGCCCCCGTATGGCCGCCGTCCAGGGCCTCGACAAGGTCCTTATCCGCTACGCCAACGTGCACCTGGAAAATCTCAACCTCGACCTGCTGCAATATGACGAGCCCAAGCCCGGCCGGGCGCAGTATGACAATGGCGATATCGGCGCCATGCATCTGTGTTTCGAGGTCGATGATCTGCAGGCCGTCTATGACCGCATGACGGCCGCCGGCGTCAGCTTTTCGGGCGAGCCCATCACCTTCCAGGACGCTGATGGCCTCAGGAGCGGTCAGGGTACCAAGGTCGCCTATTTCGCCGATCCCGACGGCACCCATCTCGAAATCATCGAACCGCAGGGACCATTCGCCCGCACAATACTGTAACAACGTCGCCGTCACTCATTGGCGAGATGGATCGGGGCGGCGGGCACCTCGAATATGTCGTCGAATTGTATGCAGATTTTCTCCATACCCTAAAACCAGTTGGCCGTTCCTAGCCCGGGTCAGTCAGCCAGATTAACCAGTTGAATACGGCAAGCCACCACGCGAGCAATGGCCGACCTTTGCCGCACGATCAGGGGCGCCGTTCATCTTCAGGAGCGAGCGCGCAAGCTGGAGAAGGTTCGGCAGGAACTGCATGTCGAGCTCGGTCGTTCGGCAACCGCTGCCGAGCTGGCGACGGAGCTGGAAATCCCATTCGAAGCGCTTATCCGGCTGCAGAGGCTGACGGGCGCTCTCGTGACGCGGGGCAACAGCGACTGACAAGGGAAATGACCACAGGCCTCGTGTATCCTCAATCCAACCAGGAGGATGCGATGAGGAGGCGGCAGGAGATCGCGGATCAGCTGCTGGAGCTGATGCCACGCGAGGAAAGGGTGGTTCAGCTGAGATTCGGTATTGGCATGGTTGACGAGCTTACCTTGGAGCAGGCCGGCGAAACGTTCGACACCACACGTGAACGGATCCGTCAGATCTAGGTTAAGGCGCTGCCGCGGTTATCGCACCGAGTAGGACCGAGAGGGTTAAAGGGTGCTCGATGTCCACTGAACGGACCAGTACGCCCCCCCCCCGCGAGCGACGGCGTTGGTGGAGTCGCTTCGCAGCGTCGACCTCTACCGCTGGCAGTGCTGGCGGCCGCTCAAGTGATCGGCGATCTCGACGTCCTGGGGCCGACTGGCCTTCTTCCTGGGATGCCCGTGGAAGTCTTCGTGCAAACAGAAGAGCAAATCGCCATCGCCTACTTTGCCAAACCTTTCACCGACCAGATCGCCAGAGCGTTCAAGGAGGAATAAGACGATCAGGGCGCAAATCTAGTGCCCGTTAGCAGTTGAACGGCCCACGCGGGCTAGCAAGGCGACAGGCAAAATACCGATGGCTACGATCATCAGAGCTGCAAGCGCCGCATCCTCGTAGGTCCCGCGAGCGGCTTCACCAAACAGGAGCGTGGAGAGGCTTTCGAAATTCAAAGGGCGGAGGAGAAGTGTGGCCGGCAGTTCCTTCATGCAGTCGACGAAGACGAGGAGACCGGCGGCGGTCAACGCGGTACGAGAGAGCGGCAGGTGAACGCGCAAAAGCGTGCCAAGGGAGCTGTGCCCCAGCGTTCGAGAGGCATGATCGTAGGAGTGCGGGATGCGGCTCAGGCCGGCCTCGACGCCTCCGGCCGATATCGCGAGGAAACGCGCAGCGTAGGCGTAGATGAGTGCGGCCCCGGAACCGAGGACCAGCAGGCCCATCGACGTTCCGGTCCATGCGCGCCAGAAGCCGTCGAGCGTGCGGTCAAGCGCGGCCACCGGAACGAGGATGCCAATTGCCAGGACTGTTCCAGGCACCGCGTAGCCCAAAGCTGCGATGCGAGACAACATGGCGGCACCCGGCCCGGGCCGCAAGCGAGCGGAATAAGCGACGACAAAACCTAGAAGGACGACGACGAGCGTTGCGGTCGCTGAGAAGGACACGGTGTTCACTGCAGCCCGCACCAGGGCGGGTGAGCATATTCGATAGCGTTTCGTCGCAGCGTAACGCGATCGAAGCGCAATTGGCGCTCGGTAAAACCCGGCGACAGGCGATGGGGCCAGGGGTTCGACGTGCTATCCATGCCCGAACGATCCCTGTGTTCAATCAGATGGCTGGGGCAGGGATCATCACTTTGCCGGGGATCATGAGTGGCCAGATTCTGGCCGGTACCGATCCCTTGGTGGCTGCACAATCCCAGATCTATCTGATGTGCCTGTTGTGCTCTTCGTCTATCGGTAGTGTAATTGTGGGCGTCTGGCTGGCGTCGAGACGTTTAAGCGACGAACGCGAGCGCCTCCGGCTGGACAGACTTCGGGTGAGTAGGCGGTAGCGCTGGGAAGCTCAGCGCTTACGACGGTCGCGATGGATGACCCAATAGCTCCGCCTCAAGCGCTATCATCCTTCGAATGTTCGGGCAGTGCAGGCGGTCGCAGAGTCTTTCGAGATGTGCAATACCCTGGCCGGCAGGCGCCTTTCGTGCCTCAATACCAATCTTGAAATCGAGATGTGCCTGATGCACATTGGTTTTCGAGCCTCTGACGCTGAAAGTCCCGCGCTTCCGGAACTCCCGGAGAGTCCCTCTCTCTCCGCCAGTTTCTCTAAGTCAAAGTTCCAGTGGCCTAGGATTCCGTAGAATCTTCGGGTCTCATGGATGTGTCATTCTGTTCTCCGGCCCATCGGCTCTGGAGGCGGAGACGAGCAGGGCCGCCAAGTCCGCCTATGTCGAAAGTCGGTGCAGTGGCGGCAATGTCGCAAGGACTTCCTCATTGGGGCACGTGGTCTTCTCCAGTCCTTCAAGTGGTCCGGGGATATAGATGCCTCAATAAAACTGACAAGCAGTCGTTCTATTCCTGCTGAGAAGTTAGGAATGAAACCCGATGCTTCAGGCGTTAATCCATGTCCGGAAGCAGTAGGATATTTGCGCCAATGCTCTCATCATGCTGCCGCTGCAGCCGTCGGTCATGAACCGTTATGGTAACTTCGAACGAGCCGCGCCCCACCGTAAGGGCCAGCAGATGTCCGCCGAAGGCCTGGAAATCGCGGCCGCTGGCGGTGGCGTGGGCATGGATAGCCGGCTTGCCTTTTTTCCAGGCGAGAGTTCCCACGAGGCCGGTAATTTCCATGTCGGCAAAGTCGCGCGGCTGGAAATCGCTGCGCTCAAAATCGAAGAAGCCGAACCGGACCAATCCGGCAAAGCCCATGCCCTGGATCGAGGCAGATGGAATGTCTTTTTCCAGCATTAGCGCCTCCAATCGCGCCAACACATCGTCGCCCTGGCGCAGCACCATCAGGAAGCCGCCAGGCGTGGCAATATTGCGAGGTGCTTCCTGCGTCATGTCGTCTCCTACGCATCGGGGGTGGTGATTACGTCAGTTGAACGGTCTAGTCGGGACCTTGTTCTTCCCATCCAAACAAATATAGCCAAGCGCCGCCATCAGTTGAAATTGCGGCATAGCCGCAACCCATGTGCATCTGGACTGTCTCGCTCGTGATAGACCGTCCTTCAGTCCCAGGCTGGAGCCAGGCCAGCAGGACTTACAAGCCGGCTTCCCGGACGAGCAAGCTTTGCAATAGCAACCATGTCGCCGTCATCCAGTGCGAAGTCGAAGATTGCAAAGTTCTCGGCGACTCGACTGGGCTTTGACGTTTTTGAAAGAGCGACATAACCGAGCTGTACCAGCCAGGGCAGAGCGACCTGAGCGGCCGTCTTGCCGTATTTGGCACCGATCTGTTGCAGTGCTGGATCGCGCGGCACAGCGCCATCGGCCATGCCGAAATAGGCGGTGATAGCGATATCCAGGGCCTTGGCTGCGTCAGCAACGGCACTCTGGTCGAGATAGGGATGCGCCTCGATCTGGTTGGTGAAGATCGGTGCGCTGCTCAGGGCGGCAGATTCTCTCATCTGCGCGATGTTCTGGTTACTCACCCCGATCAGGCGCGTCTTGCCAGCGGCCTGCATCTCATTGAGCCAGGCGATCTGATCGGCAATGGCGACCTTGTCGGCAGGCCAGTGCCGCAAAAGCAGATCGACATGGTCGACCTTCAGCTTGTCCAGGCTTTCCTCAACCGAGGTGGCGAATTGCGCCTCGCTGTAATTGTCCACCCAAACCTCGGTGGTGATGAACAGGTCTTGGCGACGGGCGCCTGCCCTCTGCAGGGCGGTGCCGAGCGCTGCTTCGTTGCCATAGATCTGTGCGGTGTCGAAATGCCGGAAACCGGCCTCTAGGGCAGCGGGTACGACCGCTTCCACCTCGCTATCCGACATGCGGAAGACGCCAAAACCGAGAGCCGGAATCTCCGTCCCGTCTGCCTTTATCATGTGCATATTGTTCGTCCTTTCGTTCAGGTCGCGTCTAGCGTGAGCGACCGGCAAGTGGCCATCGGGCGTCATCTATTCCGCAGCTCTAATGCCGCATTTCGTTTCATGGCCAGGTAGATAAGGAGCTGGAAGCGTCTTGATAATTGGCCGCTTTTCCACATTATCTGAGAAACAATTTCATAGATGGAACGGGTTCTTGGACAATCGAGTCGGCGAAATGCGGGTATCCGTGTAGTGGAAACAGGGAGCTTTTCCGCAACGGCCCGCGCGCTCATGATGACGCCGTCAACCGTTAGCAAGCTCGTTGGCCGCATTGAGGAGCGCCTTGGCGTGCGCTTGATCGAGCGCTCCACGCGCCGTCTGTCCCTGACTTCGGAAGGACAGGTCTACTACGAACGGAGCCTAGCCTTGCTGGGCGAACTCGATGATATGGAAAGGGGCCTGGCGCTTGGCGCTGCCAGCACTGGCGGAACAATCCGGGTCAATGCTTCGGTGGCGTTTGGGGTCCTGGCACTGGAGCCGCTATTGCCCGCTTTCTGGGAGGCAAATCCGCATATCGTTGTGGATCTGTCACTCTCGGACGAGATAGTCGACCTCTATCTCGATCGAACCGACATTGCCTTCCGCACCGGGCCGCTGCCAGATTCCGGCATGACGGCCCGTCATATAGGCGTTGCTCATAGAAAGATCGTTGCGGCGCCCGCCTATCTGGAGCGCCATGGTGTGCCACGAACCGTCGACGATCTTCTGCATCATAATTGTCTGGGCTTCAATTTCCGCCGGGCTGCCCCGGTCTGGCCGCTGAGGGAGAGCGGGCGGATCGTCGATCGCGCTGTGAATGGTACTTTGCTGGCCAACAATGGCGAAACCGTCCGTCGCCTGGCGGTCGCCGGAGTGGGGCTGGCGCGTCTGGGCGACTATCATGCCCGGGCAGACATCGCCGCCGGTCGCCTTGTAGAAGTGCTTTCAGATGCAGTGGAGGGTGATGAGGAACAGATCAACGCCGTCTATCTCGGTGGTGCACGCTTGCCGCAGCGCGTGCGTGCTTTCCTCGATTTTTTATGCCCGAAGTTGCAGGCCTTTGTTACCGGGAGGGCGCTGTGATCGTCCTAGTAGGGCCGTGTGGTGTCACGTGCAACTGTCGAAAGACTGCGCGCCCATACAGCCCGGCCCACACCGCGGGAAGAAACCGGAAGTTACGCGAAGTCTACCTGTCCGGAGATCGCTTGCTGTTCGAGCATGGTTGAAGTTCGGACAATGAGTTCGGGGCGCACTACAATGCGATGCTGGATGAATTTTCCGTCTATTCGATCCAGAAGCATGCGCATGCAAAGCTCTCCAATCGCGTATTTATCAACATGCATTGTGGAAAGCTGCGGCCGCACCAGTTCTCCCAAGGTAATCCCGTCAAAGCCGATGACAGCTATGTCTTTGGGCACGGACCGGAAGGTTGCTTCGCAATACTGCAAGGCACCGATTGCATTAAGATCGTTGTAGCAGATCAATGCGTCGATATCTGGATGGGCCTTGAGCAACTCCGCCGCCGCTGCCGCTCCACCTGCGATATCGGGCATACAGTGAACGACTACAGGCGAATCTGCCCCAACGCTCAGAAATGCAGAGCGTATTCCCTCCAGGCGTTCGGCCGCCCCCACCGACGTGGTGGGGCCGCCAATGACGGCCACTTTCCGGCGCCCAAGATTTAGCAAGTGCCGCGCCGCGTCGGCCGCTCCGGCGCGATAGTCGATGGTAATACTGCCCGCCGTCTCGGGCGCTAACGTCCGATTGAGCAGCACTGCGGCCTTATAGCCTTGCAAGGCCTTGCTCAGCGCGGCATCGGGCAGGCGCGCACTGCAGAGGATTACCCCGTCAACCCGGTGGGTTTCAAGAATACGCACCAAGTTGAGTTCACGCTCGGCGCTTTCGACAACATTGCACAGCAGGAGATTGTAGCCATTCTGCATGGCGACACTTTCAACGCCACGGATGACATCGGGGAAAAACGGATTGGCGATGTCAGGAACAACAACCCCGATAATGCCGGATCGGTCCGACTTGAGCGCGCGCGCCACGGCATTGGGACGATAGCGCATTTCATCGGCCAATTGCTCAATCTTGGCCGCGGTTTCAGGGCTGGCGCCACCGCGACCATTGAGCACCCGCGAAACGGTCATCGGTGACACACCGGCCGCACGGGCGATATCTGCAAGTTTCGTCTTGGAGACTTTAGAGTTCATATTTTGAGATAACGATATCTCTCGGCTAACTTCAACGTATATCTCTCAAAATAGTGCTTCTGAGTTCGATGGGGCGATTGGACTTGACAGGGTCGACCAGCAGAATCTACGTTAGCGTTAACGTATCCGAGGAGATACGCAACCGGGAGGTTACTGCCATGTTGACCAGAAGCGCTCCAGCTTGGGGGCGAGGAATTTTCTTTGGCCTTTTTTCGGCTGTCCTTTTGACCACCAGCGCATTGGCGCAGACTTATTCTGAGGCGCCCTCGCTGGCCGAGCAGGTTGTGGCTGGAACTTTGCCGCCCCTTGATGAGCGGCTCCCGGCAAATCCGCTGACAGTCCAGCCCGTGGAGTCCGTGGGTCAATATGGCGGTACCTGGCGCCAGGCCATGATCGGTGGTTCGGACAGCTTGCCCGAACGTACCGTGGGCTATACGCGTCTCGTGCGCTGGAACACCGCCTGGACGGAGGTCGTGCCCGATATCGCCGAGAGCGTGACGCAGAATGCGGACGCCACCGAATTCGTCTTCAAGCTGCGCGAGGGCGCCCGCTGGTCCGATGGCGAGCCCTTCACCGCCGACGATATCATGTTCTGGTACAACGATATCCTGATGAACCCCGAGATCACCCCGGCCGTTCCGAGCTGGCTGCGTGGCGGCGGCGAACCGGTCGTGGTGGAAAAGCGCGGCGATTATGAAGTCGCCTTCAAATTTGCCGGTCCCAATGGCCTCTTTCTCACCACCATGGCGACTGCCGCCGGCGCCGACGTCATTGCGGGCGCTCCGGCCCATTGGCTGAAGCAGTTCCACGCCAAATACAATCCCGACGGCATCGATGCCCTGGTCAAAAGCTCGGGTTCCACCGACTGGGTGCAGTTGATCACCAACAAGATCACCTATCCCAGCCGCTGGCGCGACGCCGATCGGCCGGTCATGGACCCGTGGAAGCTGACCGTGCCCTATGTCGGCACCTCGCAGGTCGTCGCTGAGCGTAACCCCTACTATTTCAAGGTCGATACCGAAGGCCACCAGTTGCCCTATATCGACCGGCTGACCTTCGACGTGCTCGAAGACGCCCAGGCGGTGGTGCTGAAAGCTGCCAATGGCGATATCGACATGCAAACGCTCTATCTCGACTCCGTCGATGTGCGTCCGGTGATCGTGGGCGGGCAGGAACAGGGCGATTATCACCTGTTCGTCTCGCAGCCGGCCTATTCCAACGCCATGCAGATCAACCTCAACCAGACGCACAAGAATTCGGCACTACGTGAGGTCTTTGCCAACAAGGACTTCCGCATCGGCCTCAGCTATGCCATCGACCGCGAAGAACTGAACCAGTTGATCTATGCCGGCGTCGGCCGCCCCTATCAGGCAGCTCCGCGCCCCGATACGCGCCTCTACGACGAGGATATGGCGCTCCAATATACCGAGTTCAGCCCGGAAAAGGCCAATGAGCATCTCGATGCCGCCGGCCTGACCAACAAGGATGCGCAGGGCTTTAGGCTCGATGCCGATGGCAAGCGCATCTCCTTTGCCGTCGACGTGCTCCCGGCCCTTCAGACCCAGATCGACGCGCTCGAACGCATCAAGGCCTATTGGGCCAAGGTGGGGATCGACATGCAGGTGCGTCCCACCGAACAGTCGCTGGCCTTTGCCCGTCTCCAGTCCAACGACCACGACGCGCTCGCTTGGGTCGGCGGTGGTGGCTACGATCTGCTCGGCCTGCTCGATCCGAAGTGGTATGTGCCCTTCAACATGGAATCGAGCTATGCCACCGCCTGGGGCCTCTATTTCCAGAACCCCAATGATCCGCATGGCGAAGAGCCGCCCGCCGACATCAAGGCCGTTCAAGACCTTTATCGCCAGGTTCAGCGCGCTGCGACCCTCGATGAGCAGATGGACCTGATGGCCCAGATCATCGCCGCTGCCAAGGACCGCTTTAATATCATCGGCACCAATATGGAGCCCGATAAGGTCGGCATCGTCAAAAACAACATGCACAATGTGCCGGCGTCCATGCCGAACACCTGGTTCTACATGACACCCGGACCGACCAACCCGGAGCAGTTCTACTTCTCCCAGAACTGACCGGCCCCGCGCGAGCCGGACCTGTTCTCCCAGCCACGGTCCGGCTTGCGCCCACCTTTCGATACCTGCCTCACGGCCAGTTTGGAGCGCGCGATGTTCTCGTTCATCCTGCGGCGAATTCTGCTTATGATCCCGACGCTGATCGCGATCTCGGTAGTCACCTTCATCGTCATCCAGTTGCCGCCGGGCGACTTTCTCACCGCGCTCACAGCCGAGCGCGCCCAGCAGAACGAAACCCTGGATTCTTCCCTCGTCCTGGCCTTGCGCGAACGCTATGGGCTCGACCAGCCCTGGTACACGCAATATTGGCTGTGGATCAGTGGCATCCTCTTTCGCGGCGATTTCGGCCAATCTTTCGAATGGAACCTGCCGGTATCGAGCCTTATCTGGGATCGGTTGGGGCTGACCCTCATCGTTTCGGTCACCACCCTGGTATTTGTCTGGCTCGTCTCTTTTCCGGTAGGCATCTATTCGGCGGTGCGCCAGCATTCCCCCGGCGACATGATCGCTACCTTCCTGGCCTTTCTTGGCCTTGCCATCCCCAATTTCCTCATGGCGCTCGTGCTGATGTATTTCGCCTCACGCTTTTTCGGCCAGAGCGTGGGCGGCCTCTTCTCCCCCGAATATGCCAATGCCGGCTGGAGCCTTGGTCGCGTCTGGGACCTTATCACCCATCTCTGGCTGCCCGTGCTGGTGCTGGGCTCCTCCGGTGCGGCGGCCCTGATCCGCATCATGAGGGCCAACCTGCTTGATGAATTGCACAAGCCCTATGTGGAGATCGCCCGCGCCCGCGGCGTCAGCGAGGCCCGTCTGATCTTCAAATATCCCGTGCGGGTGGCGCTCAACCCCTTTATCTCGACCGTGGGCTGGGTGCTACCGGCACTGATCTCGGGCGAGGTGATCACCGCCATCGTCCTCAGCCTGCCTACCGCTGGACCACTGCTTCTCAATGCCCTCTTCTCGCAGGACATGTACCTGGCCGGGGGGCTCATCCTGCTGCTCTCGGTGCTGACGCTCGTGGGCACGCTGCTCTCCGACATTCTCCTGGCGGTCTTTGACCCCCGCATCCGCTATACGTAAGGAAAACGCCGTGACCGACACTGCGCAAGCGCCCATCGTCGCGCCGCGAAGCGGCCCGGGTTCTGCCGGGCCCTGGCTTCTCACCTGGCGCCGCTTCAAGAAACACAGGCTGGCTCTGGTCAGCGGCGTCGTCGTGCTGATGATCTATTTCGTGGCACTCTTTGCCGAGATCATCGCGCCCTTCTCCACCGAAACCTATTCGGCCAATTACACCTATGCGCCGCCGCAGTTGGTCAGGATGTTCGGCACCGATGCCGAGGGCAGTACGCACCTGTTTTACGTCAACGACTATACCGTCAAGATCGACCCCATCTCGCTCTCTCGCGCTTTCGAAACCGATCCAAACAAGGTGATCCCGGTCGGTTTCTTCGTCCGCGGCGAACCTTACAAGCTCTGGAACCTATTTGATTGGGACGTGCACCTCTTCGGACCGCAGGAAAAGGGCCATCCCTTCTATCTCTTCGGCGCCGACCGGCTTGGCCGCGACGTCTTCAGTCGCACCGTTCATGGCGCGCGTGTCTCCATGTCCATCGGCCTTGTCGGGGTGACCATCTCCCTCCTACTTGGCATCTTTCTGGGTGGTATCTCGGGCTATTATGGCGGCTGGATCGATGAAAGCGTGCAGCGCCTCGTCGAATTTCTCAAGTCCATCCCCACCATTCCACTCTGGATGGGCCTTGCGGCGGCCATTCCGCCCAGTCTTGACCCGCTCATGGTCTATTTCTGGATCACGGTAATCCTCTCGCTTCTCGGCTGGACCGATATTGCCCGCGTCGTGCGCGGTCGCTTCCTCTCGCTGCGCACCGAAGATTTTGTCGTGGCGGCAAGGCTCGATGGCTGCCGCCAGCAGCGCATCATCTGGCGCCATATGGTGCCGAGCTTCATGAGCCACATCATCGCCTCGGTGACCCTGGCCATTCCCGGCATGATCCTGGCCGAAACGGCGCTCTCCTTCCTCGGCATTGGCCTGCGGCCACCCGTGGTCAGCTGGGGCGTGCTGCTCAAGGAGGCGCAGAACATTCTAGCCGTATCGAGCGCGCCTTGGCTCTTCCTGCCGGGCCTTGCCGTCGTGATCGCCGTTTTGACCCTCAATTTCCTCGGAGACGGTTTGCGCGATGCAGTCGATCCCTATGCACGCTGATTTCAGCCAGACGGCGCGGCCGGCCCACGACCCTCTCGTCGAAATCGAGGGGCTCAAGGTGCGCTTCTTTACCGACGATGGTGTGGTCGAAGCTCTCGAAGACGTGTCGCTGACCGTGCCACGCGGCAAGACCCTCTGCATTGTGGGGGAAAGCGGCTCGGGCAAGTCCATCACTGGCCGGGCCCTGCTCAATCAGGTGCCTTCGCCTGGCAAGGTCGTGGGCGGCAGCATCCGTTATTTCCGCGAGCCGGATGCCGCGCCGGTCGAGATCACCACGCTCGATCCGCGCGGACGCGATATGCGCGCCATTCGCGGCGGCGAAATCGGGCTTATTTCCCAGGAGCCCATGGCGGCCCTGTCCCCGGTCCATACCATCGGCAATCAGATGCGCGAGGCCATCCAGCTTCACCTCAAACTCGGCCGCAAGGCAGCCGATGCGCATGCTGTTGAGATGCTGGCCAAGGTTGGCATTCCGCGCCCCGCTGAACGGCTCGATCGTTATTCCTTCGAGTTTTCCGGCGGCATGCGCCAGCGCATCTGTATCGCCTTGGCGCTGGCCTGTTCACCGCGCCTCCTTATCGCCGACGAGCCGACGACCGCGCTCGATGTGACCACTCAGGCCAATATCATCGACCTGCTGCTCGATCTGCAATCCGAACTGGGCGTATCCGTCATGTTCATCACCCACGATCTCGGTGTCGTCGCCGAAATCGCCGATGAGATTGCCGTCATGTATCTCGGCCGCATCGTCGAGCAGGGCGATAGTGTCTCGATTTTCAAGGACCCAAAGCACCCCTATACCCGCGCGCTGCTGCGCTCCATTCCAACCTTTGCCAGCACCCGTGGCGGCCGTCTCGAAACCATCAGGGGCATGGTGCCCTCGCCCTTTGCCCGACCCACGGGCTGCACTTTCAATCCGCGCTGCGAAGAAGCCATTGCCGGCGTCTGCAATCGCGTCGTGCCCTGGCCGGTCAATGTCGGGCCGGGACGCACGGTGCGGTGTCACTTGCATGCCGACCGGGCCGAGATCGACCGCGCCTTGGAGAGCCAATCATGACCGCCACCGCGCCGAATACTCCCGAACGTCTGCTCGAAGTGCACGATCTCAAGGTGCATTTTCCCATCCGCATCGGTTTTCCCAAGCGCGAGGTCAGCCGCATCAGGGCTGTCGACGGCGTCAGCTTCCACATCAATGCCGGAGAAACCCTCGGCCTTGTGGGAGAAAGCGGCTGCGGCAAATCCACCACCACTCGCGCCCTGCTGCGTGTCACCCCACCCACCGATGGCCGGATCGACTATCGCAAGCCCGATGGCAGTCATATCGACATCGCCAAGGCGAGCGAAGATGACATGGTGCCGGTCTATCGCGACATGCGCGCCGTCTTCCAGGACCCTCAGGCATCGCTCAATCCACGCATGCGCGTCATCGACATCATCGGCGAAGTGCTGCTGGTTAATGGCTTGGCCTCGGGCCCGGCGCTCGAAGCGCGGGTGGGCGAACTCCTGCGCAAGGTCGGGCTGCCGCCCGAAGCCATGTGGCGTTTTCCGCATGCCTTTTCCGGCGGCGAGCGCCAGCGCATCAGTATCGCCCGTGCCCTCGCGCCCAATCCGCGCTTTGTCATCGCCGATGAAGCGGTTTCAGCGCTCGATGTCAGCGTGCGCGCTCAGATCATAAATCTGCTTCAGGATCTGCAGGCGGAGCTGGGCCTGACCTATCTGTTCGTCTCGCACGACCTCAGCGTCGTGCGGCACATCTGCAATCGTGTCGCGGTCATGTATGTGGGCCGCATTGTCGAGATCGCCGATGTCGAGGACATTTTCGCCAAACCGCGCCATCCCTATACCGAGGCACTGCTTTCGGCGGTTCCGGTAGCCGATCCCACGATCAAGGGGCGCTCCCGCCGCATTCGCCTCCCCGGCGATGTCGCCGATCCCGGCAATGTGCCCCCCGGCTGTGCCTTCCACCCCCGCTGCCGCTTCGCTACCGACCGATGCAAGGTCGAAACTCCTGCCCTTCAGCCCACGGCCACACCGGGCCATCAGGCTGCCTGCCACTATGCCGACAGCCTCGACCTGCGCGGCGCATTCGATATCCAGTAGATAGACCATGGCCAAACTCATCACCGCCTATGACAATGCCAATGCGCCCATTGTCGATCAGGACAACGACACGCTCGACCTGGTCTATTTCAACCGCGTGACCCTTCCGCGCGACGACACCCATAATTATGCCCTGCCGCGCCACGAATCCCTGGTGGTCGTCATGTCAGGCCAGGTCGACATTTCAGTGGATGGCAAGGTGTTCTCCGCCGTTGGGCAGCGGGCGGACATCTGGTCCGGCGAAGCCGATTCGGTTTATGCTCCGCTCGGCGCGGCAGTCACAATCGCGGCCCGCAGCCCTTCCGCCGAAATCGCCATTGCCGGCGGCATCACCGACGAAAAGCTCGCTGCCTTTCGCATCGCGCCCGAAGAGGTCGATCCGGTGGATGTCGGCTCGCCCGAAACCCATACCCGGCGTAAAATCTTCCACATTCTCGGCCAGCGCCAGACCGGCCGTGTCGGCCGCCTGCTGGTCAGCGAACTCTATGCCGATCCCGGCTGCTGGTCGGGCTACCCGCCCCACAAGCATGATACCGAGGAGGCCGGCGTCGAAACCGACCATGAGGAACTCTATCACTACCGCTTCCTGCCCGAAGCTGGCTTTGGCAGCCAGATCGTCTATGAGGCCGACGGTGCCCCGCGCAATCTCGTTACCCGCAATGGCGACACTTTCCTTCTCGACAAGGGCTATCACCCCACCTCGACCTCGCCGGGCCACCGGGGCTACATCTTCACCATTCTTGTCGGTCGGCATCAGCGGGGTCTGGTGCAGCGCTTCGACCCGCGCCACCACTATCTGATGGACGCCTTTCCCGGCATCCAGGCCATGCGCGACAAGTTCAAATGAGCGACACCCTAAAACTGTTCGACCTCTCGGGCCGCCACGTTGTCCTGACCGGAGCGAGCCGAGGCCTCGGTTTTGCCATGGCCCGCGGCCTTGCCGGCGCCGGCGCGCGCGTCACCCTCAATGGCCGCAATGCCGAAGCGCTTGACGCGGCTGTAAGTAGCCTCCGCGCCGAAGGCTTTACCGCCGATGGCCTCGTTGCGGACATCACCCGCCCGGATGCGGTCGAAGCGGCATTTGCCGGCCTCGGTCAGGTCGATGTGCTGGTCAACAATGCCGGTATCCAGATCCGCGCCCCCTTTGTCGAGCATATGCCCGACACTTGGCGGACCATGTTCGACACCCATGTCATGGGCGCGGTCCTGCCCTCGCAGGCCGTCATTCCCGGGATGATCGCGCGGGGCGGCGGCAAGATCATTAATATCTGCTCGCTGATGAGCGAAGTGGGGCGGCGCACAATCGCCCCCTATGCGACCATGAAGGGCGCGCTCAAGATGTTGACGCGCACCATGGCCACCGAACTGGCCGCCAGCAATATCCAGGTCAACGGCATTGGTCCTGGCTATTTTGTCACCGACATGAACCGCGCCCTTATCGATGACGCCGAATTCGACGGTTTCGTGCGCGCCCGCACCCCGGCGGGCCGCTGGGGCCAGCCCGAAGAACTGGTCGGAACAGCCGTCTTCCTCGCCTCCCCCGCCTCCAATTTCGTCAATGGACAGGTTGTCTATGTCGATGGCGGCATCCTGGCCGCCTTGTGAGTTTTCCATGACATCCATTCAGATTGACGCCGCCGGCCCCTCCAAGCCCTTCAAGCGCTTCTGGCGCGCCAGTGGTTTTTCCCCCGGCGAACTGCTTCTCACCCCCGAAATGCGCGCCACGCTCGCCATTGTCAGCGGGGCGCCGGGCCATGGCGTCGAATTCCTGCGCCCCCATTTCATGCTCGAACTGGTGCGCGCCAGCCGCCATGGCCAGCGCATAACCTATGATTGGACGCTGCTCGACAAGGCCATGGACACCATGGTCGAGTTCGGCTTCCGGCCCTTCTTCGAAATCATGGGCAATCCCTCTGGCGTCTTCACCTGCTTTACGGAAAAAGACGACATCCTGCTCTGGCGCGATTTCGTCACCGCTCTCGTCGAGCGCTTCGTGAGCCGCTACGGCGCGGAAGAGGTGAAAAAATGGTATTTCGAAACTTGGAATGAGCCCGACTTGCCGTGGTGGCAACATGGCGAGCGCGGCTTTCTCAACTATTACGACGCATGCGTCGCCGGCATCGACGCGGTCGATCCCGGTCTGCGTATCGGCGGACCGGGCACGGCGCGCACCATGTCCGACATGTTCAAGGCCTTCATCGCCCATTGCGATAGCGGGGTGAGCGCCGTCAGCGGCGATGGCCCGCCGCGCCTCGATTTCATCTCCATTCATGAAAAGGGCGTGCAGCAGCATCTCGAGGAGTTGACCCCGGATAGCCTCGGCATCTGCCAACGCGAAATGCTGGCAGTAGAGCATATAAGGCAGCATCACCCTCGCCTTGCCCATGTGCCCATCGTCAACAATGAATGCGACCCGCAGGTGGGCTGGCGCGATACCCATAGCTGGAACGCCACGAGCTATGTCGCCGCCCTTATGGCGCGCATCATCGACCAGCACCAGAAGCTGATGGTCGATGATGCCGGTGTCGATTATGAGCTGCTCGCCAATGACAATGGCTTCATTGGCACCTGGGGTCACCGCACCCAACTCGCCTATTTCGGCTCGAAGGTTTACACCAAAGCCCAGCACGAATTCGTCACGGACCAGTCTGCTCTTGGCACAGAGCCGGTCGAGTCACGTTTCTCCATGGTCAAGAAGCCTTCCCAGGCGGTCATGGACATGATGGGCCTGCTGGGTGAAGAGCGCCTTGCCTATAGCCCCGTGGGTGACCGTCTTGGCGTCATCCCTACCCGCCATAGCGATGGCCGGATTGCAATTCTTCTCTACAACAGCGTCGACCGTATTCGCGCGTCGGGCGAAGAGGCGGTACATCTCGACCTCGCTCTGCCGCCGGGCCAATATAGCTATGCCCTTCATGCGTTGAGTGGCGACCTTGCCTTCGGTGCCTGGGAAAGCATGGGGGCGCCTGCCGAGCCCAGTGACGAGCAACTGGCGCGCCTGCGCGTCCTGGGCGAACCACTCGCAATGGGAGGCGGTAGGGCCGACGGCCGCTTGCAGCTCGACCTGATCCTCGAGTTGCCTTCCGTTCACCTGCTGCTCATTGCCCCGAAGTCTGGCGCGCCCACGCGGCCGGAGGTGCGATTCGCCGAAGAGTGTAGAGGTCTCAATGGGCACAGGCAGGTCATTCTCGGCTGGGCGCCGGCCGAAGGCTTCGCGCGCTACAGCCTTGCCAAGGCCACCAGCCCGGCGGGACCATTCACCCCAGTATCCAGTCACATACTTGCCCACGTGGCCCAGGTCGACGTGCCCGACGATGGATGCACAATTGTGATAACGGCAGAAAGTCTGGACGGACAACGCTCACAGGAAACCTGGCAGGCGTTGCCCATCTCTTCGATTAAACGCTAGAACGAGCACGATTTTGAATTGGCCTTTCCGCACCGCGATGCGGGCACGTTTGGCTAAGCATTCGCTGTGGCAAAGCCATGCATCTTAGTCGCCCATTGCATCCCCACCACAAAGCCCTTCACCGGCCGAAGGAAGGCCAGTGACAGGATGATCGCCGCCGGCAGCATGGTGACCATATACATCATGGGCGAGAGCGGCGCCGACATCTCGAAATGCATCATCGCGGCAACGATGATCTGGCCGACAATGGTAATGGCGATATAGGGCGGGAAATCATCGGCCCTGCCATGACTCGAACGTTTCGACCATACCGAAGTGGATCAAGATAAGACTGAGCGCCCCATAGTTCCACGAAGCGGTTCCGCACGCGCAGCCAGCGCCCCTAACGACGATCGACGACGCCGTTTGGCATCGCCGATCCTAAATGCGGTAATCAGGCAAGCAGTACATCGCTCATCGTCATATGGTTCGTTTTCCGTCTGTATCGAACTGGTGAATCTGCTCGACATCCATGCTGATATGGAGCGTGTCGCCGGGCCTGACATTGATCCTTTCGCGCAATGCCGCAGTGACGGTTTGCTCTCCCAGCCGCACCACGATCTGAGTTTCCGCGCCGGTCGGTTCAATGAGTATCACGGTAGCACGGATGCCGTTGGGATCGAGCCGCACGTGCTCGGGACGAATGCCCAGCGTTCGAGTGGTTTGCGCCGCCGAAAAAGGCAAGGCGATGCCAGCACCAAGAGAGAAGCCGTCAGGCAGTGGGGAGCCCGAGAGGAAATTCATGGCGGGGGAGCCGATGAAGCCGGCAACGAAAAGATTGGCTGGCCGATCATAGAGATCAAGCGGAGAGCCGATCTGCTCGATATTGCCTTCACGCATTACCACGATCTTGTCAGCCATGGTCATGGCTTCGATCTGATCATGGGTCACATAGATGGTGGTAGTGCCCAGACGCTGGTGCATTTCCTTGATTTCGGATCGCACCTGGACGCGCAACTTGGCGTCCAGATTGCTGAGCGGTTCGTCGAATAGAAAGACTTGCGGGTCCCGCACGATGGCGCGCCCCATGGCCACGCGCTGACGCTGGCCGCCCGAGAGTTGACGCGGGTAACGATCGAGCAGGTTGGAGAGGCCCAAAATCTCGGCCGCCGACTTGATCTTGCTGTCGCGAAGCTGCTTCTCGATGCCCTTGAGTTTCAACGAGAAGGCCATGTTCTCCGCAACGGTCATGTGCGGATAAAGCGCGTAGTTCTGGAACACCATGGCAATGTCGCGATCCTTTGGCGGAAGATCGTTGACGAGACGATCACCGATATAGATTTCGCCGCCGGTAATGCTCTCCAGGCCGGCGAGCATGCGTAGGAGTGTGGATTTACCACAGCCGGACGGGCCAACCAGGACAACGAATTCGCCGTCTGCAATGTCGGTCGAGACTGATTTGAGGATCTCGAGCTGACCGTAATGCTTGCTTACGCGCGAGATGGTTACGCCTGCCATTTGTCGTTCCTTTCTGAAATGGCCGGCGTGGACTTGGCCGCAGGGCCGGCTTGAAGATTGCAAGTGGAGTTGAGGGGGCGGTGGCGCATCACCACTGGACCGCCACATATTTGGTTTCGCAGAATTCGAGGATGCCGTGATGAGCGCCCTCACGTCCTAGGCCGCTTTGCTTGACGCCACCGAAGGGCGCTGCCGGGTCTGATACCAGCCCGCGATTGAGTCCCACCATGCCTGCCTCGATGCGGTCGGCCAAGGCAAGGCCCCTGCGCAGATCGCCGGCATAGAGGTAAGACGCCAGGCCGTATTCGGTGTCGTTGGCGAGGGCGATGGCCTCATCGTCGGTCTCGAAGGAGAGGATCGACGCGACAGGCCCGAATATTTCTTCGCGAACTAGGGTGCTTGATGGCGGTACATCGACAATGACGGTTGCCGGATAGTAGCAGTCTCGCGCCGCGTCTCCGCCGGTCAGGAGCCGGCCGCCACTCGCCTTGGCGGCATCAACCGTTTCGGCGATACGATTGGCGGCTCGCCGGTTTATCATGGGCCCAAGCCCGGAAGCGGGGTCATAGCCAGGGCCGAGTTGGAGGCGGCTCATGCGTTTGGCCAGAGCGTCAGCGAAACGGGCAGCCAGGCTGGCATGTACGATAAAGCGGTTGGCGGCCGTACAGGCTTCGCCGCCGTTCCGCATTTTGGCGAGCATCGCGCCTTCGACAGCGGCGTCGAGGTCAGCGTCATCGAGAACGATGAATGGTGCATTGCCACCAAGCTCCATCGAACAACTCAACACGGTATCGGCAGCTTCCTTGAGAAGGAGGCGGCCCACCTGCGTTGATCCGGTGAAGGAGAGTTTGCGCACCTTCGGGTGATGGAGCATTGCCGAAACCGATGCGGCTGGGTCCACGGTCGTCACGACATTGACCACGCCTGGCGGCAGTCCGGCCTCTTCGAGCAGGGCCACGATGGCAAAGGCGGTGAGCGGGGTTTCGTTGGCGGGCTTGAGCACGCAGGTGCAGCCGGCCGCCAAGGCTGGGCCGAGCTTGCGCGTGGCCATGGCCGCGGGAAAATTCCACGGCGTAATGAGTATGCTGACGCCAATGGGTTGGTATTGCACCAGCATGCGGTTGGTGCCTGCCGGTGCGATGCCCGTCTCGCCGCCCATGCGCACGGCTTCTTCGGCAAACCAGCGGAAGAATTCGGCCGCATAGGTGACTTCGCCGCGCGCATCGGTCAGCGTCTTGCCGTTTTCGAGGCTGATGAGCTGGGCCAGTTGCTCTGCATGCTCGATCATGAGCATGAAACCGCGCTGCAGGATTTCACTGCGGCGGCGTGGGGGCGTCGCCGCCCAGTTCGCCGCTGCGGCATGAGCCGCCTCGACGGCCTCCAGCGCATCGGCCGTGCTTGCTCCGGCGACTTCGGTGATCGTATTGGCCGTTGAGGGGTCGATGACGGGGATGCGATCGGCGCTGCCGATGCGCCAGGCGCCGCCGATGAAAAGATCGGTGCGCGTCAAGGACTCCAGTTCGCTACTTGCTAGCAGGGGCGGCAGGTACAGCATCACGTGTTTTCCTTGAGAACCTGGGCCAGGGTGGCGGTGAACTGCTCGGCATTGCCGGCATCGAACACCATAGGGGGCCGAATCTTGAGTACATTGGCCGAGGGGCCAGAAGCACTGATCAGCACACGCCGCTCCCGCATGCCGTTGACGATGCGGCCGGTGAGCACCGCATCTGGTTCGCCATCAGGTCCGACAATTTCGACACCGATGAAAAGGCCCGCCCCCCTGACATCACCGATGGCAGCATTGCCAATGGCGGCAATGTCGCCTCGCAGGAGCCGGCCCACTGCCTGGGCAGAGAGCATCAAGTTTCGCTCCTCGATCTCGTCGAGCACCGCACCGGCGGCCGCGATAGCGACAGGCGTTCCGCCATATGTATTGAAGTAGCGGATGTTCTGGCCAAATGGCGCGAGTACATCGGGACGCCCAACCAGAGCGGCGACGGGATAGCCATTGCCCATTGGTTTGCCCATGGTCACCAGATCCGGCACAAGACCATGACGCGCGAAGCCCCACATGGCATCACCGGTGCGGCCGAAACCGGGTTGCACTTCGTCTGCAACGAAGAGGCCACCGGCCTCCCGTATTGCCGCAGCAGCTTCCGTGAGAAAGCCCGGGGGGTCGGCCAGGACTCCGTCGCTGGAAAAGATCGTGTCAACGATCAGCATGGCCGGGTGCAAACCATGCCTTTGAAGATCAGCGATGGCCGCACGGACGTCAGCGGCGAAACGGGCGCCCACATCGTCCCTTTGGCGATAGAGGCTCGGCGCGGACACGGTGCGCACATGGGCGCCTAGTGGCGAAGCCGCGCCCAGCGAGGGCGAGTAGGCGGCGACCGCGTCGGTCACGCCGTGATAGGCCAGGGACGTGACGATAATCCCGGTGCCGCCGGTGCGCGCCCGGGCCACGCGCCAGGCCAAGTCGTTGGCTTCGCTGCCGGTGCAGGTAAAGGTGACCTGGCTCAGTTCGCTCGGCAGCGTGGCCACGAGACGCTCGGCATAGTCGAGCAGGCCTTCGTTGAGATAGCGCGTATGCGTATTGAGCCGCGCTGCTTGATCGGTCATGGCAGCGACAACGCGCGGATTGGCGTGGCCGACGGAGGCCACGTTGTTGTAGGCGTCTAGGTAGGCCTCACCGTCGCGGTCAAAAAGCCAGGTGCCTTCGCCGCGTACGAACTCCACCGGCCGTTCGTAAAAGAGGCGATAGGCCGGACCAAGCACGCGTTCGCGGCGCGCGACAAGCGCCTGTTCGGCAGCGGAGAGGCGCGAGAAATCGGCTTGGCCAAAAGCATTGATCATGGCCTTGTCGTTCATGGCAGATTTCCTTCGAGAATAGTGTCCCAGGCTCGCGGCGACAGGGTGGCAAGCTGTTCAAGCCCGGCGATGGAGGCCGGACGATTGCGCAGAATATAGGCGGCATGCCCCGGATCGTCGGCGGCGCGTCGCGTGGTGATCGTGACGGTCATCGCCAGACGCGCCAGGATGCGAGGCCGCAGTGCATCGCACTCATCGGCCGTCAATGCGATCTGGCCACGGTATCCGCTGATCATGGCGGCGGCGCGCGCCAGGCCATCTGGTTGACCCAACTGGTAGGAGAGCGCGATCGCCAAATCGTTGATGCGGGTTGCCTGAATAAGGTCCCCGAAGTCGATGATGCCCGCAATCTGGTCCGCATCTTTCTCTCCGACGATAACATTGTGCGGGTTGATATCGTTGTGAATGACCTGGCGGGGCAGCCTGACCTCAAGCGCGGGATCCAGCGTCGCGTCTGAGAATGCGCGATCTGTCAACATGCGCAGGGCGGGATCGGCAATCGATTGGGTCCAGTCGGTAACCCTGGCTGCGTGGGTGATGTCCCAAAGCAGCTCAAAATGGGGAAATGGCCGCTCGTAGTCGGCCAGGCCGCGGTCAAGTGTCCCCAAGGCCTCGCCAAGAGCACGCGTCTGTGTGGGTGACCCTGCCATCGCATGCATGGGCATGCCCTCGAGCCAACCCAGCAGGCGAACAAATCGCGTTTTCCCAGACACCGGCACTTCTGCCATTGCAGCGCCATCGAGCGTCCGCCGAACACGCGGAACGGGAAGTTGCGGAGCGGTGCGTTCGAGATGTTGCAGCGCGCCGGTTTGGAAGGCGAGAACATCGCCGCGCTCATTGACGCCAGCGACCTTGAGCGTGTAGCGCTTGCCATCGGCAGCGGTGATACGGAACGTGTCATCCACTTCGCTGGGCAGTCGATCCGCGGATCCGTCCAGCCCAAAGATGTCGCGCAGAAGGTTCACGGCCTCATCGGACGTCATTGGCGCTGCCCGGTTTTGTAGTTGTGTGCTCATATGCTTTACCTTGCCAGCCCCGGACGGCCGACCTGATGATGACACCCGCCAATGCCCCCAGCCTGACGGAGAGTTCCAGGTCGGTGCTGCGCCTTCTGGCGCTTCGCGGAGAAGTGACACGGCGACAGCTCGGCGACACGCTCAACCTGTCCAAACCGACCATGTCGGCAGCCATCGCTGAACTCGGCGCGCTGGGTCTGGTGCAGTCCACCGGTTCGCATAAAGGTGCTATGGGCCGGACCGCAGTCGTCTATGGTCTGGGTCCGCAGGCAGGCTATGCCATTGGCGTCGATGTGGGCGCCGCCCAGATTCGGGCGGTGGCGCATGCCCTGGATGGTCAACAACTGGCCAGCGTCGAATCCAAAGTGCCGCGCGGGCAGAATGCCAGCACCGAAACTATTTCCGCGACAGTACTGGATGTCGTGCGTTCGGCCATTTCCGCAGTTGGCCAGCGCCAATCGGTTTTGCGCTCCATTGCTGTGGCAGTACCGCGCGTCGTGGCCACCAGCCCGCTTCATCTCAATAAGCGCCGCCCGCCCGAGGCGGTTCTTGCGGGGCTGCGTTCGCATTTCGACGTGCCTGTGATCATCGAGAACAACGTCAACTGCGCTGCTCTGGGCGAATGGCGGCATGGTGCCGGACGCAACCGCGCGACCTTTGCCTTCGTGCAGGTTGGCGTACGCATCGGTCTGGGCATCGTCATCAATGGGCAGCTGTTCCGCGGTGTAAACGGCGCTTCCGGTGAAGTTGGACGTTTGCCCTTTCCGTGGTCGACCAGCGAAGTGCCGGAACGCGAGGGGCTCGAGCACTATTTGGGGTCCGATGCGCTCATCGAGCGTTGCGCCGTCGCTTGGCCATTGTCCGAAGGTCCGGCGCCACTTTCGGCACGCGAACTTTTCGAAATGGCGGAAGATGGCTCGGAGCTGGCAAGAAGCTGGGTTTTCCGCCACGCCGCCGACGTCGGTCGACTGTTGTCCGGCGTGGTCGGTGTACTCGATCCCGGCCTTGTGGTTCTTGGCGGCGGCGTCGGTCAGAACCCCCTGCTGCTGGGTGAGGTCCGCAAGGTAACGCGCGATCTGACGTGGGCGACCGAAATCGAGGTCAGTCGCCTCGGCAATGCCGGAACCGTGCTGGGCGCTGTGCAATTGGCCATCGACTATGGATTGGGCCTTATCCTGGGTGAGGCAATCCATCCAAGCGTGGCGCTGCCGCCACTGATCTAGACTTCCGTGGGTGACCATGGCTTGAGCTTTGTGTCCGCCTGGCGATAGCGGAAAGTGACATTGGTCAGTCCGGCAGCGTCCTGCATATCGCCCGTGATCATCTGTATGGCGACGATATCAAGGATGGCGGCGGCGATTTCGTTGTCGGTAGACGGAACCTGCATAACGACCAGGTTGCCTGTGGACGGGATGTCAGTTCTCGAGGTGATCAGTACGGCGGGGCCGAGCTCCGCCATATCCTGCGCGATCTTGGTTTCGCGATCATCGCCCAGCGCGATAACCCCCGTGCGGCTGTCCTGAGACTCCATTGGTCCATGCAGATAATTCAGCGTATCCCAGCCGCAAGCTGGTACGCGCACTGCCTCGCGGATCAACATGGCCGCTTCCCCGGCGGTGGCAAAGCCGGCCCGTGCGCCTACGATGTCAATGGAGGCACGGTGCGCGAGAATGTGCGCGGCAGCCGCTGCGTTGTCGACTTGGTTGGCCAGCACCTGACCGACCAAGGCGGGCAGAGATGCCCATGCGGGGCTCTGCCCTTTGCCTACCAGTGCATCGGCCAGCATGCCGACGGCCAGCGCCATGCCTGTGTAGCCCGTGGAGCTCGCGCCATTGTCGGCGCCCGAGGCAAAGGGAAGTTCCCGGCCCGTCAACTGGGCCAGGGGCGTGCCCGGCGACCGGCACAGCGCGACGCGTGGCAGATGGGCTCGCATTGCCATGACTTCGGAAATCTCTCGGCTTTGGCCCGATGCCGAGAGCGCGACGAAGGAGGAGCCTGCGCTGTCGACCGCGTCGTAGAGGTCGGTGGGGCAATAGGCCGTGGCTGCAATGTTGCGGCGGCGCAGATAGGATGCGCCGAGCATGGCAACCTGATAGCTGGCTCCGATGCCGGCAAGGCCTATATGTCCGCTGAAATCGCTGAGGTCGAGTTCCTTCAGGCCTGCTGCGACTGCCGTGCGAACTTCGGACAGGCTCTCGACTTGCCGGGCCACAGCGTCGCGGTATCCGATACGCTTATTCATGGGATGGGTCTCCATTGCTAAAGTGCCCGCTGAACAGGGCGGCCGGTGAGGACACGGCCGGCCATGGCTGCTGCCCCGACAACCGGGTCGGCGGTGAGGAGCACGACTTCGCTCTGTGGGGAAAAAGTGCGAACGGCCGTACGGAAGGTGTCGAACAGCAGCTCCTGTCGGGCGAAGACAGTGCCGCCGGCCACCACGATCGAGCTATTGGCGCCGCGATCAACAAGAATACGCACCAGTCCTGCCAATGCCTCGGCGCCTTCCACAATCACCCGACGTGCTAGCGCTGAGCCGTTATTGGCGGCATCGAACACCATATTGGCATGGCGACCCCATTCGGCCGCGCCGCGCACCTCATTGAGCAGTCGTCCCAGCTTGGTGACTTCCGTTGTGCCCAGGGCCGCGAGCATGGAACCGATGAGCGGATCGTCCAGGCGATTGCGGTCAATAGCGCCGCGCACTGCCTTGGCCGCCTCGCGGACGATGGCTGCTGCACTGCCTTCATCGCCGAGTATCCAGCCCCACCCGCCGGCAGCGAGCATGTGCCCCTCGCCGTCGCGTGAGACGGCAATGGAGCCTGTGCCCGAAACGACCCCGATCCCTGAAACATAGCCTGCCGCCGGCACCAGGAGTTCGGAGTCGTTGACCACGGTGACCTGGCAGCCCAGCTCGGTCTCAAGGGCCTTCTGCAGCGCCCGGCATTGCGCGTCGCTGTCACAGCCATGCGCACCTACCGCAAGGCCTTGCAGGGGAGCGCCTGCCACTCGACGCGCAAATTCGGCGAGGCCCCTCGCGTCATCTTCCACACGCCATGTTCGCCACGACGACGTCGCTACGGTTTCATTGGCAATCACTACGTCGCCACGCAGCACCATGACCTGGGTCTTGGTGCCGCCGACATCCATGCCTGCGACCAACTGGTCCATCAGGGCCACCTACTTAGTTAGGAAAGATTACAAACTATCTAGTCAGGGCCTACAAACTATGATTTGGTGATGTCGTCAAGGGTGCCAATGGAGAAGGCAATGACTATCGCAAAGCTAGTGCGGACAGTTCTGCTCGGGGGGATTACCGCAGGGCTGGTCACTAATGCAGCTCTCGCTGCGGACATCACTTTCTGGACCTGGCGGCAGGAGGATAAGGCCGCCTACGAACAGTTCTTCGCCGCGTTTACGGCCGAAAATCCCGACATCAACGTGAAGTTCGAGGCGCTGCCCGACGACACCTATCCCACCATGGTGTCGACGGGCCTTGCCGCCGGCAAGGCTGCCGACGTGATTCATACCCATGCCTATGGCTGGCTCGACCAATTCGTGCGCTCCGGCTATCTGGAGCCGCTCGATCAGGCTGCCGTGCCCAGCCTCGCCAATTTTACGCCCGACGCGATCGAAGCGCTGAGCTTCCGCGAAAACCATCAGGTCTATGCGGTGCCATTCGCCACCATGACGCTGGGCCTGTTTATCAATAAGGACGTGTTCGAGAAGGCCGGCCTCACCCCGCCCACCACCTGGGAAGAGTTCAAGACCGTGAGCGAAGCGCTCAAGGCCCAGGGTATCATCCCACTGGCCAATGGTCTGGGCACTAGCTGGTTCAACGAGATGTTTGTCTCGGTGTTCACCGGCCCGTTCCTAGGGTCCGATTTCGGTGCCGAGCTCAGCACGGGCGCTACGACCTATAAGGACCCGCGTTACGCCGCCGCGCTTTCCAAGCTGCTCGAACTGCGCGACTACATGCCGCCCAATTATGCCGGCGTCGATTATGACACCGCTGGGCAGCTATTCCTGTCGGGCCGCGCCGCCATGCTGGCCGGCGGCAGCTTCGATATCGCCAACTATCGCAAGCTCAACCCTGCCATCAACATGGACTTCATCGCTCCGCCCGCCGCATCTGCCGGCGACGCGTCACATGCGTCCAAGTTCTATGACGGTGGTTATGCGGTGAACGCGGCTTCTCCCAACAAGGAAGCAGCAGAGCGTCTGGTCAATTGGATGGGCACGGCCGAGTTCGGCAACATGTTCTCCAACACGCTGGGCAATATCTCGCCCATCAATGGCGTGGAGATCACGGACCCGATCCTACACCACGTTGCTGAGCTCAATCAGACCGCCGTGCCGCATCTCAATGTGGTATATTTCCGCTTCGGCAAGCCCACTGGCTCCGAAATACTCCAGGCCAACATCACCAAGATGATGGCTGGCGATATGACGCCCGAACAAGTCGGCGTGGAAATGACCAACGGCATTGCCACTTGGTTCGCCCCCTTCCAAGGAAAGTAAGATGACAGCCGAACGGCGCCGCAACTCCTCCCCCCTGTCGCGCCGGTCGCTCTGGATCGCTTTCCTTCTGGCGCCAGCGGCCGTGATCATGATGACCTTCGTGGTCTGGCCGCTGATGTCGGCCCTTCAACTCTCGTTTTTCAGATTTGAAGGGCTCACGCCTGGCGATTTCGTGTGGTTCGAAAACTTCAACAAGGTGCTGTTCCAAAGCCCCTTCCGCGAAGCTACCTACAACGCACTCTGGCACAATATCGTCGTTTTCTTCGCCCTGATGGTGTTGGAAAACGGCCTTGCCCTGCTCATTGCCTATGCCCTGCTCAAGGAATTGCCCGGCCACCGGGTGCATCAGGTGATTGTCTTCCTGCCGGTGGTGCTATCCGCCGTCATCGTGGCTTTCCTCTGGAAGCTGCTGCTCCATCCGCTGTTCGGCGTCGTCAACGCCGCGCTCGGCCTCTTCGGCATCATGGGCCCAGCATGGCTGGGCAGTGAACCCACTGCCTTGGGTTCGATCGTCTTTGCCAATGTGTGGCACTGGATGGGCTTCCCCACCTTGGTCCTGTTGGCCGGCATGCAGCGCATCAGCCGCGAAGTGCTCGAAGCCGCCCGCCTCGATGGCGCTGGCGACTGGACCATCCTTACCAAGATCGTCTGGCCGCTGATCGCCCCCAGCGTCACCATCGTCACCGTGCTCACCTTCATCGGCAGCTTCAACTGGTTCGAACTGCCCTTGATGATGGCCGATATGGAAGGCTCGCCCGGCCGCTCCACCGATGTGCTTGCGCTCTATTTCTACCGCACCGCCTTCGGTAGCGTCACCAGCGGTATCCAGGACTTTGGCCAGGGCAGCGCCCTTGCCGTGCTGATGTTCCTGTTCGTGGGCGCTGTCACCGTGGTTGCCCTCAAGTACCTGCGCAGCCGCGAGATCGAAATCTGATGACCGATATCACCAGCACCTCGCCCGCCCAGTCTTCGTCGCGTCCGTCCACCTACAAGGGCGAAGGCCTTAAGAACGGGGCCATTCAGGCCCTGCTCTGGCTTAATGCCGTGATCATGCTCTACCCGCTCTTCGTCATGGTCATGTCCTCGTTCAAGTCCAATGCGGAGATCTTCTCGTCACCGCTGGCGCTGCCTCAGGGCCTGAACTTCGCCAATCTGGAAAAGGTCTGGAGCGAGACCAATTTCCTGCAATATATGGGCAATTCGCTGCTGGTCACTACGGCCTCGGTGGCGCTGATCCTGGTCGTCAGCACCATGGCGGCCTATGCCATAGCCCGCTACGAGTTCCGCCATTCCGGGCTCTGGCTCATGTTCTTCCTTTCGGGCATGACCGTTCCGCTCAAGCTGGCGATCATTCCGCTGTTCCTGCAGCTTAATGCGCTCAACCTGCTCAATACCTATGCCGGGCTCATCCTGGTCTATACGGCCATGGGCATTCCCTCGGCAGTCTTCATTATGACCGGATTCCTGCGCGCACTGCCCAAGGAGCTTGAGGAAAGCGCTCGCATCGATGGCGCCAATGAATTGGTCATCATGTGGCAGGTCATGCTGCCGCTGGCCCGCCCGGCCATGGTCATCGTCGCCATCCAGAATGCCGTGCCCATCTGGAACGACTTCTTCTTTCCTCTGATCCTGATCACCTCGGACAGCCTCAAGACCCTGCCGCAGGGACTGACCGTGTTCATGGGCGAATTCGTGACGGACTGGGGCGTGTTGTTTACTGGGCTGACCCTTGCTGCGTTGCCCATCACGCTTCTCTACATATTGCTTTCTCGTCAGTTCATCGCCGGATTGACGCAGGGCGCTATCAAATAGGAAAACGCAATGAAACGTGCCGAGGGGAGCGTCGCTCTCATCACTGGGGGTGGCTCAGGCATTGGAGCCACCGCCGCAGCGAGACTGGCTGAAATAGGATGTTCTGTTGCGATCAACTATTCTCGCAACAGCGCCGGCGCCGAAGCGGTAGCCGAAAGTTGCCGGCTTCTGGGTGTGAATGCCATTACGCTGAAGGGCAATGTCGCCAGTGATGCCGACTGCCGCCATATGGCAGAGGAAACTGTCGCTTCTCTTGGGCGTCTCGATATTTTGGTAAATTGCGCCGGCGTCACCCGTCGTGTTCCGGCCAATGATCTTGACGCCCTCAGCAGTGATGACTTTTCGGCAGTTAATGCTGTCAACGTCACCGGCGCGTTTCAGATGATCCGAGCCGCAGCACGCCACCTGAAGCGCTCCGGCGCTGGCACCATAATCAATGTCTCCTCGGATTCAGGGATTACCGGCGATGGCTCTTCGCTTTCCTATGCCGCATCAAAAGGAGCTCTCAATACTCTGACGATAGGATTGGCCCGAGAACTTGCGCCAGAGATACGCGTCAATGCCATCTGTCCGGGTTTCGTGGACACCAACTGGGCGCTCGCTTGGCAAAATTCTGATAGTTATGAGCATTTCAAGCGGCGTGTTGCTGACATCGCCCCGCTGAAAACGATCCCTTCGCCCGATGACGTCGCTGACATGATCGAATGGTTAGTCGTTGGTGCGCGCTGCGTTACCGGGCAACTGCTCGTTATCGATTCCGGAACACACCTCACAGTAGGAAACCCACTACCCTAAGACCGCTCTTGTTCGGCTTTAGAGAAATAGAAATTGTTCTCTAGTGAATGCGGCTTGGCTCGTTCGTCCCCTTGGTGGGCAAGAATCCCGGATATCTGGAAGAGACCTAGGGCCGCAGGTCACAATACCGCGCAGTTGTTGTTTGGCGCCGTTGCCTTTGGCGGCGCCTAAACCTCGATGTCGGCATATTTCGAACCAAGTGCCTCGGCCTGCGCGAGCGTTTTTCAACGGTCAATCGTTACCTCGCGGCGCTACGCGTGGGTCACCAACCAGCTGATGGGAAAGCGCGCCGGTGGGCAGATTTAGGGAATCTGCGGAATTGCCGTCGGCCGGCCGCATGCGCATAGAGTTCGAAAGTGCGCCGGTCCCCGAAACAACGATCTCGCCGTCGGCGAACAGTTCCCCACCGATCGGACTAGGTTCCCCGCGGACGCGATCCGGGCTTTTTCCGAAGACAGCAATTGCGAGCCAGTCGCATCGATGCGACCGCCGCTAATGTCGAGAGCCGTCTTCCAGACTAGAATATCCGTGCCCTTCATGCTGGCGCCGACCCCCGCCCCGTGAATGCGGAATACCGCGTCTTTGCCGAACTCGTCGCGTTTCTTGCCTCCGACCGTGCCAAGATGATCACCGGACAATTTGTCGTAGTCGACGGCGGGTGGTGGGGTCGGCGCGAGAGCGCCTCTTTGCCTTGACGTCTTCTGGTTTCCGATATACCGATATATTAGTATTTGAGGGACCAAGTCCCGATACGAAAGGGAGGACCGATCGGTCATGACGACACTTCGCACCTTGCGCGCTCTGGCCCTGGCCGGCGTTGCCTTTGCAATCGCCCAGGGCGGGGCAATGGCGCAAACCGTTGAACTCAATCTCTGGTCGGAGCTTTCGGCTCCTCCAGAATCCACCGTGCTCAATAAGGCGGTCGAGATGTTCAATGCGGCCAATCCCGACATCGTGGTCAAACATACCGCGTTTGAAAACACCGCCTATGAAACCGCGCTGCGCACGGCCTTTGCCGGCGGCACGCCGCCCGATATTGCCGAGGTCAATGCCGGTTCCAACGCTTTTCAATACGCCCAGTCCGGGCAACTGCTGGATCTGACCGACTTTGTCACACCGATCGAGGCCAAGCTGCGTCCAGGCCTTGAGACCATGTATCAGTACGACGGCAAGTCCTACGGCGTGCTCTGGGGCCTCAAGGTTGGCAATATCCTCTATTACAATCCGAAAATGCTCGAAGAGCAGGGCGTCGACCCGGCTAGTCTTGCCACTTGGGAAGGGTTCATGGATGCGAGCCAAACCTTCCTCGATGCCGGCATTACGCCCATCGCTTTCGGCGATCGCGATCAGTGGACTGGCAATCACTACTTCAACCACATCCTGCATGGCGTATTGAGCAAGGACGAATACGATCGTATTGGCCTGCAGACGCTCGACCCCTCCGTCACCTCCGACATCAAATGGAGCGATGAGAAGCCAGTGCGCGCCTGGGAATTGTTCAAGGCCGTGGCCGATGCCGGATATTTCACCCCCGGCTATCTCTCGGATGATAACGACACGGCGGCAGGCCTGTTCTTCTCGGGCCGGGCGCCATTCTATTCCACGGGCAGCTGGGGCGTTGGCATGGCCAAGGGCGCGGGAGCCGAAGATGTCGCGCTGACGCTGTTCCCTCCGGTTGCCGATAGCCCGGAGCCGACGGCCATCGTCACCAATTCGTTGCTGTTCACCATTCCCTCCACCACCAAGGACGCAGATGCGGCCAAGCGCTTCCTCGAATTCCTCACCAGCGAGGAAGTCCAGAAGCTCTATGTGGAAGAAAATTTCGACCTCAGCCCCTACAATTACGACATGTCATCCTGGACCATGGATCCGATGCTGCGCCAGGTGAGCGATTTGCTCGAAAACGCGCAGAACGCCTCGCCCTTCCTCGATATGATCGAGGATGTGCAGTGCATGCAGGAGAATGTGAACGAGGCCAATGTCGCGGTGCTGACCGGCGATCTCAGCCCGCAGGATGCCGGCGACATGCATCAGGAATGCGTTGACGACCTGCGAGCCTCGCGCAACTGGTAATGCCGATCCGGGAGGGAGC
The DNA here is from genome assembly GCF_000743575.1 of Devosia riboflavina. Lineage (GTDB taxonomy): Bacteria > Pseudomonadota > Alphaproteobacteria > Rhizobiales > Devosiaceae > Devosia > Devosia riboflavina. Next base: position 180,469 of record NZ_JQGC01000017.1, on the reverse strand, counting down.
GGCCGTCCGCTCCCTCCCCCTTTCCGTCTATCGCCGAGGAGAAGTGCCGTGCGCCGTTCGGGCCGGACCAAGTTCCACATCTGGCTGCTGCTACCGGCCTTTACCTTTTATACCGTGTTCTGGATCGTCCCGGCGGTCGTGGCCTTCCTGTCCAGTTTTACGCAGTGGAACGGGGTCAGCCTCGCCTCCATCCGCTGGGTGGGACTGGCTAATTATGTCGAGCTTTTCGACGATCGCTGGTTCTGGAACGCGCTGCGCAACAATCTGCTGTTCGTTGCTGTGGTGCTTTGCGCGATCATCGTGCTGGGGATGACCTATGCGCTGATCCTCAATGCCAGGCCGCGCGGACATTCGGTCTTTTCGACCATTTTCTTCATCCCCATCGTTCTCTCGAGCGTGGTCATCGGCCTTTTGTTCACGCAGATGCTGAGCCCCACCGTAGGTCTGGTTGGTCCGGCTCTTTCGGCTCTGGGCGTGCCGGGTGTCGCCGAGCACCAATGGCTGGGCAGTCGCGATACGGCGCTGCCGATGATCATGATGGTCTATGTCTGGCAGCAATTGGGCTTTGCTATTCTGTTGCTGCTGGCCGGGCTCCAGACCATTCCCAACGACTATATCGAAGCGGCGCGCGTCGATGGCGCCAGCGCCTGGAATATCACGCGACACATCACCCTGCCGCTGATGCGGCCGGTATTGACCGTGGTCATCGTGCTCGTCACCACCAATGCCTTCCTGCTCTTCGATCTCGTCGTCGTCATGACCAATGGCGGTCCGTTCCACGCATCGGAAGTTCTGAGCGTCTTCATGTATTCCGAGGCCTTCCTCAAGGGTAATCCAGGCTATGGCACGGCCATTGCCATGATGCTTTTCGTCATCGTTCTCTGCGTCAGCGTCATTCAACTGGCGCTGTCCGGCCGCGGCCAGAAGGCGGCATAGCCCATGTTCAAATCGCTTCCACTCGCCGTTCGGATCGCTGCCTACTTTCTGCTACTGGCTCTTGCCGTCTCGATCGTGCTGCCCTTCCTGTGGATGATCGCCACGGCGCTCAAGACCACCGCGGAAATCAGCCAGTCGCCGTTCTCGCTGCCGGCAGCGCCCAATTTTGGGGTGTTCATCGATGCCTGGCAGCAGGGCAATTTTACGCGGCTCTATCTCAACTCGCTGGGCATCACGGCCCTTTCCGTTACCGGCCTCATCGCCTTTTGCAGCGCCGCCGGCTATGCGCTGGCGCATTTCCAGTTCCGCGGCCGCGAGGCGCTGTTTCTCTATTTTCTCGCGGGCATGATGATCCCGCCGCAGGTGATCCTGGTCCCGAGCTTCAAGATCATGGCGACGCTGGGCCTGGTGAACACCTATTGGGCGGTGATCCTCACCTATTTCGCCTGGGTGCCCTTCGCCATCTTCTTCTTCCGGGCCTATTTCGCCGGCATTCCGCGCGAACTCGCCGAGGCTGCGCGGGTGGAAGGGGTGTCCGAATGGAACATCTTCACCCGCATCATGCTGCCGCTGGCCAAGCCGGCCATGGCGACAGTGGGCATCGTCTATTTCATCTGGATCTTCAACGATTTCATGTGGCCGCTGATCTATCTCAACGACCAGTCGCTGCGCACCGTCACGCTCGGGATGATGGCCTTCCAGGGCAGCCATGCCGCTCTCATGAATCTCAAGGTCGCCGCCCTGCTGCTCGCAACGGCGCCGCCGCTCATCGTCTTCCTGCTCTTCCGCCGCCAGATCCAGAACGGTCTGATCGAAGGCGCGCTCAAGGCATAATTCTCAAGGAATATCCATGTCTGCTTCGTCCTATCGCTGGACCGCTGGCGATGCTCAAACAGAATATACGCGCCATGGCTATCTCGTCGCGGCTAAGGGGCTCGACGCAGACCGGTCCCTGATCTTCGACGGTTTCTCCGGCTATGTGTCGGGGCCGGCGCCAACCGGCTTGGCTGGCTCGTTCCATATCGCCGTCAATCTGGCGCTTGCCGCCTATCCCTGGAATGTCTGCCCGCTTCTCGATGCTTTGACGCTCGAGCGGGACGGTGGTGAATCCGGCTTCAGCATTGCCATTGACGATAGGGGGCGGCCGCGCTTCACCCTTGTGACCAGCACGGGCCTGCATGTGCTCAATGGGGAGATGGCGCTTGATCTCTATCGTTGGCATCGGGTCGTCTTCGAATACGAGCCCGGCACTGCCATGCGCATCCTTGTCGATGGGCAGGAGGTCGGACGGAGTAGCGTCTCGGGCACCTATCGGCCATCGGAGGCGAGCGAGGCGCTCATTGGCCGCACGCGCCATGAGATTATTCCCACTGGACCGATCCGCCCCTACGCGCATCTGCCCATTACCGTTTATTTCGACGGGCTGATCGAAGCGGTCACAATCGGTTCGGGCGTGGCTCCTGCTGGGTCCGTCGGGAGCCCCTCGGAATTGCCCGATCTGGCACCTCGCAAGCTACCTGCCGGGCCAGCCGGTAAGGGGCGCTTCGGGGCGACATATGAGCATCTCAAATATTACGATGGCTGGGATCGGCGCTGGCGCGTCGGCGAGCATCCTGACGTTCTGGTGCGCTTCGACGAGGCCGACTATCGGGTCGTATTCTGGCGCGGCACCAATTACATCCCCTGCTGGGTCAGCGGAGAGGGCGTCTGGTACACCAACGAATTCAACGAAACCTGGGGCAATGGCGCCACCGGCTGTGCCGAGCCGATGTCGGACAAGCACTGTGCCTATTCGCATGTGCGCATCATCGAAAGCCATGATGCTCGTGTCGTCGTGCATTGGCGCTACGCCCTGGTCGACGTGCTCGATGTGCGACCGCGCAAGGACCCGGTGAGCGGCTGGACGGATTTTTCTGACGAGGTCTACACCATCTATCCCGATGGCACCGCGACGCGCTCGATCACGCTCCATTCTACCCAGCCGATGGAATCGCACGAATTTCAGGAGTCCATCGTGGTGCTCGGCCCCGGGCAGCGACCGGAGGATGTATTGGAGATCGAGCCGGTGACATTGGCCAATATGGCGGGCGAAGCCAAAACCTATTCCTGGGAAAATGGCCGGCCACGGCATCTGCCGGAACCGCCACGCGCCAATATCGCGCTGATCAATACCAAGGCCGCGCAGCGGCCCTATATGATCGTTTCGGATGAGCCCTGCCTGACGCGCGACGACGGTCCGCAGCCTGCGCCGCTCTTTCCTCCTTACTATCACGAGACCCTGAGCGAGGGGCAGACGTTCCCCTGGTGGAATCATTGGCCGACGAGCGATATTCCATCCGACGGCCGGCGAGCCGTGGCGGCCGACCGGGCTTCGCATTCTTCGGTGCTGACCGGCTCGGAATGGGCTGACTACAAGGTGACGCCAACCTCGCGCCAGCGCGTCATGCTGCATGGGCTGACCGATCGGAAGGTCGAAGATCTGGTGCCGCTTGCCGCCGCCTGGCTCTCGCCGGCGCCGCTTTCGGGCGCGAAGGGGCAGTTCGATCCGGTAGAAAAGGCCTATGTTCTGGCCGCGGGCGCGGGAAGAGGGTTTACCCTCATGGGAAGCGCGCAAACGCCGATCATCAACCCCGCCTTCATCATTACCGATTGCCCGGGTGAAGTCAGCGTCGAGATCGACGGCGAGGCGATTTTGCCGGGCAAGCATCTGCGCCTGGGTTGGCGACACAGCGCCGAGCGCAGCGATCTGGTGATCTGGGTCGAAATTTCAGCCACACGGCCGGTCCACCTTTCCTTCCAGGTCCGGCAGTAAGAGGCCGGCGGCGCGGCAAATCCTCCCGTCGCGCCGCCGGTTCTCAAAGCGAGAAACGTTCGAATTCTTCCAGCAATTGTCCGGCTTCGGGCGCGAACAGTTCGGCCCGCTGCGTCATCAGGTGGCGGATGGTGAGGAAGACCCGGTCGAGGTGGATCTTCATCGCCTTGGCCGCGGTGTCTTCGTCACCGGCGCGGATGGCTTCAACGATGGCTTCATGCTCGTCGAGCACGATTTTCATATGGTTGGGCTCAGGCATTTGCAGGCGGCGTACGCGGTCGAGCTGGGCCTTGGCGCCGGTCACGAGGCGCCAGATACGCGGCGAACCGCCATGTTCGCAGATGAGCTGGTGCATCGCCTCATCCTGCTCGTAGAACTGGTCGTAGTCGCTATCGGTCGCCATCAGCTTTTGCTGATGCATGTTGAGGTCGAGCCGGGCAAGGAAAGCCTTGCTAACCCGCCGCGCTGCAAACCGCACGACCTTTACCTCGAGAGCGTCGCGGACGAGCTGTCCTTCGAGCACGTAACGCAGATCGATCGGTGCGACGAAGGTGCCCGCATTGGGGCGGACATCGACCAGGTTCTCGGCATGGAGCTGCAAGATGGCCTCGCGCAGAGGTGTGCGGGAGACCTGCAACTGCTCGCAAATTTCTTTTTCGTTGATCGCCACGCCTGGTGGCATTTCCAGGGACACGATGGCGCCCCGCACGAGGTCATAAACCTGGGCAGTCTTGGGGAGTGCAGGATTGATGTCGCTCGCTGAAAAGATCGCACCGATATCGATGCTGTCCTTCGCTTCGATCCGCCTGGGCCGGGGCATCGTGTCTCCTAAACGAGTGGGATTCCGACCTTGACACATTCGAGGGCGGTTGACACTACCAGTATAGCAATATACCGATATATTAGTTTTGAGGTGAGGAAGCCAATGTCCGATTTGCGGATTTCCGGACTGAAAAAGTCCTATGGCAGCGTAAGCGTGCTCAAGGGCATCGACCTTACCATAGAGGCTGGCGAGTTCGTGGTTTTCGTGGGCCCTTCGGGCTGCGGCAAATCCACTTTGCTGCGCATGATCGCGGGGCTCGAAGACATTACAGATGGCAGCATTGCCATCGGCGGTCGCGTCGTTAATGACCTGCCACCCGCAGACCGCGCCATTGCGATGGTGTTCCAGTCCTACGCGCTCTATCCGCATATGACTGTCAGGGACAATATGTCCTTCGGCATGCGCATGGCCAAGGAACCGAAGGCCGAGATCGAACAGCGGGTGAACCGGGCGGCCGAGATGCTGCAGCTCACGCCTCTGCTTGATCGTTTGCCCAAGCAGCTTTCGGGTGGCCAGCGCCAGCGCGTCGCCATTGGCCGCGCGATTACGCGCGATCCAAAGGTTTTTCTGTTCGATGAGCCCCTGTCCAATCTCGATGCCGCGTTGCGTGTAGCGACACGTATCGAGATTGCCCGCCTCAAGCAGTCCATGCCCGATACGACCATGATCTACGTTACCCATGATCAGGTCGAGGCTATGACCCTCGCCGACCGCATCGTGGTGATGCGGGCAGGCAGCGTGGAGCAGGTTGGAACGCCACTCGAGCTTTATCACACCCCGGCCAATCGCTTTGTGGCAGGGTTCATCGGCTCTCCCGCCATGAATTTCCTGCCGGTCACTCGGGTCGACGATGGCCGGATCAAGGCTGTCGAGGGTGATGCCATTGATCTACCCTTTTCTGCGCCGGTCGAAGCCGGGACGGTTCTGGGGGTGCGCCCCGAAGATCTGACGCTGGCGAGCGGTTCCGCGCTTATTCGCGGCCGTGCTTCGGTGATCGAGAATCTGGGCGAACTGGCGATTGTCTACGTCGACGCCGGAACGCCAGAACCCGTCATCGTTAAGCTGCCGGGCAATAGCAGTCTGCGACCCGGCGATGCGGTGGCGCTGACCGCGCCGGCGGACCGGCTGCATCTTTTCGCTGCGGATGGTCTGGCGCTGCGTCCGCGATAACTCCCGAGTCTTCACGATATGAAAGCCATTGTTCTATACGGCCAGCGCGACTTGCGGGCCGAGACGGTTCCGACCCCGCAGCCGGCGGCGGGGGAGGTGCTGGTACGCGTTCGACGCGCCGGCATCTGCGGTTCGGATATGCATTACTTTCTGCACGGCAGGGCTGGTAGCTTCGTCCCCAAGCGGCCTTTCATTCTCGGCCATGAGATCGCGGGCGAAGTGGTGGCGGCGGGTCCGGGCGGTGACGCGAATCTGCTCGGCAAGCGTGTGGCGATCGATCCGTCCATGCCCTGCGGGTATTGCGCCTATTGTCGCGAAGGGCGCTACAACCTCTGCATCAACATGCGGTTCTACGGATCGGCAAGTACCGACCCGCATGTGGATGGCGGATTTGCCGAATATGCGGTGGCGCCGGCCGCCAATTGCCACGTCCTGCCTGAAGGCCTGGACTGGACCGCAGCCGCGATGACCGAGCCGCTTTCGGTGTGCGTGCACGCCGCCATGCGGGTTGGCACACTGGCTGGCAAATCGGTGCTGGTGATCGGCGGCGGCGCTATCGGCCAATTGACGGCATTGGTGGCGCGGGCCTTCGGCGCCAGCCGTGTCGTGCTGTCCGACATTGCTGAATTTCCGCGCGCCTTGGCGGTCGAGCTTGGTGCGGATGGAGCGCTAGATGCAGCCGATCCGGATATCGTTGGTGCGGCCGAAGCGCTCGCCCCAGAAGGCTTTCATGTCGTTTTCGAAGCCTCGGGCGCGCCGCCGGCGGTTTCCGCTGCCATCGCCCTCGCGCGGCGCGGCGGCACGATCGTGCAGATCGGGACGCTGCCGGCCGATGTCACTGCGCCGCTTAACACGATCATGGCGCGCGAATTGAGTTATCTCGGCTCCTTCCGCTTCGCCAATGCCTTCGGCATTGCCCTCGATCTGCTGTCATCGGGGCGTGTGTCGGTGGACCGGCTCGTTAACGCCACCTATCCGCTTGCCGAAATGGACGCTGCCATGGCGCGCGCCGTGGGCAAGGATGGGGTGATCAAGGTGCAGGTCGAACCATGAAGCGCAATGCTTTGGGTCACACGGGGCTCGAGGTTTCAGCCCTCAGTTTCGGAGCTTCGGCGCTGGGCGGTGTTTTTCGCGACGTGGATGAGGCCGAGGCCATCGCCACGGTGCAGGCGGCGCTCGATGCCGGCATCACTTATTTCGATGTTGCTCCCGCCTATGGCGGCGGTCGCTCGGAAAGCGTTTTGGGCAAGGCGCTCAAAGGTATCGACCGGTCGAGCTATGTGCTTTCGACCAAGGTGGGCAAATATACCGACCCCGACCAATATGGACACGATACGCTCGATTATTCTGCCGCGCGTATAAGGGCTTCGCTCGATGAAAGCGCTGCCCGGCTCGGCACGGACTATTTCGACATCGTCCATATTCACGACATCGAATATCAGGGCCGAAGCCATCTTGATCAGGCGCTGACCGAGGGTTTTGAGACGCTGCTTGCTCTCAAGCTCGAGGGTCGCATTGGTTCGGTCAGTTTCGGCATCTATCCGATGGATCTCTGGCATCGCATTTTTGCCGAGTTGCCGGTGGATGCGGCCCTTGTCCACAACCACTACTGCCTCAACGATACCCGATTGACCTCGCTGTTGCCGAAGGCGCACGAAAAGGGCATCGGCATCATCAATGCCTCGCCCTTTGCCAGCGGCCTACTTACGGAGCGTGGGCCGGCGGACTGGCATGCCGCCGGGCCCGAGGATCGCGCCGTTTTCCGAGCGGCCGCGGACTATTGCACCAGAAGCGGCACCTCGATCAGTCAATTGGCCTTCCAGTTTTCCACCGGTCACCCCGAGATTGCCACCACCATGTTCAGCACCGCCAGCCGGTCCTCGCTCGAACGTTGTCTCTCCTGGTTGGGCACGCCGGCAGATTCCGAACTGGTCGCGGGGGTTCAGGCCATCCTCGCGCCGGTTGCCGGCAAGGATTGGGATTGATGCGCATCGACCCCTCGCCTGCCCAAAATCATCACTGACCGAGGATCGCCATGCCGCTCGTCGCCAATCCGATCCTGCCCGGCTTCAACCCGGACCCTTCGATCCTGCGGGTGGGCGAAGACTATTATATCGCCACCTCGACCTTCGAATGGTTTCCGGGCGTGCAGATTCATCACAGCACGGACCTTGCGAACTGGACGCTGATCACGCGACCGCTCAACCGCAAGAGCCAGCTCGATATGCGCGGCAATCCAGATAGTTGCGGGGTATGGGCGCCGTGTCTCACCCATGACGGGAAAAAATTCTGGCTGGTCTATACGAACGTCAAGCGCAAGGACGGATCGTTCAAGGATACGCATAATTACGTGGTCACCGCCGCGGACATAAAGGGCCCCTGGTCCGATCCGCTCTATCTCAATTCCTCCGGTTTCGACCCCAGCCTTTTCCACGATGACGACGGGCGCAAGTGGCTCGTCAATATGCTCTGGGACCATCGCGCCCGGCCAAATATGTTTGCCGGTATCCGCCTGCAGGAATTCGATCCGGGGCTCGGCCGGCTGACTGGAGAGGTCAAGACCATCTGGCACGGAACGGATCTCGGGCTGACGGAAGGACCGCATCTCTACAAGCGCAAAGGCTGGTACTATCTGCTGACCGCCGAGGGCGGTACTGGCTATGATCATGCCGTGACCCTGGCGCGTTCGCGGCAGATTGATGGCCCCTACGAAACCCATCCGCAAAAGCACATTTTCACGGCCAAGGATGCGCCTCTCCACCCGTTGCAGCGGACGGGTCATGGTGACTGGGTCGAAACACCGGACGGCCGCCAGTTCATCGTGCATCTGGCGGGCCGACCCATCACCCAGAAACGCCGCTGCGTGCTGGGGCGGGAGGCGGCTATTCAGGAAGTGGAATGGCGGGACGATTGGTTGTGGCTCAAAAGGGGCGGTATTCTGCCCGAGGTCGCCGTCGATTTACCCGCAACCTCGAACGGCCTTCTTGATGCGCCGCGCCACTACAGTTTTAGAGATGCGTTGCACAGTGACTTTCAATGGCTGCGCACGCCGGAGCCGGAACGCATCTTTGCGGTGACTGGCGACAAACTGCGTCTTTTTGGGCGAGAATCCATCGGTTCATGGTTCGAGCAGGCGCTGGTGGCGCGCCGGCAGACCCATTTTGATTACGACGCCGAAACTCTGGTGGAGGTCGCGCCGACCGACGAGCGCGTCATGGCAGGGCTCGTCGCCTATTATCAGCGCTACAATTTCCACTATCTCGCTATCACCGCGGGTGCCGATGGCCAGCGCGAATTGCTGATCATGAGTTCTCCCAGCAGCTTCCCTGATGGCAATGTGCAGTTTCCTGCGCCGCCCGTAGTTTTGCCGCAGGCCGGCGCTATCAGGCTGGCGCTTTCGGTCCGCGAAGCCGGTCTTCAATTCTTCTATGGCGTCGGCGCAGACGGTCCGCTGGTTCCGGTAGGGCCGGTTCTCGACGCTTCGCTGCTATCTGACGAAGGCGGGGCCTATGGCGTCGACGGCAGTTTTACGGGAGCATTCGTGGGCATGGCTGCCAATGACCTGAATGGCACCGCAACACCCGCGGACTTCGCCTATTTCAACTACGTGCCGGTTCCTACGAAGGTCTGATTTGGCAGCGACCGGCACCGCGTCGCCTGGGGCTTCCAATTCATCGCGGTCGGTTGCGATGACTCAATTCCAGGAAAGCACACGGGCGAACTGGCAGGACAATTCACCAAGCGCTGAGCGCCCATATGCCTGAGCCGGACGCCTACTGTCATTCGGCGAAAGCCGGAGCCTGATCGCGTTGCCGCCGGGGCGAATAGCCCATGACGCGCTTGAAGGCGGTGCTGAACGCCGCCTCCGAACTATAGCCGACGTCATGGGCCACCCGCGAGACCGAACTGCCTTCCCTGCGCAGTGCCCGGTCGGCCTGCCGCATCCGCCATTCCGTCAGATATGCCAGCGGCGGAAGGCCTGCTACGGCCTTGAAATGCGTGGCAAAGGTCGTGCGCGACATCGCTGCGGCGCGCGCCATCTCGGCCAGCGACCAATGGCGTGACGGATCGCCATGGATCAGCGCCAGCACCGGCACCAGCCGCGGGTCGCAGGCGGCGCGCAGCCAGCCCACCTCCACCGTGTTGCCGGCGGCAAGGTGACGGCGCAATATCTGGATCAGCAAAAGATGCGCCAAGCTGGAACAGGCCATCTCCGCACCCGGCGCCCGGCCCGCCGCTTCCTCGACAAGTTCGCCGATCAGGGCCGCCAGCCGCCCGGCGCCGCTATCGGTGGCGGTCAGGTGAATGAAATCGGGCAGGCTCTCCACCATCAGCCGTCCGCCGGCCTGGTCGGTATCGAGATGCCCGCCTAGAAACAGAAAATCGTCGCCTTCCCCGACAGGGACGATGGCCGCGCCGGCGCCCCGGAACAGGTCCGCAGACGGACGCGGCGCCATCGACAGGTCGCTTGCAACCGTGAAGCCAGCATTGCGCGTGAGCAGGAAAATATCGCCCTCTTCCAGGAGGAACGGCGGCTCGGTCCCATCCAGGGCCAGGTAGCACCGACCGCGCCCGATGACGAAAAACTTGATCTTCCTGGGCGGCTCGAAACGGATCGACCATTTGCCGCCACCGATGAAACCGCCGGCATAGATGGTGCGGGCATCGACCAGTTCGAGAGTTTGAGACAGGGGGTCACGAGGCATTTCTGAACGCAGGCGAAGGAATACGGGATTTTTGCACATTCAAAATACGCGCAACCCCCGCCATATCCAAGCCTCAAGAATGGAGAAAACCAAATGACCACTCCCCAGATCCCGCTAGGCTTGGGGTTTTCCGCCCACACGACCACGCTCGATGTCATCGCCGGCATCGATCTTGTGGGCAAACTCGCCATCGTCACTGGCGGATATGCGGGCCTCGGGCTTGAAGCCGCGCGCACATTGGCCGAAGCCGGCGCGCGCGTCATCGTGCCGGCACGTGATGTCGAGCGCGCTCGCCGCGCCATCTCGGAGATCGGCGGCGGCATCGAAGTGCGGCCCATGGACCTCAACGACCCCGCCTCGATTGACAGTTTCGCCCGCGGCATCGTCAGCTCCGGGCTGTCGCTGCATATCCTCATCAACAGCGCCGGCATCATGGCGGTGCCCGAACTGACCCGCGATGCGCGCGGCAATGAGATGCAGTTCTCCACCAATCACCTGGGGCATTTCCAACTGGTGCTGCGGCTGTTGCCGGCGCTGAAGCGCGCCGCTGGTGCGCGCGTGGTCTCGGTCTCGTCCATGGGCCACCGCTTCTCCGATATCGTCTGGGACGACATCAATTTCGCGACGCGTCCCTACGATCCCTGGAGCGCCTATGGCCAATCCAAGACCGCAAACATCCTGTTCGCGGTGGAACTGGATCGGCTGGGTCGCGACCACGGCATCCGCGCCTTCTCGCTGCATCCGGGCGGCATCGTCACCGGCCTTGCCAAGCATTTGCCCACCGAAAGGTTGAAGGAAATGGGCAATCTCGATGCCGATGGCGAGCCGGTCATCGATCCGGACCGCGATATGAAATCGCTGCCGCAGGGCGGCGCCACCCATATCTGGTGCGCCGTCAGTCCGCAGCTCGAAGGCATGGGCGGCGTATTCTGTGCCAATTCGGACATTGCAGCCATAGAGCAAGGCGAGACGGCATTGACGCTTGAGGGCCGCGACCGGCGCACCTCCCACGTCGCAGCCTATGCGATCGACCCTGATTCCGCTCGGCGCCTCTGGACCATCAGCGAAACCATGACCGGCATAGCGTTCGAATAGGCGATTCTTGAAGTCGGAGGAACGTCGGACGCAACGCTTCGACGCTCTCCGCCTTAACCATTCCCTTGCAGGATGGAAATGGAGGGCGGTCGCAGGAGCGCCCTCTATTCTTGTGCGGCCGAGGCTCCATTTGACGCGCTTGAGCGTATCGATGGCGCCACCTTTCCTCCGCGATATTCAGAGCATTCGTTGACTATATGAAAGCATGAAAAGTCAGACTTTGCTCAATGGCCGACCATAGCAACAAGAACTTGATCGATGTGCCGCGGCAACCGCGAAATGCAGCGTCCGAAGAGCTTCGAAATCAGGCTAGAGCTGGCTAGGCCATCCCCGCTTTGAAATCGAAATGTGCCTGATAAGCATTGGTTTTCGAGCCTGTGACGCTGAAAGTGCTGTCCGTTCCTCTCCGCCACTTCCTTCGAAAATTCTAGGCGAAGTCGGCCGATACCCTCCTTTCCTGGATCGTGCTATTGCGCGCTGGTCAGTGTCCCGGTGGCAAAGGCCAGCGTCGCCGCGGCGACAAAGGCGTCGCTGCGGGCCTGGGCCTGGGCATATTGCGCCTTTAAGAGGCCCGTCTGGGTGACGCTGATATCGGCCAGCGTCCCAAGGCCGTTCTTGTAATAGTCGAGCGCGGCTTCATTGTTGACCTTGGCGGCATTCACCAGCGCGGTGGCGGCGGCATAGGCGGAAAGGCTCGTGCGCAGCACGTCATAGGCCACGACGATTTCCTGCGCCGCCGCGCCCTGCAGCCGGGCGAAATCCTGTTGCGAGGCGGCGGCATTGGCCTTGGCGGCGTCGAGCCGCGCGTCGCGCATGCCCCCGTCGAAGATCGGCACGGAAATGCCCAGGAGCACGGCGGCATTGGGCTGGCTGACATCGAGCGTGGCGGTGGAATCAAAGCGCGAATCGGTCACCGAATAGCTGCCAAAGGTGCGATTGACCGTCCCGGTCAGCGCCACCTTGGGCAAGAACCCGGCCTCTGCGGCCAAAATGCCCTGTTCGCTGGCTTTGACCTGCGCAAAGGCCGCCTGCACGTCCGGGCGGCGTTGCAGCGAGGTGGTGATCAACTGTTCGAGGTCTGCCGGCACCTGTCGTGGTAGCGGCTTGCCGCCCAGATCCTGCACTTTTATGCGGGTGGCCGGGGAAATGCCCATGGCGCCGAGGAGGGCCGAATAGGTGCTGCGCTCGCGTCCCTGCGCCAAAGTCAGGTCGAACTCGGCCTGCGCCACCACCTGGGTGGCCTGCGCCACTTCCATCGTGGTCGCCACGCCCTGTTCCACGCGCGCCTCAGCGGCGGTCAGCACCACCTTGGCATTGTCGAGCGCGGCGGCATCGATGCGGGACTGGGCCCGTGCGGCGCTATATTGGAAATAGGCAATGCTGACCTCGTGGATCAGCGTCTGATGCGCGCCATTGAAGCCGACATTGGCGGCAAAGGACAATTGCTGCGCAGTCGCCAGCGCCGCATCGCGCTCCCCAAAATCGAAGAGCAGCCATTTGACCGCCAGCGAGGGCATGATCTGCGTGCCTGATGTGGTGATGCTGCCATTGGGAATGTCCACCAGCACGCCGTCAAAACCCGGTGCGGTGGTGGAGGTGACGGCATAGCCGGCCAGAACGTCGGCGGTGAGGATCGGCAGATAGGCGCCTTCGGCAATGCCGGTCGCCGCTGCCGCCTCGCGGGCCCGCTGCCAGGCGGCCTGGGTCGCCGGATTGGAAAGCTGGGCGATGTTGATGAGTTCGGAGAGGCCGTAATTATGCGCGGGGTCGAGTTTTGGCGCAGCGATCGTGATCGGCAGGCTTGGATCGGGGGTTACCGCGAAATCGGCGCCGACCGCATTCGCCGCCGGCGTGCCGGCTGTGCCGCGATAGGGCGTTGTCGGGCTCGCAGGCGCCAGGTTCAGCGCCGAGGTCGAGCAGGCGGCCAGCAGGAGCAGGGCGCCGAAGCCGGCGGCAATACCGAAAAGCGGACGAAAAGCCATCACAGCGCCTCCAGCGTGCGGGCAAAGCCGTCTACCAGCTTGCGATAGGACCCAGCGGTTTCGACGAGGTCGCGGCGCCAGGGCGCGCGGGGCGGGGTCTTGTGCGCCAAGCGCTCAAGTCTGTGCAGGGCCTCGGTCGATCGGTGCAGCGAAAGGTTCAGCATGGTCCGGGCCTGTGGTTCAGGCGCCATGATAGCGGTGGCGGCGAGATTCAAAAACCCGGCCGTTTCTGCTTCCTGTGCAAGCGTTGCCGCTTTCACACAGCGCGGCGCGCCAAAAAGGTAGCGCTGGCGCTGGCGAAGCAGCCGCAGCCGCGCCACTTCGGGCAGGGCCTCCTGCGTGGCCGCCTCTATGGCCGCAGCATGCGGCAGGATCGGGGAGACCAGGCGCAGCCGGTTGGCTTCGAAATTCGAGAGCCGCCCCAGCCGCTCCGCTTCCCCCAGTTTCGGCGCTATTGCGGCAAGGCTGGTGCCAAAGGGGCGCAGCGCTTCGCCCAGCTTTTTCGCCGCTTCGGAGAGATTGCAGGCAATGCTGGTGGATACGCTCGTGGGCCAGAGCCAGAGGAAAACTATGGTGACCACGACATTGCCGATCAGGATGCCGAGGATGCGGTCGGTGGCGACATCGATGTCGAAGGCCGGCCCAAAACCTTTCAGAACGCAGAGGAAGAAGGCCAGCGCCATCTGCCAGCCCATATATTGGACGAGGCTCGACCCATTGGCGACCCAGGCGGCAATAAAGCTGCCTGCGGCCACCAGCAGAAGCAAATGGCCGATATCGGTCATGTGCGGCATGATGAAGATGATGCTGCCGACACCCATGGCCGCCCCAATGAGGCAGCCGATAATGCGCAATGTCGCCTTGTGCAGCGTCTCGCCCGTCGTGCCCAGCGCCACATAGAAGCAGGTGATCATGGCCGTGTGGATTTCGAACCAACCGCCGACGGTATAGATGGCATAGGTGATGAACACCGCCAGCATGGTCTTGAGCGCGAACTGCATATAGGCGGGATTGGTAAAAGTGTCGGCCGGCGCCGCCTTTTCGGCTTCGTTCGCCGGCAATGGCAGGCGCCCGCTCCACCAGCCGGCAAGACGTTCGGCAGAAGCGGCAAGCGGCAGATTGGCCGGAATATCGGCAAAGGGGCGCCAGAGTGCCGGAAGCACGCCGCGTTCTTCGATGGCTTTTGCCAGAAGCGCAAAACTTTGCGCCAGGGCAGGATCGGGCCGGGCGCCAAAACTGTCGGTGAGAATGCTCCTTGCTTCGGGCGCAATAGCGGCGAGCCGCGCCGCCTCGGCCTTGGAATGAAAGCCGAAAAGCGCGCCGAGCCTGGTATAGGCGCCCGATTCCCCCGCCCCTTCGGCGAGCAGTTCCAATGCCTGTTCCCTGGCGCCGGGCTCATCTTCCAACACGCCGGCAGCGGCGGCGAGCCGCCTTGCCGTATAGCGCCGGGCGAGTTTTGCGGGATTGGGGCCGATCAGCGCATTGACGAGAACCAGGGTCGCCATGGGGAAAAACACCACGACCCACATCCAGCTCAGTCCGCGCGACAGCAGTTCGGGAATGGGGACGAAATCGTTAAGCGTCATCACGAAGGCGAAGACGAAGCCGACCGTGGCGGCAATAGGTCCGGCCTTGGTCGCCACCGAAAAATACATGCCGCCAAAGGTGAAGGCCGCCATGAAGAAGAGCCTCAACATGGGCTCGTCGGCGGCGATCTGCAGGAACAGGAGGCCGAGCAGGATGCCCACCGAGGCGGCAATGATCAGGGCCAGCGCAATCAGAATGCCGCTCGCCGCATTGTCGCGGCTGGCAAAAAAGATGAGATAGCAGGAGAGGGCGGCTTCGGGCACATGCTGGCTCATCGAGAGCACCACGACAATGACGCAGCAGAGCGTCATGCGCAGCGAGGCGCCCAGCCGGCCCTCGAAAGGCCGCAACTCGTCGACGAAAACCTCGAAAAGGCCGGGCCTAGTGCTGGTCGCCGCCATTGCCCGCTTCCGTCTCTCCGCGCACCACGACCACGGCGGAAGCACCGACGCGCATCAGGTCAACCGGCGGCTCGTGCAGTTCCACATAGACCGGGAAGCGTTTGGCGACCTTCACCCAGTTGAGCGAATTGGCGATGATCGGGAGGCCCAGAATGGTGGCGCCATCGGTGGAGCGCACGCCCCAGCCGATGGCGGATATGGTGCCCGGCACGGCGACGCGCGAATTGGCCATGACGAAGACGTCGACACTGTCACCGACGGCCAGGTTGGGCAATTCGGTCTCGCGGAAAAAGGCGACCGCCTCCCAATGGGAGGTGTCGATCATTGCGAATACGCTCTGGCCGGTAATGACATATTCGCCCGCCGGCATGGTCAGGCCCGAGATGATGCCGTCAAAGGGGGCGCGGATGGTCGTATTGTCGAGATCGCGCTGCGCCAGCGCCACGGTGGCCGTCGCCACATCCACCTGGGCCGACCGCGTGTCGAGCGTGCCGATCACCTGGCTTGCCCCCTGGGATTGCTGCAAGGCCTGGTCGAGGCTGACAAGGGCATCGTTATAGGCCGTGCGCGCCTGATCGACCTGCTGGGCCGTCACGAAACCGCGTCCGAGGAGGGGTTCGAGCCGTTCGAGTGTCTGGCGGGCGAGGTCGGCATTGAACTGGGCGCGCTCGATCTGCTTTTGCGCGACATCGGCATTGGATTGTTCGGTGGCGATATTGCGCTCGCCCTGGGCCAGTTCGGATTGCGCCGCCGCCAGTTCGGCCTGCGCCTGTTCGAGCCGCAGCCGATAGGGCTCGGGGTCGATCTGGAACAGCATGTCGCCCTTTTTCACCGCCTGGTTGTTGCTCACCGCAATGGAAATGATGCGTCCGGGCACATTGGACGAAATCTGGATCACCGGCGCCTCGATCTCGGCGACGTCGGAGCGGGGACTGGCTTGGCCCGCGCTCCAGGCGAGATAGATCAGCACCGCCGTGCCGATAAAAACTCCATAGCCGATGATCTTGCCCAGAACCGCCCGCATCACACCACTCCCGACCATGCCAGCCACAGGACGATGCCACCGCTGATGGCAAGGCAGAGATAGACCAGCGGCGGGGCCGGCAGATGCTCATCGATATGAAGGGCAATGAGCAGTGCCCGCACGATCACGGCGACGAAGATGCCGCCGATCGCGCAGATGACCCAGGCGGGAAAGAACGATCCGAAAATCGGCACGGAGGGCGGGCCACCCGTGGCGCTGCAGCCTGCGAGTAAAGCGGTTACCAGAGTGGCGGCGCCGTATCGGCTCGACCGTGTCATGTCAGTCCTGTCCTCATATCGCGCCAATGGACCCGTTCGGTGCACACCGTTCATGGTCCGCGCCTTTGTCACGAGACGAAAAAGCTATTTGCCGCCGCTTTTCTTGAAATCCTCATAATATTCCTCCGCCAGCTTGCGAAGCGATTTTCCGATGGCGGCGTATTGATATTCCTGCAGATTTGCGAGCGACGCCCGGCCCGAAGGATGAAGCACCCCAAAGCCGCTGCCCGGCAGCAGGATGCCCCCGGTTTCATCGGCGACGCGGAACAGCACCTCGGTCGGGTTCTGCGTCTTCAGCACCTAATCGGCGGCAGATAGTCTACCATACAACATGCAATATTTGCAGTTTCGTCCTGAAAACTCGCCCTTTGTCGAGCCTTTCACTAGCTCATCCGGCCGTAAAAACTCTCCGGTCGGCTCGATCCATCGAGACTGAAGCGATGATCGGCCGGCGGATGCGCCCGCTGGCCGCATTCCATGCGGGGACAGGTGCGGCACCCGACTCCCACCGGCACGGCCTGGCCCTCGCCAAACACATCAATGCCATCGGCATAGACCATGTCCCGCGCGTGATGCGCCGAGCAGCCAAGGCCGATGGAGAGATAGCTTTTGGGCGCATTGTAGCGATAACCGCCCTTGGTGATGGTGCGGGCAATACAGAAATAGCGCTGCCCATCGGGCATCTGGCTCACCTGCACATGAATGCGCTCGGGCGCCATGAAAGCCTCATACATGTTCCAGCGCGGGCAGGCGCCCGAATGGCGCGGAATATGGATTCCCGAAAGCGAAAAGCGCTTCGAAATATTGCCCGCAATATCGGTGCGCACCAGATGCAGCGGAGTGCCCTGCGCGCCCTTGCGCTGCAAAGTCGTCATGCGGTGGCAGACCTGCTCGAAGCTGGCCGCAAAGCGCCGCCCGATCCGCTCGATATCATAGCGATGGTCGCGGCAGGCCTTCAGGAATGGTTCATAGGGCATGATCAACGCCCCGGCGAAATAAGCCGCCAGGACATTTCGCGCCAAAGCCGGCGCATCGCCCTCGGCAAGGTTCGAAGCGCCGATGATCGCATCTATTTCGGAACCAGTGGCCAGCTCGCCGAGATGATGAGCCAGCAAAAACTGCGCGGTTTCGCTCGGCAGCAGATCAGAAATCAGGATAGCTCGCCCCGAGGGATCGCGCTGCCGCGCGATGCCATGCGGCAGCGAGGCCAGCCGTACCTCCTGCCCAAAGACATTGAACAGATAGGCCTTCAACCCACTTTCAAAACTGTCGCCAAAATTGTCGATGTCGCTGCGAATGCGTTCCGCCGCCGCTTCCAGCGCCGGAAAGTGGTTGGCATTCTCCTGCAGGAAATCGGAAATGGCATCTGTCGCCATATGAAAAGGCGGCTCCGCCGCATCGACCTTCTGCACCCCCGTTTGACCCAGTCGCCGATAGCGATCGTAAAGCCGCAGCACCGCCCGCGCCGCGGCGGGATTGGATTGCGCGAGGTCGCGGATTTCCAGATTAGTGATGTCGCTATCGGCAAAAAGATCGTCGCCAAAGGCCTCCATAAGGTCGCCGACCAGCCGTCCCTCATCACTGTCCACCAGCTCGCCGGGCTCGACCCCCAATTGCCCGGCCAGCGAAAACAGCAGTGGCACGGTCACCTTGCGGCGATTGTGCTCGATGAGGTTGAGATAGCTCGCGGAAATGCCCAGCGCCTGCGCCAGGTCCGCCTGCGACAGTTTTTTCTGCCGCCGCAGCCGCTTGATGCGGCCGCCGATCTGCATCTCGGCCTCGGCAACCATCGTCTCCTCCGTGCCTGTCTTTACAGACTTTACAATTCGCAGCGCCAAAATTGACTGTGATTGACAGCTTTACTCGCTGATTTCTGGTCTATTCTTGCATTCGGAAGAGAATTGTCAAATCTTTACATCATCCAGCCAAGAGGAGTTCTGGAGATGAGCCCCAGCAGCAGCGAACGCGAAGAATATCTGACCATCATCGCCCCCAGTGCCCATGAAGCCATGGCCCAGTTCAAGGCGCGCGGCCTCGACGAACAGGGCTACGCCATTGCCGGCAAGATCGGCCGCCATCAGTTTGCTTTGGTCAGCGGCGCCGACAGCACCGAACTGTTTTCCGGCGGCGGCATGTTCGCCGCCACCTTCAGCCGCAAGGTCACCGCCTAAACCCCGCCATCTCAGCAAAATGCCTGATCCCGCCTCCCGGCGGGACCGGCGAAGCCATGTCCAATCGAGGAGACCCGACATGCTCGACAAGCCCAGCCAGCCCGAACATTTTCCGGCGCCCGACTATGCGCCCGACCGCTGGAAGACCATTTCCCGCACCTTTTCCCGTGCCGACGTCGCGCGCCTCTCGGGCTCCCTGCCGATCCGCCACACGCTGGCCGAAAACGGCGCCCGCCGCCTCTGGGAGCTGCTGCACAGCCAGGATTTCGTGCCCACTCTCGGCACCTTTACCGGCAACCAGGCGGTGCAGCAGGTGAAAGCCGGTTTGCAGGCCATCTATCTCTCCGGCTGGCAGGTCGCAGCCGATGCCAATTCCTCGGGCAATATGTATCCCGACCAATCGCTTTATCCCGTCGACAGCGTCCCCGCCGTAGTCCGCCGCATCAACAAGGCCCTGCAGCGCGCCGACCAGATCCAGAGCATGGAACAGGCCGATGGTCTCCCAACCACCGATCTCGACTTCTTCGTCCCCATCATCGCCGATGCCGAAGCCGGCTTTGGCGGCGCGCTCAATGCGTTTGAGCTGATGAAAGCCATGATCGAAGCCGGCGCCGCCGCCGTGCATTTCGAGGATCAGCTTGCTTCGGAAAAGAAATGCGGCCATCTCGGCGGTAAGGTGCTGGTGCCCACGAGCCAATTCATCCGCACCCTCAACGCAGCGCGTCTCGCCGCCGATGTCATGGATGTGCCAACCCTGATCATGGCCCGCACCGATGCGGAAGCCGCGCGCCTCATCACCTCGGATATCGACGACTACGACAAGCCATTTGTGTCAGGCGAGCGCACCCCCGAGGGCTTTTATCGCCTCAGGGGCGGCATCGACGCGGCCATCGCCAGGGGTATCGCCTATGCGCCCTATGCCGATCTCATCTGGTGCGAAACCAGCAAGCCAGACCTCCCCGAGGCGCGCAAATTCGCTGAAGCGGTGCGCAAAGTGCATCCAGACCAGATGCTGGCCTACAATTGCTCACCGAGCTTCAACTGGGCCCGCCACATGGACGAGACCGCCATGGCCAGCTTCCAGCGCGAAATCGCCGCAATGGGCTACAAATACCAGTTCATCACCCTGGCCGGCTTCCACAATCTCAGCCTCACCACCTTCGAACTGGCCCGCGCCTATAAGGCCGATGGCATGGCCGGCTATTCCCGCCTGCAACAAGCCGAATTCGCCGCCGAAGCCCATGGGTTCTCGGCCGTCCGCCATCAGCGCGAAGTGGGCACCAGCTATTTCGACGCCGTCTCCCTCGCCGTGAGCGAAGGCAAGAGCGCCACCACGGCCATGGGTGAATCGACGGAAACGGCGCAGTTTCATTGAGGGTGAGCAACTGGCTCCCCACCCACCGCTCGTCATCCTCGGGCTTGACCCGAGGACACTTAACTTCCCGAAGACGCAGCAAGTGCAGAGCCCTCGGGTCAAGCCGAGGGTGACGCGCCGGGAGGGCGTGAGATCGGGCCCCCCTACTGCCGCAGCGCCAGCACCGTATTGCCTTCCACGTCCACCAGTCTCAGCCGCCCGTCGGCAAGGCTTTCGAAGCGATTGACTTGCTCTAGCGCCGCCAGGAACTTTTGTTCCTGCTCCATCAGCCCGGTTTCGCAGGCCATCATGGTGGCCCCGCCGGGCGACAGGGTCAGCCCTTCGCCGGTGAGACTAAAACCGCCGAAGAAGCGGTTGCATGAGGCATTGCCGTGCATGCTGCCGTCGAGATCGAAGGCGAGCGAGGTTTCCGAGGTTGCGATGACAGGCTCTCCCGCAATCTCCTCGACCTTCCAGTCCCCAATAAGCAGGCTCAGCGGATCGCCGCCGCAGCCGACCAGCGCCCGCTCGCCAATCGTCACCACCACGGCCTTGGGAAAGGGCATGCCCGACATATTGTCGGTGCAAATCTTGTCGATGGCGACCAGCGTAAAGGCCTTGTCGCCGGCTGTCCCCGTATAGACTTCAATGTCTTCCGCGCGCACCGGCTCCGGCACGGGTTCGATGCTAAAAGTCTCGCCCTCCATGCTGGAAAAGCTGATCGCGCTGTCGCTGACGTCAATGTGCCAGCCCGGCTCATTGCCGCGCGCCGTCCAGCTCGCCGCCTCGGCCGCCCCGCCGAGCAGCAGCGGGGCGGCGACCAGCAGCGATGCGGTCCTGAAAAAGCGATGAAATCCCTTAGTCATGGGCAGCTCCCGAAAATCAGGTTGGTGGAAAGGGACCGGGCGGGACCCGGCCCCCAAAAAGATCATTCGACGATCTGGTCCCCACCCTCCGGCACCGTGCTGTCGAAGAGGAAGGAGAGAATGATCATCCCCTCCTCGCAGGTGGCGTCGGTCCGTCGCGCGAGCACCTCGCCGCTCCGCGGTGCGGTATATTCGGCGACGATCTCGCCAAAAGTATTGCGCTGAATGGCGACCTTCTGTCCCGCTTCGACCTTTTCCTTGAGCTCGACCAGCAGTTCGACGAAGCCGCCATGGGTGGTGATGACGGGCGCCATGGCATCGCCGATGACAACGCCGCTGTCCTTGCCCGTTCGCCCGATCTCCCCGGCAATCACCCCGTGATGTTTTAGGACGTTCATCGTGCCTTCGACGAAGAGCGGGATCATCTCGTGGTCGAAGATGCGGGGGCGGCCGATTTCCGGCGTGAAAGAGGGAATGCCGACATCGATCAGTGCATTGGGCAAAATGCTGGGATAGGCCACGTTGTCGAAGATGTGGTCGATTGGATAGAGCTCGGCCATCTCCCGCACTTCGGGCAGCTCCATCCGCGCCAGATGGAAGGACGTGGCGTCCATGCCCGTGGCGGCGGTGTGGAAGTCGATGGCATAGTCGAGATTGTTCCGCAGCAACCGGTTGAAGACCAGGCCGGCATGGCGCACCGGCGCATCGGGCGCGTTTTCATT
Source organism: Devosia riboflavina (assembly GCF_000743575.1). Taxonomy (GTDB): domain Bacteria; phylum Pseudomonadota; class Alphaproteobacteria; order Rhizobiales; family Devosiaceae; genus Devosia; species Devosia riboflavina. The sequence continues at coordinate 158,542 of NZ_JQGC01000017.1, read as the reverse complement.
CCCCGGGAACAGGCGGTTCATGTCGATCAGGTCCATGCCGCGCCCCGAATTGTGCCAGCGGCGGGTCATGTCTTCCACGGCCGGCCGCGACAGGTCGTAGACGGCCAGCACACTGCCCGACATCTCCGCGGGATCGAGCGCGGCCATCACGGTCTGGATGGTGTGGATGGGGCTCATTTCATCCCCATGCACCCCGCTGATCAGGCCCACCCGCTTGCCCAGCTTTTCGCCCTTGATCACGGCGACGGACACATACCAGTGCTGGCCGGTGGGCATCTGCACGCCCTGGAAATAGAAAAAGTGCCGGCCCGGCTCCAGCGTGTCGATATCGAGCGTGGAGATCACCTTTTTGCCGCTGATGATGTCGCCGGTAAAGACCGTGCCGCCTTCGGCTTTCGGCGTGGTCGCGTCCTGGGCCAGGGCCGGAGCCGACATCAGGGCGGCCGCGGCGCCGACGGCGCCCAGCGAGGCAATCATGAAGTCGCGGCGATCAAAACCCTCTTCGTGATCCCTGTTCATGAACTCTCTCCTTCTTGAAAACCACGACAGGGTTTTAGCTAATCCAAGAATGCGGGCGCGGGAAAGGATCGCCCAGGGCGGCCTTGCAAATAGGGACATAGAGTAAAGCCGTGGGACGCCATGCACATCAAAAGTGCCTCGTCCATTCGCTAAGATTGCCCGGAGCGGGAATGGCTAGTCACCATTTAGAGGAGGGTGCTCTCGTGAAAGGCTTTAATTTAAAACTACTTTTTTCGGCCGTCATACTTGTTGCAGGTTTCGGCTCCGCCATTCAGGCGCAGGATATCGCGCCCCTGGTCATGGTGCCCGATCATCCCGGCGGCGTTTCCGTCAATGGCTGCTTCCGGTCCAATGAAACCCTCTTCGGTCCCTATCGGGTGACCTTCTGCTTTGACCGGCGCGGCACCTTCCAGGTGCGCGGCGGCGGCACCAGATGCGATGGCCGCATGGATTGGCATACCTCGGGCCGCGATATTTTCATGGACCTGCACCGCACCTCCTGCGGTCGCCGCCAGGCCTGGGAAGCCGCCTCGGTCGATTGCCGCCCGCTTGGGTTTTTGGGCAATCTCGGGCGCGTCATCGTCGGCGATACGCCCCGCATCCGCACCCTGCGCTGCACCTACCATCCAACCGTGCCCGGCGTGTCGCGCCGGAATTTTACGGCAACGCGGATCTAGGCCTCCTGCCGAACCCCCCGGCGCCCGCGCGCCAACCCGGCTCCTTGCCGGGATGGCGGCGGTGCATATAGCCTTGAGATAGAGCGCCAAGGGTGCCGACATGACCGAAGCGACCGCCAGTCCCGCAGACCGCGTCCCGAGTTACGCCTTCTCGACGGCCGCGGTAGAGGCCAGGCATCAGTTCGATGCCTGGGTGTCGATCATGCGGCCTCTCGTCGCCATGGAACCAAAGACCCCGCACGACAAGGGGTTTAGGGCCCAGTCGCTGGCCTGGGACATGGGCGCCCTGGCCCTGACCCATACGGTCATGCCCGCTCTCGATTTCCGCCGCGATACCTCCCGCCTGCGGGCCGATGCGGTGGATCACTGGCTGCTGGTCGCGCCGCGGCGCGGCGTCATGCGCTCGGAGGCCGGGCACAGGGCGGGCGCCGGGCTCTGCTATGTGCGGTCCATGCACCGGATCAGCGCCGGCTCCACCACCGATTTCGATGCCGTCGCCCTGGTCGTGCCGCGCGATTTCTGTCCGGCCGGCGCGCAGGGCCTCGATGCGCTGCATGAGCGCCATGTCGCCTCTCAGCTCGGCGGGCTCCTCGCCGATTATCTCCATTCGCTGCGGCGACAATTGCCGCGTCTCAGTGCCGATCACCTGCCCGCCGTCGCCACGGCAACGCGCGCCATGCTGGTCGCCTGCACGGCGCCGGGCCGGGACGCGCTGGCCGAGGCCATGCCGGCCCTGCAGGCGACGCAGTTGGAGCGCGCCAAGCGCCTCATCCGACAGAACCTGCTATCGCCCCGGCTCACTGTGCGGGAGCTGTGCCGGCAATTGGGCATGTCGCGAACCGCGCTTTATCGCCTGTTCGAACCCATGGGCGGTGTCGTCCAATATATCCGCCTCGCCCGGCTGCAGGATGCGCATCGGGCCCTGTCCTCGGGCGCGGATATGCGTCCCATTCACGAAATCGCCGCCGAACGCGGTTTTCTCGAACCCTCCGAATTTAGCCGCGCCTTCAGGCGTCAGTTCGGCTACAGCCCCAGCGAGGCGCGCCACGAGGGGCGGTCGATCCCATCGCGCTCGCCCGGTCCGCCGACCGCCTCCATCACCAATATTGCCGAAATCCTCGCGGCATTGGCCTGAGGCAGAGTTTCACGCCGGGGCGGTAGCGCGCAAAATGCGCCAGCCGGTATAGCCGATCAGCAGGGTCATGAGGGGGCTCGCGATATTGAAGAGGCAAAAGGGCAGGTAGGTCAGCGTCGGCACGCCCAGCACTGCCGCCATATAGGCGCCGCAGGAATTCCACGGGATCAGCGGCGAGGTGACGCTGCCGCCATCGGCGACGGCCCGCGACAGGTTGCTCGAGGCCAGGCCGCGCTTGCCGAACTCGGCGCTGAAAATCCGGGCCGGCAAGACCACGGCCACATATTGATCCCCCGCCACGACATTGAGCCCGAAGGCCGAGCCGACCACAGTGGCGACCAGCGCGCCCGTCGATTTCGCCCGGGCGATCAGCGGCGTCACGAGTTTTAGGAGCAGCCCGAATTCGTCGAGCAGCGAGCCAAAGACCAGCGCCCCGAGAATGAGCCAGATGGTGGGCAGCATGCTCGCCATGCCGCCGCGCGAGAGCAGGCTATCCACCTGTTCGAGACCGGATTTGGCCTCAAAACCGGTGGCCATCACCTGCCAGCCGGCCTTTATGTGAGCGATGATCGGGGCAAGATCAGGCGCATCGATGAAGCGCAACACCGCTTCCGATTGCAGAAACGGCGCTAGGATCGCGGCCGACAGCGCTGAAGCCGCTATGGCCAGCGAAGCTGGCACTTTCAGTACGGATAGCGCGACGAGCAGCACCACCGGCAGTAGCGTCCATGGGGAAATGGCAAAAAGCTGCGACAGGGCGCCAAGCTCGGAATCGATCAGCGCCTCGCTCGCCCCGGCCGCACCATCGAGGGTGCCGATAAGCACGAAGCCGACAAGCGCGATGACCAGTGCCGGGCCGGAGCTCCAGGCCTGCGCCCGCAAATGGGTATGGATGGGTGTATCCGTCAATTGCGCGGCAAGGATCGCGGTTTCGGACAAGGGGGACATCTTTTCCCCCACATAGGCCCCGGAGATAACCGCGCCCGCGGTGATTTCGGCCGATACACCCACCATGATGGAGAGGCCCACAAGGCCGACGCCGATGGTCCCCGCCGTAGTCCAGGAGCTGCCGATGCCGAAGGAGATCAGCGCACAGACAAGGAAAGCGGCCGGATAAAACCAGTCGGCATCGACGACCGTGATGCCATAATAGACCAGGGTCGGGATGGTGCCCGCCATGTTCCAGGCCCCGATCAGCGCGCCGATGGCAAAGAGGATGAAAATGGCGCTGACGACCGAGGAGACGCCCTTGCGCCCGGCCTCGGCCACCTCCTCCCAGGCGTGGCCGTTCTTGAGCACGATGAGCGCCGCGGTGAGCGCGGAAAAGATCAGCGCCACCTGCAGCGGCCCGTCCATGGCCGCATTGCCGAAGAGATAGACCGCCGCCGAAATCAGCACCGCCAGCACGATGAGCGGAATCAGCGCATCGAGCAGCGATGGCTCCCTGATCACCCTTTGCGGCTGGATGGGCTCCATGTCAGACCCGCGCCAGCCTTTCCTTGGCCGCGCCCCAGCTTCTCACAATCTGGATCAGGCCAAAGAGGGCAACGAGACCGCCGCCGATCTGCATAAGCAGCAGTGCGCCTGTCATCGGCAGGGCAATGAGCAGGGCGCCGAGCACGATATAGATGGCCGCACCCGCCACCGAGGTCCAGACCGGCGGAAAATTCTTGCGGTAGCGGATGAGGATGAAGGCTTCCGTCAGGCCCACGGCAATGGCGCCGAGCCCGATCAGCCAGGAGAGGAGATCGACGGTCAAGACGCCCGCGAGGAAGGGGCTCAAGAGCAGCAGGATGCCGGCCAGTGCCGCCAGCCCCCCGCGCACGAGGCTCAGCCAGAAGGGCCAGCTCGATTCGATGCCATAGTTCTGGCTCGCCAAGGCCCCCAGCACGCCATCCACCAGCAGCACCGTGCCGCCGACCACGACCACGACTTTGAGCGCATAATCGGGGAGAAACAGGGCGACGAGCCCGCCGATCAGCAGAAGCGCGCCGCGCAACAGGCTGAATGTAACCGCCCAACGCTTGGAAGACGCCGCCATTTGGTAACTCCTTGCACTTGTTGTCGCTTTGGCCCGGAGGCCGGATTTATTGTGTGGGGTCGTCCCCCTCGACCACATGCTCGACGATATCGCCGAGGGCAAAGGCCAGCACGAAGATCAGCCAGATGGCGACCAGCGCCACCACCGTCCCCAATGCGCCAATGGCAATGCCGACCAGAACGGCAATGCCATCCTGGTTGAGAACGCCCATGCAGATGACCGCCAGCCCCGCCGAGGGGATGAGGTTCATGAACGGCACCGGCGCCATGTTGACGAGCGCGAGGAAGATGGCGATCACCGCCAGAAACGGCATGGCGCCCGGCCCCACGAGCCCACGCCAGCGCGGCGCCGAAATCTTTGCCGCCCAGCGCACGATCACCGCTAGCGCCTCGAGCAGTTTCTTGATGACTTTTAGGGGCAGCGGCATGCGCCCGAACCAGTTGCCAAAGCTCATCGGGCGACCCAGCAGCATAGCTATGCCGACCGCGAACATGGCGACCGCCATGAGGAAATTATAGCCCGGCGGGCCGGGCAAGAGGTTGAGGAGGGCAAAGAGCATGATAGCCAGCACATGCGAACGCTCCCCCACCATGGCGAGGAGATCGGCGCAGGTCAGGGCGGCATCGGGCCGCCCCGCCCGCTCGCGCAATTGCGCGACGATGACATCGACGATGGGGATGATCGGGTCGTGGCCATGGTCATGGTCATGGCCGGGACTTTCGTCGGTCATGCCTGCAACGCCCGTTGAGCCATCCCGACCCGTCTCGCTCATGCCAATGCCTTGGCCTTGAGCGTGTTGAACTCGGCTTCGGAAATCACCCCTTCCTTGAGGAGGCTGCTCGCCCGGGCGATCTGTTCGGCGGGCGAGGTGCCGGCGACATTGCGGATATAGGTCTCAGCTTCCGCCCGCGCCTCCTGATTGGCCGCAATCTGCCGCCGACCCATGCCGCTGCCGCGGGTGAGCAGATAAGCGAGCGCCGTCAGCATGGGCAGGAAGATCAGCGCAATCACCCAGATGGCCCGGGCAAAGCCGCCGATCTCGCGATCGCGGAACAGGTCGATGATGATCTGGAACAGCACGATGAGATAGGTGATGAGGAAGAAGGTGGAGAGGATCAGCCAGAGAATTTCCCAGAAATTGCTAGACATTTTTGCACCTCGATACGCGTTTGAAAAACTCAGTAGTCGACGGCGTCGCGAATGATGGGACAGGTCATGCAATGGCCGCCGCCGCGTCCGCGCCCCAGTTCGGAGCCGGAAATGGTGATGACCTCGATGCCCGCCTTGCGCAGCAGCGTGTTGACATAGGTGTTGCGGTCATAGGCGAAGACGACGCCGGGCGAAGCGCAGACGAGGTTGGCGCCGCTGTCCCATTGGGTGCGCTCGCGGGTATAGTCATTGCCCGCCGTCTCGACGACGCGGATTTCCGAGAGCCCCAGCGCCTCGCGCACGGTTTCGACGAGTCCGCCCTTGTCCTTCTTCAGTTCCAGCCCGCCATTGCCATCGGGCCGATAGGAGAAGCATTCGATGGGGTTGACGATATCGGGATAGATCAGCACGCAGTCGCGGTCGGCAAAGGTGAAGACCGTGTCGAGATGCATGGCGGCGCGCAGCTTTGGCATGGCGGCGACGATGACGCGCTCCACGGCGCCCTTTTCAAAAAGCGTCTTGGCAAGCTGGGCGATCGCCTGGCGCGAGGTTCGCTCGCTCATGCCGATGAGAACATTGCCCTTGCCGATGGGCATGACGTCGCCGCCTTCGAGGGTCGCGAGATCCCATTCCTTGGTCGGGTCGCCCCACCAGACATTCACCTTGCCGGCAAAGTCGGGATGGAACTTGTAGATCGCACTGGTGAGCAGCGTTTCCTCGTGCCGCGCCGGCCAATAGAGCGGGTTGAGCGTCACCCCGCCATAGATCCAGCAGGTGGTGTCGCGGGTATAGAGCGTGTTGGGGAGGGGCGGCAGCAGATATTCGTTCACCCCCGCCGCGTCGCGCACCAGGTTCATGCGCTCCCCGCCGACGGAATCGGGGAATTCGTAAGTGGAAAGGCCCCCGATCAAAGTCTCCGCCAATTGCCGGTTGGATAGTCCATCGAGATAGGAGCGGACATCGTTGACGAGATCAGGCCCCACCTTGTTGGGCACGATCTGGTTGTCGAGTATCCAGGCCCTGGCTTCGGGCAGCGCCACGGTCTGTTCGAGCAGGTTATGCATCTCTACCACGTCGACACCGCGCTCGCGCAGCTTGTTCATGAAATCAAAGTGGTCGCGCTTGGCCACATCGACCCAGAGCACGTCGTCGAATAGCAGGTCGTCGCAATTGGATGGGGTCAGCCGCTGATGCGCCTTGCCGGGCGCGCAGACCATGACCTTGCGCAATTGGCCGACTTCGGAATGGACGCCAAAACTGGATTCCATCGTCAAACTCCTTGATTTCAGGGGGTAATGGTCCCGGTCACGAGACCCACTGTTCCGATGATGCCGGCGAGAACGGTGATGCCAAAAACCACCAGCTCCACCGGCGTGAAGAAGCGGGCCTGTTGCTCGCGGCGGGCCCAGAAATAGAGGATGATGGTCCCCGGCACGAAGAGAACGGCCACCAGCACCACATATTTCAGCCCCGCGGCCACGAACATGAAGAGCGTGTAGATGACGGCGATCCAGGCGATGATTTGGTCCATCGGCCGTTCGTTGGCCTCGCTCGCCGTATAGCCGATGCCCCTGCGGGCGACGATGACGCCATAGCCGGCCACCAGGAGATAGGGCAGGAGGGCGGTGACGCTGGTCATGTCGAGCATGAAGTTGAAGGCGTCGGCCGACCAATAGGTCGAGATGACGAAGATCGAGACCACGATATTGGTCAGCCAGAGCGCATTGGCGGGCACGCCATTGTCGTTCTGCGCCGCGAACATTTTTGGCATGTCCTGCGATTTTGCCGCGGCGAACATCACCTCGGCGCAGATCAGCGACCAGGCAAGATAGGCCCCGAGCACCGAAACCAGCACGCCGATGGAAATGAAGACCGCGCCCCAATGGCCGACCACGAGTTCGAGCGCCCCGGCCAGCGATGGGTTCGCCACCCCGGCAATCGCCGCGCGCGGTGCGGTGGCAAAAGGCAGGAGGGTGACCGCGACCATAAGGCCGGTCACCGCGACAAAGCCGAGCACGGTGGCGGTGCCGACATCCTCGCGCTTCTTGGCAAAGCGGGAATAGACGCTCGCCCCCTCGATGCCGAGGAAGACGAAGACGGTGATGAGCATGGTGTCGCGCACCTGCGCGACGAGGCTCTTTTCGGGCATGTCGAGCCCGCCGAAGAAGTTTTCGGAGAACTGGTTGTAATTGAAGAAGAAAATGAAGATCAGCACCGCCACGACGATCGGCACGATCTTGGCGATGGTGACGACGGTATTGATGAAGGCGGCCTGTTCGACGCCGCGCAGGATCATGAAGTGGAAGGCCCAGATGCCGACCAGGGAAACCACGATCGCTATGGGGCTGCTGCCATCGCCGAAGAGCTCGGGGAAGAAACGCCCGAGCGTCGAGCCTATGAGAACCCAGTAAAAGACATTGCCGAGGCAGCTTCCGAGCCAATAGCCGAAGGCGGAGAGGAAGCCCATATAGTCGCCGAAACCGGCCTTGGCATAGGCGAAGACGCCGGAATCGATATCGGGCCTTCTGGTCGCCAGCGATTGGAAGACGCGGGCCAGCATATACATGCCGGTGCCGGCAATGGCCCAGGCGATGATGGCGCCAAAAGGTCCGGTAGCGGTCGCAAACCTCCCCGGCAGGTTGAAGATGCCGGCCCCGATCATGGACCCGATGACCATCGCCGTCAGCGCATTGAGCGATAGTTTCCCTTTGTCAGCCCCCGCCGCCATATTGCCGTCTCCCCTAACAGGCTCCAACAAAACATAAATCCGGTGTGGAGCCCGTTGAGGCTACCGCTCACCGGGGCGTGAGGAGAATGGCGCGGCGTCCCCGCATTAGGCTGGGCGTCCCGCTTCATGATTTTGGTTGTGCGCGAAAGAACCGATGGAAACGCGGGTAGCCTTGGCACCGGAACCGCGGCGCCTTGCTGATGGTCCATCATTCTCAGCGACAGTACTGCAAATGCTCGGTCGGCCCGCGCCGTCTTCATCCCCACCGTGCTGCCCTCGGACTTGATCCGAGGGTCAGTGCGGAAGCCACGGACTTCATGCATGAGCTGTGTGGCCCTCGGGTCGAGCCCGAGGGCAGCACAGTGGGTGGAATGAGGAGAGTGCGCTCCTTACGGAGGAAGCGAAGAACCCGGAAGACTGAAGCCTGCGCCTCCCTCCCCCTCGTGGGGAGGGAACGAGGGTGGGGGGAGAGAGTCACCAGGGCCAGGCCCCGAGCCAACTTCAAACCCAGACAACCAAGCAAAAGCAAAATATAAACTCCACAAACTCTCTTGTCTTCCAGTCCATATTCTTGGCATTCCGTCCATCTTTTCAGATTCAGGCTTGTCCCGGCGTTGTCCGGATTTTTCTCTGTGCTAACGTCAGTCAAACAAGCGTGACTATTTCGAATTTTTGGAATTTTGGCCGGTTTTGCTCGGCGTGACATTGGTTTGACGCCAGCAAGGTCAGCAATTGCGTCCGATAGGGAGGGCTTACGATGATGAAGACATTTGTCCGGCTGGCCATGGCGCTTGCCGCGGTCCTGGTGCTGTCCCTGCCGGCCCTGGCGCAGATGTTCGGGCCGGCCGTCACGGTCGCCAATGTCAATTTGCGCAATGGGCCCGGCACCAATCATGCTGTGATCCGCGTGGTGCGCTCGGGCGAGGACGTGACGATCGTCCGTTGCGAGCGCAATTGGTGCCTCGTCAATGCCGGGCGCGAGACCGGCTGGCTCGCCCAGAACTATGTGATGCGCGTCATCGCCGCGCCGCCGCCGCCGCTCTGGCCCGATTTCGACTTCGATACCGGCCCGACGCGTGTCTGCTTCTACGATCGGCCCAATTTCCGCGGCGACAGTTTTTGCCTCAGGCCCGGCAATGGCAATGACGACCTCGGCAATTGGCGCAACCGGATCGCCTCGGTGGCCCTTCGTGGTGGCCAGAGCCATTCGCTCAGCGTCGATCTCTGCACGGCCCGCAACTTCCGCAATTGCACCTCGATCCGCGACGACATGGCCAATGTGAGCCGTCACCTGCAGGGGGCCATTGCCTCGGTCAAGGTCTGGTAGGGCGCCGCCGCGCCCACCTCCCGCCGTCCCTCGCCACAGTTGGGACGGCAGGCTGCCTATTGGGACGGAGTGCGATTGTTGGCACCTCCGATCCGACTAAACTTTACTCCCTCAAGTGTATGGAGCTCTGCGCGCCATGAGTATCTCTAAAGCCAAGTCCCTGATTTCACTGTTTTTTGCGGGTCCTGCCGTTGCGGCTATCGCCCTCCTGGCCGCGGCGCCGGCGGCTCTGGCGCAGCCGGCAAGACCGCCGGTCGTCTTCGAAAATGTCAGGATCTTTGACGGGCAGTCCGATGCCTTGAGCGGTCCATCCAATGTCCTCGTCAGGGATGGCAAGATCGCCGGCATTTCGACCGCCGACATCAGCGAAGACGGCGCAACGGTGATCGACGGCGAGGGCAAGGTGCTGATGCCGGGCCTGATCGACGCGCATTGGCACACCATGCTGATCGGGGTCACCCCCGATACCGGGCTCGCCGATATGGGCTATACGCACCTGATTGCCGGGGTCGAGGCGACGGCGACGCTGATGCGCGGCTTTACCACGGTGCGCGATCTCGGCGGACCGAGTTTCGGGCTCAAGAAAATCATCGATCAGGGGCTCATTCCCGGGCCGCGCATCTACCCCTCCGGCGCCATCCTGACCATTACCAGCGGTCATGGCGACTTCCGCACCTTTGCCGATCTGCCCCGCAGGATCGGCGAATTGACGCCGATGGAAGAGGCGGGGATGGCCATGGTCACCGACTCGCCCGACGAGGTGCGCATGCGCACGCGCGAGCAGTTGATGCAGGGCGCCTCCCAGATCAAGCTGACAGCCGGCGGCGGGGTGGCCTCACCCTTCAGCCCGCTCGATGCCTCGACCTTTACCGATGCCGAAATCGAAGCCGCCGTCCAGGCCGCGTCCAATTGGGGCACCTATGTCGGGGTCCATGCCTATACGCCCCAGGCAGTACAGACGGCCATCAATTCGGGCGTCAAGGTCATCGAGCACGCCCATCTGATCGACGACGAGACGGCGCAGCTCATGGCCGAAAAGGACATCTGGCTCAGCACCCAGCCCTTTGACGAAGCGATGGGCGCCGGCCTGCCGCCCTCGTCCATGGAAAAATTCCACGAGGTGCTGGAAGGCACCAGCAATATCTACGAATTTGCCAGGAAGTACGACCTCAAGACGGCCTGGGGCACCGACATCCTGTTCTCGCCCATTCTGGCCCGCGGCCAGAACCATATGCTGCTGAACCTGCTCAAATGGTACACGCCCGCGGAAGCGCTGCAGATGGCGACCGGCACCAATGGCGAACTGTTGCTGCTCTCGGGCAAGCGCAATCCCTATCCCGGCCGCATCGGCCTCATCGAGGAAGGCGCCTATGCCGACCTCCTGCTCGTCGATGGCAATCCGCTCGAAGACCTGAGCCTCGTCGCTGATCCCGAAAACAAGTTCCTCATCATCATGAAGGATGGGGTGATCTACAAGGATATCACCGGCGATCAGGACTAGGCCGCAACCCGTTCACGCAAGGCTTCACCAATTCGCGCGGGCGCGCCTCTCGAGGGTCACAGTCTGTTAACCGAGAGGCGCAAAGGCGTCGTTTCCCGCCGGCCAGATTGGAACAGAAAGACAAGGCCTGGGACGGAATGCACATGCGTTTGCCACAGTATATGGTATTGTCGATTGGCAATTCGCTTGTTTTCGGCCATTGAAGCCAAGCAAATTGCTTGCGGCGGCAAAATTCGGATAAAATTCTAGCATAGTCATACTGCCCCTTCGACTTTCTCAACTTCTTGCTGCCGTGTGCCCCTTGGCCTGCCGCAAAGCAAGGATGGGCTGTTCCGCAGCCCCTCCGTCGTGAGTTGCCCTCCGCCGTCGTCGACGCGAAGGGCTCGAAGGAGAGCGTCAGAATGTACCATGCGTCCAGCATTCGCCCACGATATCAACCGGCCATGCCGCTGATAGGCCTGCCGGAAGATGATCCCAAGAGCCTGAGGCCTATAGATTTTTCGACCAGCGAAGTGGCTGCGGAAGATCGGTTCGAGGCCTGGCGCGACGTCCACTCCGCTGCCTTCGATCTTTTTCCAAGCCAAGCCAACCGCAATTTCCGGGCGCGGCATCGCACCTGGGACCTCGGCGGCATGGCCTTCCAGACCGTAGAGACCGACAGCCTGCGCTTTGCCAGCCTTGCCGAGCAAGCCAAGCGCGATCCGCTGGATCACTGGGTGGTTTCGCTCTTCGTCACCGGCCGCTGCACCATCGAGGGATCGCGGGTTCTGCTCGAAAATATCGCGGGCGTTCCGCAACTTACCTCGCTTGTCGACCCCTTTCACGGCCAGGTCACGGCGGGCAAGGCGCACCTCCTTTACATCCCGCGCGACACCTGCCGCGATACCGCCCACCTCCTCGACGCAGCCTCGCTCACCCTCCTCCAGGACGGCATGGGCGGCATTTTTGCCGACTATATGCTGAGCCTTGAAAGCCGCATGTCGCAATTACAGCCCGATGATCTCGCCGAACTCGTCGCGGCCACGCGCGCCCTGCTCCTCGCAGCCATCGCGCCCTCGCCGGATCGGCTCGAAGAGGCCGGCGCCATGATCAATCACGCCCTCCTCGAGCGCGCCCGGCAATGCGTGCAGGATAATCTCCAAAACCCCGCGCTCGACGTGAGTTTCATCCTGCGCGGCCTCGGGGTTTCCCGCTCCCGCCTTTATCGCCTGTTCGAAGCCTCGGGCGGCATCATGCACTATATCCAGAAGCGGCGGCTGCTGGCGGCGCACAAGGTGCTTGCCGATCCCCTGAGCGGCCGGCGCATCTTCGAGGTTGCCGAGGATTTCTGCTTCAATGACGCCGCCGAATTCAGCCGCGCCTTCCGGCGTGAATTTGCCTATAGCCCCTCCGATGTCAGGGCCAACCGGCAGCGCCCCGTCGTCGAGCGCGTCCATATCAATCCCTATGCGAGGGACCTGACGGACCTGCTCAAGGGCATGCAGAGCTAGGCGTCATCCGGCTTTTCAACGAATCTGCCAAAGGCCGGCGGCGGCGCAATCGGGCCGCCACATGTCACGCGCGTGTCATTGACCATGGCTACAACCAGCTCATTCGAATGAGTTGGTACCATGCGCAATCAAGGCCATTCCTGGGAGGAAACCCGGGACAGGATCAGTGAAGAAATCGTCTCGGGACGCCTCGCGCCGGATACGCGCCTGCCGTCTGAACCTGAACTTTGCGTGCTTTACGGGGCGCGGCGCCATTCGCTGCGCAAGGCACTGGCGGCGCTGGTATCCGAGGGCAAGCTGCGCGTCGAACATGGGCGCGGCACCTTTGTCGAGCGCGCCCCTTTGCTCAATTATGTCATCGGCCCGCGCACGCGCTTCCGCGAAAATCTTAATTCCCAGGGCCTGACGGCCTCGGGCGAAACGCTGTCGGAAATGCATATTCCGGCCAGCACCCGCGTGGCCGCGGCCCTGCAGATTGAGATCGACGCGCCGGTCATCGCCCGCTCCTGGCGCGGCTTTGCCAATGACCTGCCGATCAGCATGGGCTGGGCCTATCACGACCTCACGCGCTTTCCGGACCTGCAGGAACGGCGGCGCGAACTGACCTCCATCACCAAGGTCTACCATTCCTACGGCATCACCGATTACCGGCGCCTGCGCACCACCGTCTTCACCCGCATCGCCTCCGAAAACGAGGCGGCCATGCTGATGCTGCGGCCGGGCCAGTCGGTGCTCGTGGTGCAGAAGGTCGACGCCGATCTCGACGGGCGGCCGATTGGATTTTCCGAGGCGGTATGGGCCGGTGACCGGGTGCAGTTCACCTTCGAAACCGACCAGCCGACCGTGTTGACGACCGAAAGAAGCAATGATGTTTAGCGAAACTCCCTCCGGCGGACCCGATCAAGGCGCCATGCTGGGCATTCTGGCGCGGGCCCGGCCCGAGCGGCTAAAGGCGCTTGCCGAAACCCTGCTCGAAAGCATGGGCGAGATCGCCGTCCTGACCAACCGCACCGGCCTCGTCATGGTGCCGATGCGCGACACGGTCGAAAATGTCGATTTTCACCTCGGCGAAGTCCTGGTGAGCGAAGCCCATATCACCGATGCCGCAGGGCATGTCGGCTATGGCATGGTCACCGGCCGCGATCTCGAACGCGCCATGGCCATGGCCGTCGTCGATCTTCGGATCGCGACCCTGGGCGAAGAGCCGACCACGACGGACTTTCTCTCCGAGGAACGGGCATATCTCGTCGCCGAAGACGAAAAGCGCATGCGGCAGGTGGAAGCCACGCGCGTCGAAATGGAGACGTTCTGATGCTGACCGTTGCTCCTCCCGATGCCGTCGAACTGCGCGCCAATGCGACGTTCGAAGCGCTGATGTGGGCCCTTTCGCGCCCCGGCGATATCAGGGACATGCCCGAGGCTGGGTTTTCCGCGGTTGTCGAAACGCTGGTCGATCTTGAATGCACCGTGTTTTCCGATGATCCGGACCTGCGCGCGCAGATTGCGGCGACAGGTGCGCTTCAGGCCGAAGATGTTTCCCAGGCAGACCACGTGTTCCTGTCCTCGCTCGAAGGCGCGGAAGCGCGGCTTGTCGCGCTCCGCTGCGGCAGCGCGCTCTATCCCGATGATGGCGCAACGCTCGTTGCAGCAGTTCGCCATGGCGTCGGCCAGCGCGTGCGGCTTTCCGGCCCGGGCGTCGATGGCACCATTGAAGTAACCCTCGGCATTGCGTCCGGCTTTTGGGCCATGCGCGCCATGCTCTGCGCCTATCCCGAAGGCTTTGACATGCTCCTCGTCGATGGCCGTTCGGTCATCGGTATTCCGCGTTCAACCAAGGTAGAGGTCCTCTAAAAATGGCCTATGTCGCAACCCGCGGTGGCGAAAAGGCCATCGAGCAGGCCGAGCGCCTCTTCCGGCAGGATCTGGGGACCATCGACGCGAGCCGCGTCGAGACCATTAAGCAGACCATGCCCTATCTGATCGATCGCGTGATGGGCGAAGCCTCGCTCTATAGCGAGGAACTGGCGGCCCTTGCGCTAGCGCAGACCGGCGGCGAACTTTCCGAAGCGGTGCTGGTGCTGCGCGCCTGGCGCACCACCCAGCCGCGCATCGCCATCGCCCGGCCGGTACAGCAGGACGAAATCCTCACCCAACGCCGCATCTCGGCGGCGTTCAAGGATATTCCGGGCGGTCAGATTCTTGGGCCAACCCTCGACTATTCGCACCGCGTGCTGGCGACCGACGTACTCGAAGGCAAGCCCTATGCGCCACCGGCCGTAGAGGCTGCGGCCAAGCCTGCGCCGTCGCGCCAGCCCTCGCTTGCCGATTGGCAGCGCCAGCAGGGTCTGGTCGCTCCCGCCAATGCTTCCGATGTGGCGCCCGAAGACATTCCGGACCTGACGCGCGAACCCCTGCTTTTCCCGGCCTCCCGTGCGCATCGCCTGCAGAGCCTCGCCCGTGCCGAGACCGGTGGCGTTCTGGCCCTCGGTTACTCGGCCATGCGCGGCTACGGCAATGCCCATCCGACGGTCAATGAACTGCGTCTTGGCGAGGCGGAAGTCGTCGTGCGCCATCCGAGCGGCACCGAGTTTTCTGCCGGGCGTGTGCGCGTCAGCCAAGCCGAAGTCACGTCCAAGGAAAAGGGCGGATTTCTGGAATTGGGCTTCGCCGCGACCTTCGGCTGGAACGAAGTGAAGGTGATCGCGGCAGCAACGCTCGATCTCAATTCGGCGGAGGCGCCGGTGGGCTCGCCCGTCCACGAAGAATTTTATCTCTATCACACCGAGAGCGTAGAGGCCTCGGGCTTCTGCATCCACTTCAAGCTGCCCCACTACGTCACCTTCCAGTCGATCCTCGATGCCATGCGTGACGCCAAAGCAAAAAAGGCGGCGGCCGAGCAAAAGCCAGCCGAAACGCGCCAGATGGAATCAGCAGAATGAGCCTTTCATCCCTGACAAGGCCCTGGGCTGCGACCAGTTACGGTTTTCTCGACGCCTCGGCCAAGCGCGAGTTGCGCCGCAAGATGCTAAAAGCCATCGCAGTACCCGGCTGCCAGATGCCCTATGCCAGCCGCGAGGTGCCGATGGCCCGCGGCTGGGGCACCGGCGGGCTGCAGGTGACCCTCACGCTGGTCAACCCGACCTCGACGGTAAAGGTGATCGACCAAGGCGCTGACGACGGCGTCAATGCCGCCTCGATCCGCCGCTTCATTTCGCGGGTGTCGGGCGCGAGCGAAACCTGGGACACACTCGCCGCCTCCATCGTGCAGTCGCGTCACCGCGTGCCCGAAGAGGTAATGCGCGAGGATCAGATCCTCGTGCTGCAGGTGCCCAATCCCGAGCCCCTGCGTGGCGTGGAGCCCAACATCTCCATCGCCCGGCAGATGCACGCCGATGCCGACTACGGAAAGCTCTGGCTGACGCTTTACGAGCAGATCGTTCGCAAGGGTCGGATCATGCAGGGCGCGGCCTACCCCTCGATGGTCAATGGCCGCCACGTCATGACGCCCTCGCCCATTCCGCGCTGGGATGTGCCAAAGCTCAACATGGCCAAGCATCTCACATTCCTCTCCGCGGGTCGGGAAAAGCGGCTGTTTGCCGTTCCGCCCTTTACCCGCGTCGAGCCGCTGGTTTTCTCCGACCGTCCCTATCGGGTTGAGGACCATGCGGATCTTACCTGCCGCCGCTCCGGCGTGTCCGGCTATTTCATGAACGAATTGCCCATCGACGGCGGCGGTTCTGCCTTTGAAGTGTCCGACAGCAATCTTGGCATCAAGGCCATCCAACAGGCGGAAGGCACACCGGTCGAGATCGGCAAGACCTGGTATCGCAATGGGGAGTTTTCGGCATGAGCTTGGATATGAGCCCCGCGGCGCTGGACCGCGCCGCGCCGCGCCTGATGCGGGCCGAACCGCTTCTTACGATGCGCGATATTTCCAAAACCTACGGTGACGTCCGCGCCCTGCGCCATGTCGATGCCACGGTCTATCCCGGCGAAGTCATGGGCATTGTCGGGGAAAGCGGCTCGGGAAAGTCGACGCTGCTGCGGATGATGAACCTCGAAGACACGCCTGATAGCGGCGACTACACGCTGCGCCTTCCGAACCGCGAGGACGGCAATCTCTTCGACCTGACGCGCTACGAGCGCCGCATGCTCTGCGCTCGGCATATCGGCATCGTTTACCAGAACCCGCATCTGGGCCTGCTGATGAAGCATTCTTCGAGCGGCAATGTCGCCGAGCGGCTGCTTATTGCCGGCGAACGCAGCTTTGATGTGCTCCGGGCCAAGGCACGCGAAGCGCTCGATGCCTCCGAATTCCCGCTTTCGCGCATGGATGCGCGGCCTATCGAGCTGTCGGGCGGCATGCAGCAGCGCGTGCAATTGGCAAAGGCCATCGCACTCGAACCTGCTTTGTTGCTGCTCGACGAGCCCACGACGGGTCTCGACGTTTCCGTGCAGGCGCTGGTGCTCGATACGCTAAAGCGGCTTCAGCGCGACCGGAAAATCACCATGGTGCTGGTCAGCCACGATCTGGGCGTCATCCGCACGATGGCCGACCGTGTCATGGTCATGCGCCATGGCGAAGTGGTGGAAGAGGGTCTTGCCGATCAGGTGTTCCAGGACCCGCAGCACAACTATACCCAGCAACTCGTGCACGCAAAGCTCTGAGGTGATCCCATGAACTCCACTCCCTTGCTGCGTGTCGATGGGCTCACTAAGACCTTCCGCATGTATCATCTCGACAGCATGCTGCATGCCTTTGAAGGGGTCAGCTTCGACCTTCATGAAGGCGAATTTCTGCTGCTGCGCGGGCACAATGGCGCCGGCAAGTCGACGCTGCTGCGCACCATCTGGCGCTCCTATCTGCCGGTTGGCGGCCACGTCTGGTACCGCTCCAATCACGGCGATATCGACCTCGCCAATGCGGCCGATGTCGATATCGCGCTGCTCCGCCGCGAGGAAATCGGTTTTGTCACTCAGTTCCTCAATGCACGACCGCGCGTAGCGGCGCAAGATATCGTCGCCGAGCCATTGCTTCTCGCGGGCACCTCGCAGCCCGAGGCACTCGATCAAGCCCGGCACTGGCTCGACCAGTTCGGTGTACGCCCCGAACTCTGGCGTGCCTATCCCAGCACTTTCTCAGGTGGCGAACAGCAGAAGGTCAATCTGGCTCGTGCGCTGATCCTGCCGCAAAAACTGCTGCTGCTCGATGAGCCCACGGCATCGCTTGACGTTGGTGCCCGCGCCGCCCTCGTGCGTCGCCTCTCCGATTTGAAGGCGCAAGGTGTCGCCATCATTGGCGTGTTCCATCACCCCGGCGACGTCGCTCAATTGATCGACCGCGAAATCAATCTCAATACCAAGGTCGTTGCCGACCAGAGCGAGGAAGAAGACAATGTGGCTCTCTAATTTCCGTATCGTCCTCGCCGATCGCGTCATCGAAAACGGCGCGGTAAGTATCGAAGACGGCATCATTGCCGAGATCAGCGAAACGCCCGTCGCCAATGCCGACGTAGACGGTCGTGGTCTCCTCCTCATGCCGGGCATGATCGATATGCATGGCGACATGATCGAGAGGGAAATCGAGCCGCGTCCGGGCGTGCGCATGCCGATGGAAATGGGCCTCCGCGATCTCGACATGAAGCTTGCAACGGCGGGCGTCACCACGGCCTATGCCTCGCTCTCCTTCGCGCCGGGCTCCACCTATGGCCATATGCGCTCCTACGACTTTACCAGCGAAATGATCCGCGCCGTCGTCGCGGCGCGGCCGAACCTGCTGATCGACCACCGCGTCCATGCCCGTTTTGAAGTGACTTTCCCGGCTGCCTTGTCTGTGGTGAAGGAACTCGTCGGCGAGGGCTCGGTCGATCTCGTTTCCCTCTGCGATCACACGCCGGGGCAGGGGCAGTATCGCAATCTGGAACTCCAGGCCGCCAACATTTCCAAGAACAAGGGCATTTCGCTCGAAGCCGCCGCCGAACAATTGCAGCAGCGCATTCGCGACCGCCAAGAAACCGCCGGCGACATGACCGCGACCCTCCGCGCCATCACCCAATATTGCGCGCTGCATGGCGTGCCGGTCGCGAGCCACGATGACGACACGATCGAAAAAGTGGAGCTGATGGATTCCCTCGGCGCCAATATTTCGGAATTCCCGGTGACTCTGGAAGCCGCCAAGGAAGCAAATCGCCGGGGCATGCTCAATGCCATGGGCGCGCCGAACGCTCTCCGCGGCCAGTCCTATTCCGGCAATCTCTCGGCCCGCGAAGCCCATGAAGCCGGCGTGCTCGATCTTCTTGCCGCCGACTATCACCCCTCCGCCATGCTGCCGGCCGTGCTGGTCCTGGGCAAGACCGATCCCAATGGCCTGCCGGGCGCGGCCAAGCTCACCTCGCTCAATCCGGCCCGGGCGCTCGGCCTCGAAGATCGCGGCGAAATCCGTGTCGGCCTGCGTGCCGATCTCCTTATTGCCAGCGATGCCGGTGTCGGTCGCGTCCATGCGACCCTCTCACGCGGCCGCTTCGTCCATTCGGACGGCGCGCTCGCCCTTTCGGGCCTTTCAACACGTCACGAGACAGTCATTCGAATGAGTTAATCGTGTCATTGAGACGGGTTAGGGTTTTACGCATAGAGCAACGGCAAGGTGCGTCATGCTGGAAC
Organism: Devosia riboflavina; assembly: GCF_000743575.1. GTDB lineage: Bacteria > Pseudomonadota > Alphaproteobacteria > Rhizobiales > Devosiaceae > Devosia > Devosia riboflavina. Next base: position 139,315 of record NZ_JQGC01000017.1, on the reverse strand, counting down.
TGAAAAAAGTCACCAAGACTTTTGGCGACACGATTGCCGTCAACAACGTGTCGCTCACCTTCGCCCCGGGCCAGATGGTCGGCATTATCGGCCGGTCCGGTGCCGGCAAGTCGACCCTCCTCCGTCTCATCAACCGCCTCGCCGGCGTCAGCGAAGGTCGCATCAGTTTTGGCGACACCGATGTCGGCGCGCTCGAAGGCAAAGCCTTGCGGGCCTGGCGGGCCCGCTGCGCCATGATCTTTCAGCAGTTTAACCTCGTGAACCGTCTCGACGTTCTCACCAATGTCATGATCGGCCGCATCGGCACCGCGGCGACGCTGCCGGTGATGCTCAAGCGCTTTCCAGCCGAAGACCGGGCCAATGCCGCCATGGCGCTCGATCGGCTGGACCTTTTGTCCCAGGCGCTGCAGCGCGCCGATACGCTCTCCGGTGGTCAGCAGCAGCGCGTCGCCATCGCCCGCGCCCTGATGCAGAAGCCGAGCCTCATTCTTGCCGACGAGCCCATCGCTTCGCTCGACCCGCGCAATGCAAGGCTGGTGATGGATGCACTGCGCACCATCAACCGCCAGGACAAGATTACCGTCATCACCAATCTCCACACGCTCGATGCGGCCCGCGCCTATTGCGACCGCGTCGTGGGCATGGCGCATGGCCACGTCGTCTTCGACGGCACGCCGAGCCAGCTCACCTCTTCGGTGATCCAGGAGATCTATGGTGACGATACCGAAACAGCCGTGGACGAAAACCTGACCTCGACCATGACTGGAACCAGTCCCGCAGGACGACAGATGGAGGCGGCTCACTAGGGCCCTTCCTTTCCCAACCCGGAGTTTCACCAATGCTCACCTTGACGCGTCGCGGCCTTGCGGCTGCGCTGGTTTCGCTCGCGCTTGTCCCCCCCCTCTTCGCGCAAGAATGGAAGACGGAATATCCCGAACTGACCATCGGCATTTCCTCGGGCGAGAACGAGACCGATGCCATTGCCCGCACCCAGCCCTATGCCGATTATCTCAGCCGCGAGCTGGGCGTGCCGGTCAATATCGTGCGCGGTACCGACTATGCCGCCGTGATCGAAGCCATGCGCTCGGGCCACGTGCAGTTCGCCTCGGTCGGTCCTGCCGCCTATGCGCTCGCCCGCAAGGTCATGGGCGAAGATATCGCCCCGGTGGCGGTCACCCTCGATCAGGATGGCAATCTCGGCTACTATTCCGTCATCGCGGTGCGCGCCGACAGCCCCTATCAGTCGCTGGAAGATATCAAGGGGAAATCCTTCGCCTTTGCCGACCCCAATTCGGCCTCGGGCTATGCCGTTCCCTCCTATTATCTCTCGACCGAACTCAAGACCTCGGCCGATGACTATTTCGGCGAAGTCGCCTTCTCTGGCGGCCATGAACAGAGCGTCATGGCGCTGGTCAACGGCACGTTTGAAGCCGTCGCCACCCATTGGCGCAATGAAACTGCCGGCAATATCCAGACCATGGAAAAGAAGGGCCTGATCCCTGCCGGTTCGACCCGCATCATCTGGAAGTCCCCGGTTATTCCGAATACCCCGGTCATGATGCTGACCACCCTGCCGCAAGAACTGCAGGATGCGTTCAAGACTGCGCTGATGGCTTTCCCGGAAAAGGACCCGGAAGGCTTTGCCATCTACAGCAACGGCACGTCCAGCGGCTATGTCGAAGCCAAGCACGAGGACTATCTCGACCTCGTCGCCATCACCGAGTTCAACGCCGAAGAGCGCCGCAAGAACGGCAACTGATCTCTTGTCCCCTGGCCGGCGCGCATCCCGTGCGTCGGCCTTTTTCATCTGCGAGGGCCCCGTGTCCACTTTGACCCCCACCAATGGCCGGCTGTCATCGACGACGCGGGAGGAGCGCCTCCTCTCGTTCGAAGGCCGCTATCGCCAGCAGCAGTTTACCCGCCGCAACTGGACGCTTCTCTATGGCGTGCTATTTCTCGCCGCGCTTGTGGGCTCCATCAGCGTCAGCGATTTCAGCATTCCCGGCCTCATCAAGGGCCTGCCCATGGCCTGGAACTATATCGCCGGCACCCTGCCAAAGCTGACGATCGAAAACCTCTGGGGCGATCTCGCCGAATGGTATTGGGGCCTGCGCTTCTGGCTGCGGCTGCTCGTCGAAACCATTCTCATGGGTTTTGTCGGCACGGTTCTCGGTGGTATTCTGGCTCTCCTGCTCTGCTTTCCGGCCTCGCGAAACCTCGTTGAAAATACCGGCATCTACTTTGCCGCGCGCCGCGCGCTCGAATTCTGCCGCACCGTGCCCGAACTGGTCTTTGCGCTGATCTTCGTCTTTGCCTTTGGCCTCGGACCCTTTGCCGGCGTCCTGGCCATCGCCGTCCACACCGCCGGTTCGCTCGGAAAGCTCTTTGCCGAGGTCAATGAAAACGTCGATCCGCGCCCCATCGAGGGCGTGCGCGCTTCGGGCGGCAATTGGCCGATGATCATGCGTCTCGGCGTCGTGCCGCAGGCCCTGCCCAATTATGCAAGCTACCTGCTGCTGCGCTTCGAGATCAATGTGCGCGGGGCCTCCGCGCTCGGCCTTGTCGGTGCCGGCGGTATTGGCGAGGATCTCTACGTCGCCATCCGCCAGTTCGAATATACCGATATCTCCGCCATTCTGCTGCTGCTGATCCTGACCACGTCAGTGATCGACATCATCTGCGAAACCATCCGCCATCGCCTGATCGGCAACGACCTCACGCAGGGTGCCTAACCCATGAACACCGCTCAGCACGCCGACATTGCCCGTCTTCGCCGCACCAATCCCGAAATTTTCAGTCGCCCGCTGCCGCAGCGTCTGCGCGATTGGGGCATATGGGCCGCGTTTATCGCGGTTCTCGGCTTCGGACTCTGGTGGATCGATGCCTCGCCCATGCGCATTTTCAATGGGCTCGGCAAGCTCGGCATGCTGGTCGGTCTGATGATCCCGCCCTGGCCCGGCGATGGCCTGCCCGACTATCTGCTGGCCATGCTGGAAACGCTCGCCATGGCCTTTCTCGGCACCGTCATTGCCGCGGTGCTGGCGGTTCCGCTCGGCTTCATGGGCGCCAAGAACATCGTGCCCAATTGGGCCTTCCATTTCGGCATCAGGCGCTTCTTCGACGCGTTCCGCGGCATCGATGGTCTCGTCTGGGCGCTGATCTTCGTCTCCGCCGTCGGCCTCGGCCCCTTTGCCGGCGTGCTCGCCATTGCCGTGGGCGATGTCATGGTGCTCGGCAAACTCTTTGCCGAGGCTATCGAGAATGTCGATAAAAAGCCGGTCGACGGCGTGCGCGCCTCAGGCGGTGGGCGCCTGCACGTCATGCGGCTCGGTGTCTTTCCGCAGGTCTTTCCGGTGATGATGAGCCACGTGCTCTATTTCTTCGAATCGAATGTCCGCTCTGCGACCATCCTCGGCATTGTCGGGGCAGGGGGCATCGGTCTCCAACTTTCCGATCGCATCCGCATCAACAATTGGCAGGCCGCCGCCTTCATCATTCTCTTGATCCTCGTCACGGTGTCGATCATCGATGCGATATCCCGTCGCATCCGCGCCAAATTGACCTGAAGAAGGCAGAACTTCTGCCCCTTTGCGGACTATGAATTTCATGTGACGGCAAGAGCATGCAAGTTAAGTCCAAAGTGGTCTTCTCAGGAGGCGTGAGCATCCCTATACCTTGGCAATAGATTCGAGCCCGAGGATTGGCCCCTGCCTTCAATACCGACCGACTTCGCCCTTCCGCTTCTCTGCTTTCTCCCGTTTCTGGCTAGCGTTTTTGTATTGGCCGCGCCGGGCGAAAAGATACGTGGTGCGGCCTGGGTCACGGCGGTCGTCGCGGCCATTCTCAGCCTCCTGTCCCTGGCGCTCTTTCCGTCCATCGCCAATGGCGAGGTGCTGATCAGCCGCATCGAATGGGTGCCCCAACTCGGGCTCAACCTGACCTTGCGCCTCGATGGGCTCGCCTGGCTCTTTGCCGTGCTCATCACCTGCATCGGCTTTCTGGTCGTGCTTTATGCGCGCTACTATATGTCCCCCAAGGACCCGATCGCGCGCTTCCATGCGCTGCTGCTCGCGTTCATGGGCGCCATGCTCGGCCTCGTCATGTCGGGAAATATCATCCAGCTCGCCATCTTCTGGGAGCTGACCAGCTTGGTCTCGTTCCTCCTCATCGGCTACTGGTATCACCGCGGCGACGCCCGCGACGGTGCGCGCATGGCGCTGATCATCACCGGCACGGGCGGCCTCGCGCTTTTTGTCTCCATGCTGGTGATCGGCCATATCGTTGGGAGCTACGAGCTCGACGATGTGCTGGCTTCGGGCAGCAAGATCGTCGAAAGCCCGCTCTATCCGGTGGCGCTGATCCTCTTCCTTCTGGGGGCTTTCACCAAGTCGGCGCAGTTCCCGTTCCAGTTCTGGCTGCCCAATGCCATGACGGCGCCGACGCCGGTTTCGGCATATCTCCATTCCGCGACCATGGTGAAGGCCGGCGTCTTCATCCTGACGCGCTTCTGGCCGGTCATGCACGACCACCAGCTCTGGTTCTGGATCGTCACCTATACGGGGCTCGCGACGCTCATCTTCGGGGCCTATACCGCGCTGTTCCAGCGCGATCTCAAGGGCCTCCTCGCCTATTCGACCATTTCCCATCTCGGGCTCATCACCACGCTTTTAGGCATGGGGACGCCCCTCGCGGCCGTCGCCGCCATCTTCCACATCGCCAACCACGCCACGTTCAAGGCCTCGCTCTTCATGGCGGTTGGGATCATCGACCACGAAACCGGCACGCGCGACGTGCGCAAGTTGAGTGGCCTCAGGAAATACCTGCCCTTCACGGCAACCCTTGCCATCATCGCCAGCGCCGCCATGGCCGGCGTGCCGCTGCTTAACGGTTTTCTCTCGAAGGAAATGTTCTTCACCGAGACGGCCGAATTCGATCCCAACGTCTTCGTCAATCTCTCCCTGCCGATCGGCGCCACGCTCGCCGGCATGCTCAGCGTCGCCTATTCGATCAAATTCGTGCACGGTGTCTTCTTTGGTCCGCCGCCGACCGAGCTCGAAAAGGTGCCGCATGAGCCCCCGGCGCTGATGCGTCGCCCCATCGAAATCCTGGTGCTGATCTGTCTCGCCGTCGGCATTATCCCCGGCATCACCATCGCGCCCTATCTCGCCGCGGCCGTGCATTCGGTGCTCGGCGCCGACACGCCCTATTATAGCCTTTCCGTCTGGCACGGTTTTAATCTGCCTTTGATCATGAGCATCATCGCCATGGTTGGTGGGGCCGTCATTTACGTGCCCTATTATCGAAAGCTCAGGGATATCGATGGCGTGCCGCTGACGCGCGGCCTTATGGGTCAGCGCGTCTTCGAGCGCATCCTCGTCACCGCCACCAATCGCTGGGCCCGCCATCTCGTTGGCGCCTTCGGCACGCAGCGCCTGCAGCCGCAGATCTTCGTCGTCATTTTCCTCGCGCTGGCGGCCGGCATTGCCGCGGGCTGGGCGCGCATGGGCAATCTGCCCTTGCCGCAGAGTTTCGATCCCGTTCTGGGTCTCGTCTGGCTCCTTGGCGGCATCAGTGCGCTGGCTGCCGCGCAGCAGGCAAAGTTCCATCGCCTCGCCTCCATGATCCTCATGGGCGGTGCGGGCCTTGCGACCTGTCTCACCTTTGCTTGGTTCTCCGCGCCCGACCTGGCGCTGACCCAGCTCCTTGCTGAAATCGCCACCACGGTTCTCATTCTGCTCGGCCTGCGCTGGCTGCCCAAGCGCAGCCCCGTGCCGGAGAGCACACCCATGGCCGCACGGCTGCGCCGCTATCGCGACGTGGCTCTTGCAGGTCTCGTCGGTCTGGGCACGGCTCTTGCCAGCTACGCCATCATGACGCGCTCGGCGCCTGAGGGTATTTCCGACTTCTTCCTTGCCAATGCCTACAAGGAAGGCGGCGGCACCAATGTCGTCAATGTCATGCTGGTCGATTTCCGCGGCTTTGATACCATGGGCGAAATCACCGTGCTCGGCGTGGTCGCCCTGACCGTCTTCGGCCTCCTGCGTCGCTTCCGTCCGGCCTCGGACAGTGCGGAGCGTCCTGAACAGCAGCGTGTACTCGACGACTACGCGCCTGGTTCCAGCGAGAATGTCGCCGACGATTTCCTGCGTATTCCGGCGCTGATCATGAACTGGCTGTTCCCGGTCGTCGTCGTCGTCGCCATCTATATGCTGATGCGCGGCCACGATCTGCCGGGCGGCGGCTTCATCGCCGGCATTATCATGTCGCTGGCCTTCATCCTGCAATATCTCGCCGGCGGTACCCGCTGGGTGGAAGAACGCCTGCGCATCCTGCCGCTGCTCTGGATCGGCTGGGGTCTCCTCTTGGCCCTTCTCACCGGGATCGGCGCCATGGTGCTCGGCGCGCCCTTCCTCACCTCGGCCTTCGCCTATGCCGATATTCCTCTGATCGGCAAGGTGCCCATGGCCACGGCGCTGATCTTCGATCTTGGCGTCTTTGCCCTCGTTGTCGGTGCAACGGTCCTGATGCTGATCGCTCTGGCGCACCAATCCATTCGTCGACCAAAAGTCGCGGGCTCCAACAAGCCCAAGCAGCGCGCGGGGACAGACAAATGGAACTGACCCTCGCCATTGCCATCGGCGTGCTCTCCGCGTCCGGCGTTTACCTCTTGCTGCGCCCGCGCACTTTTCAGGTGATCATCGGGCTCTCGCTCGTCTCCTATGCGGTCAATCTCTTCATCCTCTCGATGGGGCGGTTGCGCATGGATGCGGCGCCGATTCTTTCCGGGGCCGATGCCGATATCACCAATTATGCCGATCCGGTGCCGCAGGCGCTGGTGCTCACCGCCATCGTCATCGGCTTTGCCATGACGGCCCTGTTCCTTGTCGTGCTGCTCGCCGCCCGCGGCCTCAGCGGCTCCGACCATGTTGACGGAAAGGGGGATTGAGATGACCGGCATGAACCACATCGCCATCCTGCCGATCCTCATTCCCATGGCCGCGGCGGTTTTCAACCTCATCGGCGGCGACGGACGCAGCAATCGCCGCATCATCGGTATCAATATCGGCTTCAGCGTTTTGCTATTGCTGGTTTCGATCCTGCTGGTGGCGGTCCTCGCCCAATCGGACACGGCGGCCGCCGCAGTCTACCCGCTCGGCAATTGGCCCGTGCCCTTCGGCATCGTCCTCGTGGCCGATCGCCTGGCTGCCGTGATGGTGCTGACGACCTCCATCCTCTCGCTCGCCGCCCTCATTTTTGCTTCGGCCCGCTGGCATAGCCGCGGCACCAATTTCTTCCCCCTGTTTCATGCCCTCGTCATGGGGCTCAATGGCGCCTTCCTCACCGGCGACCTTTTTAATCTTTTCGTCTTTTTCGAACTGCTACTGGCGGCATCCTATGGTCTCGCGCTCCATGGCGGCGGACGCAATCGCGTGCGCGCGGCGATGCATTACATCGTCATCAACCTCGTCGCGTCCTTCCTGTTCCTCATCGGCGTGGCGCTGATCTACGGCACGACCGGCACGCTCAACATGGCCGACATTGCCCGCGCCGTGCCGCATATCGCGGCTGACAATGTGGGCCTTTTCGAAGCCGGCGTCGCCGTCCTCGGCATTGCCTTCCTCATCAAGGCCGGCTCCTGGCCGCTGCATTTCTGGCTGCCGAACACCTATTCCTCGGCCGCCCCACCTGTCGCCGCACTTTTCGCCATCATGACCAAGGTGGGCTTTTACGCCATCCTGCGGCTCTGGACGCTGGTCTTTGCCAATCAGACCGGGCCCGAACTGGCCTTCGGGCAGAATGTGCTCTTCGTCCTCGGCATTGCCACGGTCGCCTATGGCAGCGTCGGTGCCCTATCGAGCAAGGCGCTCGATCGGCTTGCGAGCTATCTGATCCTGGTTTCCGCCGGCACGCTGCTCCTCGCAGTCGCCTATAACGTGCCCGGCGTCACCACCGGCGCGCTCTACTATGTCGTCGTCGCGACCCTCGCGGCGGGAGCGCTCTTCCTCCTCAAGGATGTCATCGACCAGGTGCTTCCCGCCGAAGCCCAAATCCTCGCCGTTTCGCTCGAATTCTACGGCGACGAGGAAGACGTCATCGACGAAGACCAGGAAGTCAGCCGCAGTTTTCCCGCGGCCGCGACCCTTCTCGGCTGGTGCTTTGCCATCGCCGCCCTGGTCATGGCCGGCCTGCCGCCGCTTTCCGGATTCCTGTCGAAATTCGCCATGCTGTCCGCCGCCTTCAATGCGCCCAGCGCGCCGACGGCCGCAACCTGGTGGATCACCGGCGCGCTCATCATCTCCGGCCTCTTCGTGCTCATCGCCATGGTGCGCAACGGCATCAACATCTTCTGGACCTCGCTGCCCGATGATGGCGGCCTGGCGCTGCGACCGCTCGAAGTCGGGCCGATCATGGTGCTCCTGGCGCTTTGCGTTCTGATGGCCGTCTTTGCCGGACCGGCGCTGAGCTATTTTGCCGATACCGCCCAGTTCATCCATTCGCCCCAGAACTATATCGATCTGGTCCTGCCCAAGGGAGAGACGCCATGAGACGTCTCTTGCCGCACCCGATCCTTGCCGGTTTCCTGCTCATTCTCTGGCTGGTGTTGCAACAGTCGGCCGGGCTTGGGCATATCCTCTTCGGCGGGGTGATCGCCATTGCTGTCTCCATGGCCGCCAGCGCCATCATTCCCGAGCGCGTCGTCATCCGGCGCCCGCTGAAATTCATCCAGCTCATTCTCGTCGCTGGCCTCGACATCATCCGCTCGAACCTGGCGGTCATGTCGGTCCTCTTCCATCCGCGGCCCAATCCTACGGCCGGGTTCATCGAAATGGACCTGACCCTCAAGAACCCCTTCGCCCTGGCTATCCTAGCCGTCATCCTCACGGCGACCCCGGGCAGTGCCTGGCTCGAATATGATCGCGCGCGCAGCACCGTGCTCATCCACGTCTTCGACCTCGTCGACGAAGACGAATGGGTCGCAACGGTCAAGAAGCGCTACGAGGCGCTATTGCTGGAGATTTTCCAATGAGCGTAACCATCCTCGAATGGAGTCTGTTCGCCGCCCAGATCATGCTGGGCCTCGGCATGTTGGCAACGCTCTATCGCATGGTCGTCGGCCCCCGCGCGCAGGATCGCATCCTCGCCCTTGACGCACTCTATGTGGTCGCGCTCCTGCTGCTGATCACACTCGGCATCCGCACCAATTCGCAGGTCTATTTCGAATTGGCCATGCTCATGGGCCTGCTTGGCTTTGTCGGCACGGTAGCTCTCGCCAAATTCCTCATGCGCGGCGAGGTGATCGAATGATCGCCGACCTGCCGCTCTGGCTTTCCATTCTCGTCTCGGCCTTCGTCGTCCTCGGCGCCCTCCTCACCATGGCGGGCTGCTTCGGCCTCGTCCGGCTCAAGAGTTTTTACCTGCGCATCCATGGTCCCACCATGGGCACCAGCATGGGCGGCGGGCTGATCCTTCTCGCTTCGGCGATTTATTTTACCGTCACCCGCGAGCGGCTGGTGGTGCACGAATTGGTCATTTTCCTCTTCGTGACCCTGACCACGCCGGTGACGCTGATGCTTCTTGCTCGCGCCACCCTCTTCCGCGATCGCGTCGAGGGCAATGAAGGCGTGCCTAAGCGGCCGGAAAAGGCCGAAACGCCGGCCTCGCCCTAAAGCCCCAGGCGATCCTTCAGCTCGTACCACCACGAGCCAATGGTGGAATATTGCGCCCGGAACAGACGACCGCCGGGGAAAGGGATCCAGGGCAGCGCCGCAAAAGTGTCGAAGCGTTTGGTATTGCCCTGAATGGCTTCGGATAGAATGCGTCCGAACAGGTGCGAGCCGGTGACGCCGTGGCCGGAATAGCCATGGGCGAAATAGATACGATTGCCGAGGCGCCCCATCTGCGGCACGCGCGAGAAGGATAGCGCGAAATTGCCACTCCAGGCGAAGTCGATCCGCTCGCCTTTCAGTTGCGGAAACACCTTTTCCATATTCGGCCGCAGCTTTGCGACGACATCGGCCGGGTCGGTGCCGCCATAGACGACGCCGCCGCCGAAGATCAGCCGATAATCCCCGCTGATGCGGAAATAATCGAGAATATAGCGCACGTCCTCGACGCACATGCCGGTCGGCAGCAAGGCCTCGGCGCGCTCCTTGCCGAGCGGCGCCGTCGCCATCATCTGGGTCGAAACCGGCATGACGCGCGAGGTCAGTTCGGGCACGACATTGCCGAGATACGCATTGCCGCAGACGACAACGGTCTTGGCCGTCACTCGTCCACTCGCCGTCTCTACCACGGCGCTATCGGGGCTCTGGCTGACCCGCGTCACCGGGGAATGCTCATAAATCATCCCGCCCAGCCCCTCGAATGCCCGGGCTTCGCCGAGCACGAGGTTGAGCGGATGCATATGCCCGCCCGAATGGTCGATCATGCCGCCGGCATAGACATCGGAGCCGATATGGTCGCGGACTGCCGCGCGGTCGAGCAGCTCATGGTCGTCCATGCCATGGCGCCGCCAGAGCGCCTTCTTGGCCTCGAGGTCGCGCATGTGCTGTTCGGTATAGGCGGCATAGATATTGCCGCGCTTGAGATCGCAGTCGATGCCGTAGCGGGCAACCCAGTCATAGATGATCCCAGCGCCTTCCTGCACGAGACCACCGACGAAATTGGCTGTTTTCTCGCCATAGCGCCGGCCGATAGTCGCAAGGCTCGCATTGAGCCCGTTGACCACCTGCCCGCCATTGCGCCCCGAAGCGCCCCAGCCGACTTCGGCGGCTTCGACCACCACGACCTTCAAACCCTGTTCGGCGAGATGAATGGCCGTCGACATGCCCGAATAGCCGGCCCCGACAACGCAGATATCGGCCGTCACCTCGCCTTCGAGCTTTTGGGTATCGCGGATGATGTTGCGCGAGGCCGCATAATAGCTCGGCGGATAGGGCGAATTGGCGTTCGGAACTTCGGCCATCACACGACCTCGAGATAGGCGGAGAATTCGAGGTCGGTCACCTGCGAGGCAAAGCCGGCGATCTCCTGCCTTTTGCAGGCGACGAACATGGAATGCAGCGTCGTATCGAAAATGCGCGGGATCATGTCGCCGTCTTCAAAGGCATTGACCGCCGAAGCCCAGTCGGCCGGCAGTTTCGGCAGGCGTTCTGAATAGGCGCGGCCCTTGAACGGCTTTGGCGGCTTTATGCTGTCCTCGATGCCGACAAGGGCGGCGCCCAGAATACCAGCGAGGACGAGATAGGGATTGGCATCGGCGCCGGCCACGCGATGCTCGATGCGCCGCGCCTTGGGATTGCCGCCGGGAATGCGAAGGGCCGTGGTGCGGTTTTCATAGCCCCAGGAAATCGAGCTTGGCGCATGCGTATCGGGGCGCAGGCGCCGATAGGAATTGAAATGCGGGGCAAAGAGCAGCGTCGATTCCGCCATGCCGGCCATCAACCCGCCGACCGCATGCAGCATCACTTCCGAGCCGGTTTCCGTGCCGTCGTCGAAGACATTGTTGCCGGCCGCATCATTGAGGCTGAAATGCACGTGAAAGCCATTGCCCGAGCGCATGCCATAGGGCTTTGCCATGAAGGTGGCGACGAGCTTGTGTTTGCGCGCCACGCCCTTGACGATGCGCTTGAAGAGCACGGCGTCATCGGCGGCTTTCAGCCCGTCGGTGTGGAGCAGGTTGATCTCGAACTGCCCGACCCCGTTTTCGGCGACGGCGGTGTCAGCCGGTACATTCTGCTGCTCGCATTGCAGATAGACGTCGCGGAAAAATTCGCCGAAATCTTCGAGCTCATCGAGCGAGAGAATGGCGTCGGAATCGAGCCGTTTGCCTGTATAGGGCGAAATCGGCGGCTGCGCAGAGTCGGCGTCGGGATCGACGAGATAGAATTCGAGTTCGGTGGCGACCACCGGCTTGAGCCCGATTTCCGAATAGCGCCGCAGCACCAGCGCCAGAGCCTGGCGCGGATCGCCAAGGAACGGCGTGCGCGTATCCTGAAACAGCCAGAGCGGGATCATGGCGCTCGGTCGCGTCGTCCAGTTGATGGGCAGGGCGCCGCGTCCGGTCGGGCTACAAATGCCGTCGACGTCGCCGCTCGAATAGACCATGGGATTGCCCACGATATCCTCGCCCCAGACGTCCACGCCGACGATGGACAGCGGCATGCGGATGCCGTTTTCGCCGATGCGCCGGGCCTGGTCGATGGGGATGCGCTTACCGCGCATGATGCCGTTGAGATCACAGACGGCGGTATGCAAAACTTCGATCTGCGGGTTCTGCTCGAGCCAGCTCACGATGTCGGTATTCACTGTCGCTTCGATGCTCATGCCTCGTCCGTCGACTTTTGGTGCGTTCCAGCGTTACCCTAGCAGGAGCCTTCACGTCAGGGGAAGGCAGCAAGGCATTTTCGCGCGGGCGGGAAGAAAATCATGCAGCATCGGCCTCTTATCGGCGTCATCGCCTGCGAGCGTCAGGTCGAGGGCGAGCCCGCCCAGGCGGTCAAGCATCGCTATCTCGAAGCGGTGGAGCGGTTCGCGAACGGGGTTCCCGTCATCATTCCAACCAATCAGCCGGAGGCCAATGCAGCCGAAATCGTCGGGCGGCTCGATGCTCTGCTGCTCACCGGCAGCGGCTCCAATATCGAGCCTGTTCGCTACGGGTCGCGGGTGCCGGCTCAGGCGCCGACCGACCGCGGTCGCGATCTTTTTGGGCACGCTCTGATCCGCGCGGCCATCGATGCCGGCAAACCGGTCTTCGGCATCTGCCGCGGCTTGCAGGAAATCAATGTGGCCCTCGGCGGCACACTTCGTGATTTGAGGGAGGCCGATCTCGCGCAAAGACACCATGCGCCTGCCGAGGCCGATCTCGGCGACACTTTCGGTTATGGTCACAAGGTCGACGTGGTGGCCGGCAGCATGCTGCAGCGTTTCTCGGGCAGCGGGGTTCTCGACGTCAACAGCGTCCACTATCAGGCCATCGACCGCCTGGGCGAGGGGCTGGCGGTCAATGCCACCGGCCCCGAAGGGGTGATCGAGGCCATTTCCGCAACCGGCACGACGGCGCCGGTTTTTGCCGTGCAGTGGCACCCCGAATGGCGTCCCGAGGGCCGTCCTCATGACCTGGCCTTCTGGAATTATCTCGGCGAAGCGGCCCGCGCCCACTATCTGCCGGCGGCTCAATTGGAGAAAAACGCATGACCGCTTTCGAAACGCGTCTCTTTATCGATGGCGATTTCGTTGCCGGCGAGGGCGCGATTGAAACCGTCTTCGAACCGGCGCTGGGCACGAGGCTTGCCGAGGTTGCGTCGGCCAGCCCCGATCAGATCGATCGCGCCATCCGCGCGGCACATAGGGCTTTTGCCGCATGGTCGAAAACCACGCCACGCGAACGCAGCGCTGCCCTCCTGGCCATTGCCGACAGGATCGAAGCTTCAGCCGAAACGCTCGGCACGATCGAGTCGCGAAACGCCGGCAAGCCGCTGCGCTATGCGCGGGGCGGCGAAATCGGCAATGTCGTCGACGTCTTCCGTTTCTTTGCGACCGCGGTACGCAATATGCCCGCTCCAGCGGCGGGCAATTACCGCTCTTCCAAGCGCATGAGTCTGGTGCGCCGCGACCCCATCGGGGTCATCGCCCAGATCGCGCCCTGGAACTATCCCCTGCTCATGGCTGCCTGGAAGATCGCCCCGGCCATCGCCGCGGGCAATACGGTGGTGATAAAACCCTCCGAACTCACCCCGCTGAGCCTCCTGGCCTTGGCCAGGATTTTCGCCGAGGTGCTGCCGCCCGGCGTCATCAACATCATCTGCGGCAATGGGCCTGATGTTGGCCAAAAGCTGATTTCGCATGATCTCGTGCGGATGATCTCGCTGACCGGCGACGTCCGCACCGGGCGCGCCGTCTTGCAGGCTGCCGCCGGGCCGATGATCAAGCGCACCCATCTCGAACTCGGCGGCAAGGCGCCGGTGATCGTTGCGGCCGATGCCGATCTCGACAAACTGGTGGAAACGCTGCGCGAAGCGAGCTTTTACAATGCCGGGCAGGATTGCACCGCCGCCTGCCGCATCTTTGCCGACAAAACGATTGTCCAGTCTTTGACCGACAGGCTCGAAACCATGCTCGGCTCGCTCGTCTATGGCCGCCCCGAGCGCAACGATGTCGAATTCGGTCCCGTCATCAGCGCGCGGCACCACGAGCGCGTGGCGGGCTTCGTCGATCGCGCCAAAAGCTCTGGTGCCGATGTCATGCAAGGCCGGGCGGCGGAAGCGGACGGCTTCTTCTTCGCCCCAACGCTTGTCGCCGCCCCCATTGAAGCCGAGATCGTTCAGAAGGAAGTCTTTGGTCCCGTCGTCAGCATCACGCCTTTCGACACGCTGCAGACCGCCGTCGATTGGGCCAATGCCTCGGAATATGGCCTTGGCTCATCGGTCTGGTCGCGCAATGCCGACGAGGCTTTGGCGCTAGCCGATGCGCTCGAATATGGGGTGACCTGGATCAATACCCATGGCTTCATGGCAACGGAAATGCCGCATGGCGGCATGAAGAATTCCGGCTATGGCTCCGATCTCTCCATGCAGTCCCTGCTCGACTATACGCAGATCCGGCACCTGATGTTCGGCTAGGCTGCCGCCTTGGCAAAGCCTGGAATATCGCTCGCATCCAGCGTCAGGTCGGCCAGAGCCGTGAGGGGCTTGCAAGCCGCGAGATTGTCGCTGTCGAGCGTCAAGATGACGACGTCATAGAGTTCGGCCAGCGCCTGGATCAGGATGCGCACCGATTTAGCGGCGGGGTCGAACTGGGCCTGCCGGCCCCAGGGCACGAGCGCGGTTTCGTGGGAACCGCTGCCATGGATGATATCGGCAAAGGATGCCAGACCCAGCGAGAGATCGCTGATGCCGGGCGAGCGTCCGCGGCGGCGGCTGGCCGCATCGACGAAGACCACGCGCCGGCCCTGGCCTTCATATTGCCCGAGAAGTCGCCGCGCGGCGGCGCCCATGTCGCCCCGGCAACGAATGGCGACGATATGGGCATCGTCCAGTCCATGGGTGGTCGCCTGCACCTCGGCCGGGCCTTTGGCCTCTTCGACAACCGGATCGGCCACTAGAGGCTCGGGGAGCCACGCCGCTTCGACCGCGGTTTCCGGCGCGACCGATGTGTCGAGCCAGTTATGCGCTACGTCCTCTTCCGGCTGAAGCGCGTCGACCGGCGCATAGACCGTGTCGTCCACCGGCTCCATGGCATATTCCGTCTCCACTACGTCATCCGCCGCCCTTTGCCGCGAACGCAAAAAGGCAAAAAGACCGATCTGGCCAAAAAAGGCGAGGCCGCCTGAAAGGGCCAGAACCAGGTCGGTCCGGACCGGTCGGGGCAGGGCCGTTACTTTCGGCTCCAGGCGATCGCCAATGGCGCCGGTCAGGACATCCGTATCGACCGAGACCGGCGTCGTGGCGGCGATCAACTGGTCTCGCAGCCCGTCTTCGAGGCGCCGCGCCGCATCGCGGTCGGCAACGACCAGCTTCGCCAATTGCTGCATGCCCGTATCGAGGTCGGCGGTAAGCTGGTCGATTTCCTCCTGCAGTACGCGCATGCGCGGGTGCTGGGGCAGGAGATCGACGGCCAGTTTCTGGCGTTCGACTTCGAGCGTTGCGAGATCGTCGATTTGCCGGCCCAAGCTCGGCAGGTTCTCGGCATCGAGCGCCAGCATGGCATAATTGCCATCGGCAACCAGCGACTGGATGCGCTGTGCACGGCTTTCAAGCCGGATCCGCTCTTCCCAGGCAAGGCTCAACTTTTTTTGCAGCAGCTGCGTGTCCGCCTCATTGGCGGAAATAGCGGACGGGATGGCGTCCGCCGTGGTCGATGCCGTTTGTTCCGGCGGGGCTCCGGAGAGAGCCGGCGGCAATCCCGCCAGGGTCACATAGCTTTCCGCTATCGCGGTCACGATGGCTTTGGCCCGCGCCGGCGTTCCGGCCGTGGCCGTCAGCTCCAGATTGGTGCCGTCATCGGCCGGCCGCAGGCTTAGGCGCTTGCCCAAAAGGGCGGTCGTATCGAGCACGCCGCCGCCGCCCTGACGCAAGTCGGCGACGATGTCGGGCGCGAGCCGGGAAACCGCATCGCCCAGATATTGCTGGTCGGTCAGTTTTTCCGCTTCCCGCGCCGGCTCGCTGCCGGCCGGCACCCGCAAGGCAAGGCTCGCCTCAAAAGTCTGCGGGCTGAATTGAATGGCGGCGAAGGCAAGGAACATCACGACGGCCGTGGCGCCCGCCATGCGCGGCAGGCGCGGTGCCAGCGCGACGAGGAACCTGCCCCCTTCGATCAGAGGCTCAGCCTGCTGCATGATTTTGTTGGTCATCGCCATTTCCGTTTGGAAAAGACGATGACGCAACGTGGTTAATATTCCCCAAATCTGCCCGCAAAATGCAAATCGGGCCCGGCGATTAGTGGGCGTTCTGCCGGGTGCGCGGGGAGAAAATAGTCAGGAGCACGATCCAGATATCGAGCAGCATGGACCAGTTCTCGGCATAATAGAGGTCGTGCAGCGTGCGCGCTTCGATCTTGTCCTGGGTGGACGTATTGCCGCGATGGCCATTGACCTGGGCCCAGCCGGTAATGCCGGGTTTGATGCGCTGGCGCTGCGCGTAAAGCTCGAACTTTTCCGACAGTTCGTCATCGTGGGAAATGGCATGCGGCCGCGGGCCGACCAGGCTCATCTCGCCGCGCAGCACATTGATGAGCTGGGGCAGTTCGTCGATGCTGGTGCGGCGGATGAAACGACCGATAGGCGTGATGCGCGGATCGTTGACCTCGGCCTGGCGCATGGCGCGGCCGCTTTCCATCACCCGCATGGAGCGGAATTTCAGGATATGGAAATTGCGGCCGTTAAAGCCGCGGCGCTCCTGGCGATAAAGCGCCGGGCCGGGGCTGGTCATCCGGATCGCAACAGCGACGGCCAGCAGCAGCGGAGAGAGCAGCAAGAGTCCAAAGCCGGCGGCGGCAATATCGAAACTGCGCTTGAGAAGATGCCCCACATCGTTGAGCGGCGCGCTGAGGACACGCACCGAATTGACCGAGCCCAGCGGCACGATATCGACAAGATCGACCTTCGGCCTCTCAAAACCGCGCGCCGGATAGAGCAGGACATTGAGCGCATAGGGACGGCACGGATCCACAATGGTCTCGATGGCCTCAAGGTCATTGAGATCGCCCACCAGCAGCACGTGCTGGCAATTTTTTTCGATGCAGCGGCGCGCAAAGGCGGCAATGGCTTCGGGCACAGGCAATTTGCCCGCCATGCCTTCGGGCAGGATGAGATCGGTCACGACCTGTCCGCCCTGCTGCCAGATGCGCGGGTCGGCGCGAAGCTGCGATATGGCCGTTTCGTCGCCGATGACGCCGATGCGCTCGACCTGGAACTGCCCCCGCGCCAGCATGGTGGCGATGCGGCGATAGAGATAGATGCGCAGAATGGTCAGGACGAATGGCGTGATGAACAGCCAGCCCCAGAAGGTGCGCCCCCAGATCAGATCCCAGCGCGAGACGGCCAGCGCCACGAGAAATGCGATGGCAGCGGCCGGGAACCAGCTCAGCACGGCATGGAGGGCATAGGGCTGACGCAGGTCGGCATAGGCCAGGAACTTGCGCGCGGCGCGCGACGCCAACACGCCATAGATGAGGCCGGCAGTGGCCCCCACGGCCAGAACGATCAGGATGTCATGGGCATAGGAGAGCATCAGGCTCAGCCCTGCGGCCGCCGCGCCTTCCACGGCCCCGACGATACCCCCCAGGGTCGCCCGTCCGGACAGCTTGAACCGCCGTCGCCGCCGCGCCTCTCGTCCTTCCAGGAGGATGCTCATCCCAAATCCGCCTGTCGCAAAGCACTTTTGTCCCAGGCTGTTTGTAGCACCAACCGCAGGAAAATTCAGTTCTGCCTTGGACTTGAGTTAATAGAGACAATATTACCGAACCCGTTAACTTCTTCTCCAGAATTAAGAATTGGGAAGGTCGAAAACCGTTAGTGTGTCGTTGCCGGAAAGTGGCGAGATATCAGCCGGTCAGGAAAGCAGGGGATAAGCGTGGTCCATGGCATCTGCGGGTCTGGGGGAGAGGGCACGTCGGACTGAACGGGCAGGCTTTTTGACACAGCCATTGCTCTGGCTGCTGCTGGTCCTATCCGCACTGGCGGGCCTTCTGGCGCTGCCCCTCGTCGTGCCCATCGGGCCGATGTACTGGGATACCTATCTTTATCTCGACGCCGCGCATCGTATTGCCAGCGGACAATTGCCGAGCGTCGATTTCTCCATGCCGGTCGGTCCGCTCGGCTATTATCTCTTTGCCTGGGGACTTGAGCTTTTCCCGGCAGCGCAACCCCTCCTGCTCGCGCAATGGGCGCTGCTCGTCGTCGCCGCGCCGCTCATGGCCGTGGTGCTCTGGGAGGTTTCGCGTCGCGATCGTGCGCTGTCGCTGCTGCTGCTCGGCCCCTTCCTTGTCTTCGCCATCGCGCCGTCCAATGCGCAATTCTATCATCCGCTGCCAGGTCTTGATGGTTTCGGCATCTACAATCGCCACGTGGTGGTCCTGCTCTATGTGCTGCTGAGCGGCCTCCTGTTCCTGCGCGAAGGGCGCACGCTTGCCCTCTTCTGCGGCGCCACCATGCTGGCGCTGTTTCTCACCAAGATCACCGGCTTTATCGTCGGCGGGCTTTTCTGCGCTCTGGCCGTACTGGCCGGGCGCATTAGATGGGCCAATGCCTTCCTCGCCGCCGGCCTTTTTCTTTTGCCTCTAGTTGCGCTGGAACTGCTGACCGGTATGGTTTCGGCCTATCTGCGCGACATTTCCGAACTCGCGGGAAGCAATTCATCGACCCTTCTGCCGCGCTTCCGTACCGTCATCACCAACAAGCTCGACGTCCTGCTACCGGCTGCGCTTCTGGCCCTGGTGCTGCTCGCGCTCGACTGGTGCGATGGATTTCAGCGCATCCTCGATAGCAGCTTTGTTTGGTTCTCCGTCGCCATTCTCGGCGGCATCATCTTTGAAACGCAGAATAGCGGCAGCCAGGAATTCATCTTCATCTGGCCGGTGCTCGCGCTCATTCTGGTACGTACCAAAAATCTCAAGGGCCATTTTCGGACTGCCGTCCTGGTGCTCGCCGCCTTCGCCATCGTGCCGACCATGACGACGATCATCTCCAAAAGTGTCAGGGCCTTCGCGGCGGGCGTGACCTATGCCCAGGTCGATGCACCGCTCCTCAAGAATATCGGTCAGGTGTCCGCGCGCTGGGACATGATCGAGCGCGCCGAAATGATCGGTGTGCACTATGCCGATTTCCGCGAGGCCTATGAGGATCTGGCGCGCAAGGACCAGCTCCCCAACTGGCAATATTTCGCCGATATCGACAATCAGGTGCAGTGGGTGCTGTCGGCCGAAAGCGCGGTCGAAGCGCTCCTCGCCTTCGAGGCTGAAAACAATGTCAGGCTCGAGGGCCTCATGACCCTCGACTTCACCGATCCCTTGCCCTGGATTCTGGATCGCCAGCCGACGCCACATCTCCAGATCGGCGCCGATCCCACCCGCACTTTCGGCGCCCTCAAGCCCGAGACCAAGGCCGCTATCGAAGCGGCCGATGGCGTCCTGCGCGCAAAATGCCCGGTCACCTGGGCGCGGCGGGATATCGAAGCAACCTTTGCTGAGGCGCTGGCCGGTCGGCAGGCAATCGCGCTCAATCCCTGCTGGGACCTTCTCATCCGCGACGGTATTCTGCCATCATAGCAAAGTGAAAAGGCCGGGCTCCGGCCCGGCCTTTTTTCCTGCTCGTGCTTTAGCCCACCTGGGCCCGCACGAAATCCGTGACGATCTTCACCACACCGCGCGCCAAAACCTCGTCGAGTGCAGTGATGAATTCATCGACATTTTCGCGCGTGCAGATCAGCGGCGGCTCTAGCCGGATGACGTTGCGGTTGTATTCGGTGAAGGCGACGAGCACGCCGTGATCGCGCAGCAGGTGGCTGCCGATGAAGCCGGGCAGCGAACCCTTCAATTTGTCGTCGAGCGCCGCCACGACTGGACGTAGGACCATGGGCAGGGTCTGCGAAAAATCGTGGAATTCAAGGCCGACCATCATGCCGCGGCCACGCACTTCTTTCAGCAGGGTGGGGTATTTGGCCTGCAACCCCCGCAGCTTTTCGATCAGGTAGTCGCCCGTCTCGGCTGAGTTGTCGATCAGGCCTTCATCGTAGAGCACATTGAGCGCTTCGATCGAGGTGATCGAAGCCTCGCCGATGCCGCCAAAGGTGGCCATGGCATGGATCATCGCGGTCTTTGAAGTGCCATAGGCCTTCATATAGACCTCGCGGCTGGCGATCATGGCGCCCATGGCCGCCTTGCCGCCGCCGAGCGACTTGGCGAGGGCCGTCACATCGGGCACGACGCCATAGTGTTCGAAGGCGTAGAATCTGCCGGTGCGGCCAAAGCCGCATTGCACTTCGTCGGCCACCCAGAGCACGCCATACTTGTCGCAAAGGGCGCGGAGTTTGGTCCAGAATTCGGCCGGCGCCTCGATGATGCCGCCGCCGCCCTGCACGGTTTCGAGCACGATGGTGCCGATGGTCGGGTCGGACTTGAAGGCTGCCTCGATGGCGTCGATGTCACCAAAGGGCACACGGAAAGTATTGTCGGTCAGCTTGAACTGGCCGCGATAGAGGGCGCCATCGGTGATCGAGAGCACGCCCTTGGTCTTTCCGTGGAAGGAATTTTCCGCATAGACGATCTTGGGACGGTTCGGGCCGGCAGCACGTTCGGCAACCTTGATGGCCGCTTCCATGGCTTCGGAACCGGAGGAGCCGAGAAACACCATATCGAGATCGCCCGGCGAGCACGCGGCAAGATTGGCGGCCAGCGCGGTCGCATATTGCGAGAGGAAGGCGATGGCGATTTCCTGGCGCTTTTCCTCGGCAAATTTCCTGCGCGCTTCGAGAATGCGCGGATGGTTGTGGCCGAAGGCGAGCGAACCAAAGCCGCCGAAGAAGTCGAGGATCTTTCTGCCGTTCTGGTCGAAATAGTACATGCCCTCGGCACGCTCGATTTTCACCTTGTGGAAGCCCAAGAGCTTCATGAAGTGAAGCTGGCCGGGATTCATATGCTCGGTGAAAAGCTCGTTGATCTTTTTGATGTCGAGCGCCTTGGCGTCTTCGACCGTCAGAAGATCAGGTTTGACCGTCCTGGTTTCGCGCGCCGGGGCGTCGGAGAGTTTCATCACACTGCTCATGGGCGGTCTCCTCAGGCGGCCTTGGATTGCGTTGCGGCCGTCGGCTCGGCACCGGCCAGCTTCTTGCGATATTCGGTGTAGGCGGCGACGAGCATGTCCTCGTCGCGATATTGCGGCACCCAGCCCAGTTCCCGTTCGCCCTTGGAAACGTCGAGAATGCACATCTCGTCGGCGATCAGATATTGCTCGGGGTCCATGATCGGCATGTTCATGAGATCAAGCAGGTCGAGCGTTCGCTTGACCGCCCAGCCCGGCGTCGGCACCAGCAGCGAGCGCGAGCCGGCATGCTTGATCAGCTTGGTGAGAAGCTCGCGCGTCGTCGGGGGATTGAGCGAACCCAGGTTATAGACCTCGTTCGGCACGCCGGCGGTAAAGGCGGCATGGGCCGCCGAGGCGCAGTCGAAGACCGAGATGAACTGATAGGGGTTCTTGCCCGAACCGATCATCGGCACCGGCAGGTTCATGTCGACCAGCTTGAAGAGTTTTGCGAGAATCCCGAGGCGTCCCGGCCCGATGATCAGGCGCGGACGGAAGAGGGAAATGTTCATGCCCTTTTCGCGCCATTCGGCAGCGAGCAGCTCGGTCTTGTATTTGGAAAGGCCATATTCCCCGAGCGGGGCGCAGGGATGGTCCTCTTTCTGCGGCCAGGTATAGGTGTGGCCATAGACCATGTCGGTGGTGAAATGGACGAGGCGATTGGCGCCGGCCTTGTCCATGGCGCGGATGATGTTTTCGGTGCCGTAATAGTTCACCGGAAAGAAGAAATCGTGCCGCTTGGCCCGCACCTGAATGGGCGAGAGCATTTTGGCCGAGAGGTTATAGACCATGTCGTCCGGCTTGATGCCGAGATCGCGCACGGAAACGTCGCTCGTGACATCGGTCTTGACGAACTGGACATCGCGATAGTGCGGCAGGTCCGACCTGACGATATCGGCCACGATAACCTCGTGACCGGCATTGAGAAGACGCGGGGCCAGATGCCGGCCAACGAAGCCATCACCGCCGAAGATAATGTGTCTCATGTTTCGTTCCGCCCTATCTGTGAAAACTATTGTTGTTGGCTTGAATCATCTGGCGATCAGGTCCGCGCCTGATCGAGGCTGGCGACGGTCTCAGTCGCCTCGACATGCTTGGTTCCGCCCTGCGCGATCAGCACCGTGCCGACGCAGATGAGCGCAATGCCGGCGATCTTGAAGGCGCCGAGGTCTTCCTTGAAAACCAGCCAGGCAAAGATGGCGACGGCCACATAGGCAAGGCTCAGGAAAGGATAGGCGAAGGAGATATCGACCTTGGAGAGCACATAAAGGTGCGAGGCCATGGAGATGACGAAGGTCACGAGCCCGGCAAAAACCCAGGGATTGAAGACGATCTGGAAGATGCGCAAGATCGCCGTATCCGCGGTAAAGCTGATCGAGCCCATCGAGCTCATGCCGGCCTTGAGCATGAGCTGGGCGGCGGCATTGGTGAAAACGGTGAAGAGGATGAAGGGCAGGTAGGTCATGTTTGTCCTCTATTCGGCGGCCAGGGCCGGCGCCTCGGCGGAAAGGCTGAGCGCGGTGCGCCGCCAGAAATCGGATGAGAAGCGCTTGTCGCGATAGCGTTCGAGCTCGGTCCATTCGGGAAAGCCGGCTGCAAAGGTCGCCGCACTCATGCGCTGGTCCTTGTAGGGATTGACGCGCCCGCCGGCTTCGACGGTCAGCGCATCGAGCCTTTCGAGCAGCTTTAAGGTCGAAGCTCCACGGTTGGAAAAGTCCATGGTCAGCGTGTAGCCGGGCCGCGGGAACGAGAAGAGGCCGGGCGAAGCCACAGCGCCAAAGCGTTTTAGGACGGTCAGGAAAGAGGCCTGACCGTCCTTGCGGCTGGCGTCGAGCAGTTGCGGGATAACCGAAGGGGCGGAAGCGAAGGGAATGATGCTCTGGTGCTGGTAGAGGCCCTTGGGACCGTAGAGCCGGTTCCAGTTCCCCACCGCATCGAGCGGGTAGAAGAAGCTGCCATAGGCACTGAGGGTCTTCTTGCCGCTCTTCCGCGCCTTGGCGTGGAAATAGGCGAAGTTGAAGGCCTTCAAACTCCAGCCATTGAGCATGGAGAAGGGCATTTCGAAGGGTACGGTGAGCCGGGTCGCCGACTTCGCAGTCTGGAAATTGCCGTTCTGCGCGTGGTTGCCAGTAAGAATCACGCCGCGATTGGTCGGGGCCAATTGGTCGACCCAGGCGACGGCATATTCGTTGGCGGCGTCTGCAGCCTCGGCGAGCTCAAAATAGCGTTCGAGATCGGCAAAGGGCGTGATCTCTTCCTCGACATCGAGCGATCCCACGCGCATCAGTTTTATGCTGGCGCTGAGCACGATCCCGGTCAGCCCCATGCCGCCGATCGTGGCGGCGAAGAGCTCCGCATTCTCGCTCGGCGAGCAGGCATAGCGCCGTCCATCCGAGCGCAGCAGGTCAAAGCCCGTGACGTGACAGCCAAAGGTGCCGCGCACATGGTGGTTCTTGCCATGCACATCATTGGCAATGGCCCCGCCCAGGGTGACGAAGCGCGTGCCGGGGGTAACAGGCAGGAAAAAGCCATGCGGGGCGGCGTGGGCGATGATTTCTTCGAGCGTGGCGCCGGCTTCCGCCTTCAGCACGCCGCTCGAAATATCGAGATGCAGGATGTCGCGGCGCGAGCGCATCGGCACCAGCGCGCCACCCTCATTGTGGCAGCTATCGCCATAGGATTTGCCATTGCCGAAGGCGAGAAGGCTCGGTTCGTCGCTGCTCCCATCGAGGCTCTCCATGGCAAGATCAGGCGCCAGAGAGCGGCGCGAATGGCGATCGATGCGCCCAAAGCTGTCGAGATTGGCCGCCATCAGATGAAATTCCCCGCGATCATCAGCAGGGCGCCGAAGGCGACGAAAATCTGGCTGCGCCAGTCCGTGGCGATGAAGACCACCGGGTCGTCATGCATCTCGCGCCGATAGGCGAGGATCCAGATGCGAATGACGATGTAGAGGACGATCGGCACCAGCGGCCAGATCAGCCAGGGCGAGGAATAGTAGCCGATGATTTCCTGGCTCTGGATATAGAGCGAGAGCACGAGCGTGGCGGTAAAGGCGGAGGCGATGCCGGCCTGGCCGACAATGGCCATATCCTCGGGCCGATAGCCGCGCCCGGCAATGCGGTCGCGCTCGCTGACCTTGGAGGTCTGCAGCTCCACATAGCGCTTCACGAGCGCCAGGGAGAGGAAGAAGAACATGGAAAAGGCGATGAGCCAGAAGGATAGCGGCAGGTCTGCCGCGGCCTTGCCGCCGATGATCCTCAGCGTATAGAGGCCGGCAAGGCACAGCACGTCGATCAGCAGCATGCGCTTAACCGCCAGCGAATAGGCGGTGGTCGACACGACATAAAGGCCGATGACCAGCGCAAAGACGGGCGGAAGAAAGACGCAGACTACGACCGCGATCGCGATCAGCCCGGCCGATACGGAAAGCCCGAAGGGGATCGACAGCGTGCCATTGGCGAAGGGCCGATTGCGCTTGGTCGCGTGCTGGCGATCGAGCGGCAGGTCGAGAATATCGTTGATGATATAGATGGCCGAGGCCGCGGCGCAGAAGGCGACGAAGGCGCCGAGCGAGGGCAGCAGCACCTCGGGATTGGTGATCTGGTGCGCCAGGATGGCCGGGGCGAAGACCAAGAGGTTCTTCAGCCACTGATGCACCCGCAGCATCTTTACATAGGTTTTCCAGCTCGGCTTGGTGCGCTCGAAACGGCGGGCGCCGCTCGTCTGCTGATAGCGGTGAGCCGTCCGGTCCGGTGCGACGACCACAGCCGCGCGCGCGACCTTGAAGACGGGAATATCGGCGCGGTCATTGCCGGCATAGTCGAAGCCGCCCTCGCCAAAATGCTCGACCAGCAGGGCCGCCTTGCGGTGGGCGGCAAGGTTGGTGTCGCGGCTCGATGCATGAAAGGTGGTGAAAATGCCGAGATGGGCGGCAACGGCGCTGGCAAAGGGCTCGGCCGCCGCCGTCACCAGCACGATTTCGCGGCCGGTCGCCTTTTCGGCATTGAGAAAATCCAGAAATTCCTGGCGATAGGGCAGGATGGCGGCATCGAAATCCACGCGGCTGGCGATCTCGGCCTTGAGGTGCGCCTTGCCCGCCATGAGCCAGACCGGCAGCATGAACAGGAACAGCGGGTTCTTCTTGAGGAGCTGGAAAATGCTTTCCCACAGCAGGTCGGCCGATATCAGCGTGCCGTCGAGATCGACGGCCAAAGGCAGATCTTTGCTGTTCTGTACCCGCACGTTCATGTCGCACCCTGTCCCACAAGACCGGCGCGGCGACTGTTTCGCTGACGCGCAGCGATACCAAGCCAACCTCGCCTGTCCGCCAGGCGCTGTCCTGCACCCGGCCTGACGCCCATTCTTGGGCTTTGTATTTTGGGCGGAGCTCTTGCTCTTCGCGAAAACTGCCGCCCCGAACTGGCGTAAATCTAGCGGCTCAACTTGTTAATTTGGACTAATGCGCGGGGTTTAGCTCGGCCGGAACAGTCGATCTCGGGGCCATATCTTGCATCAGGGTTTAGGGATCCTTGGCGGAATCCGTAAATTTTTAGCGACCGGCGGGAAGCGGCGACGAACGCGTCCGCAGCGTCTTCAAACGGCTGCGGATACCGGCAATGTCGAGCGCATAGGCGCAGAGCCCATAGGTGAGCACACCGACAAGGACCGGGAGCGCAATATCCAGCACACCCATGTCCGGCAGGGCGCGATCGACGAGATAGGTGGGAACCGCCATGCCCAGCGTCGCAAGGCCCACCTTGAGGAAGGGGCGGGGATCAAGCGGCAGAGGATAGGCGCGGCGCGTCAACAGATAGCCGATGACAATGCCCGCGGCTTCGGAAATGACCAAGGCGAAAGCTGTTCCCATGAGGCCGAAGCGCGGCACCAGAATGAAAAGCGCCAGCGCATTGATGACGAGAATGGCAAGGCCCTGCGCCAGCATCAGGCCGGGCGTCTTGCGGATCTGGAAGCTGACATGCAGCAGTTGATAGGAAAAGGAGCGGAAGAGCCAGGCCAGCGCGATGAGCGGAATGAGGTTTGCCGCGTCGAGCCGGAAATCGGCGCCGAGCACGAGCGAGGCGAGCTTGGCGGCAATGATGGCGAGGCCCGCAACCGCCGGAGCGAGCACGCCCAGCAGCATTTCCGTGCTGTCGACCAGGTGCCGGTCAAGCTCGGCCTTTTCGCCCCGCGCTAGCAATTGCACCGCGATCGGCGCCACCGCCGTGCCGATGGCGACGCCGGGAAAAAGGATGATCTGGCGCACGAGATCGGCTGATGCGCCGTAAATGCCCGCCGCATGTTCGCCCAGAGACCCGGCAAGGACAAAGCGATCGAGCATGGATTGCAGCACGAAGACCGCGCCGGAAACGGTCATGGGCAAGCCGAAGACCAGCATGGCGCGCAGCATGGCCGGATCAAACGGTTTTCTCGGGCTCTGCCAGACCATGGAAGCGAAGATGAGGCTCGTGGCGAAATAGGAGGCCATGACGCTGAGCACGAGGCCCGCGCCACCGAAATCGAAGACCAGCACCAGCACGAGGGAAAGCGCCAGCGCCAGCGCGGCGCGGATCACGGTGGCCCAAAGATAGGGAATCGTCTGCTGCCTGGCCCTGAAGGTTTCGAGATAGAATTCGAAAAAGCCGATGCCGAAGGCGAGGAGGATCGCGGCCAGCAGGTAGTCCTGATATTGCGGCGCGAAGGCCGAAATGGCGAAGTAGAGGATCGGAACGAGCGGGATCAGCGCGATGAAGGCGAACCCGGTGGTCGCCCGCAGATCGGCGCCGTCATCATGGGCGGTAAACGGCACGACTGAGGCCTTGATCCAGCCAAAGGCCAAGGACGAGATCATGGCCGCAATGGAAAAGCCGATGATGTAGATGCCATATTCGGACGGACCGAGCAGGCGCGTGAAGATCACCACCGAGGCAAAGCCGAACATTGCCGAGACAATATTGGCGAGCATGTATGAGGAAACCTGCCGGACCATCAGCCGCTATTCTGCACAAAAATCTTGAATGACCTGCATCAGCGGCTTGGGCCGGAAATCGGCATCGAGCGGCAAGGGCCGATTGGGCATGCCGTCGTCGCGGCTGAACCAGATCGGCACCCAGGTATGTCTGTCGCTGATGCCCCAGGTCAGCACGGCTTCGGGCCGCTTGGCGGCGCCGATAGCGTCGAGAAAATCCTTGGCGCGCTGGGCGATGATCCCGTCGCGCTCGATCTCGGGCCCGGGCAACAGATTGTCGATGATATCGAGTTCGGTCACCATTATCGCCAGGTCCATCGATGCCAGTTCGGCGACGAAGGCCGTCAGTCCGGATTTATCGATGGCGATTTCGCCCTGCAAGTGTCCCTGGAGCCCGATGGCGTGCAGCGGAACGTCGCGCGCCTTCAACTCGCGAATGAGGTCGAGAAAGGCCTTGCGGCGGGCGCGGGCCTTGTCGGTCGGCTGTTCGAAGTCGAAATCGTTGATCACCAGCCGCGCATCGGGATTGACCTTGGCGGTCGTGCGCAGGGCCAGTTCGATATAGTCTTTGCCCAGATGTCGCTGCCAGACGGAGTCGCGGATCGGCGCCTCGCGTGTCGGATGGTCGGCAATGGGTTCGTTGACGACGTCCCAGCTCGAAATGCGGCCCTTATAGCGGCCAACGACCGTTTCGATGTGCCGCACTAGCTCCGTCCGGGCTTCCTCGGCTGAGGCGATGGTCTCGACCCAGTCGGGCATGGCCGCATACCAGGCCAGGGTATGCCCACGCATCTCCAGTCCATGCTCCTCGGCAAAGGCCAGAAGCCTGTCGGGCTGGTCGAAAACAAAACTGTCGCGGTCGGGCCGCAGGTCGATCCATTTGAGTCCGCCTTCGCCGACGACCACCTGGCAATAGTCGAGCACGGCCTTTCTATAGTCCGGCTCTTCCAACATGGGGTCGATGCGAATGGCGGCCCCATAGGGGATGGTCGTTCGCCCGGTTTGCGCGACGGCACCCTGCGGCAGGACATAGGGCAGGGCGCCCGTGCCCAATGCACCCAAGACGAAGTCTCGCCTGCGCATGAAAGATGCCCTTTGTGTCCCCGCGCAACCGCGCGCATAGATGCCTTTATCCACCATAGCGGCATCGGCCGGAAATCTCACCCTTCCAAGCGGGGGACCGTTAATGTGGGGCTAATCGTGGCCCCGGCATGAAGGAATTATCCAGACTTTCCTGTCAGGCTTTTGCCACCCTGGTGCGGGGGTCGATACCGCCTGCCACGGGGACGAGAATGCGATTGGCTCCCATGGGAGGCGCCGGTGTCTGACCCAAGCGCGGAAACATATAACCCCCAGGGTGGGTGGTTTGCGTCCGCGCTCTTAGTCCTGGTTTTCCTCTATTTCTGGATCGGGCTCGACCCGCTGCCCAATCCGGCCAGCAGCGCCCAGCTTGCCGCCTATGGCGAAAGCTCAAATGCCTTCAACCAGTTGATCGTGCTCGGCATGTCCGGGCTGGTGCTGGTCATGCTGTTCCTGCATCCGGCGCGCGACCTCGCGATCCGCGCCTATGGTCCCCTCGCGCTGGTGTTCTTCTGGATCGTGCTGACGATCTTTTTTTCCGACACGCCCGATGCCGCCCTGCGGCGCACCATCTATTCGGCGCTCGTCATCCTCTCGGCCAGCGCCGTGCTGTTGCTGCCGCGCGACAATGCGCAATTTGCAAAGCTCGTCGGCATCTGCATCTGCCTGGCGGTGGCGCTCTCCTATTTCGGTGTTCTATTCATGCCGGCCCGCGCCATCCATCAGGCGACCGACGCGGCGGAAGCTGCGTTGGCCGGGGATTGGCGCGGCCATTTCGGTCACAAGAATACGGCTGCGGCCGCCATGGCCTTTGCGGTTTTCTTCGGCCTCTATCTTTTTAGGATGAAAATGTTCTGGAGCGGGCTGACGCTGACAGTGCTCGCAGCCTTTTTCCTCCTCAGCTCTGGTGGCAAGACCTCGGCCGCCATGCTGCCGGCCGTGCTGGTTGCTGTCTGGCTCTTCGAACGCCTCGGCATGTTCCGCCTGCTCTTCGTCGGTGGCGGTCTGTTCCTCATCAATTTCGTCATTCTCTCCGTCGCGGTATCCCCCGAGATCAACGCCTTCGTCACGGGTCTCGGGATCGATGCGACCTTTACCGACCGCACCTCGATCTGGCAGCTGGCAGTGTCGTCCATCGGCAGCCGGCCTTCTACAGGCTACGGTTTTCAGTCCTTCTGGCAGACCGATGCGCTCTTCTACGGCAATGCCTCGGCCTCGACCTGGGCGGTCACAGCGGCCAATGCCCACAACGCCTATCTCGACCAATTGATCAATGGTGGCTGGCCGCTGCTGATCCTCGTTTTGATCTGGCTCGTCGTTCTGCCCTGCCGTCATGCATCCGTGGCGCTGGCGCGCGGCAGCGACAAAGACCTGACGCGGCTCTATCTCCGCATCTGGATGTTCGGCCTCTTCACCAGTTGCTTTGAAAGCCCGTTCTTCGAGAATTCCGGTCCGATCTGGTTTACCATGCTGATCGCCGTTTTCGGGCTGCGCTTGCAGGCCCATGCCGATCTGGTGGAGAAACCCCAGATAGCGCCCGGCGATCTGCGTGCGGCGCTATCCTGAGAGCTTGGGCGCAATGGCTTCGAACCAAACGGCAGCAAGAGTGACGGAGAAGCCCATCGAGGCCGTCATCTGCATTCCAACCTTCCGCCGACCCGATTGGCTCGAACGAACCATAGGCTCGGTTCTGGCCCAGGAGCCTGATTTCGGCTTCGCCCTCGTCGTTGTCGACAACGATGGGGCAAAGTCCGAGGGCGCGGCGCGAGCCCGGCAATTGCTCGCCAACAGCAAAATCCCGAGCCATATTTTTATCGAGCCGCAGCAGGGCAATTGCCACGCCATCAATCGCGCCTTCGGCGAGGCGCAGGTCCTCTTTCCGGAAGCCGAATTCTTCCTGATGATCGACGACGACGAAGAGGCGATGCCCGGCTGGCTGACCGCCATGGTCGCGACGGCAAAAAAGGAAAATGCCGATCTCGTGGGTGGACCGGTGCAACGCCGCTTCGATGTGCCCGTGTCAAAAGCCATTGCCCAGCACCCGCTCTTCATTTCCATCGACGGGGTCACAAGGCAGGTCGACCAGTTGCATGGCTCGGGCAATTGCCTCACCCGTCGCCGGGTCTTTGATTCCATGCCCAGGCCGCCCTTCGACATCCGTTTCAATTTCCTCGGCGGAGGCGACATGGAATTCTTCACCCGCTGCAAGCGCGCGGGTTTTCAGACTTGGTGGTGCGAAGAGGCCGTCATTCACGAATTCGTTCCGGCTGAGCGGGTCACGGCAAAATTCCTCGCCCGTCGCTCCATTCGTACCGGCAGCATCAATTATGTCGTCGATCGCACGCATATGTCGCCGGCTGCGGCCGTGATGAAAAATGTCGGGAGTCTCGGTCTCGGCATTGTGCGCGGCGCCGCCGTCCTCCTGCGGACCGGTTCGCTGCTTGGCGCCAGCCATCCGCTGCTTTTGCCCGTCGGCCGCATCATGGCGAGCCTCGGCATCCTGCCGACGCCTTACAAGGCTTCGCGCTAGCCGAGAACGGCGCGCCGGATCACGTCTGCCGGCGTGTGGGTATGGGACTGGATAGTGATGGAATTCTGGTGCGGCGCGAGCTGGCCGATGAAGTCAGCCAGCCCCTTGTCGTCGAGCGCCGGCCCTTCCCAATAGGTCAGGCACCAGGATTGCGTCGTTTTCTCATGCCGTTCGGCGATGGCGGGGTCGCTGGCGACGGCTGCGGCATAGATCAGGTATTCGGAAAACTGCCGCTGCCTGGCGATCGCCGACCACCAGGGTTTTCCCGCAAAGCTTTCGATCTTCTGCACCATCTGGCTGACCGTCTCGCGTTCCCAGACGATCATCGGCCCGATGAAGTCATCGGCAGGCAGTGCGGGAGCGGGCAGGCCAAACAAGACGTAGGCATTGCCAAGCCAGGTGACGTGATTGGGTCGGTCGGGCGTGATGCCGGCCGGTGTCACGAAAAGCGGCACCTTGTTGCTGACGGTAACAGTCGAAAGATCGAACGGGCGAACGAAGCAATTGTCGGAATCGACGCACATCACCCACTCGCTCTCCTGGGCGAGGGTCATGGCGATCTTGCGCAATTGCTGCAGGTGCCAGCCATAGACCGGCAGGCCGAGCCCGAGAGCCCAGGAATAGCGCCGGCCGCGCCAGCGTCCGATCGACCAGAATTTGGGCAGCAGTTCGGCATTGGTGACCACGCGTCGCTTTGGTCCGGCGAGACCAGCAAAGAGCGCTGCATCCTCGTCGCCGACGACGATATAGTGCATGTCAAAGCCGCTCACGAACCGGTCCATGGATGCGCAGAGCAATTGGCAGGCCGCAAAATCCCCGGAATAGCTCGGGGTAACAAGCGAAATCGAGGCGGCCATCGGCGTCTCCAGCAAGGTCGACCTGCCCTTTGCGGCAAGCCGAGAGGCAAGTCCATGTTAACGCTGGGAATCTAAGGTTGCGTTACGCAAAAGCCGAGACTTCGGCGCTGGGAACGCAGCGGTGAGCCAAAAATATCTCGTATTCGTGTCGGCGGCCCGCCAGCTCTGCGGCGTGGAGGCGTTTTCGCGGCTTCTGGCCCAGCATTTCGGTTCCCGCGCCACAGCCCATGTGCTCGATGCCGATCTCTTGGGACTTCTGCGTGCGCTGAGGGGCCGAGATGCCGTCGCCTTCAATTTTCCCATTGTGGGCTGGAAGCGCCGCCTCTTCACACCCGGCCTTGCCGCCCTTGTCGCCCGGCTGATGGGGAAGGATGTCGTCGTCTTCCTCCACGAATGGCTGGCGCTCGATTGGAAGCGGCGGATCGTCCTCGCCCCCGTCGTCCTCTGCGCCACGCGTCTCAAATTTTCCGCGCCCGAAATCGCCGCCGAGTTCGCCGCCACGCGCTTTTCGCGCTTCGTGACCGGCAGGCGGCAGGTGGTGCCCATTCCGCCCAATATCTTGCCCTCGGAGAAAAAGGTCGAGAGCGAGAGGAGCCGCGCCCTGTCGGCCCAGCGTCGGGCCGGACGGCTGATCCTTGGTCAGTTCGGTTCGATCTATCCAAAAAAACAGTCCGCCGTGGTGCTGCAGGTGGCGGCCGAACTGCTGCGGGCCGGACATGATGTCGGCGTCGTCTTTGCCGGCTCCTTCATCAGGGGCATGGACAATGTCGAAGAGAATTTCTTCGCCAGCGTGCAAGAGCTCGGACTTGCCGACCGCGTGACGGTGACGGGCTATATTGCCGATGATGATGTGCTGGCCCGCATTTTCGCCGAGGTCGACGTCTTCTGCTACCTCTTCGCCGAAGGCCTCACTTCGCGTCGCGGCAGCGTATTGGCAGCCGCGCTGTCGGGGCGCCGGGTCGTGGTCAATGCGCCGCTGGCCGCGGACGCCCTCGATCATCATCTCCTCTTCCAGCGCCTGATCGAGACCTCAACCATTCGCTTGGTGCCAACGGATGCCGATATTCCCACCGTTGCCGCCGCCGTTCTTGCCGCCGGAAGCGAGCCCGTCGAACCGTTCGATGTGGCTCGGGAAGTCCAAGCACTCTGGACCTCGATCGGTACCCGCATCGACCAATGATGGCTTTGCCTGCAATGCAATCCATCGGCTGAACCCGCCATTAAATGTTTTGCCCGAATGCTTTTGCTTGGCCCTGCGTCTTTGCGGGGGACGATGATTCAGGATGGGCCATGCGGCCGGTTGACCACAGCGACATAAGCGGCACGCAAATCGAGCCGAGCACCAATATCGGCGGCCTGCCGATTTCGGTTCTGGGCATGGAAGAATCCGCCCGCATGCTGGTGCGCACCGCCTTGCGGGCCCGCGGACAAAACGCGCTGCCCTTCTATTCGACCTCCGCCAATGGCCAGGTCATTGCACTCGCCGCAGAAGATCCCGATTTCAAGCAGCTTCTCACTGAGGCCGACCAGATCCATGCCGATGGCATGCCCATGGTGCGGCTTTCGGGCTATGTGGCGAGCGAAGAACTCAGCGAGCGTGTGGCGACGACCGATCTCGTGCATGCCGTGGCGCGCCTCGCGCAAAAGGCCGGCCTGCGTTTCTATTTCTTCGGGGCCACGCCCGAGGGCAATCGCCGCGCCGTCGCCAATATGCGCGCGCAATATCCGAACCTGATCTTTGCCGGCGCCCGCGATGGCTATTATAAGCCCGAGGACGAAGCCGGCATCGTTGCCGAGATCGTCGCCAGTCAGCCCGACATCCTGTGGATCGGGCTCGGTGTGCCGCGCGAACAGGAATTCGTTTCACGCAATCTCGAAAATCTGCGCGGTGTCGGGGTCATCAAGACCTCGGGCGGGCTCTTCGATTTTCTCTCCGGCAAGAATAGCCGCGCGCCGCAATGGATGCAGAATGCCGGGCTCGAATGGGTCTATCGCACCATGATCGAGCCGCGGCGCCTCCTCGGCCGCTATCTCAAGACCAATCCTGCCGCCCTCTGGCAGATCATTTTTCATTCGAAATAGGTTTTACGCGACCGGCCTTCTGACCCTCAGGCGGCGCGCATGCGCGGCGGTGCGGTCGGCCGGGGCCGCGTCGTCAGAAAAAGATATTGGAGAAAGCCGAGGCCCGCTGCCAGCGCCAGCCCCGCCAGGAGGCCACCGACCAGCCCGCCTGCGGCGAGCAGTGCCGTGCGTGGCGGATAGCTGCGCGCAATCGGCGCCATGGCCGGCGAAATGACGCGCACCTTGCTGGTGTTGAGCTGGCTGCGTTCGGCAACCTGCTGGGCGCGGGTCAGATAGGCCTCATAAATAGCCACGGTCGAGGTCGCGGTGCGCTCGAGCTGGCGCAGTTCGAGCTGGGCCTGTTCGTCCGAGAAGACGCTGCCGAGCTGGGTGCCGGCGGCATTGCTCAACTGGTCGAAGACATCGCGAGCCCGTTGCAGGTCGATCCGGGCCGCCTCGACGATGCGGGCGACTTCCTGGTCGACTTCGCCCTGCAAGGCTGCCTGTTCGGCGCGGGCCGTCGCGAGACTCGGATGGCGGGGGCCAAGAGTGGCGGCAAGGGCGTCGGCCCTTTGCTTGGCCGTCGCATATTCCGTCCGCAACTGCGCCAAAGTCTCGGATTCCTGCGAACTGCCACCGGTGCTGGAGGTCAGCGACGCATAGCGCGCTTCGGCGGCGATCAGGGTTTCGCGGGCGGTATCGACCTGGGTATTGATCTGCACTGCCGTCTGGGCGCTGAGCTGGCCATCGCCGGTCGCCGGCAGGCCATGTTCGCGGCGATAGTCGACCACGGCGCCTTCGGCCTTGGCCGCATCATTGCGCAGTTCGGCGAGGCGCTGGTTCAGCGCGTCGGAGGCATTGCGCGCGCCATCGGATTCCACCGCCGCCAGTTCGATCAGGAAGGCATTGACCACGGCATCGGTGATCGCGGCCGATTTTTCCGGCGTATTGGCCCAGACCGAGGTCGTGACCACATAGGAGCGCTCCTCGCGGCTGACGCGGACGCGGTCGCCCAGCGTTCGGACGGCGGCGATGCGCTTGTCATCGGCCGATGCCGAGGCATTGTCGGCATCGACGAATTCGGGATCTTGGGTCAGGTCGAGCTGATCGACGGCGCGGCCCAGCACGCTGATGGAACTGAGAATCCGCATCTTGCTTTCGACATCGATCAACTGCGCCTCGCCCTGGGCGACGCGGGTATAGAGATCGTCGGCCACAAGCTGCAGGTCGTTGGGGTCGAGCAGGATGTCGGAATAGCTGGTATAGCGCGGTGGGATCAGCGTGCCCGCGGCATAGCCGGCAAGGGCGCCGAGCACGGCCAGGACGACGACGACGATCCAGAAGCGCCTGACCCAGCCGATGATCATGAAGGGGGTAATGCCCGCCAAGGGGCTTGGCCCCGGCCGCTTCGGCGCCGTGGCGGCCGGCGCACCCTCGACCGCGCGCAACGGCACAGCACTGGGCTGCGGCGCTGCTGCGTCTGGTTTGAGGGATTGGTACATGGGGCCCGGCGGTCTCTGGAAATCCGAGCCTAAATATAGGCCGGAACCAGACTTTTCGCGCGGCCTATTGCCCAACGAGGTTAAGGAGAACCTGCTTATTCCGCCGGTTCGGTGACCATGGCTTCGCTCGGCAGGGCGCTCGGCAGATAGACGCGAAGCGGGCGGATTTCATAGGAGCCGAGGCCGGGATTGGCGATCGCCAGCTTCCTCGCAAATTCGACCGCCTCGTCGATCGTATCGACATCGGCGACGTAAAAGCCCAGAAACTGTTCCTTGGTCTCGGCAAAGGGGCCGTCAAAGACCACGTGTTCGCCATTGGCCTTGCGCAGGGTCTTGGCTTCCGTGGTGTTCTGCAGGCGCACCACCGGGCCGAGCCGGCCTTCGCTGCGCAATTCGTCCTGCACCCGGCCGAGCCTCATCATGCAGGCGTCGTCTTCCTCCTTGGTCCAGGTGGAAACGGCCTTCTCGTCATTATAGCACAAAACGGCATAGAGCATGTTGCACCTTCCTCTCCCGAGGGACGCACTATGCCCATCGCGACGCGAAAATCCAGTCTTTAGGGCTGGGGTTCCCGCACCGGCCGGGCAATGGTCGCCGTGGCGCCGATGGAGGCCACGATGATGGCCGCCATGCCCGCCACCTGCCCCGGCGTCAGTTTTTCGCCAAGGATGACGAGCCCTGACAGCGCCGCAAGGGCCGGTTGCCCGCTCATCAAAATGCCGAAGAGCCGCGCCGGAATATGGGGCAGGGCGACCATGTCGAGCGCATAGGGAATGGCGCTGGAGAGCAGCGCCACCGCCAGCCCCAGCGGCAGGATGGCCGGATCGATCAAGAGCGGTCCGGCGCTGGCAATGCCGAAGGGCAGGGCGATCAGCGCCGCCGTCGCCACACCCAGCGCAGCGATATGGGCGCCGCCACCGGTCCCGGCCTTCTGGCCAAAGATGATATAGCCGGCCCAGCAGGCCCCGGCACAGAGCGCGAGGCCAATGCCGAGCGGAGAAATGTCGCCGGCAAAGCCGGTCCAGGGCAGCAGCGTGGCAAAGCCTGAGACCGCCAAGGCAATCCAGACGAAATCGAGCGGCTTGCGCGCGCCGAACAGCGCCACGGCCAGCGGGCCGGTAAATTCGAGCGCCACGGCGATCCCCAGGGGAATGTGTTCGAGCGCGGCATAGAAGAAGAGGTTCATCGCCCCCATCACCGCGCCATAGAGCAGCACGGCCCGCCATTGCGCCCGGTCAAGCCTGTAGCGCCAGGGCCGGAAAACAAGGACGAGGACAATGGCCGCCAGGGTCAGGCGCAGCGCCGTCGCGCCATTGGCGCCCACCAGCGGAAACAGCATCTTGGCAAAGCTGGCGCCGGTCTGGGTAAAAACCATGCCCAGCGTAACGAGCAGGACGGGAACGAGAATGGAGGGCGACCGCAAGTGACGGGCTTTCTAAAATATGTGCCGTGGCATTAGCAGCGTTCGAGCCTGGAGCACACCCCCTCCCGATCGCCCTCGCTTGCATGGAGCAAGCGCCGTTCTTTTGGTTATCACGGTGTCATCCCCGCGAAAGCGGGGACCTCCGTTTCAAAACAGGGGTTCCCGCTTTCGCGGGAATGACATCGTGGATGGAAAGCAAAGTGCTGGGCGGTCCGGGAAGCGCCGGCAAGCCCAAAAGCACGCCATATCGCTAATATCGCCGTTCACCGATTGACCCGAATCCCGCAATTCTTTAGCCCTGAAGCGCCGGAACAAAGGAGGAATGTCGATGGAGTATCGCTATCTCGGACGCTCGGGTCTCAAAGTCTCGGTTCTCACGATGGGAACCATGACCTTTGGCGGCAGCGAGAAGATCGGCAATACCAGTCCCACTGATGCGGCGCGGCAGGTCGACCTTTGCCTCGATGCCGGCATCAACCTCTATGACACGGCCAATGTCTACAATGCCGGCGTCTCGGAGGAAATTCTGGGCGACATTCTCAAAGAGAATGGCCGCCGGCAAAAGGCGCTGGTCGCGACGAAAGTGCGCTTCAAGATGGGCGATGGGCCCAATGAGATCGGCCTTTCCCGCCACCACATCATCGAGCAGTGTAAGGCGAGCCTGAAACGGCTCAAGACCGATGTGATCGACCTCTACCAGGTGCATGAATGGGACGGCAAAACCCCCATCGAAGAGACCATGGAAGCGCTCGATACGCTCGTGCGCCATGGCCATGTGCGCTATATCGGCTGTTCCAATTATTCCGGCTGGCACATGATGAAGGCGTTGATGGCAGCCGACAAACGTCATGGCTCCCGCTTCATCTCCCAGCAGATCCATTATTCGCTGCATAGCCGAGATGCCGAATATGAGCTGGTGCCGGTCGCGCAGGACCAGGGCCTTGGCATTTTGGTCTGGTCGCCCCTCGCCGGGGGGCTGCTGTCCGGAAAATATCGCCGTGACGGTGGCCCGGATTCCGGTCGTCATGTCGGCGGTTTCCGCGAGCCGCCGGTCTATGATTGGGAAAAGCTCTATTCGGTCATCGATACGCTCGTGGCCATTGCCGAGGCCCGGGGCGTGTCCGGCGCGCAGGTGGCGCTCTCCTGGCTGCTCGGCCGGCCGGGCGTTACCTCGGTCATCATCGGCGGGCGCAACGAAGCGCAGTTCCGCGACAATATCGCCGCGGCAAGTTTCGTGCTAAGCGCCGAAGAACGCCAGCGCCTCGACGACGTCAGCCGTCCGCCGCTGCTCTACCCCTATTGGCACCAGTCGTTTAGCGCACAGGACCGCTTGAGCCCCGTCGATCTCGACCTCATCGGGCCCTATGCCAAGGAGTTTTCGCGTGGCTGATTTCCTGTTCGAGCCGCATGCGCCGGTGTCCATCCCCATCGCCCGCGGTGGTCTCTATGCGGTGCGGCGCGTCTATTGCGTCGGCCGCAACTATGCCGAGCACATTAGGGAAATGGGCAATGACGTGCGCGATCCGCCCTTCTTCTTTGCCAAGCCCGCCGATGCGGTCGTGGTCGGCGGCGCTGCAACCCCCTATCCGCCCAAGACCGACGACTTTCAGCACGAAGTGGAACTGGTCGTCGCCATCGGCAAGGACGGCAGTGATATAGCCCCCGAAGATGCGCTCGACCACGTCTATGGCTATGCCTGCGGCCTCGACATGACCCGGCGCGATCTTCAGGCCATTGCCAAAAAGGCCGGCCGCCCCTGGGAAATGGCCAAGGGTTTTGACCATTCCGCCCCCATCGGCACCATCGAACCCGCCAGCGCCATCGGTCATCCGGCGACGGGAAAAATCACGCTCTCCGTCAATGGCACCGAACGCCAGAGCGGCGATCTTGGCGACCAGATCTGGAGCGTTGCCGAAACCATCGCTTTTCTCAGCCAGTTCGTGACGCTTAAGGCTGGCGACATCATCATGACCGGCACCCCGGCCGGCGTCGGCGCCGTGGTCAAGGGCGACGTCATCGAAGGCCGGATCGAAGGCGTCGGCACGGTGCGCACGGTGATCGACTGATGGCGCCTGTCTGGTCCGCACAGCAGGATGCGGCGCTCATCGCTGTGTCCAAATGGCTCAAGGACGAGAACGGTCCGCAGGTTTTTCGGCTCTTCGGCTGGGCCGGCACCGGCAAGTCGACGCTCGCCGTGCATCTGGCGCAGGACATTCGTTCGGTCAAATATGCCGCCTTTACCGGCAAGGCCGCCCTCGTCATGCGAAAACGCGGCTGCAAGGGCGCGCAGACCATTCACTCGCTGATCTATACCCTGGTCTCGGAAAAAGAGGGCGAGCCGCGCTTCGTGCTCGATCCCGAAAGCCCCGCGGCCGATGCCGATCTCATCGTCATCGACGAAGTGTCCATGGTCGACGAGCAATTGGGCGCCGACCTCCTCTCTTTCGGGGTGAAAATCCTCGTGCTCGGCGACCCTTTCCAGCTCCCGCCGGTGCAGGGCGCGGGCTTCTTCACCACCGAAGAGCCCGACATCATGCTCACCGAAATTCATCGCCAGGCGGCTGACAATCCCATCATCCAGCTTTCGATGGCCGTGCGCGAAGGCGGCTTTCTGGAGCATGGCCGCTATGGGGAAAGCATCGTCGTCGGCCGCGACCAGGTCGATCGCGATGCCGTGCTCGAAGCCGATCAGGTGCTGGTCGGCCGCAACAAGACGCGCCTCACCTATAATGACCGCCTGCGCGAATTGAAGGGCCTGCCTTTCCACGAGCCGGTGGTGGGCGACCGCATGGTATGCCTGCGCAACAATCCGCGCAAAAAGCTCCTCAACGGCCAGATCTGGATCGTCACCGATGCGACGCGTCGCACCAACGGAAAATGGTCGCTGCTCCTCGCCGATGACGAGGGCAAGGGCGAAGCCAAGGTGCTTACGCACAAGGCCTTCTTCGCCGGCGAAGAAGAAAGCATGGCCTGGGCCGAGCGGCGGCAGTTCGACGAGTTCACCTTCGGCTATTGCCTCACCGTCCACAAGGCGCAGGGCAGCCAGTGGGACAATGTCTATCTTTTCGACGAGAGTTTCGTCTTTCGCGAGGAGCGGGCGCGCTGGCTCTATACCGGCATTACCCGCGCCGCCGAGCGCATCACCATCGTGAGCTGAAGTCACAGTTCAGCCAAGTTTGCCCTCTCTCTAGAGTTTCTGTCGTGCCTGAGCCAAGGGATTGATCTTTCGAGGCCTTTGCTTCTTGCGCCTGACACGGTGATACCCCATCATCATACTAGAGTTTCTCGCCCCGGAGGACGGCCGATGCACCACGATACCCCCCTGATCACCACGATCGTCGCGGGTTTGGTGCTGGCCTATATTTTCGGGATGCTGGCCAATAAGCTGCGCCTGCCCCCTCTTGTCGGCTATCTCTTTGCCGGCGTGTTGGCCGGCCCCTATACGCCCGGTTTCGTCGCCGATCAGGCGCTCGGTGCCGAATTGGCCGAGCTCGGCGTCATCCTCCTGATGTTTGGCGTCGGTCTTCACTTTTCGCTCAAAGACCTGATGAGCGTGCGCGCCCTCGCCATTCCCGGTGCCATCGCCCAGATCGCGGTGGCGACGGCCCTCGGCGCGGGTCTCGGTACCCTGCTCGGCTGGGATCTCGGCGGCTCGCTGCTCTTTGGCCTCGCCCTCTCGGTCGCCTCCACCGTCGTGCTCCTGAAGGCGTTGCAGGACCGCCGCCTCATCGAGAGCGAGCGCGGCCGCATCGCCGTCGGCTGGCTCATCGTCGAAGACCTCACCATGGTGCTGGCGCTGGTTCTCATCCCGGCCTTTGCCGGGCTCAACGGCACCGATACGGGCGTCCACGATCCCTTCGTGTCCTTCGTCGAGCGCATCTTCAATGCCGATGTCGGCATCTGGGGCGTGCTTGCAATCACATTGGTGAAAATCGCTGCCTTTGTCGGCTTCATGCTGATCGTCGGCCGCCGCGTCATTCCCTGGGCGCTGCACTTCACCGCCCATACCGGCAGTCGCGAGCTTTTTCGTCTCGCCGTGCTCTCGATCGCGCTTGGCGTCGCCCTGGGTTCGGCCGTACTCTTCGGCGTGTCCCTGGCGCTCGGCGCGTTCTTTGCCGGCATGATCCTTTCGGAAAGCGAACTCAGCCATCGCGCCGCCAATGAAACGCTGCCGCTGCGCGACGCTTTTGCGGTGCTGTTCTTCGTCTCGGTCGGCATGCTCTTCGACCCGACCATCATCCTCACCGATCCGCTGCCGGTGCTGGCGACCGTCTTCATCATCGTCGTCGGCAAGTCCCTCGCCGCCTTTGCCATCGTCCTGCTGTTCCGCCGCCCGGCCGGCACGGCGCTGACTATTTCGGCGAGCCTGGCGCAGATCGGCGAATTTTCCTTCATCCTCGCCAGCATGGGCGTCAGCCTCGCCATCATGCCCGAAGAGGGGCAGGACCTGATCCTGGCCGGCGCGCTGATCTCCATCGTCCTCAACCCCATCGTCTTCTTCCTTCTCGAATTTTTGCGCCCCCGCGTCGAAGCCCGCTTCGGCGGCCGCGTCGCTGTTGCGACACCGGAAACCCGGGTCGAGCCCGGCGAGCTTTCCGCCGCCTCGATGGGGCCGGCAACCACCGACATGCCGCGCGAAGCGGCCATCGAGCGCGGTGCGCCGGGGCCGGATGACGATGTGGTCGAACCCCTCACTGTCGCGGGTCATTCCGTGCTGGTCGGCTATGGCCAGGTCGGGCGCATCGTTGCCGATGGGCTCAAGGCCGCCTGCCGCTCCATCGTGGTGATCGAGGATTCCGACCACGACGTTGCCGCCGCGCGCGCCGCGGGTCTGGAAGTCATCTATGGCAATGCGGCAAGCCAGGCGACGCTGAAGCTCGCCAATCTCGGTCAGGCCAAAAACCTCGTCGTCGCCATTTCCAATGCTTTCGAGGCCGGCACGGTCTGCGAGAGCGGCCGAAAGCTCAATCCCGAGATCAGCATCATTGCCCGCGCCTATTCCGAGGAAGAGGAAGACTTTCTCCGCGGCCTCGGCGCCACCATTGTCATTCGCGGCGAGCGCGAAATCGGCAAGGGTATTTTGGGCCTGCTGCGCGATGAATTGCCGGCACAACCGGCATCGACGGAACCTGCCGGCCCCCTGCCGCCGAGCGAAAATATCCTGGCCCAGGCCGCTGCCATCGTCGCGGTCGCTGAGCCGATCATCCCCATGCCCGCCGCCGTCGAAACGCCGGTGGAACCAGAGCCCGCCGAAACCATCGCAGTCATCGAAGCCCCCGCCGTCATCGAACTGCCCCCGCCCGCCCCGGAACCCGAGCCAGCCGAAGTCCCACCGGCCGAACTTGTCGTGCTTGAACCGGCCGATCAGTCAGATGCCGCGGCAGACGAGACGCCACCGGTTGAACTGGTCGTGCTCGAGCCGGCCGAAACCCCGGAGCCCGAGGCAGAGGACACCCCGTCCATCGGCGAAGCGCCGCCTGCCATCGACGAGATCATCGTCCTGCCGGCCAAGCCCTCGGAAACGGCGTCCGAGCCCGCGACCGAAACGGTCGAAATCCTCCCGCCGCCGGAAACGGATGTCTCAGGCGACACGGTCGAGAACACCGAGCCGTCCGAAACCGAGACCGAAGAACCAGCGCCGGGGCCGCAGGACGACGAGGCCGGGCCGGACGTGCCGGTGGTCAAGCCGGAGCCGAGGGAGTAGTGGCATCATGATGTCGCAGAAGGCCAAATATGCGCTCCGCGCCCTTGTGGCACTGGCCCGGGCCGGGCGCGGCGAGAGCCGCATGATCGGCGAAATTTCCCGCGACCAGGCGATTCCGAAAAAATTCCTCGAACAGATCCTGCTCGAACTCAAACGCGCCGGCATGGTTTCGAGCCGGCGCGGCCGTATGGGCGGCTATGAACTGGTGAAAGCGCCCGAAGAGATCATGTATGGCGAAGTGCTGCGCCTGATCGACGGGCCGATCGCGCCTTTGCCCTGCCTCTCGAAAATCGCCTATCGCAAATGCGAGGACTGCAAGGACGAGAGCTCCTGCGAAATCCGCCACGTCTTCGAGCGGGTAACCCTCGCCACCCGCGCCGTGCTCGACAGTACGAGTCTGGCCGATTCCCTCAATCTCGAAGACCTGCCGGTCGACGAAGTGGCTTAAGCGCTGGGCGTTTAGGCCGGCCTGATTTTTTGGTCCTTCGCCGATGACGCCGCCACCACATCGCGTCATCCTCGGGCTTGACCCGAGGACACTTCACTTAGCTGGAGCATGAAAGCGCAGAGCCCTCGGGTCAATCCCGAGGGTGACGTCTGGTGGACAGGAGAAGAGCCCTCAGCCGAAAACCACCGTCTTGCGCCCATTGAGCATGACCCGGCTTTCAAGGTGCAGCTTGACCGCCCGCGCCAGCACACGGCTTTCGATGTCCCGGCCGGCGGCCACCAGGTCATCCGGGCTCATGGCATGGGTCACGCGTGCCGTTTCCTGCTCGATGATCGGACCTTCATCGAGATCAGGCGTCACATAATGCGCCGTGGCGCCAATGATCTTCACGCCACGCTCATGCGCCTGGTGGTAGGGCTTGGCGCCCTTGAAGCTGGGCAGGAACGAGTGGTGAATATTGATCACCTGCCCGAAGAGGCGCGTGGAGAGATTGTCGGAAAGCACCTGCATATAGCGGGCGAGCACGACGAGATCGGCGCCGACCGTCTTGACGATGTCGAGCACCTGGGCCTCCTGCGCCGCCTTGGTGTCCTTGGTCACCGGCAGGTAGTGGAAGGCAATGCCGGCGTCTTCGGCGATCTTGCGGGCGTCTTCGTGGTTGGAAATCACCGCGGCCACATCGGCATCGAGCCAGCCGACACGGATCTGGTAGAGAAGATGCAGCAGCGTATGGTCGAATTTTGAGACCAGGATAACGACCTGCTTGCGGCGGCCTTCGTCGCTGAGCGCGGTCTTCATGTCAAAGCGCTCGATCGGCGATTTCAGCGCCTTCTCGATTTTGTCGCGGCCCACGCCTTCGGGCGCGGTAAAGGCCAGGCGCATGAAGAAGCGACCGGTTTCCTTGTCCCAGAACTGGTTGGATTCAGCGATATTGGCGTTGAGCGCCGCCAGCTCCGTGGTCACGGCGGCAACAATGCCGGGACGGTCGGTGCAGGAAAGGGTCAGGACGAAATTGGCCGAGGACAAGATGGGCCTCCGAGGAAGGTGTCGGCCAGCGGTATCAATGGCTT
Source organism: Devosia riboflavina (assembly GCF_000743575.1). Taxonomy (GTDB): domain Bacteria; phylum Pseudomonadota; class Alphaproteobacteria; order Rhizobiales; family Devosiaceae; genus Devosia; species Devosia riboflavina. Next base: position 95,377 of record NZ_JQGC01000017.1, on the reverse strand, counting down.
GGAGATTTCCGTCAAGCCCAAACGCCGCCCATCCTGTCCCCTGATCGCCAAAATGGAAAAGGGCCGCTCCATGGAGCAGCCCTTCCCTGAGTCATAGGCCTCGAGGGCCTAGGAGGTTGGTGTTAGCAGAGATCACTCCCCGACATCACCTTCAATCCCAGACCTCTATCGAGTACCGCATTCTCAAAAGACACTGGATCACCTCCTTAAAGTTGGTTGAACATGAGAGGAGCTTGCGCCCGTTCGCCGGACCTGTCCAGTCACAAAAACTTCGCATAGGCGAGACGCCGCCAAATCTATCCCCGCCTGCGCAATCCGGCCGCACACTCTCCGTCAAGAGAGAGGAGCCGCACCCATGCCCAGTTTCATTGAAAAGATCGCCATTCCCGGCCACCAGGTTTCCGAACACCAGCGCCTCAGCGAACAGCTCGAAGAGTTGCAGTTCGAACTATCGCTGCGCCGCGAAAATGATCCGGTCACCGGTCTCATGGCGGTGGCCATCAGGCGGTTCATGGCCGATATCTATCGCCTGATCTCGCGCGAGCCCGGCAGCCGGTCCCTGCTGCGCCTGCCTGCGGGCGCGGAAATCGCGCCGGAGCCGCTACGCCGCGCGCTCGAGGATGCCGAGGCCGGCCTTTTGGCCTTCCGCCGCGCCCATTCCGATCCCGACAGTTTTCGCGAGGATGGCTGGTTGGTGCAGGGCCCGCCGGCCTGATCTATCCATCTTATCCCCGTCCCGCAAAACCGTGCCATTCTTTGCCCGTTCCCGCCGACAACACGCGGCACCGACGAAGTGCCGGGCGGGGAGACGGGCTGCTTGAGGTCGCTCAGGCGGATGCGTGGATGCCGACCACCGGCCAAGCGGCAGTGAGCCCCCGTTGCATCCCCGGATGCTTCCGACGGCGAACTGGACCGTAAAACCTCAAAAGGGGACCGCTCGAGGCGTGCGCAAAAAATCCCGATCGTGGGAAGCGGCTTTCGCCTCTTCTATTTTTACATTTTTCGGGGCGAAAGCCGCTTTTCACCGTGCTCCAGAAGGGCGTCGCGACCGTGCGCCCAAAGGGCGTCGCGACCATGCAACCGCAAGCCGAAAAGGCTGGGCGGCCATTGGCGCTGGATATCAGTGAGTGCCCACCGGAAATGCTTGTTTCAGACCCTTGTCATTCCACCCACCGGGCTGCCCTCGGGCCCGACCCGAGGGCCACGCATCTCAAGCACAAACTCTGCGGCTCCCGCACCGGCCCTCGGATCAGGTCCGAGGGCCGCATCGTGGAGGTGGTCATTTCACTGATGAGCCAAACGCCCAAAGTGTTCACGCCCGGCCTTCGCCGGGGTGACATCCCGAGATGTTCAGGCCTTTGCCTTCTTCGGCTTCGAGCGAAGCTGGATGATGGTGGCGATGAGAACACCCGTCGCCACGAGGCCGATAATGATGGTCGCCAACGCATTGACGTCAGGCGAGACGCCGAGGCGCACCTTGGAAAAGATCACCATGGGCAGCGTCGAGGAGCCCGGACCGGACACGAAGCTCGCAATGACGAGATCGTCGAGCGAGAGCGTAAAGCCGAGGAGCCAGCCCGAAACCAGAGCCGGGGCGATGATCGGCAGGGTGATGTCGAAAAAGGTGCGAACCGGGCTCGCGCCAAGGTCCATGGCCGCCTCTTCGAGGCTGCGATCAAAATCCGACAGGCGCGATTGCACCACGACGCAGACATAGGCAGTGCAGAAGGTGGCATGGGCGATGACGATGGTCAGCATGCCGCGGCCACGCGGCCAGCCCAAAAACCCTTCCATGGCAACAAAGAGCAGCAGCAGCGAGAGACCGGTGATCACGTCGGGCATGACCAGCGGCGCCGACACCATGCCGGAAAACAGCGTGCGGCCCTTGAAGCGCCGGAAGCGCACCAGCGCCACGGCCGCAAGCGTACCGAGCACCAGCGCGATGGTCGCGGCAATGGCGGCGATCTGCAGGCTCAGCCAGGCGGCGCCCAGCATCTGCGGATCGCGGAACAGTTCGCCATACCACTTGGTCGAAAAGCCCGACCAGACGGTCACCAGGCGGCTCTCGTTGAAGGAGAAGATCACCAGTGAAACGATGGGTGCATAAAGAAACGAAAAGCCCAAAGCTGCTGCGATGGGGAGGAACCAGCCGCGACGCATGTTATCTCTCCACCACGGCGCTCTGGGCGCGCTGCAACAGCATGATCGGCACCACCACGGCGAGGAGCATGGCCACAGCCACGGCCGCGGCCCGCGGCCAATTGGCGGCGGTGAAGAATTCGTCCCAGAGCACGCGGCCGATCATCAGCGTTTCCGGCCCCCCGAGCAGCGAGGGAATAACGTATTCGCCGATGGCGGGAATGAAGACCAGCATGGAGCCGGCAATGATGCCCGGCAGCGAGAGCGGCAGCGTCACCGACAGGAAGGTGCGCAGCGGCCGCGCCCCGAGATCGGCCGAGGCTTCAAACAGCGACACGTCGAGTTTTACCAGCGTTGTATAGAGCGGCAGGATCATGAACGGCAGGTAGGTGTAGACGATGCCGACATAGACGGCGAAATCGGTCTGCATCATCACCAGCGGTTCCACGCCGAAGAGGCCGAGGAACTGATTGATCACGCCATTGCCGCGCATGAATCCGGTCAGCGCATAAACGCGCAGCAGGAACGAAGTGAAGAAGGGCAGGATCACGAGCATTAAGAGAATATTGCGCCAGCGATCAGGAGCCCGGGCAATGGCATAGGCCATTGGATAGCCGACAAAGAGCGTAATGACCGTCGCGATGAAGGCGATGCGGATCGAGGACAGATAGGCCGCGATATAGAGATTGTCGGTAAAGAGGCGGATGTAATTGTTGAGGTGCAGCGTCAGTTGCACCGTGCCTTCCTCGGTGGTGAGAAGCGGCGAATAGGGCGGGCGGCCGAACTGCTTGGTGGCGAGCGAAATGCCGAAAACCACAGCCAGCGGAATGAGGAAGAAGACCAGCAGCCAAAGCACCGGCGCCGCCAGCACCAGCATGCGACCCGATATGCCGACCTTGGCCAAGCTGCGCTCAACCGCGTTCCAGGGTTTTAGGCGCCGGGGCGGGGGGATGGTTGGGGTATGGGTGGCGGTCATGGGCGCCCCCTCCTGCCAATACCCCTCACCCGTCTCGCGCTAGGCGCGATCCACCCTCTCCCGCAAGGGGCGAGGGGGGCGCTGGTGCATGGGGAGGCACGGAGCTTCCCTTCTCCCCTTGCGGGAGAAGGTGCCCGAAGGGTCACCGAATTCGCGTTTGCGAATTTCGGTTGGGATGAGGGGTATTTTGCAACCATCATCATACTGTCAGCACCGAACCGGAGCTGTCGCTCCAGGTGACATAAACCTTCTCGTCCCAGGTGATGGCATCGGGATTGCCGCGGACCGAATTGGTCTGGCTGACGCGGATGCGTTTGCCGCTCTCGAGCGCCACCTGATACAAAGAGATATCCCCGAGGTACGCGATCTCCTCTACAATGCCCGAAGTGACATTGGCATCATGGGGGGTGACGGGTTTTTCGCGGCTGAGCGACATCTTTTCGGGGCGAATGGCCCACCAGAGGATTTGTTCGGGCGCGCAGTCGACGCCATGGCCGACATAGATATCGCAGCCCAGTTCACTCGAACGGATGCGCACATGGCCCGGCTCGTCCTCGGTGACAATGCCTTCGACCATATTGGCCGAGCCGATGAAACCGGCGACGAAGCGCGAATTGGGGAATTCGTAGATGTCGGTGGGCTCGCCCACCATGGCGATTTCACCGAGGTTCATGACGCCGATACGGGTGGCGAGGGTCATCGCCTCTTCCTGGTCGTGCGTCACGACGATGAAGGTCACGCCGAGGCTTTCCTGGATTTTCACCAGTTCGAACTGGGTCTCCTCGCGCAGCTTTTTGTCCAGCGCGCCAAGGGGTTCATCGAGGAGGAGGAGTTTTGGACGTTTTGCCAAGGCGCGGGCGAGGGCGACGCGCTGCCGCTGACCGCCGGAAAGCTGGTGCGGCTTGCGGCGGCCATAGTCCTGCAATTTGACGAGGCTCAAAAGCTCGGCGACGCGGTCATTGATCTCAGCCTTGGGGAGATTGTCGCGCTTGAGGCCATAGGCAATGTTCTGCTCCACCGACATATGCGGGAAGAGCGCATAGGACTGGAACATCATGTTGACCGGACGATTGTAGGGCGGGACTTCGGTCATGTCCTGACCATCGATCTCGATGGTGCCCGAGGTCGGCTGCTCGAAGCCGGCCAGCATGCGCAGAAGCGTCGACTTGCCCGAGCCCGAACCGCCGAGGAGGCAAAAGAGTTCGGAGCGATAGATGTCGAGCGAGACATCGTGCACCGCCAATACGTCGCCGAATTTCTTCGTGACGTTCTTGATGCGGACAAACGGCTTGTTATTGGCCGTGTCACGCCACGGACGCGTATCGATGGCGAGCTGTGTCGACTTCTTGGCCATGACGGACCCTACGGAAAGGATGAAGGGGCGGCCGGAAAGCCGCCCCTGTCGGAAAAATTACTGGCCGGTTTTGATGCGGGTCCAGGTGCGGGTCAAGACCTCTTCGAATTCAGGCGAGTGCGCCTTCATGACGAATGCCTTGGCGATGGTCTCGGCGGGCGGATAGATGCCCGGGTTGGACCTCACTTCCTCGTCGACAAATTCGAGCGCCGGCAGGTTCGGGTTGGCGTAGAACACGTAGTTGGTGATCGCGGCCACGACTTCGGGCTTGAGGATATAGTCGATGAACTTGTGGGCATTGTCCGGATGCGGGGCATCGATCGGGATAGCGAGGAAATCGAAGAGCGTCGCGGCGCCTTCCTTGGGGATGAGGTAAGTCACTTCATTGCCCTGGCCGGCCTGTGCGGCAGCGTCCGAAGCGATGAAGATGTCGCCGGAATAGCCGAGCGCCAGGCAGATTTCGCCATTGCCGAGGTCGTCGATATACTGGCTCGAATGGAAGTAGCGGATCGAGGGCTTGATCGAGTTCAGCAGTTCCTCGGCCTTGGCGAGGTCTTCTTCGCTCTCCGAATTCGGATCGAGGCCGAGATAGTGGAGCGCAATGCCGGTGACTTCGGAGGGGCTGTCGAGCACGGCAACGCCGCAACCGGCAAGCTTGGAAACGACGTCGGGCTTGAAGAGCAGGTCCCAGCTTTCAAGGTCCGCATCGGGGCCGAGGGCTTCGGTCACCTTGGCGACGTTATAGCCGAGGCCGATGGTGTTGATCATATAGGGAACGCCATGGGCGTTGTCCGGGTCCTGGCTCGCGGCAGTCGCCATCACGGCCGGGTCGAGATTGCCGAGGTTCGTCAGCTTGGACTTGTCGAGCGGCAGGATCAGGCCGGCGAGAATCTGGCGTTCGAGGAAATTGCCCGAGGGCACGACGATGTCATAGCCGGAATTGCCGGCGAGAAGCTTGGCGTCGACGATCTCGTTATTGTCATAGACGTCGTAATTGACCTTGATGCCGGTCTCCGCCTCGAAATTGGCGATAGTGTCCTCGGCAATATAGTCGGACCAATTATAGACGTTGAGGACCGGTTCCTCCTGGGCCAGGGCGGGGCTTGCGACCACCAGGGCGCCAAAGGCGAGGGCGAGCGTCTTGTTCATAACGTGGAAGCTCCAAGTAATAATCGGGGGCATAGACCCTCTTGGGGAGGGAAGTTCGAATGGCAGGCTTTGCGGCAAGCCGCGCTCAGGCCCGGGCGCTCATCTTTGAGTGCCCGGCATAGAATAGGTGAACAATTGGGAACACGTCTCTAGGGGACGCCGAAAGGCGCCCGGGACTATCGCTGCGATCGGCCCGGATACGGGCTGATATCGAGGCGCAGACGCTGCGCCATCAACAAAAGACCTGGTCAGCGAAGTGCCCTTTCCCTCTCTGATCAAGAGGCAAACTAAAGTCATTTTTTGGGAGCGACAAGACTGACAAACAGAAGTTTTTGCAGGGGTTGACCAGAGAACTGCCCGGGCGCAAAAGCGCTGGCAACAAGGGGCAGACCTATATGCCCATGAACAGTTCCAAAGAGGCATGGATGAGCGGCAAGGCCTATCTCTCAATATCGGCAGACGTGAAGGCGGCGCTGGCTGCGGGCAAGGCCGTGGTGGCGCTTGAATCCACCATCATCACCCATGGCATGCCCTATCCGCAGAACCTGGAAATGGCGCGGGAAGTCGAGGATGTGGTGCGCTCGACCGGCGCGGTGCCCGCCACCATCACCATCATGGACGGCCGCCTTTGCGTCGGCGTCTCCGGGGAAGATCTCGAACGTCTCGCCCAGGAAGGCCACAAGGCCGCCAAGGCGAGCCGTCGTGACGTTGCGGCGCTCCTAGCGAGCGGCACCACGGCCGGCACCACTGTGGCCACAACCATGCAGATCGCCGCGCTCGCCGGCATCAAGGTCTTTGCCACCGGTGGCATTGGCGGGGTGCATCGCGGCGCCGAGGACAGCTTCGATATTTCGGCCGATCTCGAAGAGCTGGGCCGCACGCCTGTCGCCGTCGTCTGCGCCGGCGCCAAGTCCATCCTCGATATCGCCAAGACCCTGGAAGTGCTCGAGACCAATGGTGTGCCGGTCCTCGGTTTCGGCACCGATCATTTCCCGGCCTTCTGGGCCCGCGAAAGCGGGTTCAAGGTCGATCACCGCTTCGACGATGCCGAGGGCGTCGCCAAGATGCTCGCCATCCAGTCCGATCTCGACATGGGCGGCGTCCTTATCGCCAACCCCATCCCGGAAGCCGATGCCTGGGAAGCCAGCGCCATCGAAGGCTTTATTACTCAGGCTCTGGCCGACGCCGACGCCAAGGGAGTGAAGGGCAAGGCGATGACGCCCTTTCTGTTGCAGCGCATCTTCGAGCTGACGGGGGGCAAGTCGCTGGTGTCTAACATTGCGCTCGTCAAGAACAACGCGCGGGTGGCGGGCGAAATCGCCGTTGCTTTGGCCCATCTTCAGGCCGGCAAGGCACCCGTTCGCCGCGCATGAACAAGCGGGTACTCGTCGTCGGCGATGTGATGACCGACGTCATCGTCAAGCCCGAGGGGCCGATCGTGTTCGGCTCCGACCGGCGCGCGGCGATCGAAAGCCGCGCCGGTGGTTCGGGTGCCAACCAGGCCGTTTGGCTAGGTGCGGCTGGGGCCGATGTCGTGTTCGCGGCCCGGGTCGGCATGGTCGATAAGGCGAGCCACGAAGGGCATTTTCGTCTGCGCGGCGTGACGCCGATGCTGGCCGGCGATCCACAGTTGGGATCGGGCGTGCTGGTGACGCTTCTTGATCCGAGCGGCGAGCGCAGCTTCCTCACCGATCGCGGGGCCAATCTCAACCTCTGTGCCGATGACCTGCCCGATAGCCTCCTCGAAGGCGCGGGTCTGGTGCTGGTCTCGGGCTATAGCTTCTTCGCGCCGGGGCCGCGCGCCGCCGTGCAGTCACTGCTGGGCCGGGCACGAAAGCGCAATATTCCCATAGCCATCGACCCGGCCTCGATCGGCTTTCTCGAAGAGGTTGGGCCGCAGACCTTCCTCAATTGGGTGGGCCGGGCAGACTGGCTCTTTGCCAATGAGAGCGAAGCGGAAATGCTGGCGGGCGTGGCCAGCTTTGACGAGCAGATGCGCGTCCTCGGTGCGCAGTTCAAACACGTCCTTATCAAGCGCGGCCGGTTCGGGGCCGCCGTCGGCGGGGCGCATGGCGTCGATTTCAGCCGTCCGGCGCCAATCGTGAATGTCGTCGATTCAACTGGGGCGGGCGATGCCTTCGCTGCCGGCTTCATCGCTGCGCTGACCGAGGGGCTTCCAGTGGAAAACTGCCTTGAACGCGGCATCGCCAATGGCGCACGGGCAGTACAATTCGTGGGTGGTCAGCCGCAATAGTCCTTCTGCCGTTATTTCTCCATGAAGCTCAGTACCTTCGGGGCAAGCCAACAATCGGGAATGCAAAATGCTCAAGAAAGCGCTGATATCAGGACTTCTTCTTGCCGTGGGAGCGCAGCAGGCCGCTGCCGATGGCAAGATCTTCGTGCAGCTACCCGACGTGACCTCCTATTCGGGGGCAGAGGCAGAGGCATTCCTGGAACGGGTCGTCCTCGCCAATGTCGTCTCCAGCAATTGCGAAGGCTATGAGGTGACGGACGAGGATTGGTCGCTGCTGACCGACGCCGCGGATCTGCTTGCCTATGGCCAGCTCAAGCTGAGTACCGACGACTACGACACCAATTACTACACCCCTGCCTTCAATGCCCTGGACGAGGCCGGCACATGCGCGGAAAAGGGTCCCGACGTCGAAAAGGTGCTGGGTGAACTGGTCGAGCTCGGCGGTTCGCGCGAAGCCCTGCCGGATCAGGAAGCGGCCTATGAAGAATGGCGTGCGCTGATGGATCGGCTGCAGGCCGAAGCCAATGCGCCGGCAACCGGAAAGACCAAAACCAAGTAAGCGAGTGCCGGCCCCAAGGGACCGGCCTTAGGCTCAGTGCGGCTCGTGGGCGTCAGCGGTGCCGAGCAGCCAGTAACCAGCGGCCTTGACCCATTCGGAACTGAAGCCGCGTTCTTCGGTGAGGTGCTGGCGGACCGACTTGCTCATGCCGCTTTCGCCCGCGATATAGGCATAGGCATCGCCCTTGGGCAGGTCGAGCGAGCGGACCTTGTCGATGAGCAGCGTAGTCCTGCCGGCTGCGGCGCCATTGCGGTGCACATAGATCAGGTCGAGATCGGCCTTGGTCTCAAAGCTCTGTTCCTCGGCGGCGGAGTCGACTTCGACCACGGCGACGACGACGGCGCCTTCGGGCAATTCCTCGATACGGCGGCCGATGGCCGGGAGGGCGGTTTCGTCGCCGACGAGCAGATACCAGTCATAGGTCGCCGGGACGACCATGGAGCCGCGCGGCCCACCGATAACGAGGGTCTTGCCCGGCGCTGCCGCCGCGGCCCAGCTCGAGGCAGGGCCATCGCCGTGCAGCACGAAATCGAGTTCGATCCAGCCTTCGGCACTGTTCCAGTAGCGCGGAGTATAATCGCGCATTTCCGGGCGGGTGCCGGGTTCGAATTCGGCGCCATTGGGGCCGATGACGGGCAGCAGCGGGGTCACGCCTTCAGGAAAGAAGAAAGCCTTGATATGATCGGCATGGCCGGGAGAAACGAAACCCTCCATATCGCCGGTGAGACGGACCCGACGCATGAGCGGGGTAATGTCGGTGACGGCGGTGACGGTCAGCAAACGCAGTTTGGTGTCGTGGCGAACGCGCTGCGGCGCACGGGGATCGAGAGCTTCGGTCGTCATGGCTTTAATCCTGAATAATTCAGTCAGCAATTATTTCATGTGGTCCCGGATGGCAAGCCGGGCTTGAACACCAAAGCGCGAGACATATCTTTGCCGCATAGCAATTTACAGGAGCCGGCCATGAAGACCGCCATCTATTCCGAATTCGGCACGCCGGAAAAAGTTCTGACGACGCAGGACGTAGAGCGACCGCAGCCGGGGCCCGGTCAGGTACTGGTCAAGATGGTGCTGTCACCGGTCCACAACCACGACCTGATGACCATTGCCGGCCAATATGGGTTCAAGCCCAGCCTTCCCGCCGTGCCGGGCACGGAAGCGGTTGGTATTGTCGAAGCGCTGGGCGAAGGCGTTGCCCATCTCAAGGTCGGGCAGCGCGTTGCCGGCGGCGGGGAGAAGACCTGGGCGGAATATTATGTTGGCGCCGCTGCGCGGCTGCTGCCGGTTCCGGACAGTGTGAGTGACGAAACTGCCTGCCAGCTCGTTTCCATGCCGCTCTCGGCCAAGATGCTGCTCGACACGCTTGATGTCAGCGCGGGCGACTGGATCGCCATCAATGCGGCCAATGGCGCGGTGGGCAAACTGCTGACGCAGTACGCGGCTGAGAAGGGCGTAAAAGTGCTGGGTCTCGTGCGTCGCAATGCGGCAGTCGAGGAAATGGCCGTGCTCGGGTTCAAGCAAGTGGTCGCGACCGATGGTGAAGGTTGGCAGGACAAGGTCCGGGCAATTACCGGCGGGGCGCCGATTGTGCGCGGGATCGAGTCGCTTGGCGGCGATGGTGCGGCGCAGCTTTCGAGCATTCTGGCCGATGGTGGCCAGCTCATCAGTTTTGGCGCGATGACCGGGCGGCCACTGAAAATCTCCGCCGGGGAACTGCTGTTCCGCAATATTTCGGTAAAGGGCTTCTGGGGTGCCAAGCCGCCGGTCAAGCCCGAGCGGATTGGCGAATTGCTGGGCGAACTGGTTCGCGATGCGGCCACCGGCAAGTTGGTGCTCGATATCGAGGCGGCCTATCCCATTAGCGAAGTCGCAGAAGCCGTGCGGGCCAGCGGCGAACCCGGCCGCAGGGGCAAGATCGCTATCAAGGGGAGCTAAGGCCCCCCGGCCCTGTTACGAGGCGTAGCCAAGCATAACGTCCTGTTCGTGGCGCAGAGCGAACAGCCGGGTCGAGGAATCGGGCTGGCAGTTTGCTGTCGTAAGAAGTGCGCCCTTGGCAATCGGCGCGGTGACCTTGCCGCCTTCGAGAAGGCCGACCGGCACGGCGCCTGCGGCGCGGGCGTCAGTGGCCGTCATGGCATAGGAGCGGTAGCAGGTCTCCCCGATCGCATCGAGCGGTTCCCCTGGGAGCAGATCGCGCTTGGCGACGGCGCAGACCTCGGCGACCGGTCGGGGCAGGGGCACCATGTCGGGCTTGCCGTGGAGCATGATGCGCGCGCAGGTCAGCGGCACTTCGAGGCTCGTCAGGTGATAGGGCCGGAAAAATGCATAATAGGGGCCGTGGCCGATATGGAGATCGTCCATGCGCTCGATGATGCGCGGGTGGTCAGCCCTGACGATGACGAAGACGCCGGGCGCCACACCCTTGCCAATGGTGAAGTCCACGACGCCTGATGAATTCAGAATCCCGCCATCCGCCTTGGGGATGAGAACCTTGGCCATGTCGTCGCGATTGGTTGCCGGGCCGTGCATGCCCGGAATGTCGGGCATCAAGCCGGTGGCATTGGCGATGGCGGTCATTTCGACGGCGGTCTTGGAGCCATCGACGAATTCGACCAGCATGCGCGGGTTCATGTTCCGGCGCGTCGCTTCCTCGCGATAGTCGTCAGGGACGGCGTCGTGCTTGAGCGGGTTGTTCTTGCCCTTGCCGGCCGCGACCACGTCGAGGCCGAGCGCGGTGACGAATTCGATCAGTTCCATGCAGGACGAGGGTTCGTCGCCGGCACCGACCGAATAGACGACGCCGAGTCGGTCGGCCTGGGCTTTCAGATAGGGCCCGATGGTGACGTCGGCCTCGACATTCATCATCACGAGATGCTTGCCATGTTCCATGGCCGTCAGGTCGAAATCGGCGGCAACGCCGGGCTTGCCGGTCGCATCAATGACGACGTCGATATTGGGCGTCGTGACCAAAGTTTCAGCCGAGGTGACGGCGATCTTGCCCTGTTCGATGGCGGCGGTGGCGGCAGCCGGGGTGTCGACAACCTTGCCGTGGCTGTCGTCGCCATATGCGATGGTCATGGCGGCGAGCGCGGTATGGGGCCGGCGGGTGGCGATGGCAGCCATTTCTACGCCCTTCATCAGGCTCATCTGGGTGACGAGATCGGTGCCCATTTCGCCCGAGCCGATGACGCCGACGCGAATGGGCTTGCCCGCATCGGCGCGGGCGGCGAGGTCACGGGCGAGCCCGGTCAGGGCGATCTTGGTGGTCATGGCAATTGTCCTGATACTGCCGCCTCGTTACAGCCACTTGCCCGCCTCGGCAAGCGCGCCGGAAGTCGCACGGCGCTAAGCCCCGGCTTCCGGGCGATTAGCACTTCTTAAACCGTTCCAGATGAATATGGCGAAGGAGAGAACTCCGGGGGCTGGCCACGAAATGGCACATCAGGAAGCAAGCGCGATCACCTTGCCAGAGGTCATCGACCTCGACGCGCTGGACGCGATTCGTGACAAGCTGATCGACGCTGTCGAGGATGGTGCGGTGACCGTCGTCGCCAGCGCCGTGCAGCGCGTGTCGACCAATGGTCTGCTGATGTTGATCAGCGCTGCCGAAAGCGCCCGCCGCAACCATAATGAATTTGCTGTCGACGCGCCGAGCGCCGCCATGTTGGCCGCGATCGATCGATTGGGCCTTGGCGCACAATTTTCAGGGATGATGAGACCATGACATTGCGCGTACTGACTGTGGATGATTCCAGAACCATCCTGGCCATGTTGCATCATACCCTGAGCAATGCCGGTTTCGAGGTGCTGCAGGCCGAAGACGGCAAGCAGGGTCTCGATGTGCTGATGAGCCACGATATCGATGTCGTCATCACCGACATCAACATGCCGGTCATGGACGGCATCGAATTCATCAAGAATGTGCGGGCCAGCGGCCAGTACCAGAGCCTGCCGATCCTCATTCTCACGACCGAAACGAGCCAGGACAAGCGCGACCAGGGCAAGGCCGCTGGCGGCACGGGCTGGATCGTCAAACCCTTCGACCCCGACAAGCTGATCAGCGTCATCCATCGCGTGGTCCACTAATACGTTCTTCTAAGGCTGGTACGGCGCCATGAGCGACCTAGACGACTTCAAGGCCACTTACTTCGACGAATGTTCCGAGCTCATGAACGAGCTCGAAGAACAGTTTGCCGCGATCGAAGGTGGCGAGCGCGACGCCGACCGGCTCAATGCCGTGTTCCGTGCCATCCACTCGATCAAGGGTGGCGCCGGCGCCTTCGGGTTCTCGGGGCTTGTGGGCTTCGCCCATGCCTATGAAACCCTGCTCGACTATGTTCGTGATGGTCGCGTGGAGATGACCGACGACGTGGTCAATCTCTGCATCCGCGCCAATGATATCGTCGCCGACCATATCAATGCGGCCCAGAGCGGCGAAGAACTCGACGCCGACTATGGCCAGGAAGAAAAGCAGCGTTTCGACGCCATTGCCCGCGGCCAGCGCGGCGGCGACGAAGACGAGTGGAGCGGCGAGATCATCGAGGAATTCGATATCGAATTTACGCCGGTTCGCGTCGAGCTCGCGGTCGCTGACGACGAAGTGGCCGAGCCAATCGAAGCGCCGGTTGCAGCAGTCGAGCCCGATACCTTTGACGCTCCGCCGATGCCGGTCGAGCCGGGCCATTGGGAAGTGCGGTTCACGCCCTATCGCCAGCTCTATTCGCGCGCCAATGATCCGCTGCTGCTGTTCCGCGAACTGGCGGTGCTGGGCGAGATCAATGTCCGCGCCATTCTCACCGATATTCCGCCGCTGAGCGATTTCGAACCCTTCGGCGTCTATTGCTCCTGGGAAATCTCGCTCTTCGCGCCCGACCTGACGGAAGCCGCGATCCGCGAAGTTTTCGAATTCGTCGATGGCGATTGCAGCATCGAAGTTGTGCCGCTCGGCCATGTCGTGCCGCCTGCCGCTGCGCCTGTTCCCGCGCCTGTCGCGGTCGTTCAAGTTGAAAAGGCCGACGAGAATCTCATGGCGCTGACCGAAGACGAAGTGGCTTCCGCTCCCGTGCGCCTCGTTGCCGAAGCGCCGGCCGCCCCTGCCGCAGCAGAGCCCGTTGCCGAAGAACCGGCGCTTAGCTTTGCCGATCTCGCCAATGAAATCTCAGCTTCCGCGCCGCCGCGCCCCGTGCCGGTTGCAGCGCCCAAGCCGGCTGCCGCACCAAAACCCGCTGCCAGCGGCGAAGGCGGCGAAGAGGGTGGCAATCGCAGCTCCGGCGTGCAGTCGATCCGCGTCGATCTCGACAAGGTCGATCGCGTCGTCAACATGGTCTCGGAACTGGTGATCACCCAGTCCATGCTGACCCAGCAGATGGATGAAAACCTTCGCGCCCGCTATACCGAACTGGTGCGTGGCCTCGAAGTGCTGGCCCAGACGACGCGTGGCTTGCAGGACTCGGTCATGGCCATCCGCGCGCAACCGGTGAAATCGGTGTTCTCGCGCATGCCGCGCCTTGTGCGCGAACTCGCCACCAAGACCGGCAAGAAGATCAAGCTCGAGACGATCGGTGAAAACACCGAAATCGACAAGACGGTCATCGAACAGCTTTCCGATCCGCTGACCCATATGATCCGCAACTCGGCCGACCACGGCATCGAGGATCCGGAAAAGCGCAAGGCGCGCGGCAAGTCCGAAATCGGCACCATTCGCCTTTCGGCCGAACAGGCCGGCGGCAATATTCTCATCATCGTCGAAGACGACGGCAACGGCATCAACCGCGAACGCGTGCTGCAGCTTGCCCGTGACAAGGGCCTCGTTGCGCCCGACATCACGCCGACCGATGAGCAGATCGACCAGCTCATCTTCGCCCCCGGCTTCTCGACGGCGGATGCGGTGAGCGACATTTCCGGCCGCGGCGTCGGCATGGACGTGGTGCTCTCCAACATCAAGAAGATCGGCGGCTCGGTGCATGTCCGCTCGTGGACCGGCAAGGGCTCGCGCATGACGCTGCGTCTGCCGCTGACCCTGGCCGTGCTCGATGTCATGCTCGTCAAGGTCGGCGAGTCGCCCTATGTGGTGCCGCTCTCCTCGATCGTTGAAACCATGCAGTGCTCGGGCGCCATCTTCGAGCGCGTCCCCTCCGGCGGCCAGGTGCTGCAGGTGCGCGGCGAATATGTGCAGGTCATCGATGTGGCCCAGCGTTTCGGCATGCATTCGACCAAGGCGCCGGACGATCGGTTCGTGGTGCTGTGCGAAAGCGAGGGCAGCCAGAAGGTGGCGCTCGTCGTCGACGACATCATCGGCCAGCAGCAGGTCGTCATCAAATCGCTCGAAGAAAATTTCGAGCAGGTCGAAGGCATTGCCGGCGGTACGATCCTGGGCGACGGCAATGTCGCGCTGATCGTCGACGTGCAGGGCCTCAGGGTCCACCAGATCCATCAGAACGCGGCCTAGTGGCCAAGTGGCGTGGCGGCATGCCGCGCCGGACTACGAGTAAAGCGCGGCGCGTCAGCCGCTCACAGTGTGTAACCGGCCCAGAAGGGCGGCAGAAAGGCCAGGAAAATGGAAGCGCTCAGCCTCCGCGAAGACAATGGGGATAAAACGGCCGTCGTTGGCCAGAACACCCTGCAACTTATCGCCTTCTCCATCGGAGAGCAGACTTACGGCGTTGAGATCACCACGGTGCGCGAAATCCGCGCCTGGAATGGTGCCACCCCGCTGCCGAACACGCGCGACTTCGTGCGCGGCGTGATCAACCTGCGCGGCACCATCGTGCCGATCTTCGATCTGCGCGCCCGGTTCGGCGACGGCCAGACCTCGCCCACCAAGAACCACGTCGTGGTGGTGATGAGCGTGGGTGACAAGTGGGTCGGGATCCTCGTCGACGCCGTGTCCGATATTCTGACCGTGAGCCGCGAAGACATCCACAACGTGCCCGAAGGCAATGCCATCGACACCGAACTCCTCAACGGCATCATCACCCATGACAGCCGCATGGTGGGTCTCATCGACCTCCACGCCGTGGTCAATGGCGCCAAGCTCGACGGCTAAGGCCAGCCGAGCATGAGTTTGACAAGGGCGCCGCAAGGCGCCCTTTCTGTTTGGGGAGACTGCCGGCGCATGTCGATGCTTGGGCTTCATGGTCGCAACTGCTAGTCTCCGCGCTGCCATGAAGTGCATGGATCCAACCTGAGGAGAGCACGATGAAGCGCACGGCCACTGCGAACTGGACAGGAACACTTGTCGAAGGCACGGGCACCCTGGATGTCCAGAGTGGCGCATTCTCGGCGCTGCCCTATACCTATAAGGGGCGGTTTGTTGATGAGAGCGGCAAGTCGGGGACCAATCCGGAAGAGCTGATTGCCGCAGCACATTCGGGGTGCTTTGCGATGCAGCTCGGACATTTCCTTGCCGAGAATGGGACCCCGGCTACCAATCTCAAGGTCGAGGCGGCAGTCACGCTCATTCCCGGCACCGGCATTACGGGCAGCGCGTTGACCCTGGTCGGAACCGTACCCGGCATCGACAATGCCACATTTCAGGAACTGGCGGAAAAGGCGAAAGCCAATTGTCCGGTGTCAAAGGCGCTGGGCGCCATCGAGGTTACGCTGGACGCCAGGCTCGCCTGAGGCTTGGCCTCAATGCCCTCTTCGCCTCAGGGGCGAGGAGGGGTGACGTTCCGCTGCTTGCCTTATGGGCTTCGCCGCCAGGCTTGAGGCAAATCGAACGAAATGGAGTGGGAAGCCGTCGAACTAGAACAGTTCGATCTCGCCGTGTGCCTGGTTGGCCGCGACGCCGGAAAGGGCGGGGACGCGGAGTTCGTCGAGGGTGAGGCTCTGCCAGATTTCGTCGTAGACGCTTTCGGGCGCCGTCGGGGGCAGGAGGGAGAACTGGCGGGCGGCGAGGGCCATGTTGCGGCAGCGCTGCTCGATGCGGTCCTGGCCCTGGAGGGCGGTGATGATCATCATCATGCCCTGGCGCACGGATGCGTCCTTGCCGGCCGTCGAATCCGTCAGGAGTTCGAGGGCTTCGGTGATCCCTTCCAGCATTGCGGCGGACTGACGGGCCGTCTCGTCGAGCTCTCTTGCCAGCTTCTGCAATGACATACGCATAACCTCAGGTCTACCGGCCCACATTATCCGAATATTTCTAAACCGCTTCTTGCTGTTGCGGCGAGATCGGGACTCCCCGCTTGGCGTGGTTAGCGTTTGGCTAACGAGTTAAAGCTAAGGTCGGAAGCAATTGGACTCGACGGGTATTCGTAGACAAATGGGCCAGAATAGCTCCCTGCCGCCTGAATTCGACAGAGGTATCGTCACTACAGTCCATCAGGGCGATTGCCACGTTTCTTCGGCTCAGGATGTCACGTTCTCGACCGTGCTCGGTTCGTGCATCTCGGCCTGCGTCAGGGATCGTGTCGCCAATGTCGGCGGGATGAACCACTTCCTTCTCGCCGAACAGTCGGGTTCGGCCAAGGACCGGTATGGCGCATCGGCCCGCTACGGGGCCTTTGCCATGGAGCAGTTGATCAACAAGGTGCTCTCGCAGGGCTCGGGCAAGAAGTCCAACCTCGAGATCAAGGTGTTCGGCGGCGGCAAGATCAATTCGGCCCTCGACGATGTCGGGGCCAAGAATATCGAATTCGTGCGCCAGTTCCTCGCCGACGAAGGCTATATGGCTTCGAGCGAAGACCTCGGCGGCATGTTTGCGAGGCGCGTGCTGTTCAAGCCCCATTCGGGCCGCGCCTTCGTAAAACGCCTCGACAGTGATGTCGGCGCCAATGTCGCCAAGGAAGAACTGGCGCTGGCCAAGCGCCGCGTCGTGGTGCCGGCCCCGGTCGACGACATCGAACTTTTCTGAGGCGCCAATGGCGCAAATATTGCCCGGCATTCCGGGCAGAATTTACGCAATCTAAGGAATGAACCGGCCAGAATGACTTTCGCTCAACAGCATGGCGCGGCAATCGCGACCATGCTCGCGGAACGGTAACTTGCCGCTCCGTGACAAGGGCTTGGTTAGTCGGGGAAGGTTTCATGGAACAGGGAGAAATTTCCCTCAGCGAGCGCGAGTTTTCGCGGATCAAAAGCCGCGTCTACAAGGTCGCCGGCATTTCCCTTAGCGACGCCAAGCGGACCCTGGTGGTATCGCGCCTTTCCAAGATCGTGCGGGCGCTCGATCTGTCCAGCTTCGACGACTATGTCGACTATCTCGAAAAGGGTGCGTCGGCGAGCGACGGGCAGGACTTCGTCAATGCGCTGACGACCAATCTCACGCGTTTTTATCGCGAAGATCACCATTTCGATCACCTCAAGACCTATGTCGGCGCGCTGATGAGCGAGCGACCGCGCGGCCAGCGCCTGCGCATCTGGTCGGCCGGGTGCTCGACGGGGCAGGAGCCCTATACGATCGGCATGGACCTGCTCAATGCCTTTCCCGAACTCAAGCGCTGGGATTTCAAGATCCTCGCCACGGATATCGATACGGCCGTGATCGCCAAGGCGGCGCGCGGCATCTATCCGGAAAACGAACTTTCGGGCCTTAGCGGCGAACGGGCGCGGCCGTTCCAGAAGCTCAGCGATGGCACGGTGCAGGTGCCGCAGGCGGCGCGCGAACTGGTCTCGTTCAAGCCGCTTAACCTGATTGCCGAATGGCCGATGAAGGGGCCGTTCGACGCCATCTTCTGTCGCAATGTGGCGATCTATTTTGACAAGCCGACGCAAGGCGCCGTGTTCGGCCGCTTCGGCAAGCTCCTGGCTCCCGAAGGCTTCCTCTATATCGGCCACTCGGAAAACCTGGGCTCGGGCGGGGAAGGTTTCCGCCTCGTGGGCAAGACCATCTATCAATCCAAGCGGATGAACAAACGAGAAGCAGCATGACTATCAAGGTTCTGGTCGTCGACGACTCGGCCCTCATTCGCGAGGTGCTCACCCGCATGCTGACGCGCGACGGCGACATCAATGTCGTCGGCACGGCAACCGATCCCATCGAAGCGCGCGAGAAGATCAAGCAGCTCAATCCCGATGTGGTGACGCTCGATATCGAAATGCCCAATATGAACGGGCTCGATTTCCTCGAAAAGCTGATGCGCCTGCGGCCCATGCCTGTGGTCATGGTCTCGACCCTGACCAAGAAGGGGGCGAGCGAAACGCTGCTGGCGCTTGAACTGGGCGCCGTGGATTTCGTGGCCAAGCCGAGCGCCGAATTTGCCGGCGGGCTCGATGCCTTTGGCGCGAGCCTGCGCGACAAGATCCGCGATGCGGCGCGCACCGACGTGCGGGGCGCCGCAACCCGGATCGAGACGCCCAAGGCCGCGGTCAAGACGGCGGCGGCGCCCGACGGCGCTCTCATCGCCATCGGCGCATCCACAGGTGGCGTCGAAGCCATTCGCGCTGTTCTGACCAATATGCCGGCGGATTGCCCGCCCATCGTCATTGCCCAGCATATGCCGGCCGGCTTTACCGGCCGCTTTGCGGCGCGTCTCGACGAACTCTGCGCCATAAAAGTGGTCGAGGCCGAGGACCGCATGGTGCTCGAACGCGGCCATGCCTATGTGGCGCGCGGCGATTATCACCTGCGCGTCGAGCGCTCTTCGGGGCAGCTCAAATGCCGGTTGAGCCAGGACGAATTGACCAGCGGCCATCGTCCGAGCGTCGACGTGCTGTTCGAATCGGTTGCCAAGGCGGTGGGGCATATGGCGGTCGGCGCCATTCTCACCGGCATGGGACGCGATGGGGCGCGAGGCCTGAAACTCATGCGCGATGCCGGCGCCTATACGGTGGGGCAGAGCCAGGCTTCGGCTCTGGTCTATGGCATGCCGCGCGTTGCCTTCGAGGAAGGCGCGGTGGTCGAGCAGGCGCCGCTCGAGCAGGTCGCGGCCAAACTGGCCAATGCGCTCGTTCGTTTGCGTTCGGCAGCTTAACGGCAAGGCTGCAATGCACCCTGTGCGATTGAGAGAATTGTAACCTCTCCCGCTTAGGATGATCTTGAATACCGGAGCTCAGGCGCCGGCGAGTAAGAGGTAGATAGAGTCCATGCCCAAAGCCAGTGCTGTCAGCGTTCTCATCGTTGATGACCAGCAGTCCATGCGTGGCATCTGTAAATACATTCTCAACCAACTCGGCTTCAAGGACATCATCGAGGCCAAGTCCGGTCGCGATGCATTGGGCAAGCTCGAAGGCGCCAATGTCGATCTCATCATTTCCGACTGGAACATGGACGATATCGACGGGCTGACGCTTCTGAAGGTGATCCGCAAGCATCCGCGCACCCAGGCCATGCCCTTCATCATGGCGACGGGCCGTTCGGACGCCGAACAGGTGAAGGAAGCCATCTCCGCTGGCGTCAACAACTACATCATCAAGCCGTTCGACGTTTCGACCATGAAGAAGCGTATCGAGGCAGTGATCGGCGCGCTGACCTGATCGGCTAGCGACGAAACCATTTCCTGAAGCGCCCGCAACCATCCGGTTGCGGGCGCTTTGCTTTGCGGGCCGCTTTCACGTCCGTTGACGCCGTAATAAGTGGTTAAACCTAAATATGTAACGATTGCGGAAGGAGATTTGCCGACCCGCAGCGCCTGGCGCTGGCTGGGACGCGGCCGGCTTGAAAGCCGCTGGGTCGGATCATGCTTGGGGGGAACAAGGGTGCGATTTATACCGCAGCTGCGCATTGCGCAGAAACTGCCACTGGCTTTGGTTGGCTCGGCTTTGGTGGTGAGTGCCGGTGTCGGCATTGCCAGCTATTTTATTGGCCTTGGCACGGTTGAGGAACAGCGCGACCAGTCCATGCAGGCTTCGCTCAATACGGCGACGACCATGGTGAGCGAGTATTTTTCGAGCGCCGAGGTGGATCTGCGGCTCTTCGTGCAGCGCTCCGATACGGTCACGGCGATGAAGAACCTGACGCGTGCGCTCGAAGAATTGCGCATGGGGCTCAAGGAACGCGCGGCGCTGCAATTGCAGACCGCCTATGTCACCGAAAACCCGAACCAGGACGATCGTTCGGCGCTCGACAGCGCCAATGGCAAGGGCGCGACCTATGACGCGCCGCACAAGCGGTTCCATCCCGGCTTCCGGACGCTCAAACTTGAGCGCGATTATTCCGACGTGCTGCTGGTGAGCGCGACCGGGGACGTCGTCTACTCGGTCGCCAAGAATATCGATTTTGCCGGCAATGTGGTCACCGACCCGGTTCTGGCTGCCTCCGGCCTGGGCCAGGCCTTCACGGCAGCCAAGGATCTGCCGGATGGTTCGGCCGCCTTTGTCGACTTCTCCGTCTATGGACCGGCCGGCACGCCGCAAAGTTTCATGGCCATGCCGGTTTTCGACAAGGACGAAAATACCGGCGTCATGGTGCTGGCGATTTCGCCCGCGGCCATGAGCAGCAGGGTGTCCGAGCTTTCGGGCATGGGCAAGAGCGGCGAAGTCGTGGTGGTCGGGCAGGATGGCCTCCTGCGCAGCGAATCCCCCAAGACGGCGGCTGACGACGTCCTCGTCACGACGCTGACCTCCGACGTCGTGACTGCCGCCTTCTCCGGCCAGAGCGGCGAGGGGATGAGCACGGATTATCGCGGTGCCCCCATGGTAGTGCGGGCCGAACCCGTCAGCGTGGGCGGGGTGACCTGGGCGGTGACGGCGGTGCAGCCCGAAGACGAGGCGCTGGCGCCTGTTGTCAGCATGCGCAACATGACGCTGCTGGTCGGCGGGGTTCTGCTGGCTATCGCCGCAGTGCTCGGCTTCTTCTTTGCCCGCTCGATCAGCCGGCCGATTTCTCGCCTGACCCATACGATGGAGACGCTGGCCGAGGGCGATCTTGCCGTCGAGGTATCGGGCGGTCATCGCGGCGACGAAATCGGCGCCATGGCGCGGGCGGTTGAGGTGTTCCGTCAGAACGGGTTGCGCATGGCGGAAATGACCGAGGCGGAAGCGGCATCAATCATTCGAGGCCAGGCGGATCGCGCCGCCATGATGCAGAAATTGCAGCGCTCGTTCGGGCATGTGGTGGATGCGGCCATTGCAGGCGATTTCTCGCGCCGGGTGGAAGCCGATTTCCCCGATGACGAACTCAACACGCTGGCGCGGTCGGTCAATGGGCTGGTGGAAACCGTGGATCGCGGTGTCGGCGAGACCGGTGTCGTGCTTTCGGCGCTGGCCAATACCGATCTGACCCATCGCATGGAAGGGGACTATCAGGGCGCCTTTGCGCGGCTCAAGTCGGACGTCAATGCGGTGGCCGATCGCCTGACCGACGTGGTTGGCGAATTGCGGACAACCTCGGGCACCTTGAAGACGGCTACCGGAGAAATCCTTTCCGGGGCCAATGATCTCAGCGAACGCACGACCAAGCAGGCGGCGACGATCGAAGAGACTTCCGCGGCGATGGAACAGCTTGCTTCGACCGTGCTGCAGAATGCGCAGCGGGCACAGGAAGCCAGTGCGGCTGCGGGCGACGTGACGAATTCTGCCGAAGTCGGCGGGCAGGTGATGGCGCAGGCGACCGAGGCCATGGAAAAGATCACGGCATCTTCGGCCAAGATCTCCAACATTATCGGCATGATCGACGACATCGCCTTTCAGACAAACCTCCTTGCCCTCAACGCTTCGGTGGAGGCAGCGCGGGCCGGCGAGGCAGGCAAGGGTTTTGCCGTCGTGGCCGTGGAAGTGCGGCGCCTCGCGCAGTCTGCGGCCAGCGCCTCGTCGGATGTGAAGCAGCTCATCGAACAAAGCGCCAGCGAAGTGAAGGGCGGTACTCGCCTTGTCAGCGACGCAGCTTCCAAGCTTGCAGCCATGCTCCAAGCAGCGCGGTCGTCCAATGACCTGATGAATGGCATTGCTCGCGAAAGCCGCGAACAGGCGTCCTCTATCGAGGAGGTCAATGCGGCCGTGCGGCAGATGGACGAAATGACCCAGCACAATGCGGCGCTGGTCGAAGAGATGAACGCCGCCATCGAGCAGACGGAGGCACAGGCCACCAAGCTCGACGGGATCGTCGATATCTTCGCAACGGACGGAAGGAAGGTGGCTTCGGCCGCCCGTCCCGCCGAGTCGCAGCCGCAGGGCGCACGCGGCCTGCAGAACAAGCTCAAGTCGGTTGCCAAGGCCTATCTCAATCACGGCAATGCCGCGGTGAAGGCCGACGACTGGAGCGAGTTCTAGGTAAAACGCATCCTGAAACGTCGCTCGATATAGGGAAGGCTCGGCAACGAGCCTTCCCTATTTTCGTTTGAGGAGCCTCTACTGAAAAAGCTCGTGCCAGGTGTCGATTTCATCGGCCGCATTTTCAGCGCCATGGCGAAAAAATGAAAATGACGACGATCTAAATCATTGTAATACTTGATTAAATTTGACGCCTCTAAGATTCGCGCCACGCTGCTCATCCGAGGGACAAGAATGGCACGGTCTGTATCCGCCTTTTTCGGGCGCCTAAGCCTGAGATTTATTATTGCGACTTTGGTGACCGCCGCCATTGTCGTTTCGATTAGCGTGGTTGCGATCGGCATCTACCTCAACTTCTCCAGCACGATGATGCAGCAGGGGCGCGACCGCCAGGAAGCCAATTTGCGCACTGCCGCAACCATCTTCGCCGCGGCGACCAACAAGGCCGGCGGAACTGTGGTCAATTGGGGCGACGACGGGGCGCTGGGCCAGGTGACGCTCTGGGCGCTGCTGCCCTTCTTCGATACCGAACTGGTCGACGGCATCTCGCGCGTTACCGGCGGCGAGACGGCGATCTACATTGCCGACAAGGACACCAAGGATCTGGTGATCAACACGACGACGCTTGTGGATGAGGCCGGCACCAGCCTCAAGGGTGGGATCATGGACCCGCAAGGCGCGGTCATGACGGCCATGAAGGAAGGCCGCTCGTGGCTCGGTGAGGAGACGATCGGCGGCAAGACCTATTATGCCGCCTATCATCCGGTGGTGCGCGAAGATGGCGCGGTGGCCGGCGCTATCCTGGTCGGGGAAACACTGGAAGCCATCGAGCAGTCGGTGCAGGGCATGATGGTGCTCATGCTGACCATTGCCGTCGTGACGACGCTGGTGCTCGGCATTCTCGGCTATCTCCTGAGTCTCATCATCACCCGTCCGCTGCCGCGCATTGCGGCGGCCATGGGGGCCATTGCCGAGGGACGGTTCGAAACCCATGTGCCCTATGTGCAGCGCGGCAACGAGATCGGCGCCATGGCGCGGGCCGTGGAAGTGTTTCGCGAGAGCGGACTGAAAGTTGCGCAGATGACCGAGGCGGAGGCGGCGCGCATCATCCGCGATTCCGAAGCGCGTCAGGCCATGATGATCGAATTGCAGCGCGCCTTTGGCGACGTGGTCGATGCCGCCATCGATGGCGACTTCTCGCGGCGCGTGCCGGAGCAATTTCCGGATGCCGAACTCAACGGCCTTGCCAATTCGGTCAATACGCTGGTGGGAAGCGTCGATCGCGGGCTTGGCGAGACCGGTAACGTGCTCAATTCCCTCGCCAATACCGACCTGACCCAGCGCATGCGGGGCGAGCATCGCGGGGCCTTTGCCAAACTCAAGACCGACATCAATGCCGTGGCCGAGAAGCTGACCGATATCGTCACCCAGTTCCGCTCCACCTCCGGAGCGCTGAAGGCGGCGACCGGCGAAATCCTGTCCGGCGCCAATGACCTTTCGGAGCGCACGACCCGGCAGGCGGCGACCATCGAGGAAACCTCGGCGGCCATGGAACAGTTGGCATCGACCGTCATGGGCAATGCTGCGCGCGCCCGTGACGCCAGCGCCAATGCAGCGCAGGTGACGGAGACGGCGGAGCATGGCGGTCTCGCCATGCAGGATGCGACCGTCGCCATGGAGCGGATCACCCAGTCTTCGGCCAAGATTTCCAACATCATCGGCATGATCGACGATATCGCCTTCCAGACCAATCTTCTGGCCCTCAATGCCTCGGTGGAAGCGGCGCGGGCGGGCGATGCCGGCAAGGGTTTTGCGGTCGTGGCCGTGGAAGTGCGCCGCCTGGCGCAATCGGCGGCACAGGCCTCGGCCGAGGTGAAGGTGCTGATCGAGCAAAGCGCGGGCGAAGTGGCCTCGGGATCGCGGCTCGTGGAGGAGGCCGCGAACAAGCTCGCTTCGGTGCTGGGGGCCATCCGCGATAATACCGTCTCGCTCGAAGCCATTGCCCGCGATAGTCGCGATCAGGCCGGCGCCATCGAGGAGATTTCGACCGCCGTGCGCCAGATGGACGAAATGACCCAGCACAATGCAGCGCTGGTGGAAGAGACCAATGCCGCCATCGAGCAGACCGAGGCCCAGGCGAGCGAACTCGATCGGATCGTGGACATTTTTCGGCTCGACGACCGTAGCGCTGGAAGTGTTCGCCCGTCCGAGAAGAAGCATGTCGCGGCTTCGCCACGCGGCGGGACGCCTGCTCTACGGAGCGCCGGCAATGCGGCCCTCGCGGCAGACTGGGATGAATTTTAAGTAATAACAGTCGTTTGCAAACAATATTGATCCCGATCGGCCTCGTGTCGATCGGGATTTTCGTCTGAAGATCAGCAATAATATTCGGTTAATGGCCGAATGCTAACATTCCCCGATAGTGCAAAAACTCGTCTTAATCGAGCGCCTGAGGGGGTATTTCATGTTCAGCCGAATTTCGGCCTTTGTTGCCGACGTCAAAGTTACCTCTGCCATCGTTTGTCTGGTCGTCGTGACCATTATTCTATCCATCAGCGCCGTGACATTTGCTGTTTATTCCAGCCTCGGTACGGCTCTTCGTGCGCAGGCGATCGAACAACAGCATGCCAATCTCAAGACGGCGGCAACGATCCTTTCGGGCAACCTGCCGGGCTCCGAGGCCAAGTGGGGTGAGAATGGGGACCTCGACGGCATGGTCGCCTGGGCCATGCCGCGCCAGTTTCTCAATCATGACATTGTCGACTCGATCGTGCGGCTGACGGGAGAATCCGCGACGATTTTCGGCTGGGACGAGGCTCAGCAGGATTTCGTGCGCATGACGACGACGATCGTCGATGAAAAGGGCGAACGGATTCTGGGCACCGTGCTGGGCAAGACCAGCCCGGCCTATGACTCGGTCATGGCCGGCAAGGCCTATTTCGGCGAAGCCATGATCGTCGGGCGGCCCTATTACACCGCCTATCAGCCGATCGTCGATCAGGGCGGCAAGACGCTGGGCATACTCTATGTCGGGGTCGACCGGGCCCGGGTCGACGGCACGATCCAGCAATTGCTGCAATTGCTCCTGGCGGTTGGCAGCGGCGTGCTGGTCGTGCTCGGCGTCGCCGGATTTTTCGTGGCGCGGCTGCTGCTGGCCCCGGTGCCGCGGCTGGCCAAGGTCATGGAGACCATTTCGGGCGGCGACTACGACGCCGTCGTGCCCTATGTGGCGCGCAACAATGAAGTTGGCGCCATGGCCAAGTCGGTCGAGGTTTTCAGGGTCAATGGCCTCAAGATGACCGAGATGACCGAGGAAGAGCGGCTCGCCTCGCAGCGGCGGCGCGTCGAGCGCACCGATATGATGGTTGCCCTGCAAGCAGCCTTTGGCGAAGTGGTCGATGCCGCCATTGCCGGGGACTTTTCCAAGCGGGTTCACGCCCAGTTCGCCGATCCCGAACTCAACAGCCTTGCCGGCAGCGTCAATCGGCTGGTGGAAACCGTCGATCGCGGCCTCAGCGAAACCGGGGAAGTGCTGTCGCGGCTCGCCGAGGCAGACCTGACGCATCGCATGGCGGGGAATTACCAGGGGGCTTTCGCAAAGCTCAGCGGCGATACCAATGGCGTTGCCGACAAGCTTTGCGATGTCATCGGCCAATTGCGCGTCACCTCGCGAGCATTGAAGACCGCCACGGGGGAAATTCTCTCCGGCGCCAATGATCTCAGCGAACGCACCACCAAGCAGGCGGCGACGATCGAAGAAACCTCGGCCGCCATGGAGCAGTTGGCTTCAACCGTTGCCAGCAATGCGGAACTGGCCGGCAAGGCTGGAGCCGATGCCGAAAGCGTGTCGCGTGAGGCCGAGGCAACCGGGGCGGTGATGGGCGAGGCCAATGAAGCCATGGAACGGATCACCCAGTCTTCGGCAAAAATCTCCAACATCATCGGCATGATCGACGACATCGCCTTCCAGACCAATCTGCTGGCGCTCAATGCTTCGGTGGAAGCCGCGCGGGCGGGGGAAGCGGGCAAGGGCTTTGCCGTGGTCGCGGTGGAAGTGCGGCGCCTCGCGCAATCGGCGGCGCAGGCCTCGTCCGAGGTCAAGGACCTGATCGAAAAGAGCGCCATGGAAGTCAGCGGCGGCTCGCGCCTCGTGTCGACCGCGGCCAAGAAGCTCGAAGGCATGCTCGATGCGGTAGCGCGCAATGCCGAGGTGATGCAGACCATTGCCAAGGCGAGCCGGGAGCAGGCCCAGGCCATCGACGAAGTCGGCTCTTCGGTGCGGGTAATGGACGAGATGACCCAGCACAATGCGGCGCTGGTGGAACAAACCAATGCCGCTATCGAGCAGACCGAAAGCCAGGCGGCCGAACTCGACCGGGTCGTCGACATCTTTACCGTGGACGAGAGCCGCGCCGAGCCTGCTTCTCCCGCGCGTACAGCAGCGCCCGTTCTCAAATCGAGGGGCAATGCCGCGCTGGCGGCCGATTGGGACGAGTTCTGATTTTCCTCTCTGAGACCCAAGCATGCATGGCGGCGCCCTCGGGCGCCGTCTTCGTTTGCCGCTATGCTTTACCGGCACTTAACCCAAATCGTGCATTGCTAGCGTCGGACGCAGACATTGCAAATCATGGTCCGCTTCGGCGGCCACCAGACGGCCCTTCACTGGTGCTTTCTCTTGGCTCAGCCGGGGGACGGCAATGGCTGTGCGAGGGAATTCCGCCCAGAAGGGTGTGGAGGCAATTGCGTTGAAATGAAGTTTTCCGATCTTTCCATTCGCGCCAAGCTGGTAACGGGCGCCGGGGTTCTGTTCGCGGTCAGCATGGCCGGGCTCATCGCCGGCGGCATCGCCCTGATGTACCAGACGGCGGGCACTGAAGCGCAGGAGCGCGCCAGGGCGCTTGTTGCCTCCTATTCGCAGATGGCCTCGGGCCAGCTCGGCGGCATCGTCAACATGACCCAGGGCGTGGGTGCGGCCATCGAAGGCGCCATGCAAAGCGAGGTGATCGATCGCGACCAGCTTGGGCGCATCGTCACCCAGGCCATCGAAGCGCGGCCAACACTGATGGGCATGACGCTGGCCTTCGAACCGAACCAGCCCGATGGACGCGACGCCGAATTCATCGGCCATGCCTATTCGGACGCGACCGGCCGTTTCGTGCCCTATTTTGCCCGGCCCAATGGCGAGTTGATCGTCGAGCAGCTCGACATGTCGCCCGAAGCCGGCACCGGCGACTGGTATGACCTGCCCATCAAGGAAAACCGCAACACCCTGGTGCCGCCCTATAGCTATACGGTGGGTGGCAAGACCGTGCTGATGACGACCGTCAGCGTCGTTGTCCGCAAGGACGACAAGCCGATCGGCATCCTGACCTCGGACCTGACGCTCGACACCATTGCCGGCGTGATCGGTCAGCTCAAGCCCTTTGACGTCGGCACCGTCCAGCTCATCAGCAATAATGGCCTCTGGATCGTCAATCCCGATCCGACCCTGGCCGGCACACCTGTTGCCCCCGACGTTGCCGCGGCGCTCAAGGATACGGCGCGCATGGAACAGGGCATGGCCTATGTGGATGCCGCAGGGGTACAACAGTTTGCCGTGACCACGCAGATGCAGTTCCCGGGCGTGCCCGAGCAGTGGACCATGATCATGCAGGTGCCGCTGGGAACGATCTATGCCGGCGTGGACAATACCCGCAATCTGGCTATCGGCGCCGCGGCGATCCTGGCGCTGGTTGCGCTCGGTCTGGTCTGGTTCGGCGCTGGCTTCATTTCGGGCCCGATCCAGAAGATGACGGCCATCATGCGCGAACTGGCGCAGGGCAAGTACGACCTCGACGTGCCCTATCAGCAGGGCAAGGACGAAATCGGCAATATGGCGCGGGCCGTGGAAGTGTTCCGCGAAAACGGGCTCAAGATCAGCCAGATGACCGAGGCGGAAGCCGCGCGCATCGTGGCGGACGAGCAGCAGCGTCGTGCCATGATGACCGACCTGCAGGCCGCCTTTGGCGAAGTGGTGGATGCCGCCATTGCCGGTGATTTCACCAAGCGCGTGCATGCCGAATTCCCCGATGCCGAACTCAATAGCCTCGCACGCAGCGTCAATTCGCTGGTCGAGACGGTCGATAGCGGCGTGTCGGAAACCGGCATCGTGCTCGGCGCGCTGGCCCAGACCGACCTCACCGTCCGCATGCAGGGCAATTTCAGCGGCGCCTTCGCCAAGTTGAAGAACGACGCCAATGCCGTGGCCGAGACGCTGAGCGATGTGGTCGGCCAGCTCAAGCAGACCTCGCGCTCGATCAAGACGGCAACCGGGGAAATTCTTTCCGGCGCCAATGATCTCAGCGAACGCACCACCAAGCAGGCGGCGACAATCGAAGAGACCTCGGCGGCGATGGAGCAGCTCGCCCATACCGTCTTGCAGAATGCCGACCGGGCGCGCGATGCCAATGCCGATGCGCAATTGGTGAGCCGTACGGCCGAAGAGGGCGGGGAAGTGATGACCCGCGCCACCAAGGCGATGGAGCAGATTTCCACCTCGTCGGGCAAGATTTCCAACATTATCGGGCTGATCGACGATATCGCCTTCCAGACCAACCTCCTTGCCCTCAACGCTTCGGTGGAAGCAGCGCGGGCGGGCGATGCCGGCAAGGGCTTTGCCGTGGTGGCCGTGGAAGTGCGGCGCCTCGCCCAATCGGCGGCGCAGGCATCCTCGGACGTCAAGGCGCTGATCGAAGCCTCTTCGGGTGAAGTGGGTGCGGGCACCAAGCTCGTGGCAGAAGCGGCGGCAAAGCTCGCCGCCATGCTCGAGGCGGCGCGCTCCAATTCGGCGCTGATGGAAGGCATGGCGCGCGACAGTCGCGAACAGGCTGCAGCAATCGAGGAAGTCACCGTCGCCGTGCGGCAGATGGACGAGATGACCCAGCACAATGCGGCGCTGGTGGAACAAACCAATGCCGCCATCGAGCAGACCGAAGCCCAGGCCAGCGAACTCGACCGGATCGTGGCGGTGTTCCACACAGACGATCGCTCTGCTGCGCCGCAGCCGGTAGTGTCAAAACCTGCCCGTCCCGCTCCGCGGCCCGCGAGCACCCAGAAGGCCGCCAGCGCCTATCTCAGCCAGGGCAATGCTGCCATCTCGGCAGATTGGGATGAGTTCTGAGCAGAACCTCACGCAATAGCAGCACCAAGCTGAAGCTTCTATCCGTAGAATTTTCAAAGCAAAGGGGCACCGAAATGGCGCCCCTTCTCATTTTCTGGGACTGTACCTTAATAGAGGACGCGTTCAGCATCGCTCCCGACTTGCTAATGGTCGATGCAGTCGTGAATACGCAGTTTTGCTGAAAGCACTGTTGCGGCAAGTATTGATCGAAATTGTCATATTAATTCCGGATATGTCTTTTTACATATTGCCTGCCGAAATACGAAAAACATTCTATTTGCTGAGCAGGGTTTTGTTAACCCTCTGGGAGCAGCCTCATGGAGAGGGCGATAGGCGGCTGTTGCCCCGGAGAAAAGGCCAAAATCATGCGAGCTCTGGGCTTTGGACAGAGTGCCTCAACACGAGATCTTGAGGCCAAGTGCGCGGCTATTTCGCGCAGCCAAGCAGTCATCGAATTCACCCTCGAAGGCAAGATCATCACAGCCAATGAGAATTTCCTTGGCGCGACGGGCTATCGCCTTGAGGAGATCGCCGGCAAGCATCATTCGATGTTCTGCGATCCCGCTTTTGCGGGGAGCGAAGAATACAGGAATTTCTGGGCCGAGCTGCGGCGCGGTTCGTTTCAGTCGGGTGCCTATCGGCGGCTCGCCAAGGGCGGGCGGGAAATCTGGATCCAGGCCAGCTACAATCCGGTCATGGACAAGTCCGGCAAGCCGATAAAAGTCATCAAGTTCGCCACCGACATTACCGAGCAGGTGGGCGTTGCCGCCGACCATGCGGCGCAGGTGGCAGCGATCTCCCGCGTCCAGGCCGTCATCGCTTTCAAGCTCGATGGCACGGTTATCGAGGCCAACCAGAATTTCCTCGCGACCCTTGGCTATCGCCTCGAAGAAATCGTCGGGCGGCACCACTCGATGTTCTGCGACAAGGACTTTGCCGCCAGCGCCGACTACAGGTCTTTCTGGCAAAGGCTTGGAGCAGGCGAATATATCTCGGCCGAGTTCCAGCGCTTCGGCAAGGGGGGGCGGGAAGTCTGGATCCAGGCCAGCTACAACCCGATCTTCGACGCCGCCGGCAAGGTGGTGAAGGTGGTCAAGTTCGCCACCGACATTTCCGAACGCAAGCGGGCCGAAGGCATTATCGCGCTTTTGACCCAGAGCCTGGCGCGCATGTCTCATGGCGATCTCGGCGGACGGATCGATACCAGCTTTATCGGCCAATATGAGCAACTCCGGCAGGCATTCAACCAATCGCTGAGCCAGCTCGAAACCATTGTCGGCGGTTTGCGCACCACATCGGGCTCGCTGAAAACCGCGACTGCCGAAATCCTGGCCGGCGCCAATGATCTCTCGCAGCGCACGACACGGCAGGCGGCGACGATCGAGGAAACTTCGGCCGCGGTCGAACAACTGGCCGGGACCGTTTCGGAAAATGCCAAGCGCGCGGCGGCGGCCAGCGAAAAGGCAAAGAATCTTGCCGAAGACGCGACCAAGGGCGGCGCGGTGATGGGGGAAGCGACCGAGGCCATGGCGGCCATCGAGGCTTCCTCGGGCAAGATTTCCAACATTATCGGGCTGATCGACGATATCGCCTTCCAGACCAATCTCCTGGCCCTCAATGCCTCTGTCGAGGCGGCTCGGGCGGGCGATGCGGGCAAGGGCTTTGCCGTGGTGGCCGTGGAAGTGCGCCGCCTTGCCCAATCGGCGGCACAGGCCTCGGCCGACGTCAAGGCACTCATTGAAACCAGCGCCGGCGAAGTGCGGACCGGCGCCCAGCTCGTCGAGCAGGCGGCGCGAAAACTCGACGATATCCTGCGCGGGGCCGAGGACAGTTTTGGGCTGATCGGGGATATGGCCAGGGCCAGCCGCGAACAATCGGGGGCGCTCAACGAGGTCGCGACGGCCGTTCGGCAAATGGACGAGATGACCCAGCACAATGCGGCGCTGGTGGAGCAAACCAATGCCGCCATCGAGCAGACCGAGGCCCAGGCCGCCAAGCTCGACGGCATTGTCGACGTCTTCCGCCAGGAGCAAAGGAGCGCGCGGCAGGAGCGCTCGGCGGCCTAGCCCGGACTGCCCTTTATGTAGGCAGTTCCTGGACCGATAAACCGGAAATTTACCAAGACCACCATAAGTTTGTCGAGTTGATCGTGATCAAGATTGGGAACTTGCCCGCGGTTAAAACTAAGCACTCTTTTGCTAGTCTAAAGGCCGGTCATGTCTAAATCTTCTCACGAGCTGCTGCAGTCGCGGCTGGATTTCGTTCAACTCGATGAAGAGGCCCGGGCCCGCCTGCCGCGCATCCGCCCCCTGATCGAAGCCCATCTCGTGCCGGCGCTTGAACGCTTTTATGGCCATATCGCCAAGGTTCCGGCCGTTTCGCGCTTCTTCGATGGCAAGCCGCAGATGGCCCGTGCCCAGGGCAAGCAGGTCGGCCATTGGAGCGCCATTGCTTCGGGCCAACTCGATGCCAATTATTTCGAAGCAAGCACCCGCGTCGGCCTGCGCCACGCCCAGATCGGGCTTGAGCCGCGCTGGCATATCGGGGGCTATAGCCTCATCGTCGAAACGCTGGTGACCGGGATTATCACCGATTACATGACCACGGCCCTGGCCCCGACCAAGGGCGCTTTCGGGCGCTCGGTGCCGCGCGATCCCAAGGACGTCATGAAGGATGTCGAGGTGCTGACCAGTTCGCTGGTCTCGGTGCTCAAGGCCATCATGCTCGATATCGATATCGGCGTTTCCGCCTATTTCGAAAAGCTCAATGACGATACCAGGAAGGCCGACGACGCGGCCAAGGCCAAGATCCAGGCGGCCGTCTCGGCGGCCGGCGCGGTGCTCCAGGACGTGGCGCGCGGCGACCTGACGACGCGCGTGACCGCAGATCTCGATCCGGAATTCGACCAGATCAAGCACGACACCAATGCGGTAGCCGAGCGCCTGAGCACCATTGTCGCGCAATTGCAGCAGACCTCGCGCCAGATGAAGGTGGCAACCAGCGAAATTTTGTCGGGCACCAATGACCTGGCAGATCGTACGACCCGCCAGGCCGCGACCATCGAGCAGACCACGGCTGCGATCGAGCAGCTTTCGACGGCGGTGGTGGAGAATGCCAAGCGCGCGGCGACGGCCAGCGACAAGGCCCGCAGTGTGGCCGAGAGCGCGACGAGCGGCGGTGAGGCGATCACGGCCGCCAATGGAGCAATGGGCGCCATCGAAACCTCGTCGGCCAAGATTTCCAATATCATCGGCATGATCGACGATATCGCGTTCCAGACCAATCTCCTGGCGCTCAATGCTTCGGTCGAAGCGGCGCGGGCCGGCGAGGCGGGCAAGGGTTTTGCGGTTGTCGCC
Source organism: Devosia riboflavina (assembly GCF_000743575.1). Taxonomy (GTDB): domain Bacteria; phylum Pseudomonadota; class Alphaproteobacteria; order Rhizobiales; family Devosiaceae; genus Devosia; species Devosia riboflavina. The sequence continues at coordinate 62,283 of NZ_JQGC01000017.1, read as the reverse complement.
GTGGAAGTGCGGCGTCTCGCGCAATCGGCCGCCAATGCCTCCTCGGAAGTGAAAGCCCTGATCGAAACATCGGCCGCCGAAGTGCGCAGCGGTACGCAATTGGTGGCCCGCGCTGCCGAAGTGCTGCTCGACATTCTTGCCGGCGCGCAGGAAAGCTCTGACCTGATCGATACGATCGCGCAGGCCAACCGCTCGCAGTCGGCCGCGCTTGAGGAAGTCACCGTCGCCGTCCGGCAGATGGACGAGATGACCCAGCACAATGCGGCGCTGGTGGAAGAAACCAATGCCGCGATCGAGCAGACGGAGGCTCAGGCGAGCGAACTCGACAAGATCGTCGACGTCTTCCGCATCGAAGGCCACCAGCGTCTTGCGGCGGCCCCGGTTTCGGCAGTGCGTCGGCCCAAGCCCATGGCAAAACCAATGCCCAAGAGCCATGGCAACGCGGCCCTGGCCCAGGATTGGGACGAGTTCTGAGGTCTGCTGACACAGACTGACATTGCCGGGCCCGACAGAGAGGCGCCACTTGGCACTGGCGCTTCGCCATTGGGGAGTTTCGCATGGGTGATCTGCAGGGCCTTGATACCATCCTGCAACCCATGCCGCCCGCGATAGGGGCGCTGACCCGCGAGGTTGTCACGCTCATCGCCGGCCATCCCCAGCTTTCGGGCAAGGTCATGGCCGGCTGGCGCTCTGTCAATTTCAGCCATGCCAAAGCGGGCTATGTCTGCGCCGTACTGGCCCAGCCCGAGCGCGTCTCGATCTTCTTCCAGCGCGGCAGCCTGTTGTCCGATCCCGATGGTCTGCTGGTGGGCGAGCCGGGAAAGAAGGGACGCATTTTGCGCCTTGCTCCCGGCCAGGCCGTGCCCGACAAGGAGATCGGCCTCTTTCTCATGGAAGCCATTGCGCTATTTGCCTGAGCCGTGCTTGAAACGCCTGACATATGGAGGCTTGCATGGCGCGCATCGGGCTCGTGGCTCACGACGACAAGAAGGATGACCTTTGCGCCTGGGCCGAACGGCATCGGCACAAGCTCGTGCAGCATGAGCTCTGGGGCACGGGCACGACCGGTAGCCGGGTCATGGCCGCCACGGGCCTCACCGTGCAATTGCTCAAAAGCGGGCCGCTGGGCGGGGACCAGCAATTGGGGGCGATGATCTGCGAAGGCAGGCTCGATGTGCTGATCTTCTTCATCGATCCGCTCTCGGCCCAGCCGCACGATGTCGATGTGAAGGCCTTGACGCGCCTCGCGACACTCTACGACGTGCCGCTGGCCAATAATCGCTCGACTGCCGATGCGGTTCTGGCCGCGGTCTGAGCCTCTGATATCCAATCAAAAATCGATTTCACCCGGGCTTTTTGTCCCCAGGGGCCGCGCAGCGGCGTTGACCATAAGTCCTGCTTGTGAGCAGATGCCCCAAAATTGCCTGGATTGAACCGGGCGGCATGGCATTCAGGAAATTCGGGGCGCTTAGTGACCACCGATTTGGTTATAGACGTTCGCAACGTCTCTAAAAGATTTGGCGGCCTCAAGGCCGTCAACAATTGCTCGCTCTCGGTCCGTCGCGGATCGATCACCGGGCTGATCGGCCCCAATGGCGCGGGCAAGTCGACCCTGTTCAACATGGTCGCCGGTAATATCACGCCCGATAGCGGCCAGGTCATCTTCGATGGCGCCGATGTCACTGGTATGAAGCCCTATCAGCTTTTCCGCATCGGCATGCTGCGCACCTTTCAGATCGCGCATGAATTTTCGCAGATGACGGCGCTCGAGAACCTGATGATGGTCCCTGGCGATCAGCCGGGCGAGCATCTGGTGTCCACCTGGTTTCGGCCCGGCCTCGTCAAGAGCCGCGAGACCGAGGTGCGCAAGAAGGCACTCGACGTCATCGACTTTTTGAAATTGGGCCATGTGCGCAATGAATTGGCCGGCAACCTCTCTGGCGGGCAGAAGAAGCTGCTTGAGCTCGGCCGTACCATGATGGTCGACGCCAAGGTCGTGCTGCTCGACGAAGTCGCCGCGGGCGTCAACAAGAGCCTTCTCAATGATCTGGCCGGCAATATCGAGCGCATGAATCGTGAGCTTGGCTATACCTTCTTCGTCATCGAGCATGACATGGACCTGATCGGCCGGCTCTGCGATCCCGTCATCGTCATGGCGCAGGGCGAAAAGATCGCCGAGGGCCCGATGGCCGAAATCCGCGCCAATCCCCAAATCGTCGAAGCCTATTTCGGCTCGCCTGCCGAGGTAGTTGCTTGATGCGGGTCTCCTTGTCCAAAAACCGGTTTCCACTTTTTGGGGAGACCCGCTGATGCCGCTTATTGAACTCAAGCACGTGGTGGGTGGCTATGGCGGCGCGCCCATTCTCAATGGCGTCAATATCGCCATCGAGAAATCGGATATCGGCGTCATCGTCGGCCCCAACGGCGCCGGCAAATCGACGACGCTCAAGGCCATCTTTGGCCTCCTGAAGGTCACCGGCGGGACGATCGACTTCGGCGGCGAGAACATCGCCAATTCCCTGCCCGACAAGCTCGTGCCCAAGGGGCTGAGCTTCGTGCCGCAGGAAAAGAACGTCTTCACCTCGATGTCGGTCGAGGAAAATCTCGAAATGGGCGCTTTTACGCGCACCGACGATTTTTCCAGCACCATGGAATGGGTCTACGAGATGTTCCCGGTGCTGCGCGAAAAGCGCCGGCAACCGGCGGGCGAGCTTTCAGGCGGCCAGCGGCAGATGGTGGCCATGGGCCGTGCGCTGATGAGCAAGCCGACGCTCTTAATGCTCGACGAGCCTTCGGCTGGCCTTTCGCCGCGCTATGTCATCGAAATCTTTGAGACTATCCAGCGCGTCAACAAGGAAGGCGTTGGCATTCTCATGGTCGAGCAGAACGCACGCCAAGCCCTGGCCTTTGCCTCCAAGGGTTTCGTGCTTGCCAGCGGGCAGAACCGCTTCACCGGCACCGGGGCGGAGCTGATCGCCGACCCGGAAGTCGCCAAGTCTTTCCTCGGGGGCTGAGCCGTGACCGAACTCGTTTTCTTCACCAATCAGGTGATCATTTCCGGTCTGGTGCTGGGCTGCATCTATGCGCTCGGCGCCATCGGCATCACGCTGATTTTTGGCATTTTGCGCTTTGCGCACTTTGCCCATTCCGAATTGATGACGGGCGGCGCCTTTATCGCCTTCCTGCTCGCCAGCCTCTTTGCCGCCTGGGGGATTGTTACACCGATCCCGACCGGTTTTGTCGTCCTGCCCATCGCCATGGTGCTGGCCGCCATTCTGGCGCTCGGCATCGACAAGGGCTTTTATGCCCCACTGCGCAAGCGCGGCGCCAAGCCCGTGACGCTGCTCATCGCCTCCATCGGCGTGACGCTGATGATCCAGGGCCTCATTCGCCTCTTCTTCGGCGCCGGTTCCTATTCCTTCTTCGAAACCGAAGCCAAGGAAGTGTTCCGCTTCGACCTGACCGGGATCGGTTCGACAAGGCCACTGGTGATCACCGAGCCGCAGGTGCTGATGATCCTCGTCACCTTCGTGTCCGTCCTGGCGCTGCATTTCTTCCTGACCCGCTCGCGGCTCGGCAAGGCCATGCGTGCCATGGCTGACAATGCCGATCTGGCTCAGGTTTCGGGCATCAATACCGCGCTCGTCGTGCGCGTCACCTGGATCATCGCCGGGGCGCTGGGCTGCATGGCCGGCACCATGCTGGCGCTCGATGTGACGCTGAAGCCGGACCTCGCCTTCAACATCATCCTGCCGATCTTTGCCGCCGCGATCGTCGGCGGCCTCGGGCAGGCCTATGGCGCCATCGCGGGCGGCCTGCTCATCGGCTTTGCTGAAACGCTTGCGGTGTTCAACTGGACCATGCTGCTGCGGCCGCTCAATGCCATCCTGCCCGACTGGATGCAGTTGCCGCCGACGCTGGCTTTGGTGCCGACCGAATACAAGCTCACCGTCGCCTTCGTCATTCTCGTCGTCACGCTGCTTGTACGACCCACCGGTATTTTCAAGGGAGCCTCGTCATGATCCAGCGTTCCCTGACGCTTTTCGGCGGCCTTTTCGTGCTCATTCTGCTCATGGGCTGGGTGATGGGCGCGCCCTTTACCTCGTCGCGGCTCGTCGAAGCTGCTGCCTATGCACTGATCGCGCTCGGCCTCAATATCCAGTGGGGATATGGCGGGCTCTTCAATTTCGGCATCATGGGCTTTCTCATGGTCGGCGGCGCGGCCGTCACCTTCATTTCCTATCCGGTCAATCCGGTCTTTTGGGGTGGTGAAGGTCCGGCCATGCTGGGCAAGGCACTGCTCGCCTTTGCCGGCGGCGCGCTGATCGTCCTTGCCGCGCGCAAGGCGGACCGTATCGGCATTACCGGCAAGTGGAAGGCGGTTCTTACCGTCCTCGCCTGGTTCGTTGCCTATGTGCTCTATCGCAGCCAGCTCGATCCGGCAGCGGCCTATATCGAATCCGCGGCCGGTGGCGGCTGGGTCGGCGGCCTTGGCGGCCACCCGATCCTGGGCTGGGTCTTCGGCGGTGTACTTGCTGCCGGTATCGCCTATGTAGTCGGCAAGATCTGTCTGGGCCTTCGGACCGACTATCTTGCCATCGCCACCATCGGCATTTCGGAAATCATCCGCGCGCTGATCAAGAACATGGACTGGCTGACGCGCGGCACGCTGACCGTCTCGCCGATCCCATGGCCGACGCCGTTGCCGCAGGAATTCCAGGCCGGCGGTATGAATATCGCCAATTCGCTGCTCGCGGCGCGCGCAGGCTATCTGCTGCTTGCCTTGGTCGTGCTTGGCGTTGTGCTGTGGCTGATCTCGCGCGCCTATGCCGGCCCCTGGGGCCGCATGATGCGCGCCATCCGCGACAACCACATTGCCGCGACCTCCATGGGCAAGAACGTCACCGCCCGCCAGCTCGAAATTTTTGTTTTTGGCTCGGTGCTGATGGGCATCGGCGGCGCCATGCTGGTCAGTTTCGTGCAGATTTTCGACCCCTCAAGCTACCAGCCGATCAATCACACTTTCCTCATCTGGGTCATGGTGATCGTCGGCGGGGCCGGCAACAACTGGGGCGCGCTCTTCGGAGCCGTGTTGCTCTGGTTGATCTGGGTCGTCTCCGAGCCACTATCGAAGGCCGTGTTTGATTTCGTCAGCACCTGGTCGACGCAATTCGGCTGGGGTGCGATTCCGGAGATCGAAGCGCGTTCGGCCCAGATGCGCGTCTTCGTTCTCGGTCTTGTCATCACCATTGCACTCCGCTTTGCGCCCACGGGCCTCATTCCCGAAGTGGTCAAACGCGAAAGCTGATTTGTCTAAAACTTGACAAATGTCTAAATATGGACAATCTTGGTCTCGAAGGAGATCGAGATGTCCGTATTTGGGTTGGGTGAGGCACCGCAGGCTACATTTGCCGGTCAGGCTCAGGTTCTCGGCGTTGAACGCTTTGAGCCTGCCAATCGCCGACGGCTGAGCGCACCGGCGCTGCGCACCTTTGCCGCCATTGCCGATCTCTGGGGGCTCAACGAGGAACAGCGTCGGCTGGTCCTGGGCTATCCAAGCCGCTCGACCTATCAGAACTGGATGAAACTGGCGCGCGAGCAGGGCGAGGTCACGCTCGACGTCGATGCGCTGATGCGTCTTTCGGCAGTATTCGGCGTGCACCAGGCCTTGGGCGTACTCTTTGCCGATGCGAGGGAGCAATTGGGTTGGCTCAAGGGACCGCATGATGCGCCGCTCTTTGGCGGACAGGCACCGCTGAGCCTCGTCGTATCGGGTTCGCTTGACGGTATCCTGCAGGTGCGGCGCTTTCTCGATGCGGCGCGGGGCGGGGTCTATATGCCGCCCAATGGGCTCGATGCCGATTTTCCGGCGACCACAGCCGGAGATATCGTGTGGCGCTAGAAAAACGCCACGCGCCGGCCCCGCAACCGAGCTATCGCCTCATCCCGTCGCAATTCCCGCCCATCGGGCTTTTCGACACTGTTTCGCGCGCTGCCGATCTCGAGGCAGTGATGGAACTGGCCGGTTGGACCAATGACCGGCTGGTGGCTGAACGCATTGCCCGCTTGCCGCGGGACGAATGGGTGTTCGGTCGGATCAACTCCTCCATCGTCATGGCGGCATTCCTCCATGCGGCGCCGGGCGGCGGGCGTTTTTCAGGCACGGACCTTGGCGCCTGGTACGCTGCGGACAAGATCGAAGCCAGTCTTGCCGAGGTGGCGCACCATCTCCGACGCGAGGCTTTTACGCGTCGGCAACCCAGCGCCACGCGCTGCTTTCGGGTCTATGTCGCGCGGCTCGAGGGAGCCTTTGTCGATCTCTGCGGCGCCGATGAACCCCAGCTCTACGATCGGCAGGACTATATGGCGAGCCAGGCGTTTGGGGAGCAGCAGCGGGCGGCGGGGGAAGACGGCATTCTCTATGACAGCCTGCGCTTTGCAGGCGGCATCGCGATCTGCGCCTATCGGCCAAGCAAGGTGCTCGATGTGGTTCAGGCCCAGCATTTGTCGGTGACCGTGCGCACGGATGGACCGCAGATCGCGGTCGAGACGCTGTCGCAATAGCGTCTAGGCAGCTCGCCGCGCCGTGACCCAGAGCCATTCGGTGGGTTTTGCGTCATAGCCGCTGCCCATATTCGCTTCGAGCGTGAGGTCGGTCCAGCCGGCGGCTGCGTAATCGGCGCGAAGGCGTTCCGATGTCGGATAATTGTAGTAGCGGCCAAGCTCGTCGCGTCCTTCGCCGGTTCCGCCTTTGAAGCTGGCGGTGAAGACGCCGCCGGGGCGCAGGGCGCGATGGATGCGGCCCAGAATGCTGACGAGGTCCGAAGCCGGCGCGTGCAAAAGGCTGGCGCAGGCCCAGATGCCATCATAGGCGGCAATTGCGTCCAATTGTTCGAAGCGCAAGATGCGAACCGGTCGGCCCAACCGCTTTTCGGCCTCTGCCGCGAGTTCCGGCGTGCCATCGGTGGGATCGACATCAAAGCCGAGGGAAAGCATGTGTGCTGCGTCCCTGCCATTGCCGCAGCCGAGTTCGAGGATTTTGCCGCCCGCTGGAACCAGAGCCAGGAACGCGTCGAGCCGCTTTCCTGTCGGCACTGTCACATGCTCGGCATAGACCGCGGCATTGTCGGCATAAAAGCGCAGCGTCGGGTCGTCGGCCATCAAACTCTCCCAAGAAAAAGGCCCGGGATTGCTCCCGAGCCTCGCAATTTGCCATTCGTGTGGCGTCGAAATTACTGGATCGCGCCCTTTTCGACGAACTTGCCGCCTTCGACAGCGAGTTCGACAATGATGCCGTCAACGTCGCCAGCGGCGTCGAAGTCGAGCGGGCCACCGGCGCCTTCATAGTCGATGTCGGTGCCGGCCTTGATCAGCTCGACAGCCTTGGTCCATTCGCCGGGCAGGATCTTTTCGCCCGGAGCGGAGGAAACGTCGCGCAGCGCGGCGGCGAGACCTTCGCGGCTGGTCGAACCGTTCTTCTCGATGGCGAGAGCCAGGAGGAAGGCGGCGTCATAGGCCTGCGGAGCGTAGGTGGCGTTGGCCGTAAAGTTCTCGCCGGTGAAGGCGTTGTAGATATCGACAGCCTCGCCGGTCGGGGCGCCGGCGCGGGTCGCGATCAGGCCTTCCACAGCAGCGGTGTCGATGCCGTTCAGCAGGTCGTCGCCAACCATGCCGTCGCCACCAACGTAGGTGGTGAAGTTGCCGGATTCGACGGCCTGACGCAGTACGGTGTTACCCGAAGCGTTGGCATAGGCGAGGATCACGAGGTTCTGCGACGCGACGAGATTGCCGAGTTCGGCACGATAGTCGGCCTTGCCTTCTTCGTGTGCGAGATTGGCAGCAACCGTGCCGCCGCCGGCGGTGTAGGCAGCAGCCAGCGCGTCGGCAAAGCCCTTGCCGTAGTCGTTGTTCACATAGGTGATGGCGATGTCGTTGACGCCCTTGGCCAGCAGCAGGTTGGCCAGCTTCACGCCCTGGAGCGCGTCGGACGGGGTGGTGCGATAGACAAGGTCATTGTCTTCGAGCGTGGTCAGAGCCGGAGCCGAAGAGGCGGGCGAGATGAAGACCACGCCACCCGAGAGACCCGAGCCGTTGAAGGCGCCGATGGTTTCACCGGTGCAGAGTGCACCGACGATGCCGGTCACGTTGTCGGTGTTGATGAGCTTGTCGGCAGCGGCGGCAGCGGCTGTTGCGTCGCAAGCGCCGTCAGCGGAGATGAGCTTGAGCTCGCCGCCGAGAACGCCGCCCTGTTCGTTGATCTGCTTCACGACCAGTTCAGCGCCGCCAAAGATCGGCGGGGTCAGGGATTCAATCGGGCCGGTGAAGCCACCGATAAAGCCGATGGTGGCGCCGGTGTCCTGGGCCAAGGCCGGAGCGGCGATGGACAGAGCAGTGGCGGCGACCGCCAGGGTCAGGGTTTTTTTGAACATGGACGTCCCTCTGTTGCCGTTGTGTGCCGGGCGGCCTTGCCAGCCTCCTCCTTGCAGCGACACAACGAATACCGGGGGCGCCTCACGCGCCCCGCTGGCGCGACTGTTGCACATTTTCGTGTGGGGAGTCACCGGGGGTCTTGGGCAAAATGGTGAACGCTCGCGGTTGCTTAAGGCAAGGCGATTGCGCATAGACTGGCACCGGTGGAATGAGGATGCGCATGCGATTTCGGCACCCTGTCTTTGCTGGCTTGATGCTGGCCCTTTTGGCCGGTCCGGCCCTGGCGCAGATCACTGTGCTCGACAGTGCCCAGGATCAACCGCAAGGCGCCGCCGCGCCGGCCGAGCCCGCGGGCGAAGTCGTCGAAGCGCCCGCAACCCCGCCACCGCCCTGCGGCACCCAGCCCATGACCATTGCGCGCATGAGCTGGCCGTCGGCAGAACTGCTCGCAGAAATCCACACCCGGATCCTCAATGCCGAATTCGCCTGCGATGCGCGCATCGTGCCCGGCGATCTCGCTGCAACCGCATCTTCCATGGGGTCTACGGGGCAGCCGACCGTGGCGCCGGAAATGTGGGTGACCCGGATCGCTGATGTGTGGAACGGCACCATCGAAACCCAGATGGTGCGCAGTGTCGCGCCGAGCTATGCCGAAGCGACGATGGAGGGCTGGTTTGTGCCGGCCTATATGGAGGGCGCCTTTGGCGGACCGCCAAGCGCGGCAGCCCTGCAGTCGCTGCTCTCGACCCAGACAAGCGAAAGCCCCGTCCGCTTCATTTCCTGTCCCGCGGACTGGGCCTGTTCGGTCATCAATCGCAATCTCATCGCCGCCTATGGCTTGACCAATCTCGTGCAATTGGTCGAGCCGGCCAATCGCTTCGAAATGGATGCCCTGATTGCCGAAGCGGTAAGTCGGCGCGAGAATTTTGTCCTCTATTACTGGCAACCTAATGCCGTTCTGGCACAGCTCGATTTCCGGGCTCTCGATATGGGTGCCTATGACGACGAGGCGATGAAATGTCTGGCGCGGCTTGAATGTGCGGCGCCCAAGCCTTCTTCCTTTCCGGCCGAAACGGTCGTCACCGCATTGGCGGAGTGGGTTTTTACCGAAGCCCCAACCGTCGCGTCCTATTTCCAGCGGGCCACAATGCCGATCGCGGAAATGAATACGTTGCTTGGCCAGCTCAACGAGCCCGGCGCAACGGCCGAAGGAATGGCGGAGCGCTTCGTCGCCACGCGTCGCGATCTTTGGGGCACCTGGCTCGGCGCGACCCCCTGAGCGGCTTTACGCGCCATATACCATAAGTTTGGGCTTCGAGGATTTGTCATCGAACCGTCATCCGGGACGCTGCCCGGTCACGTAATGTGCTGCCATATGCGCCTTTAAGCCCCTGAACTATTTATGAATCTTTCGTTAAGAGAGCGGAGCCGAGCGATGCTTGCTCGTGGTCTTTCCCGACCGGGCCGTGCATTGCGCAGAAGCAGTGCCAGTGACCGAGATATTCGCCAGGTCGACCGCTTCGGGCTCATCCTGTCGAATTATCGCTCCATTGCCATTCTCGTTGCCCTCAGTTTTCTGGCTGCGGTCGCGACCGCGCTGCTGCTTGTCAGCCGCGTCGCGGACCGGCTCGACCCCTTCATGATCCTTGTCGTTGCAGCGCTATCGGCTCTGGGGCTGGTTGGGCTGATTGCCGGCCATCGCACGATCCGCCGCGACCTCCTGCGCTCGGCGCGGACCACGCGAGCCGTCATGGCCTCGGTGCATCGCGATGCGTTGACCGGGGTTTTCACGCGCTCCTATTTCATGGAAGCGCTACGCAACGACGTGCATCACGGCTCGGACAAGTCGCTGGGCTATCTGCTGCTCGATATGGACAATTTGAAGGTGCTCAATGACGGGGCAGGGCACGCGGCCGGCGATGCTGCCCTAACGCACCTCGCCAAGACCATCGGCATCGTCATGCCCGGCGCCGTTGTTGGCCGCCTCGGGGGCGACGAATTCGGCATTGCCATTCCCGGTTGCGACAATCGCGGCGCGTTGCGGCGGCTCGGCGAAGAATTGCTGCGCCGGCTCGATCAGCCGGTCAATGTCGCCGGGCGTCCGACCCGGCTTTCGGCGACCATCGGCCTAGCCTTGGCCCCGGCCGACGCCACCGATGTCGACGATCTCATCGCCAAGGCGGATCTGGCGCTCTACAAGGGCAAAAAGGCGGGGCGGCGACAGGTCGTGGCCTTCGATCCCGACATGCTGGGTGACGAGCGTCATCGCCGCTTCATCGAGCGCGAATTGCGCGCAGCGCTGCTGATGGATGAACTTGAACTGCACTACCAGCCGGTTTTTGGTGCCGACATGCGCGTGCGCTCGCATGAAGCACTCCTCCGCTGGAAGCACACGGTGCGCGGGATGATTCCGCCGGCCCAGTTCATCGCCATTGCCGAGGAAAGCGACCTGATCGACAAGCTCGGCGAATGGGTGCTTCGACGGGCCTGTGCCGATCTCGAAACCCTGCGCACCCCGGTTGCCGTCAATGTCTCGCCCGCCCAGTTGCGCCGCTCTGATTTTGCGCGGCAATTGGGCCTTGTGGTCGAGGAAATGGGCGTCGACCCGGGCATGCTGATTGTCGAGGTCACCGAGACAGTGCCCATGGTGGCGGGCGCGGTGGAGCAGGCCAATCTCGATGCCATCCGTGCTTTGGGGCTGAAGGTCGCCATCGACGATTTCGGCGCCGGGCATGCGAGCCTCCAATATCTGCGCGGCTTTGCCTTCGACATCATCAAGATCGACCGCACCTATATCGCCAATCTGGGCGACAACCGGATCGATGCCATGATCGTCGGCGCCATTTGCGATATTGCCCGCTCGCTGAAAGTCGATGTGATTGCCGAGGGTGTCGAGACCGAAGCGCAGCTCGACATGCTGCGTCGCGCCGGTTGCAGCGCCTTTCAGGGCTATCTCCTCGGCCGGCCGGCGCCGCTCAAGCGTCTGGCGGTCGCCGACGCGGCCTGAGCGTAACTATCAGTACTCTTCGACTAACCGACAGTTGCATGGCTTGCCGCCCGGTGGATATAAGGGGGGCGGGAAGCCAATGGGCGGATTTGGGGAGTAGCGACTTGGACTTGAAGCGGATCAACGATCACGTCAGCGTTTCTGGGCAGATCAGCCCCGAAGATGTCGCCACGCTCAAATCCCTGGGTTTCGTTGCCATCGTCAACAACCGTCCCGACGGTGAATCTCCCGACCAGCCGGCGGGTGAGGAGATCGAAGCAGCGGCCAAGGCAGCCGGGCTTGCCTATCATGCCATTCCGCTGGGGCGAGAGGGCGTCAATGCCGAACTCGTCGAGAAGACCAAGGCCGTCATCGAGGGGAGCGACGGCCCCGTATTCTGCTTCTGCCGTTCCGGTACGCGTTCGACGACCCTGTGGGCGCTGAGCCAGGCCGGTGAAATGGATGCATCGGAAATCATCTCGCAGGCGGCTGAGGCCGGCTATGACATGAGCCATCTGGCCGGCATTCTTTCGAGAAGCTGACATTAAGACCATGGCGGCGTGGATGGCCCGCCATCCATTCTACCGACACTGCTGAGCCGGACCCGGGCAAACGGGTCCTCAACCTCTCCTGCTCGGAATTTAAATCGATGCCAATCAAGAAAATCCTCGTCGCCAACCGCAGCGAAATCGCCATCCGCGTGTTTCGCGCCGCCAACGAACTGGGTCTGAAAACCGTCGCGGTCTATGCCGAAGAAGACAAGCTGGCGCTGCACCGTTTCAAGGCCGACGAGGCCTATCTGATTGGCAAGGGCAAGGGCCCGGTCGAAGCCTATCTGCAGATCGAAGAATATATCCGCATCGCCCGTATCTCCGGCGCCGATGCGATCCATCCCGGCTATGGCCTTCTCTCGGAAAGCCCGGAATTCGTCGATGCCTGCGATGATGCCGGCATCATCTTCATCGGCCCGCGCGCCCAGACCATGCGCGATCTCGGCAACAAGGTTGCCGCGCGCAATATGGCGATTGCCTCCAAGGTGCCGGTCGTGCCGGCGACCGAAGCGCTGCCCGATGATCCCGAAGCGATCAAGAAGCTCGCCGCCGAGATCGGCTATCCGCTGATGCTGAAGGCCTCGTGGGGTGGCGGCGGCCGCGGCATGCGCCGCATCATGGATGAAAAGACGCTGCTTTCGGAAGTTTCGGAAGGCAAGCGCGAGGCCAAGGCGGCTTTCGGCAAGGACGAGATGTATCTCGAAAAGCTGATCGAGCGCGCCCGCCACGTCGAAGTCCAGCTCATCGGCGACGATCACGGCAATCTCGTGCATCTTTACGAGCGCGACTGCTCCGTTCAGCGCCGTAACCAGAAGGTGGTCGAGCGCGCCCCGGCGCCCTATCTGTCCGACGCTGTCCGCAAGGACCTGACCGATGCTGCCGTGCGCCTCGGCAATGCCGCGAACTATCGCGGCGCCGGTACCGTCGAATTCCTCATGGATGCTGATACCGACAAGTTCTACTTCATCGAAGTGAACCCGCGCATTCAGGTGGAGCATACCGTCACCGAAGAAGTGACGGGCATCGATATCGTCAAGGCGCAGATTCACCTGCTCGATGGCGCCGTGATCGGCACCCCGGAATCGGGCGTTCCGCTGCAGGAAAACATCCGGCTCAACGGCAATGCCATCCAGTGCCGCGTGACGACGGAAGATCCGGAACAGAATTTTATTCCGGACTATGGCCGCATCACCGCCTATCGCGGTGCCACGGGCTTTGGCGTGCGCCTCGATGGCGGCACGGCCTATTCGGGCGCGGTCATCACCCGCTACTACGATCCGCTCTTGGAAAAGGTCACCTGCTGGGCGCCGTCGGCTGAAGAAGCCATTGCGCGTATGCACCGCGCCCTGCGCGAGTTCCGTATTCGTGGCGTCGCGACCAATCTCGCATTCCTCGAAAACATCATCACGCATCCCGATTTCGTCGAGAACCGCTACACGACGCGCTTCATCGATACGACACCAGAACTGTTCAACTTCAAGCCGCGCCGCGATCGTGCGACGAAGCTCCTTTCCTACATCGCCGACGTGACCGTGAACGGGCATCCGGAAGTGCGCGATCGCCCGCGTCCGCCCGCCGATGCCGCGGCGCCCTTCGTGCCGGAATTCGATCCGCTGATCGTCATCGAAGGCAGCCGCCAGGTGCTCGATCGCGATGGTCCGGTTGGTCTTGCCAAGTGGATGAAGCGCCAGGGCCGCGTGCTCTTTACCGACACGACCATGCGCGACGCGCACCAGTCGCTGCTCGCAACGCGCATGCGCTCGTTCGACATCACCCGCATCGCCCAAGCCTATAGCCGTGGCCTGCCGAACCTCTTTTCGCTGGAATGCTGGGGCGGCGCGACCTTCGACGTCTCCATGCGCTTCCTCAATGAGGATCCGTGGGAGCGCCTCGCCAAGGTGCGCGAGGGTGCGCCGAACATTCTCACGCAAATGCTGCTGCGCGGCTCCAATGGCGTCGGCTATACGAACTACCCCGACAATGTCGTAAAATTCTTCGTCAAGCAGGCTGCTCGCGGCGGCGTCGATATCTTCCGCATTTTCGACTGCCTCAACTGGGTCGAAAACATGCGTGTTTCGATCGATGCCGTGGCGGCCGAGGGCAAGGTGGCGGAAGGCGCCATCTGCTATACCGGCGACCTTTTTGACCCTGATCGCTCCAAGTATGACCTGAAATATTATGTGGGTCTTGCCAAGGAGCTCGAAGCTGCCGGCGTCCATGTTCTCGGCATCAAGGACATGGCGGGTCTGCTCAAGCCCGCTGCGGCCAAGAAGCTGATTTCGACGCTGCGCAACGAAACCGACCTGCCGATTCACCTCCACACCCACGACACCTCGGGCGCTTCGGCGGCCACGGTGCTGGCGGCGGTGGAAGCCGGTGTCGATGCGGTCGATGCCGCCATGGACGCTCTGTCCTCGACGACGTCTCAGCCGACTTTGGGTTCGCTGGTTGCGGCGCTTGATGGCTCCGAACGCGATCCGCAGCTCGATTCCAAGGCGATCCGCCAGATTTCCTTCTATTGGGAAGCCGTGCGCACCCAGTACCGGGCCTTTGAGAGCGATCTCAAGGGCGGCGCTTCGGAAGTTTATCTCCACGAAATGCCGGGCGGCCAGTTCACCAATCTCAAGGAACAGGCCCGTTCGCTCGGTCTTGAGACCCGCTGGCACGAGGTCGCCCAGACTTATGCCGACGTCAATAAGATGTTCGGCGACATCGTCAAGGTGACACCGTCTTCCAAGGTCGTCGGGGATATGGCATTGGCCATGGTTTCGGCCGGCATTACCCGCAGCGACGTCGAAAATCCGGACAAGGACATTGCCTTCCCCGATTCCGTGGTCGGCTTCTTTGCCGGCGATCTCGGCCAGCCCCCCGGCGGCTTCCCGCAGGCTCTCCAGAAGAAGGTGCTCAAGGGCAAGACGGCTCTGACCGAGCGGCCGGGGTCCTATCTGAAGGATGTCGACCTCGAAGCCGAACGCAAGAAGATTTCGGACGAGGTCGGCATGCCGGTCGACGATTTCCGCCTCGCCTCGTACCTGATGTACCCAAAAGTCTATTCGGATTTCGAAAAGACCCAGGATCGCTATGGTCCGACCGAAGCCCTGCCGACGCCGGTCTATTTCTATGGTCTCGAGGAAGGCGACGAGCTGCTTGTCGACATCGAGAAGGGCAAGACGCTGGTCGTCAACTATCTCGGCCGCGCTCCGACCAATGAAAAGGGCGAGGTTCGCGTCTTCTTCGATCTCAACGGTCAGCCGCGCACCATCGTGGTGCCCGATCGCCTGAAGGCGGGCGAAGTCAAGGTTCGTGCCAAGGCCGTGGCGGGCGACCCCAAGCAGGTCGGCGCGCCGATGCCGGGCGTCATCTCGACCCTCGCCGTCAAGGAAGGCCAGAAGGTCGAGGCCGGCGATGTGCTGTGCTCGATCGAAGCCATGAAGATGGAAACGGCGATCCATGCCGAAGTCGGTGGCACGGTGGCGGAACTGCTGATCCGTCCGGGCGATCAGATCGACGCGAAAGACCTGTTGGTTCGGCTGGAATAGGGGCTTAGCCCTGGCCCAGCGATTTCGGGTGAGGCGGCTTTGCTGCCTCGCCGTCCGTGCATGCCATTCGACCATAGGTCTGATGGCCTTTTCGACTTGAAAGGCTCCACTGGAGCCTTTCACCCTTCGGGACGTCAAAAAGTTGCAAATTTTGCGCAATTTGCACCTTGAATGGTACGCGCAATGCGACTTTTATAGGCAGGCATTGATTTGCCCGATCCCGGTCGACGGGACCCCCGCCTCCCCCTTCGGGCCCCACTTTTTGATGTCTGGATAGTCCCTTGCCTACCCTCAAGGCTGGCCGCGAACGTTCACGCGGCGATGCTCGGGCTCACTTGGCCGCCGTCTATGCCGGCAAAGGCCGAAGCCCGTTGTTGCGCATAACCTTCTTCTCCCTGCGACACTATTGGCAGGCGAGCCTTGCCATTGGCGCAACGATCATCGCCTCGGTGCTGCAATTGATGATCCCACGCCTGCTCGGCCATGCGGTCGATCAGGCGCAGAACGTGCTGAGCACAGCGGCCGAAGGGGCGCAGCAGGCCCTGTTCTGGAGCGCGGCGACGCTGCTCCTCGTCTCGGTAGCGCGCGGCCTTTTCACCCTGGTCCAGAACTATTATTCGGAATCGGTAGGCCATCATGTCGGCTACGAGCTGCGCCTTGCCTTCTACGATAAGGTGCAAAAGCTCTCCTATTCCTATCATGACCGGGTGCATTCGGGCGACCTGATCACCCTGGGCCTGCTCGATCTCGACGGCGTGCGCATGTTCTTTTCGACCGGCTTCGTGCGCACCATCCTGCTCACGGTGCTGATCGGGGTCGGCGCCTATATGCTGCTGACGACCGACGTCGTTCTGGGTCTTCTCGCCCTGAGCTTTGTTCCCTTTGTCGCCTGGCGTTCCTCGGTGGCGCAACTGACCCTCCGCGCCACCTGGGTGGTGCTGCAGGAGCGGCTCTCGATCCTGACCCGGGTGATGGAAGAAAATCTCGGCGGCATCCGCGTGGTGCGCGCTTTTTCGGGCCAGAAATTCGAGCTCAATAAGTTCGACAAGGCATCCAAGTCGGCGCTGGAGCTGGCGCATGATCGCGTCCTGATCCGCGTCAAGAATACTTCCATGATGACCTTCTCCTTCTTTGCCGCCATGGGCCTGGTGCTCTGGGTCGGCGGCAACAAGGTGATCGGTGGAGAAATGAGCGTCGGTACGCTGGCGAGCTTCCTCACCTTCATGACCATTCTGCAGATGCCGGTGCGCCAGCTTGGCCTCATGGTCAATTCCTTCGCCCGCGCCGATACCTGCGGCGAGCGGTTCTATGCCTTTATCGATCAGGCGATCGAAATCGAGGACAAGCCCGGCGCAAAGCCCCTGCAACTCGGCGAAGGCACGCTGCGCTTCGAGAACGTGCACTTCACCTATCCCGGTGCCACGCATCCGACCCTCAAGGGCATTACCTTCGAAGGCCGCTCGGGCGAGACCATCGGCATTGTCGGCGCGCCTGGTAGTGGCAAGTCGACGATCGCCCATCTCATCCCGCGCTTTTATGACGTGACCTCCGGCCGCGTGACTATTGATGGCCAGGACGTGCGCGACGTGACCATCGAATCGCTGCGCCGGCAGGTCGGCGTGGTGCAGCAGGACTCGTTCCTCTTCACCACCACGATCGAGAACAACATCGCCTATGGCGATCCCTGGGCCAAGGAAACCAAGATCGAGAAGGCGGCGGAAAGCGCGCAGCTCCACAATTACATCATGGGCCTGCCGACCGATTATGACACGGTGGTGGGCGAACGTGGCGTGTCGCTCTCGGGCGGCCAGCGCCAGCGCCTTGCCATTGCGCGCAGCCTCGTGATGCGGCCGGCCGTCATGGTCTTCGACGACTCGACCGCCGCCATCGACGCCGGCACCGAGCATCGTATCCGCTCGGCCATCCGCGCCTACGCCAGCGATCGCGTGACCATCATCATCGCGCATCGCCTGTCTTCGCTCATGCATGCCGACACCATTCTGTTCCTCGAAGACGGCGAGATCGTCGAGCGCGGCAGCCATGCCGAGCTCCTGGCTCTGGGCGGGCGCTATTCGGCGCTCTATGACCTCCAGACACGCCCGACCGAAGATATCGACGTAGAAAGGGCCGCCCAATGAGCGTGGTCGAGGACGACGAACGGGACGTCGCAAGTTTTCCGGGCCAGCGGCCGCCGCGCGCCTCCGTAGGCAGCCACCGCATCGAGGAAGAGGTCTTTGGCAAGGCCTATGATCCCAAGACGGTGCGCCGCATCTGGGCCTTCGTGAAACCCTATCGGACAAAGATTTACCTCTCCGTCGCGGCCGTGCTGGTCTTTACCGCCACGCAGCTCGCCATTCCGCTCATCATCGGCTGGGCCATTGACGGCGCCATGGTGGCGGGCGGCAATGCCAATAATCTCATCTGGGCCGTGGTCGCTTTTGCCGTGGCCGTGCTGTTCAATTTCGGCGCTTCCTATGTGCAGGAAACGCAGGTGGGGCAGGTCGCGGAAAACGTCCTCTTCGACATGCGCCGCGCCATGTTCGCGCAATTGCAGCGCGTATCCCTCAGCTTCATGGACAAGACCGAAGTCGGTCGCCTGATGAGCCGCCTCCAGGGCGACGTCAATTCCATGCAGGAGTTTTTGGAAACTTCCGTTATTTCCGTGGGCGATATCGTGCTCTTGGTCGGCATTGTCGTGGTGCTGCTGACGCTCGATCCATGGCTGGGTCTTCTTACTCTCGTCACTATGCCGGTGCTGTTCATCGTCCGCATTTTTTGGCTGCCGCCGGCCAAACGCGCCTTCTGGGCGGCGCATGAGACGAACTCGCTGACCAATGGCGCCATGGCCGAAGGCATCAATGGCGTGCGCACGGTGCAGAACCTCGAGCGCCAGCAGGTCAATTTCGACCTCTATGACGACAAGGCCTATCACAACCTCGAAACCCAGCTTACCGGCTCCAAATATGCGCAGGTAATGGTCCCCATCGTCGACAGCCTCACCGGTATCGCCATGGCAACCGTGGTTCTGGTCGGCGGCTCGCTGGTGCTCAATGGCGCGTTGCAGGTTGGCGTCATCGTCGCGTTCCTGTTCTACATCCAGCGCTTCTTCGATCCGATCCGCTCGCTGACCATGCAGTATTCGATCATGCAGCGCGCCATGACCTCGGGCCGCCGCATCACCGAAGTGCTGGATTTGCCGGTGACCATCACCGACAAGCCCGATGCGCTGACGCTGACCGGCGACATGGATGGCTCGGTCGCCTTCCACGATGTGGTTTTCGGCTACGATCCCAATCGGCCGGTGCTGAAAAATGTCTCCTTCCGGGTCAATCCGGGTGAGACGGTCGCGCTTGTCGGGCCGACCGGCTCGGGCAAGACCAGCGCCATGTCGCTCGTCCATCGCTTCTATGAAGTGCAGGGCGGGGCCGTGCTGGTCGGCGGGCACGATGTGCGCAATGTCACCCAGGAGAGCCTGGGCGAGCAGGTCGCCATGGTGCTGCAGGAGCCGTTCCTTTTCACCGGCTCGGTGTTCGACAACATCAAGTACAACAAGGCCTCGGCGACCCGCGAAGATGTCATCGCGGCGGCCAAGGCGGTCGGCGCGCATGAGTTCATCGAACGCCTGCCGGGCGGCTATGACAGCAAGCTCGAACAACGCGGTTCGAACTTGTCCCTGGGTCAGCGCCAGCTCCTGAGTTTTGCCCGCGCTCTCGTTGCGGACGCGAAAATTCTCGTGCTCGACGAAGCGACGGCCAATATCGATAGCTATACCGAGCGGCAGATTCAGAAGGCGCTCGAAATCCTGCTCAAGGGCCGCACCGGCCTCGTCATTGCGCACCGTCTCGCCACCATTCGCGGTGCCGACCGGATCATCGTGTTGCAGAACGGGGAAAAGATCGAAGAGGGCAATCACGACCAACTCATGGAGCTGGGTGGCCTCTATTCGCGCCTCTACAACATGAACTATGCCAGTTTCGACGACATTCCTGACGAACTGGTGGCCGAGGCCAATGCCAAGGCGGCCAGTACCTGAAGACATGCCATCCGCCGTCACTGCCAAGGCAATGACGGCGGATGTGGCGCCTAGGCGCCGACGATTTCCATGAAGCGAATATGATTGTTGAAGGGATCGGTTACGGTCACTTCCAGCCGATCATCGCTCTTTTCCAGCCCGGGCTTCATGTAGCGATAATTCTTGGCCGTGAGCTCGGCATGAAAGGCGCGGATGCCTTTCATATAGACGCACATATTGCCGCCGGGCGTCGCGTCGCCGGCATGTTCGGAAAGATGCAGCCGCAGTCCGCCGCGCGAGACCTGCATATAGACCGGGAAATTCTCGCCATAGCGATGCTCCCAATCGAGCGAGAAACCCAAGAAATCGAAATAGAATTCCTGGGTCTTTGCCAGATCGAAGATGCGCACGATCGGCACCGCCTGTTCGAAGGCGATGGCAGGCTTGTCTTCCTGTGTCTCGATCTTACTTGAAAGCACGTTCCAGCTTGGGAAATCGAACTGGCGGGCCACGATCTCGAGCGCCCTTGTATGGGCAATCTCGGCGCCGTCCTGTTCGAGGGCCAGTTTCAAAGCCTTGGCCATGGCCTTTGCATCGCGAAAATCGCGCATGGTTCCGTCTCCATAGGGGCGAAACGTCCGGGTCAGCGCTCGCATTGCCGACGGCGTCGCCCGGAAGGAAAGGGAAAGCGCGTGTCGCAAGAGGAAGGCATTTGCCATGCCTGAAACCAGGCGCGAGCTGCGGGCCACCTTCCGGCCACTGCAGGCTTTCTAGCGGGTTTGAGCAGTCCTGTCATCGGGTCAAAATGCGCGGCCGGTATCCACACTATTGCGTGAAAGTGGGGAGCTTTCCGCCTGACCGGGCGGCGTGATAAGGCTTCCTTCACCCAGCCTAGTCATGCTGCGCTAACCATGCCCCTCTGGGCGGATTTTTCGGGCCCTGTTCGTGACTGCCAATATCTTTCATCGCATCGCAGCGTTCATCATCATCGCGTGGCTGGGCTTCGGGCTCGCCGCCTGCTCCAACTTCGTCGGGGGTGGCGACAACCGGCACAATGTCCCCCTGGCCCCAGCCATGGTGAAAGCGCTTCACGACATGGGCTCCTCGCCGGGCGAAGCCATGGTTGTGCGCATCTTCAAGAAGGAAGAGCAGCTCGAAGTGTGGAAGCGCACGAGCTCGGGCCAGTACAAGATGCTCAAGACTTATGAGATCTGCTCCTATTCGGGCGATCTCGGCCCAAAATTCAAAGAGGGCGATTATCAGAGCCCGGAAGGCTTCTATACGATCACGCCCGGCCTGATGAATCCCAAGTCGAACTACTTTCTGGCCTTCAATACCGGCTTTCCGAACAAGTTCGACCGTGCCAATGGCCGTTCGGGCTCGAACCTGATGGTGCATGGGGACTGCAAGTCGGTCGGCTGCTATGCCATGACCGATGCCGGCATTGCCGAAATCTATGCCCTGGCCCGCGAAACTTTCAAGGGTGGCAATCCGAGCTTCCAGGTGCAGATATTCCCCTTCCGCATGACCACGGCCAGCCTGACCCAGAACGCCTCCAATCAGCACCTCGCATTCTGGCAGAATATCAAGGAAGGCTACGACTACTTCGACCTGACCAAGACTCCGCCGGCCTGGGACGTGTGCGAGCAGCGCTATATCTTCAATCCGACGGCATCGGGGCTCAATCCCATCGGGCCGTGCCCGGCGACCTACCAGAATGCCGAGGTTGAAGCCCGCAAGGTTGCCGATGCCAGCGCTCTCGCCAATGTGGCAGCAGGCGTCCAACGTCAGGCGGCCAATGAAGCGGCGCTCAAGGAAAGAAGCGAGGCGGTGTCCGGGTTCTTTTCGGGCATTGGCAATATGATTACGGGCAATCCGCAGTCGACGACCGAAGTCGCTGCAACGCCTGCGCAATAGATTTGGTCCTTAGTTCGGCCCCAGTTTGGTGTGACCTCCGTCACGCCAATGTGACGAGGAGCGAGCGGCGTGGACGACAAGCCGAGCGAGAAGACATCGCCGGAAACTGGCAATGCCGGGGAGGCCCCTGACGTGCTCGTGGGCGATATTGACTCTCCGGCCCTTGCCAGCGTCAGGCGGCACCGCCGTCGGCGTCGGTTGAAAAAGAGCCTGATCTTCGGCATTTGCGCCGCGGTGATCGGGCTCGCCTCCCTCGCAGCCAGCGCCTGGATTTATACCGATATGCGCCGGGAAATGCTGCGGGTTTCAACCGAGATCGCCCAGTTGCGCCTCAGCCTTGATCTTTATGTCCAGCGCGGAGCGCAGACGATACCGGCTCCGGTCGCGGAGCAGGCACCCGACACGGCTGCTCTTTCGGCGCTCGAAAATCGCCTTGCCATCCTTGAGCAGAACTGGCGCGGCGTGGCTGCGGCCGCCGAGGCAGTGCCGACAGCAACGCCGGCCGCGTCGGGTCCCACGGCGTCCACTGAAAGCGATGGCGATTGCCTGCCCTCAGGCATGCGCCTGCTTGTTGCCTCCGGGGATTCCTATCCCGTCTGCGGCACCGAGACGACCATCGAAGTGATGAATGTTAACAATGGCTATATCTCGCTGACCGACGGCACCACCGTGCCATCGGGCGGCACCGTGCCCTTGCCGGGCACGGCCTGCATGATCGCGGTCACCTCTGGCGGCGATGAAGCCACCACCGGTTTTGCCGAGATTCGCGTCACCTGCTAGGCGAGTGTGTGGTTGCCCAACGGCAGCAGCGGCTTGAGCTTGCCCATGAGCGCGCGATAGGGCGCCAGCAGCACCAATGCCGCCAGGAACTTTACCAGGAAATCGCCGGCGGCCAGTGAGGTCCAGAGCGGGACTTCCGGGCCAATGCCGAGGAAGGGCGCGGGGAAGGCCAGCGAACCGTCCTGCAGGCCGAAAAGCGCGTCGATACCGGCCAGAGCCGGCGCAAAGGCAACGGTAAAGAAGATAGCCGTGTCGATCATGGAGCCAAAGAGCGAGGCGACCAGCGGCGGCAGGAACCAGGCGCGCGAAGCACGCAGGCGGGAAAAGATGCCGATATCGAGCAATTGGCCGGTGACGAAGGCCGCCGCCGAAGCCAGCGCGATACGCTGCGTCGTTGCCGAAGCGCCGCCGGCATTCCAGGGCAGGGGATTAAAGCTCAGGTAGAACGAGACCGCGAGACCCACCAAAAAGCCCACCAGCACGACGCGGCGCGCATTGCGCGGGCCATCATAGCGGTTGGTGAGGTCGGTGATGAGAAAGGCGAAGGGGAAGGTGAAGGCGCCCCAGGTCAGGAGATCGGCGAGATTGACCGAGCCGAGCTGGACCTGAAACGGATAGAGCACCAGGATATTGGACGCGGCAACGACCACGACCATGGCGGCCACGGCCGCCAGGAAACGAGATAGCATCAGAATGCCCTCTTTTATCCGCTGGCCGGCAGAAGACCGGTGCGGGGATGAGACTTACATAAAAAGCAAAAGCCGCGCGGCCTAGGGGCACGCGCGGCTCAAACTGTAGCAGAAGCGCTATTAGGCCGCGAGAGCGGCGCGCACTTCCTTCTTGATGCCCAGAGCCAGCGGGGACAGGTCGGCGTCATCCTGCTTGATGAGGAAGGCATCGAGACCACCGCGGTGCTCGACCGAGCGGAGAGCCGCAGCAGAAATGCGCAGCTTCACCGGGCGCTGCAGCGCGTCGGAGATGAGGGTCACGTTGATCAGGTTCGGGAGAAAACGACGACGATGACGGTTGAGAGCGTGCGAAACGGTGTTGCCCACCAAAACGCCCTTGCCGGTCAGTTCGCAGCGACGTGCCATGTTAGATATCCTAATTTGTGTAAAGGTCCTGCGTGGCGGGAAAACCCGCTACGGGCCTCGATTGTGGTGAAATCTGCGGGCGTCTTAGAGAAAAGGGGGCCATCCGTCAAGCCGGGCGGGGCTCAAACCCCTGCGAGCGCCTTGCCAGTACCACATCTGGGCGGCACCTTGGTCTTTCATCGGTGATTCGCGGAAAGGCCCGTCCGAAGCCGATCTGCATGATACGAGACCCTATCTTGATCCGAACCAGCCTTGCCGCCTCCGCTCTTCTTCTTGGCCTCTCCCAGGTTCAAGCCGCGCCGGTCGATGCGACGGCCAGCTATGTGCTCACCCTTGGCGGCATCAATGTCGCCATGATGCATATCGATCTCGATGACGACGGCAGTTCCTATACGCTTGGCATCAAGGCCAATGTCGCCGGGCTCGGGGCCGTGGTGGCGAGCGGCACGGCCAATGTCACGGCCAAGGGTAAATCCACGGGCGGAACGCTGCGCTCGGAAAGCTTTGCGCTTGAAACCCGCGCCAGCGGCCAGACCTTTACGGTCGATGTCGGCTTTGCCGGCCAGAATGTCACCTCCTTCAAGGTCGAACCGCCGGTCAGCGATTATGACCGCGTGCCGATCGAGCGCAGCCATCTTACGGGGGTGGCGGATTTCGTTTCGTCCTTCGTGCTCAAGGGAAGGGCGCTGGACAAGGGCCTTTGCGATCGCCGCATGCGCGTCTTTACCGGGGTCGAGCGCTTCAATCTCAATATGAGTTTCGTCAGCGACGACAACGCCACCTCGCCGCGCACGGGCTATCAGGGACCGGTGGTGCTCTGCTCGATCAATTATGAGCCGATTTCGGGCCACTACCAGAACAACGAGATCACCAATTACCTCGCCGACGAGAGCCGCATTCTCGTCTGGTACATGCCGCTCGGTGAGACCGGCTATTTTATTCCCTATCGCGTGCTGCTCGGCACCTCGATGGGCGATCTCTCCATGGTCCTGACCAAAGCCGAGTTTTGAGCTGCTGTCCTAAGCTGGGACGGTCAAAGGGTTTTTTCTC
The DNA here is from genome assembly GCF_000743575.1 of Devosia riboflavina. GTDB lineage: Bacteria > Pseudomonadota > Alphaproteobacteria > Rhizobiales > Devosiaceae > Devosia > Devosia riboflavina. Next base: position 37,924 of record NZ_JQGC01000017.1, on the reverse strand, counting down.
AATTTTGCATTTTCTTGAGCCCGGATTCCGGGGTTTTAGGGATTAAGGGGCGCTTCGGCGCCCCTTTTCGTTCGGGTAACGAAGCGGCAGGAAAGCCGAGTCGCAGACCAGAATTAAGTCATTGTTTATGCAGGTGAATGTGATTTCCTACCATTTGGCTGGTCAAAGCCTGCACTAGTATGACTAGCGGGCCGGTGGCCCCAGCCATCGTATGGAACAAAGGCGGAAAAGACCGGCCAATCCCGATTCTGACCCTGTTCGTTCTTGCTTTGGATCAAGTGTTAACGAGGGTGCCGGGATTGGCCGGAAGTGCCTAGCTTTGGGACATCACAGCGTTTCGATGCGCTGGATGCGGTTTCCCGTCAGCACGAAATTCTGGCTGAGGATCGCGGGGCTCCCCGGGAACGTTCCGGACACTTCGAAGGTCACGGCCACGCGCTCGCTGTCCTCTTCCGCCTTAATCACGCGATAGCGCGGGTGGTAGCGAGCCTCGACGCTTTCGAGCCATTCGGAGATTTCCGCAGTGCCCTGATGAACCCGGCCCTCGTCCCTGACGGTCGCGTCGGGCGCAAAAAGCCCCAGCAGTTGGGTGGCATCGGTCCGGCCGAAATATTCGGCAAGCGGGGAGGGCAGGGCGGGGGAGACGGTCATGAAGAACCTCACTGTTGTCAGGAGCTGTTCTATGCCCGGTCCGCTGACGATCCCTGTCAGCAGCCGACCCATCTTGGGACGTCAAACGGAAAAGTGTGAACATGCCGCTCCGGAGCCGCAGATCGGCCGGACCCGAAGGCTAACGGCAAAGAATTTTTTTACGCTCGCACCTTCATTTTTCATTCGTAAATAACTGGAATCACTCGATTTTCATGATTTCGTAATGAAACTGACTCGGATTTTCCGTAAATCGGTCATGCGCGACGCTGGTGTGACAGCGATAGTGGCTTTTCCCTTTGTCGGCCCACTAGATATTGCCGTGAACAAATCGGGATTCATGAGTCGAAACTGATTCTGTCCCTGTTCGTTCTATCTCCGTTCCAAATCTTAAGCAGCGAACGCCCTGTCACAAAAAGGCGTGCTTTCGTAGGACAATTGCTCTCGCCCCTCGCCATGGGCCGTGCGGCACCCTAAATAGAGCTGCGATGACTTCTGCAAACTCCCAGTCGGTCAAGGCCATCCTTGGGCCGACCAATACCGGCAAGACCCATTTCGCCATCGAGCGCATGCTGGCCCATCCCACCGGGATGATCGGCCTGCCGCTGCGCCTGCTGGCGCGCGAAGTCTATGCCCGCGTCGTCGAGCGTGTCGGCGAGCAGGCCGTAGCCCTGGTGACGGGCGAGGAGCGGATCGTGCCGCCCAAGCCGCGCTATTGGGTGGCGACGGTGGAAGCCATGCCCATGGATATCCATGTCGACTGCGTTGCCGTCGACGAAATCCAGACGGCGACCGATTTCGATCGCGGCCATGTCTTCACCGATCGCATCTTGAAAGCGCGCGGCTTTCACGAGACGCTGCTCCTGGGCTCGGGCACGATGGCCAATGTCATCAAGAGACTTCTGCCCAATGCCGAAATCATCGAGCGGCCGCGCTTTTCCCAACTGACCTATGCCGGCTCGAAGAAAATCTCGCGTCAGCCGAGCCGCAGTGCCATCGTCGCTTTCTCAGCGAGGCAGGTTTATGCCATCGCCGAATTGATCCGTCGCGAACGTGGGGGCGCTGCCGTGGTCATGGGCGCGCTCTCGCCGCGGACCCGCAATGCGCAGGTGGAGCTCTATCAGAATGGCGATGTCGATTTTCTCGTCGCTACCGACGCCATCGGCATGGGGCTCAATCTCGATATCCACCACGTCGCCTTTGCCGATGACACAAAATTTGACGGCCACCAGACCCGGCCGCTGACCCCTGCCGAGATCGGCCAGATCGCAGGCCGCGCTGGACGTCACAAGCGCAATGGCACTTTTGGCGTGACCGGCGGCACCGATGCTTTTGACGAAGAATTGGTGGTTCAGCTCGAAACGCATGACTTCGAGCCGGTGAAAGTTTTGCAGTGGCGCAATTCGGCGCTGGATTTTTCCTCCATCGACCGGCTGCGCTCGAGCCTTGAAAAGTCGCCCGACGATAAGAACCTCACCCGCGTGCCCATGGCGACCGATCAATTGGCGCTGGAATTTTTATCGCGAAATGAGGCGGCTGGGCTCGCGCGCGGCCACGAAGCGGTCAAACTGCTCTGGGAATGCTGCGGGATTCCCGACTACCAGGGGATTTCGCCGGCGGCGCATGGCGAGATCGTCACCCGGATCTTTTCGGATTTGAGGCAAAATGTATCCGTCAACGCTGATTGGATTGCCGAGCAGGTTCGCTTTTGCGACAATGCCGAAGGTGACATTGAAACGCTCAGTCACCGGATCCGTCAGATCCGGACCTGGACCTTCGTCGCCAACCGCAAAAACTGGCTTGCAGACCCACACTATTGGCGCGAAAAGACCCGTGAGATTGAAGATCGCCTGAGTGATGCCCTCCATGAGCGCCTCACCCAGAGATTCGTCGACCGGCGCACCAGCGTGCTGCTCCGCCACCTGAAAGACAAACGTATGGTATCTCCCGAGATCAATGAGCGCGGCGAAGTAAGGCTGGAAGGCCACCTTCTCGGCACGCTCGAAGGCTTCCGCTTCACCCTGGCGCGCTCCGATGGCGAGCTCGATGCCAAGGGCACCCGCACTGCAGCGGATCAGGTCGTGGCGCCGGAGATCCGCAATCGCGCCGATCGCCTGGCCGGCGCGCCCAACGAGGAATTCGTTCTCGCCACCGATGGTCGCCTGCGCTGGCGCGGCGATGTGGTGGCCGAACTTGCCGAAGGCGACAGCCTCTATCGGCCGCGCATCATCATCCTCGCCGACGAATCGCTGACCGGCGTCGATCTCGAACGCGTGCAGGATCGTCTGGCGCTCTGGCTGCGCCACCACGTCAACACGACCCTCGAACAGGTCATGGCGCTCGAAGCGCCGGCCGATGTCGATGGTCCCGCCCGCGGCATCGCTTTCCAGCTCTTCGAGCATCTCGGTCTCCTGCCCCGTGGACAGGTCTCGGACGAGGTGAAAGGCCTCGACCAGGACGTGCGCGGCAAGATGCGCAAGCTCGGCATCAAGTTCGGCGCCTACCACATCTATGTGCCGCTTTCTTTGAAGCCGGCCCCGCGTGAGCTGGCCCTTATCCTCTTTGCGCTGCGCAATGGCGGCATCCGCCAGCCGGGCGTCACCGATATTCCGCATATCGTGCTCTCAGGCCGTACGTCCTTCCTCGTCGATCCTGAAGTCGATCCGCGTCTCTATGAGATCGCCGGCTTCAAGGTTGCTGGCAAGCGCGCCGTGCGCGTCGACATTCTCGAACGCCTCGCCGACATCATCCGTCCGCTGATCGCCATCGACCCGACCCGTTTCCAAGGCGAGCCGCCGGCCGGCGCTGCCGAGGGTAATGGTTTCCGCGTTACGGTGGAAATGACCAGCCTCCTCGGTTGCTCGGGCGAAGATTTCGCTTCGATCCTGTCCTCGCTCGGCTACCGCGTCCGTCGCACCCCCAAGGTTGCGGCGCCTGCTGCCGAAGCCAGTGCTGAAGCGCCGGCGCTCGATGCAGTGCTCGCCGACAATCCGGCCGAGGTCGACGCTCCGGCCGAAGACACGCCGGTTGTCGAAGCTGAAGCGCCGGCCGCTACTGAAGCCGTTGCCGCAGACGTGGTCGCCGCTGAAGCTGCTGCCCCCGCCGAGCCGGAATTCGACGAAATCTGGTTCCCCGGTGGCCGTCGCCACAACGACCACAATCACAATGGCAAGGCCCGTTCGGAAGGTCGTCGCCGCGACAATGCCGAGGGTGGCGAAGCCAAGACCGAGGGTCGTGGCCGTCCGGATCGCTCGCGTCCCAAGGGTCCGCGTCGTCCCGAAGGCGAGGCCGCTGCCGCGCGTCCCGCCGGCAATACCCGTCCGGCCAATACGCGCCCGCGCAACGAGGAACGTCCGCGTCCGGACCACAAGAACGAACGCCCCGAACGTGGCGATCGCCGCCCGCCGCGCGAAGAGCGCAAGGTGGCCTTCGATCCCGATAGCCCGTTCGCAGCCCTTGCCGCCCTGCGCGGCAAGTCGGAGTAAGATTGGCAGGGCCGGGCGATACGCTCCACAAGGAGCGGCTCGACCGGTTCCTGTTTTTCTCGCGCGCCGTCAAATCGCGCACCCTGGCGCAAAAACTCATCGAAACCGGCGCCGTTCGGGTCAATTCCGAACGGACGGAGCGCACCGATCACAAGGTCGGCGCGGGCGACGTGCTGACCATGTCGCTCCATGGCCGCATCCTTGTCTGGCGTATCCTCGATGCCGGTACGCGGCGTGGGCCCGCAAGCGAAGCGCAGGGGCTCTACGAAGATATTTCGCCGCCATCGCTGCCAAAGGCCGAGCGTTCGCCCTACGAAGCGGCCATTGCCGAGCGTCCTGCGGGCGCCGGCAGACCGACCAAGAAGGAGCGCCGCGAGACCGACGCGCTCAAGGACGAAGGCGACTAGGCACACATTTTCAGCACAGCCTGAAATTGCGCCAATCCGTCCCGCGCTAGCGCCTTGCCCGAAAACTGAAAAGAGTTTAGCACCAAACCCGTTGAGACTGCCGCCAAGCCAGCCCCCGGGCCGCGGCGACCGCCAAGGACTGCCCTCTCTATGACCTATATCGTCACTGATAATTGCATCGCCTGCAAATATACGGACTGCGTGGAAGTGTGTCCGGTGGACTGTTTCTACGAAGGCGAGAACATGCTGGTCATTCATCCCGATGAATGCATCGATTGCGGCGTCTGCGAGCCCGAATGCCCCGCCGAGGCCATCCGGCCCGACACGGAAAGCGGCCTCGACAACTGGCTCGAACTCAACCGCAAATATGCCGCCGCCTGGCCCAATCTGACCGAGCGTCGCGATGCCCTGCCAGAGGCAAAAGAACGTGATGGCGAGACCGGCAAGCTCGAAAAGTATTTTTCCGAAGCCCCCGGCGAAGGCGACTGATTGGTCGGGCGCTTCTACTGGCGCCGAGAAGTTAAGCATTTGCAAGGATTTGTCATTGAGCTGTCATGGGCAGTCGATGACGCGGGAGGGACGAGTCGCGGAGGCGATTCGTTCCTTTTGATTTTGCTGAATTTTTGTGCTATGGTCCTTCTAAATGCAGTTCAGCCCTTCACCCAGACCGTGCCGCAAGGCACGATTTTTTTGACACAACATTCCCTGTTGCATGGCGCTTCGGAACAAAGCGGAACCGAAGACCGTGGGTGCTCGTACTGTAAAAGAGCCCGTATGAACGGGCGAAGTAGTGTGGATGACCAGTCCTTCCCGCAAGGAACTGCTCATTCTGGGGCGTCAACAAGGAGTTCCAGCATATGGTAGCCAAGAAGTCTCAGCAGCGGCTCGGTTTCAAGACGGGTGAGTATGTCGTCTATCCGGCCCATGGCGTCGGTCTGATCGTGAACATCGAAGAGCAAGAGGTCGCTGGCCTCACTCTCGAACTGTTCGTCATCAGCTTCGAGCAGGACAAGCTGACCCTTCGCGTTCCCGTTGCCAAGATCAAGTCCGTCGGCATGCGCAAGCTGGCCGAAGAAGACGAAGTCAAGAAGGCCCTCGAAACCGTCACGGGCCGGGCTCGCGTCAAGCGCACCATGTGGTCGCGCCGCGCCCAGGAATATGAAGCAAAGATCAATTCGGGCGACCTGATCGCCATTTCCGAAGTCGTGCGCGATCTCTATCGCTCCGACGACCAGCCCGAGCAGTCCTATTCCGAACGCCAGCTCTTCGAGCAGGCCATGGACCGCATGAGCCGCGAAATCAGCGCCGTCAACAAGCTGACGCTGACCGAGGCCGTGCAGCTCATCGAAAAGCAGCTCGCCAAGAGCCCGAAGCGCACCAAGGCGGATGCCGCTGAATCGGAAAGCGACGAGGAAGCTGCGTAAGCAGTCTTTTCGACACCGAGAATGCAAAAGGCCGGCAGCAATGCCGGCCTTTTTGTTTTTGGGTGTTATCGGTGGAAGGCCCCCTCACCCGCCGGCTTCGCCGTCGACCTCTCCCCCAAAGGGAGAGGTCGGAGCCTGCCTCTCCCTTGGGGGAGAGGTCGACCCGAAGGGGCGGGTGAGGGGGCCTTTGAGTTCCTAAAACTCGCTCCAGTCTTCCGAGATCGCCGCATTGCCCTGCGACAGATAACGGCTGGCAGCAGGCTTTGCCGCGGCAGCGGGCTTGGCCCGCGGCGCAGCCGGGCGTGCGGCGGAGCCGCCATCGAGCCTGAAAATATCCACCACGCGGTCGAGTTCGCTGGCCTGGCCTTCGGTCTGCTCGATGGCCGCATTGGTCTCTTCGACCAGCGCCGCATTGTGCTGGGTCATTTCGTCCATCTGCCGTACGGCCACCGCGACTTCGTCGATGGCGGAGGCCTGTTCGCGGCTGTCCCGGGCAATGCCGTCCATCAGCGAATTGCTGGAGCGGGCCATGTCGAGCATCATGTTGAGCTTCTTGGCCGCTTCGACGACGAGCTGGGAGCCGCTGGCGACCTCGCGCCCGCTCTGCTCGACGAGGTTTTTCACGTCGCGCGAGGCTTCCGCGGTCGACTGGGCGAGACGGCGGACTTCCACGGCGACCACGGCAAAACCCTTGCCGGCCTCGCCGGCACGCGCCGCTTCCACGGATGCGTTGAGCGCCAAGAGGTTGGTCTGGAAGGCAATGTCGTCGATGAGGCCGATGATGTTGGAAATGCTGGCCGAGGAAGACGAAATGCGCTCCATGGCCGCGGTGGTGTCGCTCATCACCGCGCCGCCTTCTTCGGCGGCAGTGGTCAGGGCGCCGGAAGCCTTGCTGGCCTCGTGGGCGCGCTCGGCATTCTGCTGCACGGTGGACGCGAGCTGCTCCATGGCGGCCGAGGTTTCTTCGATCGTCGCGGCCTGGCGGGTGGTACGCTCCGCGAGGTCATTGGTGCCGGAGAGGATTTCGCCGGTCGCGGTTTTTAGCGCCCGCGAGGTATTGCGCAGGCGGCCGACGATTTCGGTCAGGCGATCGCCCACGGCATTGGTATTGGTCTTGAGGCGGGCGAAGGCACCTTCATAATGACCCTCGACGCGCTTGTTGAGGTTGGCGTCGGCCAGGGCCGAGAGCACTTCGCCGCTTTCGTTGAGGCCACGATCGACGGTTTCGACGAGACCATTGAGGCTCGATGCGATGGCATTAAGCCCTTCATCGCCGAAATTGCCGGAAACGCGATAGGTGAAGTCGCCGCGGCTTGCCGCTTCCACCACGGTGTGCACTTCGGTCGCCATGCGATCCATGACCTCGGCGCGGGTGACGAGGGCGCGGGCGCGCTCGGCCTCCTCGGCGCTGAGCGCGGCGATCTGGCGGGCATTTTCGCGGAAAATTTCGACCGCGCGGCCCATATTGCCGATTTCGTCGCGGCGGCTGGCTTCCTCGACGGTAATGTCGAGCTGGCCGTCGGCAAGCAGCTCCATCTTCTCGGTGAGGGCACGGACCGGAGCGACGATGGCGCGGCGGCCGATCAGGATCGAGAGAATGAGCCCGAGCAGGATGCCGGTTGCAGCGGTCGCGATGACGACCACGAGGGCGGTATTGGCGCGGGCCTCGGCCTCGGTGCGCATGGAAGCCATCAGCTCACCCGAATAGGTGCTGTAGAGTTTTACCGTGTCGGTCACGACTTTCTGGGCCGTGAGCGCTTCATCGAGCGCGGCGCGGATAGCGGTCATGTCGCCGCCAGGAGCAACGGCCAGCATGGCGTCGATTTTGCCGAAATAGGCCGTCATGACCGGCTTGATATCGGCAAGGAGCTGCATTTCCTTCGCATCGGCTGCCGCTTCGATTTTCGGGAAGCGACCGAGCATTTCTTCGGTGCGGCGTGCCGCTTCGGCGACGAAGTCTGCGGAGCGCTCAGGCGCCATGGCGAGCTGATAGGTCATGCGCGAAATGGCGATGATGTCCATGCGCAGGTCCATGGCTTCGCGCGCCGCCTCTTCCTTGGCGCCGACGGTCAGCATGGTGTCCTTGAGGCTGGTGATTTCGCGCCAGCTCACCGTGCCGAGGATCACCCCGGCGGCGGCCATGACCACGATGGTCAATAGGAATTTCTGAAGGATAGGCATATGCTTGAGGGACATGGGGTTCCTGTGGCCGCTCCTGCGGACCGCTAAAAATCTCAGTTCCTCCCGAACGCCCTTTGGGCTTTCCGTCCAGTTCTAGGGTGGCTTGGATAATTTTCGGTAAGCGCGCGAGGCCTACAAACGGCTCATGCTCTCGGGCAGCAGCACGACGCTTTCCTGCTCCTTGGGATCGGTGCGGGCGATCAGGGCGCGGGCGATGCTATCCGTCGGGTTGAAGGGCTGATGCGGCACGCCGGCCGGGATATAGACATAGTCGCCCTGATGGACCTCGTCCAAGAACTCCAGATTGGGCCCATGGTAGAACGAGGTCGAGCCTTCGAGCTGGAAGATCGCCGTCTCATGGCTTTCGTGAAAATGCGGCTTGGCCTTGCCGCCGGGCGGCAGTACCAGCATGTGCATGCAAATGCCGGTCGATCCGGCGCTTTCGGCCGAAACACCCGAAAAATAGTCCATGCCCTGCTTGCCGTGAAAGCCCAGGCCGCCGCGGATAACCTTGCATTCTTTCATTTTTCGTCCCTCCCCGACGTCCCTTCCGTCAGGTGAGACGATAGGCTCCGCTGTCGAGTGCCGCAATGACAGCGTCGAGGGTCCCGGTCCGATCAAGGCCGGTTATGTCGAGCACGTGCCGCCCATAGACGCCGAGATCGGCGAACTGGCCATGGAGATCGGCAACCACCGCGGGATCGGTGAGGCTATCCCCGCCACGTGCCGTGCAGCGGGCAATGGCCTCTTCGACCGGTGGGCGCAGCACCAGATAGTGGAGCGGCAGGCCGAGGGCTTCGAAGGCCGGTAGCCACCAGGGCCGCACCACGCCATCGAGCGCTACGAAATAGCCGTGGCGCGCATAGCTGGCGGAGACGTCGGCGGCAATCTGCATGACCATGCGGTTCTGCTCGTCCGATTCCGGCAACCAGGGCGGAATATGGCCATGCTTGATATTGCCCCAGAAATCGTCGGAATGGACATGCACCTTTGGCACGCCGGGCAGATGCGCCATTGCGTCGGCGACGGTGGTTTTGCCCGAGCCGGGCGAGCCGGAAATGATCGCGATATGGCCCGCCAGATCCAGCATGGTCAGCCCTTCTTGAGAATGTCGCCGAGGCTGACCTTGGCGCTGCCCGGCCGCAGAGGTTTCTGCTGGCTTTCATGCGGCACCCAGCCGGCGAGCCAGATCACCTCCAGCGTCGCCCGCACGCGGCCATCGTCATCGGCAGACGCTTCCTGGTAGGCGGCCGCCGCCTGGGTGAGCAGGCTTTTGGTGGCAAAACGCCGGGGGCGGTCGGTCAGCGGGTTGGCGGCGCCCAGAGCCTTCAATTCGGTCATCAGCGCAAAGGCATTGGCATAGCGGACGCGATGGGTTTCGACATCGGCCACCGGCAGGGCAAAGCCGGCGCGCTGCAGCAGCGCCCCGGCATCGCGGACCTGCGCCATCGGTGCGACGCGGGCAGAGGCGCCGCCGGCGACGGCGAGATCGGCGGCCAAAAAAGCTTCGCGCAATTCCGAAAGGCTCTCACCGCCGATCATGGCGACGAGAAGGAGGCCATCTGGCCGCAGCCGGGCGCGGAGGCGTGCCATGTGGCCGGGTACGTCATTGACGGCTTGCAGGTGGAGCAGGGAGACGATGAGGTCGAAATTTCCCTCTGGCAGGGCGGGAAAATCGTCGTCGCCGGCAAAGGCCTCCACCTTGTGGAAGCTGACGGTGCCGGAGGCGGTAGCAACCCGCTCGGGCAGCAGGTCGACATCGGGCGCAATGAGCACGGCGTCGGCAAAATTGCGCATATGCGCGCCGAGCCGATCCGCCAGATCGTCAAAGACCAGATCGCGCACGAAATTTTCGCGCGAGGGGCGTCGCTTGAGGTTGCGGGCGAGCTGGGCGGGATCGAACAGGCGAGGCGGCTGGGACAAAACCGAAACTTCTCAAAACAACTGGCCGATGGAGCAGCCTTGAAGCACTATGGTCCTTATGGAGAGCGGGGCGCGGGAAGTCAAAGGCGGGGGTTTCGCAGGCCTTGTGCTGCAGGGCGGGCGTCGCGCCGCCCTTGCTCTGCTCGACCAGCTCTACCCGCCGGCCTGCGCCGCTTGCGGCATGCCCATCGCCGAGGGTGTTGGTCTCTGCCCGAAATGTTTTGCCGGCCTCGTGCCGATCACCGCGCCACTCTGTCCGGTGCTTGGCCTGCCCTTCGAGGCGACGCTGGGGCCCGATGCCGTCAGCGCAGAGGCCCTCGCCGATCCGCCGCCCTTTGCTCGGGCTCGCGCCGCCGTGCGCTATGGCGAGGTGGCGCAGTCTCTGGTGACGCGGCTCAAATATGGCGACCGGACCGAACTGGCCCAATTCTGTGCGCGGCTGATGGCGGGCGCCGGCCACGAATTCTGGCCTGCGCGGCCGCTGCTCGTGCCCGTACCCCTGCACCGCAGCCGCCTGCGCTTTCGCCGCTACAACCAGTCCCACCTGCTGGCAAAGGCGCTCGGCCGCCAGCTCGGGCTCGATGTCGATCCATTCCTCGTCAGACGGCACAAGAAGACGCGGTCGCAGATCGGGCTTTCCGGCGATGGCCGTGCGCGAAACGTGCAGGGTGCCTTTTCGGCCCATCCCGAGGCGCTCGTGCGCATCAGGGGGCGACGCGTGGTGCTGGTCGATGATGTCTATACAACCGGGGCCACGGTAAAGGCGGTGACGCGCGTCTTGTTGCGCAGTGGCGCAAGCGAAGTTGACGTTCTGACCTTTGCCCGCGTTGTCAGCGGCGAGGAAGTGCCCATATAAGGATGAAAATGATTTTGGAGCCCCAGATCCATGGCCAATGTTGAAATTTATACGACTCCGACCTGTCCCTATTGCCACGCCGCCAAGGCGCTGCTCGAGGATAAGGGCGTCGACTATACCGAAATCACCGTGCTCGATCCGGCATTGCGCGAAGCCATGACGCAGCGCGCCAATGGCCGGCGCACCGTGCCGCAGATTTTCGTCGGCGAGACCCATGTCGGCGGCTACGATGATATGGCGGCCCTCGACCGCGCCGGCGGGCTCGATCCGCTGCTTGCCCAGTAAAAGTCCTTTCCGGGTACCAAAAGATGAAAATCGCCGCCATCCAGATGCGTTCGGGCCTTGATCCGGAAGCCAATCTTGCTGCGCTCGAACCGCTCCTCACCGAGGCGGCGGCGCAGGGCGTCGATTATGCCCTTACCCCGGAAGTGACGATGATCTTCCCGGAAAACCGCGACCAGTTGCGCTCGGTCGCGGCGCCCTTCGAAGGCCATCCGCAACTGGCCAGGGTCGGTGACCTCGCGAAACGCCTCGGGCTGCATATCCATATCGGCTCGCTGCCGATTCCGCTCGAAGACGGGCGCTTTGCCAATCGCTCGGTGCTGTTCGCGCCGACGGGCGAGCAGCTCGCGACCTATGACAAGATTCACCTCTTCGATGCCGATATTGCCGGGCTCAATGCCTATCGCGAAAGCGCGACCTATAAGGGTGGCGAAGAGGCCGTCACAGTTCCGCTGGACCCATTCACCTTGGGCTTTTCCATCTGCTACGACATGCGCTTTCCAAAACTCTACAACACGCTCGCCAATGCCGGGGCCAACCTGATTGCCGTGCCGGCTGCCTTTACCGTGCCGACGGGGCAGGCGCATTGGCATGTGCTTTTGCGCGCAAGGGCCATCGAGACCGGCTCCTATGTCATTGCTGCCGCGCAGGGCGGCACGCATGCCAATGGCCGTTCGACCTATGGCCACTCGCTCATCATCGACCCTTGGGGCAAGGTGATTGCCGAGCTCGACCACGATGAGCCGGGCGTGCTGGTGGTCGAGATCGACCCGCAGGCGGTGGTGGAAGCGCGGCAGCGCATTCCGGCGCTCGCCAATGCGCGCGATTTTGCAAAGCCGAGTTTGCACGGCTGATCCCCGATCCTATATGCTTGAGGTGAGGCGCAGCCTTGGCGCCTCCCAAGAAACGAAAAAAACGTGATCCAGTACGCACTCCAGTGTTCGAACGGGCATCGCTACGACGCCTGGTTCAAAAGCGCTGCCGCCTATGACGAGCAGCAGGCCCGCGGCATCGTCAATTGCGCCGTCTGCGGCGAAGCCCATGTCGAAAAGGCGCCGATGGCCCCCGCGGTGGCGCGCACCGACAATGAGCGCGTGCCGCTCTCCGCCGCTCACCCCGACGCCAAGAAGTTTCGCGAGATGCTGCGCGAATATCGCCGGCAGGTGACGACGGAAGCCGATTATGTCGGCGATCGCTTTGCCGAAGAGGCGCGAAAGATCCATTTCGAGGAAGTCGAAGCGCGCGGCATCTATGGCGAAGCGACACGCGACGAAGTAACCGCTCTTCTCGAAGACGGCGTCGATTTCCTGCCGCTGCCTGATGTTCCCGAGGAACATAATTGAACCTTTTCGAGCGCACCCAGTTTGACCAGAAGCTCGCCCAACGCCCGGGCGTGACCTTCGTCGATCAATGGGATGCGCGCGTCGCCAAGGTCGGCGGCAAGGTCTTTTGTCTTTTGTCCGATGCTGCGCCGTTGCGTTTGGTGTTTAAATGCGGCGAAGACAGTTTTGATATCCTGACGGCCCTTGAAGGCGTCGAGCAGGCTGCCTATTTCGCCAAGCGCCAATGGGTTTCGGTGACCGAGGGCTCGCCCCTCAGTGCCGATGACCTTCTCGCCTATATCGGGCGCTCGCATGTACTGGTCGCCAAGGGATTGACCAAAAAGCTGCGGGCAGAACTCGGTATCCTCGAGGGCTGAAATTCAAAATCCTGAGCGTGGGGTCGCGGCCTGTCTTCGGGCCGCCGCCTTTCGCGCCCATCTATGGAGTGATTGAGATGACCACACTCGACGCAAGCCTGTCGGGCAGCTTTGCCATCGGCGGAGACCTGAACGTCAACCGCCTGGGCTTTGGTGCCATGCGCATCACCGGCAAGGGCATCTGGGGGCCGCCGGAAGATCACGACGAAGCCATCCGCGTGCTGAAACGCCTGCCGGAACTCAATGTCGATTTCATCGATACCGCCGAAAGCTACGGTCCCTATATCAGCGAAGACCTCATCGCCGAGGCACTGGCGCCTTATTCGCAGGGCACGATCGTTGCCACCAAGAGCGGTCTCACCCGTACCGGCCCCGATGAATGGCACCAGGTCGGTCGCCCCGAATTTCTGCGCCAGGGCGTCATGACCAGCCTTCGCCGCCTGAAGCTCGAACGCCTCGATCTCTGGCAGCTCCATCGCATCGACGCCAAGGTACCGCGCACCGATCAGTTCGAAGTCATCGCCGCCATGCAGAAGGAGGGCCTCATCCGTCATGTCGGCCTTTCTGAAGTCAGCGTCGCCGACATCGAGGAAGCCTCCAAATACTTCAAGGTCGCGACCGTCCAGAACCTCTACAACTTTGCCAATCGCAAGAGCGAAGCGGTGCTGGATTATTGCGAGAAGAACGGCATCGGCTTCATTCCGTGGTTCCCGCTGGCCGGTGGCGACCTCGTCGAAGGCCATGAGGGCGCCAAGGCGATTCTCCAGAAGCACAATGCCTCCGGCAGCCAGATCGCGCTTGCCTGGCTCCTGAAACGCTCCCCGGTCATGCTGCCCATTCCGGGCACCGGCAAAGTGAAGCATCTCGATGACAATGTCGCCGCGGCAGCGGTCAAGCTCAGCGACGAGGATTTTGCGACGCTGGACGCGATCGGTCGCCGCTAAGGCTTCCGTCTCGATCTGGCGGCTATGCGTCCGGCAATGTCGGGAAGGTTAGGGTCGGCCCAATAGGGAGGGTGGAATCCCCGCTATCGGGCCTGACCAGTTCAGCTGTCTTGGCAGACCGCTGAGTGGCTGAGCGGGGCTTTAGCACCGCTCTTGCTGCTTGTCACGCGATTGTCGCAAATTCACAGCCTGTCATCCTCGGGGTTCACCGAGGATGACGCTTTTGGTGGCGCGGTCGAGTGCCTAGTTCCAGAGCTTGTCGATGGCCTTGGTGTCGCGCACGGCGCCCTTGGCGGCCGAGGTCACGAGGGCGGCATAGGCCTTGAGCGCCGTGGTCACCTTGCGCTTGCGCGGATGCGCCGGCTTCCAGCCGAGCTTGTCCTGTTCAGCGCGACGGCTGGCCATTTCGGCGTCCGACACCAGCACGTTGACGGTGCGGTTGGGGATGTCGATCTCGATGATGTCGCCCTCGCGCACGAGGCCGATGGCACCGCCCTCGGCCGCTTCAGGCGAAGCATGGCCGATGGAGAGGCCCGAAGTGCCGCCGGAGAAGCGGCCGTCGGTGAGGAGGGCACAGGCTTTGCCCAGACCCTTCGATTTCAGGTAGCTCGTGGGATAGAGCATTTCCTGCATGCCGGGGCCGCCCTTGGGGCCTTCATAGCGGATCACCAGCACGTCGCCGGGCTTGATCTCGTTGGAAAGGATCGCTTTCACCGTTGAGTCCTGGCTTTCGAAGACGCGGGCCGGGCCGGTGAATTTCAGGATCGATTCATCGACGCCCGCCGTCTTCACGATGCAGCCATCGAGCGCGATATTGCCCTTGAGGACAGCGAGACCACCGTCCTTGGAGAAGGGGTGTTCGGGCGAACGGATCGCGCCATTGGTGCGGTCGGTGTCGAGTTCGGCCCAGCGATTGGATTGCGAGAAGGCTTCCGTCGTGCGCACGCCGCCCGGAGCGGCCATGTAGAAGTTGCGAACACTCTCGGAATTGGTGCGGGAGATGTCCCACTTGTCGATGGCATCGCCCATGGTCGCGGCGTGAACTGTTGGTTCCTTGCGGTTGATCAGGCCCGCACGATCGAGCTGGCCCAAAATTGCAAAGATGCCGCCGGCGCGGTGGACGTCTTCCATGTGCACGTCGTTCTTGGCCGGGGCCACCTTGGAAAGCACCGGCACGCGACGCGACAGGGCGTCGATATCGTCCATGGTGAAGTCGACGCCGCCTTCATGGGCAGCGGCGAGGATGTGCAGCACGGTATTGGTCGAGCCGCCCATGGCGATATCGAGCGCCATGGCGTTTTCAAACGCCTCTTTGGTCGCGATCGAGCGCGGCAGCACGGTTTCGTCGTCCTGCTCGTAATAGCGGCGGGCGAGATCGACGATCAGGTGGCCGGCTTCCTGGAAGAGGCGCTTGCGGTCCGAGTGGGTAGCGAGCGTCGAACCATTGCCCGGCAGCGAGAGGCCCAGGGCTTCGGTAAGGCAGTTCATCGAATTGGCGGTGAACATGCCCGAGCACGAGCCACAGGTGGGGCAGGCGGCTTCTTCGACAGCCTGCACTTCCTCGTCGGTATAGTGATCGTCGGCAGCCATCACCATGGCGTCGACGAGATCGAGCGCCTGCAGCTTGCCCTTCACGATTGCCTTGCCCGCTTCCATCGGGCCGCCGGAAACGAAGACCACCGGGATGTTGAGGCGCATGGCCGCGTTCAGCATGCCGGGCGTGATCTTGTCGCAATTGGAAATGCAGACCATGGCGTCGGCGGTATGCGCATTGACCATGTATTCGACCGAGTCAGCGATGATGTCGCGGCTCGGCAGCGAATAGAGCATGCCGTCGTGGCCCATGGCGATGCCGTCGTCCACGGCGATGGTGTTGAACTCTTTCGCGACGCCACCGGCGGCTTCGATTTCACGGGCAACGAGCTGGCCAAGATCCTTCAGGTGCACGTGACCGGGCACGAACTGGGTGAAGGAATTAACCACGGCGATAATGGGCTTGCCGAAATCGCCTTCCTTCATGCCGGTGGCGCGCCACAGGCCACGCGCGCCGGCCATGTTGCGGCCATGAGTGGTTGTGCGGGAGCGATAGACAGGCATGGCGGTTTCCTCAATACGTTGTCGCCGGTGGGGCCGGAGTTCCCTTTTCTTTAGACCCATTCCAGAGGAGCTTCAAGGATTTTCCGTACCGTACCGTACGGTACTCTCGATATTGCGGGCCTGGAACCTCGCCCCCGCCCTGGTCGATCCGTCGTCATTGCCGGGCTCGTCCCGGCAATCCAGCTCCGGTGGTGACGACTGGCGGGATGGATGAGGACAAAAGATATCCATCTTATCCCCGCCTCCAATTCTGCCCCCATAATAGCCCCATCCAACCTCGCACGGACGGTCTGCAGACGACAGTAGCGAGGGGGCCCGGCGCTGGATCGTCTCCAGCGTACGTTCGGGGCTGGCCGCCTGCGACGAGCGATCAAGGGTCGCCCATAGTTCCCGCCCGAAAAGAGGGCACTCCGGAGCGGTATCCGCTTCAATTATCAAAATACTTCGAGGCGAATGCCGCTCCGGGGTCCGTCCAACAGCAAAATCCCACGGCGAAGGCCGATGGGAGCGCATGGTCGTGGCCTGGCTTCAGATACCGGCGAGGACATGCGTGCCGCGGCCGCGATGCTTGGCGCGGTAGAGCATGGTGTCGGCCTGGGCGAGGGCGAGGTGCGGATCAATCCCCAGCGGGGCGCCGCCGATACTGACCCCGATCAGGGCCTTTTCGCCTTCGGGCAGGTCGAATGGTTCGGCCATGGCCTGGGTGAGGCGTTCCGCCAGCAGACTGATCCGGTCGGCCGGATAGTCTTCGAGAATGAGGACGAATTCGTCGCCGCCCAGACGCCCAACCAGATCGGAGAGACGGACATTGTCCTTGAGCCGTTGCGCGACAGCCTGCAGCAACGCGTCACCGGCACCGTGGCCAAAGTTGTCGTTGACGCCCTTGAACCCGTCGAGGTCGAGATAGAAGAGGTAAGGCGTATGGGTCTGGACGGGTTTTCGCGGGCCGGGGCGGTTGGTGGCCAATTGCTGCAATGTGCTCATCACCTGGGCCCGATTGGCGAGGCCGGTCAAAGCGTCGTTATAGGCCAGGTATCGGCTCGTCGCCTGCGCCTTGATCAGGCTCGCAAGACGCTGGTGGCTGGTCTTGATGAGCAGGATCAACCCGCCGACCCAGATGGGGGCGTGCAGGAAGACCATCAGCATTTCGGGAGGGCCGGAAATGCCCGCTGCGGCGATGAAGGGCAGCATGACGATCAGGGCCTGCGTCGTGGCAAAACGCGGTACGCCACTATTGGTGATGCAGAAGCCGAAAACGAGCCCGGTCACGACCAGGGCGCCGAGAACGACGATGGCCAGTTGGCCGCTCGAAATGGCGGCGACGCCGGCAAGGCCGATGCCCACGGCATAGAGGAGCCCCGCCTCGACCACCATGCGCATGGCGTTTTCGCTTTCCGGCGCTGCCGCTGCGCGCATCAGCGAATAGAGGCGAAGCGCCAGCGCGGCAGCTATGGCGGCGCCAACCCAGATGCCTTCCAGCGCGTCCTTGAGCAGGCCGATGGCGGCGACGAGGATGATCACGCTGGCTGCGCCAAGGGCGACGGCGGTCTTGCTCGTCACGAGGGTACGGCACAATTCGGCGCGAATGTTCTCATTGGCCGGGTCAGCCGGCGTCGTCAGCCAGTCAAAGGCCGCCTGTCTCAAATTCTTCACGGGCGATGTCGCACTGAATTGCTGGCTATCGGGCATGGAGTGGCTATCAAAATCCCAATCGCTGATTTGATCGTGCCCCGGCGAGCATTTTCGATGCAGTGTGTTGAGCAGGCGTTAAGGCAGATCATCGAACTCGATCTGATGGCGATTTTCGTGGTGATCTCAAGCAAGCAACGGGGAGGGCAGGCGATGGCTGATCGTTTTCCGAGGTCCGAGGATTTTGTCAGGGCCCTCGAAGCCAACCAGTCCGACGAGGAACTGCGCAAGATCGGGCGCTATTTCAAATCGGGAAAGGGCGAATATGGCGAGGGCGACCGGTTTATCGGCGTGCGCATGGGCACGGTCTTTGCGCTCGCCAAAGAGCATGTGCTGATGCCGCTCGATGAAATCGAAAAGCTCCTCGACAGCGATATCCACGAGGCGCGGGCCGGTGCGGTTTCGATCATGGCCAAGCAGTTCGGCCTCAAGAAAACCACCCAAGAGCGGCGTGGGGAATTGGCGGCGCTCTATCTGCGGCGACACGACCGGATCAACAATTGGGACCTGGTCGATCTTGGCGCGCCGCAGATCGTCGGCGTCTGGCTGCGCGATCGCGATCGTTCGGTGCTCTACACGCTGGCCCGTTCAGAAAATCTCTGGGAACGGCGTACGGCCATGCTTGCGACCATGGCCTTTGCCCGCAAGGGCGATCTCGACGACGTCTTTGCCATCGCCGAAATTCTCGTCCACGACCCTCAGGATCTCATCAACAAGGTGGTCGGCGGCGTGCTGCGTGAGACCGAGCGCTCTGCGCAGGAGCGATTGCGCGCCTTTCTCGACAGGCATGCCGATACCATGCCGCGCGTCGCTCTGCGCTATGCCATCGAGCATTTTTCCGCTGCCGAACGCGCCGAATGGCTCAAGCGCGGCAAATGAAAATCAGGCGGTAGGGCGTTCCGCCAGCAGCATGTAGTTGACCGCCATATCCGAGGAGAGCCGCCATTCGTCGGCGATGGGATTGAAGGTGACGCCCTTGCCCTCGGTGACTTTCAGCCCGTTGCGGGTGAGGAGACTGCGTATCTCGTCGGGGGTAAGAAACTTCTTCCAGTCATGCGTGCCCTTGGGCAGCCAGCGCAGCACATATTCGGCGCCGAGAATGGCGAGGGCATAGGCGCGGGCAGTGCGGTTGAGCGTGGCGGTAAACATCAAACCGCCCGGCGCCACGAGATCGGCGCAGCTCTTCATGTAGAGCGGCACATTGTCGACGTGTTCCACGACCTCCATGTTGAGGACGACGTCGAATTTCTCGCCGGCCGCGACCAGGGCTTCGGACGTCGTGACGCGATAGTCGATATCGAGCCCCGACTTATCCGCGTGGATCCTGGCGATGCTAATATTGCGCTCGGCAGCATCGACACCGGTCACTTTCGCGCCAAGCCGGGTAAGTGGTTCACAAAGGAGGCCACCACCACAACCGATATCGACGATTCTTAGGCCCTCAAGAGGGCGCATGCCCGAAGTATCACGGCCAAAATGGGAGACCAGATTGTCGCGAATATAGGCCAGACGCACCGGATTGAACTTATGGAGCGGCTTGAACTTGCCCTTGGGGTCCCACCATTCCTCGGCCATGGCCGTGAACTTGGCGATCTCGGCGTCGTTGATCGTGGTCTGGGACATTGCGTGCTCCTTCTTCCCCCATATGGCAGAGCATCCGGGGCTGGTTCAAGGCGCGGGGTGACGCAGGGCGCGATCACTGGTGACGCTGAGCGCGTGATCCCAGTTGATCCTAACCGCGCTTTGTGGCATTTCCCCGCGCTAATGAAAGCGTACCGCCGGGTTCGGCGGAAGACCGGGGAAGAAAGTGGCCCGTATCGTCGTCAAGTTCGGTGGCACCTCGATGGCCAATATCGAACGCATCCGCCATTCCGCCCTCCATGTGAAGCGCGAAGTCGAAGCCGGCAATGAAGTGGCCGTCGTCGTTTCCGCCATGTCGGGCAAAACCAATGAACTGGTTGGCTGGGTCAACGAGGCGAGCAAATTCCACGATGCGCGCGAATATGACGCCGTGGTCGCCTCGGGCGAGCAGGTCACGGCCGGCCTCATGGCGATCGTGCTCAGCGAAATGGGCATCCAGTCGCGGTCGTTCGCGGGCTGGCAGGTGCCGATCCATACCGATGATGCGCATGGCGCGGCGCGAATTACCGGCATCGAGCCGACCGAACTCGACAAGCGCATGAAGGATGGCTGGGTGCCTGTGATCACCGGCTTCCAGGGTATTTCGCCCCATGGCCGCGTGACGACTTTGGGTCGCGGTGGTTCGGATACTTCGGCTGTGGCCGTGGCTGCGGCCGTCGGCGCAGATCGCTGCGACATCTATACCGATGTGGACGGCGTTTACACGACGGACCCGCGCATCGTGCCCAAGGCGCAGCGCATGACCAAGATTTCCTTCGAGGAAATGCTTGAGATGGCCTCGCTCGGCGCCAAGGTCTTGATGATCCGCTCGGTCGAAATGGCCATGGCCCACAAGGTGCGCCTCCTGGTGCGCTCCAGTTTTGATGACCCCAACGCGCCCCAGATTGCGCCTGATGGAAAGCCCGGTGTCCCCGGCACGCTCGTTTGCGATGAGGATGAGATCATGGAAAAGCAGATCGTTTCGGGCGTGACGCTCGCCAAGGCCGAGGCCAAGATCACCCTTCGCGACGTCAAGGACAAGCCCGGCGTTGCCGCTGCCATTTTTGGCCAGCTCGCTGACGAAGGCATCATCGTCGACATGATCGTGCAGAACATTGCCGATGATGGCGCGACCACCGACATCACCTTCACCGTGCCTGACAGCGAATATGACAAGGCGGTCAAGGCGCTTGAACAGAATGGCGGCAAGTTCGAATATGCCCGCCTTTCGGGATCCAAGGGCGGGGCGAAGGTCTCGGTTGTGGGCGTCGGCATGCGCAGCCATGCGGGCGTTGCATCGTCCATGTTCAAGGCCCTGGCCGACAAGGGCATCAATATCCAGCTGATCACGACTTCGGAAATCAAGACCTCGGTCCTGATCGATGAAGAATATGCTGAGCTTGCGGTTCGCGCTCTGCACACCTATTACGGATTGGACAAGAAGGACGCCTGATCTCGTTTCGAGGGGAAAGGAGCCGCGTCCGAACTAGGGGGGCGGCTCGGCGGGGCTGCCGATAGTGGGATGGTCACGACCATAGGCGGCCCAAGGGTGCTGCTGCGGCAATTGCGCGAAACCATGGCGGAGCCTCTGGCTTCGCAGGCGCGACTCGACAAGATCGTGGGCCTGATCGCCGACAATATGCGGGCCGATGTGTGCTCGTTCTATGTATTGCGCGATGACGGTGCGCTCGAACTCTTCGCCACCAAGGGCCTCAAGGCCGAATCGGTCCACATGACGACGCTGCGCCTCGGCGAGGGTCTTGTGGGCCTGATCGCGTCCGAGGCCGAGCCGCTCAGCCTCGACGACGCCCCGAGCCATCCCGGCTTTGCCTATCGCCCCGAAACGGGCGAGGACAAATATAATTCATTCCTCGGCGTGCCGGTGCTCAGAGCCGGGCAAACCCTGGGGGTTCTGGTCGTCCAGAATGCCGAGCGCCGCCACTATGGCGAGGATGAAACCGAGGCCATGCTGACTACGGCCACAATCCTTGCGGAAATGGTCGCGACCTCGGATTTCGACAATCTGATCAAGCCGGGGTCCGATATCGATCTCAGGCGTCCCCGCATGTTCAACGGCGTTAGCTTTACCGATGGAATCGCGCTCGGCACCGTGGTGCTGCACGATCCCCGCGTGGTCGTCGTCAACTTCATCGCCGACGATACCGAGGCGGAAAAGGCGCGGCTCGACAAGGCCTTGGCCAGCATGCGCGTCTCCATCGATGCCATGCTCGACCATGGCGACATGCAGCCCAGTTCCGACCATCGCGAGATTCTTGAAACCTATCGCATGTTCGCCAATGACCGGGGCTGGGTGAACCGGCTGACCGAGGCGATCGACAATGGCCTGTCTGCTGAAGCTGCGGTGGAGCGGGTGCAGAACGATACCCGCGCCCGCATGCTGCGCCAAACCGACCCCTATATTCGCGACCGGCTGCACGATCTCGACGATCTCGCCAATCGCCTCCTGCGCGTCCTGACCAATACGAGCCAGCCCGCGCATCGCGAACTGCCCGACAATGCTATTCTCGTCGCCCGCAATATGGGGCCGGCGGAACTGCTCGAATATGACCGCAAGAAGCTGCGCGGGCTTGTGCTCGAAGAGGGCGGGGCGACGGCGCACGTTGCCATCGTTGCGCGTTCGCTTGGGCTCGTGGCGGTGGGGCAGGCCGATTCCATCGTCTCCATGTGCGAAAGCGGCGACGACATCATCATTGATGGTCCAGCCGGGCAGGTGCATCTGCGGCCGACGCCCGATGTCGAACAGACCTATGTCGACAAGGTGCGGATTTCGGCCAAGCGCCGGGCGCACTATGCCGCGCTCAAGGACAAGCCGAGCGTCACCAAGGACGGCGTCGATATCACGCTGCTGCACAATTCCGGGCTCGTGGCCGACCTGCCTATGCTCGACGATACCGGTGCGAGCGGGGTCGGTCTCTTCCGCACCGAATTGCAGTTCATGATCGCGAGCAAGCTGCCGCGTCTGCAGGAGCAGGTCGACCTCTATGCCGAGGCCATGGCGATTGCCGGCGACCGGCCGGTGGTCTTCCGTCTGCTCGATATCGGCGGCGACAAGGTCGTGCCCTATCTGCGCTCGATGGCTGAGGAAAACCCGGCCATGGGCTATCGCTCGATCCGGCTTGGCCTTGATCGGCCGGGCCTGCTGCGCACCCAGGTGCGGGCGCTGCTGATGGCGGCCAAGGGGCGCCCGCTCAAGATTCTCGTGCCGATGGTCACGGAGACGTTTGAGTTCCGTCAGACCAAGCTCGTGGTTGCCAAGGAAATGGAGCGCCTGCGTCGTGCCGGCGAGCCCATACCATCGCGGCTTGAACTGGGGGCCATGGTGGAAGTGCCATCGCTGCTGTTCGAGCTGGACCAGATCATGCCCGAGGCCGATTTCGTTTCTATCGGTTCGAACGATCTCGTGCAGTTTCTGACCGCCGCCGACCGGGCCAATCCGCGCGTTTCCAAGAATTATGACGCCATCGCCTTGCCCCGTCTGCGCGCCATGCGGCTGGTGGTCGATGCGGCACGGCGGCACAATAAGCCGGTGACCATGTGCGGCGAATTGGCGGGCAAGCCGATGGAGGCGCTGGCACTGATGGCCATTGGCATGACGCGGCTTTCCATGGGGCCGGCATCCATCGGGCCGATCAAGGAACTGGTGCTCAATGTCGACCTCAAGCCGATCCAGGATTCGGTTGCGGCGGCCCTGAGCGTGGGTGCCGATGGCGTCGCTATTCGGGACTTGTTGAAAGAATGGGTGGAGAAGCAGAACCTGCCCATGGGCTAGGGTCTCGACCCTAGTTCTGCTTGCGATTGGCGGGGATGGCGACTATCCAGAGCCCCGATAGCTCCGGAAAGATCCCGAATGCCTGCTTTGCCTGAGGACAAGCTCGACGCGCTTGCCACCCGTTTCCAATATATCGAAGCTGCCCTTTCCGGCGGCGCGAGCCCGGATGAGCTGGCAAAACTCTCCAAGGAACATTCGGACCTTTCCCCGATCGTGGGCGAAATCAATGCCTATCAGAAGGCCCAGCGCGACCGTGCCGAGGCCGAGTCCCTTGCCAGGGGACCGGACAAGGACATGGCCGAAATGGCCGCCGCGGAAATCGAAGAACTCGATGAAAAGATTGAGCTTCTTACCCAATCGATCCGCGTCATGCTGCTGCCCAAGGACGAGGCCGACGAGAAATCGATCATCCTCGAAATCCGTGGCGGCACGGGTGGCGATGAAGCGGCGCTGTTCGCTGGTGATCTCTTCCGCATGTATGAGCGCTATGCAGCGCTGCGCGGCTGGAAGGTCACGCTGATGGAAGAGAGCCCTGGCGAAATGGGGGGCTACAAGGAAGTCATCGCCAATGTGTCGGGCAAGGGCGTTTATGCGCGGATGAAATATGAGTCCGGCGTGCACCGCGTGCAGCGTGTGCCGGCGACAGAAAGCTCGGGTCGCATCCATACTTCGGCGGCGACGGTGGCGGTGCTGCCCGAGGTAGAAGACATTGATATTGATATCAAAAATGAAGATATCCGCATCGACACGATGCGCGCTTCGGGTGCCGGTGGGCAGCACGTCAACACCACCGACTCGGCGGTTCGCATTACCCATTTGCCGACCGGGATTGTCGTCACGTCGGCACTGAAATCGCAGCACCAGAACCGGGCGCAGGCCATGGTGGTGCTTAGGGCGCGGCTTTATGAAATGCAGCGCGAGGAGCGGGATAGCGCGCGCTCCGCCGAGCGCAAGGGGCAGGTGGGTTCGGGGGATCGTTCGGAGCGTATCCGGACCTATAATTTCCCGCAGGGACGGGTTACCGATCATCGCATCAACCTGACTTTATATAAGCTCGACAAGGTGATAGCGGGCGAAGCGCTGGACGAACTGATCGAGGCGCTGATCACCGAAAACCAGGCGGCGCAGCTCGCCGCCATGGAGAGTTCCAACTGAGTGACGAGGTTACTGTCGGCGCGCTTTGGCGGCGCTGGCGGGATGTGTTCACGGAAAAAGGCGTTGGCACGGCGACGCTGGATGCCAAGCTTCTGGTGGGGCACGCGCTCGGTTTTAATGCGCTGCAATTGGCGGTGCGTGAGAGCGAGTTGGTTAGCAGACTGTTAGCATCTGATGTCACCAAGTTGATGCAGAAGCGGCTGACCGGTGAATCGGTGGCGCGGATTCTTGGGCACAAGGAATTTTATGGGCTCGAGTTCGCGCTGAACGAAGCGACGCTGGAGCCGCGACCCGACACGGAACTGCTGGTCGATCTGGCGCTGAAGGCGCTGCCGAAGAGTGGACGGTTCGTCGATCTTGGGACGGGATCGGGGTGTATTCCGATTTCGGTTTTGGCGAACAGGCCGGATGCGCGCGCGGTGGCGACGGATATCAATCCGCGGGCGCTGGAAATGGCGGGGCGGAATGCCGAACGGAACGGGGTGGCTAATCGATTGCACCTGAGACAAGGGGATTGGTTCGGGGCTCTGGCCCCCCTCCCCACCCCTCCCCGCGAGGGGGAGGGTGCTGCATCGGGCGCGGGGCTGGACGTGCGCTTCGATCTCATTCTTTCCAATCCGCCCTATATCTCGTCCGAGGTTGTGGAGACACTTTCGCCCGAGGTGAAAGACTTTGATCCGCGGCTGGCGCTGGATGGGGGACCGGATGGATTGGGGCCTTATCGGATCATTGCAGCCGAGGCGGCGCGGTGGTTGAAGCCTGGTGGCAAAATTCTGGTCGAGATCGGCTATGATCAGGGGGAGGCGGTTTCGAATCTCTTTGGGGCGGCAGGTTTTTCGCAAATTGCGGTCGAGAAGGACCTGGCGGGCCTTGATCGTGTGGTTTCGGCGCACCACATCTAGCGTGTCGAAAGGCAGAAACTGGGCACAAGATACTTTGTGCTGGTCAAGATCGGCGAAAACCGCTAGTTTGACCCTGCTGTCAATGGCGCATCATGGGCGCCGCGGCGACCACACCCTATATCCAAATCTTGCGGCAGGGGCCGTGCTTGTTCCCTTTGGGGACTAAGCGGGATCAAAAGGGCGGATTATTCCGGGGGCGCTGCAGAGAGCATACGGTCTTCATGAAACCAGTATAACCCCATCCACAGCGATGTTCGCGGGATGTGGGGCGAGACCCGCCAAAAGTCCGGTCCGCCCAGATGTGACGCTTACCGATCTAGAGTTAGACAAAGCGACCCGATGAGACCAAACCAGAACAAGAACCGGCAGCGTGGCCGGAACGGTGGACGCAAGCACGTCAATCCGTTGTCGCGCAACTATGAGAGCAACGGTCCGGACGTAAAGGTCCGCGGCAATGCGGCTCATGTCGCCGAAAAATACCTGCAACTGGCGCGCGATGCCCAGTCGTCTGGTGACTCGGTGATGGCGGAGAATTATCTCCAGCACGCAGAACATTATTTCCGCATCGTCTCTTCCGCCCAGCAGGCCATGAATGGCCAGCGCGATGGCCAGAACCAGGACGATAACGAGTTCGATGACGATGTCTCGGAAATGAACTCGCGCTTCTCTTCGCCCCAGCCGGTGCAGGTCAACAATGGCCACGAGGCCAATGACGAGCAGCCCGGTGTCGTGGCCGCCGTCGCTGAAAGCGCCGAGCCGGTTGCGGCAGAGGGTGGCGAAGCGGCTCAGCCGGCGGTTGCTGCCGAAGGCGGCGAACAGCCGGCCCGCAAGCCGCGCGAGCGTCGTCCGCGCCGCCGTCGTCCGGCTGGCGGGGAAGGCAATGTCGATCCCGCCAATGCGCCGCAGCCCGATGTCGGCGAATTGCCGGCCTTCCTGACGGCAGGGACGGCTCCGGCAGCGGAGTAAGAATTTCAGAAAAAGGCCGGGCGAGATGCCCGGCCTTTTGTTTTTGGCTGCTGTTGCGGCCAAGACGCGTCGCGGTCCCGTCCGATCTGGCGCGCAGTCTTCCCCATTGCATTTCTGTTGTTTGGCGGTTTGGCAGTCTCACACTGCCCCGGGCCGAGGCAGTTTGTTCGGCTCCCCTGTCGAAAATGCCATCGCTCATTCGTCGCCCTGACAATTGCACCTCAGGGGAATGACCATGCTGAAACTTTTGGCCAGCCTTCTTGCAGCGACAGCTTTCGTCTTCGCCAATCCCTCCATTCGCGCCCAGGAGGCGGACATGTCTCTTCCTACCCCAAGCCAGTCGGGCTATGCGCCCGTCAATGGCATCGACCTGGCCTATGCCGTTTTCGGCGAGGGCGAGCCGCTGGTGCTGCTGCATGGCGGACTGCAGAATATGAATGATTTCGGTCCCACGCTCACCGCACTGGCGAAGGGGCACCAGGTGATCGCCGTGGATTTTCAGGCGCATGGCCGCACCTTGCCCTTTGATCGGCCAATGAGTTTTGAAGCTTTCGCGACCGATGTCGCCGAACTCATAAAATGGCTGGGGCATGAACGGGCCGATGTCGTGGGCTATTCCATGGGTGGGATCACCGGCATTCGCCTTGCCATCGATCATCCCGAAGTGCTGGACCGGCTGGTGGTCGCCTCGGCGCCCTATGCCTATTCCGGCTGGCACGACTATAACGCCCAGGGGATGCGGAGCATCAGCGCGGAGCAGGCCGAGGGCTTGATGCAAACCCCGCTCTACGAAGCCTATAAGGCGATCGCGCCTGACCCTGCCAATTTCCCAAAACTGCTCGGGCAGATGGGTGCCTTTATCGGCAATGACTATGACTGGTCGTCTGAGATCGGCGAGATCAAAACCCCGACCCTGCTTGTCGTCGCCGATTATGACGCGGTGCGGATCAGTCATGCCACCCGCTTCTTCGAACTTTTGGGCGGTGGTCAGGCCGATGGCGGCTGGGCCGGCGAAGGCATGACGCCCAATCGGTTTGCCGTCGTTCCCAGTGCGACGCATTACAACATCAATACCGATCCGCGGTTTGCCGAGGCGGTGATCGACTTTCTGGCGATCGAGGAATGAGGGAACTAGGCTGAGGATCCGAAGCCGGGTCTGGGCCTGCGGGCTCAAGGGGAGGCGATGTTGAAAGCAATTGTCGGGGTGCTTTTGGTTTTCGCCGCGCTGGCGGCGCCCACAAAAGTTACGGCCCAATCAGGAGAGGGAAACACCATGTCGCAGGCGATCGAGAGCGGATATGCGCCGGTTGAGGGAACCGAGCTCTATTACGAAATCCATGGCGAAGGTGCGCCGCTGCTCATGCTGCATGGCGGCGTGAACCCTTCCGGTTTCTTCGGTGCGCCGCTTGCGGCCATGGCCGGGGCTTTCAAGGTGATCGCCATTCATGCGCGCGGGCATGGTCTGAGCAAGGATAGCGACACGCCCTGGTCCATCGAGCAGGCGGCCGATGACGTTGCCGCGGTGCTGCGGGATCGCGGAATCGAGAAGGCCAGCGTCATGGGCTATTCGTTCGGTGGCAAGATCGCGATCCAGTTTGCCATTCGACATCCCGATATGCTGGAAAAACTGGTGATCGTGTCGGCCGGCTATGCCCGGAATGGCGACTATCCGGAAGTCAGGGCGGCATTCGAGAAAATGCCCGACATGGCCGATGCAATCGGCGGCAGCATCGCCCAATCGCCTCTGGCTGAGCTTTACCCGGATGTCGATTGGGTGAGGGTGATGCGCAAATCGGGCCAGCTCGGCGTCAGGGACTATGACTGGTCCGAAGGGGTCAAAACCATCAAGGCGCCGACGCTGCTGGTTTTCGCGGATGCCGATTCCATCCGACCCGAGCATGTGGTCGATTTCTACAAATTGCTCGGTGGCGGGCAGAGGGACGCGGGCCTCGATGGATCACTGCGCTCCCCAAGTCGGCTGGCCATCATTCCGGGGGTGACGCATCATACGATTATTGGGGCGCCGGCGGTGTTTGAGCATGCGAGGGCGTTTTTGCAGGGGTAGGTGGGCGGGAGGCCTCGGTGGCCGAAGTGGTGCATTTAGACTCGGCTGCTTTCGACCCCATTCCAGTCGGAGCACGGCGTCTGGCCGTTTGCCAAAAGAGGACACTAGATGCGCCGAACTCGCTATCGGCTTGTCTAGCTCCGAATAGTCGCCAGACAGGAGCGAGAGCAGCGGAACTCTGACCTTGCCCAAAGAGGGGATGTCGACAAGTCAGCTGGCAGCTCGCGTGGTTCTGGCGGACGAACATGCGGCAACGACAGTCGGTCCTTGGCCCCATACTCGCGGAAATTTCTGCGGGTTGTGGAAAGGCTGACGCGATTTGCACCCCCTGCATAGTTTTCGTCCGCTGCCTGGACAGGGTCGTCTTCCCAGAAGCAAACCGGGCAGACTTCGTAGCCTCCAGCGGGCGGATAGACATACGTTAGAAACCCGCAGCATGAACAGGGAAAGCGTAGGATAATACTCACTTTCTCAACTGCGCTTAGACCCTGATGGCGGGGCGTCCCCCCTCAAGCCTTCGTCGAAATTCCATCATTGCTGCTTGGTCGTATTCGATCATCCTGTCGAGCAGTGCGTCTTCAACTGCCGCCCAGTGGACAAGCATGTCTCTTCCATCCGCTCCTTTTCGGAGGTCAAAATCGCTCAGGTCGGGGTCAACGACCTCGCACATGTCTTCAGTTGCTGTAGTGAGACCAGACCAGTTTTCATCGGCAACCACGAGGTAGTGGCGCACGTCCGCTGAGTGCGCCGGAAGCCGGGGCCAATAGATCGAATACACCGTGCGATTGACCCGCAGATCTCCATCGAACATTCTTGTCAGTACTATCATCGTGTGTCCGCAAGTTTGGGATCGTAGAGGCACTCAGTATCTACGTTGGGAGAGCACCTATTCATGCTGCGGTCGCAACTTTACGTTGCCTCCTTCGTCAATGGGCCCTAGCAACGTACGCAACCCGATCAAAGGCCCTTCCGGTCGCCTTTGACGTGGACGGGTGACAGTTGCGTCGATCGGCTCGTTACCGGTCGTCCGACGGAAGCCACGATCCCGGGAAGTATCCAGGGTCCGGGACCGTCAATTTCCAAATTGCTCCGTCGGCGCGGCATTTGAATAAGCGACTCGGAAAGGCGCCTAAGGGGCTTTCAGGCTGGAGGAGTTCTTCACAAACGTTCATTTCTTTCTGTCTCTCGATCCAGGACACAAAGCGCGTGTGTTCGCCCAACGAGCTAAAGCCGTGAATTTCTTCCCATGTGCATTCCGACATTACTTTATCCAGGTTGGATTGAGGGGGTTAAGATTCTGATCGAAATAGATCTGGTTACCACCACCCACTAGGCCACGCTGAGGCGCCGCGATACCTTCAAACAGACGAGTTCCGGCAGGTACTGTCATTTCAACAACCCTTGTCGCGGTGTTTCCCCAGTTTTGATCCAGTGCGCTGTCTATCACCGATGCTAGCGGCCCCGTGGGCTTGGTCCTCGTCCAATATCCTCCGTCTACCCGGCCGTTGTCGCCGATGACTCGATAAGGCGTTGTTGGCGCAGTGGTCATGACTTACGCGTAGGTACCGCTTCGGAAGGTATTCGCGATATCTAGAGCGAGCGGCCCAGAGTTCATAGGGCCGTATTGGGCGATGGTGCTTGTTGGAATGACAGTGTGTTGGCCGCTTTTCTATCTGCAGCTCCAAAACCTGACTGTCGGCTTACCACCCCCTTGCCGACATTGTCGCAACAGACCAGGCTGGGACCTCTCAAGGACGCAGCGCCGCTTCCAATTTAGCTCCGCCACGGCATTGCCCGTTCTAAAAACCTCCCCATATATCCTCGTGTGACGGAGCGCGCCGGGTTGCCGGGCGTTTTGCACACGACGCTTCCGTCGTCATGCCGGTGCCTATCGAGGGCTGGGTGGCGAGCGAGACAAGGAGAGTTGAATGAATATCGAAAAATATACCGAGCGCTCGCGCGGCTTTATCCAGAGCGCGCAGACGGCAGCTTTGGGCAAGGGCCATCAGCAGTTTGCGCCGGTCCATCTGCTTAAGGTGCTGCTTGACGATGACCAGGGGCTCGCCTCGGGGCTGATCGAACGCGCGGGTGGCGACGCCAAGGCGGCGCGGGCCGGCGTTGAAGCTGCGCTCAACAAGATTCCAAAAGTTTCGGGCGATGCCGGGCAGCTTTATCTCAGCCGCGAACTGGCGCGTGTTTTCGACACGGCCGAGAGCGCGGCGCAGAAGGCTGGTGATAGCTATGTGACGGCCGAGCGGCTGCTTTTGGCGCTGACGGTCGAGAAGGATACCGATGCGGGCAAGATTCTGGCTTCGGCTGGGGTGACGCCGCAGGGGTTGAACACGGCCATCGAGGAAATTCGCAAGGGGCGCACGGCGGACTCGGCTTCGGCGGAGAATGCCTATGATGCGCTGAAGAAATATGCGCGCGACCTGACGCAGGATGTGCGCGAAGGTAAGCTTGATCCCGTTATTGGGCGGGATGAGGAAATCCGGCGCACCATTCAGGTGCTGAGCCGGCGGACCAAGAACAATCCGGTTCTTATTGGCGAACCCGGCGTGGGCAAGACGGCGATTGCCGAGGGTCTCGCTATTCGCATCGTCAATGGCGATGTGCCGGAATCGCTCAAGAACAAGAGCCTGCTTGCGCTCGACATGGGTGCGCTGATTGCCGGCGCGAAATATCGGGGCGAGTTCGAGGAGCGGCTGAAGAGCGTGCTCAACGAAGTGCAGTCGGCCGAGGGGCAGATCATTCTGTTCATCGACGAAATGCATACGCTGGTGGGGGCGGGCAAGGGTGATGGCGCCATGGATGCGTCGAACCTTCTCAAACCCGCTTTGGCGCGCGGCGAACTGCACTGCGTGGGTGCGACGACGCTCGATGAATATCGCAAGCACGTGGAGAAGGACCCCGCGTTGGCCCGGCGGTTCCAGCCGGTGTTTGTGTCCGAGCCGACCGTGGAAGATACGATCTCGATCCTGCGGGGCTTGAAGGAAAAATACGAGCTGCATCATGGCATTCGCATTGCCGACTCGGCACTGGTGAGCGCGGCGACGCTGTCCAACCGCTATATCACCGACCGTTTCCTGCCCGACAAGGCCATCGACCTGATGGACGAGGCGGCGGCGCGGTTGCGCATGGCGGTCGATAGCAAGCCCGAAGCGCTGGACGAACTCGACCGGCGCATCATGCAGCTGAAAATCGAGCGCGAGGCGCTGAAGAAGGAAACCGATGACGGGTCGAAGACTCGTCTCGATCGGCTGGAGCATGAGCTTTCCGGGCTCGAGGAACAGGCGCAGGCTTTGTCCTCGAAGTGGCTTGCGGAAAAGGAAAGGCTGCAGGGATCCACAAAGCTCAAGGAAGAGCTGGATGCGGCGCGTTCGCAGCTCGAAATTGCGCAGCGCCAGGGCGATCTCGCCAAGGCGGGTGAGCTGGCCTATGGCGTCATTCCCGATCTCGAAAAGCGGCTGAAGACGGCCGATGATCCGGATGGCGACGGCAAGCCCGATCCGCTGATGGCCAAGGAAACCGTGGAGCCGACCGACATTGCGCAGGTGGTGTCGCGCTGGACCGGCATTCCCGTCGACCGGATGATGGAAGGCGAAAAGGAAAAGCTCCTCCATATGGAGAGCTCGCTTGGCGCTCGCGTCATCGGGCAGGCCGAAGCCGTGGCCGCGGTGGCCAAGGCCGTGCGGCGGTCGCGCGCCGGCTTGCAGGATCCGAACCGGCCGATCGGCTCGTTCATGTTCCTCGGGCCAACGGGCGTCGGCAAGACCGAATTGACCAAGGCTTTGGCGCAGTTTCTCTTTGACGACGAAACCGCCATGGTGCGGCTCGATATGTCGGAGTTCATGGAAAAGCACTCCGTGGCTCGGCTGATCGGCGCGCCTCCGGGCTATGTCGGCTATGACGAAGGTGGTGTGCTCACGGAAGCCGTGCGGCGCCGGCCCTATCAGGTCGTGCTCTTCGACGAGATCGAAAAGGCGCATCCGGATGTGTTCAACGTTTTGCTGCAGGTGCTCGATGATGGGCGGCTGACGGATGGGCAGGGGCGTACGGTCGATTTCCGCAATACGGTCATCATCCTGACCTCGAACCTCGGTGCCGAATACCTGGTCGAGCTCAAGGATGGTGAGCCGGTGGAACTGGTGCGCGGAAAAGTGCTCGATGCGGTGAAGGCGGCGTTCCGGCCGGAATTCCTCAATCGTATCGACGAGATCCTGCTGTTCCATCGCCTCGGTCGCGAGCATATGGGTTCGATCGTGGATATCCAGTTTGGGCGGCTCGAAAAGCTGCTCAGGGACCGGGATATCTCGCTCGAACTGACGCCCAAGGCGCGGGAATGGCTCGCCAATGAAGGCTATGACCCAGCCTACGGTGCGCGTCCGCTAAAGCGCGTTATCCAGCGCGAAGTGCAGGATGGCCTTGCCGAGGAAATTCTCTCGGGCAAGGTTGCCGATGGCGAACGCGTGGTGGTCGATGCCGACGATGACGGCATTGTGCTGCTGCCTGGTGGTCACGCCGAAAGCAGGGCCGCCGAATAGGCGAAGAGCATTTTTGAGAGAAGGGCGCCGGTGACGGCGCCCTTTTTGTTTGCCTAAAGCGCGTGGCGATCTTTTAGATTCGCTCTACGCGCTTTCGGTCTTTGGTTTTACGCATGTCTTTATCCCGAAACCGGTACCCACTTTCGGGAGACATGCTCTAGACGCGGAAATCGGGTGGGGCCGCGAGGTAACGATAGGCGGTGCCGTGGCGCTCGACATAGCCGAGCGCGGGGAAATCGAGATGCATGCCGGCGACCATCAGGTCGTCCGTCGCCGCCATATCGAGGAGGCGCTGGCGGGTGGCGATGGCCGAGGCCATGTCGGCATCGAAAGCGACGGACCAATCGGGCCGGGTGAACTGATAGGCCGGCGCGTGCACGACATCGCCCCAGATGAGGAGGGTTTCGCCCTGACTTTCGAGGCGCAGGCCCATATGGCCCGGCGTGTGCCCTTGCATGGGCAGGGCGGTGACGCCGGGGGCGATTTCGGTTTCCTTGGTCATGGCCAGCTCCTTGCGGCCCTCGGCATAGGGCGCGAGCTGGCCGCGCGAGAAGCGGAAATTGGGCTGGAATTCGGGTGGCAGCGAGGCATAGAGCGCCTCGTCATGGGTAAAGCTCCATTCGGCTTCGGCGAGAAGCAATTGGGCATTTGGTAAGGTGCGGGCGCCCGCCGCGTCGGTCATGCCGCCGACATGGTCGGAATGGGCATGAGTGAGAAAAAGCGTGTCCACATCTTCGGGGACAATGCCGGCCTCGGCGAGGCTGCTGCGCCAGGCGCCGAGCGTGGGTGCCATGGCGGATGTGGCGCCGGTATCCACGGCGATGAGGCGATCGCCGCTGCGGATCAAATAGGTATTGATGGAGATGGTGAGGCTCGCCGGATCGTGGGGCTTGTGGGCAATGCGGGCGGCTGCCGTGGCGACCTCGTTCTCCATGCCGACAAGAATCTGGCTCGGCAGGCTGGAAAAACCATCGGCCAGCGCGAAAAGCTCGATATCGCCGACGCGACGGCGGATCACCGCACTGTGGTTGCTGGCCGGGACGCTTTCCGTGGCCTCGGCATTGGCGGTGCGGATGAAAGCCGGCAAGGCGAGGAAAGCAGGGGCAGCAACCAGCGAGGCGAGCAGGCTGCGGCGGGAGAGGGCGGATTGCGTCATGATGAACCTCCAGTGTCGATGACAACGAGGGATCAGTTAGATATAAGCAGATGCGATATTCAGATGGGTTTTTGTTAGGGATTACATAAGGAACGATTATGGACGATCTGGCCCTGCGCAGTCTCGCCCTTGCCCTCGAAACCGGATCGCTGACGGCGGCGGCGCGGCGGCTGGGGGTGAGCCAGCCGGCGATAAGCCAGAAAATCGCCGGGCTTGAGGCCGCTGTCGGCCAGCAATTGCTGGTGCGGTCGCGCCATGGCGTACAGCCGACGGCGGCGGGACTCCTGGTCAATAGGCATGGCTTGCGGGTGCTGGCTTCACTGGCCGAGATGCAATCGGCGCTGGAAGATTTGCGCGGGCAAGTTTCCGGCAAGCTGCGGGTTACCGTCAACATGCTGTTCGGGCAAGCGGTGATGGGACCGGTGCTGGCACTGCTGCGGGAGCGTCATCCCGGGTTGCGGGTCGATGTCATCACCAGCGATGCGGTGATCGATCTTGAAGCGGAAGGCGTCGATATCGCCGTGCGCGGCGGGCGTCCCGGGGACGGGACGGGCCTGGTGCGGCGCATCGGGTTCATGGAAGGTGTGCTTATTGCTTTGCCGGCCTATCTTGATGCTGTCGGCCGGCCAGAGGGGCCGGAAGATTTGCAGCGCCTGAGCTATATTCAATATCGTGACGATCCCGAGGAGCACAGCCTGGCGCTGGCTCGTGGCGAGGAGGCGCTTTCGGCGCCGGTTTCCGTCGCCTTTTCCGCCCAGCATCCCGATCTCACCCTACATGCCGTGCTCAATGGGATCGGTTTTGCCAAGGCGCCGCTTTTTCATATTCGCGACCGGCTGGAGGCAGGGACCCTGGAAGTGGTGCTTCCGGGCTACGTGACCATATCCAAGCCGCTTTATCTCGTATATCGCGCGCACCTGAAGGACACGCCAAATGTCCGCGCTTTTCGTGCGGCGCTGGTCGAGCATCTGGCTGGCCTGCCGGGTTTTGCTATCAGTGCCGATCTTGCGGCTTGAACGGCTTGCTTTTCGTTCAGCGACGATCTAGAACATAACAAGAACAAACAGGTGCGCAAAAATGGCTGACAAGATCGACTATGTCGAGTTTCCCTCGACGGACCGGGCGAAGAGCAGCGCCTTCTTCACTGCGGCTTTCGGCTGGGGGATCACCAGCTATGGGCCGGATTATGACGGGCTCGAAAATGCGGGGATCGATGGCGGTATTGATCAGGCGGAAGGCCGCGTTGCAGCGACCATGGCGATTGTCAGGACGGACGATCTCGACGATGCCGAGCGGCGCGTCATTGCCGCGGGCGGCGTGATCACCCGCGCCCAGTTCGATTTTCCCGGCGGGCGGCGGTTTCATTTCCGCGAGCCCGGCGGCAATCAGCTTGCCGTCTGGGTTGCGCGCGCGGAATAGGCCTTTATGGGGTCTTGGCGGCGGCGACCTGCGTGGGAGTGCCCTCGCGAGCCAGCAGGTCGTCGATCTGGGCCATGGCCTGGTTGAAGGCGTCGCGATATTGCGGCGCCAGCACATTGTCCTTGGGCAGTTTCACGCTCAGGGGATCGACGAGATTGCCGTTGATCAGGATTTCGAAATGGAGGTGCGGGCCGGTCGACTGGCCGGTCGAGCCGACATAGCCGATGAGCTGGCCCTGGCGCACTTTGCTGCCGACGCCGAGCCCGTCGACATAGCGCGAGAGGTGCCCATAAGCGGTTTCATAGCCGTTGACGTGCTGGATCTCGATCTTGTTGCCGTAGCCGGACTGCCAGCGATAATAGGAAATGACGCCGTCGCCGGCTGCATAGATCGGCGTGCCGGAGCGGGCGGCGAGATCGACGCCGGTATGCAGTTTTCGCGTTTTGAAGATCGGATGAATGCGATAGCCGAAGCGCGAACGCAGGGTGCCGCCGCCTTCGAGCGGACGGCGATTGAGGAAGCGTTTGCCGGTTTCGCCATCGGGGTCATAGAAATCGACGGTGCCGTCTTCTGTGGCGAAGCGATAGAGCTGGCGCTTGGTGCCCGAGAGGTTGAGCGAGACATAGAGCAGCTCGGGCTTGGCATCCGGCGCGTCCTGGGTCTCGAGAATTTCGATGGTGTCGCCGGCCGAGATGCGCTTGGTCATGTCGACGTCATAGGCGAACATACCGACAATGCGCTGGATAGTGTCGTCGTCGAGGTCGTGCTTGCGGCCGGTTTCCCAGATCGACCGATAGACCGTGGGCAGATTGCCCACATTGATCTGCTCGATATCTTCATGCGGGAAATCGACCCAATCGGGCTGCAAGCCCACGACATATTGCCCATTGTCGCTGAGGGCGACCGTTGCGATATGCGGATCGCCCTGCACCCCTTCGGGGCGATAGATCGACATGCGGTAGGGCACGAGGCTGTTGCTGTCGCTGGTCAGCGGACCATAGAGAATGCGCAGGCGAATGCCGGCCGGCAGGCCGCTTGCCGGCATGAGATTGGCGAGGGTGTTTTCCACCATCGAGACCTGGGCACGGGTAAAGCCGTTGCGTACCAGGGTATCGGCGAGGGGGCCGACTTCGCGGACGGTCAGAAAACGCTCGGTGCGGCCGGGGCCGTTATTGGCGGCAAGGGTCGTCTTGGGAACGACAGTCACATTTTCCGCAATACCATTGGGAGAAGAGGGCGTGCCCTCCTTGGCCAGCGCATCGAGGCTGGGGCCGAGCGCGGCATAGGCCAGGGTCGGCGGTGCATCTTCCGTGTAGAAGGTCGCTTCGGCCGAACCGCGAACGAAATCGGCGGCCACTTCATCGCTGATGGCGCGGGCGGGAATGAAGCTTGCCGGCATGTCGGCCTGGCGCACGGCGACTTCGCCATCGACATCGGTGCCATAGACGTCGGCATTGAGATCGAGGGCGCCGGCCTGCAGCGGCTGGGTGGCATTGAGAATGGCGACGGGATCATAGGCCGGCGCATCGGCAGAAAGAGAAGTCGCTGTCGTCGCGAGTGTGGCGCGGAGGCGGGTGAAAGGCTGGTTGCGCAGGATCTCGCGGCCATCGACCACCTGGCGAATGGAAGCCTCGATGGTTTCGAGGTCGGAACGGGTGGCAGCGACGGGACGAATACGCGAGGACTTTGCGGTGATATCGGTCGCAAAGGGCTGTTCGAGTTTCGGTGCCGCGAGCTGCAGCGCCTTATAGGCAGTCGAAAACGTGTCCTGGCCCTGGAAGGATACATAGAGCGCCGCGCCCATGAGCAGGACCGAGGTAAGGCCGGTCATCACCGTGCCGCTCAACCAGGCAAAACTCAGCTCGCGACCCTGCGGAATTTCACCGTCGGTCGACTGAACTGTCAGGGCCGGGCCATCTTCGAACCCGCTGGCACGCAGCAGGGAAGCGTGGCGATTTCGTTGCGCAGCGTTCAACGCGCCGTCCTTTGATATTGAATAGGTCTTCCCCCAGGGGCCGAAGCGAGCGGCCTCTTCTCTATATAGGTATAGCGTGAGGCGCAGCCTAAGGAGAGCCGACAATGATTTCAATGGCCGTCATATCTTCCGCAAATGCGGCGAAAGCGCGGAGTTTTGGGATATCGTGCCGTTCGCGATCATAACCGCCCCTATAAAGGGGAGAAGGTCCTGAAAAATCTGCCGAAAACCACAAAGGGCCGGAGGCGCCTGAAATCTCTGGTGATCCAGTCGTGTTTTCCACACGCAGGACGAGGTCAAAACCGAAAAATGTCGT
Source organism: Devosia riboflavina (assembly GCF_000743575.1). Taxonomy (GTDB): domain Bacteria; phylum Pseudomonadota; class Alphaproteobacteria; order Rhizobiales; family Devosiaceae; genus Devosia; species Devosia riboflavina. Next base: position 381 of record NZ_JQGC01000017.1, on the reverse strand, counting down.
TTTTGTCATGGAGGGGGCTTTACAGGAAAACGGGTCGCCCCTATAACCCGCTCATCGCTGAAGAGCGCGGCGCCAAACGGCGGCGGGCACGGAAGCAAGTCACTGAAAACGAATGATAAATTCGACAATTAAGTGACCGAGAAAATCGGTTCTGCCGAAATTCTGAAAAGCGGTGTTGACAAGGAGCCCTGGTTCACTTATCTACCGCGGCGCTGACGACGCGAACGACTTTGGTTGTTCCCACTGTTTGGCGTTAAAATCTGACAAGGCGGGTATGACGCCGGTTTAGGCCGGGGAAGAACTGCTTCTGGTTGGGTTTGAAATTCGAGGGTAATTCCTCACCGACGTTCTGCCTGTGTGGTTTGAAGGTCAGCTCTTTGA
>NZ_JQGC01000016.1 GCF_000743575.1 Devosia riboflavina | reverse complement strand
TCGTCCACAACCGTCGAAGACGTCACGACACCCATCGAGGTCGGACCGTCATCCTCAAACCCGACGACGCTGGATTCGCCATTGGCAAGATCGATCGTTGCGGAAGTACTTGCGGAATCGCCGTCGAAATCCGTCGCGGTCACATCCATGCGCAGCTGAACTGCGCCCTGCAAAACCCGCAGGAACGCGGTTTCGTCGAGCCGCTCGGACGAACCATGAGAAATGGCCTTGAACAGAGTGGTTTCGATCTGCTCGGCGCCAGGTGTACCGACGATTTCCAGCCGGAAGGCAATTGCATTGCCCGCGTCGCGGCCGACAATCGCCCCACCTTCGAGGAAGAGCGTAATCGGACCACCATTGGTGGCGCTCAGATTGGTCGCCAGTCCGCCGGCCGGAATGCCGGTAAAGCTGAAGGAAATAGCCAGTGGATCGGTCGCTGCCGCTCCATCGGCGCCGTAGCCGCCGGTCAGCGTGAAGAGGTCAGCAAGGCCACCAGCAAAGTTGCTCGTCGTGCGACCAAGCACACCTTCGGCGTCATCCGAATTGCCATTGGCAGATTCACCCTGTGCGGCGCGCTCGGCGCCGACGGTTTCGTCTACGGAGATCGAGAGTCGGGTAGCACCTTCGCCGGCATCCGGCGTCAGGCGCACCACAGGGCTGTCGTCTTCGATGATCAGCCGAATGGTGGCCGGGGTGCTCATGCCGCCCGGAACGTCGGTAACCGTGATAGGCAGATTGATCGCCAGCTCGTCTTCGCCGGCCCCGGTATGATCGATCGGCTTATAGAGGGTGATCGTGTACTCGCCGGCCGGACCTGTAAAGCTCGCCTCGAATACCTTTACATCGCCCGCCCAGCCCGTGAGCGTACTGGTCCCCGCGCCCGTCCATGTGACGGGAACGCCACCCGAGGTAAATGCCGTGCTCGGGGTACCAAAAGTGAATGTCATCGCGTCGTTATTGGGGTCGACCGCCCCCAGCGAACCCGAAAACTCGCGAACACTCGAAAAGTCGAACGTCCCGAGATCATCGGGGAAGCCATTCTCCAGCGCCTCTTCGGTAAGGCGCACTTCATAGATTTCTTCTTCAAGAATAGGGGCGAGATTGGCATCGGCCGCCTGCACCCCGGCGCCATCGCCAATGCCGGCGGCAGCGGAGTCATCGAGTAGACCGCCATACTGGAAGGCGTCACCAATATCGCCAACGGGCCGCTCGAAATTGCCGCCCGAGCTCGACACCGAATTGCCTTCAGGACCGGCTGCAGTCTGAATATTGCTTTCTTCGAAGAGCGCCGCCACCGTGATGGGTGGGATTTCGATACCGCCGATGAAGATCGTCAGCCCTTGGATAGCGCCATTGGGAACCACGATCACAGAACCATCCGGCTGGACGAATTCGAGGTTCGTGCCATTCATCCGCGGTTGATCGATGCTAGCGCCTTCCGGCAGCCGCAGGATCGATCCTTCGCTGACCTCGATCACCACCTCTGCCGCCTGGGTCTGAACAGGTGCGTTCGGCTGCCCTGCCTGAGCCACCAGAATTGCCTGCTGCTGATCGGCGGCAGGAGCGGAAACGTCAGAGGTCGGAGCAACTGGGGTATCGATGCGAAGGGCCATAATGCCACCTGGGTCCATTTAACGCTGAATTAACCAGGTTATACGGGCTCGCTATCCCCCTCAGCAAACAGGAAGAATTGAATATCCATATCCGGATATAGCAATTTGACGGAAGGATAACTTAACCTTAACTGGAATGCATACCCAGGTATGCCTTTGCGCTCGATGAGAAACCGCATCCAAAACAGACGGGGCAAAGCTGCCTGGCGACGACTTCATCCTGACGCGTCAGGACAAAATATAGCCAACCAACACTTTGGCCGGTGCCGGCGGCACCATGAGGATGCGGGCCGTAGTGCGGCGCTCGCGATTGCCCGAACGTATGGAAATTCCGCACTCCGTAGTCTGTCCCGCCGGCAGATCCTTGAACAGGCTATCAAGCGGCCGTTCCATGGACAATTGGGCCGCATCGGCTACGGCCCCGGGGCTTCCGGCCACCGATCGCAGATAGCGCAGAAATTCAGGATTGGACTGGACCAGGCGCTTGCGCTGGTCGAGTGCGAAGGCTGGCGCCGGACCTGCCTGCAGCAGACCCACCATCGACGAAATTTGCGCCAGCGGCCTCAACCGCTCGACTTCTCGCAGCAGGAGATCAACTGTAGTACTGCGAATCGCCCCGGTAGCGTTGATGTCGAGATTGTTGGCGGCTTCTACGATCTGCGAAACAAAGCGCGTTCGCTTCTGCCCCGCATCATTGCTGAGTTCGTCCAGCGCCTGCCAGAAGATTTTTTCAAGCCGCACACCCGTTCTCGCACCACTGATAGTCAGCGTCCGAAATTCAGGGTTGGTGATCTCTATAAGGCGGGAATCGGCATTTTCGTCGGCCTGTTCCTGCCAGGCGGCCCTATCGTTCACTGAACGCCTCCTGCCGCACCTTGTTGATCGGCTTGAGAAGGTATTGCAGCACGGTGCGCTTGCCGGTCAAAATGTCGACGGTGGTCACCATCCCCGGCAGTACCGGCAGCTCCCGTCCCCGATATTCGAGCACGGATTTGTCCGCCCGAATCTGCACGATGTAATAGGTCTCGCGCGTATTGGGATCAACCATGCTATCGGCCGAGACATTGGTCACACGCCCGGTCAGGCCTCCATAGATGGAATAGTCATAAGCGGTCAGCTTGATGCGCGCTTCCTGGCCCGGGATGATGAAGGCAACATCGGAAGGCCGCAACCGGGCCTCGACCAGCAGCACATCTGAAATCGGCACGATATCGAGCAACTTTTCGCCCGCCGCCACAACACCACCAATAGTGTTGATCTCCACGGTGTTGACCACGCCATCGACCGGCGACCGGATATCGGTGCGTCGCACCCGGTCTTCCGCACCGCGAAGCTGCTGCTGCGTGCTGGCCAACTGCGCCAACGCCACCGTCAGTTCCGCAAGCGCGTCCTGCCGGAACTGCAGGGTCGCCTGATCAACCTGCAACTGCGCTTCCCTGAGTGCCGCCTCGATCCGCGCTACAGATTCCGCCACGGCAGCAATCTGGCCGTTCAGGTCTCCAACTTCACGCTGTGCATCAAGATAGGCCGTTTGCGCCACGAGCCCCTTGGCTGCCAATGGCTCCATCAGGGCCAGACGTTCCTGGGCAATTTTCCGATTGGCCCCAAGCCGCGTGGCATTCGCAGAGGCCTCGCCCAGTTCGCGCTGTCGCTGCTCGACACGCTGAGCCAGCACCTGCATACCCTGCTCCAGGCTCGCCGCGCGACTGGTCATCAGCGCGATCTCGCTGTCGCACACTTCCGGCGCCGAAACGGTGATTTCCGCCGGGCAAATGAACGCATCGACGCCCAGCCCCTGGCTTTCGGCGCGCAGACGCGTCGTCTGCGCGAGAAGTGCCAGCACACGCGCCTCGACCTCCCCGGCGCTGGAAGCCGTATTGGTATCGTCGAGCTGAATGAGCTGCTGGCCTTGCCGCACCTGCTCACCCGCGCGGACCAGAATGTCGGTCACCACTCCCGCTTCCGCCGCCTGGATAATCTGGGTTTTGCCGGACGGAATGACGCGCCCTTCCGCGCGGCTGATTTCGTCTACTTCGGCCCAGGACGCCCAGAGCAGCGCAATCACCGCAAAGATGCTGATGATGACAACGACATAGAGCCAACTGCGCGGCGGAGGCGGCGCCTGCAGAACTGCCGGAGACTGCTGCTGAACGGGAAAGGGCGCGTTCATCCTACATTCCCCCGGTTCCGTAGGGCCGCCAGCACGTCCTCGCGAGGACCGTCGGCAATGATCCGACCATTGTCGAGCACGATAAGACGCGTCACCAGCGATAGAACGCTATAGCGGTGCGTCGCCACGAGCACTGTTTGCTCCGGCATGAGGCTCGCTTCAAGATTGGCGATAAGCTGGCGCTCAGTCGCCAGATCCATCGAACTGGAGGGCTCGTCGAGAAACAGGATTTTCGGTTCGGTGAGCAGTGTGCGTGCCAGCGCTACCGCCTGTCGTTGTCCGCCCGAAAGTAAAATGCCGCGTTCGCCCACCTGCATGTCATAGCCCTGCGGGTGACGGGAGACGAATTCGTCCACACCGGCTCGCTTGGCAATCATCTTCAGGCGCTCTTCACTGGCAGTCGGATCGGCGAGCAGAATATTTTCGCGCACCGTACCGTTGAAAAGCTCGGGGTCCTGCAAGACGAGGCCAACACCACGCCGCAGATCGGCGGGGTGATACTGCGCGATATCGGCGCCGTCGATCATGACCTCGCCCTCGCCGGCGCTATGAAAGCCCACAAGCAGCCGACCAAGCGTGGTCTTGCCTGAACCGATCCGACCGATAATGCCGATCTTTTCGCCCGCATCAGCTTTGAAGCTGATGCCGTCGAGTACGAAAGTCTTGCTACCGGGATAGGCGAAGCGAACCTTATTGAGAGAAATGCGCCCTTGGCTCACATTGCGCGCCGAAAAGCCGTCCGTACTGGTCCGCTCGTCCGGCAAGGACATGATCTGATCGACTGTTTCGTAGGCTTCTATCGCGCTACGTGTCTTGAGCAGCAGCGAAGCAATCAGCGAGATCGGCGCAATCAGCCGGTTGGAGAGCATCATCGATGCGACGATTGCCCCCATGCTGATATCGCCGGCCGCAGCCATGAACGTACCGCCGATAATGATGCCGCTCATCGACAACTGCGTCAGCGTGGCGGTGATATTGGTCGAGATCGACTGCAGCCACTTTATGGTGTTTTGCGTTTCCGACGAGGCGAGAACCGTGGCCTCCCAACGGCGCAGAAGTTGACCTTCCGCGCGCGACGCTTTGACCGATTGCGCGCCCGTCAACGCTTCCACAAGCACGGCATTGCGCGCCGAAGACTCCCGTAGCGCCGCCTTGACCGCCCGACCCGACAGCCAACCGACGAATAGGGTTGCGGCAATGGCAATCACCCCAGCTACCAGCGGAAACAATACCAGCCAGCCCACCAGGATGGCGATCACCCACGCAAAAATACCGAGGAACAATACGTCGACGAACATGACCAGCGTGCTCGACGCCAGGAAGTCCCGCAATACTTCATATTGGGCGATGCGGTTGACGAAAGCCCCAGTCGAAGACGGGCGCGCCTCCATCGGGGTGTTGAGCACGCGATCGAACAGGAGCGACGATAGTTTGAAATCGATGCTGCGGCCAACATGGTCGATGATCGCTCCACGCGCGAGCTTGAGGGCAATATCGAAGACCAACACGAGAAGCAGACCGACAGCCAAGACCCAAAGCGTCGAAATCGCCGCATTTGGCAGCACGCGATCGTAAACATTCATCGTGAAGATCGGGAAGGCGAGCGCGAAAACATTGATGAACGTTGCTGCCGCCAGAACGTAGACGACGCTTCGCCCGTGTCCTTGGAAGGAAGACCACAGCCAATGCCCAGTCCGGGCAAAGCGAACGCCGGAATTTTCCTGCACCATGCCGTAATTCGGCGTCAGGATGACAAGATCACGCGGCTCGCGCACCTTGAGCATCTTCGCATCAAGAATGCGATCTTCGCCGCGCGCGGCGTCAAAGCAATGGAAGGCCCGTCGCCCGGCCCGACCTAAAATAACGAGAATTCCACCCTCGGGCCCAACAGTCAGAGCCGGCATTTCGAAATCTGCCAGAGTTTTGATCGCGCGGTTTTGGGTGCTGGCAGTAACGCCGATACGCGCCATTGCGGGCGCGATCAGCTCGGGGGTCATCCTGTCATTGTCGAGTGGCAGTCCCGCTGTCAAAAAGGAGCGAGAATCGGGCTTGCGCCAGAGCCGGGCGAGATATTGCAGCGCGGAGAGTATCTGGTCCGCACCCTGCGCTCCTGCACCTACGCCTGCAGCACCAGCCAAGGGCACCGGCGACTCCACTGTGGATGTGGTCTCGTAAGACGTCATTTCTAGCACATTGGGCGCCGGACCGGCCGCTTGTGCCCGCTCGGCCGCCACGCTCCCGTGGACCTGCAAAGGCAGATCCATACCGTGTTCAAATGGTACAGCGCCGACCGTATTGTCGGCAACAAAACCCGCCGCAAAGCAGCGAATAGGGTAAATATCGGCCTCGCACCCTCGTCAAACAGAAGGTCAAAGTGCCGCCAAATCCTTGCCGGCCCATTGCCGGCAAGCATGATTATGTGCCCGCTCTCAGGGCTTGAACGTCAGATCCAAAGGCTTGCGGTCAGCCGGATCCGAAACGTTACCGGGCTCGACATTGAACGCCGCGCGGGCATAAGCACCTGAGGGAGCCTCCAAGCCCATGAACCGCAGCAGCGAGCCCGTGGCGGCAAGCAAGCGGTATTCTGCAAAGCTCACACCGAAAGCCGCGGTTTCCTGCAGCATCTGCACGTTCACTCGGGTGTTTTGAGCGTCAAGCACATCGAGCAACGAACGTTCGCCAACGCCGAACTGCTCGCGATAGGCTGCTATAAGATTTGCGGAAGCATTCAGCTGGTCACGATAGGTCGACGCCAGCGTGCCCTGGGTCTGCAATTGCAGCCAAGAGGTCTTTACTGCCTCGTCGACTTCGCGATAGGCCTGAGCGTGGTTGTACATCGCTTCGGATTCACGCCGGATTTCTTCCTGAACCTGCGCCTCGCGAACGCCACCATCGAAAATGTTCCAGCGCAGCGACAGACGCGCACTGAAATCATTGGTGATGCCGGCAGAGCCGCCGATATCGTAACCGGTCGCACCACGCGCCTCGAACTGCACCTTCGGCGCAAAAGCACTTTCCGCCTGTCGAACCAGCGCAGCGGCAGCATCAATATCGGCCTCGGCAATACGAGCGACCGGGCTATTGATCCGCGCGACCTCCATGGCGGCTTGCAGCGTGCGCGGCAAAGCCGCGCCGGGGTGCGGCGGCATGCCGACGGAACTGGGCTGCGAGCCAACGAACAGTTCGAATTCGATACGCGCCGCTTCAAGCGCTACGGCCGCTTCCGTTACACGCGCCTTGGCGGCAGCGAGACGTTCGATGACCTGCAGACGATCCGATTCGGTAAGCTGGCCGCTCTCGATACTCGAGGCCACATCCTGAAGCATACTTTCGTGGAAGCGGACATTCTCCTGGCTCAACCCAAGAATGCGCTGCTGCAACACGACCTGATAGTAGACGCGAGCAATCTGCAGAGCGATGAATTCGCTGCGCTCCAGCACGCGGAAGGACGCACTGTCGATACGCGCAGCCTGGCGATCCACGCCAGCATCGCGATATCCACCATCAAAAAGGTCAAAGGTCGCAACCAGAGCGATTTGCGCCGGCACGAGCGCATCGTCATCAAGCCCTGCGGCCCGGCGAGAAGGCGTATCTAACCGTTGTACGCCGACCGACCCCTCAAGATCGACGCGCGGCGCGTAAAGACCAAGCGCCTGACGCAACTCGAATTCTACGGCCTGTTGGTTTTGAACGGCAGCACCGATTTCGGGATTGGACGTCAGCGACAACTGCACCGCGTCACGCAGAGACATGCCAAACGACGGCACAGCCAGCACAGTCGCGAGTGCGGTGCCCAGCGCCAACGCGCGGATAGACCAAAGCTTCATATCGCCCCCAAGCGCCCATTCGGCCAACGCACCACCCAAGCCCCCGGGCGCCACCGACCGAACACAATGTAGCCGCAGAGACCGCACTCTTCTGCCTGCTACAGCATCCACAATTATTACTTTGATACCCGAGAGTTAGATTCCTGGCAACCGACACTTGCTGTCATCAACCAAGAATCCATCGATTATTGACCACTACGACATTTACGCCACAGTAAAGCAAATCCAGTACACACATGTAATGACTGAAAACAGAGAGGTTTCTCATTCAGCGCAAAACAAGTTATTCTGACATATGATTTACAAAAATTGTAACTATTTTCTAAACCACACAGCACCGAATCTGCGACTCTATTCTTCCTGGTAACCAATTTCCCTAAGGCAGTTGGCAGGAACGATCCGGCAAAAATCTGGAGAGAATTGTCCCTGATTGTTTGGCCCGCGAGCACAACCCACGACCCCTCCGCCATTAAGTTTCCCTATTTTGAACACAACGCTTCACCGGTGCGACCAAAAGGTTGCCCCGGTTTTCGTGTCATGGGTAACGCTCCCGTGATGGGATCGCGCAATGAACGATGAGGCCAAGCATGCCGATGTCCCGATTCCGCTATACCCTGAACGAGGCCGTGGGCGATCCTAGCGCATGGACCTTTACATGGGCGATAGCGGATGACGTGACCCTCGCCAGTAGCTGTGGCTTTTGCGGGCAAGAGCACCAGCGTCTCACCTACGAAGTGGCCCGTGGCGATGTCACCCTCTGGATTTGTCAGCGCTGCGTCGGCCGCTATCCCGTAAGCGGCGTTATCGATGGAGATCGATTCGACCTCCCCTCCGTCCGGGCCTATATTCACGGGCTCACCGCACGGCAGAAACAACGCACCTGCCAGGACGCCATCCGCAAGGTCCAAACGGCCCTTCCCGATCTGCCGCTCGGCGAGATCGTGGTCTATTTTGAGCGCAATCTGCAATTGTCGCCTCAACACGCCGCCGCGCTTTTCGCCGGCATGGCGCAATTGGACGACCCTATCGACCCCCGCATTTTCGAAGTCCAGACCCGCAGCATTGCCCATCAGGACGAGTTCGGCAGCCTCGACGAGCGGGCGCGCGCCCTCGTCTGGCCCGCCCTTACCCCGCAGCAGCGACGCAGGCTCGCCTCCCTCGGCTTTGCCCCCGGCGGGGCACGGACACGGCGAGCCCGTACATCCGATCGTCGCGAGTTGCCCGCTCCCCGCATGCCTGCCCTGAGCGAGCCGGCAATGCTTGATCCCCTCCCGGAACCCACTGAAAAATCAACGGCTTGACGTCACCTCCTACTGCGTGAGCGCCGATGGCGCCGTGGTCCTGCCCCATTGCGGGCATGATCGATCGCGACGATCCTCATTCCACGAATAGAAGCAAGGATGGGGACATGATCTCAGCCCCCGACTGGAAACTGTCTGTCGCCCGCCGCGTCTCCGTGTACCTTCTCGCCCTCGCGGCGTCAGGCGCTGCGCAGGCGGCCGAACCCTATGTCCTCGGCATTTCGGACAAGCTCGCCATCAAGGTCGTGCAATGGAAAGCAGCCGATTCCACCTTCGAGGAATGGACGGCGCTGGGTGGCGACTATGTGGTCGGTGCAGACGGCAATGTGAACTTCCCCATGGTCGGCCCCACCGAGAGCCTAGGCAAAACCAGCACCGAGCTGGCCGCCGACCTTGGCACCGCCCTGCAGCAATCCCTCGGCCTCCCCACCGCCCCCTCCGTCACCGTGGAAGTGTCCACCTATGGCCCGATCTACGTCTCCGGCGATGTCGGCTCCCCCGGCGAATATCCCTTCGCGCCCAACCTGACGGTCGTGAAAGCCCTCGCGCTTGCCGGCGGTGAACGCCGCAGCGCCGAGGCCGTGGCCCGTCCCGAAAAGGAAATGCTGACCACCTCCGGCGCACTCGACGTCCTCGAAGACGAATATGCCCGCCTCCTCATCCGCCGCGCCCGTCTCGACGCGGAACTGGCCAATCAGGAACAGATTCCCGTTCCGCCCGAGCTCGAAGGCCACCCGAACCTCCAATCCCTCCTGGCGGCAGAGACTGCCATCCTCGAAGCGCAAAAGCGCCAGGCCGAAGCCCAGTCGACCTCCCTCACCGACGAAGTCGGCCTGCTCACGACCCAGATCACCGCCTTCAACCAAAAGCAGACCAGTGCCGAGAGCCAGCTCGAAAACGCTCGCGATCAACTGAGCAAGATCACCGCCCTCTCCGACGAGGGCCTTGCCCTCTCCTCGCGCGTCACCTCTCTTCAGACCAACGTGGCCGATCTCGAAGCCCGCCTGCTCGATACCGAAACGGCAACCCTCCAGGCCCAGCAGGCCATCGCCACCGCCAATCGCGAGCAGGCTCGCCTGACCGACCAGCGCATTTCCGATCTCTCACTCGAACGCCAGACCGTCGACGGCCAGATCAGCGCCCTCGCCCTGAAAATCTCGACGCAAAGGGGCCTCGTGCAGGAAGCGGTGCTCTACACCGGCGTCTCCGCGCAGAGCGACACCGCCCCCTCCTACACCTACGCCATCATCCGCGACGGCGCCGAAATCCCTGCCGAAATTGGCACCCCCCTCATCTCTGGCGACGTCGTCATCGCGCGCCTCGCCTTCTCACAGTGAGGACCTTTTTGAGATGAAACGCGCCCTCGCCCTTCTCACCGTCCTCGCGGCAGGTATCGCGACCCCTGCCGTCGCCCAGGAAGCCTTCTTCGACGGTTTCGACACGCTCGATCAATCCCGCTGGTACGTCGCCGATGGCTGGGCCAACGGCGCCCACCAGAACTGCACTTGGTCCTCCGATCAGGTCACAGCCTCAGGCGGCATGCTCCGCGTCGGCTTCTCGCCCCAGCCTAAGGGCGATCGCCAATACCGCTGCGGCGAACTGCAAACGCGAACAGCCTATGGCTACGGCACCTATGAAACCCGCCTGAAAACACCCTCCGGCTCCGGCCTAAACGCCGCCTTCTTCACCTATATCGGCCCCCAGCAGGGCAAGCCGCATGACGAGATCGACTTCGAAATCCTCACCCGCGACACGAGCCACGTCGACACCACGACCTTCGTGAATGGCAAAAGCGGCGACGGCGAAATAGGCAGCGGCCAGTCCCACGTCCTGCCCTATCCCTCGGATAGCGATTTCGTCACCTTCGCCTTCACCTGGGCCCCGGACAGCGTTCGCTACTACATCAACGGCCAGCTCGTCCGCACCATGGACGATCCCAAAACCATCCCGAGCAATGCCCAGCGCATCTTCTTCAGCCTTTGGGGCACGGACACCCTCACCGACTGGATGGGCGCGTTCACCCCGGTGACCGCCCCCATCGCCATGGAGGTCGATTGGGTCGCCTTCACGCCGCTCGACCAAGACTGCGCATTCGAACAATCCATCCTCTGCCACGACTGAAAGGGACTTCTCGATGAAGCTGGTATTTTTTCGCGGCCACGTGCCCAATTTCGGCGATGAGTTGAACCTCCACGTCTGGCCTGCCCTCCTGCCAAAAGGCTTCCTCGACGAAGACGAGAGCGAGCTTTTTGTCGGCATCGGCTCCATCATCGGCGATCACCTCCCCGAAAAGTCGCGAAAGTTCGTCATGGGCTCCGGCTATGCCGGCTATATGGGCCTGCCCGATATCAATGACGGCACCTGGGACATCCGCTTCGTCCGCGGCCCCAACACCGCGAAAACCCTCGGCATCGATCCCAAACTCTCCATCTGCGACAGCGCCATTCTCCTCCGCGCCATGGACCTGCCGCCGCCCGACGACAGCGTCAACATCGCCTTCATGCCCCACTATGAAAGCCTCGAGCGCGGCGACTGGGCCGAAGCCTGCCGCATGGCCAGCATGACCCTGATCGACGCCACCGCGCCGGTCGACACCGTCCTCAGCCAGATCCGCGGCGCCCGCCTCCTCATCACCGAGGCCATGCATGGCGCCATCGTCGCCGATGCCCTTCGCACCCCGTGGATCGGCGCCCGCCCCATCTATGGCGGCCACCACAAAAAGTGGCTCGACTGGGCCGGCGCCCTCAATGTCGACGTGCGCCTCAACGACCTGAAGCCCACCAGCGTTCTGGAATACTACATCGCCCGCACTGGCCGGGGCGGCCGCCTGGGCAAAGTCGGAAAATTCAACCAATCCCCCCTCGCCGCCATCCCCAACCGCATCCTCACCAGCATCGCCGCCCAACACCTGCAGCAAATGGCCCGCTTGGAACCCCAGCTCAGTAGCGACGCCAAGATCGTCGAAGTCACCGAAAAGGCCCAGGCGGCCGTAGACGGTTTTGTCCGCAGCCGCGTTGCTGCTGCCTAAACCCTCAAGCCGACAGAGAGGGCAGCCGGCCTCCTCTGGCTCTAGCCAGATTGCTTGATCTTCTCCCGCGCGGCCGAAGCCAGGAAGGCCGAGCGGGTGACACCGATGCGGCCGGCCGCCTCGTCAATGGTCTCAAGCAGTCCCGCATCCATCGATATATTGGCACGCACAACTTTGCCGGTTTCTCGCAGCAAAGGCAGCGTCGCAATCATAATATCCTTGCCCAGTTCCCCGTCCGCGCGGATCTGCATGTAGGAACGTGGGGTTGGAATAGCATTGCCATCCGCAATCAAGTCCGACATCCATTCGGACAGCGCGTCGATAGCGTTGTCGACAACCTCTTCTTCAGAGCCCCCCATGGCGGTGCACCCCGGAGCGTCCGGGAAATAGGCACCATAAACCTGTTCAGCTTCATCATATTCGATGACGGCAATATAGCGGGACATTGAAAACCTCAATCGATCAACGACTTGGTGGCCAAGCTAATTGACCCAGCCTGCCGCCTTGGCGATGGACTGGGCCACACCAGGGGTCACAATACGGTGCCTCGGCACTATGATGGTTGGACGACCAGCCTTGCGGTATTTGTCGTGTTTCGTACCACCAACCAGTTCCCAGCCTTCGCGCTCAAGGCGCGCCTTGATCTTGCTGGTATTGGTTTCGTGCTGCACATCCTGCCCTCCGATGCGCAAATATATACACAACGAGTCCGGCCGCTTTCAAGGCAGATGCGCAATATTTTGCGCAAAAATACTAAATCGATCCAGCGCAGCCTACCGCTTCCGTCTCACGAACCCCACCATCCGCTGCACCCGCTCCCGCCCCAGCACCACGATCACCGCGCCATAGCTCACCGCCGCGACACCAACCGTGGCCACCAGCCGCAGCAGCGGTTCCGCTTCCCCCATCTCCCGCTGCACCAGCCAGCCCGCGCCCCACATCACAGCGGTCGCCAGCACCGGCAGTGCAAACGACCCGAGATAAGACAGCAGCGAAATGCCCAGCAGTCGCACCACCATATGCAGCGTCGGCATCCACATCAGCGCATTGAGCACCACCAGCGACACTGTCAGCGGCAAGAGGCCCCAGCCCGCGAACAGGAAGACGTAAAGCACCGTCACCGCCTGCTTGCTGAGCACGTAATAGAACCACAGGTCTGCCTGCCCCTGACTGCGGATCAGCGACGCCTGCAAAATCCCCACCGCCGTCAGCACGCCCAGCGCGCAAAATGCCTGCACCACCGGCACGGCCTCGATCCAGTGATCGCCAAAGGCCAACGGAATGAGATCGCCCGCCACCAGCGCCAGCCCGACAAAAACCGGAAACGCCACCACCGAGGACGCAAAGGTCCCCAGCAGGTAAGCCTCCCGCAATTTCGTCTTCTCGCCCTGCATCGAGGACAGCAGCGAATAGGATACGAGGTTCAGCGCCCCCGAAAGGAGGTCGGTGAGTATCTGAAAAATCCGCCGCGCAAAGCCATAGATGCCAAGCCCCGCCGGCCCCAGCAGCGCGCCGATAAGAAGCTGGTCGACACTGATCGTCGTGATGAAATGATTGCCCGTCGAAAACAGCCCAAAGGCCTTCAAGTCACCCAGCGCTCGGAGGTCAAACCGAAACCCCGGCCGCCACCGCGCTGCGATCAGCGCCCCGATGCAAGTCGTCACCGACCCCGCCAGTTGCGAAGCCGCTAGTGCCCAAAGCCCGAACCCGGCCCAGAGCAGCCCCAGGCAAACCACAGCCGCAAACACAGACGCCGCCGTCGTCCGCAGCGCCAGCATCCGAAACGACATGGTCCGCACAAGCAGCGCATTGGGCACCGCCGCCGCCATATCGAAAATCACCCGCGCCGAAATGAATGGCACCAGCGCCACCAGCAGCGGATCACCCGAAGACGAAGCCACAAATGGCGCCGCCACGCAGAGCGCGCCAAAAATGGCTACCGCCGCCCCAACGCAAAGCCAAAACACCGTATCGAGATGCTTTGGCTCAATATCCGTCCGCTGAATCAGCGCCTCGCGAAACCCCGCCGGCGCCACCGCCAAGCCCACGGTGGCAATGCTCGCCGCAAAAGCCACAATCCCGAACTCCGCCGGCGTAAGCACCCGCGACGTCGCCAGAAACACCAAAAATCCGAGTAGAGCCGGCGCAAGGCTGCTGACCAGCGACCACATCGTGCCCTTGATCGCAGCCGAAGCCCGGCCCGATTTCAGATGATCGAGCCGCTTGCCTCCCGCTTCTGTAGTGGCCGTCATGCGCTGTGCCGCAATCCATCGCGCGAGGCGACGAAGCGTTCAAACTCCGGCGTCACGCGTCCAAGCAAACGGATCATCATCCCACGCGAACGCAGCTTTGCCGCCTCAACCGGGGACACATGCGGCGACAGGCCCAGTCCAAGCAGCGCCTTGCCCACATTCACCGCGCGCACCGCAATAGGCGTCGCAAACCGCGGATCGGTCAGAAACCGCTGACGCTGCTCTGCACTCGCCTCGGTCCAAACCCGCTGCCGCAAAGCCTGCACTGACCGCTTCAGATCCAACTCGCGCCGCAGATACCCGGCATTCAGCTCCGCATTCCGCGTGGTCTGCTCGGCATTCTCCGCCCACACGGCCAGCGGCTCCATCGCCACATAGACCGGCTCCACCACCGAGTAGGTCCGCAGATATTCCTGTAGCGTGGCCGTGCACCCATACTGGATTTCGAGCGGTGACTTGGCCCTCAACGACCAGAACAACCCACCATTGGAAACCCCGATCCCCGCCAGCAGCGCCATACGGAAGTCCGCCGCCTCATAAAGCCCCTCGGTGAAGAGCTCGTCGAGCACGCCGACATCGCTGACCGAAGCTCGCTCGGTGCCGCTGGCATATTCAAAATACTGGTTCCGCAGCACGATCTCGACGCCCTGGCTCCGCATCAGCGCGATATTGGCCGCGCAGAAGTCGGGCAGGACAAAATTGTCATCCTCCACCACGCAGAAAAACTCCGCCCCATGCGGATTCTCCGCCGAAAAACAGTGGTCGATGTTCTTCGAAGCAAAGAGCTGCGGCGTGTTCGCCGTATAGCGAATACGCTTGTCCCCAATCGCCGCCACGACAGACCGCGCCGCCTGGTCGGGATCGTCGTCATAGACATCGCAAACCCAGTGCGGCCAGGATTGATCGATCATCGAATAAAGCGCGCGGCGCAGCGCGTCGGGGCGCTTATAGGTCGGCGTGCGGAAGTGGACGAGGCCGGGCTGATACTCGGACATGGCTGAAAAGACCTCCAGGACGGCGCCGCGCAGGCGCAGTGGATTGAGCGCGCAAGGCCATCAGGCCTTGGGCGGCATAGATCAGAGTGGCAATGCCCATGATCGAGCGGATGGAGAATTCGAAGAACACCTCAACCTCGATGAAGCTTCTAAGGATCATCAGCGCCTGCAGCGCCAGCAGCAGCGCATTGGGCGCATTGGGCCGGGCAAAGGTATAGGCGGCAATGGCAATGGCCCCGCCATAGATGATGATGATCTGCAGCGTCAGCCCGATCAGCCCGATCTCGACGGCATTGGAAATATAGGTGTTGTGGAAGTTGAACCCCGCGCCCGAAGGCACGTCGAACATCGACCAAAGCTCTTCGGCCGGCGCAAAGCCGATCACCCAGAACGAGCGATAGCCCAGCCCCTGCAAAGGCCGTTCGGCAATAAAACTCAGCCCCGTCGCCCAAAGATCGGTGCGCCCCGTCAAGGTCGCATCCTTGCCCGAGCCTTCCAGGATTTCAGCCAGCAGCGTATCGCCCGCCACCATGATCAGCAGCGCCAGCGCCGCCCCCACGATAACCAGCATCACGACGACGAACAGCTTCTGCATGCCCGTCAGCCGCGTAATGAGAAGTGTCAACAGAATGATCGCCATGCATGGCGCCAGCATCAGAATGGCACCCGCTGACTGGGCCAGCGCGAGCAGCGGCCCAGACAGGATCGCACCACCCACGCCCAACAACCGCAGGACAACAGGCGAGTTCCGATCCACCGCGATGGCCACCGATATCAGCGCAAAAACCGCAATATGCGCCGCCACCGCGTTCTTGCTGCCAAACGCACCGACCCAGGCGCCACCCAGCCCAGTCTTGCCAAAAGCGAGACTGGCCACCACGCCGATGCCATAGACCACGAACATCAGCCGCATCAGCGTCGACGTCGACACCCGCCCCGTAATCACCACGGCCACCGCCAGCGTAAACCCCAGTTGCAGCCCATAGCGCAGCGAGTTCGATGGATAGAGCGACCACAGCGCAGTCAGCATGCAATAGGCCGGCAGCAACAACACCGGCCACCACCGCCGCAGACTCTCAAGGCTCTGGCCGGGATTGCTGACAATCAGCAGCGCCCCACATCCCATGAAGGTCAGCGCCGCAAGCGATCCCAGCATGGCATTGAGCACCAGCGCCGCGAAGGCGCCGAATGTAAGAAGGGTAGCCATGTTGATGGTCACGCGGCCGGACACCTGCATTAAGATGCCTCCCGCACTATTTCCGGCTCCGCGACAATCGCCTCGGGAATAAACCCGGCCGCATAGCGCCCCGCCGCATCAAGCGGAATGCAGCGCACCGCGCCCGTGCCCCGCCGAGCCGCCAGCCCACGCCAGACATCACGCTGCGCAGGCGCCGACCAATCCATCAGCGATATCGGCACGTAGGCCGGCACCATCTCTCCCGCCCCGGCACCAAGCACCAGCACGGGAGACGGCAGTGCAGCTTGCGCCGGCGTCGCGCGCCGCTGGCGCCCTTCCGCAAACGACGACCAAAGCCGCCAAACATGTCCCGGATTTCTGGCCATCAGCGCCAGCACCGAAGCTAGCCGCCGCGCCTTCACAGCCGCGACCAGCCGTTCGTAAGCCAGCCCCTGTTCCAGACCCGAAAGCCTTTGCGCAAAAGCAGCGGCAATCCGCCCATCGAGCGGCCCATAAGCACCAAGCAGCGCCTTCTGCCGCGCGACCATAGCCTCCATGTCCGCCACAGACAGCCGGTGTGAAATCGACCCGGAATGGCGGCGATAGAGATAAAACGGCTCCGGCACGACCAGCAGGCGCGCGCCTTCGAGCAGCAGCCTCAGGATCAGGTCAAAATCCTCCCCGATCCGCAGCGCCTCGTCATAACGAGCAGCTTTCAACCGCTCCGCCGAGATCAGCGGCTTCAAATAGCCCAGCGCCGGCGAACCGTCGGTTCCCGCCAACACCCAGCGCTCGGTCGAAACCAGAAAGCTCCGCTGCGCGCCCTCGCCCAGCATCAACCGCGGCGCAGAGCCATCCTCAAAAAATAGCAGGAGGTCATCAGCAACAATATCGGCGTCATGCGCCGCCGCAGCCGCCAGCAGCCGCTCGAACCGTTCAGGATGGATGATGTCATCGGAATCAACGACCGCGATCCAGCGCCCGCGCGCCGCGTCCAGCGCCCGGTTGCGACACCGTGCCGGTCCGCCATTCTGATCGGTGGTGATGAGCCTGATCCGCCCATCAACCTCCATCAGCCGCCGCACATGCGCCAGACTGTCATCCCCCGAGCCGTCATCACTGACGATCACTTCGAGATCAGACACACTCTGCTGCAGCACCGAATGGAGGGCGTGAACGATCTTATCGCCCGCCTCGAAATTTGCCATCACCACCGAGATCAGCGGCGCGGCCCCAGACGTCGCTTCAGGCAATATCGACATCGCTCGCGACCGCCTCGGCCGCCGCCGTGCCATCGAGCTGGCCGATCAGCGCGCCGAACTTTTCGATTTGCGCTTCAAGCTGCGACACGCGCTTGCGCGCATTGGCGGCGCTCTGTTCGGCCGAGCGGATCACCGCCTCGTCCGCCGCCGCCCGCGTCCCATAGTCCTCTGAGGTATCGAGCATGGTCGCCGCCTGGGCATAATACATACTCATGCGCTGCTTCAGCCCGTCGCGTTCGCGGCGGGCATCGGCAAGTGCCATCAGAATGGCATTGCGCACGGTTTCAATGCGGGCCTGGTCCGTCTCGGCGTCCCGGCCTGGATTCCGAGTGCGAAAGGCTCCCGGACGAAGCGAGATAAGGGCCATATCTGTCTCCTATCGGCTGCCTGTGCGAAGAGCGACAACCCTGACGGTCTTGAGAAGAATGACCATGTCACCGGTAAAGCTCCATTCGCGCACATAGGTGCTGTCGAGCTGAACGCGCTGATCATAGCCGACATCGCTGCGGCCACTGACCTGCCAGAGCCCGGTAATCCCCGGCCGCACGGCCGAATAATGCGCGATATCATCGGCATAACGGGCGACTTCGTCCTGCACGATCGGCCGCGGCCCGACGAGGCTCATGTCCCCGCGGATCACATTGATGAGCTGGGGCAGTTCATCGAGGCTGGTCACGCGCAGGAACTGCCCGAGCCTGGTAATCCGCGGATCGTTCCGCAGCTTCTGCGTCTCTTCCCATTCAGCCCGGGCCTGCGGAAAGAGTTCAAGGTGCCGTTGCAGCGCCTCCTGGGAATTGACCACCATGGAGCGGAATTTAAGACACCGGAACCGGCGCCCATTGAGGCCGATCCGCTCATGGCCGAAGAAAATCGGCCCGCGGTCGGTCGAAAACATGATGACGGCAATGAAGAACATGGCCGGCAGTGCAAAGACCAGCATGGCGGATGCTGCGACCACATCGAAGGCACGTTTGGCGACGCCCCCACGGGGCATGCCGGCTTTGCTCGGGTAAGAAGATTCGCCGACTTCGGCATTGATGATCGACATGACGTTCTCTCTCGCAGAATGGACGTGCGAAGAAAGGCAGCAGAGCCCGCCTTTTCTTGACATGCGGAAAGGGTCGCAGAAGCGCCGAGCGCTCGAGCGAAACCGGGTTTCACATTCATCTCTGATGGACTCCGGACCCTGGCCCGGAGACGCCGCATTCGTGTCGTGGCGTGTGGCTGTGCCGCGACATATGGTGAAGCAAACATGATCGGATATGCGTATCAACGTCGTGAATGCATGGCTGGCATGCAGCCATGCGGCCACAAAATCGCCTCACCCGGCGGCCGCAAAGCGTGTCAAATCAAGCTCTTAAGAAGAACCTGAACTTTAGGACAGGGATATACTGAAATCGTTGCCGTTCGCCCCCAGTTTGGCGGCGCAAACAAGTAACCATGTGTAGAATTGGCCGTATAGCAGCCGCTGCCTTAAAGGCTGAACAGGAAGACGACGCCGTTCCACATGAGGTACACGCCGACCCAGGCGAGGGCCATAATACCCACTGCCACCAGCCCCCAGGGCCATGGAAAGGGCGCACGTTGGCCAGCGTCGGAGGGACCTGCCAGAGGCACCTTGCGGGCCAAGCCGTCCTCGGGCCTCTCACCGTCCACCTTCATCCTCCATCTGGCGGGCATTCTTGTCCGGCGGCTTTTCTCGGGGCCGCAGCCATTTCCCTACCAGTCTTGGGTAAATACACCCCTCCCAGGCAGATTAAAATACGCCTGGTCATCACGACTGCGTACCGCGCCGCTTTCGTGGTGATTTTCTCGCGCCATGAGGGAGCACGCCTTTACTTGCACGTTCCGGCATAGACCAAAGAACAATTACAAAATATATCGCATTACTTTTAGCGTCAGAACGAAACCAATTCGTCACAATGGCGCTTATGTGGCCAATTGCTCTGAAATTGGGCAAAATGAATCGAGAGCAAAACTGCAATCGAGCCATGCAGTAGAGAAAGGCATTTTGGCTGGCTCGTCTTGCCGTCGCATGCTCCTATTCCTCCTGTTGTTACCCTCAATCAGGAGAAAGCCATGGTAAAACGCGTAAAAACTGCCGTTTTCCCGGTCGCCGGCCTCGGAACCCGCTTCCTGCCCGCTACCAAGGCCATGCCGAAAGAGATGCTGACGGTCGTTGATCGTCCCCTCATTCAATATGCAGTGGACGAAGCGCGCGAAGCCGGAATCACCCACTTCGTCTTTGTCACCGGCCGCAACAAGGGCGTCATCGAAGATCACTTCGATCGTCAGTTCGAGCTTGAGACCACTCTCGAATCCCGTGGCAAGACCGCCGCCCTCGAAGCCCTGCAAAAAGACCTACCCTCGGCCGGCCGCACGAGCTTCACCCGCCAGCAGGAGCCGCTCGGCCTCGGCCACGCCGTCTGGTGTGCCAGGGATATCGTCGGCGACGAGCCCTTCGCCCTCCTCCTCCCTGACATGCTGTTCAAGAGCCGCCGCGGCGTCCTCAAGCAGATGATGGAAGCCTATGAGGAAATCGGCGGCAATATCATTGCCGTCGAGGAAGTGCCGCACCAGGAAGTCTCGTCCTATGGTGTCGTCGGCCGCGGCGAAGGCAGCGATGCCGGCTTTCGCATCACCGACATGGTCGAAAAACCAAAACCCCAGGACACTCCCTCCAACCTGATCATTTCCGGCCGCTACATCCTGCAGCCTGAAATCTTCGACCTCCTCGCCGACCAGCCCCGCGGCGCTGGCGATGAAATCCAGCTCACCGACGCTATGCAGACCCTGATGCATTCCCAGCCCTTCGCCGGCGTCAAATATGAAGGCCAGTCCTTCGACTGCGGCTCCAAGGTGGGCTTCCTCACCGCCAACGTCGCATACGCCCTCGACCGCGAAGACATCACCGACGGCTTTCTCACCGCCCTCGGCAAACTCGGCCTTCACACCGCCCTCATCGATGGCATGAAGATCGCCGCAGAATAACCCGGCCCACCCCACCCAAACGAACGGGCCGCCCGGATCAACCGAGCGGCCCGTTCGTTTGCGCAAAATTGCCAATAGTTATCAACTCGTGCTAAATCTGTGGCGGAGGTGGTCCATGGCCAGCAGTGCAAATCTCGGACAACATCTCGAAGACTACGTCTCCGAATTGATCAAGACCGGACGCTATCAATCTCGCAGCGAAGTTCTGCGCGAGGGCGTGCGCCTGCTTGAAGAACGCGAAAAGCGCCTGGTCGCGCTTGATGTAGCCATTGCTCGTGGCCTGGCAGATGCCGAAGCTGGACGTGTCACGCCGGTCGGCGAGGTTGCTGACCGTCTGGCCGCCAAATATCGGAAGCTGGCCGAAGAGCGCGAAACTTGATCGTCGTCTCTACCGACGAGGCGAGAGACGACCTCGAAGGTATCGGCGACTACATCGCCGCAGACAATCCGGCCCGTGCCCTTAGCTTTGTTCTCGAAATATCGGAACGCTGCGAGGATCTCTCCGATATGGCGGACGCCTTTCCCTTAGTGCCCCGCTATGAGCACACAAAGGTCCGGCGCCGTCCGTTTCGAAATTATGTGATCTTCTACCGCGTGATCGCCGATCGAGTGGACATGCTCCACATCCTCAATAGCGCGCAGGACTGCGAAGCCGTTCTGTTTGGCGACGCAGACTAGTTCGGCGCCCCCTCCGTATCCTTCGCCACCCGCGTATCTCCCCGATAAGCAAAGCGCTCCATCCCGCCGATATCCGTAAACTTCGGCAGTGTCCCGAGGTCGACCTTGTTGAGCACCACGCCGACGACATGGTCCGCCAGTTCCGGCTCGCGTTCGAACACATTGCGCACCAGGCGCCGCGGGGTTTTACCCCACTCCGTCACGAGCACACTGGCATCGGTCAGCGGCAGCACCGAGAGCGCATCGATCACCGGACCCAGCGCCGGCAGGTCGATGATGACATAGTCGAATTGCCCGCGCGCCTCGGCCAAAACCTTCTGCATGGCAATGCTCGAAAGATCGCCGCCGCCCGCCTCCGGCGCGCCGGCGGAAAGCATGACGAGCCCGGTTTCGAGATCCGTCGTCGCCGCATTGCGCCAGTCGCCCTGCTGCGACGGCATGATCCGCGCGGGAATGCCGCTCCGTTCTTCGCCGAGATCAGCGTCGAGCAAGAGCACCCGCGACCCCATCGCCGTCAGCATTTCCGCAAACGACAGCGCAAAGGTCGATTTCCCCTCATTGGGCAATACTGAAAGCACACCAACCACCGCCGTGCCGCGATCCGAAATCGGCTGCAACACGAGCCTCGCCGACTTCAGCGCCTCGGCATAGGGCGCGCCCCAGCGC
>NZ_JQGC01000015.1 GCF_000743575.1 Devosia riboflavina | reverse complement strand
GACTGGCTTGCACATACCTCTTGACGGCCAGGCGATTAGACGACTCGGCTTCCGTCCGGGGCGGCAGTACGGAGACACGCTGCTGCAGGCGGCCGGGCCTGATGAGCGCACCGTCGAGCCGGTCATAATAATTTGTAGCGCCGAGCAGCAAGACCTTCTTGCCCGACTTCCTGACCCGATCGATCTCGGTAAGGAACAGGTTGATCAGCGGCGTCCACCAGTCGCGGCCACGGTTGTCCAGGGTCGCCCGGTTGGGAAGAGCATCCAACTCATCCATAAAGCCGATGGCCGGTTCATTGACCAAAACCTCGTCCATAAAACTTTTGAGATTTTTTGACACGCCCCCCAGCGCGCCATCACCACTGGCGAACCAGGCACCGATGGAACTGGGCACAAAAGTCCAGCCGGCGGTGCGAGCGCATCTGCAGGTCCTGCCTGAGCGCCGCACCACGGACTTCGAGGAGGTGATCGTCACCGTTTCCAGCACGGGCGGGTTCACCTTGCGCAAGGTGTTCTACACCGTGCCTTCCCGCCTCATAGGGCGCCGATTGAGGGTGCGTCTGTTCGATGACAGGCTGGAAGTGTTCATGGGCGGAACGCATTTGCTGACCCTGTCCAGAGGGCGCGCTCAGGCCAACGGCAAGCATGACCAGGTGGTGAACTACCATCACGTCATCCACTCCTTGCGCAAGAAGCCCATGGCGCTGCTGCACCTGGTTTATCGCGACAAGCTCTTCCCCCGACCGGAATATCGTCGTGCGTTCGAGGCGCTGTGTGCTGCGATGCCGGAACGTCCAGCCTGCAAGATCACAGTCGAACTCCTGGCGCTTGCCCATGAGCGCAACTGTGAAGGAGAGCTGGCCAGCGAGTTGGGTCAGGTGCTCCGTTCCGGTAGCCTGCCGGATCTGGCGACATTGCGGACGAAGTTCTCTCCAGATCCCGCCGACTTGCCCCAGGTCTGGGTG
Organism: Devosia riboflavina; assembly: GCF_000743575.1. Classification (GTDB taxonomy): domain Bacteria; phylum Pseudomonadota; class Alphaproteobacteria; order Rhizobiales; family Devosiaceae; genus Devosia; species Devosia riboflavina. The sequence continues at coordinate 258,505 of NZ_JQGC01000015.1, read as the reverse complement.
CAACCAGTCTGTCTGGACAGCTACCAGATCCTGGTCGAGACCCGGGACATGGCGGGAGAACGCGCATGAAAGCCAATACCCATCCCATCGATGAAGCCCGCCTGGGCATCATGCTCAACGAGCTAAGATTGCCCACCATCAAGACCCTCTGGCCCAGGTTCACGGTTCGAACCCAACCAGCATTCACATCGGCAGCGAGCACGGCGGAGGTTGTGCACCATCCGTCGTCGATCAAGGGATGGCCGCTGACTTCGCCGATGAGGTAGAGCAGACCAGCGGACTGCGCTTCAACCGTCCAGTGCGAGAGGTGCGGTGCATCGGCCAGCTCCGCTGTGCCATGCACAAACCCCTCCCTGATACGCTCGACCTCCCGCAAGGCGTCGGCTACGATTTTTGATGTCACGAACGTCATGATTGCCACCCCTTGCGATGATCGCGGCATCGCGTCGACCACCAGCCGCCGTCACTCCGCAACACACCGGGTGCGCCACAGATCTCGCAGAGATGGCCGGAAAGATGCTCAGCGGCCTCGATGATTTCATCGCCGAGGTCAGGCAGGTCGCCGTACCAATAAAATCGCAAAGTGCCGTACTTCTCCTTGATCTGGCTCGGTGACCAATCTCGGTTTAGGTCGATTTCGTTGAGCCAGGTGAAGACGGCGTCGAAGGTGTCGGTCCATCCCGGTCCGCATTCAAATCCCACCGTCGCCTTTCCATGTTTTTTATGCAACGCCTGCAGATCCCTCTGTTCCGGCGGCATGACCTCAGGGACGAAGGGGGCCGCCCGCTGCCAACGCAAGCGCTGCATGCGGATGATCAACTCCATAAGGGTTTCGCGATGGAATGGCGGCTCCGGAGAATAGCTGAAGCCGCCGATCGACTTGACCGGCCGGCCGGGCGCAATGTGGACGGAAAGCGTTTCAGGCGAAAATCCGGAAACGGACAGAGATGCCAGCGCCGGATCACCGGCCAGTGCCGCTTGGATCAGAGTGCGGGTCTCGTCAGCGATGGTCATGACTGGTCCTTCCTGAGAATGTCCTCCACCGCGGCAAGGCCGATTTCGACAAGCGCGGATTCGATCAGTTCGCGCCAAGGGCGGTGCAGGCCGAGGGCGAGCACGGCGCGGATATTGGTGAGGCTCGGCTCTGCCGCGGCGGTTTTAAGGGCATCGCGCTCAGGCCCGGGAGGCACTGAGGCGATGCATCGCCTCAGTGCAAAGTCCCAAGCCAGGATGGCGAGGTGGAGTTGTTAGTTCCGGGTCATCATGCGGACCTCCGCGGATAGCGGCTGTCGCCGATGGTTTCCTCTTCGCTCGGGGCAGCGGCGGCCACGTTGCCCAGCAACTCGTTCAGGCGATCACCGGTCACGACCCGCTCCTTGAGCAGGACCGCTACCAGCATGAAAATGTCCTCGCGGCGGCGGGAGACGATGGCGATGGCGCGTTCGAGGAGAAGGTTGAGTTCCATTTCGATGGCGGTCGCGAGCGGCACGCCATCCACAAAATTGCGGATGTCGGTGTTCTTCGCGGTCTTGAGAGAGCCATAGAGGCCAAAATCCAACATGGCCGACCGCAACAGCGTATTGACGGCGTCGATGTCGGAAGCCGCTCCAGCATGGGCCCCCTGCCCCAGAACCATATCGGCAGCGCGGCCGCCCAAAATCATCGTGCCGAGGCGCTCGATCTCGGGACGGGTGAAGAGCCCCTGCTCTTCCGCCCTGGTGTTCACCCAGCCGCCGACTGTCCCCATCCTCAAAATGGAGATTTCCAGGATCGGCAGGCCGAGATCGTGAGCGACGATGGCGTGCCCGGCCTCGTGCAGGGCAACGGCGTGGTCCTTTTCGGCCGAGCGGCCATCCGCCGGCGCAACCAGATCGACGAGATCACGCAGCGCCAGTTTCCGGTTTTCCGATTCCGCCCGGGCAAGAGCGGTCCTGCACCAGCTTTCGATCCGAGCGGGCGTCGCCGTCACCGCCAGCCGTGCCAGCATGGCAACGCCATCGTCGGAGATCCTGTCGCCGAGGAATCCGCCGAACAGCCGCCGCCGGTCGTCGAAGTCGGGCAGCAGAACCGAGACCTTGGTTTCGAGGCGCCCCGGACGGATCAGCGCGGCATCGAGACGCTCGATATGATTGGTCGCACCGATGAGCAGGATCGGCTTTCCCGCCTGCCGCAGCCGATCGATCTCGGTCAGGGTGAAGGTGATCACCGGTGTCCACCATTGAGAATCTGAAGGGACCATGGCGGCGCGATTGGGCAGGCCGTCGATTTCATCGAGGAGCCCGACTACCGGCCCCTTGGCGAGCGCAATCTCATCAAAGAAGCGCCGGGCCGCCCGGATGACATCACCGAGATGACCGCCGGATTCGGCGAACCACCGTCCGACCGAGGTGGAGACAAAGTTCCATCCAGCCGACTTGGCCAAGGCCGCCGCCACGGTCGTCTTGCCGGTCCCCGGAGGTCCTTCGAGACAAGCATAACGCAAGGCAGTCGATTCGATCTTGCCGCTGGAGATGTTCTCCATGATGCGCAGCGTGTCAAAGGCCCAGGCCGCGACCGGCCGCGTCATGGCCAGGTCTTCGAGCGCCAGGACACAATTGTTATCGAGGGTCTGGATCCGGTTGCGTGCGGCGCGCCGGAGATTGATGACGCATTCCCGGGAGGTCAGGCCCGGTCGGATGGCCGTCGTCAGATCGGCGATGCTCAGCTCCTCGATATCGGGCCGGTGCAAGCCGCGGACCGTCCTGCCGGTGACGGCGCGAATGGTCTTGCGGATAATGGCGAGATCGGGGGGCGGCAAGACGATGATGGCATCGGCGCTACCCATGGCTTCGTGAACGAGGATGCGCTCGGGATCCTGGGAGATCAGGATGACGCTGCGGCCATGTTCGAGCTTGCGCAGGTCGTCCCGACCCTGCTGCTCGAGACGGCCGCCGGTGCGGGTGAGTTCGGTATAGGCTTCGACCGCCACGGCCCGATCATGGCCGGTCAGATAGCTGTCCATGAGTCTAGCGGCCAGTTCATCGGCAGTCTTGATGACGATGAGACGCGAGGCCGCCTTCATGAGGCGACGCAGTTTGCGATTGAGGACGGCGTCGAGCATCAGGCGGGCCAAGGCGTCGCCCGGCCGCTCGGTGGCGCGGCGCGGGGTGACACCTTCTTGGGCTTGGTCGTCAGTGTCGTCGATATCGTCACTCGCCGACGGAACGTTGAGGCGGGAAAGAGACATGAGTGCTCTCCAGGCGGCGGCCGCGGCCGCGCCATGTTCGAAAGGAAAGGGGATGAGATGAGACCGCTCGGGTCGGACTAGCAGGCGAGTTCGGCCAGTTCGTCGTCGCCCGGCTCTATCGCGCGCCACGAGGAGAGGCCAAAACCCCGGCTGCCGGAGACGAAGTGACCGACGGCGCTGCCCGAGGAGAAGCTGATGTCGCGTTTGAGCACGTAGCAGGAACCGTCCCGCGCCTCTTCGAGAAGCCCGGCATGGAGCCAGGCCGCCCGCTGGAACGAGGCGCTGGCCGAGGCGGAGTTCACCGTCTCGATGCGGACGTCGGATCCGCGCAGGAGAAGCCAGGTTCCATCGTCCCGTTCCGCCGCCAGGGCCGTCAGGCCGCAGTAGTTGAGTTCCATGACCCGGCCTTCGGGCAGGTCGTCGATGCGGCGGGGTGCACCCAGGCGCTCCGGTTCTGCTCTGGGACTGGCGAGGCGCTCGCGGACCGAGCCATGGAGAAACATGAGCCCAGCCTGGCGCAGCGCCAGCACGACCTCGGAGGCAAAGAGCGCCAACTGGTCATAGCGGTCGGGATCGATGGGTGCGCCGTCAGGGACGCCATTGATCAGGGAAAAGTCTTCGTCGCTGGACACATAGGACCAGAGGATCCGCTCGAGCGCCCGGGCATCCTCGTCCGACAAACCATCCTGCATGTCGGTGATGGCGATAATGACGTTGGGCGTGCCATCGGGCATTTGCCGTCCCGCGGCAATACGAGCGCCGACATCGGTGCCAAAGCCGACATAGACACTGTGCGCCCGCAGAAAGATATAGACGCCGGCCTGCTGCAGGATGGGCACATGCTTGAAGGCGGCACGCCGCCGGCCCGGACCCATAACGATCCGAGGCTTAAGGGGAGACGAGGGCACCAACAGCAGATCTGGGGGCAAAGACGCTTCCGCCAAGGCGGAAACGTCGATGGGAGGGGCGTCTTTCGCACTTCCGGCCGCGGTGTCGGGCGAAGTCGCAGGGGGCGTCTCGTCGTCCTCGCTGTTGAAGCCGCCATTGGGATCGCCATCGGGCCGCGCTACGATCGAATGGGCGTCGATGATACCGGCGGTGACCACCACGAGCACGTCAGCCGCGATCAGCGCGAAAATGGCCCCGACCGGATCGGTGTGGCCGGGAAGCTCGGCGACGATGTCGCCGATGCTGGCGGAGCCGGTCGCATCGACGATGGACAGGATCTGCACCTGGATGCTGGGCGAGAGCGTCGGGTGATTGACGAGGCCTGGATGCACGAGATCGGCACCGTTGAGGCCGAGCACATCATTGGCGGGGGAAATGGGGTTGCGTGCGGCCGCAGGGCCGCTATGAGTGGCATTAGCCTTCATCGTACTGGTCCAATCAGTATGGTGCTGGTTAGGTCGGCAGGGTGTACCACCACCCTGTCGGCCGCTTCGAATTCGAGGCGGTTCCAACCAGTTCGACGCCGGGATTGGCATCGTTTGCCAAGGCTGCCGGATCCCTGCTGCAGAAGTCAAAGCAAAAGGCTCGTTTTGGTTAATTTTGGATTGCAGTGCCGACAAGCCATTGTAATTGTAGCGTCAATTTCTGGGGCTTGGACGCTGCCATCGACCGAGACAAGGCTGAAGCTGACCCATAAAGCGACTGATGTGCCATGCCACAAAGCTTCAGCCGCCCGCAGCCGCTTCCCCGCGCTTAGTGCCGGCGATAGGTCTGAAGGAGCTTGTGGAACTCGGGCGGCGCCCCACGAAAAACCTTGAGATCGAACGGATCGTCGCTCTCGTTCCTGAACATTTGGCTCCGCGTCGCCAGCTGATATTTTCCATGCGGCGTCAAAAAGACCAGCAGCTCGCCACCTGTGGCATAGTTCCAGAAGGTGTGCTCGGCCATTGTCGTGCACCAGCGCGTGCCCAGGCCCCAGAACCGGGCTGCGGCAAAGCCCTTGACGCGCACTACCATCCAACGCCCGTCGCGGAAGAGGATCTCAGTTTCGTCATAAGCCTGATTCTTGAGACTCTCGCTTTCGAGACGCCTTCGGTTTTGCGCGATCCGGGTCGGCACTACGGCCTCTAGGTCATCGACCGTGTGATATTGGCCGACGTCGCGTTGATCGACCGGCAGCCTGTCCTTGATCGCGTGGAACCGCGCCAGGGCCGCCCGGACCTCCTCGAGCTGATAAAGATCGAGACCGATGCGAAAGCCCTTGGCGTCCCAGAGCCGGCGCCGCCAGGTCGACAACCAGGCATGATAGAGGCCATCGGTCGGATCGAACTGGCAGATCAACGAAAAGGTGCGCTTTTCGCGCTCGACGGCTAGCCAGGGGTCGACATTCTCTTTGCCTGCACGCTGCCATGTCGCCTGCAAATGCGCGACGAGAACGAAATCGGTGCGGGTGAGATTCGTTGGCATTGGAACAGCTTGGCACCATGATCGGCTGGGCCCAAGAGCCTATGCCCGGGATCCACAGAGAGGTAGCGTTGGGGATGCTTTGCAAACCTGAGCGGGTTCCAAGCAGGCTTTGGCCATCCCTCCCCTAAGATGTCTCCATGAGGCCATGAGGCCATGAGGCCATGAGGCCATGAGGCCATGATTTTTTGGGGTCAGGATCCTGTCAAGAGCCAGATCGCCGGTTCAGGCGGCGCCGCGGCGGCCCCGGCGCAGATAGGCGACATAGTCGGGATGGCGCGCCGCGATGCCGGGCCGACCGAGGGACTGAAGACCGAGATCAACGAGACCGGCCATCATGGCATTCACCGTGCAGCCGCGCTCGCGGGCCATGTCGCGAACCTCGTCCAGAAGGTCGGGCGGCACGCGGAAGGTAAAGTCCGTGGCGACTGCAGAACGGTCCTTCCTGTTCTGGCCGATTGCGTCCTCGAGTCTGCCCAGCTCGTCGAGAAGCGACCGCACCGGCCCCAGATCGAGCATGTCCCCAAGAGCCTGACCCTTGCGTTCAGCCATTGCGCCCTCCCCCGACAATCTCAAGCATGTAGTCGAAGAGCGCCTGCACTTCGGTGGCGGCGACACTGCCCGGATAAGTCTCCAAGACGCCTTCCCCCGCGGCATAGCTGTCGGGATAGGCAACGAGGTAGCGCAAGGCCACCGGGGCAAAATGATTGGGGAATTCCTCGATGGCCTTGCGAGTCCGGCGCGCCTGCGGATCGGTCGTCCGAACGAGGACGATCCGCGATTGCCGCCCGGCTGCATCGATCATGCGCCTTACCGTCTTGGTCACCCGCAGTTCCACATTAAAAGGAGCCGATGGTACGAGGACAAAATCGACCAAGCGGAAAAGACCGAAGAGCGCCGCATTGTCGCGACCCGCGACATCGACCAATACAAGATCGTACTGTTCCTGCCTCGCCTTTGCGAATACGGTCGGCAGCTCGCGCAGTTCGTGGGCCACGATGGTCGGCCCCTCCCGCTCTCGCATCTCGCCCCAGTCCATCACCGTCTGCTGCGGGTCGCAGTCGATCAAGAGAACCTTCCTGCCCGACAGCAGCGCCGCCACGGCAAGATTGATGGCGAGGGTCGACTTCCCGGAGCCGCCCTTGGCATTGGCAATGGTCACGATATGCATGTTGCGTCCTTTTCCGCTTGCTGTTCTGGCCGGAATTTTGTACTAAGTACTAAATTCGACTTACAGCTTCATTCTCGTCCCTACCGCCTTCGCCTTAAGGTCCTTTGAATGGAAACGTTAAAATCCGCTCGATCACGTAACGTGCCCTGGGACCAGGTTGCCCGGGCAGTTCGCCGGATGGAGACGCAAGGTGTCGACAGTTCCGGTCTGCCCCCTATCCGGCGCGCCGAACAATTGTCGGGCTATTCCGCCAATCAGCTGCGACGCATGATTGCCGGAATCACGTTCCTCGACGAGCTGGCTGGGGCCGATTCCGCTTCTGCCGAATGGCTCGGCATTCCAAAATTCTCTCATGCGGAGATGCTGGCCAAACTCTGGCGCCGAGATCGGGAAGCGACCCTGCGCCTCCTCCGCTCGAGACCGGTCCTCCGCTACGAAAGCCTGTCGAGGCTATTCGAGACCATGGCGTCGGAGGCGGCCTCGCCGATGTCGGCGGGCAAGCGCGCGCAGAAGAGCTTTGAGGAAAAATGCCGCGCGGTGCTGCTGGCAGAATCCTCCCGGTTCACCCCGTTCGGTGCCGGTTCTTACCGGCTGCTGCAACCGCGTGTGCACCACCCCTATTGCCGGCCGGCTCTCTTGCTGCGGGCGGAAACCGGTGGTCGCCGCCTGCTGTGGGCCGGCCTCGACTTCGTGCACAAGCCCATTTGGGATGACGCCGTCCTGCGCCAGATCATGCTCATCGGCGTCGAGGCGCGGTTTCTGGATCTACACTTCGTCTTCTTTCCCGAGGGGGACGTAGCCGGTCGAGCTCATCGCGCTATCGGAGAACTTGGTTTCGGCAATGTCCGCGTCGCGGTGTTGTCAGGCAGCGCCATGGACTTCGCACCCAACCCGGCAAACGGTGGGTATGCAAAGAGTCTCCGGTTCCAATGGATCCCGCCGAGGCTGCATGCCACGGTCGCCGAATATGCCGTCGGGCAGTGAAGCAAGAGGTGGTGGCACCCCACAAAACCGTGGAGTAACGCGCAAATACCGTGGAGTAACAGACAGAACATCATGGCCAGAGCTGAAACCATCGACGATTACCGCGCCATGGGAAAGCGCTATGCCGTCCAGGGACAGGCGCGTTATCCCGATTGTGACCCCCTCGAAGCCCTATGCCGGCATGCCGAGGATCGCACCGGCGTTCTGAAGCCTAGCACCGTCCGTCTCTATAAGCGCCGCTACTGCGCCGCCGCCATCGTCATCGGCAGGACCGGGGACATGGACCGAGAGGTTATCATAGCAGTCTTGCACCGGTTGATGACGACGCTTAACGGCATGGCTGGAACGCCGCCGGAGCCGCGCACGTCGAGCAAGAAGGTAAAGGACGCCAAGGACTGGGAGGTCAAGGAGGTGTTCGGGCATCTCAAAATCATGGCCGTCCGCCATAAGCGAATCCGTTCGGCGGCCGTCGCTCTCTTTTGCCTGCTCGTGCCAAGGCTGGGACCTCGACCGGTCGAACTGACCCGGGCCTGGGTCGAAGGCAATACGCTCTTCATTCCCAGCGCGAAGCAGCCCGAGGGTGAGCAAAAACTGCGCGAGATTGACATCTCCGACTTCCACCCCACGCACCGGGAAGCGCTCTTGGCTCTCATCTACATTGCCGCTCGGGATGTGGAGGCCATCGGCTATGATGCGTGGCTCAGCCTGCTGGCGGAAATCCTGGCCCGGGCCTGCGAGACGGTCAGCAAGAACACGGGCCAGCGTATTGAGCGCCTCGCCCCATCCTCGTTCCGCCACACCGCCATCAGCACCTGGCATGCAGCCGGCTACACGGCCGAGGAAATCGCCGAACTCGTTGGCCATCGCAATCTCAGATCGCAAAACGCCTATAAGCGCCCCAGCAGTGCTTGGCCGATCACCGGCCCGCTGGCCACACCCGCAGTCCAGCGGAAAGCGGTCATCAATCTCGACGAGATGCCTATGCCCGCCGTGCCCCAGGTCAAGACCATAGCTGAGAAGCCAGACGCTCCAGATGGGCTGGGGGACGAGCCACCGCCGCCGGATCCAAAGCTGATTTGATGGCTCGAACCAGATCTTGGAATACGACAAAGGCGATTGCAACTGAGCTTGCGTGAGGGCCGATTTGGGGCCGGTAGCGGACTGTCTGCTTCCGGTGCCGCATGATGAAAAGCGGCCTCTTACAAGGCTTTCCTATCCAAGGGGAGGGCCGGAGCCGCCCGCTCATCGGTTCAAACGCTGAGCTCCCTGCAGGTGATTGATCTACGGCTCTACCTCGGCTTTGTAGTGGATAGAGACGGAAGCAGGTGTGTGACGCCATGGGATTGGCAACCTTCGGATCGAATGGATTTATTCGACGTCGGGTCTTTATGAGTTATCACCATGGCGGAGACCAAGGGTACTACGACGCGTTCTCGAGGACGTTCCACGACGAATACGAGTTGATCTCGGACACTTCGCTGGAAAGACGCATCGACAGCGACAACGTGGACTACGTCCTGCGCAGAATTCGTGAGAACTTTACCTCAGGAAGCTCGTGCACCATTGTGCTCGTGGGGTCGGCTACATGGGGACGGAAGTATGTGGATTGGGAGATTGAGGCCACGCTGGAAAAGGGGCACGGTCTAATCGGCGTCCGATTGCCGACACTATATCCTTTAGCTAACGGTCGGTATCTGGTCCCCGATCGACTGTTTGACAACGTTGATTCCGGCTATGCCATCTGGACCGATTGAGCCACGATAACCCAAGGGCGTTACAACCTGATCAGCCTGATCGAAACCGCGAACTCCCGAAGTCCCTTGTTGATCAACAATTCTCGCGCTCGTCGCTCCCGCAATGCTTGAAGGATACCCGAATGCCGATCCCAACTCGCCCATTTCTGGTCGTCTATGTGGCTTGGCACCCAGATTTCGAGCTTGGACCGGCAATCTCCAAGCACCTGTTTGATCACTATCGTCGCGAGCACTTCGGCAACATCGCTGGTGGCGCTGGCCTCAGCGTCGTCTATCGCCATGAGCCTGACCCTGCGACGGGCGTTCCGCTGCCAATCGATCTTGAGGAAGGAGAGACCTCCGCAGTCGTGGTGCTGTTTGACGAGAACTTCGCGAAGTCGCCAACTTACATGGCCTGGCTGCAAGACATCGAGCAGTCAACCGACGAGGCCGGCATGCGATCCATGGTCTTCCCTGTGGCCATAGACGCCTCGCTCACCAGGTCCGGCGTGATCGAGCAGGCGGTTAGGTGGGATCGATGGAGCGATGTCCTGGAACTCGCGAGGAAGCTGCAGAAGCTCACCACCGACCTGACATACCAGTTCAGTCGTATGCTGCGCTTGTATCTTGAGCGTTTGAGGCGCCCCTTGACCGAGGAGGAAGAACTCCAAGGGTATCTGCAGAAGGTCCAGATATTCTTGAGTCACTCTAAGCACGACGATGATGGCGAGCGGATAGCCAGGATCGTGCGCGAGGCTCTTCACGATGCGCAAGGGTTCAGCAGCTTCTTTGATGTCAAAGACATCCCTACAGGCACACGTTTCGATAGGGTATTGTTGGCGCAGGTACGCGTCAGTGCGGTTGTTGCTATTCACACCGACAGCTTCTCGTCGAGGGAATGGTGCCGTCGAGAGATCATTGAAGCCAAACGACATAGCGTCCCGCTGGTGGTGGCAAACTGCATCCAGGACGCGGATGAGCGCGGCTTCCCCTACATGGGGAACGTCCCCATAATCCGCATGTACCCGGTCCTCCTTGATCGCATCGACACTGTGGTTGGCAGGCTGTTGGACGAAGTGCTCAAGGACTTTCTCTGGCGGTGTCGAACAGAGATGGTCAATAGAGACGGGCCCAGCGACGCGGTGTTTCTGCCAAGACCGCCAGAGTTAATTTCCTTGGCGGGACTCGTCGGCGAGGCGCAGGCGGAGGCGACGTTGGTCTATCCCGATCCCCCGATCGGCTCGGAAGAACAGCGGCTGTTCGAGGTGGTGGCTCCCAAGGTCAAGCTGCGCAGCATCACCGAATGGATCGCCCAGTCTGGAGTAGAGACATGAATTATCGCGAGCCCCTCAGCCAGAAGGTTGTCGCCATATCGATCTCCGAAAGCGATGATTTGGCAGTTCGTGGTTTGGCCGACGAACATCTTCGCGACGCCATGACGGAAATATCCCGGCATCTTTTGGCGATGGGCGCGCGGTTGGTCTACGGAGGCGACCTACGGGACAATGGCTACACTAGGCTCCTCTTCGAGTTAGTCGCGCGGCATCGACGGGACGCGGATATTGGCGATTCCAGGCCGGCGTTCTCGAATTACCTGCCATGGCCGGTCCACTCCACGAAGCCTCGGGCCTACCTGAGTGCGCTACGCGAAGACCTTGAGGGGATAGGTGAGTTACGTTGCCTCGACAGAGACGGGCGCGACATGGCTGAGAATGATCTTGTGCAGCTTTCGCCGGACGATTTCACTGACCAGGATTGGGCCGACAGTCTTACGTCTATGCGGCGAACCCAAACCGAAGTGATCGACGCTCGTATCGTTCTCGGAGGTAGGGTGACAAACTTCAAAGGCGTCATGCCTGGTATCGCCGAAGAGACGGAATTCGCACTGGAGGCACAACAGCCACTGTTTTTGCTGGGTGGGTTTGGAGGTTGCGCTGGAGACATTGCAGCTGACATGGACCTTTTGCCCAGAACAGGTAAGTCGACAGCTTGGCCTGGCCGCGAAGGCTTTTCACGATGGAGGTCGATGGACCTAGCAAATGGTCTGCTTGAGGACGAGGTCGCGACCTTGGCGAGGACCGTTCACGTCGATGAGGCCGTCGCGCTCATCCTCCGCGGATTGCTGCGGTTACAGGAGGCTTCTGCTTGATAGAATACGCTACCCGAGAGGATATCCTCCGACTGTCCTCAAACATGCGCCTCACGGAGCAGGCTTCCGTTAGAAAAGCTGCCGAGGAGCGTGACCCAAATGGTGCGACTTTCCTCTCCCACTCGAGCAAGGACCAAGAGCTAGTTGTGGGTGCCGTTGCTCTGCTCGCAGAGCATGGTGCGTCAGTCTACATCGACAAGAAAGACCCAGCCTTGCCTCCTTACACAAGCACGGAGACGGCGATCGGTTTGAAGAAGAGGATTCGGAAGTCTCGGAATTTCGTTCTGCTGGCTTCCGAGAACAGCAAAGACAGCCGATGGGTGCCTTGGGAACTGGGGATCGCCGACCAAGCGAAGAACCTGTTTCGCGTGGCGATCCTTCCTACGGTAGAAAGCCAGCAGGACAAGGGGTGGACCAAATGGGAGTATTTGGGCCTCTATCGACGGATCGTCTGGGGCGACCTCAAAGGGTATGACGACTCCGTATGGATGGTTCTCGACCAACGTACGAAAAAGGCAGTGGAGTTGTCACGCTGGTTGAAGATCTAGACAGCTACTCCCGCATGGCGCGATGACGCACAGCCTCAAACGAACAATGGCAAGGTTTCAGCACCAGGGCCAGGCCTCTCGAGGCCATAGTGGGCAGACACGCTAGCGATAAACTCGGGCTGGCCACCGTAGCTCGGGTGCCGGACCTGTTTTGACCGCATACCAAGGTCGGACATCGCCACTTCGGCATCCCGACCGATGGCAAGCACTGATTGCGGAACTAGGATATCCAGCAATGTCACCAAGACGTGCCGACAGGCCTGTCGCTCTGAGCGTGTATGGGATCTGTTCGACATCGGGCGTGCATGCTCGTGCGGGTGCAATGGAAACACATTCCACAGGAAGACTGGCTTCCTAATCTCCATCAGCATTCGCCAAATCACGGTTGCGGTGCGTTCCGCCGTCGCCGGCCCCAACGTCGATCGCTCAAGCTCCTTCACACCTAGAAGCTTTGCATGAGCCTGAAGGTGCACTTCATCAGTCAGAGCCAGACCTGTGCGGCGCCCACCCCTGTAGCCAAGATCGCGCGCTACCCAAATGCTCTCAACCCCCGTGGTCAGAGCAGCCTCAATGGCCTTTTCTAGATTGAGTCGTCTAATGGCTGCGGCATCGGCGCGATCGAAATCCGGGCAGACGTCAGTGTAAGGATTGAAGACGTCGTCGAACTTGAGGTCGGCTACCAAGGCAACGAAATCTTTTGCCACTGCCGCGCGTGAGTTCATGACATCCTCTCAAAGACTATGCTCCGCTGTTCCAGATCGATGGTAACCACGCCATTTCGATGCTCACGAAGCTCCCGGAACACACGAAAACCTTCCAGAATCGCGTACTCCCACTGCCACAGCGGCCTTTGCGCGACCTCATACCCTGTGACGAGTTCGCGAACAGCCTTCAGCAACGCGTAATCCAAGGATTTTACGTGCTTGAATGCTCCATGTCGCAGGCCATGATTGAAGATCCAGGTGGAGATGCCTTCTTCGATGATGTTGGCTCTGGCCCCGTCCTCGTTCTCGTCGACCGCCGGATTACTCTTCCGCTTGATGCGCAGCAAGGCTCGCAGGGTTGGGGACCATCCAAGGATTCCAGCAAAGGCCAGATGGAACACATCATGGTAACGGTAGTCGTCCGCTTCGAGCCGGTTGTCCGTGAGCGGGCTGCCGAGATTGACGCCGTTGTATCGCATCACAACCTGCTGCCGCTGCCCATGCGTGCGCTCGATGAACTCCACCCTCATGATGCGCGGTATCTGCTCGTAGTCCGGGAAGTCGTCATCAAAGAGCTTGTCCCAAACTCTCTTCTCAGGCCACCGACCCACGGTCTTGATGACATTGTGTCGGGCTGCGGCGTCGAGACTCACATTCGCCTCTTCGGCAGCAATAAGCAGCGATCGAAATATCTCAACCAGGTCAGCTGATAGTTGGTCGCCGTTGTCACGAATCTGCCCGCTGCTCCAATGCGAAACCAGCATGCCGACGCGGCCAGCCAACGCCAAAAGGCTGGTCTCGACCTGTTGACCCTCGGCCGGCTCAGCGAAAGCTCTGCCTGCTTTTTGCAGGTCTTCGAACGTAGAGGGACCGGCTTTCCCTTGGTAAGTCCAATCAGCCAGTGAAAGCCGAGCGCGTTCAGCGATGTCTGAGAGGTTCATGCCCGCGCGTAGAGCGGCATTGGCGAAGTACCAGAGGGCGTCCCCAAATTCTTCGATGACCTCGTCGTGGTACGAGGAGAAAGACTCCTTGTCGCGCTGCTTCTTTTTCAAAGCACTGAGCAGGCTGCCGACCTCGCCAAACAGGCCCAGAAAAACAAAACCTAAACCAGCAATGTCGCTCTTTTCGTTCTTGTCGGTCCTGACCGTGAATTGTTGGAACTCATCCAGTGCAAGCGGCACGTCCTCTTCCAAAAAAAGGCTGCCTTGATGGCGCATCAGCGTTCGTGCGTCGACTGTCATCATTTGATTCCCCCAAGTCATATCCTGCGACGACGATCTGACCTTTTCAAGTTGCGTAGTTGTCGGGCCACAACTTGGGCCTTGGCTAAGCAACCTTGTTGGTTTGCTTGGAGTATCGCGCAGCGCTTTCCTCGAACTGATGTGGATCGGCCAGCACCAGGTTCCAGTTTCCTTTCCCCTGCGCCTCCATCCACTCTATTAGTGGGCCGCACTGTGACTCGATGAACGTTCGATGCCCGCGACCATTCTCATATTGGATTGCGTCCAGCACGGCCTGAGGAATTTCAATAGCTTCTCGGCCGAAGTAAACAAACCGATTGGAGATAAGCACCTTGTCCGCGCTGGTGTCGTTTTCCACATTGAACCATTCGGGAGTGCCATCTTCATTGCTATGATGGGAGTTCTCCTGGGTCCAAAGCTCGTCCTCGCTCTCGCGGTGATAGATATTGTCACCCAGCATCGCCATCCGGGACCCATTGCGCGCCGGCCTCTTGCCCCTGAAGTCAGGATGGGCCCAATACTCGTTGAAAGACAGGCTTGAGGTCACTTGCATGAAATAGATGCATTTGCCCGTGGCCTTGAGCGATGTGCCGCCCATGCCGACGACCCAGTCCCCTTGTTTTGCAACGCTCCGAATTTTCGGCTTGCACGTCGCCAACGTGCACGTTCCGTGAAACGGGTTGGGCGCGAAGCCAAAATCCCGGGCGACCACATACATGTACACCTTGGCCATGAGTTAACACTTCGATGTGGATGCAGCGTGCACGGCCGGGCGATCGTTTCCTGCCGGCGTCTGAAAGCTATTTGCGCCTTCAACCGCAGCAATGATGCTCTCGGCGTTCCAGTTCACGATTGCGCTGGCGTATTGCTCCAACGAAGCCGGCTTGTCGTTCTCGGTTCCACCGCGCTCATAGACGCCGACGATGCGCTTCCCCTGGCGTTTTGCTTGATCGATTTCCCAATCAACCCAAGGCCGTTGCGAGGTGTTTTTTCCGATCACGACCACGACGGTTGAGGCCCAACTCATCTTCATGCGAAGCAAGCGCTTGATAGTGTTGTCGCTCACCAGTCCTTTTTTCAATCGCTCCTGGTTCGCGGGCTTTGCTCGAATTGAGCTGTTCCGAATTTCATATCCGTTGCGCGCCAACATGTTGGTCATATTGGTCACAGCTTGATCATCGGCGTGATGATGACTGATAAAAACGTGACGACGCGACGCCATTGCTCCCCCTTTGGATTAACGCCTTTTTCTGTTCACCTTTTGGCCCTCTGAATGTATGTCGTTGCTGTGCGTTCTGTTGTAAAGGGCATTCAATAAAATTGTCGGCTTGGCTCTCGATGCCGGTTATGGGGGATTTCATGGGCGATACGGGCTCGACAAGCTCGACTGAGACGGTGACCGACTATTTGAGCATTGCCCTGGATAAAGACTTCGGTCTCAGTGTCCACGTCAATGTAGTCGTGGTGGCGCTACTGATCTTGGCGCTTGGTATTGCTCTGCTGGTACGTCACTACCTGTTTCATCGCCGGCTGCCAGAATTTGAGATCGAAGAGGCCGAGTTTGGTCTTGGCGATCAGAAAATCACCCTGAGGGCGAACGATCTCGATCGCACGGTTGCCTACCGGGTGTGGGTCGAACTCAGTACGCGTAAGATCGGGCTCAAGATCGATCCGGATGACGATGTCATCGATGAGATCTACAATAGCTGGTATGAATTCTTCGCCGTCACCCGCGAGCTGATCAAGGACGTGCCGGTGGTCAAGGTGCGTCAGGACTCGACCAAGAAGATCATTCAGCTGTCCATAGAGGTGCTGAACACTGGCTTGCGCCCTCATCTTACCAAATGGCAGGCGCGTTTTCGGCGTTGGTATGCAAACCAACTCGAGCGAGACAAGGATTCGTTGGAGCATCCTCAGGACATTCAGAAGCGTTTTCCTGACTATGACCAGCTAGTTGCAGAAATGCTGGAAGTGAATCAGAAGCTGATGGCTTATAGGGCAAAGATGTACGCCTTGGTGACGCAGTAGAAGGATGAACTCCGATCAACGAAGGGAATAATCTGGCCGGTGCTACATCGATGCCAAACGCTCAGCGGAAGCAGCATTGCTATTCCCAAGTGGGCCACTGGGGTACGTCTTGGCGACTTTGCTCAGCGGCACCCCGACCATGAACGAGTGCTGGGCGTCAAACGTCGCCAGGGAATAGAGCCCCAAAAAGTCTCGTCCCCTATAGCTGCTCTTCGCGCCCTTGGTTGATCTCTGCACATTGCTGCGGTTGTTGGCAGCAGACGAAGCACGAAAAGCCAACAACCTCAGCGATCAGGTGACGCCGATCGACAATGGCACGCATCCAGACAGAACAAGCGAAGACATGTCAGGGTGAGGTCTGGGGCAGGAGTGTGTTTGTCGGATGACGAAACGGGACGTGGTTGAGCAGATCTACGGCAACCCGCTTGCCGAAGCTCGATATAATCAGATCGAAGAAAATCTCAGGAAGTTTGCGACCGAGGACATGCGATTTAATTTCAATCCCAACGGAACGCAACTGTTCTCACTGATGGAATTGCGACAGTCCTACGCGCGACGATCGGTTGACCTTTTGGAGACCATCTATCTGCTTCTAGAGGCGGACAAGATCATCCCAGCAGCTATCGCCGGCCGAGCTTTGCTGGAGACGATCGCGATGGGCTCGCTCTTTCTGCACGAGATGAGGTGCTTTGTCGACGAAGCGAACCAGGCCCGGTTGGAGCTTCGGCTGTTGCGTTTTTTTGCTGGTTTCTCCAACCGCGATCCAAAGCCCATCCACGTCATGGACGCCATTCGTCACCTGGCCAAGATCGATGCCGAGTATGTGGCGCATCTTGACAAGCGGTATGGCATCTTCACCGCGATGGACAAAATGACGCGCAAGAGCGATGAGGGTACCGAAGCTAAAGGCTTCGCAGATGCGCTTTCCATGATGCGCGTCTACGATGAACTCTCCGAGATCGCCCACCCCAATGGGACCGGCGTTCAATACCTCTATCCGGATCCCCGGAATGAAGACCAGAAGGTCGAACGTGTCAGGACCCACTACAAACGACTGGCGGTCTCCGCAACCTGGCAATGTAAACATTTGCTTGAGGAACTCGAAAAAACACGCGATTTGCCTGATCGGTATCGAGACAGGATCGGCTTGCCAGCATCGGAAGCTTGAGGCACTGGCCCCACGGGCTCTCTCGCGGCTATGAAACGACAAATTCGACACCAGTTTCGAGTAGAGAACCCTTTTGTCACGCCGATGTTAGATTGTTAGTGAAATGCGCAGTCTTCTCGCCGTCGCCGTCGCCGTCGCCGTCGCCAGACCCAGAGCAGTAGACCGACCGCTTTCGGGAAATCAAAATGGAAGACCGAACGGCTGGAATGGGGCGCAAAATAGACACGGGACAGCGGACCCTTGCCCTCTTACGCTCCGCGCGTTGCGCCGTGATGAGCAATGTTGCCCGAGCGCAACCAAATCTGGCCATTCAGCTATTATCTTTTGAGCCAGTTTTTGTAGGAAACGACCGGCCCGATCGGCACCTTCACCTTGGCGATCTCGGCCACTTCCTCCTCCGTCAGATCCTGGCTCAGATAATTGCGGTGAACTTCGTTTGTTTTGGCTGCCGTCTCCTCGTCATGCCCGACCCATTTGAGTATCGTATAGGGATTGATCCTGGCATCGTGACAGGCCTGGATGAAAAAACCGCGGAACGAATGAAACGTCAACTTATCCTTTCGGTGCTTCGATACGCCCCATTTTAGCCGGTGGGCGTTGAAGAAGTCGGCTTCGAAGTGCACTTCTGGCCGATGGTCCCTGCCGCCCTTGATGTGTTGCGTCCATGCCGGGAACAAACGCTTGTGGCCTGCCTCCAACTGGTGCTGCCAGAAGTCGAGGAATCCCAATTCGATCAGTTGGGGATGGACCGGCACCCGCCGAATGGCATTGCCGGTCTTGTAGCCTTCCTCTCCGGCGGCACCATCGTCGATGCCATCGAGTTCAAGCACGAGCGTCGGCTTTCCGAACCAGGTCTGCAATTGCGCGAGGCGCAATAGGCCGATCTCGGTCACCCGCATGCCGACATGCATAGCAGTGAGCGGCGCCCAATAGATATGATCGTCCGCATAGACGTTAGCGCCGGGCGAGTAGCGATGGTGGCGGGATGCGCTGCCAAGATAAACAGGGCAGGACGTAATCGCCGTGATCTCTCCAGGCGAAAAGGGCGCCTTGGCCTTGCTCTTGGTGGCCCTTTTGCCCTCGGTGACGACCATTGGAGGCGCCTGCCAGGTGAACAGGCGCCGCTTGTTGCCGTGCTTGACCAAGCGGGTGATGGCCCCGAGGTAATTTGAATTCAGCGTGCCAATGGCGAGCCGGGGGTAATTGTCGCCCTTGGCCTGCATCTCACGCGTGAAGGCGACAAGATCGTCCGGACTGGCCCGACCCCGCAACAGGGGAATCTCTTGGACGAAATCGTAGAGCTGGTCCCAGAGGTCAAGGCCGATGTCCATCACCGCCAGAACTTTAACCTCGGGGCACAGGTCCTCGAACAGTTTCACCGCACGCTCGACATTGGCGCGATTGTCCGAGCCGGTGGTTTTACCGCCCTTCTTGAAGTAGTCGTCCATCAGGTAGCGCAGCGTATAAACAGCCGGTGCTGAAGCTTTCTCGACCGTACTCTCCACCACCCGCATAGGCTTGGGCGGTTCATGCGAAATCGGAGCGAGGGCCGCCCCTACCGGCAGGGTCTCGCCAGGCTTGGCTCCAAGGTCATCGAGCACCGCATCAAAGCCGGACAGATCGATCACGCGGCCCGTAACGCCGCGTCGAGCCTTTTCCTCCTGTGGTAGCCCGTCATATATGGCCTCACCTTCCACCGTGGCCCGGTTGAAATGGACGAGCTCCTCATAGATGGCATTGAGATTCTCGCCCAGCTGCAGCTCCTGCCGAGCGCGGCGGATGATCTTGGCGCCGACATTACCAAGCGCTCGCCGGCGTACCAGATCAGCTCCGGTCATGTCTTCAGGCCGAAGGAGCTGCTCGTCGATGAGCTGCCGAGTCAGTTGCATCAGGGCATCTTTCGGCTCCATGCCCAGCAATTCCTCGAACACAGCCAGCGTCTCCAGACCCCATTTAAGCGCCGTCACCCGATCCTTGGTCCGTAGCGACAGACGCACGACTTCGCCCTCGGTCTGCCTGTTCCAGGCGCGAGGGATTCGCTTGCGCACATAATAGACTGCACCGACCTTTTCCACATAGGCGCACTTGGCCGCCATGACCGTCTCCGACTTCAAGCCAATGGGCCGGAGAGCGGACGACACGTGCATCATGCATGTGTATGAGTCTCGAAGATTCTCCGGGAGCTTAAGCCATTGAAAGCGCTGTATTTCGGGAAACTGGCGGAGAGAGAGGGATTCGAACCCCCGATAGAGTTGCCCCTATGCCGCATTTCGAGTGCGGTGCATTCAACCGCTCTGCCATCTCTCCGCGAGATCGAAAAGGGATCGTTGAAATCCCGGCCGGTCGATACGGGGCGGCTTATGGCATAGCGGGACGCGGGCTGCAACACCCCTTGTGTGCGGATGTCACAGAAAGCGGTTCCGGCCCCTCGCAGTCACAAATCCGTGTCGAGCGATCTCCTTTCGCGAATCTGCGTTGTTGTGGCGTCAGGCACAATTCTTTTCACGGGAGAGACCTATGGTTACGCGACGCACACTCGTTGCCGGCATGGCCGGCTTGCCAATAGCCGGGCTTGCCGCCAATCTTTTAGGGCCCAGCTTCGTATTTGCTCAGGACGCATCCATGGCCGAAACTATTGCCACCAGCGAGGGCGACCTCGTCATTCATCCGGTCGAACATGCGAGCCTCGTGCTCGAATGGGGTGGCAAGGTGATCTATGTCGATCCCGTGGGCGGCGCAGCGCTCTATGAAGGCCTGCCGGCCCCGACCGCCATCCTCATCACCCACGGCCATGGCGACCATTTTGATGTGCCGACCCTGGAAGCCATTGCCGGTTCGGCGCCGCTGCTGACCAATGAAGATGTTTTTGGAAAATTACCCGAGGGACTGAAGGCCAATGCCACTTCTCTCGCCAATGGTGCGGATGGTGAGCTCGATGGCGTCAAACTGAAGGCCATCGCAGCGCACAACACCACCGCCGACCGTATGAACTATCACCCGGTGGGCGTTGGCAATGGCTATGTGCTTACCTTTGGCGACAAGCTCGTCTATGTCGCCGGCGATACCGAGCCGACCGAGGACATGCTGGCGCTGACCGACATCGCAGTCGCCTTCCTGCCCATGAACCTGCCCTATACGATGACGCCGGACCAGGCTGTGGAAGCGATCAATGTCTTCAAGCCGGGGATCGTCTATCCCTACCACTATGGCGACAGCGACCTGTCGGTGCTGGAAACCGGCGTTGGCGAGCATACCGAAGTGCGCCTCCGCAACTGGTACACTCACGGCCAGGGCTGAGTGCAGCAGGCGCCGCCGAAAACCGCGACGGCGCTTGACTCTTTGCCCCTTTTTCCCGATAAGCCCCCGATCCCACGCGCACTGGTCCCACCGGTGCGCTGGTTTTGTTTGAAAACGCTGCTCGAGGCTGCCGGTCAGATTCCTGACCTACATCCGTAAAAACCGCGAAACTGGCATGAAAGCCGCGGTGCCGCAGGGCGCGACAGAAAAGGGACCGGGCGTTTGAAGCGTTCGGTTGTGCATATGACTTTTGCAGTCATCAAGACGGGCGGCAAGCAGTACAAGGTTGCTGCCAACGACGTCATCAAGATCGAAAAGCTCGACGCCGAAGCCGGTGACATCGTCACCTTTGACGAAGTCCTGATGGTTGGTGACGTGATCGGCGCTCCGCTGGTTGAAGGCGCACTCGTTGCTGCCGAGCTGGTCGAGACCAAGAAGCAGAAGACCGTCATCATCTTCAAGAAGCGTCGCCGCCACAATTCGCGTCGTCGCAACGGTCACCGCCAGCTGCTGACCACCGTGCGCATCACTGAAATTCTGACCGGCGGCGCCAAGCCGACGATCAAGGCTGCCGCCAAGGCCGAAGCATCAGGCGCCGTGACCGAAAAGGCCCCGGCCAAGAAGGCTGCTCCCAAGGCTGAAGCCGCCGAAGCAACCGAAGCCAAGGCCGCACCGAAGAAGGCTGCGCCCAAGAAGGCTGCTGCTGAAGGCGAAGCCGCTGAAAAGCCGGCAAAGAAGGCCCCGGCCAAGAAGGCCGCTCCCAAGGCCGACCAGGAATAAGAGGAAGCTAGACCATGGCACATAAGAAAGCAGGCGGTTCATCCCGCAACGGTCGTGATACCGCTGGCCGTCGTCTCGGCGTGAAGAAGTTCGGTGGCGAAGCTGTCGTCGCCGGCAACATCATCATCCGTCAACGCGGCACCAAGTGGGCTGTCGGCACCGGTGTTGGCCTGGGCAAGGATCACACGATCTATGCTCTGGTCGATGGCACCGTTGCGTTCCGCACCCGCGCGAATAGCAAAGTACACGTGTCTGTCGTCCCGGCAGAGGCCGCCGAATAACCCGGCAGGCCTGACCAACCAGCCGGAGACCAGTTCCCCGGCGGCGTTTGGCGACAAACCAGAACTGCAAAGGGGAACCGGTCAACCGGTTCCCCTTTTCGCTTCTGGAGAAACATGATGACTGCCCTCAAGGACCGCCTGCCCTCGACGCTCACCACCGCGCGCTTGGTACTGGCCGCTCCGGCAATGGCCCATGTTTCCCAAATCGCCAAACTCGCCAACAATGAGCGGGTGCATCGCGTCATGTCGCGCCTGCCCTTCCCCTATTCCGAGAAGGATGCCCGCTTCTTCGTCGAGGAGATCGCGACCAAGCCCGAGGAAAAATGCTTTGCCATCGAGCTCGATGGCGCCTGCATCGGCGTCGTCGGGCTGCGCATGGACGAGGATGCCTTGCCCGAACTCGGCTATTGGCTGGGCGAACCCCATTGGGGCCAGGGCTTTGCCACAGAGGCCGGCCGAGCCGTGGTCGATGCCGCGCGAGCGGCCGGGGCGGCGGCCCTCCGATCTCGCGCACTGCTCTCCAATTCCGGCTCTCGCAATGTCTTGAAAAAGCTTGGTTTTACCGAGATCGGTGAATCGATGGACAAGGACGGCACGCTCAAAGGCCAGGCTGTCGTGCTCATGCGGTTGGAGTTTGGCGAGAGATGACCGAGCTTGTCACCGAAAGACTGATCCTGCGCGCCCCGCGGCCAGAAGATGCGCCTTGCTATGCTTTGGGCATCAGCGAATTTGCGGTTGCAAAGTGGCTGACCCCGGTCCCTTGGCCCTATACGCTGTCGATGGCGCAGGATTTTCTGCGCTCGGCTCCGGCCCCGACGCCCGAAAAAGCCTTCTTCATCATCGAGCATCCGCAAAAGGGGCTGATCGGCTGCGTGACCCTTGTCAGTGAACTCGGCTTCTGGATTGCCCGGCCGCATTGGCAGAGGGGCTATGGCATGGAAGCGGCTTCGGCGCTGATCGACTGGCATTTTGACGGCACGGGCGCGGAAGCCATTCGCTCGAGCGCTCACCACAACAATATCGCGTCCCTCAGACTCAAGGCCAAGCTTGGCTTTGTGGCGACGGGCCGGGAAATGCGTTTCTCCCAGGCGCTGCAGCACAATGTCGAGCATGTGACGACGGCGCTGAGCCGCACGGACTGGCGGGCGAGAAGGAATGATCTATGCGCCTGAGAGAGTTTTGCCGATGATGCTGCCGATCATCGAGACGGACCGACTGATCCTGCGCGCGCCGCGTGCGCAGGACGCCGAGCCAATCGCGAAATATCTCAATGACTTCGAGGTAGCGGGCAACCTGGCGCGGGTGCCGTTTCCTTATCTCCTCTCGGATGCCAAGGCCTGGCTGCGCACGCGGCATAGCGATGTCGAGGCGGACGACGCGAACTTTACCATCGAGATCAAGGGCGAGGGTTATGTCGGCCATATCGGCTTCCATCCCGGCCCGGATGGCCCGGTGATCGGCTACTGGCTCGGCAAACCCTTTTGGGGCCGCGGGATCATGACCGAGGCGGCCATTGCTTCCCTCGACTGGTTCTTCGACACCACCAATGCGCCGGTGGTCTATTCCGGCGTTTTTCACTTCAACCACGCTTCCCTCGCGATCCAGCAGAAGCTGGGCTTTACCCAAAGCGGACGAAGCTGGCTGCTCTGCCTTGCGCGCGACGCCGAGGTGGAGCATATCGACACAGAACTGACGCTTGGCGTCTGGAAGGCACGACGCACATGAAATTTCTCGATCAGGCCAAGATCTACATCAAGTCCGGCGATGGCGGCGCGGGCGCGGTCAGCTTTCACCGCGAAAAATTCATCGAGTTCGGCGGCCCCGATGGCGGCAATGGCGGACGCGGCGGCGACGTCGTGGCCGTATGTGCCGATGGCCTCAACACGCTGATCGACTTCCGCTATGCCCAGCACTTTCGCGCGCCCACGGGCGTCCATGGCATGGGCAAGAACCGCGCCGGCGCCAATGGCGAAGACATCGTGCTGCGGGTGCCCAAGGGCACGCAGATTTTCGAGGAAGACCAGGAAACCCTGATCGCCGATTTTACCGAGATCGGCCAGCGCGTCGTGCTGCTTCATGGCGGCAATGGCGGTTTCGGCAATGCCTATTTCAAGACCTCGTCCAACCAGGCGCCGCGCCACGCCAATCCCGGCCAGCCGGGCCTCGAAAAAGGCATCTGGCTGCGTCTGAAACTGATCGCGGATGCGGGTCTCGTGGGCCAGCCCAATGCCGGCAAGTCGACCTTTTTGGCGGCCGTTTCGGCAGCAAAACCCAAGATTGCGGACTATCCATTTACGACGCTGCATCCGAACCTCGGCGTGGTGCGGGCGGGCGAGCGCGAATTCGTGCTGGCCGATATTCCGGGGCTCATTGAAGGCGCCAGCGAGGGCATTGGCATCGGTGACCGTTTCCTCGGCCATATCGAGCGTTGCGGCGTGCTCATTCACCTGATCGACGGCACCAATGAAGACGTGGCGCATGTCTATAAGGCCGTGCGCTATGAACTCGGTGCCTATGCCGATGTTCTGGCGGAAAAGCCCGAAATCGTCGTGCTCAACAAGATCGACGCCCTGACGCCCGAAGAGCTCAAGGCCAAGATGAAGGCGCTGAAAAAGGTCAGCAAGGCCGAAGTGCGCGCCATTTCGGGTGCGACGGGCGAAGGCGTCGAGCAGGTGCTTTATGACGTGCTCGGCGTGATCGACGAGAGCCGTGCTGAAGAAGCCGCAGCTCTGGCGCCCAAGACCGAAGAGAAGTGGACCCCCTGATGTCAGCCAATGCGCTGGCGCCCTATCGGCGCATTACCATCAAGATCGGTTCGGCGCTGCTGGTCGACAAGGCTGGTAAACTGCGCAAGGCATGGCTCGACGATCTCGCCGAGGATATTGCGGCGCTGAAAGCCGAGGGGCGGGACATCGTCGTCGTTTCCTCGGGCGCCATCGCGCTGGGGCGCGGGCTGCTGGGGCTGTCCGCCGTGTCGCTGACGCTGGAACAATCGCAGGCCGCGGCGAGCGCGGGGCAGATCGCCCTGTCGCAGGCCTGGGCCGAGGCGCTGGCGCGGCATAATATCGTCACGGGGCAGATTCTGATCACCCCCAACATCACCGAAGAGCGACGCTATTATCTCAATGCGCGGACCACGGTGACGACGCTGCTCGGGCTCGGCGCTATTCCGATCTTCAACGAGAATGACAGCGTCGCGACGGCGGAAATCCGCTATGGCGACAATGATCGCCTTTCGGCGCGTGTTGCTACGATGATCGAGGCCGATTGCCTCGTGCTGCTCTCCGACATTGACGGGCTCTATACGGCGCCGCCGGCGAAAGACCCGAACGCGCAGCATATTCCGGTGGTCGAAAGCATTACCCCGGCCATCGAAGCCATGGCAGGGGGCGCCGCGAGCCATCTGTCGCGTGGCGGCATGACGACCAAGGTGGAGGCCGGCAAGATTGCGACACTGGCCGGGACCGCCATGGTGATTGCAAAGGGGACGGAAACCCATCCGCTGAAGACGCTGACCGAGGGCGGCCGCCACACGCTCTTCCACCCTGCCCGCTCGCGCGCCCAGGCGCGCAAACGCTGGATCATGGGAACCCTAACGGTTGCCGGTACGCTGCAGGTCGATGCCGGCGCGACGAGTGCGCTGAAGCAGGGCCGATCGCTGCTGCCGATTGGCGTGACCAAGGTGAGCGGCGAATTCGAACGCGGCGATACGGTTGCCGTGGTCGATCCCGATGGGCGCGAAATTGCCCGTGGGCTGGTGGGGCTCGACAGCGAAGATGCGCGGCTCGCCATGGGCAAGCGGAGCAGCACGGTGGTCGAACTCCTGGGGATCGGCAGCCGTTCGGAACTGATCCATCGCGATAATATGGTGCTGACGGCGGCGCTGGAGGAATTGCACTGATGAGCCTTGCTGAAGTCACCTCAAACGATATTCCGACCCTGATGCTCGAACTCGGCCGGAAGGCGCGGGTGGCGGCGAGCAAGCTCGCCACCGCCAGTGCCGAGCGCAAATATGCGGCGCTGATCGGCGCGGCGGAAGCCGTGCGCAATCACAAGCCGGATATTCTGGCCGCCAATGCTGTCGACGTGGAAAATGCCGAAGCCAAGGGCATGACCAAGGCGTTTCAGGATCGGCTGCTGCTGACCGAAGCGCGGCTCGACGGCATTATCGATGCGCTGCGGACCATTGCCGAACTTCCCGATCCGGTCGGCGCAATCATTGCCGAATGGGACAGGCCCAATGGCCTCCATATCGAGCGCGTGCGCACGCCGCTCGGGGTCATCGGCGTCATCTATGAAAGCCGGCCCAATGTGACGGCCGATGCCGGTGCGCTGTGTCTGAAATCTGGCAATGCCGTCATCCTGCGCGGCGGCAGCGACAGCGTGCATTCGTCGCGCGCGCTGGTCGATTGCCTGCGGCTGGGCTTAAAACTTGCTGGCCTGCCGGAAGACGGCGTGCAACTGGTGCCGACCACCGATCGCTCCGCTGTGGGCGAATTGCTAGGCGGGCTCGGTGGCACCATCGACGTTATCGTGCCGCGCGGCGGTAAGTCGCTGGTGGCGCGGGTGCAGTCTGAAGCCCGGGTACCGGTCTTTGCCCATCTCGAGGGCTTGGTACACGTCTATATCGACCGTTCGGCCGACCTCGACAAAGCCGTGTCGATTACGCTGAACGCCAAGATGCGACGTACGGGAATTTGCGGGGCGGCGGAAACGCTGCTCGTGCACAAGGATGTCGTCGCTACCCACCTCAAGCCCATCATCGATGCGCTGGTGGCCAAGGGTTGCGAGATCCGCGGCGATGCCACGGTGCAGTCGCTGATCGCGGAAGCAAAGCCGGCGACCGAAGAGGATTGGAAGACCGAATACGAGGATGCGATCATCTCCGTAAAGGTGGTCGACAGTGTCGAAGCTGCCATTGCGCACATCGAGCACTATTCGAGCCACCACACCGAGGCGATCATTGCCGAAGATTCGGTGGCGGTCGAAAAGTTCTTCAACGAGATCGATAGCGCCATTCTCGTCCACAATGCGTCCACGCAGTTTGCCGATGGCGGAGAATTCGGCTTTGGCGGCGAAATCGGTATTGCGACGGGCAAGATGCATGCGCGCGGGCCGGTGGGCGTCGAGCAATTGACCTCATTCAAATACCGCGTTCGCGGCAATGGGCAGCTCCGACCCTGACGTGACCTTGCATACGGCCCTCCGCATTCCCGGCATAACCGACCTGCCGCCGTCCGGCAGCGGCATGCGCATTGGCCTGTTCGGCGGCAGTTTCAATCCCATCCATGCCGGCCATGTGCTGGTGATGGAAGAAACCATGCGCAGGCTGGAGCTCGATGCGCTCTGGGTGCTGGTCACCCCGGGCAATCCGCTGAAAAACCACTCCGAACTCGCGCCCCTAGCCGACAGGGTACGGGCAGCGCGGGCGCTGATCGACAATCCGCGCATTCGAGTCACCGGCTTCGAAGCGCAGAAGGGTTTTCGCTACACATGGCAGACCGTGCGTTTTCTAAGGCATTCGTTGGCCGACAGGCGCTTCGTCTGGATCATGGGGGCGGATAGCCTTGCCGACTTCCATCGCTGGGAGCGCTGGCAGGATATTGCGAACACCCTGCCCATCGCCGTCTATGCGCGGCCGGGTTCATCCAATCGGGCGCTGGCGTCGCGGGCCGCCCTCGCGCTGGCCCATGGCCAGATCGATCAGGAGGATGCGCCGGTGCTGGCAAGCCTCTCGCCACCGGCCTGGGTCTATCTCCACGGGCGGCAATCGAGCCTCTCCTCAAGTGCAATTCGAGCGGCGAAACGTCATAAAACTTGAGATTTTACCCTTCATCTTGCGGAAAAGACGAAAAACGCGCATATTCAGGGAAATGATCGCTGTTTTCGGAACAGGAACTGACGGCTTGCCGTTTGCCAAGACGCCGCAATATTCCGATCAACAACCAAGGATGCTGACTAATCGCATGACTCATGCTCGCGCATGGGCGGAAGGCCGTTTCTGATGGCCGCGCTGCCCAATAACACTGTTTCCGCCCCTGCAGCCGCCGCTGTGCCTTCGGTCGAATCGGCCGTCGAACTGATCCTCAACGTGCTCGATGACGCCAAGGCCGAAGAGACTGTGTCGGTCGATATCACCGGCAAGTCCTCGCTCGCCGACCACATGATCGTGACCTCGGGCCGCTCGCAGCGCCATGTCGGCGCCGTTGCCGACCAGATCATCCGTGCTCTGCGCGAAAATGGTTTCGGCAAGCCACGCGTGGAAGGCCTGCCTCATTGCGACTGGGTGCTGGTCGATACGGGCGATGTGATCGTGCATATCTTCCGTCCGGAAGTGCGCGAATTCTACAATATCGAGAAGATGTGGCAGGCGGACTTTTCCGCTGACGCTCACTAGTCGCGTCGGCCCGAAAAGTGGCTGCCGGTTTTCGGGCTGGCCGACGCGCAAGGAAAGCTCATGCGCATAGCCATTGCGGCCGTGGGCCGGATGAAATCCGGTCCCGAGCGCGAACTTGTCTCGCGCTATCTTGATCGGGCTATCGCCAGCGGCAAGCCGCTGGCTCTTACCGGTTTCGACGTTACCGAACTCAATGAATCCCGCGCCGGCTCGGCGGCCTCTCGAAAAGTCGAAGAGGCCAAGGTGCTGCGTGCTGCCCTGCCTGAGGGCATTCTGGTGACGCTCGACGAGCGCGGGAAATCATTGGGCTCCGAAGCCTTTTCCAACCTGCTTGGACGTTGGCGTGACGAGGGCAGGCCCGCGGTCTCCTTTGTCATCGGCGGGGCCGACGGCATCGATCTGGATTTCGTGAAAAACGCCGACCTGTCGCTGAGCTTTTCGCCCATGGTCTGGCCGCACCAATTGGTGCGCATCATGCTGGCCGAACAGCTTTACCGCGCCACGACCATTCTCTCGGGCCACCCCTATCATCGCGGCGACTGAGCGCCACAATTCTGGCACCTCCGCCCCATAGGCAGCGCGAAGAGGTGAGAAAATTATGGTTAAGCAACGTTAACCTGCGGTTTTCCCACCCTTTGCTAATCTCGCCTCTGAGTGATTCGGTGTGCCATGCGGGCAAGCCGCTGGACCCAGGAGTTTTCATGCCGGTTTGGCCGGATAGCATCGTCAGAGCGACGCTTGGCGGCATTGTGCTTGCCGGGGGATTTGCGCTGCCTTTGCTGGCACAGACCGAAACGCCTCCAGCCACGGCGACGCCTCCCGCGGCCGCTACCCCAACAGCAGCACCGACGACGCCCGCTCCTGCCGAAACGGCGCCTATAACGGAAGCCGCGCCCGCCGCCGAGACCGCTCCGCCAGCCGATGGCGAAGAAACGGCGCGCAATAACGCAGCCGATCTTGAGGAAGTGGAAGCCTCGCTGCAACTGAGCCGCGAGCGCATCGACGCCTTGAAGGCCGAAATCGCCGAAATGGAGGGTGACCGCACCCGCCAGAATGCCGCACTCATTGCCGCCGGCCAGCGGGTAAAACTGGCCGAAATCGAAGTCGCCGATGTCGAGGAGCGCCTTTCC
Organism: Devosia riboflavina; assembly: GCF_000743575.1. Lineage (GTDB taxonomy): Bacteria > Pseudomonadota > Alphaproteobacteria > Rhizobiales > Devosiaceae > Devosia > Devosia riboflavina. Next base: position 229,256 of record NZ_JQGC01000015.1, on the reverse strand, counting down.
AATCTCATCGTCGAGGAACTGGAAGTGCGCGGCCGGCTCGATGGCGCCGATGCCGAGATTGCCAATGTGCTGGCGGCTTTGGAACGCATTTCGCTTAATCCCCCGCCGGCCTTGATCGTCGACCCCAGCGACGCCCTGGGTTCGGCTCGCGGCGCCATGCTGATTGCCGCCATCGTGCCGCAACTGCGCGAGCGGGCGGATACGGTGGGCGCTGACCTCAAATCGCTGATGGCGATCAAGGAACAGGCGCTGGCCGAAGAGGCGACTTTGAAAGCCAATTATGCCGTGCTCGAGGAAGAGCAACTGCGCATCGCGACGCTGATCGCGGCGCGAAAACAGGGCATCGAGCAGGTGGGTGCGCAATTGAGCACCGAGGAACAGGCGGCCGTCGACCTTGCCGAACGCGCCAGCACGCTGCGCGAACTCATCGACGCCCTCTCGGCCCGCGCCAACCAGACCCAGACCGGCACCGCGCCTGCTCAGCCGGATATGCCGCAGCTTTCGCCCGAAGCGATCGCTCTCGCCTTTGCCAATGCGGCGCGTACCGAACCGGCCGTGCCCTTCCCGCTAGCAAAAGGCTATCTCGCCCAGCCGGCCAATGGCGTCACCGTGGTGCAGTTTGGCGCCGGCGATGGCTTTGGCGGCATTTCGCAGGGCCAGTCCATCGTCACCCGTGCCGAGGCGCAGGTGGTGGCCCCGGCCGATGGCTGGGTGCTCTATAAGGGCCCCTACCTCAATTATGGCCAGATCGTCATTCTCAATACCGGACAGGGTTTCACCACCCTGCTGGCCGGGCTTGAAACCATTTCCGTCGATATCGGGCAGTTCGTCCTTTTGGGCGAACCGCTGGGACAGATGGGATCACGCACAATTGGGCGGACCGTGACCACCAATGCTGGCAACGCCCAGCCGACGCTTTATATAGAATTGCGACAGAACAACGAGCCCATCGACCCGGAAAGCTGGTGGGCCCCGAGCGAACAACAGACGGGATAGTAATCCATGCGCTTGACCACCCTTCGCGCCGCCGCCCTTGGTGTGGCGCTGCTCATCCCGACCGTGGGGATTCTGGCGCAGGACGCGCCGCCGACCCCCGAGACGCCGGTGGAAGAGCCCAATCCGAGTGGCGAGCAGCCCGAGCCCACAGCCGAAGAGCTCAAGAAGGAACCGCGCGATCCCCTGGAGATCTATGCCGATCTCAACCTTTTTGGCGAAATCTTTGATCGCATCCGCGCCGAATATGTCGATCCCCCAGACGAGCAGGAGCTGATCCGCGCCGCCATCCAGGGCATGCTGACCTCGCTCGACCCCCATTCTGGCTATCTGCCGCCGCAGGATGCCGATGAATTCCGCCAGGACACTTCGGGCGAATTCGGTGGCCTCGGCATCGAAGTCACCATGGAAGAGGGCACGATCAAGGTCATCTCGCCCATCGACGATACCCCGGCCGCCCGCGCCGGCATTCTGGCCAATGACTTCATCATCGAGCTCGACGGCGTTTCCATCCAGGGCCTGTCGCTCGACGAAGCCGTCGAAAAGATGCGTGGCCCGGTGGGCACGGATATCACCGTGACGGTCGCCCGCGAGGGTGTCGACAAGCCGCTCGAATTCAAATTGACCCGCGCCACCATTGCCATGCGCGCCGTGCGCTGGACCATGGAGGGCGATGTCGCCGTGCTGCGCCTCGCCCGCTTCTCGGCCCAGGCCTATATCGGTATCGAAAACGCCATCAGGGATATTTACGAAGAGCGCGACGGCGTGGCGCCTAAGGGCATCATCCTTGACCTGCGCAACAACCCCGGCGGTCTCGTCGACCAGGCCGTCTATGTCGCCGACGCCTTCCTCAAGCAGGGCGCGGTGGTCTTGACCCGTGGCCGCACCGAGCAGGAAAGCGCCCGCTACGATGCCGAGCCCGATCCGCTCGACGAACAGCTCGCCGATGTGCCGCTGGTCGTGCTGATCAATGGCGGCTCGGCTTCGGCCTCCGAAATCGTCGCCGGTGCTCTCCAGGACCACAAGCGCGCCACGCTTGTCGGTACGCGCTCCTTCGGCAAGGGTTCTGTGCAGTCGATCATCTCGCTCGGCCCCGATGGCGCCATGCGCCTGACCACGGCCCGCTACTACACCCCAGACAACCGCTCCATCCAGGCTCTCGGCATCACGCCCGATATCGAGATCCGCCAGGTGGTGCCGGCCGAATTCCAGGGTCGCGACGAGATCGTCGGTGAAGCCGGGCTCGCCGGTCACATCACCATCGAAGGCCAGGAAGAAAGCACCGTCGGCTCCTCGGTCTATGTGCCGCAGGAAGCAGCCGATGACGCCCAGCTTCAATATGCGATCAAGCTGATCAATGGCGAAGAGACCAACGCGGCCTATCCGCCAAAGGCGGAGTAACGGCTGAGCCGTGCTAGACTGGGGGCGCAACGGGTTGATTCGCCGCTGCGCCCCCATTTACTTCTCTCTTGGGTAGGGCCGGACTGCCGATGGCCAATGATTTGAGTACGCCCCTGACCGGTCGCCGTCAGCGCCTCAAGAATGCCTTGGGGCGCCCGCACCTGCCCATAGCGCGCATCCTTTTCGGCCTGATCGGCATCATCGTCATCGGCACCGTGGCGCGCCTCGTTCTCGTTGACGATCCGACGGGCGGACGGCCGAGCCAGGAAGCCGGCATCGTCAATTCGCAGGTGGGCAATAGCGTCGCCGATACGGCCGCTTCGGGCCCAGCCACGATCACTGCAGACCCGCAGCAATATCCGGCAGATGGCTCGATCACGGCCGTGCCGCCGCCCGGCGAAACCGCCAGCGCCGAAGCCCATCTCGCCCCCGACAGCGCCGGCATCGTGCCTGAACTCAGCGAGGAAACGGCCAATGGCCCCATTCCGCGCATTTCGAGCACCGGTGAGACGCCTTTTGCCACCTATCACTACCCCTTCGAGGCGGCCAGCGCCGGCACCGGTCCGCGCATTGCGCTCATCGTCACCGGGCTCGGTATCAACGAACAGGGTTCGCTCGACGCCATCGCCCAGCTCCCCGATCTCGTGACGCTCGCCTTTGCGCCCTATGGCAAGGCACTCGAAAAGACCGTTGCCGTCGCCCGCGGCGGCGGCCACGAGGTCATGCTCGAAGTGCCATTGGAACCCTTCGATTTTCCGCAGAACGATCCCGGCCCGCATACTCTGCTCACCGGGGAGCCGCCGCGTGAAAATCTCGAAAAGCTCTTTTGGCTGATGGCCCGCTTTGGCGGCTATTTTGGCATCATCAACAATATGGGCGCGCGCTTCACCGCCTCGGCCGGCGATTTCGGTCCGGTGATGGAAGAGCTGGGCGCGCGCGGCGTCGGCTATATCGACGATGGCTCGTCCAATCGCTCGGTTTCGGCCCAGCTCGCCAGCGCCAACAAGGTGCCCTATGCGCGGGCCAGCATGCTGATCGATGCCAATCCGGCGCGCTCATCTATTCTCTCAGCGCTGGACAGCCTTGAAGCCGAAGCCATGGAACATGGCAGCGCAATCGGTATTGTCAGCGCATTGCCCATTTCCATCCAGGCCGTCTCGGAATGGTCGGCCGGCCTTGATGGCAAGGGTATCGCGCTGGTTCCCGCCAGCGCGCTGATGCAATAGCGTCTCAGAGACTGGCTAGCTTTGGTCCGCTGGGCGCCAACAGAACTGACCGAAACCATGTCCTCTATTCCGAGCCGAGAATCCCTTCCCTATCGCGACTGCGTCGGCATTGCCGTCTTCAATGCAGAGGGCAATGTCTTTGTCGGCCGCCGCAAATCCGACGACCCGGAAAAGTCGGCGGACTATGACGCGCCTTGGCAGATGCCGCAGGGCGGGATCGATGCGGGCGAGGACCCGCTGCGCGCCGCGCTGCGCGAACTCTATGAAGAAACCAATATCTCGTCCGTGAGCCTCCTCGCGGAAGCCCCGGAATGGATCTATTACGACCTGCCCGACGAACAGCTCGGCAAGGCGCTGAAGGGAAAATATCGCGGCCAGCGCCAGCGCTGGTTTGCCTTTGCCTTTACCGGCACCGATGGGGATATCGATGTGGCCTCGCCCGGCGGCGGCAAGTTCCACGCCGAATTCGACGCCTGGCGCTGGGAGCGCCTGTCGCGCACGCCGTCCCTCATTGTGTCGTTCAAGCGCGAGGCTTATGAAAGGGTTGTCGAAGCTTTTATCGACATCCCGCAACGCTTTACCCACGCGTAAGACAACATGAAGACCATAGGCCTTATCGGCGGCATGAGCTGGGAATCGACGGCTCATTACTATCGCATTCTCAACCAGGAGACGGCGGCGCGGCTCGGTGGGCTGCATTCAGCGCCGGTGCTGGTGGATTCGCTCGATTTTGCGCCGATTGCCGAGCTGCAATCGGCGGGCAAATGGGACGAGGCCGGGGCACTGCTCAACCGCTCGGCGCTGCGGCTGCAAGCGGCTGGTGCGGAGGTCATCGGACTTGCGACCAACACCATGCATCTCGTTGCCGAACAGATGATGCAGGGTGTGAATGCCCCATTCGTCCACATTGCCGATCCGACCGCCGATGCGCTCCTCGCCGATGGATATACGACCGTGGGCCTGCTCGGCACGCGCTTCACCATGGAAATGGGCTTTTATCGCGAGCGGCTGGAACAGCGCGGCCTCACCGCACTCATTCCCGAGGTCGACCGCACCAATCTCAACGGCATCATCTATGACGAGCTCTGCCGCGGCATCGTCCGCGAAGAGTCGCGAAAAGTCTATGTCGACGCGATTGCCCGCCTCGCCGCGCGGGGCGCCGAGGCGGTTATTCTGGGCTGCACCGAAATCGGCATGCTGATCGACGATGCCGTCAGCCCCCTGCCCGTCTTCGATACGACGGACCTGCATGCCCGCGCGCTGGTGGGCGCGGCCCTCGCCTGAAGTCAGGCAGCGTTGCGGACGCGGGACGGTCCGGCCTCCTGCAGTTGAAAAATGTCGACGATGCGATCGAGCGCCTGGGTTTGGGCCTCGGTCTGCTCGATGGCAGCATGAGTCTCCTGCACCAGGGCCGCATTGTGCTGGGTGACTTCATCGAGCGTGTGAATGGACGAGGTAACCTCGCGAATGGCGGCGGCCTGCTCGCGGCTGGCGCGAGCGATGGCACCGACAAGCTCGGTATTCTGTTGCATCACGTCGAGCATCTGCATCAGCTTGTTGCCGGCCGCAGCCACCAGCTCCTCGCCGCTTTTCACTTCGCTGCCGCTCTTTTCGACCAATTGCTTGACCTCGGATGAGGCCTGGGCCGTCGATTGGGCGAGACGCCGGACTTCGACGGCAACTACGGCAAAGCCCTTGCCCGCCTCGCCCGCGCGCGCCGCTTCCACTGACGCATTGAGCGCCAGGAGATTGGTCTGGAAGGCAATGTCGTCGATCAGCCCGATGATATTGGCGATCTGGCCGGACGAATGGGTGATGCGGTGCATCGCTTCCGTCGCTTCGTTCATCACCGTGCCGCTCTGCTCCGCCACCGTGGCGACCGAAGCCGTCTTTTGGGCGGCTTCCTCAGCGCGGCCGGCATTTTCCACCACCGTGTCCGCGAGAGCTTCCATGGCTGCAGACGTCTGCTCGATGGTGGCAGCCTGGCGCGTCGTGCGGTCGGAGAGATCATTGGCCCCGCTCAGCAATTCGCCGCCGGCGACGCGCAGCGATTTGGCCGTCGCCTGCAATTGCTGCATGACATCGGCAAAGCGCTCCACCGTGCCATTGAGGGCGAGCCGCAGGTCTTCGAATTCGGCGGGAAAGGGCGTCGCGATGCCGCCGGTCAGATCGCCATCGGCGAGCTGTTTCAATCCGGCACCGAGCGCCGCGACCGACTGCTTTCGCGCGGTGACATCGGTTGCGAACTGCACGATTTTATAGGCTTGGCCGGCATCGTCGCAGATCGGGGTAAAGGTGCTTTGGATCCAGACTTCGCGTCCATCGCGCGAACGCCGCCGATATTCGCCGCTCTTGAACTCGCCGGCCGCGAGATCGCGCCAGAACTGTTTATAGCTTTCGCTCTGCGGGGTCGCATCGAACAGGAAGAGCGCGTTGGGCTTGCCGACGATCTCATCGAGACGATAGCCGAGGAGATTGAGGAAGTTGTCGTTGGCTGATGCCACCGTGCCATCGAGATTGAACTCGACGACGATCTGCGAGCGCGAAATAGCCTGCAATTGGCCGTTATGGTCGGCAGCTTCGATCAGATGTTGCCGGGCCTGCGCGTCGAGCGCCGCCTTCTGCGCGGCATTGCTGCGGAACACTTCCACCGTGCGCGCCATCAGCCCGAGCTCATTGCCGTTTTCGAGATAGGGAATGGCGTGCTCGAGATCGCCTTCGGCAATGGCCGCCATGGCTTCGGAAAGCCGGGGAATGGGCTTGGTGATGGCCCGGGAGACGAGGAAGGCGGAAAGGCCGAGCACCAGCACCGCCAGCGCCACGATGCCTGAAAGCACTAGCATGGAGCGATTGAGCACCGCTTCGATCGGCGCGCGGGCCACGGCCACCATCAGGGCGCCGATAACCGTACCGTCTTCCTTGGCAATGGGCTGGTAGCGGAGGAAATAGCCCGCGCCGGCAATGTCGCCATCGGTCGTCACCGGACCATTGGCAAGAAGCGCGGCATGGATGGGCGAGCCCGCGGCAATGGACTGGTCGAGGAGGCGTTCACCGGTCGCATTGGTGAGGCTGGTCGTGCCGACGACGAAATCAGGCGACTGTTCGGGATCGAGCACATAGATGGCGACATGCTGCCCGGCGACGCCGGCAATGGCGTCGATCATGTCATTGGTACGGAAGCGCGGCATGCTGCGACCGGTCAGCGCCTCGACATTGCCGGTCGCGTCCACGACCACTTCGAGATTGGGCAGATTGACCTGAAAGATTTGCGCGGCGATGCGGGTCGAGGAGCGGATGGCGTCCTGGGCATCGCTGCTGACGGTGCCGGAGAGGGTGACGAAGAGGGCTCCCAGAATGGTCAGGCCGACAAGGATAATGCCGATGATCGACATGGCCGCGATGACCACGGTGAGCCGCAGATGGCTGAGGATAGAATGCATGTTTGTCCCCGAAACACCGGCGTCCCAACGCCGCGTTCGGGAAAGACTGAGGCACAAACGTTAACTGAAGTTTGCCGCAGGATCAAAACCGCGCAGTACCAATAGCTTGCTCAAATTCTAGGCAGGGCTGACGGCACCCCAAACAAAAGGCCGCCCCCTTTCGGGAGCGGCCTTTTCAGAGAACTTTGGGCAGAGCCCGAGGCTTAATGAACGTGACCCTCATTAAGCTGTTGCGCTTCCATCGCGAGGTTCAAGAGGGCGCTGACGAACTGCTGGGCATAGGACTTGTCCTCGGGCGTTTCGGCCCGGGCCAATTCTTCCTCGGCAGCCTTGATCTGGGCCTGCAGGTCCGAATGGTCGAATTCGGTGAAGGGCACGGATTCTTCGGCAAGGATCGTCAGGCCGGTGGGCGAGACGTCGGCAAAGCCACCACGCACGAAGAAGATTTCAGCCGAATTGTCGCCGGTCACGGTGATGAAACCGGGACGCAGGGTCGTCATGAAGGGCGCGTGGTCGGCCATGACGGTGAAATAGCCCTCGGTGCCCGGCACGCTGACCGACTGCACTGTCTGCGAGACCAGCAGACGCTCGGGCGACACGATCTCGATCTTGAGGCCTTCAGCCATTTTTTTGGGTCCCCTAGAGCGTTTTCAGCAAAAGTGGTTCCACCTTTGCGGTTCGAAAGCGCGACCACTGAAATATTTAGAGCCATTTCACCGTTCGGAATAGCGGGGAAATTCTCTACCGGAGAAAACCCGAAGCATCGGGCTTAGACGCTGGGCTCGTCGCGGACGACGAGCCCAAGTGGCAAAAATCAGGCAGCCTGGGCTGCGAGCTTCTGGGCCTTCTTGACGGCATCTTCGATGGTGCCGACCATGTAGAAAGCAGCTTCCGGCAGGTGATCGTATTCACCCTTCACGAGGCCGGCAAAGCCCTTGATGGTGTCGGCGAGCTGCACGAACACACCAGGCGAACCGGTGAACACTTCGGCCACGTCGAAGGGCTGGGACATGAAGCGCTCGATCTTGCGGGCGCGGGCCACAGTCAGCTTGTCTTCTTCGGAAAGCTCGTCCATGCCGAGGATGGCGATGATATCCTGGAGCGCCTTGTACTTCTGCAGGATGGCCTGCACGTCACGGGCGACTTCGTAGTGCTCCTGACCAACAACGTTCGCGTCAAGAATACGCGAGTTGGAGGCCAGCGGGTCCACAGCCGGGTAGATACCCTTTTCCGAGATGGCACGGTTGAGAACGGTCACCGCGTCGAAGTGGGCGAAAGAGGTCGCCGGCGCCGGGTCGGTCAAGTCGTCGGCCGGCACGTACACGGCCTGCACCGAAGTGATCGAGCCCTTGTTCGTGGTGGTGATGCGTTCCTGCATCGCGCCCATGTCGGTCGCCAGCGTCGGCTGGTAACCCACGGCGGAAGGAATGCGGCCCAGAAGAGCCGACATTTCAGCACCGGCCTGGGTAAAGCGGAAGATGTTGTCCACGAAGAACAGCACGTCCTGGCCCTGGTCGCGGAAGTTTTCTGCAACGGTGAGACCGGTCAGAGCGACGCGAGCGCGGGCGCCGGGGGGCTCGTTCATCTGGCCGAAAACGAGGGCGCACTTGGAACCAACGGCAGAGCCACCGTTCTCATGCGGGTCCTTGTTCACGCCCGATTCGATCATTTCGTGATAGAGATCGTTGCCTTCGCGGGTGCGCTCACCGACGCCAGCGAACACCGAGTAACCACCGTGCGCCTTGGCGACGTTGTTGATCAGTTCCTGGATCAGAACGGTCTTGCCCACGCCAGCGCCGCCCATCAGGCCGATCTTGCCGCCACGAGCATAGGGAGCGATCAGGTCGACGACCTTGATGCCGGTGACCAGAACCTGCGATTCAGGGTTCTGTTCGGCAAAGGACGGCGCATCCTGGTGGATTTCGCGCTTGGTCTCGGAGACGATCGGACCGGCTTCGTCGATCGGCTCGCCGATGACGTTCATGATGCGGCCCAGGGTGACGTCGCCGACGGGCACGGAGATAGCCGAACCAGTGTCGGAGACTTCGGTGCCGCGGACCAGACCTTCGGTCGTGTCCATGGCGATGGTGCGCACAGCGTTCTCGCCGAGATGCTGGGCAACTTCCAGCACCAGGCGCTGACCGTTGTTGGTGGTTTCAAGTGCGTTCAGGATGGCGGGCAGGTGATCGTCGAACACCACGTCAACGACGGCGCCAATGACCTGCGAAACGCGACCGGCCTTTTTTTCTGCCATTTGTTCGTCCTCGCTGATGGGTTAGAGCGCTTCCGCGCCGGAAATGATTTCGATGAGTTCTTTGGTGATCTGGGCCTGACGCTGGCGGTTGTAGCTCAGCTGCAGCTTTCCGATCATTTCGCCGGCGTTACGGGTCGCATTGTCCATGGCGGACATCTGCGCACCGTAGAACGAGGCGCTGTTTTCCAGCATGGCGCGGAACACCTGCACGCTGATATTGCGCGGCAGCAGGTCTTCGACGATTGCCTCTTCGCTCGGCTCGTATTCGTAGATCACGGTAGAGGCAGCGGCTTCGCCCTGACCCTCGACACGTTCGATCTTTGCCGGGATGATCTGGATGGCCGTCGGCTCCTGGCTGATCACCGAATTGAACTTGGCATAGAACAGGGTTGCCACGTCGAATTCGCCGGCAGCAAAGAGGGCCTGGACCTTCTGGCTGATCTCGCTGGCCTGCGCAAAGCCGATATTCTTGACTTCGCGATAGCTGACGGTCTCGATGATCTTGTCAGCGAACTGGCGCTTGAGGATATCGTGACCCTTGCGGCCGACGGTCAGGAACTTGACCGTCTTGCCGGCAGCGATGAGCTTGTTGGCGTGATCGCGCGCCAGACGCGCGATCGAAGAGTTGAAACCACCGGCAAGGCCACGCTCGCCAGTCGCCACGATCAGAAGATGGACCTGATCCTTGCCATTGCCGCCCAGGAGGACGGGAGCATCCGACTGGCCATCATAGACGGCAGCCAAGCTCGCCAGCACCGCACCCATGCGCTCTGCATAGGGGCGGGCCGCTTCTGCAGATTCCTGGGCACGGCGGAGCTTAGCCGCCGCGACCATCTGCATGGCTTTGGTGATCTTCTGCGTCGACTTGACCGAGTCGATCCGGTTCTTAAGATCCTTTAGCGACGGCATTGCCTGTCGTCTCCTTCAGGGCTCAGGCCGCGTAGGTCTTCTTGATATCGTCAAGAGCCGACTTCAGCTTGGCGCGGGTGTCGTCGCTGAGCTGCTTTTCGGCAGCGATGGTCTTCAAGAGGTCGGCGTGCTTGGAACGCAGGTTCGAGAGAACGTGCTTTTCGAAGTCCTGGACCTTGTTGACCGGAACGGTGTCGAGATAGCCCTGACCACCGGCAAAGATCACCGCAACCTGTTCTTCCGTCTTGAGCGGAGCGAACTGGGGCTGCTTGAGCAGTTCGGTGAGACGCGCACCACGGTTCAGGAGGCGCTGGGTTGCAGCATCGAGATCCGAACCGAACTGGGCGAAGGCGGCCATTTCGCGGTACTGCGACAGTTCGCCCTTGAGCGAGCCGGCAACCTGCTTCATTGCCTTGACCTGAGCCGAGCCACCAACGCGCGAAACCGAGAGACCAACGTTCACGGCAGGACGGATGCCCTGGAAGAACAGGTTGGTTTCAAGGAAGATCTGGCCGTCGGTGATCGAGATCACGTTGGTCGGAATGTAGGCCGACACGTCGTTTGCCTGGGTTTCGATAACCGGCAGAGCGGTCAGCGAACCAAGACCGTGGTCTTCGTTCATCTTTGCAGCGCGTTCGAGCAGACGGCTGTGGAGGTAGAAAACGTCGCCCGGGTAAGCTTCGCGGCCCGGCGGACGACGCAGCAGCAGCGACATCTGACGGTAGGCAACGGCCTGCTTGGTCAAATCGTCATAGGCGATAACGGCATGCTTGCCATTGTCACGGAACCACTCGCCGATGGCGCAGCCGGTGAACGGCGCGATGTACTGGAGCGGAGCCGGATCCGAAGCGGTTGCCGCGATCACGATCGAGTACTGGAGAGCACCCGATTCTTCGAGCTGACGCACGAACTGTGCAACGGTCGAACGCTTCTGGCCAACAGCGACATAGATGCAGAACAGCTTATCGGTGTCCGAAGCGTCGGCATCATGGGCCGGCTTCTGGTTGAGGAACGTGTCGAGAATGATGGCGGTCTTGCCGGTCTGGCGATCGCCAATGACGAGCTCGCGCTGGCCACGGCCGATCGGGATCAGCGCGTCGATGGCCTTGAGGCCAGTCGACATCGGCTCGTGCACCGACTTGCGCGGCAGAATGCCGGGCGCCTTGACGTCGACGCGGCGGCGTTCGGTGTGCACGATCGGGCCCTTGCCGTCGATCGGGTTGCCGAGACCGTCAACGACGCGCCCGAGCAGGCCCGGACCAACCGGAGTGTCCACGATGGCGCCGGTACGCTTGACGACGTCGCCTTCCTTGATGGAACGGTCATTGCCGAAGATCACGACGCCGACATTGTCGGTTTCGAGGTTCAGCGCCATGCCCTTGATGCCGCCCGGGAACTCGACGAGCTCACCGGCCTGCACCTTGTCGAGACCATAAACACGGGCAATACCGTCACCGACGGAGAGCACCTGACCAACTTCGGAAACCTGGGCTTCCTGGCCGAAATTCTTGATCTGGTCCTTGAGGATCGCAGAAATTTCCGCGGCTTTGATGTCCATTTATCCGACCTCTTTCATGGCGATTTTCATCGCGGCGAGTTTTGTCTTGATTGAAGAATCGATCATCTGGCTGCCGACCTTCACCTGAAGGCCGCCGATCAGCGAGGGATCGACAAACTGGTTGAGCGTAACGGTCTTCCCGAGCTTTGCCTTGAGCGTATCGCTCAGGGCCGCAACCTGCTCAGAGGTGAGCGGCGCTGCCGAGGTGACTTCTGCAGTGGTCTCACCGCGTGCCGCAGCGGCCAGTTCGCGGAAACCGACAATGATATTGTCGAGCGCGAAGAGGCGACCATTCTTGGCCACGAGGCGCAGGAAATTGGCAACCAGCGGATTGACCTTGGCCTTATTCAGGATCGCGTCGAGCGCAGCCGCCTTCACATCGCCGGAAATCACCGGGGAGTGCAGGTAGCGCGAGAAATCGTCGCTTTCGCCGATCAGGCGGGAAATATCGGAAAGGCCGGTTTCGACCGAGGCCAGCTGATTCTCGCTCTGGGCGAGATCAAACAGCGCCGACGCATATGGCCGCGCGATCTGGGTAAGCACTGAATTCTGCGCTGCCAATGTCGCTTCACCCTCTTATGTTGCCGTTCCCTGAGTAAAAATCAGGCCGGCTTCTTCAACGCTTGGGACGTGTCCGGAAATTGGGCCCAAGTCGGACTTCCCCTAGCCGGACCCTTCAAGTCGGGCTCGCTCTAACACAAGCCAAGCGGGCCTTGCAAGGCTGGGCGGCATGATTCAATTGCGGCGAAAATGTCGCAGGCTTGTCATGGGGACAAACCGGCTTTTTCGAGCGAACGGCTACATGAAACTCATGGGGTCGATATCGACCTGAATTTTGAGGTCACCCTTGGGCTTTTCGGCGCTTGAAAGCCAGAAGCGGACATAGCCGGAGAGATCAAAATCCTTGCTCGATTGCGCGAGGAGCCGCACCCGGTGCCGGCCGCGGATCATGGCGACGGGCGCATCGGCGGGGCCAAAGAGCCTGACGCCTTCGGCCATGGGCGCCGCCGAGAGCAGCAGGCGAGCAAAATTGGTGGCATTGTCGTGGTCATTGGCCGAGATGATGAGGGCCGCAAGACGCCCGAAGGGCGGCATGCCGCCGGCTTCCCGTGCTAGAATTTCCTGCGCATAAAAAGCCTCGCGATCGCCCGAAACCATGGCCTTCATCACCGGATGATCGGGATGATAGGTCTGCAAGAATGCCTTGCCGTGGCGAGACGCGCGACCGGCGCGGCCAGCAACCTGGGTTAGGATCTGGAAGGTTTTCTCCGCGGCACGCGGATCGCCATGGGCAAGTCCGAGATCGGCATCGAGCACACCGACGACCGAGAGCTTTTCGAAATGATGGCCTTTTGAGACGAGCTGCGTGCCGATGATGAGATCATATTCGCCCCGCTCGACCTCGGCAAAGCGTTCGCGCAACTGGGCGTGACTGCCCATATCGGTAGAAAGAAGCACGCGGCGGGCATTGGGGAAGCGGACAGCCGCCTCCTCGGCGACGCGCTCGATACCCGGGCCGACCGGCACGAGACTATCCACCTGCCCGCATTCGCTGCAGTGCTTTGGCGTGCGCACCTCGTGGCCGCAATGGTGGCACATGAGTACGCCGCGGAACCGGTGCTCGACCATCCACGATGAGCAATCCGGGCATTTGTACTGGTGGCCGCAGGCATTGCAGAGGGTGAGTGGGGCATAGCCGCGACGATTGAGGAACAGCAGCGCCTGTTCGCCGCGATCGAGCGCGGCAAAGACTTCGCGGGCGAGCAATGGCGCGATCCAGGAGCCTTTTTCCGGTCCGTCAATGCGCATGTCGATGGCGGTAATGTCGGGCATGGCCGCTTCGGCAAAGCGGCTTTCGAGCCGCACATGCGCATAGCGCCCCTGATTGGCATTGTTTCGCGATTCGACAGACGGGGTCGCGGACGACAGCACCACTCGCGCCTGCGAAAACTGGGCGCGAACCACCGCCATGTCGCGAGCGTGATAGGTAAAACCTTCAGACTGTTTGTATGCGCCGTCATGCTCTTCATCGAGCACCAACAGGCCCAGTTCGCGAAAGGGCAGAAACAGCGCCGAACGGGCGCCGACCACGGCCCGCACGGTGCCATCGAGCACGCCGCGCCAGACTTTTGAGCGCTGCACCGGCGTCATGTCGGAATGCCATTCGGCCGGACGGGTGCCGAAACGGCGGGTGAAGCGATCAATAAAAGTGTTGGTCAGCGCAATTTCGGGCAGCAGGATCAGCGCCTGGCGTCCCTCACGCAGCGTATCGGCTACGGCTTCGAAAAAGACTTCGGTCTTGCCGCCGCCGGTGACGCCATCGAGTAGCGCGACGCCAAAACGGTGCGGATCGAGCGCCAAAATATCGTCGAGCGCCGCCTGCTGCTCAGGATTGAGTTTTGATGGCGCCCCATCCGCATCAGGCGGCATGACCACGGGCGGTGCCGGGATTTCGAGTTTTTCGAGGGCCCCTGCCCGCTCTAGCCCATCTATGACCGAAGTGGAGACACCGGACGCGCCAACAAGGGCCGGCTTAGGCCAGGCCATGTCGTCCATCAGCGCATCGAGGACGCGGAGGCGCGCCGGAGTGAGTTTTTCGGGTTCGATTCCGGTGCGGCGATAGGCAATAACCGGCTTTGGCGCATCGAGCGCTTCGGGCGAGCGCAGCACGCCGCGCAAAACCTGGCCGGGGGCGGTAATCGTATAGCGCGCCACCCATTCGACGAGTTTCAGCAATTCCTCGGAGAGCGGCGGCACGTCATAGACATAGGCCACGTCGCGCAGGCGATTGTGGGCGATATTGTCCTTGGGCGCGCCCCAGACGACGCCGAGGGTGAGCCGTGGCCCGAGCGGCACGGCGACGATGGAGCCGCGCTCGACCACCATATGTTCGGGTACGCGATAGCTATAGGGGCCCTCTACGGCGACCCCCACCATGACCGCTACAATGTCCATCCGCGTCTGCATCTCTGCCCGTTCGGTTCGCATCGACCCATGAGAATTGCAAGCGATTCGGCCCGTCTCTCCATGCTGACAGACCCTGTCACTGCGTTCACTTAATGTTCTTGGGAGGAAAAAAACAGGAGGACGTCATGATTGGAAGTGAAAATCGGCGTGACCCGGGCGATCTCGTCGCCATTGCCCGCAATGCCAGCCTCTATGACTGGCTGATCAATATTGCCCGGCCGCGCCGCCTGCCGGTGCCCTCGCGCCTGCGGGCCGACCTCGGCCTGCCGCCACAAGCCGACGAAGCCCGCTGGCCTTATTGACCAAGGCTAGAGATCGGTAACCCTGCCGATGTAGACTCCCCGGCATGACCGACAGCGCCTTTGCCACCGATGCCTTTGTTCAGTCCCAGATCGCGCTCTGGATGCGCGAACTGGGATCGGTGAAACGTCTGGCCGCCAACACCCTTGAAGCCTATGGGCGCGACCTCGGCCAGTTCATGAGTTTTTTGGCCGGCCACATGGGCGGCCCGATCTCGCTGCAATCGCTGAAAGAGCTGCGCGCCGCCGACATCCGCGCCTTCATGGCGCAGCGCCGAGAGGAAAGCCTCGGCTCGCGCTCGCTGGCGCGGGTGCTCTCGGCGCTCAAAAGCTTCTTTGCCTTTTTGGAGCGCGAGGGCGTGCTGGCGACAGAAGCTTTTAACGCCATCCGCACCCCGAAAATTCCGCGCTCGCTGCCCAAGGCGCTGACGGTGGTGGAGGCGAAAAACACCATCGCCGCTGTCGACGAAATGGAAGAGCAGCCATGGGTCGCCGCGCGCGACATGGCCGTCATTTCACTCTGCTATGGCGCGGGCCTGCGTATCTCTGAAGCCCTTGCCCTGACCAAAGACGATCTCGAAAGCGATGTACTGCGCGTGACCGGCAAGGGCGGCAAAATCCGCATGGTGCCGTTGATCACACCAGTGCGGCAGGCCATCGACGAATACCTAAAACTCAGCCCCTTCAAGCTCTGGCCTGAAGACCCGTTGTTTCGTGGTGTACGCGGCGGAGTTTTGTCAGCTCGACTGATCCAGAAGCGCATGGAGCAATTGCGCAGCGCACTCAGTCTGCCCCCCTCGGCGACGCCGCACGCGCTGCGACACTCCTTCGCCACGCACCTGCTCGGAAAAGGGGGCGACCTCCGTGCCATCCAGGAATTGCTGGGCCATGCGAGCCTTTCCACGACCCAGATCTATACCGCGGTCGACACCGAGCGGCTGATGGAAAGCTATGCCAAGGCGCATCCGCGCGGCTAAAGCGTTGCCGCTGGACGGATTCGCTGCAGTCCGCCTTTCCAACCGTACCCACCGGTACTATAGGAACAAAAATGTCTTCGCGCCCGCAGATTTCGCTTTCGCTGATTTCGCTTCTCGGCCCCATACGGGTCCGGGCCGAAGGCTGACATCCAGCATTTGGCAACCCGGCCCGCGCCTTGCGGTGTCCGGCAGGAGACTTCGGGGCGGGGCCAGAAAGAACAAACCCCATGAGCGCCCCAGAAACCGCCGCCCCATCGCCAGCGCAAACCCAGCCGAAAATCGACATGCTCGGCTATGGCCTCGCCTTTGCCGGCGCGGCGCTGTTTTCGACCAAGGGCATTTTCATCAAGCTGGCCTTTGCCCAGGGCGTCTCGGTGGAGGCAACGCTGGCCCTGCGCATGATGATGGCGCTGCCGATCTACCTCGTCATTCTGGCAATGCTTTTGCTGCGCAACCCAAAGCTGCGCGGGTTGATGACGCCGGGTCGATTGTTGGGCGCCATGGGCGTCGGCGCATTAGGCTATTATCTCTCGAGCTATCTCGATTTTGCCGGCCTCAATTTCGTCTCGGCGCAATATGAGCGGCTGGTGCTCTTCACCTATCCCTTCTTCGTGCTGCTGTTCGGCGTCTGGTTCTTTGGCGACCGGATGAACTGGAAACTCGTGCCGGCCATGCTGCTGAGCTATTCCGGCCTCATGGTCATCTTCGCCTGGAATCTCAGCGTCGAACCCGATGGGTTGGTGGCGGGCACGCTTTTCGTGCTGGGCTCGGCCCTGACCTTCGCCTTTTACCAGCATCTGGCCAAGCGGCAGATGCTGGTGCTGGGCACCATGCTCTTCACCTGCGTCGGCATGTCGACTGCCGCTGTCCTCGCCATCGGCCAAAGCCTGGTT
Source organism: Devosia riboflavina (assembly GCF_000743575.1). Lineage (GTDB taxonomy): Bacteria > Pseudomonadota > Alphaproteobacteria > Rhizobiales > Devosiaceae > Devosia > Devosia riboflavina. Next base: position 212,339 of record NZ_JQGC01000015.1, on the reverse strand, counting down.
GTCGATGGCCCCGACACCTATGCCGCCTTCACCCCCAATATCTGGGCCATCGGCCTGATGCTGGGCATCTTCGGCACGGTGCTGCCGTCGTTCCTGCTCAATGGCGGCATTGCGCGGATCGGGGCGCGGGCAACATCGTCCACAGCGTCTTTCGGGCCGATCGTGACCATCGCCCTGGCGGTTTTTGTTCTGGGCGAGGCCTTTACCTGGATCCATGCGCTGGGCACGGGCCTGGTGCTCCTCGGCTCCTGGCTTTTTGCCCGCACGGACAGAAATAGCCGATCCCGAACAAAATAATCGACAGCATTTGCGCTTTGGACTGCCGCAAAGCCGCTGTAATCTCCCCGCAGAACGAGGGTGCAAAACCGGAGGGACAACCGATGCGCGCGATTAGTCACGTCATGGCGGGAAGCTTGCTTGGCCTCGCCTTGATGGCCGGCATGACCATGCCAAGCCTGGCCCAGAAACACTCTACACCTGCCGCTTCGACGGTGGATTTCGGCGATGATTCCTCCGATTGGGCCAAGGACGGGGAGTGCGACGACCCGCGCTTCACTGGCGAGGGCGCAGCTTCGGAACTGGTCGATGCCGACCTGATGAAGGACGCGACCGACTGTAAGGCTGCCTTCGAGGCTGGCACCGTTACCCTCAAGGACGACGGCACCGCCACGGCGGCCGCCAGCACCGATATCGATTTTGGCGACGATTCCTCCGAGTGGGCCAAGGACGGCGAATGCGACGACCCCCGCTTTACTGGAACAGGCTCCGCCTCCGAATTGGTCGATGCCGATATCCGTAAAGACGCGACCGATTGCAGGGCCGCTTATGAGGCCGGTACTGTCACTCTTGTAGAAGGCGGAGAAATTCCGACCACGACAACCGCCGCCGCCGTGGACTTTGGCGATGATTCCTCCGAATGGGCCAAGGATGGCGAATGCGACGACCCGCGCTTTACCGGTGCAGGCTCGGCCACTGAACTTGTCGACGCCGACCTGATGAAGGACGCCACCGATTGTAAGGCCGCCTTCGAGGCCGGCACCGTCACCCTCAAGGATGGCGGCTCGACCGCAGTCGCAACCATTGAAGACATCGATTTCGGCGACGATTCCTCGGAATGGGCCAAGGACGGCGAATGTGATGATCCCCGCTTTGAAGGCACGGGCGCCGCTGACGAACTGGTCGATGCCGACCGCATGAAGGACGCCACCGACTGCCAGGCAGCCTTTGAAGCCGGCACTGTCACCCTCAAGGACGGCGGCTCCAACCCCGTAGCCGCGATCGACTACGGCAACGACTCCTCCGAATGGGCCAATGACGGCGAATGCGACGACCCGCGCTTCACCGGTAAGGGCGTTGCCAGCACGACGCTCGCCGAAGACATCAAGAAGGACGCCACCGACTGCCGCGAGGCCGTCGAGGCGGGCCGCGCCGTCTATAATGGCGAACAGCAGGCCGCTGCCTTCGACTTCGGCTCGGATTTTTCCCGCTGGGCCAATGATGGCGAATGCGACGACCTCCGCTTTGAAGGCGCCGGTGTCGACAAAAAACTGCTCTCGGAAGACCTGATGGGCGACGCCACCGACTGCCGCACCCTGCTCGACGAAGGCAAGATCGCCATTCGCCTCGTCTATACGCCTGAATATGCCGCCGGCGCGCCCTATGACAGCTCGGACATCGACTTTGGCGACAATTCCTCGTCCTATTCCAATGACGACGAATGCGACGACCCGCGCTTCGAAGGCCCGGGTACCGCAACGACCCTGCTCGACAGCGACCGCCTCGCCGACGCCGACGACTGCCGTGCGGCTTATGAGGCGGGTACGATCGTGCTGATTGAAGGCTGAGCTCAGCCATCGTCACCACCGGGCCATCCTCGGACTTGATCCGGGGACCCGGTGGTCCATTCTTGTGGCGAGATGGATTGCCGGGACAAGCCCGGTAATGACGACCAAAGAGAGATTTGAACGGCGGGGCAATGCTCCGCCGTTTTGCTTTTGGCGGCTACCGGCCCCCGCCTTCCCCCACGGTGGCTGGGATGTCAGCGTGGCTGAACCGCACCCCCAAACAAAAAGGCCCGCAGCGAAGCCGCGGGCCCCAAAATTACAAAAACCTAAAATTAAGCGGCCTTGCGCTCGACCATCATCTTCTTGATCTGGGCGATGGCCTTGGCGGGGTTGAGACCCTTGGGGCAAACTTTTGCGCAGTTCATGATGGTGTGGCAGCGATAGAGCTTGAAGGGGTCTTCAAGATTGTCGAGGCGCTCACTGGTGGTTTCGTCGCGGCTGTCGATCAGCCAGCGATAGGCCTGCAAGAGGGCTGCGGGGCCGAGATACTTTTCGCCATTCCACCAATAGGACGGGCACGAGGTCGAGCAGCAGGCGCACAAAATGCACTCATAGAGGCCGTCGAGCTTGGCGCGGTTTTCGACCGACTGCGTCCATTCCTTTTCCGGCGTGGGCGAGGTGGTCTTCAGCCACGGCTCAATGGCGCGGTGCTGGGCGTAGAAATTGGTCAGGTCCGGGACGAGATCCTTCACCACCGGCATATGCGGCAGCGGGTAGATCTTCACCGGGCCCGAGGAGTCATCCATGCCCTTGGTGCAGGCCAGGGTATTGAGCCCGTTGATGTTCATCGAGCACGAGCCGCAAATGCCTTCGCGGCAGGAGCGGCGCAGGGTCAGGGTCGGATCGACCTTGTTCTTGATGTAGAGCAGCGCGTCGAGAATCATCGGGCCGCAATCGTCGAGATTGACGAAATAGGTGTCGATGCGCGGGTTCTCGTTTTTGTCCGGATCGTAGCGGTAGATATGGAACTCGCGGAGGCGTGTGGCGCCCTCCGGCTTAGCCCAGGTCTTGCCCTTTTGCGGCTGGTCGGCCTTGCGCAAAGTCAGTTCGGCCATTTTCTCAACTCTTCCTTCGTAAGCGCCGCTCAACCCGGCGCAAATTCATGTGTCGCTCAGAACTCAGTAGTTCGGCTTGCAGACCTGGTTCGATTTGGCGACGTAGGTATTGTAGGCGTCGTATTCCCCGGCAGCGGGCGAGCCGCCCTTCATCGAGGCGATGACGACGCCCATGAACCTCTCGTCGATCAGCGTCATGGCCGCATCGGCCTTGCAGCCGCAGAGCGTCGCGTCCTGGGCAATGCCCATGCAGACCGAATAAAACTCTTCCTTCTGCGCCGCAGTGGGCGCCGCGGCGAAAGCGGGCAGCGCGCCGGCAAAAAGGATCGGCAAGGCCCGGATCAGCTTGTGCATGCTCACTCCATGGAGCGTGTGAAAATTCATCGCGCACCCTTCCGGATGACGAGCTTGAGGCCGGACCAGATCTCGTCCACCGCGCAGACTTTTACGTCGACAAGGCCAAGCGGCAGGACGATCTCGCGAATGGTGTCTTCGGTAATGTCAGTCGGCACCTTGCTGGCCTTTTTCGGCCAACTCACCCAGATCATCCCGTCGCGGGCAATGAGCCCCATCAGCGGCTGCGCCAACTTTTCGAGCACGGCGCGGCTGGCGGTGAAGAGGTGGATGAAATTGTAGCCCTGCTTGATATCGCCGAGCTGGTCGAGCGTGATGCGCGATGATTCGGCAAAAGTGCGGGACGCCGTGAGATCGACAAGGGAGACCGGCAGGTCGATGAAGAGGGCGCGGAACTCGTCCTTCAGACCCAACTTCTGCGCCAGTGGCGTACCAGAATATCCGGCCAGACCGCTCATGGCTAAACCCCGCCCCGGCTGAGTTTGACCGTTGTCGGGCCGAACATGGTGTTGACGGTGCCGAGATACGCCCCGGCATTGTCCGCGACGAGCTGGCCGCGCAACTGGCCCGAAGCATCGGTCAGGACGACGCCGTTGCCGGCGACCATCCAGCCGGCAAGGGCTGAAAATTCATTGGAACAGAAACCGGTCTGGTTGGCCTGCAATGCGCCCGACGTACCGGCCAGCGGCGTGACACTGAAGGACAGGGTGCAATTGCGGGCATAGCTGTCCGAGAGCGTCCAATTACCGATCATGGCATTGGTCATGGCCGGGGACGCAGGCGCATTGCCGACCGAGAAACTGCCCCCGGTGACGACGCGCTGGCCGGTTACCGGATCGACCTGGCTATTGGTGGTAGCGACGCCGTTGCTGCCGAATGCCGTCTGCTGGGTCTGGCCATACATGCCGGTCGCCGGAGGCGCATTGGAAGCCATCGAAAACGAACCAGTCGAACAACCGGCCAGCGCCAAAACTGCAGCAGAAGTGAGAAGCAGTCGGATCATGGCGCAACCTTCTTTGCCGGCGCCGCCACATCGGGCGACGCCTTGCGATCGAGCGGCCCATGCTCCTTGGGAAGCGGTTTTGCCGCCGCCTTGCCATAGCTTGAATAGAAAGCGGCCGCGAGCGCGTCGCGGTCGTCTTCATGGTCAGAAGCCTGGCACTGCTCGCACATGCTTTCTGTCCTCAGTAAACGCGCGCCTTGGGCGCGATCTTCTTGAGGTCGATGCCGCCCTGGTCATAGGGGGTCAGCGGGTCGACAATCACCGGACGATAGGAGAGCTCGACCTTGCCGGTGTCGATATCGACCAGCGCCAGCGTGTGCTTGCGCCATTCGACGTCATCGCGGCTCGGGAAATCCTCATGCGCGTGGGCGCCACGCGATTCGTGGCGGGCTTCTGCCGAAACCACCGTCGCCATGGCGCAGGCCATGAGGTTTTCGAGTTCGAGGGTTTCGACGAGGTCCGAATTCCAGATCAGCGAGCGATCGGTCACCTTCACATCGTGGAGGCGCGAATAGATCTCGCTCATCGCCTTGACGCCGCTCTTGAGCGAAGCGTCGGTGCGGAACACGGCGGCATCGGCCTGCATGGTGCGCTGCATCTCGTCGCGCAGCTTTGCCGTGGGCTGGGAGCCATTGGCATTGCGCAGGCGATCAAAGCGGGCAAGGATTTTTGCGTCCGAAGCGGCATTGATGCCGGGGATTGGCGCCGACTTGTCCATCACCTTGCCGGCACGGATGGCGGCGGCGCGGCCAAAGACCACGAGGTCCGTGAGGGAATTGGAACCGAGGCGATTGGCGCCATGCACCGAGGCGCAGGCAGCTTCGCCCACGGCCATCAGGCCCGGCACGATGCGGTTGGGGTCGTCCGGCGTGGGGTTGAGAACTTCGCCGTGATAGTTCGCGGGGATGCCGCCCATATTATAGTGCACGGTCGGCAGCACCGGGATCGGCTCGCGGGTGAGGTCAACACCGGCAAAGATCTTGGCCGATTCGGTGATGCCCGGCAGGCGCTCGTGCAGCACTTTTGGATCAAGATGATCGAGGTGCAGGTAGATATGGTCCTTGTTGGGACCGACGCCGCGGCCTTCGCGGATTTCGAGCGTCATGCAGCGCGAGACGACGTCGCGCGAGGCGAGATCCTTGGCGTTGGGCGCATAGCGCTCCATGAAACGCTCGCCCTCGGAATTGGTGAGGTAGCCGCCCTCGCCGCGCGCGCCCTCGGTGATGAGAACGCCGGCGCCATAGATGCCGGTGGGGTGGAACTGCACGAATTCCATATCCTGCAGCGGCAGGCCGGCGCGGGCGACCATGCCATTGCCGTCGCCGGTGCAGGTATGGGCCGAAGTCGCCGAGAAATAGGAACGGCCATAGCCGCCGGTTGCCAGCACCACCATCTTGGCGCGGAAACGATGCAGCGTGCCGTCGTCGAGCTTCCAGGCGATGACGCCCTGGCACTCGCCATTTTCGCCCATGATCAGGTCGAGCGCAAAATACTCGATGAAGAACTGCGCGTCGTTCTTGACCGATTGGCCATAGAGCGTGTGGAGAATGGCGTGGCCGGTGCGGTCGGCGGCGGCGCAGGTGCGCTGCACCGGGGGGCCATCGCCGAATTCCGTCATATGGCCGCCGAAGGGGCGCTGGTAGATTTTGCCGTCCTGCGTACGGCTGAACGGCACGCCGTAGTGCTCAAGCTCATAAATGGCAGCCGGGGCCTCGCGCGCCAGATATTCCATGGCGTCGTTGTCGCCCAGCCAGTCCGACCCTTTTACGGTGTCGTACATGTGCCACTGCCAGCTATCGGGACCCATGTTCTGCAGCGAAGCGGCAATGCCGCCCTGGGCTGCCACGGTATGCGAGCGCGTGGGAAAAACCTTGGTGATGCAGGCGGTATTAAAACCCTGCTCGGCCATGCCGAGGGTGGCGCGGAGGCCGGCGCCGCCAGCGCCAACCACCACCACGTCGAATTCATGGTCGATCAGTTCGTAATTGGCCATTTCGATCAACCCCAGAAGACGATTTTAAGCACAGCGCCGGCGCCGGCGAGGCCGACGATCAGGCAGAAGAGCGTGTTGAGCAGCATGGTCAGGCGATACATGGAGCCGGCGAAGTAATCTTCGAGCGTATCGCGCATGCCGTTGCGCATGTGCACGGCCGCAATGGCGATCAGCAGCGCGAGCGGCACACCGATCCAGAAATTGCCGATGACCGAAACCATGTCGGCGCGGTCTTGCCCGGCAAGACGCACGACGATGAACAGCAGGAGCCCAAGGAAGAGGACGTTGATCAGGCCGGTCACGCGCTGCGTAATAAAGTGGCGCGTCGAAGCCTTGGCATCGCCATAGTGGGTCTTGGGATTGGCGATCGAAGCGGGAGTGATGACGGTTTCACGCATGTTCAAGCCATCCACACAAAGACGGTCCAGATAAGAAGGGTGATGACCACCGAGGCAGCGAGCGTGGCCCAGGCCATCAATTCGCGCTGACCGGGCTCCATCATCGCGGCAAAATCCCAGACCCAGTGGCGCAGGCCACCGAGCATGTGATGCACGAGGCTCCAGGTGAAGCCGAAGAGCACGAGTTGGCCGAACCAGCTACCATAGACGAGGTTGACAAGATTGAGCGCTTCCTGATCGGCGGCAGCGGCAACCAGCCAGATCGCCAAGAGCGCCATGCCGGCATAATTGGCAATGCCGGTGGCGCGATGGATGATCGACATGGCCATCGTGATCGTCCAGCGATAAATCTGGAGGTGCGGAGACGTAGGGCGGGCTCTGACCGACATGGGACTTTCCGGGGGGCCTGAGGACGCTAGGGAAAGGCGTCCAGTTTGGAATAGTTCGAGATTACTACTCGCCAATTGTTACGAAATCAAAGACGTTTCCGGGATCGATCCGGCGTTTTTGGCGAATACCGCACTTTGTTCGTATATCGCACAACATGTTCGCGGGACGCGCGGCTGTGTTGACGTGAGCAGAGCTAAATTATGGATGGCGATGAGGCGTGTGGGGGTGATCGGCAGACGTAGAAGACTTATCCATCTTATCCCCGCCCCGAATTATGCCCCCATAATAGCCCCATCCAACCTCGCATGGACGGTCTGCAGACGACAGTAGCGAGGGGGCCCGGCAGGGGATCGTCTCCCATGCACGTTCGGGGCTGGCCGCTTGCGACGAGCGATCAAAAGTCGCCGATAGTTCCCGCCCGAAAAGAGGGCACTCCGGAGCGGTATCCGCTTCACATACTGAAATACTTCGAGGCGAATGCCGCTCCGGGGTCCGTCCACCAAAGACAATCCCGCAGCGCCAGCTCGCGGGAGCAAAACCTATGGCGCCATAGCGTCCTTCAAAAATCGCTGGTGAGACCCTTGATCTCCCAGTCGCCATAGCGGCCGGGCTCCAGGCCACCGCGGCCGCCCTTTTCCTTCGGCGCCATGGCAGTCGCCGCGTCGATCTCGTTGCGGCGCGCTTGGGCTTCGGCGAGGGCGCGCTGGGCGGCGGGGGTGAGAATTTTGGGTTCGGCTTCTGCCGGAATGTCTTCCGGCGTAGTGCTATCGGTCATGGTCGGGTTCGCATTACAATATGGTCATGCGCTTGCAGGGAACGCTTCGCCACACAACATAATTGTTCGAAGATACCAACCCAAGGGGTTTTGATGTTCAACGCCTTTCGCACCTTTGTTCTGATCGCGGCCATGACCGCCTTGTTCATGGTGGTGGGCTATTTCATCGGCGGCACCGGCGGCATGATGATTGCCCTGCTGTTTGCCGCCGGCACCAATCTTTTTGCCTACTGGAATTCGGACAAGCTTGTCTTGAGGATGCAGAACGCCGTGCCCGTGGCCCAGAGCCAGGCGCCCGAACTCTATGACATGGTCGAAACGCTCTCCCGGCGCGCCGGCATCCCGACGCCGGCCGTCTATGTCATCCAGTCCGACCAGCCCAATGCCTTTGCGACCGGCCGCGACCCGAACAATGCCGCCGTTGCCGTTTCGACCGGCCTGCTTCGACAGCTCGATACCCGCGAAGTCGCAGGCGTCGTGGCGCACGAACTCGCCCATATCCGCTCGCGCGACACGCTGACCATGACCATCACGGCGACGCTTGCCGGTGCCGTTTCGGCCCTCGCCCAGTTCGGCCTGTTCTTCGGCGGCGGCAATAACCGCGACAATCCGCTGGGCGGCATCGGCGCGCTGCTGATGGTTTTCCTTGCCCCCGTCGCCGCCATGATGGTGCAGATGGCCGTCAGCCGAACCCGCGAATATGAGGCCGACAAGGACGGCGCCGAAATCTCCGGCGATCCGCTCGCTCTCGCCTCGGCGCTCAACAAGATCGCTGTGCTTGCCGGCCGTCAGGTCAATGTCGCGGCCGAGCGCAACCCGGCCATGGCGCATATGTACATCATCAACCCGCTCTCGGGCGCCCGGATGGACAATCTCTTTTCCACCCACCCCGATACCGGCAATCGTATCGCCGCCTTGCAGAGGCTTGCGGGCGAGATGCGCGTGGACGATAAGGGCCGCAGACCCGCGCCTCGCCCGCAGCCCGCTTCCAGCGGCCGCGATACCGGCGGCGGCTGGCGGGTGCCGAGCGCAGGCCGTGGCGAAGACGATAGCGGCGTGCGCGGTCCATGGGGATAAGATGCGTCGCGCGGAAAAGGGACTAGCGGTTTTCCGTTCAGCGACGCAGAGAGAGTGCTGATTGAATAAGAAGAACGATCCGGCTGGCCTTGGCCTGCGTCTCATTGCCGCCCAGAGGCTCCGCGCCATTCTGGGCGGTGAACATTTTGCGCCCCTGTCGGCGGCCGAACTGCCCGATGGCCGCGATCGCTCGCTCGCCAACCGCCTAATCAACACCGCCCTCCGTCGCCAGGGCCAGATCAACCTGATGATCGCAGAACTGCTCGACAAGGGCATGCCGGCAAAATCGGGCACTTTTGAAGCCGTGCTGCGCCTGTCCCTAGCGCAACTGGTTTTCCTGCCCGACATCGGCGCCCACAGCGCCCTGTTCCTCGCCGTCGAAGCCACCAAGCGCGACGCCAAGGCGCGGCACCTTTCTGGTCTGATGAATGCCGTGCTGCGTCGCGCCCAGGCCAATTCGGCCCGCTATGGCCTCCTCGAGGACGACACTCTCCTCCCCGATATTTTCCGCCGGAAGTGGGAGACTGCCTATGGCGCCGACGCCGTTGCGCGCTTTGTCGATGGTCTCGTCGATGGCGCCCCGCTCGACATCACCCTCAAGGATGAAGATCCCGCGCTGGTCGAAGCCCTCGGCGGCGAGAAGCTGATCGCTGATTCCATTCGCGTCGAAACGCGCGACCGCCCGGTCGACGCCCTGCCCTTTTATGACGACGGCCGCTGGTGGGTGCAGGATGTCTCCTCCGCCCTGCCCGCCCGCCTTCTCACCGCCAAGGCCGGCGGCAATGTACTCGATCTCTGCGCCGCACCCGGCGGCAAGACGGCCCAGCTTTCCAAGGCCGGTTATGTCGTAACCGCGCTCGACAGCGACGGCAGCCGCCTTGAACGCCTCAAGGCCAATATGCAGCGCTTGGGCTACGAACCGACCGTGATTGAAGCTGACGCGACGAGTTACATCGCAGCCGAACCATTCGACGGTATTCTGCTTGATGCCCCCTGTTCGGCCACGGGCACCTTCCGCCGACACCCCGAAGTTCTCTGGCACCGCAATGCTGCCGATATCGAAGGCCGCGTAAAACTGCAGCAGGGCATTTTCGCCCGCGCCGTGAAGAACCTCGCGCCCGGTGGCAGCCTCGTTTATTGCGTCTGTTCGCTTGAGCCCGAAGAAGGCGAGGCTATCGTGGATTGGGCCCTTAAAGCGTTCCACAACCTCGAACTTCACCCGGTTGCTCCAACGGAACTGCCCGGCCTTGAAGGCGCTGTCACGTCGGGCGGCCTCGTTCGCACTCTACCCTCGATGGCGCCGAATGGCGTCGACGGTGGCATGGATGGTTTCTTTGTGGCGCGTTTTCGTCGGGCGAGCTAAGTCTGTGGGCGACGAAGTTTTCCAGCAAGAAATCTATCCCCGGCTGGGCAAATCACGGCAAATTCACTAGACGCTTCAACATCGAGCGGCCGGTGCCGCGTCTTGGAAGGTTCATTTTCAGTGGGTTTTGAGGGCAGCGATCGACCTGCCCGCGTAGGGTTTTCGCGCGGAGGCAGACGTTGAGCGGGCGGTTCGGTGCGACCTCGCGGCGCTTCGGATTGCGCCTTGCCGATGCCATCGTCACCTCGCGCTTCACCCGCTGGACCTGGCAGGGCCTTGCCGAGCAAGGCTACAAGGGCGAGCTGCCCGAATTCCGCCCCACCGACAGAGATGCGGTCCGCGAAATGATGTCGGGGCGCTATCTCCTCGCCTCAAAACTCATCGAAACTGGCGGCACCTCGCCATTTTCCGTCGATGTCGATTTCCCCGACTGGTGGAACAATCTGCAGAGTTTTTCCTGGCTCCGCCACTTCCGCGATGTCCGCGATCCCGGCGAAAAGCTCTTTGCGCGCACGCTGGTGCTCGATTGGATAGGACGCGAAGGAAAGTTCGACACGGAAAGCTGGTCGCTGCCGCTGACCGGCCAACGCGTTCTCAACTGGCTGCGCCACCTGCCGCTGCTGCTCGATGGCGCGACGCCTGATCAGGCAAAAACCATACAGCGCAGCCTCGGAACGCAGGTGCAAAGTCTTCGCGTGCGTGGAAAACTGGCGACTGACCCGGTAGATCGGCTCTTTGCCGCCATCGGCATTCTGGGCGCCGAGCTCTGCGAGCCCGAAGATTCAGCCGATGTCGAAGCGCGCCTCGTGCAGCTTGATGCGGCTCTCGCCGAACAGCTCGATGAAGAGGGCCTTCACAAGAGCCGCAATCCGCGCATCCAGCTCAATCTGCTCGTCGAACTTTCGAGCCTGCGCCAGGCCGCCAATCGCCATGGCAGCCCGACCTTTGCCTCGCTCTCCAATCGCATCGACCGGATGCATGAAGCGCTCGACGCTGTCACCCTTTCGAGCGGCGAACTCGCCTATTTCAACGGCTGCGGACAGGTTCCGCATGACGTGCTGGTGGCCGTGCAGGCCAATGCGCCGACCCCGGCCCGGCGGTCGCGCATTTTGGGCGGCTACGGCATCCTGCGCAGCGGCCGCGCCGTCGTCATCGCCGATTCAGGCTTGCGCCCTGAGCCAGGTTTTGATGCCGAAGCTCATGCTGGCGCGCTGGCATTCGAATTTTCGCATGGCAGCGAGCTGATCCTCGGCTCCTGCGGCCCTGCGCCGGCCGACATGCCGGAAACGCGTGATCTCTTCCGCCAGGCCATCGCCCATTCCTCGCCCACTATCGAGGACGAAGACGCCTTTGTGCCGCCAAAGGGTTTTCGCGCAAAACCGCCCGCCGTGCCGGATATGGAACTGGTGCCGGCCGAGCACATGCTGGCCGTTTCCTCCATCGGTTATGCGACCCGCTTTGGCGCCGAGATCGAGCGGCGGCTGACCCTCCTTGGTGACGGCACAACGCTTGTCGGCCAGGATCGGGTTGTCGCCGAAGGCACGCCCAACGGCCAATTGTCCATTCGCTTCCATTTAGCGCCCGGCATTTCCGTCCAGGCACCTGTCGGCGAAGGCATGCGTCGGTTGACACTGCCCAATGGCGAGGTCTGGAGCTTCCTTTGGGAAGGCGCGACCCTGCGCCAGGACGACAGCGTCCGCCAATCGGCCTATCTCGGCTTCAACCGCACCATCCAGCTCGTGCTCGAAGCCGAACTCGAGCCCGGTGTGGAAGTCGGCTGGATCCTGACGCGCGAACACGGTTGAGCTTGGACTCCGCGGCCCGTTCGTGCTAGCGGAGCCGCGAAATCTCCTCCAATGCGAGCAAAAACTCATGGGCAAGACGGTCACGGTCGGGCGGGCACTGCTTTCGGTATTCGACAAATCGGGAATGGCGGATTTTGCCCGCGGGCTTTCAGAGGCTGGGGTAGAGCTGGTCTCGACCGGCGGCACCCACAAGCTCATCGCCGAAACCGGCCTGCCGGTGCGCGAGATTTCGGACCTGACCGGCTTTCCCGAAATGATGGATGGCCGCGTGAAGACGCTGCACCCAAAAGTGCATGGTGGCCTCCTCTCGGTGCGCGACAATCCCGAGCACAAGGCCTCAATGGACGAACATGAGATCGGCCCCATCGACCTCGTCGCCGTCAATCTCTATCCGTTTGAAAAGACCGTCGCCTCAGGCGCCAGCTATGACGACATCATCGAGAACATCGACATTGGCGGCCCCGCCATGGTGCGCTCGGCGGCCAAGAACCATGCCTATGTGACCGTCGTCGTCGACCCGGCCGACTATCCGGCAATCCTGGAAGCCATCCGCAATGGCGGCATTCCCTACGAACTGCGCCAGAAGCTTGCGGCAAAGGCCTATGCCCGCACCGCGGCCTATGACAGCGCGATTTCAGCCTGGTTTGCCAAAGAGATCGACTTTGCCGACGTGAATTATCGCAGCTTTGCCGGCACCCTGCGCGAAGTCATGCGCTATGGCGAAAACCCGCACCAGTGGGCGGCCTTTTACGGCACGGGCGAGAACCGTCCGGGCGTCGCCACCGCATCGCAGGTGCAGGGCAAGACACTCTCCTACAACAATATCAACGACACCGACGCTGCTTTCGAACTGGTCTCCGAATTCGACCCCGCCGAGGTTGCTGCTGTCGCCATCATCAAGCACGCCAATCCCTGCGGCGTCGCCACAGGTGCCAACCTGACCGAGGCCTACAAGAAGGCCCTGCGCACCGATCCAGTTTCGGCCTTCGGCGGCATCGTCGCCACCAATCGCGAGATTGACGCCGAGACGGCCACCGAGATCGTTAAGGTTTTTACCGAGGTGATCGTTGCCCCCTCGGCCACGCCAGAGGCCCAGGAAATCATTGCCGCCAAGAAGAACCTGCGTCTTCTCCTCACGGGGGGTCTTGCTGATCCGAAGGCCGAGGGCCTGCAGGTCAAATCCGTGGCCGGTGGTCTGCTGGTCCAGAGCCGCGACAATCGCAATGTCGATGACTGCGAACTGAAGGTCGTCACCAAGCGCGCGCCGACGGAGGCCGAACTGGCTGACCTGAAACTCGCGGCGAAAGTGGCAAAACACGTCAAGTCCAATGCCATCATCTATGTGAAGGACGGCGCCACTGCCGGTATTGGCGCGGGCCAGATGAGCCGCGTCGACTCCGCCCGCGTTGCCCATCGCAAGTCGATCGATGCCGCTGAAGCCGCCGGTATCGAAGGCGCTCTCACCATTGGTTCGGTCGTCGCCTCCGACGCCTTCTTCCCCTTCGCCGATGGTCTTGAGGCTCTGGTCGCCGCTGGCGCCACGGCCGTGATCCAGCCGGGCGGCTCGATGCGCGACGACGAAGTCATCGCTGCCGCCGATGCTGCCGGCATCGCCATGGTGATGACCGGCATGCGCCACTTCCGCCACTAGGCGAACACACTGCCGTGAGGGCCAAAAACCCTCACGGTAAGACCTTCTTGACAGGGTTCTGGCACTCTCTGCCCGCTCGGCATTTCGGCCGGCATGAGGACCCTTTATGCGGCTGGCTGTTCCGTCAGATCTTTCTGCCCTGCTCTCCACCGGCTTTCTGCGCTCGGTGGGCTCGCTCGGCATCAAGGTCGCGACCGCCGGCCTCACCTACATCACCTATGTCGTCCTCTCGCGCACCCAGACCGAGAGCGAATATGGCCATTTTGCCTTTGGCCTGGCGCTGGCAACCGTGCTCGCCATTTTGGCCGGCATGGGCCAGTCGACCGCCGTGCTGCGTCTTTGGCCGCAATTGCGCGGCAAAGGCGAAAACAGCGACGCTGATGCCGTAGTCGCTGCCGGCTCGGCCATCACCATCGGCGCCAGCCTGATCCTTGCGGGTCTCCTCTGCGTCCTCGCCGTCGCCAGCATTCCCTTTTTGCCGCCGCGCGAAACCATCAATCATTTCATCGGCGCTGCTTTCCTGATCCTCCCCATGGCGCTGGCCGAGTACAATTCCTCGGTGCTGCGGGCCCAGGGATCGCTCTGGACGGCTCTTTTGCCACGCGACATCGTCTGGCGCCTGGCGCTGCCGGCTGCCGTCATAGCGCTTTTTGCCGTGGGCATTGTGCTCAGCGGTCCCGATGCCTTGACCTTGTCAGCCGCGCTGTTAATCGGCGCGCTGATCCTACAGATGAGCGTGGCGCTCAAGCGCAACTACACCATCCTCCCGCGCCTCGCCCCCGTGCGCCCCCATTGGCAGCGCTGGGGCAGCCTCAGCAATTGGCTGCTGCTTGGGGCGCTGATCGAAACCTTTACGCTCAATGCCGACGTCATCCTCGTCGGTCTGATGCTCGACCTTGAAAGCTCCGGCCTCTATTTCAACGCCTTCCGCACCGCAGGCCTGATGACGCTTTTCACCTTCGCTATCGAGCTGGTGATCGCACCTATGGTTGCCGAGCACTACCACTCTGGCGCGATGCGAAAAGCCCAAGCCATCACCGCCCTCTGCGCCTGGGCCGGTTTTGTCTTCTCGCTCGTGATCTTTGCCCTCTTCCTGTTCTTCGGCGAGTTCATCCTGTCGCTCTTCGGCCCCGCCTATGCCGAGGGCACGCTGGTACTGCTGCTCCTCGCCTTTGGCCTGCTGTTCGACGCCGTCACTGGTCCCTCGAAGATCGTCATGATGATGACCGGCCACGAGCGAGCCTATGTCGGCATCTTCGGCGCCATCATGGGTATCGGCTTTCTCGTGCAAATCGCCGTGATCCCGATCTGGGGCATCGTCGGTGTCGCCGCGGTCAATATGGGGGCTCGCATCCTGGCGCAGATCGCCATAGCCCTCTGGTGCCGTTACCGCATCGGCCTCGATACGAGCCTTTTGGGCGCTCTCGCCGTTGGCCGCCTGCGCGACGCCCCGGCAAACTGATTTCCGCAAGAGCGTACCCGCGAGTACGGTTCTTCTTGACCCAAAAGCCTCTCTGGGCTTAGAACCAATCCAAACTTCCATTCCTGCCCCTCGGAACAAGACGAATGACCAAGGCCCGCACGCTCTACGACAAGATCTGGGACGACCATCTGGTTCAGAACAATCCGGACGGCACGAGCCTTCTCTATATCGACCGTCACCTCGTGCACGAAGTGACGAGCCCGCAGGCCTTTGAAGGTCTGCGCATGAACGGTCGCAAAGTCCGCCATCCCGAGCGCACGCTGGCCGTGGTCGACCACAACGTTCCGACCACCGACCGTTCGCTGCCCAATCCCGACCCGGAAAGCGCGATCCAGATCGAGACGCTGGCCGAAAACACCCGCGATTTCGGCATCGAATATTACGACCCCTTCGACAAGCGTCAGGGCGTCGTGCATATCGTTGGCCCCGAACAGGGTTTTACCTTGCCGGGCATGACCATCGTTTGCGGCGACTCGCACACCTCGACCCACGGTGCCTTCGGCGCACTGGCCCACGGCATTGGCACCTCCGAAGTGGAACACGTTCTGGCCACCCAGACGCTGATCCAGCAGAAGGCCAAGAACATGCTGGTACGTGTTGATGGTCAGCTGCCGCCCGGCGTTACCGCCAAGGACATCATCCTCGCCATCATCGGCGAAATCGGCACGGCTGGCGGCAATGGCCACGTGATCGAGTTTGCCGGCGAAGCCATCCGTTCGCTCTCGATGGAAGGCCGCATGACGGTCTGCAACATGACCATCGAAGGCGGCGCCCGCGCTGGCCTGATCGCGCCTGACGAGACCACCTTTGCCTATGTAAAGGATCGTCCGCGCGCGCCCAAGGGCGAAGCTTTTGACATGGCCGTCGACTACTGGAAGACGCTCTATTCCGACGATGGCGCGCATTACGACAAGGTCGTCATCCTCGACGCCGCCAAGCTGCCGCCGATCGTTTCCTGGGGTTCGTCGCCGGAAGACGTCATCTCGGTACAGGGCGTTGTGCCGAACCCGGATGATATCCAGGACGAGACCAAGCGCGCTTCCAAGTGGCGTGCCCTCGACTATATGGGCCTCAAGCCTGGTACCCCGATCACCGATATCAAGATCGATCGCGTTTTTGTCGGCTCCTGCACCAATGGCCGTATCGAAGATCTGCGCGCTGCCGCTGCCGTTATCGGCGGTGGCAAGGTCGCGAGCCACGTCTCGGCCATGATCGTGCCGGGCTCGGGTCTCGTGAAGGCGCAGGCCGAAGAAGAAGGTCTCGACGTGATCTTCAAGAATGCCGGCTTTGAATGGCGCGAACCGGGCTGCTCCATGTGCCTCGCCATGAACCCCGACAAGCTCAAGCCCGAAGAACGCTGCGCTTCGACCTCGAACCGCAATTTTGAGGGTCGCCAGGGTTTCAAGGGTCGTACGCACCTCGTTTCCCCCGCCATGGCTGCCGCAGCCGCCATTGCCGGCCACTTCGTCGATATCCGCGAGTGGAAGTAAAAGGCACCGATTGGTCGGGGTTTCATGCCCCGACCCTCGATGACATCGAGGCCATGGCCAGCAAGGCCCTGGCCGAACTCCCCGAGCCGTTCAAGTCGCTCGCGGCCGACGTCACTTGCACGGTGGCCGAATTCGCCGAAGACGACGTGCTCGAACATTTCGAGATGGAAAGCCCCTTCGAGCTGATGGGCCTTTTCACCGGCATCGGCCTTACCGAAGACGGTGCCGTGCCGCAGACCGGGCAGATGCCCAACACGGTCTTCCTCTATCGCCGCGCCATCCTCGACTATTGGGCCGAGAACGACGACAACACGCTCGGCGAAGTCGTCACCCATGTTCTCATCCACGAACTCGGCCACCACTTTGGGTTTTCCGACGACGACATGGAAGAGATCGAAGCCCGTGCCGACGCGGAAGACTGACCGCGTTCCCTATGGATCGGGAAAGGCATAGATTACCTCCGGCGCATCCAGCGCTTTCGGGGGAAGTCCATGTCGTTTCTTGCCGTCAATTGGCTGGCTATCGTGCTGGCTACCGTCGCCAGCTTCGCCTTTGGTGCGGTCTGGTACATGAGCCTGTCCAAGCAGTGGATGGTCGCCCTCGGCAAGACCAGGGACCAGCTTGATCCCGGCTATACGCCGTTCATCTGGTCGGTGGCTGTCGAACTCGTCATGGCCTATTTCATCGCCGTCTTCACCCCGGCCCTGATGGGCACGGTGGATGTCGGCGCCGGCGCCATGACCGGCTTTCTCTGCTGGTTCGGCTTCGTGCTCACGGTGATGATCATGAACCACCGCTACGAGGGCATGAAATGGTCCCTCACCCTGATCGACAGCGCCCATGTGCTCGGCGTGCTGGTCATCCAGGGCGTTGTCATCGGACTTTTTGGACCGGTCGCCGCAGTTGCTGCCGTCTAGTTAACCGGCCTTCTCCCCATCGTCATTGCCGGGCCTGTCCCGGCAATCCACCCTTGCCGAGGCATGGACCACCGGGACAAGCCCGGTGGCGACGACAGAAATGAAGTTGGAGCGACCATAAAAAATCCCCGACATAGCGGGGATTTTCCGGTTAGCTCTCGACCACGATATTGGGCGGAGATGGCGGCTCGCTGGGCGGAGCATACTTGCTCAGCAGCGGCAACTGGCTCATCGAGAACAGCACCGTCAGCGGCATGACGCCCCAGACCTTGAAGGCGATCCAGATCTCGGTCGAAAAATTGCGCCAGAGCACTTCGTTGATCACGGCGAGCACGAAGAAGAAAATGCCCCAGTTGAGCGTGAGGCGCCACCAGCCCTCCGGGCGCAGCTTATAGACTTCACCGAAGACATATTTCAGCAGCGATTGGCCAAAAAGCAGGCCGCCGAGCAGCACCGAGCCGAACAGCACATTGGTGATGGTCGGCTTGATCTTGATGAACGTGTCGTCCTGCAGCCATAGCGTCAGGCCACCAAAGACCAGCACCACGACGCCTGTAACCAGCGGCATGACGGCGACCTTTTTCAGGATCAGCCAGGAGAGCAGCAGCGACACGACCATGGCGCCCATGAACCAGGCGGTCGCGACGAAAATGTCGGCGCGCGCATTGGCGATGAAGAACACCACCAACGGTCCTAGTTCGAGGGCAAGCTTTGTGATCTGCGGGCGCAGTTCGTCCCAATTGACGTCTGCTTCGGCTTTGTCGGTCATTGATCGTTCCATGGCGTACCCTGCCAATGTGATGGCATGCGCCACCTGATGCAAGCCGAATAGCCAGTAAGAGTGGTTAGATTTGGGCCGAAACCTCAGCCTTGCCCGGCAATTGCGCTGGCAAAATCCTTGGCTTCAAATGGTTCGAGATCGTCCACGCCCTCGCCGACGCCGATGAAGTGCACCGGCAGGCCAAACTTCTTGGCGATGGCGACCAGAATGCCGCCGCGGGCGGTGCCGTCGAGCTTGGTCATGACGAGGCCGGTCACCCCGGCGCGCTTGCCGAAAATCTCGACCTGTTTCAGGGCGTTCTGGCCCGTCGTCGCATCAAGCGTCAGCAGCGTTGCATGCGGCGCGGAAGGCTCGACCTTCTTGATGACGCGAATGACCTTTTCGAGTTCGTCCATCAGTTCGTCGCGGTTTTGGAGACGGCCGGCGGTGTCGATGATGAGGACATCGCGACCCTCGGCTTTGGCCTGGGTAACAGCATCGAAGGCAAGGCCAGAAGCGTCGGAGCCGGCGGGCTTTGAAATCACCGGCGCGCCAGTGCGCTTACCCCAGACCTGCAACTGCTCGATGGCGGCAGCGCGGAATGTATCGCCGGCGGCCAACATGACGGATTTTCCTTCGGCTGCGAACTTTTGCGCTAGTTTGCCGATGGTTGTGGTCTTGCCCGAGCCATTGACCCCGATCATCAGGATGATGAACGGCTTCTTGTCGGTATCCACCGTGAGCGGCAGTGCGACAGGGCCGAGCACCTTTTCGACCTCGGTCGCCAGCACGGCGCGTACTTCGCTGTCCGACACTTCGCGGTCAAAGCGATCGCGCCGCAGGGTCTCGGTGATGGACATGGCCGTCTCGAGACCGAGATCGGCCTGAATGAGCACGTCTTCCAGCTCATCCAGCGTCGCCGCATCGAGCTTGCGCTTGGTGAAGACCGACGTGATCGAGCTGGTGAGATTGTCCGACGAGCGTTTGAGGCCCGAGGTCAGGCGCGAGAACCAGCTCTGGCGTTGCGCCGGAGCGGCAACGACGGCGGGCGGCGTGACGAAGTGGTCTTCCACCGCTTCGATATAGTCAGGCGTCGTCTCCGGCGGGCCCGGAGGCGGCGGCGCATCAACGGGCTCAGGCTGCTGGACCGGCTCGGGAACAGGTTCGGGGGTGGGAGCAACCGGCTCCGGCACTACGGCCGGGGTCTCGGGCAGAGCCTCGGGCGGAACCGGCGGCACCGGGGCCGGCTGATTGCCAAAGAGGCGCTGGAAAAAGCCGGGTTTCTTGTCGGTCATAGTCTTGGTCTTTCCCTCGCCGCCCTCAGGCCGCAACCCGTAGTTTTTCGCCCCTCAGCCCGTCCGGGCCACGACCCGTGGTCACGACGGCAGCAAGCTCGCCTGGCTCCATACCGGCAACGCTCACCGGCACGAATTGTTCGGTGCGACCAAGGCCGCCCCGCTCCATCAGCACATTTTCAATGCGGCCAAGACGCGTATCGCACAATGCCGCAAACTGCTTTTCGCCCTCGGCGCGCAGACGTCCAGCGCGCTCACGGGCAATCGCCTTGCTCACCTGCGGCATGCGCGCTGCGGGCGTGCCGGGACGCGGCGAATAGGGGAAGGCGTGGATATAGGTAATCCCTGCCTCGCCGATAAAGCGCAGCGTGTTCTCGAACATCTCGTCGGTCTCGGTCGGGAAACCGGCAATGATGTCGGCGCCGAAAACCATGTTCGGCCTTATGGCGCGCAGCTTTGCGACGACGCCAAGCGCATCGTCGCGCAGATGCCGGCGCTTCATGCGCTTGAGGATGAGATCGTCGCCCGATTGCAGCGACAGATGCAGATGCGGCATCAGTCGGGGATCGGCGGCGGCCTCGTAAAGAGCGGCATCGGCCTCGATGGAGTCGATCGAGGAAATGCGTAGCCGCGGCAGGTCCGGCACATGTTTCAGGATGGCCTGGGTGAGAAGACCCAGCGTCGGGGCGCCCGGCAGGTCGGGACCATAGGAGGTGATATCGACGCCGGTAAGCACGATCTCCCGATAGCCATTGGCGACCAGTTTCTTGATCTGCTCGACGACCAGGCCCATGGGCACCGAGCGCGAGGGGCCACGGCCGAATGGGATGATGCAAAAGGTGCAGCGGTGATCGCAGCCGTTTTGCACCTGCACGAAGGCGCGCGTGTGGGCGTCCATGCCCTCGATGAGATGGCCGGCGGTTTCCCGCACGCTCATGATGTCGTTGACCTGCACCTTGTCGTTAAGGGGCACGCCAAAGGTCATCGGAAGATAGCTTGCAGCCTTAAGCTTGTCCGCATTGCCGATAACGAGGTCGACTTCTTCCATATCGCCAAAAGAGCGCGCCTCGGTCTGGGCGGCGCAACCGGTGACGATGATGCGGCTTTGCGGATTTTCGCGCCGCGCCTTGCGCACGGCCTTACGGGCCTGGGTGACGGCTTCCTGCGTTACTGCGCAGGTATTGATGATGATGGCGTCTTCCAGCCCGGCCTTTTCGGCCTCGGCCTTCATCACTTCGCCTTCATAGGCATTGAGACGACAGCCGAAAGTTAGGGTGCGAACCGCCATCAGGCCGCCTCGGCGCGCGTCCAGGCGCCCGTTGCGGGATCGAACTCGCCGCGCCATTCGAACTCGGCAGGGCCGGTCAGGGTGACATGATCATCGGCCTGCCATTCGACCACGAGATCGCCGCCCGGCACGATCACCGTGGCCTTGCGAGCCGTGCGGCGGGTACGGGCGCCATTGACGAGGGCAGCGCATGCCGCGGTGCCACAAGCCTCCGTGAGCCCCGCGCCACGCTCCCAGGTGCGCAGAATGATGCGGTCGGGCGCAGCGACATTGGCAATGGAGATATTGGCGCGCTCGGGGAAGAGCGGATGGTTTTCGAGGAGCGGCCCAAAGCGATCGAGTGCATAGGACCAGACATCGTCCTTGACCCAGAACGTTGCGTGCGGATTGCCCATCGAGGCAACCGAGGGCGAATGCAGCACGGGCGCATCGATGGGCCCGATCTGCAGTTCGACGGCGCGGGTATCGGCAAATTCTTCACTGAGCGGAATTTCGTACCAGGCAAACTTGGGCGTACCCATGTCGACGGTGATCAGCCCGTCTTCGGCCTCTTCTCCAAAGAGAATTCCGGCTACGGTTTCAAAGGTGAACCGCTGGCGGCCCTGCTCGACGGAAAGGCTCTGCACCACGCAGCGCATGCCATTGCCGCAGGCTTGGGCGCGCGAACCGTCTGAATTGATGATTTCGATATAGTTGGCCGTGCCCGGCGTACGAGAGTCATGGATGGCCATGATCTGGTCGAACTTGGTCTCGGCGCGTGCATTGATAGCGATGGCAGCTTCAGGCGTGACGCGATCCCGGCGGCCGCGCATGTCGGCCACGATGATCTGGTTGCCCAGCCCGTTCATCTTGAGAAAGGGTGCGTTGCTCAAAGCGGTGCCTATCTGCTTGTCTCTGCCCTATATGGCGGATCGAACTTCAAATTGCCAGTGCATGGCTGGCTCTAGGCGCCGCGCCCGGCAACGACAATATCCGCGCGTTCTTGCGGTTTCGTTTCGAGATAGCGCTCAACGCTGGGCATGAAAAACTCTCGCCATTCCCGCTCCCAGGTCCCACTCCGCGGGCCAGGGCGGCGGCGAGCGTCGTTTTCGCGTCGCTCTCGACCCAGATGCGGAGATCGTAGAGAGCAGAGATGCGTGGGGAAAGCGCCGAGACGCCTTCGACGATCACCAGTCCGCCTGCGGCCTCAACTGTCCTTGTTCCGCCCAGGGTGCCGCTCGCCCAGTCGTATAGCCGATAGCTGCAGGTGCCGCTTGTCGCCAATGCTTCGACAGCGTGGAAGAACTCTTCGTATCGCACATAGAGGAAAGGGAAGCCCGGCTCGGTGGGCTCCGGCCAGTCCTTCTTGGGCAGGATAAAGTCGTCGAAATAGATGACCTTGGCACCCAAGGCGTCGATGAGGCTTTCGGCCAGTGTTGATTTACCGGACACAGGCAGACCATCGATGCCGATGAGCCGGATGTCCGGTCGCTTCCGCAGAAAAGCAACTGTCTCATCTGCCGTCATCATGGCTGGAAGAGGTCTTGCTGGGCGCTCATTCCTTGACTCCCTCATAAAACTCCCCTAAACGCAGCCCGTTCATCAGGCTTTTGCTCCTGACCAGCCGACCGGGACCCCTTTACGGGTTTCACGATCCCGGAGGCCAACATCCGCCAGCGCGTTGCGCCCGCGGGTGGGTTTTGCGTTTGCTTGCATGAATACCATATGGCTCACTGGACGAGCAAAGCGAGGACCCCGCCAACGTTTTGGCGCCCCCGCGGAGGGCCAGCGAAGCCACCAGCGCGGTTTTAGCGCGTCGGTGGTTGAGTGGTGCGGCCCGTGAGCGAGAAGGACTAAAAGATGTTTGAGAGCTTAAGCGACCGGCTTGGCAAAATTTTCGATGGTCTTCGTGGACGCGGCGCGCTGAACGCTGCCGATGTCGATGCGGCCATGCGCGAAATCCGCCGGGCGCTGATCGAGGCCGACGTCTCGCTCGAAGTTGTCCGCGCCTTTGTAGAACAGGTCCGCGAGCGCGCTGTCGGTGCCGAAGTCACCCGTTCGGTGACCCCGGGCCAGCAGGTCGTCAAGATCGTCAATGACGAGCTGGTTGCCGTGCTCGGCTCCGATGCCGTCACCATCGATCTCAATGCGCCGGCGCCTGTCACCCTGCTCATGGTCGGTTTGCAGGGTTCTGGTAAGACGACGACCACGGCCAAGATCGCCAAGCGTCTCAAGGACAAGCAGAAGAAAAAAGTTCTTCTTGCTTCCCTCGATACGCGCCGCCCGGCTGCCATGGAGCAGCTCCGCGTGCTCGGCGAACAGGTCGGCGTCGATACGCTGCCGATCGTTGCCAGCGAAACGCCCGTTGAAATCGCCCGCCGCGCCGAGCGCGAAGGCCGTCTTGGCGGCTATGACGTTCTCATTCTCGATACCGCCGGCCGCACCCATATCGATGAAGAGCTGATGGTCGAGACGGTCTCCATCAAGGAGATCGCCAAGCCGCACGAAATCCTGCTCGTCGTCGACGCTTTGACCGGCCAGGACGCGATCAACGTCGCCCGCTCCTTCGATAGCCGCCTCGACGTCACCGGCATCGTTCTTACACGCGTCGATGGCGATGGCCGCGGCGGTGCGGCGCTCTCGATGCGTGCTGCCACCGGCAAGCCGATCAAGCTGATCGGTGTCGGCGAAAAGATGGATGCGCTAGAGGATTTCCATCCCGCGCGTATCGCCGACCGCATCCTGGGCATGGGCGACATCGTTTCGCTCGTCGAAAAGGCCGCCGAGCACGTCACGGCCGAAGACGCCCAGAAGATGGCGCAAAAGCTCAAGAAGGGGAGCTTCGATCTCGACGATCTGCGCGCCCAGCTTTTGCAGATGAAGAAGATGGGCGGCATGGGCGGCCTCATGGGTTTGCTTCCTGGCGCAGGCCAGATCAAGAAGGCCATGGCCGGCGCCAATG
The DNA here is from genome assembly GCF_000743575.1 of Devosia riboflavina. Lineage (GTDB taxonomy): Bacteria > Pseudomonadota > Alphaproteobacteria > Rhizobiales > Devosiaceae > Devosia > Devosia riboflavina. The sequence continues at coordinate 188,457 of NZ_JQGC01000015.1, read as the reverse complement.
TCGACGAGAAGGTCTTCGACCGTCAGATCGCCATCATCAATTCCATGACCAAGAAAGAGCGGGCCAATCCCGACCTGCTCAATGCCTCGCGCCGCAAGCGTATCGCTGCCGGCGCCGGCGTCGAAGTCTCTGAAATCAACAAACTTTCCAAGCAGCACCGCCAGATGGCGGATATGATGAAGAAGGTTTCCAAGGGCGGCATGGGGTCGCTGGCCGGCATGTTCGGCGGCAAGATGGGCGGCATGCTCGGTGGCATGCCTGATCTTTCCAAGATGGACCCCAAGCAGCTCGAGCAGATGGCCCGTCAGGCCGGCATCAATCCCGACCAATTGAAGGGTCTGCCCTCGGCTGACCTGCCAATGACCGACAAGCTGCCTACCGACGTCAACAAGCTTCTGAGATCCGCTGGTGGCCCGGGCCTTCCCGGTCTCGGCGGCGCTCCCCGTTTCCCTGGCCTTCCGGGCCTGGGCAAAAAGAAATAACCCCGAACTTTCAACCGACACCCTTAGGAATAAAAGATGTCCCTCAAGATCCGCCTTGCCCGCGCTGGCACCAAGAAGCGCCCGTTCTACCACATCGTCATTGCTGACGCCCGTTCGCCGCGCGATGGCCGCTTCATCGAAAAGCTCGGCACCTTCAACCCGCTGCTCGACAAGACTGCTGAAAACCGCGTCGTGCTCAACACCGAACGCGCCCAGCACTGGGTTTCCGTTGGCGCCCAGCCGACTGACCGCGTTGCGCGTTTCCTCGACGCTGCAGGCCTCCTGAAGCGCGAAGCCCGCAACAACCCGAACAAGGGCGAACCCGGCACCAAGGCCAAGGAACGCGCCGAAGAAAAGGCCGCCAAGGCCGCTGCCGCCGCTGAAGGCGCTGCCGAGTAATTTTCGGGGATCTTTTGGTCCCGCGCATGCAAAAGCCCCGGTCTCGCGACCGGGGCTTTTTGTTTATCCTGTCAGCTTTTGGCAGCAGCCAGTCCTATCCGTCAGGCTCTTCCAGCTACAGGAATGCGTATGAGATTTGCATCTGTTCGTGTCGTTACCAATGATGTCGACGCCTTGAAGGCCTTCTATTCGAGGCTAACCGGGATTGCCCCGACCGACCTGGCTCCTGGCTTTTCCGAAATCAGGCTCGAAGGTTGCACGCTAGCCATTTCCAGCACGGACATCATCAACAGGGTCAATGCTGGCGCGATCGTGCCGAGCGCCAATCGCTCGTCCATGATCGAACTTGAAGTGAGCGATGTTGAAGCGGTCAGGGCTCAGATGGCTATCATCGAGCCCGACGCCATCGTGCAGCAGCCGGCGACCATGCCCTGGGGCAATGTCTCCATGCTGCTGCGCGATCCCGATGGGGCCGTGGTCAATATCTTTTCGCGGCCGAAGCGCTGATTCCTCAGACCTTGAGTTTTGCCAGGATCGCCGCACCCATTTCTTCGGTGCCGACGGTCTTGCGGTTGTCCTGGGCGATGTCACCTGTGCGCAGGCCATCGCTGAGGACGGCCGATATGGCGTCTTCGATACGGGTGGCGAGTTCGATCTGGCCGAACGAATAGCGCAGGGCCATGGCCAGCGAGGCGATCATGGCGATGGGGTTGGCAATGCCCTTGCCGGCAATGTCGGGGGCCGAGCCATGGACAGGCTCGTAAAAGGCCTTGCGCTTGCCGGTGGCGGCATCGGGCGCACCGAGCGAGGCCGAGGGCAGCATGCCAAGCGAACCGGTCAGCATAGCGGCAACGTCCGAAAGAATGTCGCCGAAAAGATTATCGGTGACCATGACGTCGAACTGTTTTGGCGTACGCACGAGCTGCATCGCGGCATTGTCGGCGAGGATGTGGTGGAGTTCCACATCGGCATAATCCTTGGCAACGCCCTTGACCACTTCGTCCCAGAGCACGCCCGACTTCATGACGTTCTTCTTGTCGGCCGAGTGCACCTTGTTCTTGCGGGTGCGCGCAAGGTCGAAGGCGACGCGGGCGATACGGTCGATTTCGTAGGTCTCGTAGACCTGGGTGTCCACGGCGCGCTTTTGGCCATTGCCGAGGTCGGTAATAGTCTTGGGCTCGCCGAAATAGACGCCGCCGGTCAGTTCGCGGACAATGAGGATATCGAGGCCTTCAACCAGCTCTTTCTTGAGCGAGGAGGCTTCGGCCAGCGCCGGATAGCAGATGGCCGGGCGCAGGTTGGCAAAAACGGCCAATTCCTTGCGGAGGCGCAGGAGCGCGGCTTCCGGGCGGTGCTCATAGGGCACATTGTCCCACTTGGGGCCACCCACGGCGCCGAAGATGACGGCGTCAGCGGCCTTGGCCTTGGCGACGTCTTCATCGGTGATGGCGACCTGGTGCTTGTCATAGGCCGCGCCGCCGGCAAGGCCGCGGTCGAGCGAGAAATCGGTCAGGCCTTCGGCATTGGTCCAGGCGATGATCTTTTCGATCTCGACCATGATTTCCGTGCCGATGCCGTCGCCGGGCAGAAGAAAGAGGGAATGGGTGGCCATTTCTGGAAAAACTCCTCGCCGTACTGGTGGGTACACCTTGGCCCGGCACATAGCTTTATTTTGGCTTTTTGCGCAAGGGGCGGCTCAGGGGTTAACGCATTGTGAACAGCGGGATCAGGAGGCATTCAAGGCCGGACGGGCAAAAGGCGGGCCATCGAAGCCGGCGAGGGGCCGGCGCAAACGAGGAGACCAAAAATGCTCAAACTGATCCGCCTGACCGCTTTCGCCGCCATCACCACCGTGGGTGTCGTCCAGGCCTTTGCCGGGGTGCAGTCGCTGCCCGAATGTTACGACCGGGTGATCGCCGCCTGCAACAAGGGCAACCATGCCCAGAGCTGCGCCAATACCGGCATGAACGAATGCGACAAGATTTTCCCGACGCCAATGGTGCTTACCCCGGGCCTGTCGCTGGGCGCCAAGCCCACAACTGTGGCGCCCATGCCGCTGCCGCGCCCGGCCCATTTGATGGTTTCCACCCGCTAAGGTTTTGCCCATGGGCAAAGGCACAAAAAAACAGCGCTCCCGACGAGAGCGCTGCTTTGCATTTCTGATCGCCAAAAGAATCAGCTCTTGGCGGCACCGATGCGGGCAGTCACTTCGATCTCGATCTTCATTCCCTCTTCGATCATCGCAACGATGAGCATGGAGGCCGCCGGGCGGATATCCTTGAACACCGGACCGACGGCAGCAACGACTTCGTCCACATAGGAACGGTCGCCGACATAGTAGACGACGCGAACCGTGTCCTCGATCGAGGAGCCGGCTTCCTTGAGTGCCTTGTCGATGGTGGCCAAGGCATTTTTCGCCTGGGCGCCGACGCCCTCGGGCATCTTCATGACCGAATAATCGTAGCCAGTGGTCCCAGACACATAGACCGTGTCCTCGTGGCGCACGGCGCGGGAATAGCCAAAGGTCGCTTCAAAGGGCGAACCGGTAGAGACGCGTTGAACCATGGTCATCAGCTCAGTTGTTTGTGGAGGAAATACCGGCTGGAGCCGGGCGGATAGTCGGTGAGTTCGCCGAAGACGGTGTAACCGAGCTTCTTGTAGAATTCGGGGGCCTGAAAACTGTAGGTATCGAGCCAGATGCCGCCACAGCCATGTTCGCGCGCAACGACTTCGGCGCGCTCCATGAGCTTCCGCCCCAATCCCTGACCGCGCAGGCGCTCCGGCACGAAGAGCAGTTCCACGAACATACGGCCAAAGGTGATGCGTGCGGTGAGCCCGCCATCGACTGCGCCTGTCTCGGGATCGGTCAGCGTCAGGCCGACATTGGCCATCGGGCCGGTAAAGTCCGGGGTCTGGCTGCGGTTGAACGCGATCAGCCCATTAACAATTGCAGCCCGGCTTTCGGGCTGCAATTCCGGTTCATAGGCGATCTCGACCATTTTGGTCCTAGAGCCAAGGGCGCTCGCTGGCCATCTTGCCCTCGAAGGACGAAATGGCAGGATCGGATTTCAGCGTGCCGGCGATATCGTCGAGACCTTCGAGCAGGATGTGCTTGCGGGCTGGGTCGATGTCGAAATGCAGCGTGCCGCCATCGGGACCCTTGATGGTCTGGGTTTCCAGATCAATGGTCAGCGTCGCGTTCGAGCCGCGATCGGCATCGTCCAGCAAAAGCTTCAGTTGCTCGGCCGAAACGACCAATGGCAAAATACCGTTCTTGAAGCAGTTATTGTAGAAAATGTCGGCAAAGCTGGTGGAGATAACGCAGCGGATGCCGAAATCGGCCAGCGCCCAGGGCGCATGCTCGCGCGAGGAGCCGCAGCCAAAGTTGTCGCCGGCGATGACGATCTTGGCCTGGCGATAGGCCGGCTTGTTGAGGACGAATTCGAGATTTTCCGAACCATCTTCATTATAGCGCATTTCCGAAAACAGCGCCGTGCCGAGGCCGGTCCGCTTGATGGTCTTCAGGTATTGCTTGGGGATGATCATGTCGGTGTCGATATTGATGATCGGCAGCGGCGCCGCGACACCCGTCAATGTGGTGAATTTTTCCATCGGAAAACCTCGCTTTGCCTGGGTCTTTGAGCCAAACCGGGTTCGGGGTCAAGTCGGCAGGCGGGGAAAGCGTTCGGCGCTTGACCTTGGGGGCGTGGTTTGTCTACTCCTGACGCCCTGAACGGTCTTACCTTCAACTTGCGCTCGGGGGGGCGGGTGATGCAGGGACCACTGCCTCCTGTGCCTGAACTTGGCCAGACAAAATCCTATCAGCCGACGGCGCGCCAGCTTTTGCGGGCGCTTGAAACCATGGCCGGCGTCGGCTTCTTCACGCTTTCGTTCGCCGACGGAAAGGTAAGGCCTTCCGACGGCCTGCTTGTGCTGGCGGGAACGCTCGACCAGGTGGGCCAGCCAATCGGCATCGAATTTATCGAAGCACGCACCCATCCCGACGACCGGGCCGGTCTCATCGAAAGCTTTCATATGCTGATGCGCGATACGCTGCCGACGCAGCGTCATCTGCGCATCCTGCGCGAGGATGGTACGGAGCGGCGCCTCGAAATGCGTTTTGAGCGCATGGCCGACGATGCCCGGCGCCCGGTGGGCTGGATCATCTGCGTGCTCGACCGTACCGAGGAAGAGAGCCTCAAGAAGAACCTCTTGCTCATGCGTCAACGCCTGCGGGCGGTGCTCGAACGGCTCGATGTGGACCTTGCCTGGTTCAGTTCGCCCAATGGTCGGGTGATCGAACGGGTCAAGCAGTCCGAAAATGCCCACCTGCCAGATACCGCGCTCTTCACCTTGGATAGCTGGTTTTCGTCCGTGCATCCGGATGACCGGGCGCAGGTGCTTGCCGGCCTCGATCACCCCGAACGCAGCGTCACCGAGGCGCGCGTCGAGCGGGCGCCGGGTCAATATGTGCCCATGCGCACCGTGCGCCAGCCCGTCCTCAACGAGGCCGGGGAAACCATCGAATGGCTGGGCCTGACGACGCTGGTCGAGCCGGGGCGCGGCGGGCTTGAGGCGAGCGCGGCGGCCAGCGAAGAACTGCTCAATGGCCCGCTACTGCGCGCGGCGCGCAACCTATTGGGCTGGACCATTCCCGTGCTTGCCGAACAGTCAGGAGTGTCGGCGAGCACCATCATGCGGATCGAGGAGGCGACGGCGCCGGTTATCGAGGTGGCGCGACGGCGCACCGCGGAACGGTTGACCCAGGCCCTCACACGCGGCGGGGTAACCTTTCACAGCACGCTGACGGGAAAACTCGCCATTTCGCTCTAGGGCTTTGCCCCAAGACCTTCCATGCGGCCCGCGGCGCGCGCAAAACCCTCGGCAATGGCAATGCGCATGGCTTCGCGCGCACCCTGCGGGCTTTTGTCGGCAATGGCCTGGGCAATGGCGCGATGCACCGCGACCGTCTGGACCAGGGCTTCGGGTTCGTTGACTGGCGAGGAAATGGTGAAGGCCGCCGTCAGGGCCATTTCCACCAGCGCGCTGATGGAGGCCATGAAGGGATTGCCCGAGGCATCGGCGACCGCCTTGTGGAATTCGAGGTCGTGCCGGGCAAAATCTTCCGGCGTGCGCGCCGCCGCCATGCGGTCAACTGCGGCCATCAGCAGCTTGGCCTGCTCATCGGTTCGGCGCTCCGCCGCCAGCGCCGCCGCTTCGATCTCGATACCGATGCGCACTTCGGCAAGGCTCTGCAGGAAGCTGACTTCCGGCCCCAGTTCAAAATGCCAGGCCAGCACGTCGGCATCGAAGAGGTTCCAGCGATTGCGCGGCAGGACGCGAGTGCCGATGCGCGCCCGCGCTTCAATGAGCCCCTTGGCCGCCAGCGTCTTCAGCGCCTCGCGCAGCACCGTGCGCGACACGCGGAACCGGTCGAGCAGCTCGGTATCGGGCGGCAGGATGGAACCCTGCGGATATTGTCCGGAGACGATGGCAAAGCCCATGTCCCAGAGCACGTCGGAATGCAGGTTGTGCGCCAGATTGCGGCCCGATAGGGCAGCGATGAGGTCGCCGGAATGGCGCGCTCTGCCGCCTGATCGATCCATGCCTTGGGCTCCTTGCCGAATGGTCGGGCGACCTAAGCACAGGCGGATAAGTATGACAATATTGGCCTATGCCTAAGGCTGGACAGACCGGCTTGCGCTCGCCATGGTGCGCCCAGCAAATTTCCAGAATACGCCGCAGGATTTTACCATGACCGACCAAGCCCAACTCGATGCCGTTCTTGCCCATGTGGATGCGGGCCTCGACCAAAGCCTCGATCGGCTCTTTCACCTGCTGCGCATCAAGTCCATCTCGACCGACCCCGCTTTTGCGGCCGAGTGCCAGAAGGCCGCCGATTGGCTGGCGACTGAGCTCAACGGCCTTGGCTTCAATGCCAGCGCCCGCCCGACCCCGGGCCACTCAGTGGTGGTCGCCCACGGCCCGGATCAGGCCGGCCCGCATGTGCTGTTTTACGCCCACTATGACGTGCAGCCGGTCGATCCGCTGAACCTGTGGAATTCCGATCCCTTCGATCCGCAGATCAGGGAAGACGCCTCGGGCCGCAAGATCATCGTCGCCCGCGGCGCTTCCGACGACAAGGGCCAGATGCTGACCTTCATCGAGGCCTGCCGCGCCTATAAGGCCGTCACCGGCAGCCTGCCGGTAAAAGTTTCGCTGATGCTCGAAGGCGAAGAAGAATCCGGCGGCAAGAACCTGCCGCCCTTCATGCGCGACAATGCCGAGGAGCTGAAGGCCGACATTGCGCTCGTCTGCGACACCGACATGTGGGACCGCCAGACCCCGTCCATCACCACCATGCTGCGTGGCCTCGTCGCCGACGAAATCGTGGTCACCGCGGCGGACAAGGATCTTCACTCCGGCATGTTCGGCAATGCGGCGCGCAATCCCAACCAGGTGGTCGCCGAAATCATCGCCAGCCTCCGTGCCCCGGATGGCTCGGTGACGCTTCCCGGCTTTTATGACGACGTCGCCGAAATCTCGCCCGAACTCAAGGCGCAATGGCAGGGTCTGGGCTTTGATGAAAAGGCCTTCCTCGGCAGTGTCGACCTCTCGGTTCCTGCCGGCGAACAGGGCCGGAGCGTGCTCGAAATGCTCTGGTCGCGCCCGACCTGCGAAATCAACGGCATGAGCGGCGGCTATACCGGCGACGGTTTTAAGACCGTCATCCCGGCCAAGGCGTCGGCGAAAATCTCGTTCCGCCTGGTTTCGGGCATGGACCCGAAAAAGATCCGCGCCGCTTTCCGTGCCCATGTCGAAAAGATGATCCCGGCCGATTGCTCGGTCGAATTCATCCCGCATGGCGGCTCACCCGCCATCACGGTTCCCGCCGATGGCGAATTCCTGCGCAAGGCGCTGTCCGGGCTTTCCGCCGAATGGGGCAAGCAGGCCGTGATCACCGGCTCGGGCGGCTCGATCCCGGTTGCCGGCGAATTCAAGTCGATCCTCGGCCTCGACACACTGCTCATCGGCTTTGCCCATGTGGACGACCAGATCCACAGCCCCAACGAGAAGTACGACCTCGACAGCTTCCACCGCGGCATCCGTTCCTGGGTGCACGTGCTGGCAGCGCTGTCGAAGTAGGCCGGCCATCAACCCACCGAACGTCATCCTCGGGCTTGACCCGAGGACACTTCACTTATTGCCAGCGTAGCAAAGTACAGAGCCCTCGGGTCAAGCCCGAGGGTGACGCGCCGTTGCTTCTAAGCAAAAACCAGCGCCAAGATCGCCAGCACCGCCGGCAGTGTCTGCACAAGCAGGATCTTCCGGCTGGCCGTGGCCGCACCGTAAATCCCGGCCACCGCGACGCAGGCGAGGAAGAAGAGCTTGATCTGCCAGGCCACGGCCGGATCGGGATGCACGAGCCCCCAGATCAGGCCGGCCGCAAGAAAGCCATTGTAAAGTCCCTGATTGCCGGCAAGGGCCTTCGTCTGCTCGGCAAATTCCGGCGTCAGCCCAAAAGCCTTCTGGCCCCGCGGACTGGTCCACCAGACCATTTCCAAGAGCACGATATAGATGTGGATCAGGGCGACCAGCGCCACGAGAATATTTGCAACGAGCGTCATGCCCGGTCTCCTTTAGTGGCGCTTAGCCGTTGAGTTTGCGCAGCAGCTTTTCCATGCGATCGCGCTTGGATTTCTGCATCATGCCGTCGAGCCGCTCGCGGATGATGGCCAGAAGACCCGGCTTTTCTTCCGGCGTGATGACGCTGGCCGTTTCCTCGGCATAGGTCGGAAACTGGTTCGGCGCCGCGTCCTTGAGCCGTTCGACGAGAATGGGCACAGCCTTTTCCGCATAACCCGAGCGAGCCAGCTTTACGAGCAGCGAGGTGCAGCGATCCTTGGCGATGACGGAGCCACGGTCGGCCGCCTCGATCACCTTGGGCAGTTCCGCCGCGATTTCGTCGGCGCGGATTTCCGCCACCGCATCGAGCGCCGTCATCGCGCCCCACACCTGACGGTTATTGCCGCTGCCGAGCGCATCGATGAAGGCGGGGCAATAGTAGCCAATGAGGTCGGGGCTGCGCGCCCCGATCTCGTAAAGCACCTTCATCGCATCATTGCGCTGGCGCGCCGTGCCCGAGCGCACGATCTCGACCAATTCGGCAATGCCCTGTTTGTTCTCAGACGCGGTCAGTTCCACCGCCAGGGCCACATTGGGCTCCTCATCGCGCCGGTCCAGCGCGCCTGCCAGCCGGTCGGCGATCGTCATGCTTCCACCGCCACATCGAGCGCCAGTTCGACCATGTCCTTGAGCGAGGTTTGCCTTGCATCGGCGCTGATTTCCTCATGGGTGATGAGGCAATCGGTCATGGTGCAGATGGTGAGCGCTTTCACCCCAAAACGCGCAGCCAGCGTATAGAGCGCCGCCGCTTCCATCTCGACGCCGATGACGCCGTGGTCCGGCAGCTTGTCGTAACCGGCAAAGCCGTCGGCATGGTAGAAAATGTCCGAGGACAGCATATTCCCCGCGTGGAATTTTAGCCCCTTGGCATCCGCCTTGTCGGCAGCGGAGCGCAAGAGACCGAAATCGGCGATGGGCGCGAAATTGAAGGCGCCGAACCGGCCCTTGACGATGGAACTGTCGGTGGAAGCCGCTTGGGCCAGAATGACGTCGCGGACCTTCACCTTGGCATTGAGCCCGCCACAGGTGCCGACACGGATCAGCGTCTTGGCGCCGTAATTGTTGATCAGCTCATGCACATAGATCGAGAGCGAGGGCTGACCCATGCCTGAAGCCTGCACCGAGATCGGCTTGCCCTTCCAGGTGCCGGTATAACCAAGGCAATTGCGCACCGAATTGACCAGCCTTGGATTCTCGAAAAACGTCTCGGCAATCCACTTGGCGCGGAGGGGATCACCGGGCAGCAGCACGGCCTCGGCATAGTCGCCCTCTTTGGCGTGATTGTGCGGGGTCATGCTGATCTCCTCTGCTCCCAAATTCCTCCGAGCATTGCCACCGGTCGCGTGCCTTGACAATCCTCGGCACGGAACGGCCTTCCCTGCCCGCGCATTCTCCCTCTCAAGGAAAACCAAGGAGGCTATCGATGTCCGATAGAATCGAAGCCAAGGTCACGCATCGTTTTCGCGCCAGCCCGGAGCGGGTCTTTGACGCCTTCGTCGATCCGGTTCTGGCCCGCCGCTGGCAGGCTGCCTGGCTCAAGCGCTCGGGCCAAAACGGGCGTCTGACCCAGTCGCAGATCGACCCGCGTGTCGGCGGCAGTTTTCTCCTCGCCGATGAGCGCGAAAGCGGCGAAGCCCGCCATTGGGGCACCTTCCTCGCCCTCGACCGCCCCACGAAAATCTCCTTTTCCTGGATCGTCGACGAGAGCGAAGAGGATGATCCGAGCATCGTCAGCATGATCATCGAACCCGAGCCCAATGGACCTGGCAGCGTGGTAACCCTCTACAACGACATGGACGCGCAGTGGGAAGACTGGCTGGCGCAGACCGAAAAAGGCTGGATCGCCATGCTCACCGGCATAGAAGATGTCATAGAGCGGCGCGATATTCCGCCCACGCTAAACGCTTGACGGCGCGGGGCCTGAGCCCCATTTAACAGCAGCACTTTTGCGCGGGAGCCAAGGACATGGTCGCGAAGATCTTTATCGACGGGGAAGCAGGAACCACGGGGCTGCAGATTCGCGAGCGCCTGGCCGACCGTCGCGATCTCGAGGTCATTTCCATTGCGCCGGAAAAGCGCAAGGACCAGGACGAACGCAAGCGCCTGCTCAACGCCGCTGATATCGCCATTCTCTGCCTGCCCGACGAGGCGGCGAAGGAAAGCGTGCGGCTGATCGACAATGGCACGACCCGCATCATCGACGCCTCGACCGCATTCCGCGTCGATCCCAATTGGGCCTATGGCTTTGCCGAAATGGACAAGGACCAGGCCGACAAGATCGCCAATGCGCGCTTCGTCGCCAATCCCGGCTGCTGGCCGCAAGGCCTGATCGCGGGCCTGCGTCCGCTGATTGCCGCTGGCATCATCCCGGCCGACCATCCGGTCATCTATCACGGCATTTCCGGCTATACCGGTGGCGGTCGCCAGATGATCGAGGAATACGTCGCCGAAGGCGTCGATGCCAGCCAGTTCATGCCCTATGGCCTGACCTTCCAGCACAAGCATGTGCCTGAGATGACCTTCTATACCGGCCTGAAGCGCGAACCGCTGTTCGAACCCGTCGTCGGCAATTTCGCCCAGGGCATGACGACGGCCCTGCCGCTGCAGCTCGGTACGCTCGCCAAGGTGCCGACCGGCGCCGAAATCCACGCCGCCATCGCCGACCATTTTGCTGGTATCAAGGACAGCTTTGTAAAAGTCGCCGCCTATGATCCGGCCGTGGCAAAAACCCCGGCGCTCGATCCGCAGATTCACAACGGCACCAATACCCTCACCCTGCATGTCTTTGCCAACGACGCTCGCGCCCAGGCAGCAGTCGTCGCCGTCTATGACAATCTCGGCAAGGGCGCTTCAGGCGCGGCAGTCCAGAACCTCAACCTGATGCTCGGCGTTGCGGCAGCCGAGAGCCTAGCGGCCTGACCATGGCGGATTACAACATCCGGCGCGAAGAAGGCCCGACTCGCGGCCGCTATGTCATCGATCTCGCGCCCGGCGCCGAGGCCGAGATGACCTATCGCCGCGAGGATGGCCGCATCATCGTCGACCATACTGGCGTGCCGAAGGAATATGAGGGCCGGGGCATTGCCCTGGAACTGGTCAAGGCCTCCATAGCCGATGCCCGCGCCGAAGGGTTCAAGATCACCCCGGTCTGCCCCTATGTGGTGGTACAGTTCCGCCGCCATCCGGAATGGACGGATTTGCTCGCCTAGTGAAAAGCCCGCATGAGGGCGACGGCAATGAGCAACACTCCCATGCCGACGAACAGCCAGCCGCCTATCGCGAGATAGGCGGCAACGCCCAAAATGCCGCCAAAGATGAAGGCGGCCATGGCCATGCTGTAAAGCCTGAGCCGCGCCGTGGACTCCGGATCCCGTGACTGCGCGCCAAGCAGCGTGGCCAGACCCAATCCGATATCCGTTGCCATGCCCGAAACATGCGTCGTACGCACCCGCGCATTGGAAATCCGCGTCGTCGCGGCGTTCTGAATGCCCATGGCAAAACTGAGGCCGAGGATCAGCCCATGGGTCGGGAGAACCTGCAGCAGATCAGCCCCACCCAGCACGAAGACCACCAGGCCTTCGAGCACGATGCCATAGGCATATTTGGCCCGGCTCTGGCGCGCCCCACCCCATTGGATGAGCAGGCCCGAAACCATGGCGCCGAGGACAAAGGCCGAGATGAACACCGCAAAAAGCCCGGCCAGCGACCAATCGCCGAGCGCCATGTGATCGGAAAAGGACGAGGCATTGCCCGTCATATTGGCCGAGAAGAACCCCGCGGCCTGAAAGCCGGCAGCATTGAGCGCCCCGGCAATGGCCGCAAAGAGCACGGCCAGTTGCCCGTCGATCCTGAATGAGCGCTTGTCGCCTTCGCTGATCAGCACCTTTGCCTCCACCGGGCAAATCACGCCCGCCGCACGCGGGCCAAAGGTCTGATAGCACTGATTTGGAAAGAATTGGTGGAGCTGAGCGGGATCGAACCGCTGACCTCGTCATTGCGAACGACGCGCTCTCCCAACTGAGCTACAGCCCCGCACCAATGGCTGAGATATGGACATAAAACGCTGACAGGGCAAGAGGGATCGTGGACCGCCCCTGCCCCGGTTGACCTCAAACAAGGCGTTGCGAAACGAGGCTATCGGCAGTCGCCAGAAGGGCCTCGGGGGCGGTGCGGAGCGGGCGGCCGAGAAGGGCGATGGCGTCGCTCGAATCGAGCTGCTTTATGTAGCCAAGCTCGCCCATATTGTCGCGCATGTCCCGATCGAAAAGAGCATAGAGGCGCACGGCCCAGTCGGGCATGCCAAAGCTCGGAATGCGCCGCTCCGGATAGCGCTCGCGGAGGATTTTTGCCGCTTCGAGGAAGAAGACGGTGCGCTCGCCCATGGGGAAGCGCTTGCCGCCAGCATCGGGCGCCGTCATGGCGGCGACATGGGCGGCGGCGATATCGCGCACATCGATAATGGTCATGGGAATACGCGGGGCCGCGGGAATGGAGCCATCGAGCAGGCGCTGCACGATGACGGCAGACGTACCGGGATCATCATCAAGAAGGGGGCCAAAAATGGCGCTCGGATTGATCACCGCCAGGGCATTGCGACGACCAGCAGCGTCCATGATTTCCCAGGCGCGCTTTTCCGCCAGGGTCTTGGATTCCTGGTAGAAATTGACGGCGCGGCCGTTGAGATCAGTCCAGTCCTTGGCTGTGAACGGCGTCGTCCGGCTCTTGTCGTGGCCATAGGCGATGGCGGCCATGGAGGAAGTGAGCACGATCCGTTCGACGCCGGCCTTGTTGGCAGCGTTGAGGGCACGCTCGGTGCCTTCGACGGCTGGGCCGATCAGTTCCATCTTGTCCTTGGGGATCTGGATGAGAAAGGGCGAGGCCGTGTGCTGCAGATAGCGTACGCCCTCCATGGCCTCGTTCCAGCCGCCATCGCGCATCAGGTCGAGCGCCACGAATTCGAGACGCGAGACATCGCCACCGTGGCGCCGAAGCGTCTCGCGCACCTTGTCGGCACGCTGGAGGTTGCGCACGCCGCCGCGGACGGTGTAGCCAGAATTGAGAAGCTGAAGGGCGACATGGCCGCCGAGAAAGCCGGAAATGCCGGTAAGCAAAACACGATCGGTCATGATTGTTCTCCTGACGAACTGAACGATATATAGTTTAATCGTTCAGTTCGTTCAAGATGTGGAGTTTGCAAGAGATGGACCTGGGCCTTGATCGCGCCGCCGAAAAGCGCCGCCGCATTCTGGATGCGGCGCGGCTGCTATTTGTGCGCGATGGCTTGCGGGGCACGACCATGGAGGCGATCGCCCGCGCCGCCGGCGTCGCCAAGCCCACGCTCTATGGCTATTTTTCCGACAAGGACGCGGTCTTTACCGCGATTCTCGACGACCTTTCCGACGCGCTGACCGCCGCCTTCGACGCGGGCATGGCCGGACCCGGCACGGTTGCCCAGCGCATCGGCGCGGCGCTGGCGGGAAAATATGGCACCATCGCCGCCGTGGTCGAAACCTCGCCCTTTGCCGAAGAACTCTATTCGACCCATAGCCGCGTCTCGCTCCGCTTCCGTACGCTCGATACGCAGATGAACGAGACCATGGTGCAGCAATTGCGCGCGGCTGGTGTGCGCGAGCCGGCCGAGCTCAACCGGCTGGTGCAGGCGGCGGCCTATGGCGTCGCCCGCAAGCTTATCGATGAGGCCTCCGTGCGCGCCGCTCTTCCGGTTCTGGCCGAGCGGCTGATCACGCCGGAACTGCCCAAAAGCTAAACCCGCTCCCAGGCACCCGATTTTTCGCTGGCAAAGATGGCGTCGAGTACCTTCATCGAGGCGATGGCATCGTCGACACCGTAGGGCGCTGGAATCTCCCCAAGGACAGCCTTGGCGAAGGCGCTAGCCTGTTCGGTATATTGATCGCAGGCCGGCAGGATTTCCCGACGCGCCAGCGAGCCGTCGATTGGCGAGCCGGTATCCACCAGGATTGCGGTCCGTTCATTGGGCGGAGCATTGAAGGGAATGACGATCTCGAGCTTGCCCTTGGTTCCAAAGACTTGCACGCGCTGGTGCGGCGCGAGCTGGGTCGAGCAGGTGAAGCTGAGGCGCTTGCCGCCACCAAAATCCATCAGCACGCTGGCGAGACGATCGGTGCCGAAATTGGGATCGCGCTCGACCAGCGAGACGACGCGCTGCGGCTCGCTTTCGAAGAGGAACCGGCCCGAGGTGATCGGATAGCAACCGATATCCAGAATGCCGCCACCGCCGATATCGGCCTGGTTGCGCACATTGTCCGGATTGGCGTTGAAATAGGAAAAGACGGCGTCGATGGCGCGCACTTCCCCCAATTCGCCCGAGCGGATGATCTCGCGCGCCCGCTGCCATTGCGGATGGAAGCGGATCATGAAGGCCTCCATGACGAGGCGCCCCGCCGGCACCTGGCGCAGCTCTTCAGCTTCCTTTGCCGTGATGGCGATGGGCTTTTCGCAGAGCACATGCTTTCCCGCCCGCGTGGCCGCGAGCGTCATGGGCACATGCAGGTGGTTGGGCAGGGGATTGTAGATGACATCGATATCGGGATCGGCAAAGAGCTCTTCATAAGAGCCATAGGCTTTGGCAATGCCCAGCTTGTCGGCCGCTTCGCGGGCTTTTCCGAGATCGCGCGAGGCAATCGCGACCACTTCGCAATTCTCCGCCTTCTGGATGGCCGGCGTTACCTTGGCCATGCCGATATTGGCGGTGGACAAAATCCCCCAGCGGACTTTCTTCGTCATTCTCGTCTCCCGTGTCGTCGCCGGATTGGCCTAGCGCCCTCGTGCCTCGCCCCGCAAGCACAAAGCGCGCTCACGACAGCGTCATCGTACCAGCATTAACCGCGTCGCAATCTGCCCACTTCTTGCCGAGATCGCTGTGTTAACGTCGGCTCAATCGGTCCGCGCGGCCGCAAGGGGGACCAGAGATGCAGCTCAAGCCCAACGCCTTCCGTCTCAACGAAACGGTGCGCGGGGTGGAGACCATGACCCGCTTCGCCCTCGCGGTCCTGGCGCTCGCCTCAGGCGTTTATACCTATCTCGGCGTCCGCGGCATTCTCGATGGCTCCGCCACTTTCGTCTTCTTTGCCGCCATCATCTATTCGGCCGCTGTCTCCGTCGCCATCTATGCCTTCTGGAGCTTTATGCTCCGCTTCGTGCCGCTCGTGACCTCTGGCGTGCAACGCATCGGCCTTTTCATCACCATGACCATCGGCTGCGCCATGATCATCGCCATGTCCTCCTGGCTCAATGCCGCCGCCCTCGCGGGGTCGGCTGCCACGGAGCAGCACATGGCCGTCACCCTCCAGGGCTATGCCGAAGACCTCGACCAGGCCCATGCCAATGCCTTGGCCGCGCAGAGCCTCCTGCCCGACGTGCAGCGCGCTGCCGAACGGTTTTCGGGCCTGGCTGCGGACGAGCGCGAATCCGGCGCCCTCACCGGCACCACCGGTTCGGGCAGCGTCGTGCAATTGCTCACCCAGATGGGCTCGCAGATGAACCAGTTGGCTGCAACCATTACCGGCAGCCGCGAGGAGGTCGCCGCGCTCTTCGAACAGGGTTCGGCGCGCCTCGCCACCATGCGCGAACTGGTTTCCACGCCCGGCCAGATCGAGCCGCGCGCCGACGCCTTCCAGACCGAGGCCGTGCAGCTCTCCGCCGTGATTGCCGCCCTGCAGCAGACCGGCGTCGCCGCCTCGGTCAAGCGCGCCTCGGCCGATCTTTCCGCCGGCTTCATCGCCCCGGTGGCCGATGGCCGCTCGGCCGACCTCGCCAATCGCCAGGACCAGGTGATGGAAACGGTGCGCGCCTCCGTCGCCGCCCAGTCCACCGCGCTCAGCGCCGCAGCCGACGAGATCCTCGCCACCCCGCAGGTCGAACAACGCCGCTACACCCCGCTTTCGTCAGCCGAAGCCGTCCTGCGCTACTGGCAGGATTTCATTCCCTCCTGGGCCGGCGCCATTTCCATCGACCTGCTGCCGGTCGTGCTGGTTCTCGTGCTGATGATCGTCAATGACGCCATGCGAAAAGATTCGTCCTCGCTCGAAGAGGCCGAGAACATCACCGCGGCGGAAATGCTGCGCGCCCTGGCGCTCTATCGCCGCATGGAGGCCGCCGGCATCGACGTCGCAACCGGACAGCCCAAGCCAGAGCCACAGGCACCGGCAGAAGACCTGCCCGCGGCCGCCGAACTACCGCCCGACGATGGCACCGTCACCCCCATCGAGACCGCCCAGCGCAAACGCACCGACGGGCCGCGACCGGCATGAAGACCGAGGCAAACGACCGTGCGCCTTCGGCCAGTCCCGGCATTGTCAGCCGGCTTGCAGCCATCGATGATGGCAATATTATCCGCGCGGCGTTCTTTGCCCTGCTGATCGGCACGGCCAGTGTGCTCTATGTTGATTTTCGCGAGCTGGCCCTGAGTGAGCCTGCTGCCCTGGCGCCCGCCTTGACGCCGATATTGCCCCCGGCGGACCCAGGCAGCGGGGTCGAAGGCCGGCCCATGCCGCACATCACCTCGTCGCCGGAAACCCTCGATGCGCCGCTCGCCATCACCCTCGAGAGCGGCGGCGACCTGAAACTGGCTGGCACCATCGATCCCGGTTCCGCAATCCGGTTCAGGACGGAGATTGAACAACGCGGCGAATACGTGAAGACTGTAGTTCTTGATTCGCCCGGAGGATCAGTGATGGACGCGCTGGAGATCGGCGCCCTCATCCAGGAAAAAGGCCTCGCGACAAAGGTCGCCGCCGGAAATCTCTGTGCCTCCTCCTGCCCCATCATTTTCGCCTCCGGCGCCGAGCGCCTGGCCAGTGCCGACTCCGCCATCGGCGTACACCAGATCTATGCCGCATCGCTTGGCGAGGCATCGCGCGATGCCATGGCCGTGGCGGGTGTTGCCATGGCCGATGCGCAATCGACCACGGCCGAAATCACGAGACATCTGACCAAAAGCGGCGTCGACCCGGCCCTTTGGCTGCATGCGCTCGATACGCCGCCCGACCGGCTCTATTATTTTTCAAGAGAGGAGATGCAGCGTCTGAAGCTTGTCACTCAACTCATCGAGAATTGAACGCCTGCCAGGAACCGGTGGAGGACCGGGGCCGTTAGGCGGGTAAGGGCCAAAAGTGCCCAAAATACCTCGTGGAGGAGGCTATACATGTCGGCAACACACACTCTGACGCGACACAGCGATATCCAGAGCTGGGTCACTGATCGCAAGGGCATTCCCGCCTTTGCGCGTATCCGCAACCGTTTCGGCGAAGAGAAATCCAAATTGCTGCTGCGGTTCGTCCGCAGCCAGGGCGGCACGCTCGACGACGGCATGAGCCCGTGCTCCTGGACCGCCTGGTTCGCCGAACTTGATCGCCAGCAACTGGCGCTGAAGGTCACTCAGGCCGGGGACTGCGAACTCGTACCGCGCGCCGCGCTCAACTAGGCGTCTCACAAAGCAATCATGCCCGAGCCTGCTGCTCGGGCCCATCTCGTAAAATTCCAATGGCCGTAACCGGCGCGACGCACACGCGATCGCGCCCGCGATTTTTTGCTTCGTAAAGGGCCGTATCGGCGCGCCGCAACAGGTCAGCCAGGCTTTCGCCTGTCTCCATGGCGGCAATACCGAAGGAAGACGTGATCTGCCGCTCCATGCCGCGCTCTGCCGCCGGCAGGTCGCGAAGCAGCCGCCTTGCCATCTCAGCCGCGCCCCGGGCGACACCGAGGTCGGCGCCGGGCAGCAAAATGGCGAATTCTTCCCCGCCCAGCCGGCCGATAACGGCCCGCAGATCAAAGCTCTGCCTCAGCACGCGACCGAAAGCGGCAATCGCAAAATCCCCCGCGGCATGGCCAAAACTGTCATTGATGGCTTTGAAATGGTCGAGATCGGCCACGATCATCACCGCCGGAGCACCCGCCCGCACCGCCAGCAACCGGGCCTTTTCAGCACGATCCTCAAAACCGCGCCGATTGAGCAGGCCCGACAGCGTGTCGGTCTCCGAGCGCGCCGTCATATCGGCCATCATGTCCCGCACGATGATGAGCAGAATGAGAAGGCCATTGGAGATCAACAGCACCGCCGCCGTACTCTGCGAAATCGCCGCATAACTGCTGCCGAGATATCCCTGCGGCGAGCCCCCCGAACCGATCAGCAAGGCAATGAAGGGTTTTGAGAGGAAATTGAGCGCGACCACCACCATGAGGCCAACCAGGGCCATATCGAGGGCGCGGTTGGATTTTCGCGTCAGGATAAGCGCGGCGCCGAGGAGTTGCAGCACCGCATAAGGCGCCTGATAGAGAATGGCGCGCACAAAAGAGTCACGCGGCATATCGAGAATGGCGACATTGATGGCCAGCGAGACCGCAACGACCAGCCCGAGAATGAGCCAGGGCGGCCTGATGCCGTAATGGCGCGCAATGCCGACATTGGAAAGGGCGAGCGCAAACAGAAAGGCCGCGAATATGGAAACGCTGACCGGCCTTGCATCGACCTGATAGGGCAGGATGAATTCGAAGACGCCGTTGAGAATGCCGGTCGCATAGGCCAGTGATAGCCACCGCGCGCCGATGGCATCGCGAAAGTAGGCGGCAACAATGCCAAAGGCGGTGGCAAACAACCCCGCGATAAAGAGGTTGATGGCCAGCACGAAGCCTGCGGCGCTCATGGAGAATTCCGGCACGGTGGGACTGAGCCGATCGTGCCGTCGTTTCGGTAAAGAAACGTTAAGTTTTCCACAAAACCCCGCTTTAGCGGGGCTCAACCCCCAGCGCCTCAGCGAGAAGCGCGAAGGACCGGCGGCGCAATTCATAGGAGTGAATGGTGGTGGTGATCATCACTTCGTCAGCCTGCGCTTCCCGCGCCTTTGCCGTGATTTCTTCGGCCATGCGTTCGGCACTGCCGACCATCCAGAGAGCACCCTGATGCGCAATCACCTGCTGTTGCTGCGGCGTCAGGGTTTTGGCGCGCTCAATGGCTTCTTCCGGGGGCGTCAGACGGCGCTGCTCACCCGTCACGAACAGGGCCCAGTTCACGGCCTGTGAGGTCGCGAGATACTTCGCCTCCTCATCGGTCGGCGCGGCGATGACCGAGAGACAGAGAATCGTGCGCGGCTCTGGAAAATCCGCCGATGGCTCGAACGCGGCACGATAGGACGCAAAAGCGGGCGCCGCCGGGGTGTGCGAAAAATGCGCCGCAAAGGCATAGCCAAAGCCGATCTGACCCGCGGCCTCGGCGCTGGCGCCAGAGGAACCAAGCAGCCATTTGGGCGGGAGACGAACGCCACCGGGCGAAACCGGAACCCGCGAGAACGGATGATCGGACGGGAAATTGTCCTCGTCAAAAGCCATCAGTTCGGCGAGATAATTGGAAAATTCCTCGCCACCACCGGAGCGCAGGGCCCGCATGGCATAACCATCCCCGCCTGGTGCACGGCCAAGCCCGAGATCGATGCGGCTCGGATGCAGCGCTTCGAGCGTACGATAGGCCTCGGCAATACGTAGCGGCGCATGGTTGAGCAGCATGACGCCGCCGGAGCCGACGCGGATGCCTTTGGTGGCAGCCGCGGCGCTGCCGATGAGAATTTCCGGCACGGAAGATGCGATGCTCGGCATGCCGTGATGCTCGGCATACCAGAGCCGCTCATAGCCCAATTCGTCTGCCGCCTGCGCCAGCTTCACCGTCTCTGCCATGGCCTCTGCAGTGGAACTGCCCTGGGCAATGGGGGCGAGATCCTGGAGGGAAAGCTTGAAACTGGCGGGCATGGGAAACTCCAACGGTTGTCCCGCTTATATCGGTACCTGCCGATGGATTTCCAGAGGCTTACGCAAAGCGCCCTTTTGTGCTAGCTTGAAGCGAATGAGGGTTATGCTGTGCGGCGTGCTATTCTTCTGACGATGCTATTGGGTGCCTGCGGCACCGGGACTGCGAACGCGCAGAATCTGCTCGATCCCCATCCGCTGGCAGGCGTCGTCGATGAACTGCGCTTTGGCCTCCATGCCTATAATGTGCACGGCGCCATGCTGCCGTTCCTCGTCAATGAATGGCAGATCACGGAAGTCCGAAGCCTCAGCTTCGACGTGCTTTTCGTCTCTCCCGACATCGATGCCTTCCGCTGGATCGGCTCGCCCCGGCCCGAGATCGGGACCACCATCAATCTCGGCGGCAAGGAAAATCTCCTCCATGCCGGCCTCACCTGGCAATTGCCGATCTTCGATACGCCAATTTACTTGGAAGGTACGTTTGGCGCCGCCATTCACGACGGCGCTCTGACCGGCGCCGCTTATCCCACGAAGAATTTTGGCTGCCGCATCAATTTCTACGAGCGCTTCGGTATCGGCGCCAATCTCTCGGACAATGTGACGGCCACCGTCACCTACGAGCACACCTCCAATAACAATTACTGCGAGGCCAATGACGGCCTCTCGAATTTCGGCGTCCGCCTGGGCTGGAAGTTCTAACACCTTCTTTTGCTTAGTATCCTCAGACGATGGGGACTACTTTCTCTATGAAGATCCATGAGACGAGCCGTATCGCACTAACGGTGCTTCTGCTGTTTTCGGCCCCTGCCCTCGCGCAGGATTTTGGCATTTCCGAAATTCGCGGCGGAATCTTTGCCCATAGCGTCGACGAGCCCGGGACCTTCCTCGACCTGCTCAATGCCGACCGCGTCCAGAACCTCAATATCGAGCTGCTGTTCGACACGCCGGGCCTGACCGACTGGGTCACGCTGGGCGAACTCCGCCCTCATATCGGCGCCACGCTCAATACGGGTGGCCTTGAAAGCATGGTCTATGCCGGCGCGAGCTGGACCGTGCCCCTCTTCGATTCGCCGGTTTTCATCGAAGTCGCCTTTGGCGGCGCCGTGCACACGGGCAATAATATCGGCCCGACGCCCATGCCCGCACGCAGTCTGGGCTGTTCCCTGCTGTTCCACGAAGCCGCCAGTCTCGGCGTTCAGCTCTCGCCTAATGCCTCGATTATGGCGACGATCGAGCACGCCTCAAATGCCAATCTCTGCCTCGACAATCGCGGCTTGACCAATATGGGCATCCGCCTCGGCTGGAAGTTCTAAGCATGCCTCCCGAAAGTGGGCACCGGTTTCGGGACAAAGGCATGCGTCTAGCAAACTAGGCCGCCTGTCCAGCAGACCAGCCCGAGGCCCAGGCCCACTGGAAGTTATAGCCGCCAAGCCAACCGGTCACATCAACTGCTTCGCCCACGAAGTAGAGGCCGGGCACCGTGCGCGCCATCATCGTCTTGGCGTCGAGCCCCGTCGTGTCGATGCCGCCCAGCGTCACTTCCGCCGTGCGATAGCCTTCAGAACCCACTGGCTTAAGCGTCCAGCGGCTGACCTGATCCGCCACGGGCTGCAGCTTCTTGTCCGAAAAATCGCCGATCATGCCAGGCTGGTTGATCAGTTCGCCCAGCAATTGCGCCAGGCGCTTGGGCAGGTGTCCCGCCAGCACGGTCTGAACGTGATTGCGTGGCTGCTCTTTGCGCGCCGTCTGCAACATGGCCAGCGCGTCCCGCTCGGGCAGGAGATCGACGGAAATACTGTCGCCTTCGCGCCAATAGGACGAGATCTGCAGGATCGCCGGGCCGGAGAGCCCGCGATGGGTAAAGAGCAGGGCTTCGCGGAACTTGGTCTTGCCATGGCTGATGACAGCGTCGGTCGAAACACCGGCCAATTCCTTCAGCTCTTCCAGCTTGCCTTCCTCGAACGTCAGCGGCACGAGGCCCGGACGCGTCTCGGTGACGGCGAGGCCAAATTGCTTGGCCAGCGCATAGGCAAAACCCGTCGCGCCCATCTTCGGGATCGATTTGCCGCCCGTCGCGACAACGAGGCTTTCGCAGGTGACATAGCCGTCACCCACCAAGACCTTGAACCCCTCGTCGATCTTTTCGACCGAACCGACCGAGCGCCCCGTCCAGATCGCCGCACCGGCCTGCCGGAGATCGTCGATCAGCATGGAAACGATCTGCGTCGCCGGCCCATCGCAAAAGAGCTGGCCCAGCGTCTTTTCATGGAAAGCAATGCCGCGCTTCTTCACCCGTTCGATGAACATATCAGGCGTAAAGCGCGACAGGGCCGAAAGGGCAAAACGCGGATTGCTGCTCAGGAACCGCTCGCGTCCCAGAACGTGCGTCGCATTAATATTGGTGAAGTTGCAGCGCCCACCGCCCGAAATACGGATTTTTTCGCCCGGGTTCTTGGCATGGTCGACCACCAGCACCCGGCGTCCGCGGCGCCCCGCCTCGATACCCGCCATGAGGCCCGCGGCGCCCGCGCCCAGGATGATGATGTCAAAATCGGTCATTTCGGGCCTTTCGCCGCTCTTTGCCTTCCCGTATCGCCCCCGGTGGCCCGACGCCACTCCAATTTCATTGACTCTTTCCTATTTGAGAGTATGAGAAGTCCTGCTTTTCCTATGAGAGCACTGATTTTCATGCGCAGCTTCGGCCACATCGCCGTTTTCATGACCACCCGGCCCAAGGCCGGATTCATGCTTGCCATGACCAAAACCACCAAAACCGTCTGACGCTTTTCCCCGGGTTCCCTCCCGCCGGGGAGAGGCTCAAAGCACTGACCGCGATGAAGACATCATCGCGCGGGGGCGGAAAAGGTAAAGGGACCGGAGTTCCAAAATGGGTTATCGCGTCGCTGTAGTCGGGGCCACGGGCAATGTGGGCCGCGAAGTTCTCAATATCTTGGCCGAGCGCAATTTTCCGGCTGACGAGGTCGTCGCTCTCGCCTCGTCCCGCTCAATCGGCAAGGAAATTTCTTACGGCGACAAGGTGTTGAAGGCCAAGGACCTGCAGCATTTCGATTTTTCCAATATCGACTTTGCCATCATGTCGGCCGGCGGCGCCATTTCCAAGGAATGGGCGCCCCGTATCGCCGCGGCTGGCGCCATCGTCATCGATAACTCTTCCTACTGGCGCTATCACTCGGACGTGCCGCTGATCGTTCCGGAAGTGAACGGCCACGTGCTCGACCGCTGGCTCAACGATGCCAAGCGCAATAACATCATCGCCAACCCGAATTGCTCCACCGCCCAACTCGTCGTGGCGCTGAAGCCGCTCCACGACGCCGCGACCATCAAGCGCGCCGTCGTCGCGACCTACCAATCCGTTTCCGGCGCCGGCAAGGAAGGCGTCGACGAGCTCTGGAACCAGACCAAGGGCATCTTCGTCAACGATTCGCCGACCCCCAGCAAGTTCCCCAAGCAGATCGCCTTCAACGTCATTCCCCACATCGATGTGTTCATGGAAGACGGCTACACCAAGGAAGAGTGGAAGGTTCTGGCCGAAACCAAGAAGATCCTCGATCCCAAGATCAAGGTCACCTGCACCGCCGTGCGCGTGCCTGTGTTCGTGGGCCACTCGGAAGCCGTCAATCTCGAATTCGAAAAGCCGATTTCGGCCGACGAAGCGCGTGATCTCCTACGCGAAGCCCCGGGCATTTCCGTGCTCGACAAGCGCGAGGCCGGCGGCTACGCGACCCCGGTGGAAGCCGTTGGTGAATACGACACTTTTGTCAGCCGCATCCGCGAAGACGTCACCGTCGAAAACGGTCTCGCCATGTGGGTCGTCTCGGATAACCTGCGCAAGGGCGCCGCGCTCAACACCATCCAGATCGCCGAAGCGCTCATCGAAAAGGGTTATCGGGCCCGCGCCCTCGCTGCTTGATCGGCACAATCGGCGTCGGTGGATCATCGGCGCCGCACCACCTTCGATCGTCATCCTCGGGCTTGACCCGAGGACACTTCAATTGGACTCGGATCAAAAGTGTAGAGCCCTCGGGTCAAGCCCGAGGGTGACGGTGCGGATAAAGATGCCGGTTGAGCCCGACGGCACACGAGCGTACAAGACTACCGTACCGGTAGTTACTCCATGCCCATCCGCCATATTCTCCTCGCCCTTCTGGTCGTTGCCATCTGGGGCTTCAATTTCGTCGTCATCAAACTGAGCGTCGAGGCGCTGCCGCCCATTCTGGCGGCCGCCCTGCGCTTTTCCGCCGCCGCCTTCCCGGCCATTCTCTTCGTAAAGCCGCCCAAGGCCCCGGCCTGGCTGGTGATTGCCTTCGGCCTTTCCTTCGGTTTTGCGCTCTATGCCTTCCTCAACCTCTCGATTTCTTGGGGCATGCCGGCCGGGCTCTCCTCCCTGGTGCTGCAGACCCAGGCCTTCTTCACCATGGCCATGGCCTTCGTGCTGCTCGGCGAACGGCCAAGCAGGTTCCAGGTCATCGGCGCAGGAATCGCGTTTCTGGGAATCGGCGTCATCGCCTTCGAACGTATCGAGGGCGCCGGCTTCGTGCCGCTGATGATGGTGTTGCTGGCGGCGGTCGCCTGGGGTCTCGCCAATGTCCTCACCAAGAAGGCGGGCAAGGTCAACGCCATTGCCTTCACGGTCTGGGGCTCGCTGGCCGCACCCCTGCCGCTCTTCGCGCTATCCTTCGCTACCGAAGGAAGCGAAGCGATCCTGGCGGCTTTCACGGGTTTTGGCTGGTCCGACGCAGCGCTGATCGCCTTCCTCGCCTATCCCGCAACCCTGCTCGGCGGCGGCATTTGGAGCTGGCTCTTGGGACGCCATCCGGCCTCGGTCGTCGCGCCCTTTACCCTCCTCGTCCCGATCACCGGCCTCTTGTCCGGCTATCTGGTGCTGGGCGAAACCATCACCGCAATCGAGATCGTGGGCGGCATGCTGGTAATCGCGGGCCTCATCGTCACCCTGAGAAAATCGAAATCAGCCGAGCCGACGATCCGGCTCGACTGAACATCTGTCCTACTGGACGAGGGCTTCCGGAGCCGCGGGCGCGTCGGCCGGAATATCCGCGGGCACGTCGAGCGGCGCTGGTACAGCTTCGGCCGGCGCGGGGACAGCCTCAGCCGGTGCCGGCACGCTGGCCGGTTGCAGCGCATTGAGCTGTTCCGGCGTCAACCCGCCAGCGCCTTCAATATCGGCCGTGGCAAATTCCTCTTGTGTCAGGTCAGGCCAGACAACTTGCAGTTCCTCATAGCTGAGGCGGCCGTCGCCATTGGCATCGACATCGGCAAAGGTAAGAGGCGTCTGCGCCATGACAGGCACGGCGAAAAGCGAAGCGGCCACAAGGCCGAGGGCGATCTTGCGCATGGGAGAAAGTCCTAAGGTCAAAGGAGGGGCGACGAGGTCGCAAAATGAGGCCGCCACCCCGTAAGGGCCGGGGTGGCGTGCTGCCCGGAACCGGGCAAAGGTTTTAGCTGGCCGGGACGGCAGCAGCCGCAACAAGAGCATCATATTCTTCGGCACTGAGCTCGCCATTGCCGTCGGTGTCGGCAGCCGTGAAGGCTTCCTGGGTCAGGTCAGGCCAGGCAACCTGCGCTTCGGCCAGCGAAACGCTGCCATTGGCATCGGTATCGACCGAGGCAAGGTCGGTTGCCGCCTGCGCCATAGCGGCGCCGGAAAGGCCAAGAAGGATAAGGGAGGACAGAACGATCTTCTTCATGGTGTTGCTCCATGTTTTTGGGAACGTGCGATGGGAGATTGGTCTCCCAACGACGGGCTGCTCTCCTGCGGCCCGTGACCAAAAGACTGGTGGCGCAATGTGTCTGTGGACCGACCGCACAAAGGCGTGATCGGACAAATCTCGGGGCCATTTCCGGGCAATGGAAAGAGGCCGAGAGATCAGCGCTTCTGGGGTGTTCTTGGGCGTAATTGCAAGACGATTGCAGTCACCGGGCGGATATTCCCATTGGTAACTGATCACGATTTCAGCAATGCAAGATCAACTTGAAGGCCAAAACGGGGCGATTGCTCACGGTCAAGTGATCAACCCGCCCCCAACAGACTTAAATGGCCGGCCTCAGAGTTCGGGGCGGACGAAATCTCCATCGTGGTCCATAACCCACAATTCGCCGGTCGAGATATCGAACCAGGCGCCGTGCACGGCCAGCTTCCCCTCGGCCTCGAGCGCGGCCACATAGGGGAAGGTGCGAAGGTTGCGGATGGAGTTGCGGATCGAAATCCGCTCCATCGCCGTCTGCCGCTCGGTCGAGGTGAGCAGGCTGTTCTGGCCAAGCTGGCTCGGCAATTCGCCCAGCATGGCCATCCACTTGCCGATGAAATCGCCGGAATCGAGCGGTTTCAGGTCAGGATCAAGCGCCGCCTTGATGCCACCGCAGCGGCCGTGGCCCATGACGACGATATTGGCGATGCCGAGCGCCTTGACGGCAAATTCGATCGCCGCCGACGTACCGTGCTGTCCGCCGTCGGGCTGATAGGTCGGCACGAGGTTCGCGACGTTGCGCAGTACGAACATTTCGCCGGGCCCGGAGTCAAAGATCATTTCCGGCGCCGCGCGGCTGTCGCAGCAGGCAATGATCATGGTGGTCGGCTTCTGGCCGGCCTCGGCGAGATCGCGAATACGCTCTTTCTCGCGGACATAGCGCCCGGCTAGAAAGTTTGCGTGACCGGCGAGCAGTTCTTGCGGAAAGCTGTGCATGCCGTCTCGATTAGCGCTAAGAGGCAAGAGAATCAATCTCGGCGCTGGGCTCGCGCCGCAATGGGGGTATGCATGCTTATCTATCGCTTCCTGACGGGCGAAGACGACTCTTTATTCTGCCACAAGGTCACCAAGGCTCTTTCCGAAGGCTGGCAACTGCATGGCAGCCCCACCTATGCCTTCGACGCCGTCACCAAGAAAATGCGCTGCGGCCAGGCGGTGACGCGCGTCGCCAAGGACCAGCCCTACGATCCCGACAAAAAGCTCATCGATTTCTGATGCGAATGGGCCGGCTCACGCCGGTCCATTTTATGACTTTGTCAGTTCGACAAGGCGCAGGTGCTGGAGCAGAACAACGGTCTTGCCATCGATGATGCGCCCATCGCGACAGGCCGCGAGGGCATCGTCGAGACCCATTTCGACCACTTCCAGCTCCTCACCCTCCTCGACGATCCCACCGCCAAAGTGGCGATAGGTGTCCTCGCCATAATAACCGGCGAAGAGGCTCACCTTTTCCTGCACTGAACCGGGCGACATGTAGACATCGCTCACATGGACGATGTCGCGCGGCTCGTGTCCGGTTTCCTCGATGGCCTCGCGCCGCGCGCAGGTTTCGGGATCGTCGCCATCGAGCAGGCCCGCACAGGCTTCGAGCAGAAAGGCCGCATCTCCATTAGCGAGGACGGGATAGCGGAACTGCCGCACCAGCAGCACCGTGCGCCTTTCCGGATTGAAGAGCACGATGGAAGCGGCATTGCCGTGATCGTAATTTTCGCGGCTGAGGCGCTGCACGGTGCCGTCGTCGCGACGATAGTCGAGCGTCACGCGCGTCAGCGTACCCCATTCATCCGAGAGAATTTCCGAACCGATAAGGGTGACTTTGCCGTCCATGATACTTCCTTCGCCTTCGGCCGGAAGCTGACGCATTTTTCCCGATTCTGGAACTCAGCCCCGGTCTGGCAGAGCTGCCATGCGCGTCGCCAGCGCCTCCTGGCCCGAGGACTTCAGGCCGTCCACGGCCCCCTCGAAATCCCTGACATCGCGGTTCTGGCTGAGTTTTGATTTGGCGATCGTGCGGGTCACGGCAATGCGGAAGGCAACGATCTTGCCCAGCATGTCGATCATATAATCGGTCGGTGCATCGGCCATACGCCAGGCTTTTTCGCCATTGATCCGCCGCTCGTGCTCGCGCGTGAGCAAGCCCACCGCCGCACGCTTGCTGCTTTCGTCATGCTGGAAACTGATCGCGCCATGCACATGCACGACCTGGTAATTCCAGGTCGGCACCTGCTTATGATGCTCGGCCTTGCTGGGGTAAAAGTTGGGCGAGACATAGCCGTCGACGCCGCGAAAAATGACCAGCACCTCCTGCCCCTCGGGGATCAAGCGGTGCATGTCATTAGCGAGCGCAATATGCCCGACAAGCTCCCCGCGCTTGTCGACAAGGATCGGCATGTGATTGGCGATCAGGCCCTCAGCGGTGTTCGCCACCACGCAGCCGAGCGGCGCCGCCGCAATCACGGCTGCGATCTCCTGCGGGTCGATTTCCTTAAAATGCTCGGGCAGATACATAGGCGCCTCTCGAAAAAACGATCAGCCGCCCAGAACCAGTTTGAGGGCAATAGCCCACATGATGAGAGCGATGATCCCCTCCAGAATACGCCAGGCAAACGGTTTGGCGAAGATAGGACGCAGAAAACCGGCGCCATAACCAAGGGCAAAGAAAAACGCGAAAGATCCGGTGATCGCCCCGGCGGCGAAATGCGCCTCGCGCCCCGCAAACTGCGTCGAAATGCTCCCCAGCAGCACGACCGTATCGAGATAGACATGTGGATTGAGCCAGGTAATGGCGAGGCAGGCGACAAGCGTCGGCAAGAGTGGCCCGGCCATCCCAGTTTCGCTCACCGCCAGCGCGCTATGGGACTTCAGCGCGGAATAAAGGCTCTTTGCGCCATACCAGACGAGAAAAGCCGCACCGCCAAAGCGCATGACCGGATCAAGCCAGGGCAACACGACGGCGATCCGCCCAAAACTCGTCACCCCCAGCACGATAAGCACCGCGTCCGAGAGCGCGCAGACGAGGCATACGGCAAAGACGTGCTCGCCCTTCAGCCCTTGCCGCAGCACGAAAGCATTTTGCGCACCGATGGCGACGATGAGACTGAGCCCAATGGAAAGGCCCGCGATGAAAACTGGAATATCCATGCCCTTGCGCTAATCGACCAGTCGTGGTTAGGCAAATTAATCTGCCTAACATCGAATTAGCTGAGCTAATCCATGATCGACTATTCCGCCGCCCTCGCCGTCGCCCGGATCGTCCAGACCGGCAGCTTCGAAAAAGCCGCCCGCGCGCTCAACGTCACGCCATCGGCCATCTCCCAGCGCGTCCGCCAGCTCGAAGAGCGCATGGGCACGGTGCTGATCGAGCGCGGCACGCCCTGCATAGCCACCGAAAAGGGCGCCTGGCTTTGCCGCCACATGGAACTGGTCGGCATGCTCGAAAACGACCTGCTGAAGCATCTCCCGAGCCTCGGGGCCGAACAGACCGGCCCAACGACGGTGGACATTGCGGTGAATGCCGACAGCCTAGGCACCTGGTTCCTTCCCGCCGCCGCTGCCTTTGCCGAAAATTCCACGGTGCTCCTCAACATCACTGTCGATGATCAGGAACACACGGCCGAAGCCCTACGCCGCGGGCGCGTGCTCGCCGCCGTCACAGCGCTCGCGGAGCCCGTCGCCGGTTGCCGCACCATCCCCCTCGGCCGCCTGCGTTATTTGGCAACCGCAAGCCCCGACTTCATGCGCCGCCACTTTCCGGACGGGGTGACGAAAGAAACCCTGACGCGAGCCCCTGCCCTGACCTTCAACCAGAAGGACCTGCTGCAAAGCGACTGGGCGACAAATCTGCTCGGCGAAACCGTCTCTGGCCCGAGCCATTTCCTGCCCTCGACCCATGGCTTCGTCGACGCCTGCCTCCGCAGCATGGGTTGGTGTCTCAACCCAATCCACCTCGTCCGCGACCATCTGGCCGCCGGACGTCTGGTGGAACTGGTGCCCGGCGCCGTCCTCGATGTGTCGCTCTACTGGCAGGTAAGCCGCCTCGCAGCCGGCCAGTTTGCGGACCTCACCAATGCCGTCGTAGAAGCCGCCCGCCGCGAGCTACTATGACGGCATATCACCTAGCTTTCCAGGAACTTCGCGAGGTTTTCGAGCGAAGACGCCAGACCCTCCGCATGGTCCTCGGGGCTGATGCCATCAGGCACATTCTCGGCGCGGATGGTCACCTCGGTGCCTTCCGGCACTGGCCGCAGGATCCAGTTCATCACCATGGTCCCTGCGAATGCCGGATCATCGGAAACGAAATCAACCGCCTGCGAGACCAGCGCTCCCGGAACAAGATCGAGAAACCGCACCGCGACATCGTCGGAATTCTCGCCGGTCTTGCCCGCTATGCTAGCGTCCTCGTAGCGCAACACCATCCGATAATGCCCACCGGGACGAAGATCGAATTCCAGCATCTCACCGCGCATGCCCGTCGGCGGCAACCACACGACCAAGGCTGAGGGATCGGTCATGGCGGCATAGACCGCCTCGGGCGTCGCATCGACGACGCGGCTGGCACTATCGGTTCGGCTCATGCTCGGTCCTCCTCGAGAGGAGGCCGAGTCTGTGCTAGAGCCGCGCCTTTTCCAAGGCGGGGATCAATTCGCTCTCGATCGCTTCCGCCGTCAGCGGCCCGACATGCTTGAAGCTGATCTTGCCTGATCCATCGACGACAAAAGTTTCCGGCACGCCATAGACGCCCCAATCGATGGAAACCCGCCGGTCGCGATCCGCTCCTATGGCGTCATAGGGATTGCCCAACTCAGCCAAAAACGCCCGCGCATTCTCCGGCGCGTCCGAATGATTGATGCCGAAGAGGCGCACGCCGGTCTTCGCCTTAAGCGCTTCGAGCAGTGGATGCTCGTCGCGACAGGGAATGCACCAGGAAGCAAAGACATTGACCACCGTCGGCTCACCCTTGAGCGAAGCCGTATCGAAACCGGGCACGTCCATGCCCTCCACCGCCGCCAAAGTGAATTCCGGCGCCGGCTTGTCGATCAGCACCGAGCGGACAAGGCTCGGATCACGATTGATCGTGCTGGCAAAAACCGCGATGAGGCCGACAAGCAGCAGCAGGGGCGCCGCGAAGAGAAGTTTCTTCATTGCGCGGAACTGTTCGCGCGCTGGCCATCACCCAGCTCTTCCAGCCGACGCTTGGTCTGCCGCGCGGCAAAGACCGTCCAGCCGATCAGCGCGGCAAGCCCGGCGAAAACCCCGACATAGGCAGCGATGATGAATTCGGCATGGGCGCCAAGGGCGATCATCGTGCGTCTCCCCGGGCAGCGCGGCGTTCCAGCGTCGTGATGCGGCGGCGGCGCACTTCCGTGTGCATGGCCGCCAGCTGCAGCGTGATGAATAGGAACGTGAAGGCGAAGAACATGACAAAAAGCGGCGTCAGGATTTCGCCCGGCATGGTCGGACCATCGGCACGGAAAACGCTGGCGGGTTGGTGCAGCGTGCTCCACCAGTCCACGGAAAACTTGATGATCGGAATGTTGACGGCACCCACAAGCGTAAAGACTGCAACGACACGCGCTGCACGCAGCTGATCGTCAAAGGCGCGCCAGAGAGCAACAATGCCGAGATAGATGAAAAGCAGGACCAGCGTCGAGGTCATCCGCCCGTCCCATTCCCAGAACGTGCCCCAGGTCGGGCGGCCCCAGAGCGAGCCGGTAAAAAGCGCCATGGCGGTGAAGGCGGCGCCGAGCGGCGCGGCGGCCTTCATCGACACATCGGCCATGGGATGGCGCCAGACAAGCGTACCCAGAGCCGAGACAGCCATGGTGGCGTAGACAAACTGGCTGAGCCATGCCGTTGGCACGTGCACATACATGATGCGCACCGTGTCACCCATGTATTTTTCCGGCGGCGACGAGAAGAGGCCGTACCAGAGACCAACCGCAAACAGCACGCCGGTAAGCAGCGCCAGCGGCAGGACGAGCGGGCGCGTCAGGGCGACGAACTGACCGGGATGGGACAGGCGGTTCCACCAGGTCATTTTGGGTGTGGTATCGATCGTCATACTTGCCGGGGGCCTTCGGAACGCATGTCGCGGTGAGATCAGAACGCTCTAGTCCTCGCCCCAGTCTATCGCAAGGGCTGCCGCGAAGGGAGACAGCACCACGACCATGAGACTGAGTGCCGCAAGCAGCAGAATAGCCGCCTGTGCCTGGTCCGGCCCGCCCGTGGGCGCAATGGCGCCGACGCCAAAGATCAGCACCGGCACCGATAGGGGGGCAATAAGGATGGGTGCCAAGAGGCCACCACGCCGCGTCGCCACGGTCACGGCCGCCCCAATAGCCCCAAAACCGGCCAAAGCCGGGGTGCCGAGAAGCAGCGACAGCACGGTCCGCCAGAAACTCGTTGCGTCCATGGCAAGCAGCAGCGCCAGCACCGGCGAGGCCAGGATCAGCGGCAGCGCCGCGGTCAGCCAATGCGCAATCACTTTTGCGGCAACCACCGCCGAAAGCGGAATATCGGCAAGGCGATAGAGCGCCAGCGTGCCGTCGGCCCGATCCGGCCCAAAGAGCTTTTCGAGCCCCAGCAGCATGGCGAGGAAGGCCGCGATCCAGACAATCCCCGGCGCGATCCGCGCCAGCAGCGCCTTGTCCGGCCCCACCGCAAAGGGCACCACCGCCCCGACGATGACGAAGAACAGGACCAGCGTCAGAATTTCCCCGCCGCCCCGCAGGCTCAGGCGGATTTCGCGCGACAGCACCGACCAAAAACCGTTCATGCGCCGGTCTCCAGCGTGAAGACAGCAAGATTGTCGAGCGCAATGGCATCGTGGCTGGCAATCACGGCAATGCCGCCGGCCGCGAGATGATCTTCGATCAGCCCAGCCAGCAGCTTTTGCCCCTCCGCATCAAGCGCGGAAGTCGGTTCATCGAGAAGCCACACCGGCCGCGCCGAAACCAGCAACCGGGCCAGCGCCAACCGGCGTTGCTGCCCTGCAGACAGATAGGCCGCATCGAGCCTGGCCAGCCGCCTGAGCCCAACCCGCTCCAGCGCCTCGGCAACCGGTAGCGCAGGATTGCCGTTGATCCCGCGCCAGAACTCAAGCGTCTCCACCGCCGTCAAGCGCGGGCGAATGGCGTTGCGATGACCACAATGGTGGAAAGCAGGACCAAAATCCTCATCATGCCCCTCAAGCACTATCGACCCTTCGAGCGGAGACAGCAGCCCCGCGAGCGTCAACAGCAGGGTCGATTTACCGGCCCCATTCGGACCACGCAGCATCAAGCCATGGCCGGCGGAAACCGACAGCGCAATATCGCGGGCAAGCATGGTTTCGCCGCGACCGACGCCGAGCGCGAAAGTCTTGAGGCAGAGCGGAGAGTGGACTTGCCCTTCAGTCATGACCCCATCTCGTATTGAACCATGGGCGAGACTGGCAAGGGCTTTTCCGATTGACTATAAAGGACATAGATTAGAGTCATTCCAGCAAAGCGCGGTTTTACCGGCGGCCCCATTGCTCTCCGGTAGGCAGCGTTGCAGCAGCAAAGGGCGGAGCAAGTGGCCTCACTAGACAGCTTCAAATCCAAGTCGACCCTGACGGTCGGTGGCAAGACCTATACCTATTTCTCCATTATAGAAGCGGAAAAGAACGGTCTGGCGGGCGTCTCAAAGCTTCCCGGCTCGATGAAGGTCGTGCTCGAAAACCTGCTGCGTTTTGAAGACAATCGCACGGTGAAGAAGGAAGACATCCTGGCCATCGCCGAATGGCTCGTCACCCGCACCTCTGAATATGAAATCCAGTATCGCCCGGCCCGTGTGCTGATGCAGGATTTTACCGGCGTCCCCGCCGTGGTCGACCTCGCCGCCATGCGCGACGCAACGGCAAAGCTTGGCGCCAATCCGCAAAAGATCAATCCGCTGGTGCCGGTCGATCTCGTCATCGACCATTCGGTGATGGTCGACTCCTTCGGCACCCCCCTCGCCTTCGCGCAAAATGTCGAGCTCGAATATGAGCGCAATGGCGAGCGCTACGAATTCCTGCGCTGGGGCCAGTCGGCCTTCGACAATTTCCGCGTGGTCCCGCCCGGCACCGGTATCTGCCACCAGGTGAACCTCGAATATCTGGCCCAGACCGTCTGGAC
The DNA here is from genome assembly GCF_000743575.1 of Devosia riboflavina. Taxonomy (GTDB): domain Bacteria; phylum Pseudomonadota; class Alphaproteobacteria; order Rhizobiales; family Devosiaceae; genus Devosia; species Devosia riboflavina. The sequence goes on along the minus strand of NZ_JQGC01000015.1, from coordinate 154,191 downwards.
CAAGGACGAGGATGGCGAAACCGTCGCCTATCCCGATACGCTCGTCGGCACCGACTCGCACACCACAATGGTCAATGGCCTTGCCGTCCTCGGCTGGGGCGTCGGCGGCATCGAGGCGGAAGCGGCCATGCTCGGCCAGCCGATCACCATGCTGATCCCCGAGGTCGTCGGCTTCAAGCTGGTGGGAAAAATCAATGAAGGCATCACCGCCACCGACCTTGTGCTGACCGTCACCGAAATGCTGCGCAAGAAGGGCGTGGTCGGCAAATTCGTCGAATTTTTTGGGCCAGGCCTCGACTATCTCAGCCTCGAGGACCAGGCGACCATCGCCAATATGGCTCCCGAATACGGCGCCACCTGCGGCTATTTCCCCGTCGACGCGGACACACTCAAATTCCTCTCCACCACCGGCCGCGATCCCGATCGCGTGGCACTGGTAGAAGCCTATTCCAAGGCCCAGGGCATGTTCCGCACCACGGACACGCCCGACCCCACCTTTACTTCGACGCTCGAGCTCGATCTCTCGACGGTCGTTCCCTCGCTCTCGGGCCCGAAACGCCCGCAGGATCGCGTCGCGCTGAAAGATGTCACCCGTGCCTTCGACGCGGCTCTGCCGGACCTCTCCGGCGGCCGCATCGAGCGCACCCGGCTTCCCGCCGACAAGCAGGAAAGCCGTTTTGTCGACGAAGGCGCCAATGGCGTTCACGACATCCCCGAGGAAGCCGCCTTCCCGGTAAAAGGCACCGACTATCACATCACCGATGGTTCCGTGGTGATCGCCGCCATCACCTCCTGCACCAATACGTCCAATCCCTCGGTGCTGGTCGCGGCTGGCCTCGTCGCCCGCAAGGCGCGCGCCCTTGGCCTTAACTCAAAACCCTGGGTCAAAACCTCGCTGGCACCCGGCTCACAGGTGGTCACCGATTACCTGACCGCTGCGGGTTTGCAGGCCGATCTCGACGCCATCGGCTTCAATCTCGTCGGCTATGGCTGCACCACCTGCATCGGCAATTCCGGCCCCCTGCCCCAGGCCATTTCCGACACGATCAACGAGAACAAGCTGGTCGCCGCCTCGGTGCTCTCCGGCAACCGCAATTTCGAGGGCCGCGTAAACCCCGACGTGCGGGCGAACTATCTCGCCTCCCCGCCGCTGGTCGTCGCCTATGCCCTGCTCGGCACGCTCAACACCGACATCACTACCGAGCCGCTCGGCATCAGCAAGGATGGCAAGCCGGTCTATTTGAAGGACATCTGGCCGACCAACCACGAGATCGCAGAGATCGTGCGCAAGCATGTCAATGCCGACATGTTCCGCTCGCGCTATTCCGATGTCTTCAAGGGCGACAAGCACTGGCAGTCGATCTCGGTCGAAGGCGGCGAGACCTATGGCTGGAACGGGTCTTCCACCTACGTGCAAAACCCGCCCTATTTCGAAGATCTCACCATCGAACCAAAGCCCGTCACCGACGTGGTTTCGGCCCGCGTGCTGGCGCTCTTCCTCGATTCCATCACCACCGACCACATTTCCCCGGCCGGCTCCTTCAAGGCCGGCACCCCTGCCGGCAAATATCTCACTGAACGCCAGGTGGCCCCGAAGGACTTCAACTCCTACGGCGCCCGCCGCGGCAATCATGAAGTGATGATGCGCGGCACTTTCGCCAATATCCGCATCAAGAACATGATGCTCGACGGCGTCGAAGGCGGTTTTACCAAGGGGCCCGATGGCTCGCAGATGGCCATCTACGATGCCGCCATGGCCTATCAGGCTCAGAACACGCCACTGGTGATCTTTGCCGGCAAGGAATATGGCACCGGCTCCTCACGCGACTGGGCGGCCAAGGGCACCAACCTGCTTGGCGTCAAGGCCGTCATCGCCCAGAGTTTTGAACGTATCCACCGCTCGAACCTGGTCGGCATGGGCGTCATCCCGCTGCAGTTCAAGGATGGCGAAAGCTGGCAGACCCTCGGCCTCGACGGCACCGAAACCGTCGATATCGCCGGCGTCGAGCAGATCGAACCGCGCGCCACAGTCCCCGTAAAGATCACCCGCGCCGATGGCTCCGTGCTCAATATCGAGACCCGTTGCCGCATCGATACGGCCAACGAGCTCGACTATTTTAAGAACGGCGGCATCCTGCACTACGTGCTGCGCAGCCTCGTCGCCGCCTAAGCCACCTGATGGATAAACATGAAAATGGCGGCCTCAGGCCGCCATTTTTGTTTCTGCCCGCGGCAGGCGAGCGAGCAAGGCCAAATCCTTGCGCGCGGCCCGCGCGACTTTTTCAAGCATTCTCTCCCGCTGCTCCAAGGTCGAATAGCGCATGACCGAAAGATGCGTCATACGCACCGGACCAAAACCGACGAATTTCAGGATCTGGTTCTTCACGGCGCGAAAATGCGCATTGCCATAGGCCAGCGCCATGAACCAGCCGGGCGTGTCCGAAGTCACCACCAGCCGCGCCGAGCGGCCCTTGAGGAGGCCCAGCGGCAGCGGATTGCGTCCCTCATAGCGATAAGCCTTTCCCGATTGCAGCACCACATCAAACAGGGCTTTCAGCTTGGCCGGCATGCCGCCCCACCAGAGCGGATGCACGATGACGACATGGTCGGCCCAAAGCAGGTCCTGCCAGAAGCCCGCAATATCCCCCTGCATCTCCGCGTCACCAGGCAGGCGCGAGACCGGACTGGCGGGCACGTCCATCCGGTCAAGATCCACGCGCTTCGTGACAATCCCGGCCTCCGCGAGCACATCGGCATAGCGATCGGCCAGGGCCGCGGCAAAACTGGGCGCCAGCGGGTGGCCGCAGAGAACGAGGCAATTGGGCATGATAAATCCGTTCCGGCCCGATGCCGACAGTGTCACCCTAGCTCTGCCGGAAACTGCCGCCTTGCGGCAGATCAAGCGGCGCGCTGAAGCCGGGGCCCATGCTCGGCTCCAAAACGTCGAGTCTCACCCTCTTTTGACTAGGCAGGGCGCATCTGGCCAGCCTACAACCTTGCCCATGATCTCAAGACCCCTCATCGGCCTCGCTCTGGCGCTGGCGGCTAATTTTTGTGTGCTCGGCGCCGCCGCCTCGGCGGAGCAGCACATCGAACCCAAGGCCGTGGTGGAACTGTTCACGAGCCAGGGCTGCGCCTCCTGCCCGCCGGCCGATGCGCTGCTGACCGCTCTTGCCGAGCGCGAAGATGTGGTCGCCCTCGCCTTTCACGTCGATTATTGGGACTATGTGGGCTGGAAGGACACCTTTGCCCAGGAGGCCTTTTCCGACCGCCAGCGCGCCTATGCCAAGAGCTGGGGTTCCTCGCGCATCTATACCCCGCAGGTCGTCGTCAACGGCGCCAAGGCCGTGGTCGGCTCGCGCCGCAACGAGGTGCAGCAGGCCGTCGACCGCGCCAGCCTGCCTCTGGCCATGGACCTCACGCTCAATGGCGACATGCTCAAAATTTCCGTGCCGCCCAAGGCCGATCTCTCCGATGCCGTCGTCTGGCTCGTGACCTATATGAACCGCGCCGACGTCAAGATCGACAGCGGCGAAAATGCCGGCAAATCCATGGTCTATACCCAGGTGGTGACCGGACGGCAGGTGCTGGGCATGTGGGAAAGCGAGACCGGCGCCGAATTGAAGCTGCCTCTCGGCGAAGTCTTGGGCGCGGCCAATACCGGCATTGCCATCGTCGTGCAGCAGGAGCGCGGCGGCCTCCCCGGCGCCATTCTGGCGGCCGGCGCCTACGAACCCTAAAGAAAACGCCTGCTCCGGGGGCTTGGAGCAGGCGTGACTATAAGGTCAACTTTTAGGAGAGTGGCAACCGGACGTCATGGTTGGGGGCTCGGTCGGTCCGGTTGCCAGCCGCTGGAGGCAATGGTGAAAAGATGCCGGTCCAATTGGGCGCCAGAAAGGACGAATCGTGGCCGAAATGGGATTTTTTCTTCCCTTGCCAAGGCGGCGGAATATGCCGATCATGACTATCCGATGACATGAATCTCGGTGGAGGTCGCGTGCAGGGTCGTCAACCAAATGAGCCTCCGGCCAATCTTTCGCTGGTGCATGTGGGTGAGCCACAGAGCCAGCCGTCCCGCCCCGCTCAGCCCATCGTCGCCTTCGATCGCCGCGAACTGATGCAGATCCTGTCGGTCTACGGCCGCAAGGTCGGCGCCGGTGAATGGCGCGACTATGCCATGGACTTTCTCAAGGACCGGGCGCTCTTTTCCATCTATGCCCGCGTCTCCGAACGCCCGCTTTTCGTCGTGGAGAAAAACCCGAAACTGCGCGCCAAGCAGGGCCAATACATGGTCACCAACCAGCAGGGCCGTATCCTGAAACGCGGTCACGACCTCGCGCAGGTTCTTCGCGTGCTCGATCCCGACCTGGCCGTGGTTGGATGAGCATTTCGGTTCGGCGGGCGGAGCCGGGCGACGTTCCCGCCATGAGCCGCGTGCTCACCGCCTCCATCATCGAACTCTGCGCTGCCGACCATGGCAATGATCCCGCCGCGGTCGCTGCCTGGACGCGCAACAAGACGCCTGAAGGCGTCGCCACCATGCTGGCCAATGCCAATCTTCTTATGTTCGTCGCCGAAGCCTCGGACAGGGTCGGCGCCGTGGGAGCCGTGACGCGAACAGGCGAAATCGCCCTCAATTACGTGGCTCCGGACATGCGATTTCTCGGGCTCAGCAAGGCATTGCTGGCGCGGCTCGAAAGCGAATTGCAGGCTCTGGGCTTTAAGGAGGGCCGCCTCGAAGCAACGTCAACCGCCCAGCGCTTTTACGAAAGCGCCGGCTGGCGGCCCGATGGTCCGCAGGCGAGTGGTCGCGTCGTCAATGGCTATCCGATGAAGAAGGCGCTGGCCGGCTGAACTGTCCCGCCAGCTCATCCGCCTCCGGCGGTTCAAAAAGCTTGGCCCACTCGCGCAAAATCGTCACCGGGATAACGAAACGGCCCCCGACGGCCTCTTCATTACGCCTGGTAATCCGCGCTTCCAGCTCCGCGAGCGACACGTCTTCATACTGCACAAGGCAATCCGCCCCGAGCGCCCGTGCCTTTTCTGCAAAGTCGACCCGCTCGGCCCGGCTCCAAAAACCGAAATCGAGAATGACGTCGCCCCCGCCGGCCAGAATATGGGAAGCGACATCCCACATGATCGCTTCCACCTCATTGTGCCTGAGGTCGTGATCGGGATGATGCATGTCGTCGGCAAAGAGCCGCGTCTGCCATTCGTCCGGGGTCAGGCGCAGGGCGCCGGTCTTGGCGGCGAGCGCCTTGGCCCGCGTCGTCTTGCCCGAGCCGGGCAGGCCGACCATGAGCGTGAGCAGCGCCACCGCCTCACAGCGCCTTTTGCAGGTGCACGATATCGTGCCAGCGATCGAATTTCAGGCCCACCGACTTATAGTAGCCGACGCGCTCGAACCCGAACTTTTCGTGGATGGCGATGGAATTGGCCGTGTCGGCCGTGATCACCGCCAGCATCTGCTTGAACCCATGGGCCTTGGACTGGACCAGCAGCTCGGTAAGGAGGGCCTTGCCCAGCCCTTTCCCCGTCTCGGTCGGGTCAAGATAGATCGAATCCTCGCAGGTAAACCGATAGGCCGCGCGCGGCCGATAAAAGCTCGCATAAGCATAGCCCAGCACTTTTCCCGCCCGCTCCGCGACGATGACCGGATGGCCGAGTTTCAGGAGGCCTGCATATTTCTCCGCAATGCCTTGCTCGCCGGGCGCTTCGGTATCGAAGGTAATGGCGGTGTTGTCGACATAGTGGCGATAGATCTGGGTGATCGCAGGAACATCGGACCAGGCGAAGGGGCGGAGAAGAAAATCGGACATGGCGGCGCACAAAAGAAAAAGACCGCAGCCTTTGTAGGCTGCGGTCCGAATGTCAGTCCAACCAAATTCCTTGATTGAGCAATCAAGGAAGCTGCTGATTACTCGCGATTGCCGAAGAGGCGGAGGAGCATCAGGAACAGGTTGATGAAGTCGAGGTAGAGCGACAGGGCACCCATGATGGCATTCTTTGCCATCACGTCGGCACCATAAGCGTCCGAATAGCTTTCCTTGATCTTCTGGGTGTCATAGGCGGTCAGACCCGTGAAGATCAGCACGCCGACGACCGAGATGATGAAATCGAGCATGGACGAGGCCATGAAGATATTCACGATCGAGGCGATGATGATGCCGATGAGGCCCATCATCAGGAAGTTGCCCATGCCGGTCAGGTCACGCTTGGTGGTGTAGCCGTAAAGGCTCATCGCGCCAAAGGTAGCGGCGGTGATGAAGAACACCTTGGCGATCGAGGCGCCGGTATAGACGAGGAAGATCGAGCTGAGCGACAGGCCCATCACGGCCGCGAAGGCCCAGAAGATAGCCTGGGAGGCGCCGACGGAGAGCTTGTTGATGCCGAAGCTCAGCACCAGCACGAAGGCCAGCGGCGAGAGCATGATCACCCAGGACAGTGGGCTGCCATAGATGAGCTGCGCATTGGCTTCGCTCGAGAGCGCCCACTGGCTGGTGAAGTAAGCCACGACGCCCGTGACCACGAGGCCAAGGCCCATGTAATTGTAGACGCGCAGCATGTAGCTGCGCAGGCCCTCGTCGATGGCCAAGGCCGAGCCGGCCCGCGCACCGAGGGTCTGACGGTCATATTCAGCCATTCTAATTCCCTTTCCCTTGGAAAATCGCGGTCTTTGAACCGCCGGGGGCAATTGGCTTTTGCCACTTGAGTGCAAATATGGATTCGCAACCGTTGATTTACAAGGCGAAACGGAACGCTGCGACATCTGTGACTGGCCAGATGACCCGTTTGTGTTAGGGTCTGCATCAGATTCCGTCGCTCCTGCCTGGGAGAACTGCCATGCCCCGGCTTTTTACCGGCCTCGAAATCCCCTCCGATATCGGCTTTGCCCTGTCGCTGAAGCGCGGCGGCCTTAACGGCGCGCGCTGGATCGAACCGGAAAACTATCACATTACTTTGAGATTCATCGGCGATGTCGACAACAAGACCGCCAATGAGGTCGTGGATAATCTCGACTATCTCAGCGAAAGCCTGCGCTTTCCCATAAAGCTCACGCATCTGGGGACTTTTGGCGGCGACAAGCCCCGGGCCCTTTATGCCGGGGTCGAACCCAGCGAAGCGCTCAATCGCCTGCAGGCGGCCCATGAGCGCATGTTGCAGCGCGCCGGCCTGCCGCCCGATGGCCGAAAGTTCGTGCCGCATGTCAGCCTCGCCCGGTTGCGCGGTACCGCTGCCGAAGACGTCGCGCGCTTCATTGCCGAGGCAGGGCGCTTCGAACCCTTAAGTTTTTCGGTCGCGCGCTTCGCGCTCTTTTCAAGCCGGGATTCGGTGGGGGGCGGCCCCTATGTGGTGGAAGAAACCTATCCCTTGGCCGCCTGAATGCTCTCGCTCACGCAAGCGTTAGCCTCGTTTTAACCGTTCGGGTTCAAAGCGGGACCTTGTGGCGCGCACCTGCCAAATTGCCGCCGCCTTTGCCGAGCATTTGAGGCAAAAGCGGCGCATGAAAGGCCCGCTTGACAGGTTAGTAACCATGTTTGCGGCATGCTGGGCGGACGCATCCCACGCGAACTGGCAGCGAAAAGAGGAAGAATTGGCAATGAAGAAAAAGACCGGTGGCCTCGTATTTGGGCTCGCGGTGACTGCTCTCGTGACATTTGCGACCGCCGCCCAGGCGCAGCAGGCCACGGAGTTGGGCTCGTTCAACGCCTGGACCGCCTGGCAGGCGACCGATGCCAGCGGCCAGATCTGCTATATTTCGGCAACGCCGACCAAGTCGGAACCGGCCGGCGCCAATCGCGACCCGATCCACTTCATGATCATCCATCGCAAGGGCCTCGGCACCAAGAACGAAGTCCAGACCCTGATCGGCTATCCGTTCAACGCGACCGCGGCCAATGCCAGCGCCTCCGTCGACGGAAAATCCTATCCCATGGTCACCGAAGGGTCGGCCGCCTGGCTCGCCTCGACCGGTGACGAGGCCGGTTTCGTTTCCGCCTTCAAGGCCGGCAGCCAGCTCCTGATCAAGGGTACGTCGCAGCGCGGTACCAATACCACCGATACCTATTCGCTCTCCGGCGCCACTGCCGCGATGAACGCCATCGACGCCGCCTGCAAGTGATTTGGGCTTTGCCCACTCCTCCATTTAGACCATAAAGGGCGCCGGGCCTTGGCCCGCCGCCCATCCTACCCCGCGAGCTCCCGTCCATGACCTTCGGAAAAAAATCCGCTCTCGCCCTCGTCCTGGTTCTTGCCACCGCGCTTCCGGCGCTGGCGCAGTCGGCGCGGGTACTGGGGGATTTCAGGGATTGGTCGAGCTACGCGGCTGACGATGGTTCGGGCACCATCTGCTTTGCCATGACCAAGCCCAAGACCTCGGACCCGGCATCCGAAGGCCAGGGCTATCTCTACATCACCAATCGTCCCGGCGAGGACATGGTCAGCGAAATCAATATCGTCGCAGGCTACACCTTCCAGACCGGCTCGGTCGCGACCATCAGCGTCGGCGGCCAGAGCTTTGCGCTCTTCACCCAGGGCGATGCTGCCTGGCTCGACGATTCCGGCCAGTCTGCCGCCCTCGCCGCCGCCATTCGCGCCGGCTCCTCGCTGACCGTGCAGGGCACCAATGCCGCCGGCACCCAGGTCATCCAGAACTACTCGCTCTCCGGCGCCACTGCTGCCCAGCAGGCCATCGGCGCCGAGTGCTGATCGGCGCTGGCCGAAACCCGGATTTATACAGTTTATCCCCGCCCCCTCGAACCAGTGATAAAACAGCTCCATTCCCCCCACGGGACGGAGTCGAGACGGACGGCTGCGGGGATGCTGAGCGCACGGGACCGTTCCCGTGTGGGTTCGGGGGCTGGTCCCATGCGACGAGCGATCAAGTGGCGCCATAGTTCTGTCCAAAAAATCAGCACCCCGAGGCGGTTTCGTCTCACTAACTAAAATCTCAGGGGCGCAATCGCCTCGGGGTCCGTTCCACCTGCAAAAACCTGACGCGGAGACGCGGTCAGGCCAAAGTGCTGTCCTGCACCCTTCGCAAAGCCGCCTCCCGCGGGCGTGACTTTGTGTTTTTTGCTCCCATATGCTATTGGCCGCGGACTTCCCGCATTTTTGAGCCCCTTCGAGCCGCCATGAGCATCGCGCTGAACCTTGACCATTCGACCGCCATCCGCCCCCAGACGGCGGCACGGCCGTCGCTGATCGGCCTTTCCAAGGCGCAGCTCGCCGAAACGCTCGTCGCCAACGACGTGGTGGGCGAAAAGGAAGGCCGCATGCGCTCGAGCCAGCTCTGGAACTGGCTCTATGTGAACGGCGTCACCGATTTCGACCGCATGACCAATGTGGCCAAGCCCGTGCGCCAGAAGCTGGCCGACACTTTTATTCTCGATCGCCCGGAAATCGTCACCGAGCAGGTTTCGGTCGATGGCACCCGCAAGTGGCTCTTCCGTTTTCGCGATCCGCAGAACCCCAACTTTCCGGCCGTTGAAGTCGAGACCGTCTACATCCCTGAATCCGATCGCGGCACGCTTTGCGTGTCCTCGCAGGTCGGGTGCACCCTCACCTGCTCCTTCTGCCACACCGGCACCCAGAAGCTCGTCCGCAACCTGACCGCGGGCGAAATCCTCGGCCAGATCCTCATGGCCCGCGAGCGCCTGGGCGATTTCCCCGGTGGCTCGCGTCCCGATGACGGCGGCCTCGTGCCATCAGGCGAAAACCGCGCCATCACCAATATCGTGATGATGGGCATGGGCGAGCCGCTCTACAATTTCGACAACGTCAAGCAGGCCCTGCTCATCGCCTCGGCCGGCGACGGCATGTCCATCTCCAAGCGCCGCATCACGCTCTCGACCTCCGGCGTTGTGCCCTATATCGAGCGCACCGGCAGCGAAATCGACGTCATGCTGGCGATTTCCCTCCACGCCGTGCGCGACGATCTTCGCGACGTGCTGGTGCCGATCAACAAGAAGTGGCCGCTGAAAGAACTGCTCGAAGCCTGCCGGAACTATCCCGGCCTCTCCAACGCCCGCCGCATCACCTTCGAATATGTGATGCTCGACGGCATCAACGACAGCGATGCGGAAGCCAAGGAACTGGTGCGCCTCCTCGCCGGCATTCCGGCCAAGATCAACCTGATCCCGTTCAACCCCTGGCCGGGTTCAAACTACGGCACCTCGCCCTCGAGCCGCATCGAGCGCTTCGCCGACATCGTCAACCGCGCCGGCTACGCCAGCCCGGTGCGTACCCCCCGCGGCCGTGACATCTTCGCCGCCTGCGGCCAGCTCAAGAGCGAAAGCGAACGCCTCTCCAAAAAGGACCGCGACGCTCTGGCAGGGGTCTGAGCAAACCTTCGGCGATCTGGAACCTTGATGGCCAGTGCTCTATATTGCCGGGCATGGAGGCATGATGAAAGTCTCAGTTAAGGTTGCCGAAACAAAATTATCCGAGCTGATCGACGCCGCTATTTCCGGTGAAGATGTGGTGATCGACAAGGATGATCTGACATCGGTAAAAATCGTCCCGGTTCAGAAACTGAAGCCTTTTACGTTTGGTCTGTTGAAGGGCAAGGTTGATACCGTCCCTGATTTTCTCGAACCCATGAGCGAGGAAGATCTCGCTGCGTGGGAGGGCGCGGCTTGAGCCGTCTTTTGCTGGATACTCATGCTTGGGCATGGTCTCTGTTGGCACACGAGAGGCTTTCCGCCAGAGCCATTGAGGCAATAGACACGGCACAAGCAGTTTCAATCAGCGCGATCAGCTTCTACGAAATTGGACAAAAGATCCGGCTGGGAAAATGGCCGGAAATGGCTCCCTACCAACTCGAACTGGTGGGTCTTGCAGCCCGCCAAGGAATAAAGGTGTTGGACGTCTCCGCCGCCGCTAGCCTTGGTGCTTCCATACTTGATTGGAATCATCGCGATCCGTTCGACCGCATTATTGGCGCAACTGCACTGATGGAAGATATCAAACTAGTTTCTGCAGATGTGGCGTTCGATGAATTGAACACGCTGGAACTGTGGCCAGGGCGTCTCTGGTAGCTACTCCCCCGCCACCCAGTCGATCGCCCAACGTCCCCTGCCCTCGTCACTCAGCACATCGGCAAGCACAGGCATCAGCACCCGCATCTCTTCTTCGAGCACAAAGGGCGGATTGATGACGATCATGCCGGTGCCATGGAGGCGCGGCGGATTGGAAGGCTGCCGGATGGTCAACTCCAGCCTCAGGATCTTTGGGATAGCCGATGCCTGAAGCAAGGCGACGAACTTATCCACGTCTGCCACATCCTTGATAGGATACCACAGGGCATAGAGCCCTGTAGGCCAACGTTTGTGCGCCTTGATGAGATTCTGCACCATGCGCTCGAATTCGTTCCGCTCCTCGAAGGGCGGATCGATGAGCACAAGGCCGCGCTTCTCCTTGGGTGGCAGATGCGTACCAAGGGCCTGCCAGCCATCGACATGCGTAACGCGGACCTGAAAGTCGCCGGAAAAATTCTCGCGCAGCGCTTCGACATCGACCGGATGCAGTTCAAGCGCCATCAGCCGGTCTTGCTGCCGCAGCATGTTTCGCGTGATCAGCGGCGAACCGGGATAGAAGCGCAGTTCGCCGCTGGGATTCTGCGCGCGCACGGCATCGAGATAGGGCGTGAGGAGATCCTGAGCAGACTTGGGCAGGTCGCGCTCAATCAGGCGCCCAATGCCATCGACCCATTCGCCGGTCTTTTCCGCCGCCGCGCCCTTGAGGTCGTAGAGCCCGACGCCGGCATGGGTATCGATGACCCGAAACGGCGCGTCCTTGCGCATCAGGTAGGCCAGGATGCGGGTGAGAATGGTGTGCTTGACCACATCGGCAAAATTGCCGGCGTGGAAGACGTGACGATAATTCATCAGTGGCGCGCCTGTGCCGTGAGAATGGTGGCAGCAAAGGCGGTGAAGATCGCCGCAAAGCTCCAGTTCAGAATGCGCTCGACCCACTTGCTGCGCTTGAACGCTGCCGCCAGCCAATCGGCCGCCAGCACAGTGACGAGCCCAAGCGGGATCGAGAGCAGCACAAACTCAAAACCGAGAAAGAACAGCTTTGAGGTCGCGCCGGGATCATGCGCGTCAACGAACTGCGGCAGGAAGGTCACGAAGAACAGCACCACCTTGGGATTAAGGAGATTGATACCGAGCCCTGTCGCAAAACTCTGCCGCACGGTCGGCGGCTTCTTGGCCGCCTCGGCGATCCTGAGGCCACCACCATGCACGATCGCCTGATAGGCCAGCCACAGGAGATAAAGCGCCCCAACAATCTTCAGCGCCAGAAACAGCGGGGGTGCGGCAATGATCAGCACCGAAATGCCAAACGCCACGAGGGTCGTATGGACCAAAATACCCGCCATCGCCCCGAACATCGCCGCGACACCATGCGCGCGGCCATAGTTGATGGCACGGCTCAATTGCAGCGCCATATCCGGGCCCGGCGTAATGGCGAGGATCACGGTCGCCAGCGCAAAGGCCAAAATAACGGGCAGGTCGGGAATGAAGGCAGACATGGCTTGTTTGGCCTTGAGGCAGCGGAGCGTTGAACCGGTATGGCACTAAGCGGCGGCGCTGAACAGGTTCTAGCTCAAAACTGTACTTGATCATCGCTGGGTACGTCGGTCTTGACCCTCTTTACGCTCCACTCTACCCCGTGGGGCTCGTATCCTTCGAAGAAGGCGAACAGCTAATGTCTCCCGACGACGCGACGCGCCTTGGGCGCGTGGTTATTCTCAACGGCGCTCCGCGCTCGGGCAAATCCAGCCTTGTCCGGGCGATCCAGTCGAGCGTTCCTGGAACCTGGCTCAATACCGGCGTCGACAGTTTCATGGCGACCCTGCCACCAGCCCTCATGCCCGGCATCGGCCTTCGTCCCGGCGGCGAAAGGCCGGACCTCGAACCGGCCGTGGCAAAACTCTACGATCTCCTCTTCGCGACCGTTCGCCTTCAGGCCGAGTCCGGCTTCGACATCGTCGCCGATCTCGGCATGCACGAGGATTATTCGGCGCCACTGGGCATTCTTGATCGGGCCGCATCCACCCTTGGACCGCTCGGTGCCTTACTCATCGGCATCGACTGCGACATCGACGAGATCATGCGCCGCCGCAATGCCGACCCGCAGGATGGATTTTATGCGACCGGCGATATTCCGCCCCCGCCCGTGCTCCGCTGGCAGGACGGCGTGCACCGCGGCAAGGATTACGATTTGCGGCTCGACATGGGCCGCCTTACGCCTGAGCAAGGCGTGACCCAAATCGCGGCATTGCTGGCCGATCCACCAGCCTCGCCCGCCCTGTCTCGCCGGACTGCAAATTCATTCGCGTCATCGATTTAAGTCTGCGTTAAGCCCCTGCCTTTAGCTTCACCAAAGCGTCATGAAAGAATGACACAGAGGGATATTGATGGGGGAACTGGACGCTGGCACGACCGACGTCGCTGACGCGCTGCTGCTTGATGCTGCGCTGGAAAACATCCCCTATGGTTTTTGTGTATGGTCGCCGCAGTTCCGGCTGGTCATGTGGAACAAGAACTATCGCGAATTCTACGGCTTTTCCGAAGACGCCATCCGCAAGGGCATGACGCTCGAAGAGGTCGTGCACCTCTCCCACAAGCTCGGCAATCACCCCGGCCAGAGCCCAGATGCCTTCTACGAGGCCTATACGAGCGAGCTGCTTTCCAATCGCGGCGGCATGCGCACCAAGAGCCAGGAAGTGGTCTATGGCGGTCGCATCGTCGAAACCGCCCATATCTATTCCGAAAAGCTCGGCTGGGTGGTGACGCATGAAGACGTCACCGACGAAATCCAGATGTCCGAGACGGTGCAGAAGCGCAAGCTGGAGCTCGAGCGGCAGAACATCCGGCTCGACGCGGCCGTGAACAACATTTCCATAGGCCTTTGCATGATGGACGCCAAGGGGCGTCTGGTCATTTGCAACGAGCCCTATTCGCGCATCTACAACCTGCCCCAAGAGTATGTGCGCCCCGGTGCGCAGCTCGAAGACATTCTGGGCCATCTCTTCGACGTGGGCATGAGCGCGGGCGGGGATCGCAATGACTATATCCTTTGGCGCCGCGAAGTCATCGCCAAGCGCGAATATGGCAAGACCGTTCACGAGCTCAACGGCCGCATCATCCTGATGCAGCACCATCCGATGAAGGATGGCGGCTGGGTTTCGACGCATGAAGATATTACCGAGCAACGCCAGAACGAGGCGCGTATCCACCACCTCGCCCGCCACGATGCGCTGACCGACCTGCCCAACCGCGCCGAATTCCTTGAAGAAATGGCGCGCACCGAAGCCGGGCTGAAGCGCGGCGAGATGGCCGCCGTGCTCTATATCGACCTCGACCACTTTAAGGCCGTCAACGACACGCTCGGCCACGCCATTGGGGACGAAGTCATCAAACAGGCCGCCGTGCGTCTCTGGGGCACGACGCGGGAAAGCGACCTGCTGGCGCGCCTCGGTGGCGACGAATTTGCCCTCTTGTTGCGCCCCATCGACAGCGCCGATGCCGCCGCGCGCGTCGCCGACCGCATCATCAAGGCCATGGGCGCGCCCATGAATATCCGCGGCCAGCAGATTGAGATCGGCGCCAGCGTCGGCATCGCCGTCGGGCCCGGCGATGGCCTGACCACAGATACGCTGGTCAAGAATGCCGATCTGGCGCTCTATAAGGCCAAAAGCGAAGGCCGTTCCACCTACCACTTCTTCGAAACCGGCATGGATGCCGAATTGCAGCAGCGGCGCCTGATCGAGGCCGGCCTGCGCCTGGCGCTGAGCCGCAACGAATTCCGGCTGATGTACCAGCCGCTCCTCGGCCTTGCGGAAAACCGCGTCACCTGCGTCGAAGCCTTGCTGCGCTGGGATTTTGAAGGCCGCACAGTGTCGCCCGCCGAATTCGTTCCGGTGGCCGAGGATACCGGGCTGATCTCCGCCATCGGCCAGTGGGTCCTCAACGAGGCCTGCGCCACCGCGGCCAACTGGCCCAAATCCGTGCGTATCGCCGTCAATCTCTCCCCGGTCCAGTTCCGCCAGCGCGACCTCGTCACCCAGGTGCGCCGGGCGCTGAGCAATGCCCGGCTCGACCCCAGCCGGCTCGAACTCGAAATCACCGAAAGCCTGCTGCTTACGGACAGCGAATCGACCCTCAAGGCCCTGCACGAGCTGCGCGCCATGGGCGTGCGCATCTCCATGGACGATTTCGGGACCGGCTATTCCTCGCTCTCCTATTTGCGCTCCTTCCCCTTCGACAAGATCAAGATCGATCGCTCCTTCATCCGCGATCTCGCGAGCCGCGCCGATAGCCAGGCCATCATTCGCGCCGTCATCGGGCTTGGCCAATCGCTGGGCATGTCGACCACGGTGGAAGGGGTCGAGACCGAGGAACAGCTCTCGCTGGTGCGCGCCCAGGGCGTTTCCGAGGTGCAGGGCTTCTTGTTCTCTCCGCCCATTTCCGGCACGGCGCTGGCGAGCCTCTTGAGCGAGGAAGTCACCCTCGCCAAGGCGTCTTAGCCGCAGATGCGCGGCCGCCTTTATGCGCAGCTCCTCTCTATCGCCGCGCGGGAACATACCGCCGCCGAAGCGGAAGACGTGGTGCAGGAGGCGCTGATATCAGCCATAACCGCGGGCCGCAGCGATATCGAAACGCCCGAAAATGCCCGCTGGCTGACCGGCGTCGTGCGCAACCGCGCCCGCATGGAGGCGCGCACGGCACGCCGGCGCAAGGGCCGCGAAACCGCCTGGCAGGCGGCACGGGCGCCGGATGCAAAAGCCGATGATACCAAACAGGACGACATTCTCTCCGGCCTCCCCCCGGCTTTACGCACTTTAGCAGCCCTGGTGCTGACCGGGCATAACCGGAGCGAAATCGCCTATCTGCTTGATCTGCCCGATACCGCCCTGCGCCAGCGCGTGTCGGCGCTGAAACGCCACCTGACAACCAAGGGCCTTGTGGCACCCGAGGAACTGACCGGGCTCAATCTCGACCTCGCCTATGGCCGCATCCGCGACGTTCTCCTACCCGCGCTCCTCCGCCATGGCGGCGTTTTTGCCAGCCACGATCCCGACGGACATCTTTTTCTGGTAAAACGCTCACAAAGCGACACGCCGCGGCAATAGGCTGACGTAACCACGATTGGAGGGTTTTCCATGAGCCTCAAACCCAAGAATGTCAGCATCGTCTTTTATGTCAGCGATATCCTTCGCACCGAAAGTTTCTACAACGAAACGCTGGGCCTCGGCCTCGAACGCATGGAGGGCGCCGAACCCTTCTGGCTGCAAGGGTCGATCGAAAACGGCCCCGGCCTGATCTTCTTCCAGCAGGACGGCAAGCGCGGCGACACGCCGGCCATCGTCTTCGAACTCGACGAAGGCGGCATCGACGACGTGGTGAGCGAGCTGGCACAAAAGGGGGTCAACATCGTCACCCCTGTCTCCGAAGCCCCAGGCGGCTGGAGCGCCGATTTTCTGGACCCGGATGGCTTTGGTCTCGGCCTCTGGCAATCGGGCGAACTGCCGCGATCGGTGAAATAGAACGCTCCCTCCTCGGTCGTCACCACCGGGCTTGTCCCGGTGGTCCATGCGGAGGCGAGATGGATTGCCGGGACAAGCCCGGCAATGACGATGAATTGAGAGCGCTAAGCCAGCCGCCGATAGACCTGCACCACATTGCCCTTGGAGGTAGTGCGGGCGCGAATGAGTTCGAGCCGCGTGGTCGGATCGCCCGGTTCGAACAGATGCCGTCCCTTTCCTGCGATGACCGGGTGGGTAATCAGTGTCAATTCATCCATCAGCCCGGCAAAGACCAGTTGCCGCACCAGCGAGATGCCGCCCATGGCGCAGATATCGCCGCCCTCGCCCGATTTCAGCGCCCTGACGAAATCGAGAAAATCACCCTCGATGAGGTGAGCATTGCTCCAGGTCACCTCGGACGGCTGCAGCGTTTCCGAAGCGACGAATTTTTCGACTCCATTGATGAAACCGGCAAAATCGAGGTCTTGGCTGGCATTGGTCCAATATCCCGCCCATTCCTGATAGCCCACCCGGCCCATCACCACGGTGGAAACATTGCCCATGACGGCACCAAGCTCCTCGCCAAGCTCGGTATCGAAGGAATCGAACTGAAATTCGTTCGGCGCCTCGACGACGCCATCCACGGAATGAAACAGCCCGGCCACCACTTTACGCATCTTTTGTCCCTTCAAATTTTTCGGGCTCCTTGCCCGATTGCTCAGGCGACGATTGAGGATGTGAAAGTTCGACAATTTTTTTCGCGCTCGTCACCCTCGGGCCCGACCCGAGGATGACGGCAAAAACACGCCCACCCTGCCCGCGTCTCCGCGTCAGGTCTTTGCAACTGGAACGGACCCCGAGGCGATTGCGCCCCTGAGATTTTAGTTAGTGAGACGAAACCGCCTCGGGGTGCTGATTTTTTGGACAGGACTTATAGCGCCACTTGATCGCTCGTCGCATGGGACCAGCCCCCGAACCCACACGGGAACGGTCCCGTGCGCTCAGCATCCCCGCAGCCGTCCGTCTCGACTCCGTCCCGTCGGGGGAATTTTTGGATTTTACGATGGAGCTGAGGGGGCGGGGATAGATTCAGATTTTGCCACCAGCAAGGGCTCGAGCACGGCGGCCATCAGGCCCGTTAATTGCTCGGGGTCCGCCTTGGCCAGAGGGGTCAAACCGATGACCTGCCGCATCGTTTGAAGGCCCGCGACTAGGGCAATGAGAATAGCGGCGCGCGTCTCTCGATCGTCCCCTTGCAAGGAATTTGCCAGTCTTTTCAGCTTCTGGACCTCGATGTGCTCGCGCGACAGGCTCGCCGCCGTGTCGCTGGCGGCCGAGCGCAGGGCGATTTCAAAACCCTCCAGAATGGGCGCATCAGGGGCGGTAATCCGGACGAGGCCGGCCGCCATCTCCCGAGCAACATCGGGGGAGGATAGAATTTCGGACCCCAGAAGTTCGGTCTCGCCCATGGCAGCGGCGACAGCTTCGGCAAAGAGATTTTCTTTCGAGCCGAAATAGCGGCCGATCATCATGGCGGTCACCCCGGCCCCTTCGGCAATCTCCCGCAGCCCTGCGCCATCATAGCCGGAACGGGCAAAGGCGGCCCTCGCCGAGGCCAGTATGTCGTCCCGTGTCGCCTGCGCATTCCGCCGGCGTGGACCGTCCTTGTCCATAACTATACACCTGTAGACAAATGGTTTCGCTTGAAGTATACAACCGTATACTAATTGCGACAAGGCGAGACAATCATGTCAGAAACCGTATTGGTGACCGGCGGCAATGGCTATGTAGGCGGCTGGTGCATCGTGGAATTGCTGCGGACCGGCTACCGCGTGCGCACCACGCTGCGCGATCTCGGCAAGGCCGAAAAGCTGCGGGGCATCATCGCCGCATCCGGAGAGGACACCACGAAGCTCGAATTCGCCGCAGTCGACCTGATGCGGGATGCCGGCTGGCCTGAAGCCTTGGCCGGATGCAGCTTCGTGCTCCATGTCGCCTCTCCACTGGGTGGCGGCGCCAAACTGGATCGGGATGCGCTGGTGGCACCCGCCCGCGACGGAACATTGCGGGTATTGCGCTTCGCCAAACAGGCCGGCATTCGCCGCGTGGTGATGACATCGGCGGCGGCAGCGGCGCGGTCGCCGCTTGCTTCGGGACGGGTGAGCGACGAGACGGTCTGGGCCGATCCCGACGACCCGCAATTCGATGCCTATCGCCGCTCAAAAATACTGGCCGAACGCGCGGCCTGGGATTTTATGCGCAGGGAGGGACAGGGGATGGAGCTCGTGACCATCCTGCCCGGTGCCGTCTTCGGCCCGGTGCTCTCGGCGGACAATCTCGGCTCGGTCGACATCATCAAAGGCCTGGTCGAAGGCCGTCCACCAGCCATGCCGCGGCTGGGTTTCTGGGTGGTGGATGTGCGCGACCTCGCACAGCTCCATGTCCGTGCCCTGTCCCAACCAGAGGCGGCGGGTCAGCGCTATATTGCGGCCGGGGAATTTCTCTGGATGGAGGAAATGGCGGCGCGCCTCCGCTATCGGCTCGGCGCGCGGGGCACCAAAATATCGAGACGCCGGCTGCCGACGTGGCTCGTGCGCCTCCTGCTGCCCTTCATGCCCAATCTGCGCACATTGGCGCCGCTGCTCGGGAAAAAATTTGAACTCTCGACCGCCAAGGCACGCCGCGAGCTCGACTTTACGCCGCGGCCCGCATCCGACACTCTCTTCGATTGTGCCGAAAGCCTGGTGGCAAAATGAAAAAGGCCCGGAAGTAATCCCGGGCCTCTTCAATTCAGTGCAGGCTGTCTGCCTTAGCCACCCATATGCGCCAGCACCGCCAACAACAGCAGCGCCACGATATTGGTGATTTTGATCATCGGATTGACGGCCGGGCCGGCCGTGTCCTTGTAGGGGTCGCCGACGGTGTCGCCGGTGACGGAAGCCTTGTGGGCGTCCGAACCCTTAAAATGCTTGACGCCGTGGCTGTCGGTAAAACCGTCCTCAAAGCTCTTCTTGGCATTGTCCCAGGCGCCGCCGCCGGCGGTCATGGAGATGGCGACGAAGAGGCCGGTGACGATGACACCCATCAGCATGGCGCCGAGGGCGGAGAACCCGGCGGCGGGGCCGGCGATCCAGTTGATGACGACAAAGACGATTATCGGCGAGAGCACCGGCAGCAGCGAAGGAACGATCATTTCCTTGATTGCGGCTTTTGTCAGCATATCGACGGCCCGGCCATAGTCCGGCTTGTCGGTGCCGGCCATGATGCCCGGCTTTTCCTTGAACTGCCGACGCACTTCCACCACGACCGCCTGGGCGGCGCGGCCCACCGCAGTCATGGACATGCCGCCGAAGAGGAACGGAAGCAGACCACCGAAGAGGAGGCCGACGACGACATAGGGATCGGCCAGCGAGAAGGTGAGCGCACCCATGCCGGCAAAGATGGCCGGCGCATCGGGCAGAGACGAGAAGTAGATCAGGTCCTGCGTATAGGCGGCAAAGAGCACCAGGGCCCCGAGGCCGGCCGAACCGATGGCATAGCCCTTGGTGACGGCCTTGGTGGTATTGCCCACCGCATCGAGGGCATCGGTATTGTGGCGCACTTCCTTGTCGAGGCCCGCCATTTCGGCAATGCCGCCGGCATTGTCGGTGACCGGGCCGAAGGCGTCCAGCGCCACGATCATGCCGGCGAGCGCCAGCATGGTCGCAACAGCGAAGGCGATGCCAAAGAGGCCCGCCAGCGAATAGGTGACGATAATGCCGGCGATGATGACCAGGGCCGGCAAGGCCGTTGATTCCAGCGACACGGCGAGACCCTGGATGACATTGGTGCCATGGCCGGTGACCGAGGCTTCGGCGATGGAATTGACCGGGCGGCGATTGGTGCCGGTATAATATTCGGTGATGACGATGATGAGCCCGGTGATGACGAGGCCGGTCACGCCGCACCAGAAGAGGTGCCAGGGCGTAAAGGTCTTGTCTGTTGTTTCGATCGCCAGATTCATGTCCCCGAACAGCAGCCAGAGCACGGGCAGGAGCGCGACGAGCGACAGGACGCCAGAGGCGATGACCCCCTTGTAGAGCGCGCCCATGATGTTGTTATCGGAACCGAGTTTGACGAAATAGGTGCCGATGATGGAGGTGATGACGCAGGCACCGCCAATGGCGAGGGGCAGCACCATGCCGGTCAGTTTCAGCGCTTCGGGCAGGATGATCGCCGCCAGCACCATGGTGGCGACGATGGTGACGACATAGGTCTCAAAAAGGTCGGCGGCCATGCCGGCACAATCGCCGACGTTGTCGCCCACATTGTCGGCGATGGTGGCCGGGTTGCGCGGATCGTCTTCCGGAATGCCGGCTTCGACCTTGCCCACCATATCGCCGCCGACGTCAGCGCCCTTGGTGAAGATGCCGCCGCCGAGACGGGCGAAGATGGAAATCAGCGAAGCACCGAAGCTGAGCGCCACGAGCGAGTCGATGACGACGCGGCTCGTGGGCGCATTGCCCATGCCGGTGAGGATGATGAAATAGAGGGTGACGCCCAGAAGGCCGAGACCCGCGACCAGCATGCCAGTGACGGCGCCGGACTTGAAGGCGAGGTCGAGCCCCCGGCTCAGCGACGAAATGGCCGCCTGGGCGACGCGCACATTGGCGCGCACCGAAACGTTCATGCCGATAAAGCCGGCGGCGCCCGAGAGCACGGCGCCGATCAGGAAGCCCACGGCTGCATGCGGTCCCAGCAGCAACCAGGCGGCAATGAGGATGACCACGCCGACAATGGCAATGGTAGTATATTGGCGTTTGAGATAGGCCGAGGCGCCTTCGCGCACGGCGGCGGAAATTTCCTGCATACGGGCAGAACCAGCGTCAGCCTTTAACAGGCCCTGCGTGGTGACGATGCCATAAACAACAGCCAAACCGCCGCAGGCGACGATCAGCCAAAGTGCCAGATCCATGAAAACCGTTCCTCGAATGTGAAAGATTCGAGGCCCGCCCCGGTCGTGGCCAGCTCTTTTGGGTGCGAATGCCCCCTGTCCGGTCCGCAACCGCCCTCCGGCGGACCTCCTCCCAAAGGGGAGATTAGCCGGTTCAGGCCGTTAAGCAATTGGAAAGTGTGACGGTTTGTCGCTGCCCGTCAGGCGATGGCGGTGAGCCGCTCGAGGACGGCATCAGAGGCATCGGCGACCAGCATGGTCTTGAGCCGCGCGGTTTCGCCGCTGACGAGGGTCACCGACGATTTGGAAATGCCGAGGCTTTTGGCGAGGAGCGCGATCACGGCGGCATTGGCCTTGCCCTTGTCCGGCACGGCTTTGACGCGAATGCGGAGGACGGTGGAGCCATCGTCGCGGGCTTCGGCGCCATCGATGATATCGCGCCCCGCATTGGGCGTGACGCGGAGGGATAGCAAAAATCCCTCCGGCGTGATGCGGAAAAAGCTAGATGCCGGCGCGGGCAACGGCTGGATAGATATAGTAGCCGATGATCGACTGGATGAAGAAGATGATCAGGAACGCGACCAGCGGGGAAAGATCGAGGCCCGAGAAATTGGGCAGCATGCGCCTAAGGGGTCGCAGCACCGGTTCGGTCAACTGATTGAGCACGCGCCAGACCGCTTCGACGAACTGGTTGCGGGTATTGATCACGTTGAACGAGATCAGCCAGCTCATGATGATCATGATGAGCAGGACCCACCAATAGAGCTGGAGCAGGATGAGGATGATGTCGAGAACGGCGCGCATCGGCGTCTCCGCGAGAAAAGGTCCGATTTATCTAGTGGGTTAGTGGCAAGGCCACAAGACCACCCCAGAGCGCTTCCAGGAAAAGTGGATACCGGTTTTCCGGTTCGGAAGCGCGAGAAGCAAGAGACCAGAAAAGCCGGAGCCCCGCACCGGGCAAGCGATACGGGGCCCAAATGACTGACATCCGGTATGCAGTACAAGGTTCCGGACAGGACCTCTATTGCACGAAGCGTGCCAAGTCCGCGGCCCCGCAAAACCGGGACCAAAGATTAAGCTCTTATTACTATTGGCCTTTTTGCGTTTTCAGCGCTTCGCAAAATGCAAGGCGCGTTGCAAAATGCGAGGCAAAAGCGCTTAGCCGATATCCTTGATCGGCTTCCAGGTAACGAAGCGCCATATGTAGATCACGACGGCGAGCACGACGACGCCGGTCGAGACCGGATCCACCCAGGCTTCCACGATATGGTAGCCCTCGTGCAGAAGCAGGCCCGCCACGGTGAGAATGCCGGTCCAGAGAAGGCTTCCCAGGGTCGAGATCAGGAGGAACTGTCCGAACGGCATCCGCGCAAGGCCGGCGGGCACGGAAATCAGCGTGCGAATGGCTGGGATCAGGCGGCCGACGAATACCGCCAGCGGGCCATGGCGCTCGAACCAGTGATAGGCCTTGTCGATATCGTCTTCGCTCAAGGTGGCGAAACGACCGAACTTGTTACAGAGCCAGGTAAAGCGTTCAAGGCCGAGGAGGCGCGCCGCCGCATACCAGGCTGTGGTGCCCGCGACCGAACCGACGGTGCCGGCCGCAAGCACGCCGAAGGTCGAGAGGTCACCATTGGCCGCCACGTAGCCGGCAAAGGGCATGATCAATTCTGAGGGGATAGGCGGGAAGAGGTTTTCTGCCACCATGAGGAGGAAGATGCCCAGATAGCCCCAATCGGTGATGAAGCCGATGATGAAGTCGCTCATTGGGTATCTCCTCTAGACGAGGGGCTCCCGTCGCCCCTTCTCCCCATCGCGGGGGAGATATCGGGCCGGAGCGGTTTTGACGCGATCCGGTCCGACACTCGATGCTGCGGCTTCCGCGGGTGGGAAGATGGGAAGGGGTGATCGCCCCTTCCACCACTGCCGGATCTTAGGCCGACTTGGCGGCGCGGCTCATGCGCTTGCGATCGTTGGGATCGAGCCAGATCTTGCGCAGGCGGATCGATTTGGGCGTCACTTCGACATATTCGTCTTCGGCGATATAGCCGAGCGACTGTTCGAGGGTCAGCTTCTTCGGGGTCGTCAGGCGCACCGCTTCGTCCTTGGAAGTCGTGCGGATATTGGTGAGCTGCTTGCCCTTGAGCGCATTGACCTCAAGGTCGTTCTCGCGGGAATGCTCGCCGATGATCATGCCTTCATAGATGTCGACGCCGGCATCGATCATGATCGGGCCGCGGTCTTCGAGGTTCCAGAGCGCGAAGGCAACCGACTGGCCGGTACCGTTCGAGATCAGAACGCCGGTGCGACGGCCGGGCAGCTCGCCCTTATAAGGCACGAAGGAGTGGAACAGGCGGTTGAAGATGGCCGTGCCACGGGTATCCGAGAGCAGTTCAGGCTGGTAGCCGATCAGCGAACGGGTCGGAACCAGGAGCTGGATACGGGTACGGCCAACGCCGGACGGACGCATATCGGTCAGTTCGCCCTTGCGCTCGGTGAGCTTTTGCACGACGGCGCCGGTAAACTCGTCATCGACGTCGATGATGACTTCTTCGATCGGCTCGTGGCGGACGCCATCGATGTCCTGCATCAGGACCTTGGGACGACCGATGGTCAGCTCAAAGCCTTCGCGGCGCATGTTTTCGATGAGCACGGCGAGCTGAAGTTCGCCGCGGCCGGCAACGTCATAGGAGTCGTTGTCGTCGCCCGGGGTCACGCGGATCGCGACGTTACCTTCGGCTTCGCGCATCAGGCGCTCGCGGATGACGCGCGACTGCACCTTGTCGCCTTCGCGGCCGGCCAGCGGGCCGTCATTGATGCGGAAGGTGACCGACAGGGTCGGGGGATCGATCGGCTTGGCGGCGATGGGCTTGGTCACCGAGGTAGCGCAGAGCGTATCGGCCACGGTGGAGGTCACAAGACCGGCAATGGCGACGATGTCGCCGGCTTCGCCGACTTCGACGGGGGTGCGTTCAAGGCCACGGAAAGCCAGAACCTTGGAGACACGGCCCTTTTCGACTTCCTTGCCTTCACGATTGAGCGTGTGGATGGGGTCGTTGGCCTTGACGGAGCCCGAGGTGATGCGGCCGGTCAGGATGCGGCCAAGGAACGGGTTGCGCTCGATGGTGGTGACCAACATGCGGAACGCGCCTTCTTCGACCGAAGGCTGCGGCACGTGTTCGATGACCTTGTCGAGGAGGGGCCCAAGGCTTTCCTTGGGACCTTCCGGCTCCAATGCCATCCAGCCCTGCTTGGCCGAACCATAAAGCACTGGGAAGTCCAACTGCTCAGGGGTCGCATCGAGGGCGATAAAAAGATCAAAAATTTCTTCGAGCACTTCGAGGTGACGCTCGTCGGACTTGTCGATCTTGTTGATGGCAACGATCGGACGCAGGCCCTGCGCCAGCGCCTTGCCGAGCACGAACTTGGTCTGCGGCATCGGACCTTCGGCCGCGTCGACGAGGATGACGACGCCGTCGACCATGGAGAGGATGCGTTCCACCTCACCGCCGAAGTCGGCGTGGCCGGGCGTGTCGACGATATTGATGCGGGTGTCTTTCCAGAGGAGGGAAGTCACCTTGGCCAGAATGGTGATACCGCGCTCGCGCTCGATATCATTGCTGTCCATGGCGCGTTCTTCGACGCGCTCGTTTTCGCGGAATGAGCCCGACTGCTTGAGCAGGACGTCGATCAGGGTGGTCTTACCGTGGTCAACGTGGGCGATGATGGCAATATTGCGCAGGGACATGGGCACCGGGGCGTTGGGCATGGTCCAGCGGCGCCAAGGGCAAACGGCCAAAACATGCAGGAAACAGGAAACGCCAGCTGCAATGTGGGCAGACTGGCGCTTTTCGGTGCGGCTCTTATAGAAAAACAGTGCTTTCCACAAGCGCTCCCCACGCAGGGCGGGTTTGCGTGCACGGCGAGAAACGGCGCAATTCCCCTTCCTGGGCGAATTTTATCCGGTTTTCCGGCTGATGGGGCTCAGAAAAGACGGTCACGCACTGCCGGCGAGCCTCACAGTCGGGCTCGGCCAATCCTGCGCCCCCTCTGTGTCCGGGGCGACGATGATCCGGTCGCGCCCGCTTTCCTTGGCGGCGTAAAGGGCCTTGTCGGCCCGCGCCGTCAGGCTATGCAGGTTTTCGTCGGCCAGGTGTCTGGCGATCCCGGCGCTCGCCGTCACGCCCCAGCCAATATCGTCGCCAAAATCGGAGGCCGAAAGCTCCACCCGAATGGCATCGGCAAACTGCCGCGCCGCGCCGAGATCGCTGTCCGCGAGGAGAACGGCAAATTCCTCGCCACCGACGCGCCCCGCAATACCGCGCGACGCGGACAGATCGCGCAAGAGCTGGCCCAGCCGGGAAATGACCCGGTCGCCCGCCGCGTGTCCCGCCGTGTCGTTGACCCGCTTGAAATGATCGATATCGAAAAGCACCAGATGAACCGGACGGCCGCCGGCATCTCGCAACAGGATCGCGGCCGTTTCCTCAAAAGTCGCGCGATTGAGAAGGCCCGTCATGGCATCGATGCTTGAGCGCTCCCGCATCCGGTCGAGCTCGCTCAGCATGTCGCGCATGACCAGGGCGATGGCCATGGCCAGCAAGGCCACGACCGTGATGAGCGTCACCGTCAAGGGTTGCTCCACCGGTGGATGCGGGCCCGGCGGGGGCGCAAAATTGAAGAGTCCGCCGGGTGGCGGAGGCGGATTGAGGGAAATGGCAGTGCCGGGATCGCCCCCTTCGCCAAAGCCACCGCGCAGATGCGGGGGCGTCCGGTCCGGTGACAGGGCGCGGGCAAGCCCGCCCGGATGGATGAGGGACAGCAGGGTGACGGTGGCAATGCCGGCAACGAGGACCAATCCATAGGCCCATGCGCCGACGCGATAGACCAAGACGGCCGACCAGGCCATGAACACCAGCGTGGGAATGGGGCCCAATAGAAACCAGTGATGCGGCCGCGCATGCAGCACGGTCAGCGCCGTCGCCATCCCGACAAACAGCAGGCCACAGACCAGCATGCGGCCGAGGGGACTCGTCCGCGTGGCGCCTTCGCGATAGAGCCCATAGGCCACAAGGCAGGCGGCGGCGTAAAAACTCCCCCAACTGAACCACAGCACGGCCACGACCGGCTTTTCGAGGCGCAGCGTCGCTGTCGCGAGCCAAAGGGCCAGCAAACCAAAACTGCCCGCCCACCAGACAAAGGCTTTCAGCCGGTGATTGATTGCATAGGCAACGAGCAGCGCGACTGCCAGCAGCAGTGCTGTGACGGCGGCGGCAAGCGAGAACACATCTACCTGGGCCACTTCAATCATTCCCTCTTTGCCGCCGAGCATAAGGGAGGCGCGTTAATGCACCCTTTTGGTGCGCGCGAACCGCATGATTTTTAAGGCCTTTGTGCCGGCGGCTCAGGCCACGCTGTCCTGCATGTATTGGTCGACATGTCCGCTCCAGAGCGCGGGCTTGAACATCAGTGCATGACCCATCGGCGCGGCGATGAATGTGCCCTGCCCGCCCGCGGATCGAAACCGGTCAAAATTTTTCCGGCAGTGCCCTATCTGATAGTACTGGTCGGCATTGCCATGCAGCCAGAGGGTTGGAATTCGCGCTTGTGCGCCGCGCTCGAAAAGCAGGGGATTGACCACTTCATGGCTCGGGCAGCCCCGCCCCAGCCAGCCACCATTGAAGTTGATGGCGCCGCGGAAAATACCCGGCCTCATCCCGGCAAAGGCGATGGCGAGGATTCCTCCGCGTGAGACGCCGCCGATGACAAGCCTTTGCCGGTCTATGTCAGATCGGTCGCGCAAATAGCTGACGACGGCATCGACATCCTCGATGGCCCGCTCGAAACCGGCAATCGCGATTTCGACATCGCAGGAATAGCCCGAGCCGTCGGGGGCAAGGCCTTCGCCATAGGCGCCGCCGGATTTTCCCCTGCCCCGGCGTTGCGGAAAGAGGGCCATCCAGCCGCGCTCGACAAAATAGTTTGCGACGATCCCTGGAGCCACGGTTCTCCCATAAAGGGATGTGTTCTGCCCTCTGCCGGTTGAGCCATGGTTGAAGACGAGAGTGGGAAACGGGCCTGCGCCCTCTGGTCTGGCGGCCACGATCTCCAGTCGAGCGCCGGCCTCAGCGGAGGGTATGAAGAATTTTTCGAATTTCATGGAGCCGGACGCCTACTGTCCCGTCCTACCCGTCTGCACTTCCAATAGCGACACCACGCGCCCTAAAAGTTCCAGGAACTGACCGCGCTCGGCCGTGGTGAATTGCTCGAGCAGCAGTTCGTTGAGCGCACCCAGGGCGCGGTCCATGTCGGCGATGCGCTCATAGCCCAGTGGCGTCAGGGCGATCAACGCGCTGCGGCCATCGTCGGGATTGCGCTTTCGCGTCACAAAACCATCGCGCTCCATGCGCTGGATGGTTGCGGTCATCGTCGGCTGCTCGACCGAGGCAGCCTCGGCCAGCCCCTTTGGCGTATGCGCACCGCCGGCAGAGAGGGCAAGCAACACCGGTACATAGGCGGGATTGAGCCCGATGGGGCCCAGCATGGTTTCCGTCTCGCGCGCCAGGAGACGGGCAGCCCAGTTCAACTGGTCGGCAACGGTGGTCTCGTTCATATACTGAGCCTACTCAGGATTTTTCCCATTTAGGCGCGGCGGACTGATTTGGGCAAGCGTTTCAGCTTATGCCTGCGAGACGCGAGAGAACGCGGTCGCGCTCGCGGGTCAGCCCTTTGTAGTCGAGCTGTTCGGGCGTAAGGGCAAGAAGCTGGGCATGGAGGGTTGCGGCCAAAATTTTGGCATCGGGATGGCCAGCAAACGTGTCGAGATCGACCAATGAAATCCGGATCGTGAAGACGATGGCGCCGGTCTCAGGCAGTTTCCTGAGGGTTTGCCGCTCGATGCGCAGGTGCACCGGATCGGCCCGCTCGCCGGTACCGAAGCGCGGCATGTCGGGTCCCGAAACATCGGGGTGAAACAATCGCCGGTCGCCATAGAGCGACCAGTTCCAGCGAATAAGCGGGATTTCCGGCCGCAGGGCATCGAACATGCGCGCCATGAGCTGGGCCGAGCGGGTTTCGGGCCCAAAGCCGGGAACCGGCTGATGAATGGCGTCGAGCACCTTTCCGATTTTCTCGGAGAGCACCCAGGAGGACGGGAAGCTGAGGCTCGCCGCCACCAAGCGCCAGCCGGGCTCGGTGCGGGAGAGAATGAGAAGATCGTCCTGCACCAGTTTTGCCGCCTGCAGCAACGGAATGCCAGCGAGATCAACCACTTCGCCACTGGGCACGATGAGGAGGCCATTGTCGCGCTTTTGCCAGAGATGCGGAAAGCGCTCCGGCAGATATTCGGCCAAGAGGGAAAGCAGCTCGGCCTGAGCCGGTCGGCTTTCGGGCAGTTCCGCAAAAATCTCGGAAAAATGAGTCTTTTGAAGGCGCGCCTTTTCGGCGAGTTGCGCCGCCATATCCGCATCGGGATCGAGCCAGTCCGCCGGGTCGAGCGGCTTGGTGGCGATCTGGAAAAGTCTGGTGTCGAAGGCAGGAAGC
This sequence comes from Devosia riboflavina, assembly GCF_000743575.1. Classification (GTDB taxonomy): domain Bacteria; phylum Pseudomonadota; class Alphaproteobacteria; order Rhizobiales; family Devosiaceae; genus Devosia; species Devosia riboflavina. Next base: position 125,182 of record NZ_JQGC01000015.1, on the reverse strand, counting down.
GTCATGCCGCCATGAAAGCCACGCTGCCGCCCATCGGCAAGGGCAAAAGAAAAGGGCTGGGTCGCTCCAGCCCAATTCCGAAACTCATTTTTCGCTCTTATGGCGCTCGATCGATTCGAGGATCACGCGCCTGGCATCGGCGAGGTTGCCGATCCGGTCGATCTTGGCCCACTTGCCGGGCTCGAGATCCTTGTAGTGGGTGAAGAAATGCTTCACGCGCTCAAGCTGGATTTCCGGGAAATCCTCGATGTCCTTGATGTTGTCGTACATGCGGGTCAGCTTGGAAACCGGCACGGCGATGATCTTTTCGTCCTGGCCGCCATCGTCTTCCATGAAGAGCACGCCGACGGGGCGCGAACGCACCACGGCGCCCGGAACGAGGGGGCGCGAATTCATCACGATCACGTCGAGCGGATCGCCGTCACCGCATAGAGTATGCGGCACGAAGCCGTAATTGCCGGGGTAGCGCATCGGCGTATAGAGGAAGCGATCGACGAAAAGGGCGCCGCTATCCTTGTCGATTTCATACTTGATCGGCTCGCCGCCAAGCGGAACTTCGATGATGACATTGAGGTCTTCGGGCGGATTCTTGCCGGTCGGGATGGCGTCGATGTTCATTTGGGCGTGTCCGTTGCGTCAGGGAGGGGCTGAACGAGAGGCGTTCTGCCGCAGAACGCCCGGCAAAGGCAAGCCGTAAATCGGCGAGGCGCCGAAGCCATTCGCCGCAGGACCAATGGCTTCGACAAATTGCAAAAGCCTATTTGACGATCAGCACCGGCACATTGGAGCGGGCCAAAACCTCGGAGGCCTGGCTGCCGAGCAGCAGCCGGCCCAGGCCGCGGCGGCCATGCGAACCCATAACGATCGTATCGATGCCGCGCGCCGCGGCGGCTTCCAGAATGGCATCGGCCGGACGGTGGCGCGGCACATGCAGGGTTTCCGCCGCAATGCCCGATGCATCGAGTTTGGCCTTGGCGTCATCGAGCAGTTTTTTGGCCTGGGCAGCATAGTCTTCTTCGAGCTGGACGATGATCGGGCCGGCATCGAAAGTGCCGAAACCGCCCGCACCGATACCTGTCGCCACCGGGTCGGTCGCGGTCAGGACCAGGATTTTCGAACCATGAGCCCTCGCGAGCTCGACGCCGGCCGCCACCGCCTTGTCGCCCAGTTCGGAACCATCAGTGGCAATAAGCAGGGATTTGAACATGCTCTTCTCCTTGTTTACGGCACAATAACCCGATCATTGTGTCCGGCAATTGATCTCGATCATTGAGTCTAGCAATGGTCTCGATCATATTGCGGCGAGGAGGCCGGTCCATGTTGCAGCGTCTTTTTCTGGTTCTGACCGTGACTTGCGCAACGCCTGCCTTTGCCCAGTCGGGCTTTACCAGCGCCTATACCGACCTCGATATCGAGCAGTGCCTGGTGCTCGAAGCCGACGACTTTGGTGCCAGTTGGGCCTGTCCCGGCTACAAGGGTTTTCCGGTCATGGTGCAGGAAGGCGACTTGCGCTTTTCCATCAGCTACGGCTTTGAACCGGAGAAGAATTCAGCCGGTTTCCAGACCCTGCCGCCCTTCAACAATCTCGGCTCAAAGCTCGAATGGCGACTGTCGAACGAAAAGGGCTACTTTTTCCCGGTGGCCACCATCGTGCGCTATCACACCGCCGATGTCGAAACCGGCGAGAACAAGGGCCAGGTGCTGGTCGTGACGCAAATCGCCGAGGGCAATTCCTGCCACATCGCCTATGTGGATGCCCTGGCCAACAAGGACGCCAACGAGCTGGCGCGCGCCGCCGCCGACAAGTCTGGTGACTTTGACTGCGCCAATGACGAGCCGGAAGTGATCGGGAAATTTACCGCCTACTAAGCTTCGGCTTCGTCGGCCTTGCCGCGAATCTGGTTGCGCAGCACGGTACGGTCGCGGCTCGAAACGCCGATCAGTTCGGCAATGCGCCAGACCATATTGTCCTCGAGCTCGTGATTCTGCCGGTCGGCAAAGACCACGGTCCACATCATGCGGATGATTTCGACGCGGTCTTCCATCGGCAATTGCGTAATGCCGGTGGTAAAGCGGTAAAAATCCACCGCCTCGGCATCCCTCTCGGCCGCCTGCTTGATCAGGCGATCGACACTCGGCTCATCGAGATCGTAGTGATCCATCAGCGCGCCACGAATGGATTTGCGCTCTTCGTCCTTCATCGTGCCATCGACCGCGGCAAGGTGCACGAGGAGCGCCGCCACCGACAGTTTCGGGTCATTGCTATTGGTCGCCGTCTCGGTTTTCTGGAACAGACGGGTCAGGGCCTCGAACATGGCTTTCAGCCTCGTGCACGGGGGTGAAGGAACGGGTTTGCGATTGAGCCGGGAGGGCCGCGAAACAAAGACTGGGGCAGAAGCTGGTTTTGCTCAATGGGCGCAAGTACTGCTCACGCGGTCTTGACCGCCGCTGATGCAGGCGAGCCACACCCTCTTTTGAGGGCCTTCAGAAAGGGACTCGACTCCCGAGGGATTCGGAGTCAAATTGTTCCTGTTTTGTTCTAGTAGACGGTTTCATCATGCAGGCCCCGGAACGCCAACAGCGCCTTGCCGCGCTGCGGGACACCATTGCCGATATCGAGCGCAAGCCAGCACTGGCGGAAGCGGCCAATCGTCCGCGGGGTGAACCCGGCATTTTTCCCACCTTGCCGGCAGGTCTCGTGCAGGAAGTCTATGCCGACGGGGCCCGAGACAGCGGCGCGAACCTCGCCTTTGCGCTGACCCAGGCCAAAACCCTGCTCACGGCGCGGCGCTCGACGATCTACTACGTGCAATTGGCCGATGAGGGGAAACATCTCGGCCTGCCCTATGGGCCTGGTTTGCACTGGTTCGGGATTGATCCGACAAAACTGGTGATCGTACGCGTCGCCGACATGACCGAATTTTTATGGGCCACCGAGGAAGCCACCGCCTGTCGGGCGGTTGCCGCCATCATCGCCGAGGTGAAGGGCAATCCCAAACTGCTCAATTTTACCGCCAGCCGGCGGCTGAGCCTGCGCGCCAGCGCCAACCGGGTATCGCTCTTCATGCTGCGCTATGGCCAGCGGCGGGAAAGCAGCGCCGGACACCTGCGCTGGCGGCTCATGCCCCATCGCAGTGGCCGCCACGCCTTTGACGATCGGGCCCCAGGCATGGCGCGCTGGCACCTGCGGCTCGAAAAGGGTCGCATCGCCGGCAATCAACTGGACTGGATGCTGGAGGCACGGAAAAATGGCTTTGCAATCTTCTCCAAGCCAGTTGGCCCTGGTCGATATCAGGCAGAAACGCCGCTTCCTGGCGCTGCACCTGCCCTATTGGGCCACCGACTATCTCAAGCGGGCTGAGCCAAGGCTCAAGGAAAAACCCCTGGCACTTTACGAGCGCATCAAGGGCGGGTTGCGCCTTGCCGCACTCGATCCTGAAGGCCTGCAGAACGGCCTACGCCTCGGCCAGAACCTCGCCGATGCCCGCGCCATCTGGCCGGCTCTCACTGTGCTCGAGATCGACCGCCCAAGGCTCGAAGCCGCCTTTGGCCACTTTGCCGATTGGCATTCCAATGCCAGTCCGCTGGTTTCGGTCATGACCGATATCAGCCGTTTTGGTGATCTCGTGCTCGACATTACCGGGGTGGCGCATCTTTTCGGTGGCGAAACCGAAATGCTGCGCACGCTCATCATCCGCCTGCGGAAACTGGGCTACCGCGTTTCCGGCGCCATTGCCCCGACCATTGGCGCCGCCTGGGCCGTCAGCCATTTTGCCCGGAGCCAGGTGGTCGGGGACGATAGTTTTGCCGCTCTGCTCGATGCCCTGCCGGTTGCCGCCCTGCGGCTTGAGGAAAGCCAGTTGCTTACTCTTGGTCAAATGGGGCTCAAAACCATCGGGCAAGTCAGGCAATATCCCCGAAAATCATTGCACACCCGCTTTGGCCAAATCCTCCTGCGCATGGACCAGGCTTTTGGCGTGATCGAGGAGCGGATGGCACCGCGCCTGCCATTGGTCGATTATCTTGCCGAACAGCGCTTTGCCGATCCCATCAGCCTCATGGACGATGTGCTGCGCACGACCCATGACCTCTCGGTCAAATTGAGCAAGACGCTCGAAGCCGAAGGGTTGGGCGGCCAGAGCTTTCATCTCTTCCTCTATCGGGTCGACCACAAGGTAATGACCCTGTCGCTCAATGCCGGACGGGTGACGCGAGACCCCGAGCATATTGCGGACCTCTTTCGCCACCGGGCGCAGCGGCTGGAAGTCGAATATGATCCCGGCTTTGGTATCGACATGGTGCGGCTGGCCGCGAGCAGCACCGATCGCCTCGATGCGGTGCAGACGGGCGCCTTTTCCATCGAGGAAGGCACCGAAGACATTGCAAGGCTCAACGACCGGCTGAGCAGCCGGCTCGGCCCGCTCGCGGTTCTGCGGACGGAAATGGTGGCAAGCCGCCTGCCCGAGCGCGCGGCCAGACTGGTGCCGACACAATCAGGCCAGGCCGATGCTCCGATTGTAGCGCCAGCCCTGCAGCGCCCGGTAAAACTGCTGCCCATACCCGAGGTCGTCGCCATCATGGCCGAAGTGCCCCATGGCCTCCCCGCCTCCATGGTCTGGCGCGGCGAAAGTTTTCGTTTGGTCAGTGGCCAGGGGCCGGAGCGCCTGAGCGCAGAGTGGTGGCGGAAGCAAGAGCGGCTGAACCTGGTGGAGCCCGATCCCCAAAAACCGAAACCCTATGAACCCAACCTGCCGGAGTTCAGCCCCACGGCAGGAACGCGGGACTACTACGTGGTGGAAGACCAGCACGGCAGTCGCTTCTGGGTGTTTCGGCAGGGACTTTATGGCGAGGGCAATAGGCCGGTTTGGTACCTGCATGGGTTTTTCCCATGAGTGCCCCCGCCACCATTCCGGAAAAAGTCATCGAACTCGAAGCCCCGTTTTATAGCGAGCTCATCACCACCAGTAATTTTTCCTTCCTGCGCTCGGGCTCGCATCCCGAGGAGATGGTGGCGTCAGCCATGTTTTTAGGCATGACGGCCCTCGGCATCTGCGATCGCAATACCTTTGCCGGGGTTGTCCGCGGCTATGTGACGGCGCGCGACAACAAGGATCGCAGCCCCGATTTCCGCTATCTCGTCGGCGTCAGGCTGGCCTTTGCCGATGGCACACCCGATATCGTCGCCTATCCCAGCGATCGCGTCGCCTATGGCCGCCTCTGCAAGCTGCTTACGATTGGCAATCATCGGGGCGAAAAGGGCAATCCAACGCTCTTTTTCGACGATCTCTTCGGCTCGGCCAATCCCGCTTCTGAAGAGGAGCACGGCCCGACCGAGGATTTTTCGCAAGGCCAGTTGTTCATCCTGCTTCCCGACGAGAACGACTGGGCGCTCACCGAAAAGACGCTTGATCGCCTGAGCCGGCAGGCCCCGGGACGAGTCTGGATCGCCGGAACGCCACGCTTTGATGGCCAGGATCGGGCCCGGCTCAACCGGGTCGAGGCATCAGCGAGGCGCCATCGGGCCTTCATGATCGCCAGCAATGATGCGCAATATCACGAGCCCGATCGCAGCATGCTCTTGGACGTCGTCACCTGCATCCGCGAACATGTTACCCTCGACGAAGCCGGCTTTCGCCTCGCCGCCAATGCCGAACGGCACCTCAAAAGCCCGCGCGAAATGGCCGGGCTTTTTGCCGAACATCCCGACGCCATCGCCCAGACGCAAAAGTTCATCGCCCGGATCGGCTTTTCGCTCGACCAGCTCCATTACAACTATCCCGAAGAAACTATCGGCAATGGTGAGACCGCGCAGCAAACGCTGGAGCGGCTGACCTGGGCCGGGGCAGAAAAGCGCTTTCCAAAGGGTCTCAGCAATGACCTCAAGAAGACGCTTTGGACCGAGCTTTGCCTGATCGCCTATAAAGGCTATGCGGCCTATTTTTTGACCGTGCACGACATCGTCCACTTTGCCCGCTACGAAAAGAAGATTCTTTGCCAGGGGCGCGGATCGGCTGCCAATTCGACTGTCTGCTACTGCCTCGAGATCACCGAGGTCGATCCCAATAAAGCTACACTGGTCTTTGGCCGTTTCATCTCCACCGAGCGCGACGAACCGCCCGATATCGACGTCGATTTCGAGCACGAACGGCGCGAGGAGGTGATGCAATATGTCTATCAGAAATATGGGGGGCGGCGGACGGGACTGACGGCCAATGTCATTTCCTACCGCTCCAAAAGTGCCATTCGCGAAACGGCAAAGGTTTTCGGCGTTTCCGACGACACCATTGCCGCCTTCAACCAGCTTCATTGGGGCTGGGGCTCCTCGCTTGATCTAAAAAATGTGAAAAATATCGGACTCAATCCCGACGACCCCGTGCTGGCGCAGATGTTCGAGGTGGTAAAAGTGCTGCGCGGCTTTCCGCGGCATCTTTCCCAGCATGTGGGCGGCTTCGTCATCACCCGCGATAGCCTTGAAAGCCTGGTGCCGATCAGCAAATCGGCCATGGATAGCCGTACGATCATCGAATGGAACAAGGACGATATCGACGCCCTCAAAATCCTGAAGGTCGATGTTCTGGCACTGGGCATGCTGACCTGCCTGAGGCGGGCTTTTGACCTGATGAAGGAGCACTATAAGCGCGACGTAACCTTAGCCGAGCTGCAAGACGAAGGGTTCAGTGACGAGGATAAAGGAACGGAAATCGCCAAGCCGGTCTATGAGATGACGCACAGGGCCGACACGATTGGCGTCTTCCAGATCGAGAGCCGGGCACAGATGTCCATGTTGCCGCGCCTCAAGCCAAAGATCTTTTATGACCTCGTCATCGAAGTCGCCATCGTCCGGCCAGGCCCGATCCAGGGCGGCATGGTCCACCCCTACCTAAAACGGCGCGAAGGTATTGAACCCTGGGTCGCCGATCCCGACGATCCGCTCGACCAGGTCCTCAAGAAAACCCTGGGTATTCCGCTCTTTCAGGAACAGGCCATGCAGATGGCGATCAAGGGTGCCGGCTTTTCCGCCGGCGAAGCCGATCAACTCCGGCGCGCCATGGCCGCCTGGCGGCGCACCGGAAAGATCGAGATTTTCAAGGAGCGCTTCATCGAGGGGATGAAGAACAACGAGCGGAAAAAATACAGCCAGGAATTTGCCGAGCGCTGCTTTTCCCAGATCGAAGGCTTTGCCGAATATGGTTTTCCCGAGAGCCACGCGGCCAGCTTTGCCCTGCTTGTCTATGCCTCGTGCTGGCTCAAATGCCATTATCCCGATGTTTTTGCCTGTGCCCTGCTCAATTCCCAGCCCATGGGCTTTTATGCGCCGAGCCAATTGGTGCGTGACGCGACCGAACATGGCGTCGAGATCAGGCCGCCCGATATCAATCTGTCGAACCACGATTCCAGCCTCGAAACAGATGGCTGGAAAATTGCCCACCACATCTGGCCGCGCCACGCGGTCATGCAGAACGACATCTGGACCAAAAAAGCTCTGCGCCTGGGACTACGACAGGTTGAAGGTCTTGCAAAAAAGGATATCGAGCAGATTGTAAAAATGCGCGAAAAGGGGCGCTACACTTCCATTCGCGATCTCTGGCTGCGTACGAGCGTGCCCATTGCCAGCCTCGAAAAACTCGCCCGAGCCGATGCCTTTTCCGGTTTCAGGCTCAATCGTCGCGAGGCGCTCTGGGCGGTAAAGGGGCTCATGGGCACCCATGGCGCCGAAACCCTGCCGCTCTTTGCCATCGCGCCACCCAGGGAAACACCGGTCGAAGAGCCCGCCGGCCTGCCGCTCATGGCGCCGGGTGAGGAGGTCATCCACGACTATGCGACCCTGTCGCTGTCCCTAAAGGGCCACCCGGTACAATTCCTGCGGCCCATGCTCATGGAGCGGGGTACGACGTGGGCCGCCAATCTCTCGACGGTGACGCCGGGCCACCGCATCGAAGTGGCGGGGCTCGTGCTGGTGCGGCAGCGGCCGGGCACGGCGAGCGGCGTCATCTTCGTGACGCTCGAAGACGAAACCGGGGTCGCCAATATCGTCGTCTGGCCAAAGCTGTTTGAAAACGACGTCATGCGAAAGACGCTGCTCTCGAGCCGCATGCTGGCGGTGCGGGGGCAATTGCAGAAAGAGGGTCTCGTCATCCACATCATTGCCGAGGACATGGTCGACCTGACCCCGCACTTGCTCGACCTTTCGCATGGCAAGGATTTTGGCGACCGGGTCGTGGCCCGGGCCGACGAAGGCAAATCCGGCCCGCCGGGCAGCCAGAGCCGTGACCGCAATGCCATTCGCGAGATCGAAATGGCCCGCCGCCGTGCCTATGGCGCCATGCCGAAGGGCCGCAATTTCCACTGAAAGACGATCAGACCAGAGCGCTGATTTTTCCGGCGAGGTCGACATCCTTCTGCGTCAGCCCGCCTGCATCATGGGTGGAGAGCACGATCTCGACCTTGTTGTAGCTATTGGACCAATCGGGATGGTGATCGGCCTTGTCGGCGAGCAGGGCCACGCGGCTCATAAAGCCAAAGGCTTCGGAAAAATCCTTGAACTTGAAGGATCGTTTGAGCTGCGTCTCGCCATTCTCGATGGTCCAGCCCCTCAGCTTGCTGCGCGCTGCCGCAAGTTCATCCGGTTTGAGCTTGTCTGCCATTTCGGCCTCCTCGACCTGCAGCATGCCTCCCCGAAAGGGTACCCGTTCGGAGGCATGCGCGAAAACAAAAATCAAGGCGCGCCAAGCCAATCCAGGGGATCTCGACGCGCTTTTGCGAACCGCATTAAGCAAGAGTTCACCTTGGCAACGGGAAAGCGGCGACGAAGTTCATCTTCCCCTCAACATTCAAGACGGTCTTAACCGCAGTTACGTTGAACTCAAACGTCAACCAGAACGGCCACGCCAAGAATGGGCGGCCATAAGCCACGCGCGTGGCGACCTACACAAACCGCTGCCGACCGGAGTCGGCGCGGCGGATCACCCCGGAAGATCCGAACTCTATACAGGATCGGCATGTTTCAAGCCGCCCATAAATTGCTGCCGCCGGTCGACTATGTGTCGATGATCCGTTCGCTTTATGCCGACCGGCTGTCGATGCTGCTTGGCGCCTATGGCTCGGCTCTCGCCGCATCCGTCGCAGCGCTCGAGGCGCAATCGCCCGAACTTGGCTGCATCGCCTTTCTGTTCATCGTGGTTGGCTTCCTGCGCCATCTCGACATGAAGGCTTTCGAACACGCGACTCTTGGCGACGAAGACGTCGAAACGGCGCTCTATTGGGAAGGGCGCGCCACCCTGGGCGCCGCCGCCATCGCGCTGATCTACGGCGTCTGGTGCCTGATCAGCTTCTGGGTCGTCGATGATGCCTTTGCCGAACTGACCGCTGCCAGCGTCTCGGTTTCCGTGCTGGTCGGCGTCTCGCAGCGCAATTTCGCCATCGACAAGCTGATGACCATCCAGGTCCTGCTGATCGCGGTGCCCCTGTGCCTGGGCCTGCTGCTCGTGGGCAATATCTACTACGCGCTTCTGACCCTCTTGCTGCTGCCCTTCTTCCTGTCGCTGCGCAAGATCGCAGGCAATGCGCGAAACGTGCTGCTGCGCGCCGTGCATGGTCGCACCAAGGCTTCGGCTCTCGCCGGCCAGCTCGACGCTGCACTTGATACCATGGCGCATGGCCTGCTCATGCTCGACCGGAACCACTTGATCGAAGTGGCCAATGACAGCGCACTCCTCGCCTTCGGCATCGACAATCCCACTGACTGGATCGGGCGGCCGCTCTATGAGCTTTTCGAACATGCGCTTACAACCGGTGCCATCCCGCAGGCGGCCGCCCGGCGCATGGATATGCTGATCGAAACCAGATCGAGCGGCAAGGTGCTGATATCAAGCGTAGGCGGGCGGTATTTTGAAGCCTCGATCTCCTCGCGCGATACCAAATCGGTGCTGCTGTTCGAAGATATTTCCGATCGCATCGCCGCCGAGGAGCGCATCAGCTATATGGCGCGCTATGACGCGCTGACGGGTCTGCCCAACCGCGCCTATTTCGCCGAATTGGTCGAAAAGGCGCTCGAAGCCCGGCTCGATACGGTCGAAGCGGGCCATGTGGCGCTGCTGATTCTCGATATCGACGATTTCAAGCATATCAACGATACGCTCGGTCATCTTGCCGGCGATCAATTGCTGCACGAGCTTGGCCGCCGCCTGCCCGGCGCCCTGCCCGAAAACGCCATTGTGGGGCGCCTCGGCGGCGACGAATTCATCGCCTTCTATATTTCGCCCGCAGGACCCGAAGGCATCGAGGCCGATGCGGAACGCCTGCTCAAAGGCCTCCACCAGGCCTATCAATTGCCCAATCGCCGGCTCGATATCGATGTCAGCGCCGGCCTCGTCTCCTCGCCGGACCGCAACAACAATTTCGAGCAATTGATGATCAAGGCCGACCTGGCGCTCAATGCCGCCAAGTCGGGCGGCAAGAATCGCATCATTCCGTTCCATGCGCGCATGGATACCGAATATCAGTTCCGCCAGCAGCTCAAGACCGACCTCAAGACTGCCATTGCCGAAGGCAAGCTGCACCTCGCCTATCAACCCGTGGTCGATCCGCGCGAAAACCGCATCGTCGGCTGCGAAGCGCTGGCGCGCTGGGATCACGAGACTTTTGGCGCCATCTCGCCGGCAACCTTCATTCCGATCGCCGAAGAAACCGGCATGATCACCGATCTGACGCGTTTCGTGCTCGGCAAAGCCACGCGCGACTGCCACACCTGGCCCGGAACCACCCATGTCGCGGTCAATATCTCGGCGCGCGACTTCCGCTCCACCGATGTCGAGGAAATGGTCAATCAGGCGCTTGAGGAAAGCGGCCTCCCCGCCGCCCGCCTCGAAATCGAGGTGACGGAAACAACCGTCATCGAGGAGCGCGATGCGGCGGCCGCGGCCCTGCTCAAACTCTGCAATCGCGGGGTCGGCGTGGCGCTCGACGATTTTGGCACGGGCTATTCCTCGCTGAGCTATCTCAGCGCCCTGCCCTTTACCAAACTCAAGATCGACCGCTCATTTCTCACGGGGATCGAGACGGACGAACACGCCCTCAAACTCCTTACCAATGTGGTGCAGATCGGCAAGGATCTTGATCTTGTGACCACCATCGAGGGCGTCGAGACCGAGGTGCAGCTCAACTTCGTCATCAACCACACGCGGGCCGACCTGATCCAAGGGTTCCTCTATGGCGCGCCAATGAGTTTTGACGCGATCTCGCGCCTGCTCGAACAGCAGGTTTACCGTCAAAACACGGTTCCCCTGCGCCTCGTTTCCTCGACCTGAAGCATGTCTCCCGAAAGTGGAGAGCGGTTTCAGGGCCAAGACATGCGTAAATAGGCTAGGCACGGCGACGCGCCTAGACGAGCGAGGCCGGCAAATTAACCACGTCGGCAATGTCAACTTTTGTCAGGGTTAATGAAACGTTAACGTCCCCGCCGAGGCAATTGAAGGCGGCGGACATATCAGCATGGCGATCGACAAGGACAGCGCGGCTGCAGCCCGCGCCGGAGAACCCTCGCGCTTTTCGGGCGCCCTCATCGATGTGCTCGACGATGTGAGCTATGCGCGGGTCGATGCCAGCGTCATCGACGACCCGATCTATAAATTGCGCTATCGCGCCTATGTGCGTGAGGGTTTCATGGATCACAATGCGGAGGAAATCTGCATCGACGATCTCGATGAAACGCCCAATGCCATGAGCTTTGGCATCTATATCAAGGGCGAACTGGTTAGTTCCATCCGCCTTCACCACCTGACGGCGCAGTATCGGCGCTCACCCAGCATGAAGGTCTGCCCCGATATCCTGGCCCCGATGGTGGACGCTGGAAGGACCTTCATCGATCCCAGCCGGTTTACGGCCGATCGCGAAGCCTCGCTGGCCTATCCGGCCTTGCCTTTCCTGACGCTGCGCGTCGCCGCCATGGCTTCGGTGCATTTCAATGCCGATCTGTGCCTGGCGCTGGTGCGTCCCGAGCACGGACCGTTTTACAAGCGCGTCTTCGGCTCGGAAATCATGAGCGATGTGCGGACCTATCCGGGCCTGCATTTTCCGGTGGCGCTCTTCGGCGCGCCGGTCGAAAACATCCGCAGCCGCGTCGCCCAGCGCTTTCCGTTCTTTCTCTCGACCAAAGAGGAACGCGAGCAACTCTTCACGCAGACCGTCAAGCAGGGCACGCATCTGCGCATCCGCGCTTCAGCGCGCCACGCCTATGAAAGCGCGCGCGCGGAAATGGCGGAACAAATCTGACCGATTGTAGGGGGAAAAATGGTGCCGCTTAGGTGACTCGAACACCTGACCCCATCATTACGAATGATGTGCTCTACCGACTGAGCTAAAGCGGCTCCGGCCGGGCATGGCCCGAACAGATTGCGGTCTTTTACTGTTGGTTTTCCGCGGGCGCAAGAGGCAAGACCGGCGCGGGCTTGGGGAAATCCTCGGACCCTTCGCCTGAAGCCGCCGGCAGCGGCAAGGGCCGCGCGTTGCCGGTGACAGGCACTTTCCATTCAAAGGCGTCGAGCTTGCCGGTCACCGGGGAAGTTGGTTCCCATTCGGCGCTGACAAGACCATCGGCCGTCCAGGCCGGGTCGCGCACTGCCCGAAGGCCCCGCGCCAGCCATTCGCGCGCCTTGCCCTGGTCCCCGCTCTCGCCCGCCTCGATCTCGGCCATGAGGCTGGCAACACCTTCGGTGAGATCGGGACCGGCATAGGGCAAGAGCACATCGCGCGCCAGCGGCCAGTCATAGGCGTCAATGGCGGCACGCGCCAGCGCCATGGCGGCGGCGCGGTGTTCGGGCGGCGTATCCACGATTTCGCGCATGCGTTTCAACCGTTCGACGGCCGAGGCGCCGGGCTGGGCATGGCCATAGAGCGCCGCGACATCGGGATGGCCGGTTGCCCGCCAGATGCGTCTAAGCAGGCTCATCGCCTTGCGGCTCTCGCCCTGATTGATATGGACGCGCGCCGCGATCAGCGCCGCCGGCACGAAATCGGGCAACAGTTTTAGCGCCGTCAACGCATGTTCGAGTGCCACCAGCGGCTGGCTGGTTTCGGCCTCACGGGCCCTTGCCGTCTCGATGACAGCCTGGCGGCGGCGCTTTTTGGCGCGGCCCTCGCGGCCCGGTGGCACCTCGGCATTGACCATGGCCACCGCCTCGGCCCAGTGGCCGCGCCGCACCAGATCGTCGAACACGGCCTCAGCGGCCCAGGAGCTGTCGGGCGCCAGACTGAGGGCCTTGCGCGCAAAGGTGAGTGCCGCTTCCGGCCGTTGCTGGGTGCGGGCCTGATCGTAAAGGCCGGTGAGAGCCGCGAGCGCCGTCTTGTCGCTGGCGATCAGGGCACGATAATGCTCGCGTGCCGCCGGCATATCGCCGACGGCGAGGTCGGCCCGTGCTTCGAGCAGCTTTGCGGCGCTATTTTCGGGGAGGCGGGCTTGTGCTTCGCGAGCCAGCAGCCTTGCCCGTGCCGGATCGCCCGATTGCAGGGCAATGACGGCATCGGAGAGGGCTTCAACGCCCTGCTCGCGGCGTCGAGCGGCACGACGCCGGGCCATGGCCCGCGGTGCGCCAAAAATGCGCCGCAGCACGGCCCAGATCAGAATGATCAGGGCGGCGGCCAGCAAGATCAGCACGACGGCAGTACCGAGGCGCGGCTGCATGCGATAGCCGGCCAGTTCCAGCGTCAGCGTGCCGGGCAAGGCCATCAACCAGGCGGCAAGCGCCGCGACGACCAGAGAACCGACGATCCAGAGGGCGAGACGGATCATCAGCCATTCCCTCCCGCCAGCGCTGCCTGACGCAGCGATGCAAGAAAGGTCTGGGCGGCTGCCTGATTGGAGATTTCATCGGCCACCGCGCCAGTGGCCGCCCGCATGGAGGCCGGCAGGGCGTCGAGTTCGGTCTTGGCGGCAATGAAATCACCGCGCCCGATAGCGCCTTCAAGGCGGGCCACGACGGCTTCGGGCCCATCGCCTTCCACCGCCTCGGTGGGGCGCAGGGCGATAATGCCGCGGAACCAGTCTGAGGTCGCTTCCTGCCAACCCGCATCGGCCCCGACCGGTCTTCCGGCAAGGACATCGGGCAGCACGGCGTTGAAATCGCGCGCAATCAGATCGGGCCGCTTGAGCCCGGTCATGGCATTGGCAAGCACCGCGTCGGGCACGGCGAGGTTGGGAAGCGCCTGGCGGAGCGCGGCGACTTCCCCATCATAGGCGGCGCCGGTGGCAAAGGCGGTTTCGAAGCCGGAAACGATCAGCGGCAGGCGCACCTGCCCCGCTTCGAGCGCCGTGCCTTCGGACAAATCGGTTTCGAGCGTCGCGACCTTGGCCGAAACGCCATCGAGATTGGTCTGGGTCTGGGCGGCGCTTTGGCGGAGAGCTGCAAGTTCGGTTTCAAGCGCGGCAATGGCGGCAGCATTTTGTGCCGCCGTCTCACCCGCGGCCTGCGGCGCAGCCGTCAGTTCGTCGACCCGGGCACTGAGTGCGGCAAGATCACCTGCTAGCTGGTTTGCCGGTGCCGAATCGCCTGCCGGAGCCGCAGTTCCGGGATTGGCTTCGAGCCCGGCGACCCGTGCCGTCAGCCGCGCCAATTCCCCCTGCAGGGTGGAGGTGACGGTTTCGAGCTCCGGCACGGCCGTGGCAATGGTTGCTATACGCGGATCCGCCGGCTGCGGCGCCGGAGCGACCGCGGGCCAATAGCCCAATAGTGCCAGCCCATAGGCGGCACCCAGACCCACGATACCCCCGACAAGACCAGCAAGCCACGCCGCCCCTGCCCCAGCTTCGGCCGAAGGAACCAGCGGCGGTGTGATCGGCTTTGATTCGGGTTTCGGCGTCGTCGCGCTGGCCGGACCGGGCTTGAACGCTTCGGGCTTGGCCTCCGGCTCAGGCTTCGCTGTCGCGCTTGGCTTGACCGATTCGGCCGGGCGCGCCGTGCCTTCGAGCACCGGCGGCTTTACCGCGCCGGACTTGCCGGCGGGGCTGGTTGGGGTTGCGGCGCTTGCCTTGTCCTTGGGATCAGCCATGTGCCTTCCTTTTGCCTGGCCCGATCATGACCCAGATTGCTCGCGGGCAAAAGCCAGCGCCAGGGACATCATCGCTTCTTCATCCGGCCGATCGGCCAGATGCACGCGGGTAAAATGCTGTTCGACAAGCGGCTGCGCCACGTTTTCCGAGAGGCAGAACAGCACGAGGTCGCGCCTTTTTGCCGCGCTCAGCCTCGGCCCGACGAGATGGCAGAAAATTTCGGCCGTTCGCCGCGAATAGACCAGCGCCGCGCCAAGCTCGCCGCTTTCGAGTGCCGCCAGCGTCCCATCGGGAAAACTTGATTCGGCGACCATGTCATAGACCGTCGCCGTCACCACCATGATTCCATGGGGCACGAGCGCCTGGGCGAGATCGCCACTGAGATGTTTGCCGGCCGGATAAAGCACCGGCCCCTCGATCCCAGCCAAAGCCAACATGGTCGACAGCCGCTCGAATGTACCGCCGGCGCTGAACACTTCGTCAAATCCAAGCGCCCTTGCCTCATGCGCCGTGCGATCGCCCACCGCATAGACCGGCAGATGCAGCAAGTCCGCCAGCACCCCCTTGTCCTCCAGCGCCCGCAAGGCATTGGTGCTGGTGACCGCCAGGGCAGCAAATCCCGATAGATCAGGCAGGTGAAAATCGAGCGCCGCCCGGGTCAGCAATGGCGCTGCCACTGCCTCGATGCCGAGCGCCGCCAGCCGGTCGATACTGGCCTGGGCGTCGGGCTCGGGGCGGGTGACAAGCATGCGCATGATCTTTTTCACGCCATCCACTGTTCGAGCCAATCGGGCCCGGCCTGATCGAGCAGGTCTTTTCCGACTTTTTCGCCCAAGGCCTGGGGATCACCACCGCTGGCTTCAGCGCGAAATGTCGTCTGCCCATCAAGGCTCAGGATTTCGCCCTTGAGCGTCAGGGTGCCGGCCTGCTCTTGGGTCCAGGCGCCAACCGGCGTGCGGCAGGACCCGTCGAGCACGGCCAACATGGCTCGCTCGGCCGCGATCCGCGCATGCGTCGGCGCATGATCGAGCGGGGCGACGAGATCGAGAAAGCGCCTGTCGCCACTGCGCACGGCAAGCCCGATGGCCCCCTGGGCCGGCGCGGGCATGAAATTGTCGACGTCGAGAATGCTCGTGGCGCGATGCGTTTCACCGAGCCGATTGAGGCCGGCCATGGCGAGCAGCGTCGCATCCGCTACGCCATCCGCCAGCTTTTGCAGCCGCGTATGCACATTGCCGCGGAAGGGCACGATGTTGAGATCAGGTCGCAGCCGCAAGGCCTGCGCGGCGCGGCGAATGGACGAGGTGCCGAATTTTGCGCCCTCGGGCAATCGGTCGATGCCCGCCGCCTTCAGGGACAAGAAAGCATCACGCACATCTTCGCGCTCGAGAAACGCCGCCAGCGCCATCTCTGCGGGCAAGCCCGTCGCTACGTCCTTGCTCGAATGCACCCCGATATCGACGCGCCCCGAAAGCAGCGCCTCGTCGATCTCCTTGGTGAAAACGCCTTTGCCGCCAATGGTCGAGAGAGAAACATTGGCGTCCTGGCTGCGATCGCCGCCGGTCGAAAACACTTCGATGTGAATGTCGTCTTCACCAACGCCATGCGCTGCAGATAGCAGGCTGCGCACCAGTTTCGCCTGGGCCAGCGCCAGCGGGCTACCGCGCGTTCCGATCCGGGCGAAGGGGGCTGGCGATTGCATTATGGCTCTGTCCTAGTGTAGCGAAAACCGTCATGGGCGCCTCGCGCCGCCTCACCCTTGGGAGTAGACCAGTTCGTCGTGACCGGGCAAGCGCAAGCCATCATTCTGGGTATCGAGACAAGCTGCGATGAAACCGCGGCTTCCATAGTCGTGCGGGATCAATCCGGCCACGGCACCATTCGTTCCAACGTGGTGCGCAGCCAGCTCGACGAGCATGCCGCCTTTGGCGGCGTGGTGCCCGAACTTGCCGCCCGCGCCCATGTCGAATGGCTCGATCACATCATCGCGCAGGCGATCGACGAGGCCGGCATCGACCTCAATGACATCGACGCCGTCGCTGCCACGGCCGGCCCTGGCCTCATCGGCGGCGTGCTGGTCGGCCTCACCACCGCCAAGGCGCTTGCCGCCTCGCTCGACAAACCACTGATTGCCGTCAACCACCTCGAAGGCCATGCCCTTACCGCACGGCTGACCAATGGCGTGAAATTTCCGTACCTGATGCTGCTCGTTTCCGGCGGCCATAGCCAATTCGTGCTGGTGCGCGGCGTCGGCGACTATGAGCGCTGGGGCGGCACCATCGACGACGCGCTGGGGGAAGCCTTTGATAAGGTCGCTAAGCTTTTGTCACTGGGCCATCCCGGAGGCCCCGCGGTCGAGCGGATCGCCCAGCAGGGCGACCCCAGGCGCTTCAAGTTCCCGAAACCGCTGCTGCGCGAAGAGCGGCTCGATTTTTCCTTCTCCGGTTTGAAGACTGCCGTGCGCCTGCAGGCCGAAGCGCTGGCGCCGCTGAGCGACCAGGACGTCGCCGACATCGCGGCCAGCTTTCAGGAGACAGTGGCACAGATCGTCGGTTTCCGAGCACGCCAGGCGCTCGAGAAATTTGCGGCTGAGTTTCCGGGCGAACCGATTCGCCTCGTCGTGGCCGGCGGCGTCGCCGCCAATCGTCGCATTGCCGAGGCGCTGCAAAAGCCCTGCACCGAGTTCGGCGCCGATCTCATCGTGCCGCCCATTGCGCTTTGCACCGACAATGGTGCCATGATCGCCTGGGCCGGCGCCGAGCGCCTGGCGCTCGACGATACCGATAGCCTGACCATTGCCGCCCGGCCGCGCTGGCCGCTGCAGGACGAAGACATGCGGGTGAAAAGCCATGGCACTTGAGACAGTTGCTGTTCTCGGGGGAGGCGCCTGGGGCACCGCTCTCGCGCAGGCCGCCGCCATGGCAGGCCGCAAGGTGACGCTGGTCCTCCGCAACCCGGCGCAGGCCGACGCACTCAACGCCACCCATGTCAATGAAGCCGCCCTGCCCGGCCAGGTACTGCTCTCCAATATCTCGGCCAGCGCCGAGCCAGTCCCCGCCGATATTTTTATCCTCGCCGTGCCGGCACAGGCGACGCGAACACTGCTCACATCGCTTGATGCGAAATTGCTGACAGGCAAGCCGGTCGTGCTTTCGGCCAAGGGGCTCGAAACCGGCACTCTGGCCCGGCAGAGCGAGATTTTGGCCGACATGGCGCCCGATGCCATTGGCTATGTACTCTCGGGCCCAAGCTTTGCCGCCGATGTCGCTGCGGGCCGGCCGACCGCCGTCACCCTTGCCGGCGACGATGCCAGCGCCACTTCGGACCTTGCCACCGCGCTCGCTGGCCCCAGTTTTCGGCCCTATGCGGCCGATGACCGGATTGGCGTCGAAATCGCCGGTTCGCTGAAAAATGTCTATGCCCTCGCCTGCGGCGCCGTCGAAGGCGCCAATCTCGGTGCCTCCGCCCGCTCGGCCCTCATTGCCCGCGGCTACGCTGAAATGGCCCGCATGGTGCATGCCCTCGGCGGCTCCGCCCATACGCTGACCGGCCTTGCCGGCCTCGGCGATCTCACGCTGACCTGCACTTCGGTGCAGTCGAGAAACTATCAGTTCGGTATGGCGCTCGGCGCCGGGCGTCGGACGGCCGACATTTTGGCTGGTGGCGCTAAGCTCGCCGAGGGTGTTGCCACCGCGCCGGTCGCCGCGGCCCTTGCCAAAAGTCTCGATGTCGACGCCCCGCTGGTCGACGCCGTCGACGCCTTCGTTGCCGGCCGCGCCGATATCGCCACCATCGTTGCGGGCTTGATGTCCCGCCCGCTCAAGAGGGAACACTGAGAAAATGCTCTATGCCATGATCGCCAAGGACGCGCCCGGCGCCCTGCAGACCCGCCTCGATACTCGTCCGGTCCATCTCGAGCACCTGAAGTCGCTGGGCAATAAACTGGTTTTTGCCGGTGCCCTGCTCAATGCCGAAGAGCAGCCGGAAGGCTCCATCGTCGTCTTCGCAGCCGAAACTCTGGCGGAAGCCGAAGCCATGGCGGCCGCCGATCCCTTCGTGCCGGCCGGCGTCTTTGCCAGCTACGAGGTCAAGCGCTGGCGCATTGCCATCAACAACACCTCAGTGGAGTTCTGATCCCATGGCTTACTGGCTGATGAAATCCGAGCCGGACGTTTTTTCCTTCGACGATCTCGTCGCCAAGACCGGCCGCGGCGAAGTGGAAGAGTGGCATGGCGTTCGCAACTATACGGCGCGCAACAATATGAGGGTCATGGCCGTCGGCGACGAAGCCTTCTTCTACCACTCCAATATCGGCAAGGAGATCGTCGGCATCATGAAGGTGGTGGCATCAGCCCATCCCGATTCGACCGCCGAACTCAATGCCAAGGGCGAAGTGGTGTGGGAATGTGTCGACGTGCAGTCGGTAAAGCCGTTTCCGCGTCCGGTGACCCTTGCAGAGATCAAGGCCACGGAAGCGCTGGCTGAATTCGAGCTGGTGAAATATTCGCGCCTGTCGGTGTCGAAGGTCAGCGAAGCTGAGTGGAAGATGCTGTGCAAGATGGGTGGCTTATAAGCGTCCCGAAGGGCGGGCGCTGCGTCCCACCCTCCTCGTCACCACCGCAAGATGGATTGCCGGGACAAGCCCGGCAATGACGACAGATTGGGAAATGGATTCACGTGAAACGTTGGCTTAGTCCCGCGGCACGAAGGTAAACTCGGCCTCGTTCCCACCCGCTGGGTCATCGGTCACTTCAATGGCCAAATTACCCTTCTCCAGTGCCACGAACCACTCCTCCCAGCTTACCAACTGAAACCCGTCGATCCGGTCCGGCCCCTCATTGCCCTCGGCATTGAGTGCGTCCTGCCCGAACGTGAGCTGCAGCACCGTGCGGATGCCGGTGCCGTCGGGCACATCCATCAGGACGGGATTGCCACCGCGTGCCTCCACCCATTCACGAATAGCCCTGCGGTCGGTGAGAATTTGGGACATGACGCTCTCCTTGGAATCTCTTGCGAGAAGAAAGCGCCATGCGGCGCAAGGTTCCGCCGTTTGCGCTGGGGCACAAGCCTGCTAAGGGTGCAGCTCTCTTTCAGCCAATAGGGACGAAAATGGCAGCGCCAGAGAACCGCATTCTGATGGGCAAGATCGGCGCCGCCCATGGCATCAAGGGCGAAGTCCGCATCACCACTTTCACCGGCGATCCCGAAGCCATCGCCAGCTATGGCCCGCTCGACACCGACCGTCCCGGCCTCACCGTGACCATCGAGACGGCGCGCCTCAACAAGACCGTGCTCGTTGCCCGCCTCAAGGGTATTCGCGATCGCAATGCGGCAGAGCTTCTCAACGGCGTTTCCCTTTTCGTCGATCGCAGCCGCCTGCCCGACCCGGATGACGAGGACGATTTTTATCACGCCGACCTCATTGGTCTCGATGCCCGCCTCGATACCGGCGTCAGCATTGGCGAAGTTTCGGCCCTCCTCAACTACGGTGCCGGCGATCTCCTCGAAGTGCGCGACCCGCGCTCGGGCGATACCTTTCTTTACCCCTTTACCAAGGCCGTCGTGCCGACCATCCGCATTGCCGACGGCTTTTTGGTGATTGCCCCGCCGCTCGACGCCGAGCCGGGCGAGGAAGAGCCGGACTGAGCGGAATAAATGTTTTCGGCTGATATTATCACCCTCTTTCCCGATCTCTTTCCGGGGCCGCTCGGCGCCTCTGTCCTGGGCCGCGGCATGGCCGACGGGCTCTGGACCCTGCGCGCCACGCATTTGCGGGATTTTGCCACGGACAAGCACCGCACCGTCGACGACACCCCTTCGGGTGGTGGCGCCGGCATGGTGCTGAAGCCCGATATTCTCGCCAAGGCCATCGATGCCATTGCCCCCGCCGGCGATCCGCGCCCACGCATTCTCATGTCGCCTCGGGGAAAACCGCTGACCCAGGCCCGCGCCCATGAACTGGCGACCGGCCCCGGCGCCGTCATCGTCTGCGGCCGCTTCGAGGGTGTTGACCAGCGCGTCATCGATGCGCGAAATCTCGAAGAGATTTCCATAGGCGACTATGTACTTGCCGGCGGCGAGGTAGCGGCCATGGTGCTGCTTGAAGCCGTGGTTCGGCTGATCCCCGGTGTGCTCGGCGCTTTGGACAGCCGCGACGAGGAGAGTTTTGAAAACGGGCTGCTCGAATATCCGCACTATACGCGGCCCCAGACGTTTGAGGGCACGGATATTCCCGCCGTCCTGACCTCCGGCGACCACGCCAAAATCGCCAGATGGCGGCATGAGCAATCGCTGGCTCTGACCAGAGCAAGACGGCCGGATTTGCTGAAGGCAGATCTCCAAAGAAATTGATATCCCCCTCAGTCGTCATTGCCGGGCTAGTCCCGGCAATCCATCTCGCCTCCGCATGGACCACCGGGACAAGCCCGGTGGTGACGACGGATTTGAAGATTTGGCGTTCGACCTCTTTTAGGCGCCCAAAAGACCCAAAACGCTGGACTCTCCGCCTGTTTTACCCTATGAGCCGCCCATTCGTGCGTCCGGGATCGGACCCGGCGTGCGCCAAGACCAAAAAGACTACCCTCCGTTATCAAACAAGACCGGGTGACAAAGTCGCCCCACGATAAGATCAGAACGGATCGAAAATGAGCAGCATTATCGAACAGCTCAATGCCGAGCAGGTTGCCCTGCAGGCTGCCAAGCGCGAACTCCCTGAATTCACCCATGGCGATACCGTCAAGGTGTGGGTCAAGATTCGCGAAGGCGACAAGGAACGTCTCCAGGCCTATGAAGGCGTCGTGATTGCCCGCTCCGGCGGCGGCATCACCGAAAGCTTCACCGTGCGCAAGATTTCGTACGGCGAAGGTGTGGAACGCGTCTTCCCGCTTTACTCGCCCAATATCGCTTCGGTCGAAGTGATCAAGCGCGGTAAGGTCCGTCGCGCCAAGCTCTACTACCTGCGTGATCGTCGCGGTAAATCGGCTCGTATTTTCGAATCGACCAACGCTCGTACCCGCAAGATCGAAGCCGGCGAACGCGAAGCAGCCCAGGCCGCTCGCGAAGCCCGCGAAGCTGAAAAGATCGCCGCTGCCGAAGCCTTTGCCGCCGAACAGGCCGCCAAGGACGCGGAAGCTGCAGCCGCCGCTGCTGCCGCAGCATCGGCTGAAGGCGAAGCCAAGAGCGAATAAGCTTTTAGCTCAAGCTTGAACGATTAGAGCCCGGCCGCAAGGTCGGGCTTTTTTGTTGGCCACTGACACCTCCCGTCAGCAGTCCGCCCTGCCCTGCCATTTCCGGCTTTACCCCTGCCCCGGCTTGGTCCTAAAAGTGCCTCGGCCCAAAAGCCCTGCAAAAGTCCGGATCTCCCCCATGACCCTTTCCGTCGTCACCTGGAACATCAATTCGGTTCGCCTGCGCCTCGATATGGTGCTCGATTTTCTGCGCCAGTATCAGCCCGACGTCCTGATGCTGCAGGAGATCAAGTGCACCAATGACCAGTTCCCGCGCAATGCCTTCATCGAGAACGGCTATCCGCACATGGCGGTGCATGGGCAGAAGGGCTATCACGGCGTCGCTATCGTCTCGAAATTCCCGCTGACCGACGTATCGAGCCGGGTCTTCTGCGAAATCCCCGAATCGCGCCACGTCTCGGCGCTGGTCGATATCGGCCATGGCCCCTTCACGCTGCACAATTTCTATATTCCGGCCGGCGGCGATGAGCCCGACCCGGAGCTCAACCCAAAATTCAAGCACAAGCTGGGGTTCCTGTCCGAGCTGAAAACCTGGTTCAACGAGCCGGTGTTTCAGCGTGGCCATCTCATCGCCGGCGATTTCAACATTGCCCCGCACGAGAACGACGTCTGGAGCCACAAGCAACTCCTGAAGATCGTCAGCCACACGCCGGTCGAAACCGAAGCGCTCAATGGCCTGCTTACGGGCGGCCATGGCTGGGTCGATATCGTGCGCAAGCACGTGCCCTATGACCAGAAACTCTATTCCTGGTGGAGCTATCGCAGCGCCGACTGGAACGCCGCCGACAAGGGCCGGCGTCTCGACCACATCTGGTCCACCGCCGATGTCGCCGATCAGTCCATTGGCGCGGAAATCATCCGCCCCGCCCGCGGCTGGACCGACAAGCCATCGGACCACGTGCCGGTGATCGCGCGCTTCGCAAAACCATAGAAATCACTCGTCGGTGCCGTTGAGAAAGTGAGCTTCCCACTCGCTTTCCGGCACCAATTCGCCCAAAACATATTCGAAGGCGGCCACGCTGCGGATATCTGATGCCACCGCGCAGCGATAACGGATATGGCGCCATGTTCCGTGGCTGCGGAAGGCCCCGCCATCGGCAACGAGATCGAGCCCGGCCACATCGATCGAATCGAAGGCATAGCCAACCAGCGCATCGGGCGCCTCCCCCGGCTCCGTCTCGCGCAACTGCTCCAGCGCTTCGATATTGCAAAGCTGGATGACCTGCTCCTCGTTCGCGAGGAGCGGAAAGTTTTCCCGCACCTCGCTGTTTACAGGGTCATCAAGGATCGATGCCGCATAAAACTGCGTCGCCGCGGTCATGCCATCGCCCTGCTCCGGCGCGGATGGTGCCTCCCGGGGTTCCGGATTTTCGACCGGCGCGGCAAGCGGTTCGACCTCAAGACTTGGCGCTGAGAGCATCTTGGCCGCTGCCGTAGGCCTGGCCGGCGCCTCGGCTTCGGGGATGAGATCGACGATAATCGCGCCCGAGGGCGGGACGGGCAGCGGCTTGGGCACCGAAAGCCAGAAAATCGCTGCGAGCAACAGACCATGCGCCAGGAGCGATCCGGCGAACGAACCTTGTTTCCGCCAATGCAATTGAACCGCGCCCCGCATAGGTTGGGCGTGAACCGGCTTTGCGGCTGATTTTGGGAGTTTCAGCGGCTCTTCATCTTCCGCCGCAGCGGATCGAGCGCGCCGAGATAGCCGTTGAGCTCGCGTTCGATGCGCTGCGCCGCTTTCTGAGCCAGCTCAGGATATTGCCGAACCAGCTTCAAGAATGCCGTGCGCGGCACGAAGAGCAGTTCGCAATCGGTGACGGCGGTGATGGTCACGGGCCGTGGCTTGTCGAGAATCAGCGCCATGGTGGAAACGACGCTGCCCGGTTCCGACAGCGCATAGGGCTTTCCGGCCTCGACGCCCTCATTGCGCGCCTTGAGCGTGCCTTCGATCAGCACATAGGCGCCCTCGGGCACGGTTCCGGCCTTGTAGATGACTTCGTCGGCTTCGACATGGCGGCGATCGCTGGCAAAGCCCAGCATGCGCCGCTGCTCGTCGTCACATATCATGAAGAAATCGGCCCGCCCCAGAATGGCGGCCGCATCGTCCATTCTCATCAGCCACAGACCCGAATGCGCCCCGCCCGCCGAAAAGCTTCCGGCGGGTCAACGCATCTGTCTATAGGGCAGTTTTTCCACTTTATGAACACCCTTGACGGGCTTGCTCATGGAACGAGGCGATATCCCCCGTCTTCCGTCACCAGAAGCCGTGCATTGGAGGGGTCGCGCTCGATCTTTTGGCGCAGACGGTAGATATGCGTTTCGAGCGTATGGGTGGTCACGCGATTATTGTAGCCCCAGACTTCCTTGAGCAGCACATCGCGCGTGATCGTCTTCGGACCCTGGCGGTAAAGATACTTCAAAATGGAAGTTTCCTTGTCCGTCAGCCGCACTTTTATGCCGTCATTGCTCTCGAGGAGCTTTGCTGCCGGCTGAAAGCTGTATTGGCCGATGGTGAAAACGGCATCCTCGCTCTGGTCGTGCTGGCGCAGGGCCGCATTGATGCGGGCGAGCAGCACGGGGAAGCGGAAGGGTTTGGTGAGATAATCATTGGCCCCCGAATCGAGCCCCTTGATCTCGTCGGCCTCGGTGTCGTGCCCGGTCAGCATCAGCACCGGGCTCTTGAAACCTTCCTGGCGCATCAGTTTGACGGCGTCGCGGCCATCCATGTCGGGCAGGCCGACATCGAGAATGGTCAATTCGACATTGTTCTCGCGCAGGGCTTTCAGCGCATCATTGGCGGTGCCGGCTTCGACAATGTCGAATTCAGGCTGGCTCTTGAGCTGCTCGACCAGGGTTTCGCGAAGATCCGCATCGTCGTCTACAACAAGGATGCGTCGCTTATTCATTGCAGTCTCCGGACTTTTACATTCAGCGGACCAAGATCACATCATTGCGACCTGTTCTTGGCCCGCCAATCACATCGACGTTATTCGGCTCAAAGTAACGCCGGCACCCCGGAAAAAGTTGCAGCGCCTCAAATTTGATCGCGCCGGCCGAAGAGCGCGGAGCCGACGCGAACATGGTTCGCCCCCATGGCGATGGCCGTTTCGAAGTCGCCGCTCATGCCCATGGAGAGGTTTTCGACCCCTGACAGTTTCGCCAGCCCCGCCAATTGCGCGAAGTAAGGCCCGGCCGGCTGTGCATCGGGCGGAATGCACATCAGGCCCACAATATCGAGGCCATGCACCTCGCGGCAACGCGCCACGAACGCTACCGCCTCATCGACCGGAATGCCCGCCTTTTGCTCTTCGCCGCCAATATTGACCTGCACGAAACACGGCAGACGTTTTCCCGCGCGGCTCATTTCCTCGGCCAGAACACCGGCAAGCTTTTCGCGGTCGACCGTCTCGATGACATCGAACAGGGCCACGGCTTCGCGCGCCTTGTTGGTCTGGAGCGGCCCGATCAAATGCAGCTCGACATCGGGAAACGTCTCGCGCAGCCCCGGCCACTTCTCCTTGGCCTCCTGCACGCGATTCTCACCAAAAACACGCTGCCCCGCTTCGAGAAACGGCCGCACTTGGTCCGCGTCAAAAGTCTTCGATACCGCAATGAGTTCGACGCTTTCGGGCGGCGCGCCGAAGCGGCGACGCGCCTTTTCCATGCGAGTTTTGATGGTATCGAGCGCCGCGCGGGCGCTGTTGACGCGATCGGCCATGAGAAGGCCCCGTTTCTGTTGACCTTGAGGGGGATTTCTGGTGATGGTCCGGTAGCCAAAATCCCCCAAAAGCGCAAGCTGGCCCAGCCCTTTGAGGTCAAACGCGCGCTTCGGACAAAGAATTTTCAAGGACGAGCAAGTGAGCGGCGAACGCTACAATCCGCGTGAAAGCGAACCGAAATGGCAGAAAATCTGGGACGATGCGAAAAGCTTCGTCACCGCCAATGACGATCCGCGCGAGCCCTACTATGTCCTTGAAATGTTCCCCTATCCGTCGGGGCGCATCCATATGGGCCATGTGCGCAACTATTCCATGGGCGATGTCGTCGCGCGCTATTATCGCGCCCGCGGCCGCAATGTGCTCCACCCCATGGGCTGGGACGCTTTTGGCCTACCGGCCGAAAATGCCGCCATCGAACGCAAGACCCATCCCGGCACCTGGACCTATCAGAACATCGAGGCGATGAAGGCCCAGCTGAAATCGATGGGCCTTTCCATCGACTGGACGCGCGAATTCGCCACCTGCTCGCCCGAATATTACCAGCACCAGCAGGCGCTGTTCATCGACATGCTCGAAGCGGGCCTGATCACCCGCAAGAACTCCAAGGTCAACTGGGACCCGGTCGACATGACCGTGCTCGCCAACGAGCAGGTGATCGATGGCAAAGGCTGGCGCTCGGGCGCCGTCGTCGAACAGCGCGAGCTGACCCAGTGGTTCTTCAAGATTTCCGACTTTGCCGAAGACCTGCTCGAAGCGCTCGACACGCTGACCGAATGGCCGGAAAAAGTCCGCACCATGCAGCGCAACTGGATCGGCAAGTCCGAAGGCCTGCGCCTGCTCTTCGAACTGGAAAAGAGTGACAAGACCGATGCGTCAAGCATCGAGGTCTTCACCACCCGCCCGGACACCATCTTTGGTGCCTCCTTCGTCGGCCTCTCGCCCGACCATCCGCTGACAACTGCTTTGGCTGCTAACAATCCTGGCCTCGCGGAGTTCGTTGCCGAATGCCATCGCCATGGCACCGCCACGGAAACGCTGGAAAAGGCGGAAAAGCAGGGTTTTGATACGGGTCTGCGCGTCAAGCACCCGGTCATCGAAGGTCAGACGCTGCCGGTCTATGTCGCTAATTTCATCCTGATGGATTACGGCACCGGCGCCATTTTCGGCTGCCCGGCGCATGATCAGCGCGACCTTGACCTGGCCCGCAAGTATGGCCTCAGCGTCATTCCCGTCGTGCTGCCGCACGGCGCCGACCCGGCAACATTCGAAGTCGGCAATGAAGCCTATGTTGACGCCGGCAACATCTTCAATTCCGGTTTCCTCGACGGCCTCTCCATCGACGACGCGAAGAAAAAGATCGCCAAGCACTTTGGCGCCCGCACCGTCGACGGCAAGGTACAAGGCAAGGTCGAAGTAAACTATCGCCTCCGCGACTGGGGCATTTCCCGCCAGCGCTATTGGGGCTGCCCGATCCCGGTCATCCACTGCGAAGTGTGCGGCACCATTCCCGTGCCCAAGAAGGACCTCCCGGTCCGCCTGCCCGAGGACGTCACCTTCGACAAGCCGGGCAATGCCCTCGACCATCACCCGACCTGGAAGCACGTCCACTGCCCGCAATGCGGCGGTTCCGCCCGTCGTGAAACCGACACCATGGACACGTTTGTGGACTCGTCCTGGTATTTTGCTCGTTTCACGGCCCCGCAGGCCGACACCCCGACCATTCCCTCGATCGCCAATCGCTGGCTGCCGGTCGACCAGTATATCGGCGGCGTCGAGCACGCGATTCTGCACCTGCTCTACTCGCGCTTCTTCACCCGCGCCATGAAGGCGACCGGCCATGTCGACATCAGCGAGCCGTTCAAGGGCCTCTTCACCCAGGGCATGGTGACGCACGAGACCTACAAGTCTCAATCAGGCGAATGGGTGAACCCCACCGAGATCGTCATCGAGGCCACTGGCGACACCCGCACCGCCCGTGATCTCAAGACCGGCGCGCCGATCAGCATCGGCTCGGTCGAAAAGATGAGCAAATCCAAGAAGAACGTCGTGGACCCCGACGAGATCGTCGCCACCTATGGCGCCGATACCGCCCGCTGGTTCATGCTCTCGGATTCTCCGCCGGAACGCGACGTGCAGTGGACGGAGGCCGGCGTCGAAGGCGCCAGCCGCTTCCAGCAGCGCGTCTGGCGCTTGGTCAACGAATCGATCGAGATTGCCAAACAGTCTGCGGACACTGTTTCGACAAACGATGCTTCTGACGCCTTGGCCCTGCGCCGCATCATCCATCGCTCGGTTCACGGCATAGCCGGGGATATCGAAGGCCTGCGCTTCAACCGTGCCGTGGCACAGATCTATGAACTGACCAACGCCCTCACGAAGGCACTCGGCAGCAATCTGGGCCAAGCCCAGCGCGCCGCCATCGCCGAAGGCGTCGAAAAGCTTACGATTCTTTTGAGCCCAATGATGCCGCACCTCTCGGAAACCTGCTGGGAAGTGCTTGGAAAGACTGGTCTTGTTGCCGATGCGCGTTGGCCTGATGTCGATCCCGCTTTGCTCGTCGACGACGAAGTGACCCTGCCGATCCAGATCAACGGCAAGCGTCGCGCCGAAATCACCGTTGCCAAGGGCCTTGCGTCAGCCGAAGTGGAACAACGCGTCTTGTCACTCGACGAAGTTGTCCGCATCCTAGAGGGCAAAGCCCCGAAGAAAATCGTCGTGGTCCAGGACAGGATCGTCAATGTCGTTGTCTAGGCTCAAGCGCTTCGCCCTGATCGTCCCCCTTGCTCTGGCTTCGGCCGGGCTTGGGGCCTGTTCCTTCCAGCCGGTCTATTCTGGCGCGCTGGCAGAAAACCCGCAATTGCAGCTCGCCTATGCGGCGCCTAAGACGCGGCTGGAACAGATCGTCTATCAGGAACTGGCCTTCCGCCTCGGCAAGACCACCTCGCCCACGGCGCCGCTGGTCTCGGTTACCGTCTCCGCCGGCGACGCCGAGCCCTATCTCAGCGCCACAGCCAATCCCAACAAGCCCCGCGAAATGACCGTAACGGCCACGCTGACGATCACGCCGCGCGATGGCGTCGACAGCAAGCCGATCACCATTACCCGGGTCGCAAAAGCCCAGCACACGCGCAGCGGGCAGGTCCTGGCCGACGAACAGGGGATCATCGAGGCCCAGGAGCGCGCCGCCCGTTCCGTGGCTGAATCGCTGCGCCTGGCCGTTCTGGCGGCAACAGCCAAGGGATGACCGCACTCAAGGCCCATGAGGTCCAGCGCTTTCTGGCGCGGCCCGACCTCACCGAAGGCATCTTTTTGGCCTATGGCCCCGATGGCGGCCTCGTCCGCGAAACCGCGCAGCGCCTGATTCGCTATTTGAGCGGCGACGACCCCGCCTCCGCCGACGTTTTCGTCTTCGACGGCCCCGAAGTCGATGCTGAACCCGGCCGCCTGATCACCGAGGCCCGCAGCACCTCGCTTTTTGGCGGCAAGCGCATCATCCGCGTGCGCAATGCCAGCAAAAGCCTCGTCATGCCGCTCACCGAGCTCCGCGACGACCCCGGCGGCACCGCTATCGTGCTCGAAGCCGGCAATTTAGCGCCTCGCGACGCCTTGCGGGCCCTGGTAGAAGCCGCAAAACTCGGCCGCGCCCTGCCCTGCTACCCCGATACCGACGAAACGCTCACCAACCTGATGCGTGAAACCTTCAATCAGGCTGGTATCCGCACCGATTCCGACGTCATTCCCACGCTGCGCGAAATTTTGGGCAATGATCGCGAAATCACCCGGCGCGAGCTCGAAAAACTCGCCCTTTTTGCCGCCAGCACCAAATCCCTGACGCGCGAAGACGTTCTCACCCTCTGCGCCGACAACGGCGCCCTCGCCATCGACGCGATTCTCGACGCCACTGGCGGCGGCCACGCCGAAAAGCTGGAAATGGCGCTCAATCGCGCCCTCACTTCGTCCGTCAATCCGCAGCAATTGCTGGCCATGCTGACCAACCATTTTGCCAATCTTCGCCGGTGGCGCGTCGAGGTGGATTCCGGCAAGAGCCCACGCGCGGTGCTCGACAACGTAAAACCAAAGCCGCATTTTTCGCGCGCCGGCCAGCTCGAACAGCAGCTTCGTCTCTGGACCGATCCAGCTCTCGCCCAAGCCTCCGACCGGCTCCTGCAGGCCACCAGCGACAGCCGCCGCAAGCCCGCCTTGGCGACCGCGATTTTGCACCGCACCACTCTAGCCCTCTGCATGATGGCCGCAACGCATTGATCTTAAACGTGTTTCACGTGGATCATTGCTCGTAGAGACAAAAAAGAAGGCCCCGGCTCACGCCGGGGCCTTCTCAATTTCGGCATTCTGAGCAGCCTAATTATGCTGCCCGGTGAGTTTTAGACACAGCGCATCGAGCTGCTCCAGCGTCTTGTAGCGGATTTCCACCCGCCCGCCGCGCTCCGAATGGTTCAGCGACACGGACAGACCCAAAACATCCGACAGACGACGCTCCAGCGCCACCGTATCAGCATCGCGCACCGGCTCACCGGGCGAAATTTTTCGCGCCGGCGCCTCTCGCTGCTGGCTAAGCGCTTCCGCTTCGCGGACAGACAGTCCCTTGTCGACGATCTGCCGCGCCAGGCCCGATGGATCTTCCACCGTAATCAGCGTGCGCGCGTGACCGGCGGTAAGAGTGCCACTCGACACCATGCCGCGCACGTCTTCGGGCAATTTCAGCAAGCGCAGGGTGTTAGCCACATGCGAGCGGCTCTTGCCGATCACCTGCGCCAGGTCCTGCTGCGTATAGTCGAACTGTTCAATGAGCTGGCCATAGCCCATGGCTTCTTCGAGCGGATTAAGATCGGCACGCTGCACGTTTTCGATGATGGCGAGCTCGAGCGCTTCCTTGTCATCGACTTCACGCACGATCACGGGCACATCATGTAGCCCCGCCTTCTGCGCCGCGCGCCAGCGGCGCTCGCCGGCAATCAGCTCGAAAATATTGGGATCATCGGTCGGCCGCACCAGCAGCGGCGACATAACGCCCTTTTCGCGGATCGAATTGGTCAGCTCTTCAAGCTGATCGGGATCGAAAGTCCGCCGCGGATTGGCGCGGTTGGCGATAATGAAATCGACTGGCAGGCGTTTTCCCGCCGAACCGGTGTCAGTGACGCGCGCTGCTTCCAGGGAAGCCATATCACCGATGAGAGCAGCCAGACCCCGGCCAAGTCGTGTGGGTTTGTCGTTCATTTTAGAACTCCTAGGCTGCTGCCAGCCGCCGCTCGCGGCGGATGACTTCGGTGGCGAGGCGCAAATAGGCCTGGCTGCCGGCGCATTTCAGATCGTAAAGCAAAGCCGGTTTTCCGTAGGACGGCGCTTCGGAAAGCCGCACGTTTCGCGGAATAACCGTGTCATAGACGAGATCGCCCATTTCGCTGCGCACGTCGGCCAGCACCTGCTCGGAAAGATTGTTGCGCTTGTCGAACATGGTCATCACCACGCCCTGAATGGACAGGCGCGGATTGAGCGTCGAGCGAATCTGCTCGATGGTCTGAAGGAGCTGGCTGAGGCCTTCCAGCGCAAAGAATTCACACTGCAGCGGCACCAGCACCGCATCGGCCGCCACCAGGGAATTAACCGTAAGCAGGTTCAGCGAGGGCGGGCAATCGATGAGAATATAGCTGACCGGCTGATCATTGATCCGCAGGTCGGAAAGCTGCTTAAAAGCGTCGCGCAGCTTGAAGGCGCGATCGGCCTGCCCCGCGATCGTCAATTCTACGCCCAGGAGGTCCATGGTCGAGGGAATGATCGCGACGTTCGGCACGCTGGTCATGATCGCTGCCTGCGCGACGCTGGCTTCGCCAACCAGCACGTCATAGGACGAGACCTCGCGATTATCGCGCGAAATGCCGAGACCGGTGGAAGCATTGCCTTGCGGGTCGAGATCGACAATCAGCACGCGCTCGCCAATGGCTGCCAGCGCCGTCGCCAGATTGATCGCCGTGGTCGTCTTGCCGACGCCACCCTTTTGATTTGCCAGGGTCAGGATACGGGGTGCCAAGAGAAGGCCTCCAGTTGTGCCGCTAAGACGCTGATTTTCTTTTGAGATTTGTGATCGTTAGGATCACGCCGCCCGGATCAGTATCACTCTTGTTTACTACCACGTCATAGTGCCAATGCGCACCCGATTCCGTGAGTTCATCAACATGTTCCCGCCCTTTATGGAGGATCGCCCTTGTTTTCGCAGCGAAAAACGGCTCCATCCAATCACAAAGGAGTGGCAGCGCGGCGAGGGCGCGGGACGTGATCACATCCGGGACCGGTGTTTCACGTGAATCAATTTCGTCGCTACGCCGGCCAATGACCGTCACGTTGAGATCGAGCTCACGCGCCACCGTCCGCAGAAAACTGACCTTTCTTGCGGTCGGCTCGACCAACACAAAATGGCGATCAAGTCCCTTGCTGGCGATGGCCAGTGGCAAAGCCGGAAAGCCGCCCCCGCTCCCGAGGTCCATGAACTCGCGATCCCCGACATTTAGCCGTGGTAATACCTGCAAGCTGTCGGCAAAGTGCCGTTCCCAGACAGAAGCCAACGTTTCACGTGAAACAAGATTCTGCACTGCCTGCCATTTCTTCAGCAGGGCAGCATAGGATTCCAGATCGCGACCAACTGCATCCAGCGAGCGGCCAAAATGCGCCGCGTAGGGCGCAATCGCCTCGTAGTCGGCCATCAACTGGCCTTCCGCAGATCGCCGCGACGGATCACGGCAAGCAATAGAGTGATGGCAGCCGGAGTCATTCCATCCATCGCTTGAGCCTGGGCGATCGTCTGCGGCCGGAACTGCGTCAGCTTCTGCCGCAGCTCCATGGAAAGGCCGGGAATGGCGTTATAGTCCAACTCATCCGGAATCTGGCGTTGCTCGTCACGACGCGTGCTTTCGATGTCAGACTGCTGGCGGTCGAGATAGACGGCATATTGCGCATCGATGCCAAGCTGCTCTCGAACACTTTCGGAAATGTCAGAAAGCTCCGGCCAGAGCTTTGTAACATCGTCCCAGCCCAGATCGGGATAGGACAAGATTTCAAACGCACTGCGACGTTTGCCGTCTTCGTTAATGGCAATACCAGCCTTGCGGGCCTCGCTAGGCGAGGCAATCGCAGTACGAAGGCGCTGCCGGCCGTCATTGAGGGCAACGACTTTGGCCGAAAACAGTTCACGACGCTCCTCGCCCACCAGGCCGTTGTCGACCCCAAGCGGGGTCAGGCGCTGGTCGGCATTATCGGCACGAAGGTGCAGACGGAATTCTGCGCGCGAAGTGAACATGCGGTACGGCTCGGAAACACCGCGGGTGACGAGATCGTCGATCATCACGCCAAGATAGCTCTCGGTGCGCGACAGGATCATCGGATCCTGGCCGCTTGCCGCCAGCGCGGCATTGGCGCCCGCGAGCAAGCCCTGGGCACCGGCTTCTTCGTAGCCGGTGGTGCCATTGATCTGGCCTGCCAGGTAAAGGCCCGGCTGGCGCTTCACTTCCAGCGTTGGCCGCAATTCTCGCGGGTCGACATAGTCGTACTCGATGGCATAGCCCGGCCGCACGATCTTTACATTTTCCAAGCCTGGCATGGAACGCAAAAAAGCGTCCTGCACTTCGGCCGGCAGCGAGGTCGAAAGGCCATTGGGATAGACTGTGTGTTCCTCAAGCCCTTCCGGCTCCAGGAAAATCTGGTGGCTGTCGCGATCGGCAAAGCGCACGATCTTGTCTTCGATGGAAGGGCAATAACGCGGGCCGCGCGACTGAATGCGACCAGAATACATGGCCGACCGGTGCAGGTTATCCTGGATGATTTTGTGCGTTTCGGCGGTCGTCCGGGTGATGTGGCACGACACCTGTTGTGTCGTGATCGACTTGGTCAGCGCCGAAAAGGCTTCGGGCGGGTTGTCGCCCGGCTGTTCTTCCAACACGGAATAATCGATGGAATCCTTGTCGAGCCGCGCTGGAGTGCCAGTCTTCAACCGACCCAGTTGCAGTCCCAGATTCTCAAGGCGCGTCGAAAGCCCCAGCACTGGCTTCTCGCCCACACGGCCAGCGGGGGTGGTTTCCTCGCCACGGTGAATGAGGCCGCGCAGGAAGGTGCCGGTCGTAAGAACCACGGCCTTGGTTGAGAAGTGGCGGCCATCGAGAAGCACAACGCCTGAAATAGCGCCGTCGGTCACTTCCAGATCGTCGACCTCGCCCTCGATGACGTCGAGATTGGCCTGGGCGGAAATGGCCGCCTGCATGGCATTGCGATAGAGTTTTCTATCAGCTTGGGCGCGCGGACCGCGCACGGCCGGCCCCTTGCGGCGATTGAGCACGCGGAACTGGATGCCGGCTTCGTCGGCCACACGACCCATCAACCCGTCCAAGGCGTCGATCTCGCGGACCAGATGGCCCTTGCCCAGGCCACCGATGGCCGGGTTACAGCTCATTTCGCCGATGGTGGCAAAGCGATGGGTGACGAGCGCCGTGGGGACGCCAAGCCGCGCGGAGGCCGCCGCGGCCTCACAGCCGGCGTGACCGCCCCCGACGATAATGACAGCATAGTCAGTCATAGGAATTTTCCTGAACGGCTCACTGGCGCACAAAATGGCGCAACGAAATCTGAGCGATCAATTGAAGTTTGACGCTCTCATACAGCGTCTTTGGCCCCAAGAAAACCTCTCGCTGTGTTTCACGTGAATCACGAGACGGCTGGGCGTCGTGTCCCAAGACAACGTTTCACGTGAATCATTTGCCAATGCAGAAGCTGACAAACAAGCGATCCAGTACCTGCTCCGCGTCAACTCGGCCGATCATGCGCTCAAGGGCAAGTGAGGCGTGGCGGAGTGCCTCGGCGGCCAGCTCCCAATTGCTGTGGTAAAGGACGGCTTCGTCTACTGCGGAAACGGCTTGCTCCAGCCCTAGCCGATCGCGCTCGTGGCTGACCAAGGATGGTTCACCGCCGACGAGATTTTCACCTATGGCTCGGAGGCGATCTACCAAGGCATCCAGGCCAAATCCGGTGGCGGTCGATATCTGAAGGTCATAGCTGCCTGTGGGGCCGAGGTCGGACTTAGTGCCAATCCGAACGACTGTCGCATTCGTGGCCGGTTGAAGCGCAACCTCGGTATCGGGCGCTTCTAGCCAAAGCAAAATGTCAGCATCCTGGATGGCGCGTTCGGCGCGGCGAATGCCTTCGGCTTCCGCGCGACTATCCGTCTCGCGCAGACCGGCAAGATCCAAAAGGATAAAGAGCTGGCCGCCGATATCGAGTGGTACTTCCCGAACGTCGCGCGTCGTGCCGGCTTCGTCGGAAACGATGGCAATGTCGGATTTCGACAGAGCATTGATCAGGCTGGATTTTCCGGCATTCGGCGCACCGGCAAGGGCCACGCGAACCCCTTCGCGGACGATGCGGCCGCTGTTGATGCTGGCCAAAGCCTCAACCAGAGAATTTTTGAGATTGGCCAGTTCGTCGACAAAACTGGACGGCAGTTCCTCGGTAACATCGCCCTCGTCGGAAAAGTCGAGCCGCGCTTCAATCTCAGCCCGCAGATCGAGCAGGACATCACGCCAGGTTTCGACCCTTTCGGTGAGACGACCATCGTAGCGTGCCAAAGCCTGCTGGCGCTGCTTTTCCGTTTCGGCGCTCAGGAGGTCACCAAGACCTTCGACAGCGATCAGGTCAAGCTTGCCGTTTTCAAAGGCGCGCCGGGTAAATTCGCCGGGGCCGGCCAAGCGAATACCAAAAGTATTTAGGCTACGAAGGATCGCCTTTACACCCGCAGGGGAGCCGTGAACGTGAAACTCGGCGCAGTCTTCGCCGGTAAAACTGTGCGGGCCCGGAAACCAGACCACTAGGCCCTGATCGAGCTGAGTGTCCGCACCGATCCGGCGCAGGGCCATTGTCCGCGGTACCGGCAGTTCACCAGCGAGGTACAAAAACGCCTCCCGGACTCTGGGGCCCGAGAGGCGGATAACCGCAACGCCGGAGGGAAGAGCGCCCGAAGAGAGCGCCATGATCGTATCGCCGGCGAGCATTTTTTTTGGGCTTTTAGGTGTTCATCGAGTCGAAGAAATCCGAATTGGTCTTGGTCTGGCGGACCTTGTCCATAAGGAATTCCATCGCGTCGATCGTGCCCATCGGATTGAGGATACGGCGGAGCACATACATCTTCTTGAGAATATCGGGCTCGACCAGCAGCTCTTCCTTGCGGGTACCCGACTTGGTAATGTCGAGCGCGGGGAAAATACGCTTGTCGGCGACCTTGCGGTCCAAAATGATTTCCGAGTTACCGGTGCCCTTGAATTCTTCGAAGATGACTTCGTCCATGCGCGAACCGGTATCGATCAGCGCCGTCGAAATGATGGTCAAGGAACCACCGTCTTCGATATTGCGCGCGGCGCCGAAGAAACGCTTGGGGCGCTGCAGAGCATTGGCATCGACACCGCCCGTGAGCACCTTGCCGGAGCTCGGAACCACGGTGTTATAGGCGCGGCCGAGGCGGGTGATAGAATCGAGAAGAATGACGACGTCGCGCTTGTGTTCGACAAGACGCTTGGCCTTCTCGATCACCATTTCGGCGACCTGAACGTGGCGCGATGCCGGTTCGTCAAAGGTGGAGGAAATGACTTCGCCGCGCACCGAGCGCTGCATGTCCGTCACTTCTTCCGGACGTTCGTCAATGAGAAGAACGATAAGATAGCATTCCGGGTGATTGGTCGCGATGGATTGTGCAATATTTTGCAACAATACCGTCTTACCAGTACGCGGAGGAGCAACGATCAGGGCGCGCTGGCCCTTGCCGAGCGGCGCCACGAGATCGAGAAGCCGCGCCGAACGATCCTTCAACGTCGGATCGGGCAGTTCCATGCGGAGCCGTTCTTCGGGATAAAGCGGGGTAAGATTGTCGAAATTGACCTTGTGGCGAACCGCCTCGGGGTCTTCGAAATTGATGGTGTTGACCTTGAGCAGCGCAAAATAGCGCTCGCCTTCCTTGGGAGAGCGGATTTCGCCCTCGACCGTGTCGCCCGTACGAAGGCCGAAGCGGCGGATCTGGCTGGGGCTGACATAGATGTCGTCAGGGCCCGGAAGGTAGTTTGCGTCAGGAGAGCGGAGGAAGCCAAAGCCGTCTGGCAGGACCTCGACCACGCCCTCGCCGACAATGTCGATGTCCTGCGATGCGAGTTCTTTCAGAATCGCGAACATCAACTCCTGCTTGCGCATGGTCGAAGCATTCTCGACTTCGAGTTCTTCGGCGAACGCCAGCAATTCGGCCGGGGATTTGGCCTTCAGCTCACTGAGCTTGATATTCTGCATGGATGCGATGGACCCTTGGGGTAAATCGTAGAGGAGAGATTTTTATTTTTTTGGGGAATGCACCGCGCATTGCCGGAATCGGCCGCGCATAAGGAAGGATGCTTGATGGCTTCATGTAGCGTGATCGAAGCCGGTATTCAAGGCGGAAAACCAAGAGCCTCAGTCGATTTTGGCGGATTCACGTGAAACTTCGAGGCGTTCCGCGTAGCGGATGAAAGGCTCCAATGGAGCCTTTCAAGCCGAGAAGGCCATGAGAGCTATGCTCGAATGGTACGAACACTTGGAACCCATCCTCAAAACGGCTTCACGATCACCATGATGACGATACCGATCATCAGCACGGTCGGCACTTCATTGATGATCCGAAAATACTTTTGTTCCTTAACATTCTCGTCGCGGGCAAAGCGCTTTTGGTGACCCACCAGAATGCCGTGCACGCCGCTCATCGCCAGAACCATAGCCGCCTTGGCCCAGGGCCAGCCCGAACCCCAATCGACGCCGCCGAGATGGATCATGGTCAGGCCAAACACCCAGGTCGCGATCATCGCCGGATTGATGATCCCCTTGAGAAGCCTGCGCTCCATAACCTTAAACGTTTCGGACTGCACGGAGCCGATTTCGGCCTTGGTGTGATAGACGAAAAGCCGCGGCAGATAGAGCATGCCGGCCATCCAGGCGATGACCGAAATGACATGCAGCGCCTTCACCCATTCATACATTTTTTCAACTAGCCCTTCTTCACCAGCTCAACGAGCCGCTCAACGTGTTCGATCGGGGTTTCGGGCACAATGCCGTGGCCGAGATTAAAGATATGCGGGCGCTTCGCAAACGCTGCCTTGATCTCGTGGACGCGCTCTTCCATCGCCTTACCGCCGATGACGAGCCGCAGCGGATCGAGATTGCCCTGCACCGGCAAAGTCTTTGGCAGAAAATCGTCGGCAAAGGACAGCGGTGTCGCATAGTCGAGGCCCAGCGCATTGACCCCAGTCTTTTCGGCATAGCGCTTCAAATTGCCAGCCGCGCCGCGCGGAAAACCGATAACAGGGGCATCAGGCACTTTTGCTCGCACGCCTTCGACGATCCGCCGATTGGGCTCGATGACCTGAGCTTCAAAAGCCGCATCGTCGAGATTGAGCGCCCAGCTTTCAAAAAGCTGCACCACATCGGCGCCGGCCTGAAACTGGGCGACGAGGTAATCAATGCTGGTTTCAACCAGCACATCCATCAGCTTCGAAAATGCGGCGGGGTGTTCTAGCGCAAAGCGGCGGGCGACCCATTGGTCGGGCGAGCCCCTGCCGTTGAGCATATAGGTCGCAACCGTCCAGGGAGAGCCGCAGAAGCCGATCAGGGTCTTTTCGGGAGCAAGGACCCCACGCAGCCGGCGCACCGTCTCCAGCACAGGCGCCAGATGATCCAAAGCCCCGCCGTGCTCCAGCCGATCCACATCACTTACGGTTAGAGGCTCAAGGACTGGTCCTTCTCCCTGTTCAAAGCGAACCTTTTGTCCCAGTGCATCGGGGATGACCAAAATGTCCGAGAACAGGATTGCCGCGTCGAGATCGAACCGACGAAGCGGTTGCACCGTTACCTCGGTCGCAAAATCAGGATTGTAGCAAAGATCCAAAAAGCTTCCGGCCTTGGCGCGGAGCTCGCGATATTCCGGCAGATAGCGTCCTGCCTGTCGCATGATCCACATGGGCGGGGTGTCCTGGCGTTCTCCGAGGACCGTTGCGAGCAATCTTTTCTTGGCCACTGCACTCACCCTTCCGTCCCCTTCGAAAACCCAAAAGAGACTCTTAGTCTTCCTATCTTCTTCTTTATGGCGGTGTGTATCCGCAATTCATGGCGCTCCACAATCGGCACCCGCGGCGGCACTTCAGCACAGCGCTTCGTTAACGCTTTGTTAACATCTGTGGCCGGCCTCACTGGCCCGGCCCGTTAATGGAGTTTAAGAGGAGCTTAACAGGGCGACTCCCGAGTCAACGATTCGGTAACGCCTGTGGATGAGGGGTGTGAAAAGCCGCTCCCGCCGTTTCCGCTTATCCCCATAGATTCCCCCAGCCCCCTTCCGAAAATCTCGGAAAGGAATTGTTAACTTTTTATCGAATAGGTCGAACAAGTTTCGGCCCTTCGGAAAGTTACGAGTCTTTCCCCCAATTCGGCCTTGAGCTGGGGATGACAGTGTGGAAAAACTTCTCCCCATGCTGATCCTCGCCTCCGCAAGTCCGACGCGCAAATCCTTGATGGAAAAGGCTTCTTTTTCCTTCTCCGTGGTTCCCGCGTCTGTCGATGAACGGGCTCTTGAAATAGAGGCTTTGGAGGCCGGTGCCGATGGCCGGGATCTCGCGGGACTCTTGGCCAGGGCCAAGGCCGAAGCGGTCTCAAAACTCCATCCCAACGCCTATGTGATCGGTGCCGATCAAACTTTGGCTCTCGGCACGGAATTGCTCCACAAGCCTTCTTCGCGGGAAGACGCGGCGCGCCAGCTCGATCACCTCGCCGGCAAGACCCATCGCCTCCATGCTGCGGTTGCCCTGGTGCGCAATGGCGAATTGCTCTGGTCCGATATCGAAACCGCCGAATTGACCATGCGCCCGTTCGAGCCGGAAGAACGCGACCTGGTGCTCGATCTCGAGGGCGATGCGGCCCTGACCGCCGTTGGCGGCTATCGCCTCGAAGGCCCGTCCATCCGCCTCTTCGAGACGATCACGGGCGATTATTTCACTATTCTGGGCCTGCCGCTCTTGCCGCTGATCGGCGCACTGCGCGATATCGCTCCGGAGCTTCTTTCCATCAGGGCTTGAACGTGACCACCAAAGCTTTCGTCATCGGCCATCCCATCGCCCATTCGCGCTCGCCGCTCATTCACGGCACCTGGCTTGCCGAGCATGGCATTGACGGCTCTTATGAAGCGGTGGATGTGGCGCCGGCCGAACTCCCGGCCTTTTTCGAGCGGCTCCGTTCAGGCGAATTTGCCGGCGGCAATGTCACTATCCCGCACAAGGAAGCGGTGTTTGCGCTCTGCGACAGTGTCGATGATCTCGCCAAAACCATCGGCGCCGTGAACACGCTCGTTGTTCGCGATGGAAAAGTGCACGGCTACAATACCGACTATCTCGGTTTTCTCGGCAATCTCGATGCCGCGGCGCCCGGCTGGTCCGATGGTCCGCGCGATGCATTGGTGATCGGCGCCGGCGGGGCAGCCCGCGCCATTCTCGTTGCTCTGCGCGAGCGCAATTTCGGCCGGGTGCATGTGCTCAATCGCACCCTTGCCAATGCCGAAACGCTGGTCGAGGAGATCGAGGGTCCCTTCGAGGCGCATGGCTTTGAAGCCTTTGCAGAACTCGCGCCAAAGGTCGGCATTGTCGTCAATACCAGCTCTATC
The DNA here is from genome assembly GCF_000743575.1 of Devosia riboflavina. Lineage (GTDB taxonomy): Bacteria > Pseudomonadota > Alphaproteobacteria > Rhizobiales > Devosiaceae > Devosia > Devosia riboflavina. The sequence goes on along the minus strand of NZ_JQGC01000015.1, from coordinate 84,463 downwards.
GGCATGCATGGCAGCCGCTTCGATTGGCTCGACATGAGCCTCCTCCCCAAGGGCAGCCTCGTCACAGACATCGTCTATACCCCGCTCATTACCCCCCTCCTCGCCGATGCCCAGGCCCATGGCCTAAAAATCGTCGACGGCCTTGGCATGCTGCTTCATCAAGCCGTGCCTGGTTTTGCCGATTGGTTCGGCGTGCGGCCGCAGGTGACGCCGGCGCTGCGCGCCCGTATCGAAGCGACATTGGGTCATTGACCATGTGGCGGATCGGGGTCACGGGATCGATCGCAACCGGCAAATCGACTCTGCTCGCCGCCTTCGAAAAGGTCGGTGTCCCGACATTTTCGGCCGATGCGGCCGTCGCCGCGCTCTATGAGGGCGAAGCCGTCGCTCCGGTCGAAGCGCTCTTTCCCGGGGTCACAAAAGACCAAAAAATAGATCGGCAGGAATTGGCCCGGCGCCTTGCCGCCGCGCCGCAAAATTTCACGAAGCTGGAAGCCGTGGTCCATCCGCTGGTCCGGCAGAAGATTGCCGCGTTCATGGATGGCGCCGAGGCTGCAGGTTACGTCGCCGCAGCCGTGGAAGTCCCGCTCCTCTTCGAGAGCGGTTATGATTACGGCTTCGATGCCATTGCCGTGACCTTCGTCGACCCGAAAATCCAGAATGAACGCATCATGGCGCGGCCGGGCATGACCGTGGAAAAGCGCGATACCCTGCTTGCCCGGCAGATGCCGCAGGATGAAAAGAAGAAGCGGGCCACCTATCTCTTCGATACCGAGCGCCCGCGCGAGGAAATCGACGCCCAGGTCGCGGCTTTGATCGCCGACCTCAAGGCAAAGGGACCAAAAATATGATCCGGGAAATCGTGCTCGATACCGAAACCACGGGCCTTTCCCATGCCGAAGGCGATCGCCTGGTCGAAATCGGCTGCGTCGAGCTGATCAATCATATTCCTTCGGGTGAGCATTTTCACATTTACCTCAACCCGCAACGCTCCATGCCCGAAGAGGCTTTTCGCGTACACGGGCTGAGCGAGGAATTTTTGTCCGACAAGCCCCTGTTCAAGGACAAGGCGGTGGAGTTTCGAAACTTCATCCACGATGCGCGGCTCATCATCCATAACGCCCCCTTCGATATGGGCTTTTTGAATGCCGAGCTGGGCTGGGCTGGCCTGCCCATCCTCGACAACGAAGTCATCGATACCGTCATGCTCGCCCGCAAGAAGCACCCGGGCGCCCGCGTCAGCCTCGACGCGCTCTGCAAGCATTACGGCATCGACAATTCCCGCCGCACGCTGCACGGCGCGCTCCTCGACAGCGAGATCCTTGCCGAAGTCTATCTCGAGCTGATCGGCGGCAAGCAGGTGAGCCTGGCGCTGATGGCCGAAGTCGAAAGCGACGGCAGCGACGCTCTTGCGACGCGCGTCGCGGCTCTGCCCCGCCCCATTCCCCTGCCCTCGCGCGTTACGGCTTCGGAAGCTGCAGCCCACGAAGCGTTTGTCGGCAAAATGGGCGAAAGCGCGATCTGGGCACAATATGCCGAGGTCGCGGCGGCGGAATAGCGGCCTTCCCATCTCAATTCTCCCCCCTATCGTCACCACCGGGCTTGTCCCGGTGGTCCATGCGGAGGCGAGATGGATTGCCGGGACAAGCCCGGCAATGACGACGGCCTTGATATCTGGCAAAAAAACAAAAAACCCCAGCTCTCGCCGGGGTTCTTCAAACTGAAAAAATCCAAAAGGATCAGTTGGGCAGGTCGGTGGCCGGGGCGGCAGCGGCGCCGCCTTCCTGCTGCTTGGCAGCGAGGGCCGCAAGGTTCTGGCGGTAGATGGCCATGAAATCGACCGGCTCCATCATCAGCGGCGGGAAACCGCCCTGCTGGGTAACATTGGCGAGGACCTGGCGGGCAAACGGGAAGATCAGGCGCGGGCATTCAACCATGAGCAGGCCGCTGAGCTGGGCTTCTGGAATGTTTTTCAGACGGAAGACGCCGCCATAGACCAGTTCCACGTTGAACAGCAGCGTCTCTTCGCGATTGGCCTTGGCCTTGAGGTTCAATTCGACCGCATAGAGTTCGTCGGACTGCTTCTTGACGCCGACCGAAATCGAAACGTTGAAGGCCGGATTGCCGCCACCGGCCATGATCGAGCCGGGTGCGCCGGGGTTCTCGAAGGAAAGGTCGCGCACATACTGGCCCACCAGGTTCATGCTGGGTGCGGTGCCGGGTTCCGGCGCTGCGGCGCCCTGGTTTTCGTCGGCCATCTTTGGTCCCTCTAAAAAATTCCGATTGGAACGGTCTTGCCGGTGGCTACCATCTTTGCCGGAGGTGAACAAGCAAAGAGGCCTTTTGCAACGCTATTTGCGCTGCCAATCGTCGTCATCGAGATCGATGGTTCCCGGTCCGTTAAGATGGGTCGGCGTCGGCTCGGATGGGGAAGAGCGGCGATAGCTGGTCGTCGTTTCAACCACGGTCATATTTCGCGTCAGGGTCTTGTAGAGCCAGGCACGCACCGGCGGCAGCAGCAGCAGGATGCCGACGAAATCGCCGAGAAAGCCGGGAATGATCAACAGCACTGCGGCGACGGCCAGCAGCATGCCGTCGAACAGCGTCTGCCCCGGCAGCGTGCCGGTCTGCATATTGGTGCGCATGCGGTTGAGCACGCCGAGCCCCTGCTGGCGCAGCACGAAGCCGCCGATGATGATGGCGGCGATGACGAGGCCCAGCGTCGGCAATACGCCAATGGCGCGGCCGACCACGATGAACAGCGCGATTTCGATCAGCGGCAGCGCGAGAACGAAAAGGGGAATGAAGCGGATCACCCGGGTCATCCTTTGTTTGTGAAGGGCGCGGCAAATCGCGCTACCTTGAGTGAACTGGTTTTGAGCTAAAGCTTTCCCTATATATAGGAAACGAAAAGCGCTCCGCGAGCGCCCAACTTCTCAGGTGCACCGATTCATGGACGATTTTCTCGATCTGCCCACTCTCATCGCCATCGTGGTTGCGGTTTTCGTGCTGTTCCGCCTCCGCTCGGTCCTGGGAACGCGGACGGGCAATGAACGCCCGCCTGTCGATCGCTCGCGCTCGACCCCGACCGAGAAAAAGGCCGCCAATGCAGACGAAACCGTCGTGCCGATCCGGCCGCGCCCGACCGACGGGCCCAATCTCGACGACGAGCGCCGCACCCGCAAGCTGGAAGCCGAAATCGATCAGGCTGCCGCGGGCAATGCCGATCTCGCCGCTGGTCTCCGCGCCGTAGCCGAAGTCGACCCGACCTTTACGCCAAAATCCTTCCTCGAAGGCGCCAAGCAAGCTTACGAGATGATCGTCACCGGCTTTGCCGAAGGTGATCGCCAGACGCTCAAAAACCTCCTCGACAAGGACGTCTACGACAGCTTTGCCCGCGCCATCACCGAGCGCGAGGCCGCCGGCCAGAAGAACGATTTTACCTTTGTGGGCCTCCCCAAGATCGCCATCGTCTCGGCCGAATACGACAAGAAGAACGTGCTGGTGACGGTCGACTTCCACGCCGAAGTCGTCTCGGCCATCCGCGACAAGGACGGCAACCTGGTGGAAGGCAATGCCGACCAGGTACAGACCATTGCTGACGAATGGACCTTTGCGCGCAATCCCAAATCGCGTGACCCCAATTGGAAGGTCATCACCACGAGCCAGCTCGACTAAAGTTTTTTGCGGCAGGCCCTTCCATGTCAAAGCGCGACCCCAAGCGCCTGCCGCACGATTTCCACCTGTGGACGACCGTGTCCGCCACGGTCGAACCCCTGCGCCGCAAGGGCCTGTTAAAACTCGGCCACGGCACGCTGCCCATCCCCGAGCCTGAGCCGGCCCCCGCCATCAAGGCGCCGCCCAAGATGGGCAAACCCAAAAAGCCGTTCCTGCCGCCCTATCAGGCGCCGACCCAGCCGGTACAGGTGGTGGAAAAGAACGTCGATCCGGCGATCCACAAAAAGGTCCGTCGCGGCCGTATCGACATCGACGGCACCATCGATCTTCATGGCATGACCCAGACCGAGGCCCGCGAAACCCTGCGCCGCTTCATCGGTGCCCGCGCCGCCCGCGGTGACCGCACCCTGCTGGTCATCACCGGCAAGGGTGCCAAGACCGAAAACGACTATATCGCCGCCATGACCGAGCGCGGCATTTTGCGCACCATGCTGCCCATCTGGCTGTCCGAGCCGGGCCTGTCGCACATGATTTCCGGCTGGAGCCTTGCGGCGCGCGGCCATGGTGGGGAGGGCGCCTGGTATGTGCGCCTGCGCCGTCCATGACCCCGCTTGGCGCAAAATTTCGGGCGTTGCGCGAGGCCCGCGGCATTTCGCTCAAGGAAATGGCCGCCGCGTTGAATGTGTCGAGCGCCTATCTCTCAGCCCTCGAACACGGCCGCCGCGGCACGCCGACGAGTTTTTTGCTCCACCGCATCATCGCCTATTTCAATGTCATCTGGGACGAAGCCGAAGAGCTGCAACGGCTCGCCGAACTGTCGGACCCGAAAGTGACCATCGACACTGGCGGCCTTGCCCCCGAAGCCACCGAGTTCACCAATCGCTTGCGCGACAATATCGAACGGCTGGAGCCGGAAGACCTCAAATTTTTGCGGGATGAACTGGTGAAGCGGGCCACAAAGAAGCGGTAGGCCACTGCCCCTCCCCTCGCCCCTTGAGGGAGAGGGACAGACCAACTTTGCGTTCAGCAAATTGGTCAGGGTGAGGGGTATCCATCCTCCGCAGAGGGGCGAGTGATACCACCGCAAGAATACCCCTCATCCGCCCTTCGGGCACCTTCTCCCGCAAGGGGAGAAGGTAGAACAGTGACCGCCACCATTCCCCCGAAAGCGGGAATCTCTGTTTGGACGCGTAAAAGAAAACCCCCGCTTTCGCGGGAGTTTTACCTCACGGCAATCGAGCCCTAGAGCACGAACTTGCTGAGGTCGGTATCCTTGGCGAGAACCCCCACCTTTTCGCGGACAAAGGCGGCATCGATGGCCACCGTCTGCCCGGCCTTGTCAGGCGCATCGAAGGAAATCTCTTCGACCAGCCGCTCCATCACCGTCTGCAACCGCCGCGCGCCGATATTTTCTACGCTCTCATTGACCTTCACCGCCGCGTCGGCAATCGCCTCGATGGCATCGGCGGTAAAAGTCAGCGTCACCCCCTCGGTGCCCATCAGCGCTACGTACTGGCGAACCAGGCTCGCCTCGGTGTCGTTGAGGATGCGAATGAAGTCTTCGCGCGTCAGCGCCTTCAGTTCCACCCGGATCGGCAGGCGACCCTGCAATTCCGGCAGGAGGTCGCTGGGCTTGCTCACATGGAACGCGCCCGAAGCAATGAACAGAATATGGTCCGTCTTCACCGGCCCATATTTCGTCGACACCGTCGTGCCCTCGATCAGAGGAAGCAGGTCCCGCTGCACGCCCTCTCGCGAGGGACCACCGGAAACGCCACCCTCGCGGGCCGCAACCTTGTCGATTTCGTCGATGAAGACGATGCCGTGGTTTTCCACGAGCTCGATGGCTTCGGTCTTGAGCTGTTCCTGGTCGAGCAGCTTGTCGGCCTCTTCGGCGATCAGCGGCTCATAAGCGTCCTTTACCTTGACCTTGCGCTTCACCCCGCGACCGCCCATGGCCGACTTGAACATGTCGGAGAGGTTGATCATGCCGATGCCGCCATTGGGCATGCCGGGAATTTCGAACCCGCCCGTATTCGGGGCCGGCTGCATCTCGATCTCGATGTCCTTGTCGTCGAGTTCGTTGTTCCTGAGCTTGTTGCGGAACGAGTCGCGCGTCGACGGCGTCGCCGAAGTGCCAACCAATGCGTCGAGCACGCGCTCTTCGGCATTGTGATGCGCCTGTGCCTGCACATCGCGCCGGCGCTTGTCGCGCAACACGGTGATTCCGGCTTCAACGAGATCCCTTACGATCTGTTCGACATCCCGCCCGACATAGCCGACTTCGGTGAATTTGGTGGCTTCCACCTTCACGAACGGCGCCTGCGCCAGGCGGGCCAGGCGCCGCGAAATCTCGGTCTTGCCGACACCGGTTGGCCCGATCATCAAAATATTCTTCGGCGTCACTTCGCGGCGCAGCTCGGGGGAAAGCTGCTGCCGGCGCCAGCGATTGCGCAGCGCCACGGCCACGGCGCGCTTGGCGTCGTGCTGGCCGACAATATTGCGGTCCAGCTCCGAGACGATTTCGCGCGGCGAAAAATTGGTTTCTGTCATTCTGTTGCTCCTGGTGCCTTGTCGAGGAAGCGCACCATCAGGTGTTCGTCGATATATCGACCGTTCACATAGAGGTAGCGGGGCTCTGTCCCATAGGTCTCAAAGCCCAGCTTTTGGTAGAGGCGGATCGCCGGCTCGTTCTCGGCCCAGACCCCGAGATGGACCTGGATGACTTTGTCCCGGGCGTGCTCGATCAGATGTTCGCAAAGGGCCTTCGACATGCCGCTGCCGCGATGTTTTGGCTGCACATAGACCTGGATCATCCAGCCCCGGTGCCTCTCCTTGGCGGCATCATTGCGCATGAAGGCATTGATGCCGCCAATGGAGCCATCCGGCATTTCGGCACCAAAAACCGTCAGGGTTTCCAGCATCTGCCTGATGTCGGCATCGGTCCGCAGCGCAAAATTCTCCGCCGAAGACACAAAGGCCTCGGGATGATTGGCCAGCGCCTCGTGCCTTATGGCCCGATAGGCCGCCACATCTTTCACGCCGAGTTGCCGGATGGAAAAGGTCACGGTTAGAGCTCGATGGTTTCGAGGGTTACGTTGCCGTTGGTGTAGACGCAGATTTCTTCTGCGATCTTCATGGCGCGGCGGGCGATATCTTCGGCATCGAGATCGGTTGCCTGATGCAAGGCCAAAGCCGCCGAATGCGCATAATTGCCGCCCGAGCCGATGGCGATCACGCCATGGTCGGGCGTAAGAACGTCGCCCGTGCCGGTAAGAACCAGCGTATCGGTCTTGTCGGCTACGATCATCATGGCTTCGAGCTTGCGGAGGTAGCGGTCGGTCCGCCAGTCCTTGGCCAATTCGACGGCGGCGCGCATGAGCTGATCAGGATACTGTTCCAGCTTGCCTTCGAGCCGCTCGAAGAGGGTAAAGGCGTCGGCGGTCGAACCGGCAAAGCCGCCGATCACCTTGCCGCCGGCCAGGCGGCGCACTTTCTTCGCCGTATGCTTCATCACCGTCTGGCCCATGGAAACCTGGCCATCGCCGGCGACCACGACCTTGTTGCCCTTGCGCACGGAAACGATCGTCGTCCCGTGCCACCCGGGAAATGCACTATCACTCATTTGGGGAGGTACTCCGAACTGTTGAGTCCTATTTAGGCGCGGCAAGCCGGATTGCAACACAGCCCCGGCCTCGCCACGCCGCCTATTCCAGCCAGTCGATCACGCTTGTGCCATTGGCGTGAATATTCACCGCCTTGAGCAGGCCCGGGCCGAGATTGGTATATTTGTGCGGCACCCCGGCCGGGCAGACGAGGATCTGGCCCGCCTCGGCCTCGAACTCTTCCTCGCCAATGACGAAAAGCGCGCGGCCCACCTCGATGATGAAGGTCTCCGAATAGGGATGGGTATGGAGTTTCGGGCCGTGCCCAAAACCCTCGCTGCTGTGAAAGATCACGGTGATCGGCGCGCCATGGGTGCCGCCTTCCCAAATGCCGTTCCAAAGGCCCGGCGCCGTGGCCCATTCGTTCTGCTCGATGATTTGCATAATTGTCCCTCCAACCCCGGCGGCAGACTGCGCCCGCCGCCCATGGACCGCAAGCCGGCAGCAACGCCATCTTTATGCCTTTGCGCATATCTGCTAGTGGAGCCGCAGTTTTGGAGACACGCCATGCGCACCGCCACCATCGCCCGCAAGACCAACGAGACCGAGATCTCCGTCTCGATCAATCTCGACGGCACCGGCGCGCATAAAATGGCGACCGGCGTCGGCTTCTTCGATCACATGCTCGACCAGCTCTCGCGCCATTCGCTCATCGACATGGACGTTTCCTGCAAGGGCGACCTGCACATCGATTTCCACCACACGGTGGAAGATGTCGGCATTGCCCTCGGCCAGGCCATCAGCCAGGCGATTGGCGACAAGAAGGGCATCCGCCGCTATGCCTCATGCGACCTGCCCATGGACGGCACGCTGACCCGCGCGGCGCTCGACGTTTCGGGCCGGCCCTTCCTCGTCTTCAAGGCCGAGTTCAACCGCGACAAGATCGGCGATATCGACACCGAACTGTTCCGCGAGTTTTTTCAAGCCTTCGCCATCAATGCCGGCATCACGCTGCACATTGAAAACTTCTACTTCGACAACAACCATCATCTGGCCGAGTCGATGTTCAAGGCCGTGGCCCGGGCTCTCCGCGATGCGCTCGAAATCGACCCCCGCCAGGCCGACCGCGTCCCCAGCACCAAGGGCACGCTGTAAGCTCAAAAGTAGCCCTCATGGTGAGGTGCTTTGCGCGAGCAAAGCCTCGAACCACGAGGGCGTGGCACCAAAACTCCACTCGCTCGACCCCGTGGTTCGACAAGCTCACCATGAGGTCTCTTGGGGTGCCCTCGCCCTTCCCCCATCGTGCATTTTGCACTAAGTGGACCTCATTCCGTCCTGGGAGTTCCCCGTGACCCTTTTCGCCCTTTATCGATCTGTCGATGACCCGACCGCCCTGCCCGTGGCCGTCTCCGAGCGCTTTTCCTGGTTTTCGGCCCTGTTGCCGCCCGTCCATGCGCTCATCTATCGACATTGGGATCTCTTGGGCCTTTTCGTCGTCGGCCTCGTCGCGCTGGTTTTTGGCGCGCGCTATCTCGGGCCCGATGCGAGCCTCTGGCTCTACATTCTCCTCGCTATCGCCTGCGGCTTTGCCGCGCCGGGCGCCGAGCGTCGTGCACTGAAACGTCGTGGCCTTGTCTCCGCGGGCCACCGCTTCGCTGCCGATGCCGACCTCGCCCGTCTTGCCGTTATGGAATCTCGTCCATGAGCACTGTTGCCATTATCGACTATGGCGCGGGCAATCTCCGCTCCGCCGCCAACGCCTTCGAGCGCGTCGCCGCCTCGCTGGCAAACAGCCCCGAAATCATCGTCACCGCCGACCCCGAAGTCGTCCGTCGCGCCGACCGCATCATGCTGCCCGGCGTCGGCGCCTTCGCCGATTGCAAAGCCGGCCTCGACGCCGTCGCCGGCATGACGGCAGTTCTCGAAGAACGCGTCATCCGCGGTACCACGCCCTTCCTCGGCGTCTGCGTCGGCATGCAACTCCTCGCCAGCGAGGGCCGCGAAAAGGTCATCACAGAGGGCCTTGGCTGGATCCCCGGCGCCGTCGAAAAGATCAAGCCGTCCGATCCGAACCTGAAGATTCCGCATATGGGCTGGAACACCATCTCGGTCGTAAAACCCCATGCCCTCCTCGCCGGCATTCCGGATGGCCCCAATGGGCTGCACGCCTATTTCGTGCACTCCTATCACTTCCTCACCGAAGACCCGGCGCATCTCCTCGCCACCACCGATTACGGTGGCACGGTGACCGCCTGCGTCGGTCGCGACAATATTTTCGGGACGCAGTTCCACCCGGAAAAGAGCCAGGCCCTCGGCCTTAAACTGATCGAAAACTTCTTGGGGTGGACGCCGTGATCCTCTTTCCAGCCATCGACCTCAAGGACGGTCAGTGCGTGCGCCTGAAACTTGGCGACATGAACCAGGCCACCGTCTTCAACGACGACCCGGCAGCGCAGGCAAAGTCATTCGAAGACCAGGGCTTTGAATATCTGCACGTCGTCGACCTCAACGGCGCCTTTGCCGGCGAGAGCGTCAACGGCGCTGCAGTCGAGCAAATCCTGAAGACGGTAAAATTCCCCGTCCAGCTCGGCGGCGGCATTCGCACGCTCGACCATATCGAAGCATGGCTCGACAAGGGCCTCGCCCGCGTCATCCTTGGCACGGTCGCTGTCAGAAATCCGGAACTGGTGAAGGAAGCCGCCAAAAAATGGCCCGGCCAGGTCGCCGTCGGCACCGATGCCAAGGGCGGCATGGTGGCGGTGGAAGGCTGGGCGGAAACCTCCGAGCTTTCCATCGTGGAACTCGCCAAGCGCTTTGAAGGCGCCGGCGTCGCGGCCATCATCTATACCGACATCGACCGCGATGGCATCTTGACCGGCATCAACTGGGATTCCACCCTTGAGCTCGCCCGCTCCACGCCCATTCCGGTCATCGCCTCCGGCGGCCTCGCCTCGATGGACGATATCGAGCGCATGACGCGCCCCGAATATCAGGTGCTCGAAGGCGCTATTTCCGGCCGCGCGCTTTATGATGGTCGGATTGATTCACGTGAAGCACTGGCAAAGCTGAGGGCCGTGGCGTGAGCGAAGAGCGGCCTGCCAGATTTGCATGGTGGGCCTATTGGCTCTTTCTCGTCGTCATCGCGCTCTTCGCTTTTGCGCCGGTGCTCTCGGTGCTGGCTGCCAGCTTTATTGCCGAAAGCAATGGCTGCGCGCTCAATGAGGGCAGCATCAATACCTGCGTGGTCGGCGGCAATGATCTCGGCCCGACCATCTACACCCTCTTCGTGCTCGGCTGGTTTGCCATAGCCACATTGCCGCTTGGCGGTGCCGCGTTCTTCGTCTGGCTCGCCACGCTCATCATTCACCGCATCGCCTGGGGGCAGATGCAGAAGGGCAAACGCTCATGACCCTGAAAACTAGAATCATTCCCTGCCTCGATGTCGCCGGTGGCCGCGTCGTAAAGGGCGTCAACTTCGTCGATCTCATCGATGCCGGTGATCCCGTCCAGGCTGCCATGGCCTATGACGCGGCCGGCGCCGACGAGTTGACCTTCCTCGACATCACCGCCAGCCACGAAGGCCGCGACACGATTTTCGACGTCGTCGCCCGCACGGCCGAACACTGTTTTATGCCCGTAACCGTCGGTGGCGGCGTCCGCTCCATCGAAGATATCCGCAAGCTTCTCCTCGCCGGTGCCGACAAGGTGGCGATCAATTCCGCCGCGGTGAACGATCCCGACTTCATCGCGCGCGCGGCGGATAAATTCGGCAATCAGTGCATCGTCGTTTCGGTCGATGCCAAGCAACGGCTCGACGCAAAAGTCGGCGGCGACAACCGATCCGAATGGGAAATCTACACCCATGGTGGCCGTCGCCCCACCGGCATCGACGCGGTCGAATTCGCCGCCAAAATGGTCGAGCGCGGTGCCGGCGAACTGCTTGTGACCTCCATGGATCGCGACGGCACAAAATCCGGTTTCGATCTGAAACTGACCCGCATGATCGCTGATGAAGTGGAAGTCCCCGTCATCGCCTCGGGCGGTGTCGGCAAGCTGCAGGACCTCGTCGATGGCGTCACCGAAGGTCACGCCAGCGCGGTCCTTGCCGCCTCCATCTTCCACTTCGGCACTTTTACGATTCCCGAAGCCAAGCGCTATATGCTCGAGCACGGCATTGCCATGCGCATGGATGCGGCTGCGGCTTGAGTAGGGATTGCTCTTAATCAAAATTCCATCACAGGGTCATTCCCGCGAAAGCGGGAACCCCTGTTTGGGCTCTCTCAAAGTAAACAGAGGTTCCCGCTTTCGCGGGAGTGACATCGAGGTGGAGCTGTGGCGTCACAGCGTGGAGAAACCCTGCCCATGACCCTTGAAGAACTCGAAGCCCGCATCGCTCTCCGCGCTGCCGCCTCGCCCGAGGAAAGCTACACCGCCAAACTGATTTCGCGCGGCATGAACAAGACGGCGCAGAAGCTGGGCGAGGAAGCCACCGAAGCCGTCATTGCCGCCGTCACCGGCGACAGGGCAGAGCTGGTGAAAGAGTCGGCCGACGTCCTCTACCACCTCCTCGTCGTCCTGAAGGCCGCGAACGTTCCGCTCGCCGACGTCATGGCCGAGCTCGATGCGCGGACGGCCCAGTCCGGCCTCGCCGAAAAAGCCTCCCGATCGGAAAAGCAGTAATGGCGCCTCGCTCCCCCGCGCTCGACCCCTATCACAATTTTACCAAGGCCGAATGGAGCAAGCTGCGCGATGGCCAGCCGATGACGCTCGACCAGGGCGATATCGATCGCCTGCGCGGCCTCACCGATCCGATCTCATTGGAAGAAGCCGAAGAGGTCTACCTGCCGCTGTCGCGCCTCCTCTCCTATTATGTCGAGGCTATCCAGGGCCTCCACAACGTCCAGTCGCGGTTCCTGCAAACCCCGCATGGCCACAAGGTGCCTTTCATCATCGGCGTCGCCGGCTCAGTCGCAGTGGGAAAATCGACCACTGCCCGTATCCTCCAAGCCCTACTCTCGCGCTGGCCCAATAGCCCCCGCGTCGACCTCGTTACCACCGATGGCTTCTTGTACCCCAATGCGGTCCTCGCCGAAAAAGGCCTGATGGAACGCAAGGGTTTTCCGGAAAGCTACGATCGCGCCCGCTTCGTCAATTTCCTCGCCGATATCAAATCGGGCAAGGCGGCTGTGAAGGCGCCGGTCTATTCCCACCTCGTCTATGACGTCGTTGCCGACACTGAAATCACTGTCGATCGCCCCGACATTCTCATCGTCGAAGGTCTCAACATCCTGCAGGCCGGTGAACTGCCGAAAACCGGCAAGCCCATCATTTTCGCCTCCGACTTCCTCGATTTTTCCGTTTACATCGACGCCGACAATGACGATCTCGAAGCCTGGTTCATGCAGCGCTTCTTCCGCCTGCGCGAAACCGCCTTCAAGGACCCCACCTCCTTCTTCCGCCGCTTCGCCGAAATGAGCGAAGAGGAAGCCGGCACTTTTGGTCGTCAGGTCTGGCGCTCGATTAACCTCCGCAACCTCGTCGACAACGTCTTGCCCACGCGCGGCCGCGCCGACTTGATCCTGAAAAAGGGCAAAAACCACCTGATCGAGAATGTGAGCCTGCGACGGGTTTGACGAACTCTCGTCCCAATCACCGGCCAGCACCCTCCCCTTGACGGGGAGGGTTGGGGAGGGGTGATCACACCCCATGACATCGCGGCTCCCGACCCCCTCCCACCCTCCCCCGTCAAGGGGGAGGCGCTGCATCGAGTACGTGTTTACCTAATACGTCCCCGGCTGCGGCTGGCTCAGGACGATCAAATTCCCATCGGGATCGCGGAGCTTCGCGGTGCTGAAGAAATGGCCGATCGCCTTGGCCACCGGTTTGATGCCAAACATTTCGAGCCGCCCCAGCTCATCCGCGATATCGTCGACAATAAGAGTAAGAACGCTCGCGCCGGCCCGGTCGGCGTCGGTCGCCACATGCACCCAGCCACCCCCCGGCAGCTTCCATTCGGCAACGTCGGCCATGGGTCGCGCATCGGCTTTGCGGCCGAACAGATACTCATACCAGACGAGGGATTCGGAGAGACTGTCGACGGCAATGCTGGCCAGCGCATTGGTGATGGTCATTGCGGGTCCATGTGTTCGCTTTGCGCCAGCCTAGAGTCTCCCGCCAATTGTGTCGATTGCGAAGCATTCATCCAATCGCCGCATGGAGTTGGCGGCTGGCCATGGCACTGATATAGGCGTTGGCGACTATATTTGGAGACGAGGCATGACCGAGCTCAGAACCATTGTCGCCGGCGCCGGCGGCCGCATGGGATCTGCCAATATCAGGGCAGTTGCTGCGAGCCATGGTCTCAAACTCGTCGGCGCAGTAGATCGCCCCGGTGCATCCTCTCTGGGCAAGGATGCCGGCATTCTCGCCGGCATTGAGGCACTCGGCGTCACCATCACCGACGATATCTCATCCCTCCTCGATCAAGCCGACGTCATCATCGATTTCACGGCTCCCGCTTCCAGCGTGGCGCTGGCCAAGCTGGCTGCGACCAGGGGCCTCGTCCACCTCATCGGCACCACCGGGTGCTCTGAAGCCGACGATGCTGAAATCGCCGCTGCCGGTGCCGCCGGCGCGCGCATCGTAAAATCCGGCAACTTCTCCCCCGGCATGGTCGCCCTCGCCGTCCTCGTCGAAAAGGCCGCTGCAGCCTTGCCCGACTACGACGTCGAAGTTCTGGAAATGCACCACAACCTCAAGGTCGACGCTCCCTCGGGCACGGCCCTGATGCTGGGGGATGCCGCCGCCAAGGGCCGCAATATTTCGCTCAAGGACCATTCAGTTAGGGTCCGTGACGGCCACACCGGTCCGCGCGAGTTCGGCACCATCGGTTTTGCCACCCTGCGCGGTGGCAATGTCATCGGCGACCACATGGTCATTCTCGCCGGCCCCTCCGAGCGCATCGAGTTGAACCACCGCGCACAAGACCGCACCATCTACGCCAACGGCGCCGTCCGCGCCGCCCTCTGGGCCACCCACCAGCCCGCAGGTCTCTATTCCATGGCCGACGTCCTCGGCCTCAACGACTAACTTGGGATTGAAAAAATGTCCGGCACACTGATCCTGGTCCGTCATGGCCAGAGCGAATGGAACCTGAAAAATCTCTTCACCGGTTGGCGCAATCCCAACCTCACCGAGCAGGGTGAAGGCGAAGCCCGCGCGACGGGCAAGGCGCTCAAGGCACAAAAATTCGCGCCCGACCTCTTCTACACCTCGGCCCTGCGCCGCGCCCAGCACACGCTCGATCTCATCCTCGAAGAGATGGGCATCCTCAATGTGACGATCACCCGCAACGTGGCGCTCAACGAGCGCGACTACGGCGATCTCTCCGGCCTCAACAAGGACGACGCGCGCGCAAAATGGGGCGAAGAGCAGGTTCTTATCTGGCGCCGCTCCTTCGACGTACCCCCTCCGGGCGGCGAGAGCCTCAAGGACACCGCGGCCCGTACCCTGCCCTATTACGAAGCCGAAATCCTGCCCCAGCTCAAAGCCGGCAAGACGGTTCTCATCGCCGCCCACGGCAACTCGCTCCGCGCCCTTGTGATGGCCATCGAAGGTCTTACGCCAGACGAAATCCTCGCCCGCGAAATCGCCACGGGTGAACCGACGGTCTACAAGATCGGCCCGGATGGAAAGCTGGTCGAGCGGTTGAAGCTCTGATTTCTGACTGTAGGATTCACGTGAAACGCGGCCCTCGGGCCGCGTTTTTCTTTAGTGCGCCGCCGAAACCACCCCGGCCTCCCAGCCGAGAATAGCCCGCTTGCGCGGCACGCCCCAGTGATAGCCGGTCAGTGCGCCCGATGTTCCCACCACCCGGTGGCATGGCACCACAAAGCTGATTGGATTTTTGCCGACCGCCGCGCCCACGGCCCGCGACGCCGTCGGCCGCCCGATATGGTTGGCGACACTCGAATATGTGACTGCCTTCCCGCACGGAATCTTGAGCAGCGTCTCCCAGACCTTCACCTCAAAATCCGTGCCGATAAGAACCACCCGTACCGGGCGATCCGGCGACCAACGGCCAGGTTCAAAAACCTGCGCCACCATGGGCGCAATCCGAGCATCGTCCCGCGTAAACCGCGCCTTGGGCCAGCGATTGGCAAGATCGGCAAACGCCTCTTCCACGGTCATATCTGCATCGGCAAAGCCCAGCCCCGACATGCCATATTCCGTGGCCGTCACTACGGCGAGCCCGAAGGGCGATGGCGCCACGCCCCAGAACATGTCGATCCCCTCACCCCCGGCGCGAAACACCCCGGGCGGCATGGCTTCATAAGTCACGAAGAGATCGTGCAGCCGCGACGTGGAAGACAGCCCCACCTCATAGGTCGTGTCCAAGACGCTGGCCTTGTCGCGCAGCAGCGACTTTGCATGGTCGAGCGCCACCGCCTGCGCGAAACTTTTTGGACTGAGCCCGCACCAGCGCCGAAAGAGATCGGTCAATTGCCGCTCTGTCAGCCCGAGGGCCCGCGAAAACTTGCCGAGATCGGTCGCATCCGGACCGTTCTCGCTGAGATAGCGAATGGCCGCGCGAATGGTGTCGTAGTCGCTGGCCGGGGCGATATGGGCAAGCTGGTTCATGGCCGTATCTTTCAATTGAGCTTTTGCCCTTTTTAGTCCGGGAAGATAGCGGTTCGCGACCCGGTTTTGACGCGTCTAGCCTTGGCGCGCCTTGCGCATGGCCTGACCAAAAGCGCGCGCAAAACTCGACTTGTCATTGATCGCCAGAAAGGCGCCGATCTCGATGCGCTCATTGCCATGGCTGAGATACATGGCGGTCGTGCGTTCATTCTCGTCCCGATCCAACACCAGCCGCACCTTCTTGGGGTCGAACCGGCGCATCTGCCTGTCCCCGCCCCGACCCGCAGTGACCACTTCGATCTGGCCGGGCCAGACGGTAATCTGTTCGGTCAACCGCGCGCGCCGCGCCTGCCGCAGCGAAAAGGCGAGGAGCCCGCCCGCGGCAATGGCAAAACCCAAAATGCCGGGCAGCAGAAATTCCGGCACGGCAACAAGGAAGGGCAGGCCCAGAAGCCCTGCCACGGCAAGGCCGATCCAGCCACCGGCGGCGCGCAGCGATCTGTCCGGCCGCAGGGTGGCCGAAAACAGGGGACTGGTCGTTGTGCTGGTTTGCATTGGCATGATGGACTCGCCCTGAAATATTGGCAGAGATTCGGGGTCGAGAGAATGCCAAGTCCTAAAAAAGTGAAAAAACTGAACCGCGCCCAGGCCGAGGCAATTTTCGAGCGCTTTCATCAGATCGAGCCCGAGCCCAAGGGCGAACTCGACTATATCAACGCCTATACTCTGCTTGTAGCGGTGGTCCTCTCCGCCCAGGCGACCGATGCCGGCGTCAACAAGGCAACGAAACGTCTCTTCGAGCTCGCCCCCTCGCCCGCCGCCATGGTCGCCTTGGGCGTTGAGCAGATTACCGAATTGGTCAAAACCATCGGCCTTTATCGCGGCAAGGCCAAGAACGTCTTTGCCCTCTCCCAGATTCTCCTCGACCAGCACGGCGGCGAAGTCCCCGACAATCGCGAAGCCCTCGAAGCCCTGCCCGGCGTCGGCCGCAAAACGGCCAACGTGGTCTTAAACATCTGGTTCAAGCAGCCGACCATTGCCGTCGACACCCATCTGTTCCGCGTCGGCAACCGCACGGGCCTCGCCCCAGGAAAAACCCCGTTGGCGGTGGAACTGGCGCTGCAAAAGCAGATCCCCGAGCGTTTCATGCTCCACGCCCACCATTGGCTGATCCTCCACGGCCGCTATATCTGCAAGGCGCGAAAACCCGAATGCTGGCGCTGCCCGATCAGCGAATGGTGTCTTTTCGAGCCGAAAATGCCGCTGCCAAGAGCGGCTTAGAAGCTTACTCGCGAAAGCGGGAACCTCTGCGTGCTACTCCGCGCTTCCCCCATCGTCACCACCGGGCTTGTCCCGGTGGTCCATGCCTCCGCAAAAACTGGATTGCCGGGGCAAGCCCGGCAATGACGATGAACTAGGTGTGGGAGCTCAACTCCCATAGCCCCGCGCCATGGCCGCCGCGAAGAGCGGGATCAGCAGCAGCACGCCTGCTTGCAGATGCACGAACCGTCGGCTCGCCCCGATGTCTCCTGCCGGCACCACATAATCAGCCATCCCCTCGCCGGCCTTTGCCCAGCGCCTTATGGCCAGGGTGGGCTGGATGGTAAGAAGCCCCATCACTAGGAACAGTGCCATCTTCCCCCAAAAGGCGTGATTGCCGAGATAGTACCAGGGATCGACGCCCCCGAACCAAACCCGCAAGATGCCAACGACGATCACCACCGTCGCCATTGCGCCATAGGCGCCATCAATGCGGGCCAACTGCCCGAGCCGTGCCCCACCCAGCCCCGGCCTGATCAGCGCAAATTCCGCCGCAAAAATCCCCACCAGCGAAAAGACCGCCAGATGGTGGGCGCAAGCCAATATCAAATTCCAATCCATTGCCCTGTCCTCACCCAGGTGTTAACGGTGCTTACTTTTAGTTCCTATATGTAAACAATGTCAACATCTGCCAATTCGCCCTATCATCACGGCAATCTGCGTCAGGCTTTGCTTGAAGCTGCGCTGATCATTCTGGAAAAGGAAGGCGAGGTCGGCCTTGGCCTGCGCGACCTCGCTCGTGCCGTTGGCGTCTCGGCCGCCGCGCCCTATCGCCATTTCGATTCCCGCGCCGCCTTGCTCGAAGCGCTCGCCGTCACCGGCTTCCAGCGCTTTTCTGCTGCCATGGAAGCGGTAGCCGCTAGCAATCCGCCCGATCCCATGGCCGCCCTGGGCAAGACCTATGTGCTTTTCGCCCTCAGCAACGCCAATCTCTTCCGCCTGATGTTCTCGCCCCAACTCAAGAAAGACGGCCGCCCCGGCCTACGCATGGCAGCCGACGCTGCCTTCGATACCCTGCGCCATGTCGTCGGCGGCGACATGCAGACCGGCCGCATCAAGGCGCTCGCCGCCTGGGCGAAAGTCCACGGGTTGTCCATCCTGCTGCTCGATGGCCAAATCGCGCTGAGAGCCGGCGAAGATACCGAAGCGCTGATCGCGGAGATTATCGGAAGTCTGTAGCGGGTTCGGCGTGCTTAGCCCCCACCCCACCCTCATTCCCTCCCCATCAAGGGGAGGGAGGCGCTTGCCTTGGCCCCGCGGTTCTATCGTCTCCCTCCCCCCTGTGGGGAGGGATCAAGGGTGGGGGTACGGCAAGAACAACGACACCGGCGATCCCCCAAAAAACCCAAAACATTGCCCCCGTCCCCCGCCTGCGCTAAACCCTCTCCCGATTTTCCTTGATCCCCGGACTGCCCGCATGACCCAGACCCGCTTCGACGTGCTGACGATCGGTAACGCCATTGTCGACATCATCGCCCCTGTCGAACCCGGCTTCATCGAGCGCGAAGGCATGAAGGAGGGGATCATGCACCTGATCGATACCGATCGGGCTGAAGACCTTTATTCAAAAATGCCGCTCACCCGGCAGCAGATTTCCGGTGGCTCCGCCGCCAATACCGCTGCGGGCGTCGCCTCGCTCGGTGGCCGCGCTGCCTTTGTGGGCAAGGTGGCCGATGATCCCCTCGGCGATGTCTTTGCCAACGACCTCGACGCCATCGGCGTCTACTACAACACCTCGCGCCTCAAGAACGGCGCGCTGACCGCTCGCTCGATGATCTTCCTGTCGGAGGCCGAGCGCACCATGAACACCTATCTCGGCGCCTGCCACCAGCTCACCGAAGCCGATATCCGCCCCGACGAAATCGGCGGCGCCGCCATCACCTATATGGAAGGTTTTTTGTGGGACCCGGTGGAAGCCAAAAAGGCCTTCGTCCTCGCCGCCCACTATGCCCACAAGCATGAGCGCGCCGCGGCCTTCACGCTGTCGGACCCCTTCTGCGTCGACCGCTACCGCGCCGAATTCCTGGACCTGATCCGCTCCAAGACGATCGATTACGTCTTTGCCAATGTGCACGAGCTGAAATCGCTCTACGAAACCGACGACCTCGGCACCGCCGTCCGCGCCATCGCTCAGGATGCCGAACTCGCCGCCATCACCATGGGCGCCGAGGGTGCTATGGCGGTCTACAATGGCGAAGTCGTCTCGGTTCCCGCCTTCCCCATCGACAAAGTCGTAGACGCCACTGGCGCGGGCGACCTTTTTGCCTCGGGCTTCCTCCTCGGCATGGCCCGCGGCCAAAATCTCGAATCGGCCCTCAAAACCGGGTGCCTGGCCGCCTCCGAAGTGATTTCCCACATTGGCGCAAGGCCTTTGCTGGATCTGGAGGATCTCAGCAAGCAGCATGGTCTGGCGGGCTAAGAGCTACCCCACCCGCCGCGCCCTCCCTCGCCCCTTGAGGGAGAGGGACCGGATTTTTGCGTTCAGCAAAAATCCAGGGTGAGGGGTATCCGTCCTCCGCAGAGGAGCGAGTTAGGGCACCGCAAGAATACCCCTCATCCGCCCCTACGGGGCACCTTCTCCCGCAAGGGGAGAAGGAAGACCCTGGGCTTACCCGAGCGAACTGCGCATCTGAATCAGCGCCGCCTCCGTCCCAGCCGTAGGCCGGAACTCCAGCCCGACAAATCCATCATAGCCCTGCCCCCGCAACCACCCGAGCGGCCGCTTCAAATCCAGCCCCCCACTCCCCGGCTGATTGCGCCCGGGATGGTCCGCCACGTGCACATGCACAATGTGCCTTGCCCGATCCCCAACCACCTCTTCGGGCACCTCGCCCATCACCATGGAATGATAGAGATCATAGGTGATTCCGATCTCCGGCCGATCGACCGCATCCATGATATCGAGCGCCTCAACCGTGCTCGTGAGATAATATCCCGGATGATCCACGCGATCATTGAGCGGCTCCAGCCCCAGCTTCACGCCAGATCCCTTCAAAACCTCAGCCGAGCGCTGCATGGCAATCGCCAGCCCCTCATGCTGCTTCGCCCTCTCGATCCCCGGCAGCAACGGCCCCGACTGGCAAATGAGCACGCCTGCCCCGAGCCGCAGCGCCACATCCCGGCTCTTTTCGAGCCCGGCGAGAAACCGGTCATGATCCCCCTCGCGCGTCAGCTCGGCAAAAGGCTCCGCCACGATCCCGGCGAGCTTCACGCCAGTTTCACCCAGCACGCGCTCCACCGCATCGGGGTCCTTGTTCGACCACAGCCAGAACTCCACCGCCTCGAACCCCGCCGCCTTGGCAAGGCGCACCCGCTCCACCGGATCGGGCGTTTCCGGCACGAACAGCATTTCAATGCAGGCTGAATAGCGCATCAGGCGAGCCTCGTCCCGGAACCAGCCATCTCGGCCAAAATCGCCCGCGCCGCTGCCGCCGGGTCCGCCGCCTCGACGATCGGCCGCGCCACCACCAGATGGCTCGCGCCCACCGCCAGCGCCTCTGCCGGCGTCATCACCCGCTTCTGGTCGCCCAAGGCCGCACCCGCGGGACGAATCCCCGGCGTCACGATCGCCATCTTCGGCCCCAAAATCGTCCGCACCATTTCCGCCTCATGCGAGGAAGCGACAATGCCGCCGATCCCGACTTCCTTGGCCTGCTGTGCGCGGAGGGCCACCAGTCCCGCCGCATCGCGCTCATAGCCAGCTTCCTTCACATCGGCATCGTCCATGGAAGTGAGCACCGTCACGCCCAGCACGCAAAGGTCAGACCCCTCCGCCGCCTTGGCTGCCGCCTTCATGCATTTGGGATAGGCGTGCACCGTCAGCATCGCCGCGCCGGTCGCGGCAATCGCCGCCACGCCCTTTTCGACCGTGTTGTCGATGTCGAGCAGTTTGAGGTCAAAGAACACCTTCTTGCCCGCCGCGATCAGATCCTTGCCGAGTGCAAAGCCATCGGCGCCGTAAAAGCACTGATAGCCGATCTTAAAGTAGTCGACGGTGTCGCCCAGCGCGGTGACGATCTCCTCGGCACGGGCGCGCGTCGAAACGTCGAGCCCCACGATCAAATGGCCGGCCATGGCAAAATCCCTTCTGTCGCTGATTTGGGTTGGGGTCGCACATCGACGAGCCCGGGGCAAGACGAAATCACCGACCCTATGATGCCATAGCACCTTGCGGGAAAAATCCTATGCCGCCATAAGACAGCCGATTCATCTCTGTCTCGAAAGCAAAATGCAGCAGCAGGCCCTTTCCACCCTGGTCGCCTGGATGCGGCTCGATTCCGCCATCGCCGCCTTCCATCTCGAGCTGAAACAGCGCCACGGCATTACCGGGCTGCAGCTCGCCGTGCTCCACACGCTGGCCGAACGCCCCCATATGGCCCTTGCTGCCCTCAGAAAAGGCCTCGACATGCACGCGGCAACCCTGGGTCAATCCATCGACGAACTCCGCCGCCTCGACCTCTGCATCGTCCGCACCGACCCGCGCGATCGCCGCGCCCGCCTCGTTGCCATCACCCAAAAAGGTCTCGACCTGGTGGGCGCCGTCCCCCTCGCCGGCCCCAATCGCCTGCGTCAGCTCGAAACCGACCCGGCCCGTCTCGATCGTCTCACCGAAGCCCTCGCCGATGCGCTCGACCTTTTTGCCCTCAGCGAAAAGAAGGCCTAGCGCCACCACTCGTCTGGCAGGTCTTCCATAGCCATCCATTCGGTGTGCAATTCCGTCCCCGCCAAATCGAACACAAAGGCATTGCCGCCGCCGCGGTGGCCATGCCGGCTCTGGTCCTCGCTGCGCGCAATCTTTCGCCCGCCGAGATGGCATTTGAGTAGCGTCCCCACCGCCCCATGCCCGCAAAAAATCACCGAAGTATCGGGCGGCACGCTTCTTAGGGCGGCCAGGACAGTCTCGACGATACGGCGCTGCGCATCCGCCGCCTTTTCCCAGCCATCGATGCTCTCCTCCGGCTCGGCAAAAAACCGGTCCGCCGTTTCCTCGAACAGCGCCGGCGGCAAAAATCCCGTAGCGCTACGATCGTTCTCGCCCATCAGGTGATCGGCCAATACCGGCGTCCCCGCCTGCGCCGCGACGATCTCGGCCAGTTCCAGCGCCTTGGTTTCCCGGCTCGAAAACACAAAAGTGCCCGCCGGAACAATCCGGCGAGCCGCAAAAGCTTCGGCTCTCTCCCGCCCCTCCTCGGAAAGCCTCCAGAGCGGCACCGGCACGGCCGGGTCCATGCGCACCTGCGGATGGGTCAGATAGAGAGCCTTCATCGCCTAGCCTCGCGAAAAATGCGTCAGTTCCTGCACCATCTGTTCCACCTTGCGGACGATCGCCGGCTCCACCGGATTACCCTCCGCATCGAGCGATTCTTCCGCCGGTCCGATGCCCAAGAGCGTCGGCACCACCAGCGCCCCGACCTTCGAGAGCGAATCCCGCAGATGGCTCAGACTCCAAATCGTCCCATATTTCCCCGAGCTGACCCCACCAATCCCGAACACGGCATGCCGGAACGGGCTCGGCCTCTGCCGGCTGATCCAGGTAATGGTGTTGACGATCAGCGGCGACACCCCGCCATTATATTCTGGCGTCGCGATGAAGACGATGTCATGGCTGCGCCACATCTCGGCCAGTTTTATCGCCGCCTCTGGTACCGAATCGACCTCGAGATCCTCGTTGAAGATCGGCATGGGGAAGTCGCCAAGGTCCAGCTCGGTGACCTCGACGCCCGCCTTCGTCAGGGCCCGGCCCATATGCTGCTGCAGGACACGATTGTAAGATCCCTTGCGGATCGAACCGGAAAGGGTGAGCGCCGTCTTCATGGTGACTCCAATTTAGTCTCGTCTGTCGAAAATGGCTTGGCTCGTCCGTCGAAGGCAAGAGGATTGACTCGGCCAAGGCAATCTCTCATTACTTAAGACAATGCCTAACTATTGGAGCGAAAAATGCCCTCGATGATTTTCGTCAACCTGCCGATCGCCGATCTCGCCGCTTCCATGGCCTATTACAAGGCGCTGGGTTTTGATCACAATCCCGATTTCACCGACGAGACGGCCGCCTGCATCGTCATCTCCGACACGATCTTCGTGATGGTCCTCACCCACGAAAAATTCAAGGAATTCGCCCGCCTGCCGATTTCGGATGCGAAGAAGGAAACCCAGGCGCTCTACGCCCTCTCGCGTGACAGCCGCGAAGCGGTGGATGCGATCGCCGAAGCTGGTTTGAAAGCCGGCGGCAAGGAAGTGCGCGACGCCCAGGACATGGGTTTCATGTATTCGCGCGCCGTCGCCGATATCGATGGCCACGTTTGGGAATATGTCTGGATGGACATGTCCGGCATGCCGACTGAGTGAGGCACCGGCCGCAGCGGTCGCAGTAGACCTCATCCTGAGGTGCGGAGCGAAGCGTAGCCTTGAAGGGCGAGGGCGTGGCACAAAGCCTCCACTCGCTCACCCTCGTGGTTCGAGGCTTTGCCATGCAAAGGCACCTCACCATGAGGGTTTTGGGAGCCTCACTCAAAAACAAAAATCCCCGCTCGCGCGGGGATTTCATCGTGGCGAAAGGTGCCGTCCTTCTGAGCCGGAGTCTTCGTGCCATTCGAGCATAGCTCTCATGGCCTTGAGGCCTAAAATCGCCCCGCCGGGGCGATTTTTGCGGCCTCAAGCCTCAAACATCTTCTTGAGCTTATCGAAGAACCCGCCCGATTGCGGGCTGGTATCCTTCGTCTCGAGCTCGGCAAACTCTTCCAGCAGTTCACGCTGGCGCTTGGAGAGGTTCTGCGGCGTCTCGATGTCGAGCTGAACATAGAGGTCGCCGATATCCTTGCTCCGCAACACCGGCATGCCCTTGCCCTTGAGGCGCACCCGCTGCCCCGGCTGCGTGCCGGTCGGCACCTTCACCTTGGCCCGCGCGCTATCAAGCGTCGGCACTTCGAATTCCCCGCCCAAAGCGGCCGTGGTCATCGAAATCGGCACGCGCGCATAAAGATCGGCGCCATCGCGCTGGAACAGATCATGCGGCTTGATCGAGATGAAGATGTAGAGATCGCCCGGCGGGCCGCCCCGCACCCCGGCCTCGCCCTCATTGGCAAGGCGAATGCGCGTGCCGTCCTCGATCCCTTTGGGAATGTCTACCGAGAGCTTGCGGTTTTCCTGCCGACGGCCCTGGCCACCGCAATCGGTGCAGGGCTGGTCCATCATCTGGCCGCGACCCTGGCAGACGGGGCAAGTGCGCTCGATGGTGAAGAACCCCTGCGCCGCACGAACCTTGCCATGGCCATTACACTGCCGGCAGGTATGCGTCCCGGTGCCCGGCTTCGCGCCCGACCCTTCGCAAGTATCGCAGCCGACCAGCGTCGGCACGTCGATCTCGACGGTGCGGCCCTCAAAACTCTCTTCGAGCGAAATTTCGAGATTATAGCGCAGGTCCGAACCGCGCAGCTTGGAGGCGCCACCCCCACCGCGACGACCACCGCCGCCCATGAAGTCACCAAAAATGTCCTCAAAAATATCGGACATGGACGACGTGAATTCCGGCCCGAAACCACCGCCGGCACGCCCGCCACCCTGTTCGAAGGCGGCGTGACCGAACCGGTCATAGGCGGCGCGCTTCTGGCCGTCCTTGAGCGTATCGTAGGCTTCGTTGATTTCCTTGAACTTGTTCTCGGCCTCGGCATTGCCGGGATTGCGGTCCGGGTGGAACTGCATGGCGAGTTTGCGATAGGCGCTTTTCAGGGTCGCCTCGTCGGCGCCCTTCTGGCAGCCGAGCACTTCGTAAAAATCGCGTTTGGCCAAAAATCTTCTCCGAAACAGCCGGTCGCGCTTTCCGCGCGCCCCGCTTAGGCAAGCCCTAACATTTGTCCCTAGATGGCAATCGACCCCACAACCCGCAAGGGGCCTGGGGTCGGCAAGTTTTAGGGCCGTGTTGGATGTGCTTTATCAAGAGAGCGCCAAAGGGGCAACTTTACTGACGCAGCCTCCGTGATTCACGTGGAACGTTTTGCGGTGATCGCCCCATCCACCGATCTCCCCTCGCCCCTTGAGGGAGAGGGACAGCAATTCTGCGTTCAGCAGAATTGCAGGGTGAGGGGTATCTATCCTCCGCAGAGGAGCTTGTAGGGGACACCGCAGGAATACCCCTCATCCGGCGCTGCGCGCCACCTTCTCCCGCAAGGGGAGAAGGGGGACTGACGCAATAAAAAAGGCCCAGTGTTTCCACCGGGCCCTTCTTCGAAAAATGACAAAAATTACTTCTTGTCGTCGTCCTTGACCTCTTCGAAGTCGGCGTCGACGACGTCGTCGTCTTCTTCGTCACGGGTGCCGTTGGCCTTGGCTTCGGCTTCAGCCTGGCTGGCCTTGTACATGGCTTCGCCGAGCTTCATCGAGGCCTCGGCCAGCGCCGAGGTTTTTTCCTTGATCACTTCGGCATCATCGCCATCGAGCACGGCCTTGAGGTCGTTGATCGCGGTTTCGATCGCGCCCTTGTCCTCGGCCGAAACCTTGTCGCCATAGTCCTTCAGCGACTTTTCGGTCGAGTGGACGAGCGATTCGGCCTGGTTCTTGGCTTCGACCGCTTCGCGCTTGCGCTTGTCGGCTTCGGCATTGGCTTCGGCGTCCTTCACCATCTTCTCGATGTCGGCATCGCTGAGACCACCGGAGGCCTGGATGCGGATCTGCTGTTCCTTGCCGGTGCCCTTGTCCTTGGCCGAGACGTTGACGATGCCGTTGGCGTCGATGTCGAAGGTCACTTCGATCTGCGGTACGCCACGCGGTGCGGGCGGAATGCCGGCGAGGTCGAAATTGCCCAAGAGCTTGTTGTCGGCCGCCATTTCGCGTTCGCCCTGGAAGACCCGGATGGTCACGGCCGACTGATTGTCTTCAGCGGTCGAGAACGTCTGGCTCTTCTTGGTCGGAATCGTGGTGTTGCGGTCGATAAGGCGGGTAAAGACGCCACCGAGCGTTTCGATGCCGAGGCTAAGCGGGGTCACGTCGAGCAGCAGCACGTCCTTGACGTCGCCCTGCAGCACGCCGCCCTGAATGGCAGCACCAAGCGCAACGACTTCGTCGGGGTTGACGCCCTTGTGCGGTTCCTTGCCGAAGAGCTGCTTTACGGCTTCCTGCACCTTGGGCATGCGGCTCATGCCGCCCACGAGAACGACTTCGTCGATCTGCGATGCGGAAACGCCAGCATCCTTCATGGCCTGCTTGCACGGCTCGATGGTGCGCTGGATCAGGTCATCGACCAGCGATTCGAGCTTCGAACGGCTCAGCTTGAGGGTGAGGTGTTTTGGGCCCGAAGCATCTGCCGTGATGAAGGGCAGGTTGATTTCGGTCTGGGTCGACGAGGACAGTTCGATCTTGGCCTTTTCGGCAGCTTCCTTGAGGCGCTGCAGAGCGAGCTTGTCGTTGCGCAGGTCGATGCCCTGCTCTTTCTTGAACTCGTCGGCGAGGTAATCGACGAGACGCATGTCAAAGTCTTCGCCGCCGAGGAAGGTGTCGCCATTGGTCGACTTCACTTCGAAGACGCCATCGCCGATTTCGAGAATGGAAACGTCAAAAGTACCGCCGCCAAGGTCATAGACCGCGATGGTGCCGGAATTCTTCTTGTCGAGGCCATAGGCGAGCGCAGCCGCCGTCGGCTCGTTGATGATGCGCAGGACATCAAGACCGGCAATGCGGCCGGCATCCTTGGTCGCCTGGCGCTGGCTGTCATTGAAATAGGCGGGAACGGTGATGACGGCCTGGGTGACGGTTTCGCCGAGATAGGCTTCGGCGGTTTCCTTCATCTTCTGCAGAACCATGGCCGAGACCTGGCTCGGCGAATACTTGTCGCCCGAAGCCTCGACCCACGCGTCGCCATTGTCGGCGGCCACGATCTTGAAGGGCACGAGGTTCTTGTCCTTGGCCACGACCTTGTCGTCATAGCGACGGCCGATCAGGCGCTTGACTGCGAACAGGGTATTTTCGGGATTGGTGACGGCCTGGCGCTTTGCCGGCTGGCCGATCAGGCGCTCGCCATCCTTGGAGAAAGCGACCATGGACGGGGTGGTCCGGGCGCCTTCGGCATTTTCGATCACTTTGGGATTGCTGCCGTCCATAACGGCGACGCAGCTATTGGTTGTACCGAGGTCGATACCAATGACTTTTGCCATAAAACTAGCCTCTCTTTACAGCGAACCCACTCATGAAGCCCTTTTTGCAAAGCAGCCTCTATGCCCATAGGGCCGGGTCCCTCGTAGGTTGATTTGCCCGTTCTCGGGCCTCGGGGCGTATATAGGGGGGTGCGCTTGGGGCTTCAAGCGCGTCTGGGGCCAGAAATGCCCAGAAATGCCTTTGCCGGAAAGAAAGGCGCCGCCCCTTGCGAAAAGGCAGCGCCTGCCGGAAATCAGTCGGTGATCGCCAATGACCGATCAATCGGTAATTGTGTAGGAACCGAGTTCGCAGATATCGATGCCGGGCTCGATCAGCTCCGCGCCGCTGTCCATCACGAACTTGAAGTCATAAAGGCACTGGTCCGAACCATCGCCGATGGTCACGGTGCCATTATAGCCGGATTCAAGCGTGCCGGTTTCGCCCAAGAGATCATAGCCCCAACTGTCTTCATTGCTCGGCGTCGTATAAAAATAGTGCAGCGCCTGCGAGCTCTCGTTGATCAGCGTGAACTCGACATTCTGTGCCGCGGCCGGCGCGACGCCAGCCACAAATGCCAGGGCGGCAAAAGCGCCCAGCAGTTCGGTTTTCATTTGGAATTGCCCTCACACCGGGCGCCCCTGCGCCCGGACGCCACTATCTGCCATGCCGCAATTTCCCCGCCAAGGGGCGGTGCTCGGGCGATTTCATTATTGCCCGGACCAAACCTGGGCACCCAAGCCCAGCGCCTCCCTCCCCCTTGTGGGGAGGGAATGAGGGTGGGGGTGTCGGCAATCGCAAAAGGGCGAAAATCCCCCTTCGCCCCTCGATGCAAACCCACTAAAACCCCCATCATGTTTTCATCAGGCACCGTGCTCCTCCACGACAATCTTTCCCCCCACGGCCAGAGCCGCCTCTTTTCCGAGCCGAAAGAGGTGTTTTGTGCCTTTGATGCCAATGCCGCGCGCGCGGCCCTGAAGCGCATCGCCGAGGCGGGAAAAGAAGGTCTCTGGGCCGCCGGCTATTTTGCCTATGAGCTCGGTTTTCTGTTCGAGGAGCGCCTGGAGAAATTCCTGCCCGAGCGCAGCAAAACGCCCCTGCTTTGGTTCGGCCTCTATGACGCCCCAAAACCCTTCGCCGACTTTCCTGAGAGCCGGGAGGGCACCGCCGAAAACCTCGCCCCCTCAACAAGCTTCGCGGACTATGCATCTGCCTTTGACGCTGTAAAAAACTACATCGCAGCCGGCGATACCTATCAGGTCAACCTGACCTTCAAGGCCAGTTTCCAGCTCTCCGGCTCCCCCCTCGGCCTTTACCGGCGCCTCGCCCAGAGCCAAAAAACCGCCTATGGCGCCTATATCCACGCTGGCGACCATTTTGTCCTATCGCGCTCCCCCGAACTTTTCGTCTCGGGCACGGGCGACATGCTCGCCGCTCGCCCGATGAAGGGCACCCTTCCCCGCGCCCCGCTCGCGAGCAAAGATGCCGCCGACCGTGCCGCCCTCGCCAATGACGAAAAGAACCGCGCCGAAAACCTGATGATCGTCGATCTCTTGCGCAATGATCTCGGCCGCATCGCCGAAATCGGCTCGGTAGAAGTGACCGACCTCTTTACGGTCGAAACCTATTCCACCCTCCACACCATGACCTCGGGTATTTCAGCCAGGCGCCGCCCCGACGTCACCATGCTGGACGTGTTGGAAAACCTCTTTCCCTGCGGCTCGATCACCGGCGCCCCAAAACTGCACGCCATGGAGATCATCCGCGAAGTCGAAACCTCGCCGCGCGGCCTCTATACCGGCTCCATCGGCTATATCGCGCCCAATGGTGATTTTGCCTTCAACGTCGCCATCCGCACCGCCGTCATCGATGCTGACGGCAATGGGGAAATCGGCATAGGCGGCGGCATCGTCGCCGACAGCGAAGCCCAGTCCGAATATGAAGAGGCCCTGCTCAAATTGCGCTTCCTCAGCGACCCTGCCCCGCCGGTCACCCTGATCGAAACGCTAAAATGGTCACCTGAAGAAGGTTTTGTCCTCCTCGGCCGCCACCTCGCCCGGCTTCTCGCGTCCGCTGCCTATTTCGGCCTCCCCGCCGACGCCGCCGAAGCCACCACGCTCCTTCTCGCCGAAAGCGCAAACTGGACCGCCCCCATGCGCGTCCGCCTCACCCTGTCGGAAACCGGCATCGAGATATCAGCCGTCCCCCTGCCGCCAAACCCCGAAAAATTCCGCTTCATCATCGCCAGCGAAACCCTCGCCTCCACCTCGGTCTGGCTGGCCCACAAAACCACGAACCGCGCCTTTTATGACCAGCCCCGCATCGCCGCCCACGACACGCTCGGCGTCGACGAAGTCGTCTTCCTCAACGAGCGTAGCGAACTCACCGAAGGCTCCATCACCAATCTTTTCCTCCAGCGCGGTGGCAAACTTCTTACGCCCGCCCTCTCCTCCGGCCTTCTCCCCGGTACGCTCCGCGCTGAACTCATCGAAACCGGCGAGGCCCAAGAAGCCATTCTCACCCTTGCCGATTTGCATTCCGCCGATGCAATCTTCCTCGGCAATTCCGTGCGCGGCCTCCTCCGCGCCGAGTTTTTCCAACCGGAGAAGGCCGCCTCATGACCCCCATCACGCCCGAAGACGTGCTCGTCGTCGTCGATGTGCAATATGACTTCCTGCCCGGCGGCAATCTGGCCGTTTCCGGCGGCGACGAAATCGTGCCGCTGATCAATGCGCTCGCCAAAAAATTCAAAAACGTCGTCTTCACCCAGGACTGGCACCCGGCCGACCACATTTCCTTCGCGAGCAATCACCCCGGCAAAGCCCCTTTCGAAACCGTGGACCTCGACTACGGCACGCAAGTCCTCTGGCCCGACCACTGCGTCTGGGCCACTCGTGGCGCTGAACTTTCAAGCGATCTCGACATCCCCCACGCCCAGCTCGTCATCCGCAAGGGTTATAACCGCGCCATTGATTCCTATTCCGGCTTCCAGGAGGCCGACCGCGAAACCCTTACGGGCCTTGCCGGCTATCTCAACGAACGCGACGTCGGCCGTCTCTTCATCGTTGGCCTCGCCACCGATTTTTGCGTCGCCTGGACAGCTCTGGATGGTGCCGCCGGCGGATTTGACGTCACGGTTATTGAAGACGCCACGCGCGCCATCGATGCGAATGGCTCGCTCGAAAAAGCCTGGGCTGATTTGGCAGAGGCCGGCGTCGAGCGCATCATGAGTCGCGAAATTCTGGGCTAAGCTGACACAGGAGCCGTCCCAGTAGCCCTCATGGTGAGGTGCCCCGGGTTTGACCCGGGGCCTCGAACCACGGGGGGCGTGGCACCGGTCTCCACTCGCCCAACCTCGCCCTTCGAGGCTGCGCTTCGCTCCGCACCTCAGGATGAGGTTTTCAAAGTATCAAAACAAAAAGGGCGCCTCGCAGCGCCCTTTCCCAAAGAACCAAAAAAGAATCAGACGTTCTTGTCGACGCCCTCGGCCACCGGAGCCGCCCCGCCACCCTTGGCGACACCCACCATGGCCGGCCGCAGCACGCGCTCGCCAATGGCAAAGCCCTCTTGTACCACCTGCACAACCGTACCTTCCGGCACATTCGGGTTCGGCACTTCAAACATGGCCTGATGCTTGTTCGGGTCGAATTTCTGGCCCGCCGCTTCGATCGGCTTCACGCCGTGCTTGCCCAAGAGGCGCTGCATTTCACGCTCGGCCAGCTCCAGCCCTTCGATGAGGCTCTTGAGCGTGCCTTCGGCAGTCGCCCGCGTTTCCTCGGGGATCACCAGCAGCGCGCGGCTCAGCGCGTCGGTGGCGCTCAGCATGTCGCGGGCAAAGCCGGCAATGGCGTAGGAGCGGGTGTCCGCCACATCGCGCTCGGTGCGCTTCCTGAGGTTTTCCATCTCGGCATGCGTGCGCAGCACGCGGTCCTTCAGCTCGGCATTTTCCGCAAGCAGGGCCTCGACGGGATCGACTTCCGGCGTTTCGGTGGCCGGGATTTCGGTCTCCGGCGTTTCGCCCTGGGCGGCGTTCTCGTCGCTCATCATTTCTGCGTGGACCTCAGTAGTAAAAGTTTCGCCCCGCATATCGGCCAATACGGAGCGTATTTCAATAGTTCAACACTTCAGGGGCGTTTCCGTGCCATCAGCCGCGTCAGCACATTGGCGGTATAATCCACCACCGGCACGATCCGCGCATAGTTGAGCCGCGTCGGCCCGATCACCCCAAGCACGCCCACCACCTTGTCATTGGCATCCTTATAAGGCGAGAGAATCACCGAAGAGCCTGAGAGGGAAAACAGCTTGTTTTCCGAGCCGATGAATATCCGAACCCCCTGCGCCTTTTCCGCGTCGCCCAGCAGCTCCAGCAGCCCCTCCTTGCTCTCGAGCTCATCGAAAAGCTGCCGCATCCGCTCCAGCTCATCGCTCGCCATGGCGTCATTGAGCAGGTTCGCTCGCCCCCGCACGATCACCCGCGGCGCCGTCGCTGGCGAGTCCTGCACCAACGTCGCAATCCCGTCGTCCACGAGCTTTTGGGTGAGTTCATCCAGCTCAGCCCGCTGTTCCGCCCGCCGCTCATCCAGCGCTTTTCGCGCCTCCGACAGCGTCCGGCCGACAACATAGTGCGCTAAATAATTACTCGCCTGCTGCAGCGCCGCCGCCGTAAAGCCCGGCGGCAGCTCGAGAATGCGGTTCTCCACCTGCCCATCGTCGCCGACCAGAATCGCCATGGCCCGTGAATTATCGAGCCGCACGAATTCCACATGCCGCATCACCATGTCGGCCTTGGTGGCAATCACCAGCCCCGCGCCCTGGCTGAGCCCGGAGAGCAGCGAACTCGCTTCCGTAAGCAGGTCCTCCACCTGCCGCCGCCCAGCATGGCCTTCGATGTGCTGGGCAATGCTGCGTTTTTCGCTCTCATTGACCGCGCCGACCTCGAGCATGGAATCGACGAAAAACCGCAGCCCCTGCTGCGTCGGCGCGCGCCCCGCCGAAGTATGCGGCGCCGCAATCAGTCCCAGATCCTCAAGATCGGCCATCACATTGCGCACCGAAGCGGGCGAGAGTTCCGTCTGCAAAAGTTTGGAAAGATCGCGCGACCCCACCGGCAGGCCGGTATCGAGATAGCGCTCCACCAGCCGCCTGAAAATTTCCTGGCTGCGCGAATTGAGGACGCTCAAAAATTCGTCGTGCGGGTGGACCATGATGTTTTGAATGAAACTTTTGGCTTTAACCTTGCTCCCTCATTTAAGCGTTCAGTGCAAGGGCGGTAAGCGGCGCGGCGCTTGTTCCGCGCGGCTAGGAAGGTTAAGAGGCGGTAAATAGGAAAAAAGAGACCAAAGCATGCGGCCTTCCGGACGCGCCCCTGATGCAATGCGGGCTGTCACCATCGAGCGCAACGTTGCCATGAAAGCCGAAGGCTCCTGCCTCATCGCTTTCGGCAATACCAAAGTGCTCTGCACGGCTTCGGTTGAAACCAGCCTTCCCGGCTGGCTGCGCGGCAAGGGCCAGGGCTGGGTCACCGCCGAATATGGCATGCTGCCCCGCGCCACCGGTACGCGCACCCGCCGCGAAGCCACTGCCGGCAAGCAGTCGGGCCGCACGCAAGAAATTCAGCGCCTCATCGGCCGCTCGCTCCGCGCCGTCGTCGATCTGACCGCGCTCGGCGAATCTCAGATCACCCTCGATTGCGACGTGCTTGAGGCCGATGGCGGCACCCGCACCGCCTCCATCACCGGCGCCTATATTGCGCTGGCCGACGCGGTAAGATGGCTTGAGGAACGCAAACTGACCAAGGGCCCGGTGCTCAAGGAATCGGTCGCCGCCATTTCCTGCGGCATCTATCGCGGCGCCCCCGTGCTCGATCTCGACTATCTCGAAGACGTGGAAGCCGAAACCGACGCCAATTTCGTCATGACCGGCTCGGGAAAATTCGTCGAAATCCAAGGCACCGCCGAAGGCGCCCCGTTTGATCGCGAAGAGCTCAACGCCCTGATGAACCTTGCCGGCAAGGGCATTGGTGAACTCACCGAGTTGCAGAAGGCCGCGCTTGCCGCATGAGCATTTTCGATCTCCTGAAGAAGAGCCCCTCCGGCGTTGCGCAGAAGAAAAGCGCGGCGGACCCCTCGCTTCCCCTCCCTCTCGGGGAGCGGGCGGATCGCGCGAAGCGCGAGACGGGTGAGGGTGCCTTTCAGGCGGCAAACTGCGCCATCTGGAACGACATTCAACGCGCGCTGGAGTCCAAATGACCATCCCCAAACTCCGCCGCGGCGACCGTCTTGTGCTTGCCACCCACAACGCCGGCAAGTTGAAAGAATTCCAGGAGCTTTTCGCTCCCTTCGGCCTTGAGCTGATTTCCGCTGGCGATCTCGGCCTGCCCGAGCCCGAAGAAAACGGCACCACCTTTGCCGAAAACGCCCGCACCAAGGCCCATGCCTCGGCCAAGGGCGCCAATATGCTGGCGCTCTCCGACGATAGCGGCATTTCCGTCGATGCGCTCGATGGCCAGCCCGGCGTCTACACCGCCGATTGGGCCGGCGTGCCCCGCAATTTCACCAATGCCATGCAGCGGGTTCAGGACGAATTGCTGGCCAAGGGCGCAACCGCACCCGCCGATCGCACCGCCGCTTTCAACGCCACGCTTTGCCTCGCCCATCCCGATGGTCGCGACGTGCTCTATGTCGGCAAGTGCGAAGGCATTCTTATTTGGCCGCCCCGCGGCACCCAGGGCCATGGCTACGATCCCATGTTCCAGCCAAACGGCTACGACATCACCTTTGGCGAAATGTCGCCCGAGCAAAAGCATTCCTGGTCACCCGGCGAGCAGGGCCTTTCCCACCGCGCCCGAGCCTTTGCCCAATTCGTGGAGAACCAGATTGAACAGAGCTGAGAGCTCTTTCGCACAATCTGACCTCCCCCACCGGGCTGCCCTCGGGCTTGACCCGAGGGTCACTTTAGACGCCCCCGCAGCTGCGGTGCTTGCCGCGCTTGGCCCTCGGGTCAAGCCCGAGGGCAGCACGGAGCTTTTGGCGGGCAGACAGCACGCGAGTCGATCAGCATGAGCAATCCCAACGACCTGTTCGGCGTCTACGTGCATTGGCCGTTCTGCGCGGCCAAATGCCCCTATTGCGACTTCAATTCCCATGTTCATCGCGGCCCCTTCGACGAAGACGCCTTCGTTGAAGGATACAAGAAAGAGATCGCCCATATGGCGAGCCTCTCTCCGGGCCGTCTCGTGCAATCGATCTTCTTCGGCGGCGGCACGCCCTCGCTGATGTCGCCAAAGGCTGTCCAGACCATTTTGGACACCATTGCCGGCCACTGGCAGATCGACAGCAACGCCGAAATCACCCTCGAAGCCAACCCGACCTCGGTCGAAGTCGACCGCTTCAAAGGTTTTCGCAGCGCCGGCATCAACCGCGTTTCGCTCGGCGTCCAGTCCCTGCGCCCCGGCCCCCTGGCCGAACTCGGCCGCCGCCACACGGTCGAAGAGGCAGTCGCCGCCGTTCGTATCGCCCAGTCGGTTTTCGATCGCTCAAGCTTTGATCTCATCTACGCCCGCCCCAAGCAGACGCTTGAGGATTGGGAGGACGAATTGAAAGAGGCCATCTGGCTGGCTCGGGGTCACCTCAGCCTCTACCAGCTCACCATCGAGCAGGGCACGCGCTATTTTGACCTCTTCAATGCCGGCAAATTGCAAATGCCGGACGAAGATTTGGGCGCCGATTTTTATGAGCTGACTCAGGAATTGACCGCCGCCGCTGGCATGCCGGCCTATGAGATTTCCAATCACGCCGTGCCCGGCCAGGAATCTCGCCACAACATGCTCTACTGGCGCTATGGCGAATATGCCGGCATCGGCCCAGGCGCACATGGCCGCCTGCTGCTGAACCACCAGCGCCACGCCACGGCCACCGAAAAAATGCCCTTCGATTGGCTCAAGCTCGTTAACGAGTTCGGCCACGGCATGACCACCGACGATGTCCTCACCTGGGAAGAGCAGGGCGACGAATACCTCGTCATGGGGCTTCGTCTCAAGGAAGGCATTTCCCCTGCCCGCTTCATGTCCATCTCCGGCCGCACCATCGCCGAAAAACAGATCGAAGCGCTCAAGGGCTATGGCTTTGTGGAAACGCTGCCCAACGGCAATATCCGCGTGACCGAAAAGGGTTTTCCGGTTCTGGATGCCGTCGTCGCGGACCTGGCCGCCTAAAGCTTCGCCCCATCCACGGTCGTCGCCCCTCCGGCGCCGACCTTCTTTATGACCAGCGCATATTCCGACCGGCCATTACCGAGAAACCGGAACGCCCCATCCCGCCCATTGAATCCTGAAGCGCCGGTAAGAAGCCCCGGATTATACGGCGGCGTGGCCATGGACAGCGTATTCACATTGGCCAGGATCGTCGCCGTATAGGCAATCGTCGCCAGCGGATGCGGCCGCGATCCAAACTTGGCCTGATAATCCCCGGCAATCGCATTAAACCCGGCCTCATCGACCGCCGGATAAATCGCCCCCGCCAATCCCGGCGTCGAATTGATCGTAGCATCGCCCGCCCAGTCAGCCGACCCCACGATCTGCACCGCATCCCCCGTCACCCCGGCGCTAGCCAGCGCCGCGGCGAAAGCCGGCGCACTCGCCCGCTCAGGAATGAAGAAGGCGTCGATCATGCCGCGATCGATCGATTGCTTGGCCTGCGCCACGATCTGCGCCGCTTCACCCGGTCCCGAAAAAGTGTAAACCGCCGGCGGCCCAAACCCGGCCGCCACTGCCTGCTGCCGAAACGCCGTCGCCAACGCCTCGCCATAAGGCGTCGCCGGAAAAGCCCCCGCCAACCCGCGCCGCCCCTGTGCCTTCACATAGGCCATGGCGCGCTTCATCTCCATTTCCGGCAAGACCGAGAGCAAATACACCCCCTGCCCCGCCGCGCTGGCATTATTGGAGAACCCGATCAGCGGTACCCCGGCGCTCCGCGCCACGCTGGACACCGCCACCACCTGGTCGCCCTTGAGCGGCCCAAGGATCAGCTTCGCCCCACCCGCCACAGCCGCATTTGCCGCATTCGCCGCGCCGGCCGCACTGTCTCCGGTATCGCGCAGCGTGATGGTGATATTTTCCGCAATGTTTGGATTGGCCTCGACAAAGGCGATCGCCAGTTTCGATGCATTGGCGAGGGACGTTCCAACGGCCGCTAGCGACTGATCCCCCGAAAGCGGCAGCAGCAGCGCCACCGGCACCGGCCCGCGCCCAAACACCTCGCCACCCGATTGCGGCATCTGTACCGGCATCAGCGATCCGCCGCCGCTATTCCCACCACCGACATTGCCAGCCGGTTCACCCCAGCCCAAAGTGCGCGAACCGATCTGAAAAGTGCCCGGCGCGCACGAGGTCAAAGCCATCCCAAGCGCGAGCGCAAAAACGCCGCGCCGCCATTTGGCATTTACCTGACCAAAACCCATGAAAGCGGTCCGAGATGCTCACAGTCTGTTAACAAACTGCCCTCATTTCGTTAAGCAAGTCTCAACCCGAGGAGCTTCCGGCGTGTCCGATATTTTGGCCCAATATTTCATTGCCGGCTCGCCCTTTAGCGCCCCGCCGCTTAGCCCCGGCCTCTATGTCGTCTCGACCCCCATCGGCAACCTGCGCGACATCACCATCCGCGCCTTGGAGACGCTTTCCGCCGCCAGCATCGTCCTTTGCGAAGACACCAGAACATCAGCAAAACTCCTCGACCACTTTGGCATCCGCGGAAAACGCCAGCCATTACATGAACATAACGAGCGCGCCCGCGCCGAGGAAATCGTCTCCCGCATCGCCGCTGGCGAGGCCATCGCCCTGATTTCAGACGCCGGAACCCCCCTCCTCTCCGACCCCGGCTTCCCCCTCATCCGCGCCCTGGCCGAAGCCAATCTCCCCGTCTTCCCCATCCCCGGCGCCTCCGCTCTTTTGTCCGCCCTCGTCGTCGCCGGCCTCCCGACAGACGCCTTCGCCTTCCACGGCTTCCTGCCCCCCAAATCCGGCGCGCGCGCTAACGCCTTGGCAAAGCTGGTGGATTCACGTGAAACACTAGTCTTTTACGAAAGCCCCCGTCGCCTCGACGACACACTCGCCGCCATGACCGAAGTCTTTGGCGACCGCCAAGCCTCCGTCAGCCTCGAACTGACCAAGCGGTTCGAGCGCACATTCCGCGGATCCCTAGCCGAACTCGCCGAAAAATTCGCAGGCGAAGAAACCAAGGGCGAGGCCGTCATCGTCGTTGCCGGCGCCGATGAACCCAGCGCCCCTGCCGCCGAAGACTGGCAGGCCGCTCTCGTAGAGGAAATGGCCGATAACCCCATGCGCACTGCAGTCGATGAAATCGCCGCCCGCTATGGCTTGAAGCGCAAGGAGGTTTACGATGCCGCCCTCGCCCTCAAGGCCCAGCAATAAAAGGCAAATTGCCGAACGCGGTGGCCAGCGCGGTGAAGCGCTGGCGGCGCTTTTCCTGCAATTGAAATTCTATCGCATCCGCCATCGCCGCTACAAAACCCCGATCGGCGAAATCGACCTCGTCGTCGAACGCAGCGGCACCATCGCCTTCGTGGAGGTGAAAACGCGCGCTCACCATCTGCTCGAAGCCGAAGCCCTCGAAGCGGTAAACACATCGCGCATCGTCCGCGCCGCCGAGCATTGGCTTGCGCGCCACCCGCGCGAAGCGGAAAAGACCTGCCGCTTCGACGTAATTTTCCTTGCGCCCGGTCGCTGGCCGCGCCATCTCATCAACGCGTTCGATGCGGACTATTCATGAGACCTCATGGTGAGCTTGTCGAACCACGAGGTCGGGGAAACCGGCGGTGCCACGGCCCCGTCCTTCGACACGCTCAGGATGAGGCCTACTGATATGCCAGGGACAAAAATGCTCAAAGTCGCCGTCCAGATGGACCACGTCTCCACCATCAATCCGCGCGGCGATTCCACCTTCGCCATGATGCTCGAAGCCCAGGCCCGCGGCCATGAACTCCTGCACTACACGGCCGATACCCTATCCCTCCGCGACAATATCGTCACCGCTCTGGTTCAGCCGATCACGGTGACGGACGCCGAAAAGGGCCAGCATTTTACCCTCGGCGAAGC
The DNA here is from genome assembly GCF_000743575.1 of Devosia riboflavina. Taxonomy (GTDB): domain Bacteria; phylum Pseudomonadota; class Alphaproteobacteria; order Rhizobiales; family Devosiaceae; genus Devosia; species Devosia riboflavina. The sequence goes on along the minus strand of NZ_JQGC01000015.1, from coordinate 45,991 downwards.
CAAGCGCGTCGACCTCTCGACGCAAGATGTCCTGCTCATGCGCCAGGACCCGCCCTTCAACATGAACTACATCACCATCACCCATATCCTGGAGCGTCTGCATCCCAAGACGCTGGTGGTGAACCCGCCCTCCGCCGTGCGCAATGCGCCCGAAAAAATCCTGGTGACCGATTTTCCGCACCTGATGCCGCCGACCCTGGTGACGCGCGACCGCCCGGAAATCCACGCCTTCCGCAAGGAGCATGGAAACATCATCGTCAAGCCGCTTTACGGCAATGGCGGCGCCGGCGTCTTCTTCATCCAGGAAGGCGACCACAATCTCAATTCGCTGATCGAACTGTTCGAGCAGAACTATCCCGAACCCTTCATGATCCAAAAATATCTGCCGGATGTGAGGAAGGGCGACAAGCGCATCATCATCATCGATGGCGAACCCGTTGCCGGCCTCAATCGCATCCCGGCCGAAGGCGAAGCCCGCTCCAATATGCATGTCGGCGGTCGCCCCGAACTTTCCCCGCTCACTGAGCGCGAAAAGGAAATCTGCGCCGCCATCGGCCCGGCTCTGAAAGAGCGCGACATGATTTTCGTGGGCATCGACGTCATCGGCGACTATCTCACCGAGATCAACGTCACCTCCCCCACCGGCATCCGAGAAATCAAGCGCTTTGGCGGCCCCGACATCGCCGTCCTCATCTGGGACGCCATCGAAAAGCGCCGGGCCTAGGCGACCACGGAGTGCGGTGCGGTGACTAGAGAAATTGTCTACACCGCACACGCACTGACGGCGATGCGTGAACGCGACGTGCCTAAAGAGTGGGTCGAGCGAACTGTACTGCAGCCTGATTGGACCGAACCCGATCCGCGGGACCCCGCCGCCGTGAGGTATTTTCGTTCAATAGTCGAATGCGAAGGACGCCATCTGCGTGTGGTCCTGGTGCAAACGGACCAAAACACTCGTATATTGACTGCATTCTTGGATCGCGGTGCGAGGCCGAAATGAACAAGCCCACTGTGAGTTACGATAGCGAAGCCGATGCCGCCTATATTCGCTTCTCCACCGGCAAGGTCAGGGAAAGCGAAGAAGTGTCGGACGGAATCGTTCTCGATTATGACGAAGACGGGCATATAGTGGGCATGGAGGTCTTGGACGCAAGGCGCCATCTGCCCCCGCAACTCCTGGAAGAAGCGGCCTAGGCGCCGCTTGGCGACACCCCGCAAATCCCGTAAGTGTCAGCTTTGGGTTTTGCGGGGATATCAGTGGACACTTCGGCTTTTCTCGTCGCCTTCGCGACGCTTTTCGCGACTGTCGGCGTCGCCGATATCGCCTTCATCTTTGCCGCGCTGACCAAGGATCATTCGCCGGCGCAGCGCCGCCTCTTCGCCACGCGTGGCGTCGTCATCGCACTGCTGATTCTTTTGTTTTTTGCCTTCCTCGGCAATGCGATCCTCGAAGTTTTCGGCATCACAATTCCGGCGCTGCGCACCGCGGGCGGCGTGCTGCTGCTGCTCATCGCCATCGACATGGTCTTTGCCCGCCATTCGGGTGGCACCGGTACGACCGACGAAGAAGAGAGCGAAGCCCGCCACGCTCACGATATTTCGGTGTTTCCCCTCGCCATGCCGCTGCTTGCCGGCCCCGGCGCCATCAGCGCCGTCATCCTGCTGACGACCGGTGCCGATTCGGATGCCGAATTCTGGCTGGTCATCGCAGCCATCGTGGTCATCCTGTTCCTCGCGTGGCTGACCCTGCTCGTCGCCATCCCGATCCAGCGCCTGCTTGGCCTGACCGGCCTTTCCGTGGTTTCCCGCGTCGTCGGCATTCTGCTCGCGGCCCTCGCCGTGCAGTTCGTCTTCGACGGTATCAAGGCTTCGGGTCTCTTGGGCGGCTGAAAAACTATTTGGCGAACTGACAGCGTCCCGTGGGCGCCAGCGCGGCAATCGCCCGCGGATCGCAGCCCGTGGACAGGAACATCAGCCAGTCATTGGTCGAGCCGTAGAAGACATTGCGGTCGACCTCGCCGCGCACGCCCGGGACAACGCCGGTCTGGGTATACTGCCAGAAGGTCCAGGGCCGGTTTTCATAGCGCTCATGCGGCTCTGCGGCGGTCGAGCGCAGCCAAAAAGTGTTCGGAAAATATTCGCCCGCGAGTATATCGCGGTGGAAATTCATGTCGGTATAGATGATCGGCAATTTGCCGGTATGCCGCTCCATCACGTCGAGCATCAGCCGGATTTTCTCGAGCGCATCGGCCTTGTTCGGCTTGGACTTGCAGCTCGAATGATTGTTCCATTCGAGATCGAGTACCGGCGGCAGGGCGCTGGGATCGGCCGGCACGTTCTGCACGAACCAATTGGCCTGTTCCGAAGCGAGGGAACACCAGGTCATGAAATGATAGGCACCGCGCGGCATGCCTGCGTCGCGCGCCCGCTGCCAATTGGCGCGGAAATTAGGATCGACATAGTCCTTGCCTTCGGTCGCCTTCATGAAGACGAAATGCGTGCCGGTCTCGCGCGCCCGGACGAAGTCGACATTTTCCTGATAGCGCGCCACGTCGATGCCCTGCACCGGCATGGTCCGCGCTCGATCGACCGCCTTGTGTGGACGATTGTCACCCGGAATGGCGCCATAAAGCCCGCCGCCGGTGGCGCAGGCCGCCAGGGCCGTGACCGCCAAGCCCATCACGGCATTGCGCAATAGAGCGGAAACAGAGGCGGGCAAACGGAAGGCGCGGGCCATCAACAAACTCGGGTCACAAAGACGAACTGAGCCTTTGATTCAACATGGCGCGGTTAATGGAAGTTTAGGGTAACCAATGTGGCAGCCTGCATGGTTAATAGACCATTCTTTGTTCGCTCTCCGTTCTTGACTCAGGTCATGCTTCTGCTAGCGTTGCGAGGGGTTTGGGGGCAATCCACATGGTGACGCGCGTCGCGACGGTGGCGTTCCAGGGCATCGAGGCGGTGCCGGTCGATGTGCAGGTGCAGATTGCGCCGGGCCTCGCCAAATTTTTAGTCGTCGGCCTGCCGGACAAGGCAGTGAAAGAGTCGAGCGAGCGCGTCCGCGCCGCCCTCGTTGCTTCCGGCCTTGGTCTGCCGCCGAAACGCATCACCATCAACCTGGCGCCCGCCGACCTACCCAAGGAAGGCAGCCACTATGACCTGCCGATTGCGCTTGCCCTGATGGCAGCTATGGGCGCCATCCCCCAGGACGCGCTGGATCGTTTTTTGGTGCTGGGCGAACTGGGGCTCGATGGGCGCCTTGCCCATGTCGATGGCGTCCTCCCAGCCGCCATCGCCGCGGCCTCGCGCGATCTGGGCATCATCTGCTCTACCGCCTCAGGACCAGAAGCTGCGTGGGCCAATGACGAGATCGACATCGTTGCCGCCGATAGCCTCCTGGCGCTTGTCAATCACCTCGTCGGCCGCCAGTTGCAGGCGCGACCCAAGCCGGCTCGGCAATTGATAGATGCCTCCGCCCTGCCCGACCTCGCCGATGTTCGCGGCCAGACCATCGCCCGGCGCGCTCTGGAGGTTGCCGCTGCCGGCGGTCACAATCTCCTCTTCGTCGGCCCGCCCGGTGCCGGAAAATCCATGCTGGCGGCTCGCCTGCCCTCCATCCTCCCGCCGCTCAGTCCCCGCGAACTGCTGGATGTATCGATGATTCAGTCGATCGCGGGCGAATTGGCCGGTGGCGCGCTCTCGGATCGGCGTCCCTTTCGCGCGCCGCATCATTCGGCCTCCATGGCTGCCCTTGTGGGTGGCGGGCTAAAAGTACGGCCGGGCGAAGCAACCCTCGCGCATAACGGCGTCCTTTTCCTCGATGAACTGCCCGAATTCGGCCCCAGCGTCCTCGATAGCCTCCGCCAACCGCTTGAAAGCGGGGAAACCGTCATTGCCCGCGCCAATGCGCGCGTAACCTATCCCAGCCGCTTCCAGCTCATCGCCGCCATGAATCCCTGCAAATGCGGCCTCGCCGGCACGCCGGGCCATATCTGCAAGCGCGGCAATGCCTGCGCTGCCGACTATCAGGCCCGCGTCTCCGGCCCCTTCCTCGATCGCATAGATATCCGCATCGACGTGCCGGCCGTTTCCGCCAGTGACATGATCGGTGCTGCCGGCGCGGCCGAGCCCTCTTCCACGGTGGCCAAGCGCGTGGCTGCCGCCCGCGAGCGCCAGCGCCAGCGCTATGAGGCCGCCGGCGTCCCCGAAATTCTCACCAATGCCGCGGCCGGGGCTACCCTGATCGAAAAGCTGGTCCAGCCAGACATCGAAAGCCAGACCCTGCTGCTGCAGGCCGCCGAACGGTTCAATCTTTCGGCCCGCGCCTATCACCGTGTCCTAAAGGTTGCCCGCACGCTTGCCGATCTTTCCGGGGTCGATAAGGTGGCCCGGCCCCATATCGCCGAGGCCCTGAGCTACCGTCTCAATTTCGGCGCCGCCTGATTTTCCGGAGTTTTTGTTCCCATGCAACACCGCATTTCCGCCGGCGTTCTTGCTCTGCGCGACGAAAAAATCCTGCTCGTGCGTCATTTTCGGCCCGGCAAGCACGATTTCTGGGCCGGCCCGGGCGGCGGCGCCGAAGGCGCTGAGGAACTCTGGCAGGCGGCCGAACGCGAGGCTTTTGAGGAAACCGGCCTGCGCGTCAAGGCGCGCTCCATGGCCTATATCGATGAGCTGGTCGACGACTGGGGCCGCATCGTCAAATTCTGGTTTCTGGCCGACTATGTCTCGGGCGAGATCGACGTCTCGGCCAATCCGGCCGAAGGCGAAAGCATCACCGAAGCCGGCTGGTTTTCGCGGGAGAACCTGCCGCAAGGCCATGTTTTTCCGGAAGTTTTGCGCGATCGCTTCTGGGACGATCTCAAGACGGGATTTCAGAGCCCGGTAAAACTCCCGCTGCGCCAGTCGATTTTCTAGGAGAAGATCGTGCGGCGCGGAGAGCTGGTGCAGTGGAACGACAGTCGTGGCTTCGGGTTCATCCTCGCCGATGACGGCGAGCGCTATTTCGTCCACATCTCCAATATCGGCCGCATCGCCACCCGGCCGCGCGATGGTGACCTTGTCTCATTCAGGCCCGGCAAATCCAAAGACGGTCGGCTGGAAGCAAAATCAGTCACCATTCTTGGTGCCAACCCAAAACCAACTCTTGCCCAACTGCGACGCGGCACCGAGGAGCCCGTCAGAAGCACGTGGCGATTGCCTGTTGCCGGCCTCTTTGCCGCGCTGATTGTGCTCGGGCTTGCTCTCGGCCATCTACCCCTGCTGCTCGCCGGCCTCTACGTCATCGTCGGGCTGCTGTCCTTCGCAGCCTATGCAAACGACAAGCGCTTCGCCGAAAGTGGGCAATGGCGCATCAGCGAGGCCACTCTGCTCGGCCTCGACCTCTGCTTTGGCATTGTGGGCGGGCTGCTTGGCCAGGAGGTTTTCCGGCACAAGACGCGCAAGGAAAGCTATGTCGGGACAACGATGTTCCTCGTCGGCGTCCACCTGCTTTGGCTTCTTGGCTTTGCTGCAGGCTTTATCCGGGTCGAAGAGCTTTCTGGCCTCGTCACCGAACTTGTCAGCGCCTTCCGCTAGAGGCGCACTGTTTCACGTGAATCCGTAGGGCGCTCAGGCCTCGCTGTGCCGGCGATCCCGCGACCAGCTATCGCGCCATTCCCGCTCCAACACGGCCCGGCGTTTGCCAAAACGTTCCTCGGTGATAACGAGGTTGACGATGCGGTCGGTGCGAAAATTGCGAAAATCCTGGCGCAGCAGGCACCAGGCGGCGATGGTCTGCTTGCCTTCGTAAAAGGCAAGGCCCACCGGCCAAAGGGTTCGCGAGGTTGCCCGCCCCTGCTCGTCTTCATAGTCGATGGCCACGGCGCGCTCCTGACGCATGGCGAGGCGAATGTCGCCCAGCACCGGAATAGGCTTGCGCCCGCCCCATATGGCCACGGGCCAGAGCGCCGTATCGCTGATCCGGTCGCGAAGATCTTCCGGCGAGGCGGTCGCGATCTTGGCCAGCGCATTGCGCGCGGCTGCGCCGAGGCCATCGTCCGGTTGCGTCTCCACCCATCTGGCGCCCAGCACCAGCGCCTCCAGCTCTTCGGGCGAAAACATCAGCGGTGGCAGGAAAAAACCGGGTTTCAGCATATAGCCGATCCCCGCCTCGCCATCGATCGGCGCGCCGAGGCCAATCAGGGTCTGGATATCGCGATAGAGCGTGCGCACCGAAACGCCCTGCTCCTCAGCCAGGGCCGCAGCGGTAATCGGCCGGCGATGGCGCCGCAGGGCATCCATGATGGCGAAAAGCCGTTCGGTCTTGTCCATGCATTCCCCTCCCGCAAAGGCGAATCTGGTGCCAGATTCTTGTCCTTGAATCCATGCCTAAACATGAATTTTGTTCATGTTTTGATCTTGTCAGGGAAAATGAAAAAGGCCGCATGATTCCGATCGGATCATGCGGCCCAAACCTTCGTACGCGTCAGAAGATGCTAGGCGATTTCGATATCGCACCAGTGGCTATAGGGGCGTTCCGGCGTGTGGATGATATTGGGGAAGTGCGGATTGTGCATGGCGTCGGCGAGATTCTGGTCTTCGAGGCAGAAGCCGGCATGCTTGCCATAATGCTTGCCGTTGAGGCCCGGCACCGGAATATCGGTCCAGACGCTATTGTAGACCTGCACGCCCGGCCGATCCGACCAAATCTTCAGGGTAAGATCCTTAGCTGGCGAAACAACCGTGGCGATCGGGTCGGCATGCTTGCGGCCGGTGTCGAGCACCATGCCGATATCATAATCGAGCGCAGCGCCATTGGCGTCGCGCATGGTGCGCGGCTGGCGAAGATCGTATTGCGTGCCGCGTGCGGGCAGGATGGCGCCGGTCGGCGCCAGATCGTCGCCGAGCAGCGTATAGGCGCTCGAATTGACCTGAATCGTGTGATCCAGCACGTTTTCGCTGGTGCCGAGATTGAAATACTGGTGCTGCACGAGACTGATCGGCGTTGCCCGGTCGGTCGTAGCGGTCAGTTCCAGCCGCAGCTTGTTTCCATGCAGGCTGTAGGTGGCGGCAAAATTGACATTGCCGGGATAGCCCATGGCGCCATCGGGCGAGAAATGAGTAAAGCGCACCGCATTATTGGCGCTATCGGCCTGGCCTGACCAGACCTGGCGGCCAAGGCCTTCGGCACCGCCATGGAGCTGCAATTCGCCGGCATTGGGCGGCAGCTTATAGGTGACGCCATCGACTTCGAAGCTGGCGCCCTTGATGCGATTGGCCACGCGCCCGGCCAGCGAACCGAAATGCGGGCTGTGTTCAGGATAAGCGGCAAAATCGTCGAAGCCGAGCACGACGCTGCGCTCGCCCCCGGCCACTGGCACGCGCCAATCGCGCACAGCCACGCCATAGCCGATGATATCGACGGTGACGCCGGTATCGCTTACCAGCCTGAACTGGTCGACGCGCTTGCCGCCATGTTCGCCAAAGGTCGAAACGTCGATGCCCATAGACAATCCCCTCAACTCTATCGGGGCGGAGCTTTAGCGCTATTTGCCCGTGCGGGGCAACGGCGCTCTTGACCTTTTGGAACGCTCCGCAAACTGTGCGACGAGACAAGAAGAAACCACTGCGGGGGATAGTGTGAGTGATGAAGCGGCTCGGCGGCGGGTAACGGTGCACGATGTGGCACGCGCGGCCGGCGTATCCCTGGCGACGGTCGACCGCGTTCTCAATGGCCGTCCGGGCGTGCGCGCAGCGACCACCGAAAGGGTCGAAGAGGCGATAAAGAACCTCGGCTTCTCCCGCGATCTCAATGCCTCCCTCATGGCTCGCTCGCGCGATCTGAAGGTGGTTTTCTTCATCCCCGATGGCTCCAATGAATTCATGGATTCTCTGGCCGAGGCCGTCACCCGCCGCGCCGGCCCGACCCTGGCCGATCGCATGCACCTGGAAACCCAGCGCATTCGCGCCCTCGATACCGGCGCCCTCGCCGCCGGCCTCGACGCGCTCGATCCCCGGACCTGCGATTGCGCCGTTATCGTCACCTCTGAAGAGCCCGATATTCTCGCCGCGGTCGATTCGGCCACCCGCCGCGGCATCGCCGTCATGACCCTGGTTTCGGATCTCCCCGGCTCCAATCGCCGCCATTTCATCGGCGTCGACAACGTCGCCGCCGGCCGCACCGCCGCCTCCCTCCTCGGCCGCTTTTTGCCTCAGGGAGGCCAGGTGGCCGTCATCGCCGGCTCGCTGCACCTGCGCGACCACCTCGAACGCCTCGAAGGTTTTCGCCAGATTCTTTCCGCCGATTTTTCGGATATCGAGCTGCTGGGCCCGCTGGAAGGCCATGATGAGCGCGGCGAAACCGAGGCGCTCGTTTCAAAACTGCTGGTCGAAAACCCAAGGCTTTCCGGCATCTACAATCTCGGCGCCGGCAATGCGGGCCTCGTCTCGGCGCTCAAAAATTCCGGGCGCGCCGGCAGGCTCCGCGTCATCGCCCACGAACTGACCGCGCCCACCCGCGAAGGCCTCCGCTCCGGCGCCATCGACGTGGTGCTCGATCAAAATCCCGATGGTGAAATCCGCGAGGCCATTGCCGCGGCGCGTTCCCTTGCTTTGGGCGCGGCGCGCCACGTTGCCACTGACCCCATTGAAATTGGCATTTTCCTGCGCGACAATCTGAGATAAGAAGACCGCCATTCCAACAGGGCGGGCCCGGAAACACGGGTGGGAGGACGATCCATTGCTTTGCAATCTCAAAATTGAGGTACGTGCCTCATGACCTATCTCGGCATTGATATCGGCACGTCCGGTGTGAAAGCGCTGCTCATCGACGAGCATGGCCGCGCTCTCGGCGAAGCTTCCGCCCCCGCGGTCGAGCCCGTGCGCCCGCATCCCGGCTGGTCCGAGCAAAACCCCACCGATTGGTGGACCGCCACGCTCGCCGCTATCGACAAGCTCAAGGCCTCGCACCCCACCGAGCTCGCTTCCGTCCGCGGCATCGGCCTTTCCGGCCACATGCATGGCGCGACCCTGCTGGGCAAAGACGACGAAGTTTTGCGCCCCTGCATCCTGTGGAATGACGGTCGCTCCGCCGCTGAATGCCTCGAAATGGAAGCCGCGCTCCCCACCCTGCGAGACCTCGCGGGCAATATCGCCATGCCCGGTTTTACGGCGCCCAAAATCGCCTGGGTCCGCAAGCATGAGCCGGCGATCTACGACAGAATCGCCAAGGTGCTCCTCCCTAAGGCTTACGTCCGCCTGCTTCTCACCGGCGAACACGTCGAAGACATGTCCGACGCCGCCGGCACGCTCTGGCTCGACGTCAAAAAACGCGACTGGTCCGACGATCTCCTCGCCGTAACCGGCCTCACCCGCGATCACATGCCCCGCCTCGTGGAAGGCTCCGCCCCCTCGGCCCAATTGAAGCGCGATCTCGCGCAGCGCTGGGGCATGGATGGCGCGGTCATCGTCGCCGGTGGCGCCGGCGACAATGCCGCGGCCGCCTGCGGCATCGGCGCCATTCGCCCGGGCGAAGGTTTTGTTTCGCTCGGCACTTCCGGCGTGCTCTTCGTCTCCAACGAAAAGTTCAGCCCCAACACGGCCGGCGCCGTCCACGCCTTCTGCCATGCCATCCCCGATACCTGGCACCAGATGGGCGTCATCCTCTCGGCCACCGATTCGCTCAATTGGCTCTCCCGCATCACCGGCAAGAAGCAGGCCGAGCTTTCCGGCGAAGCCGAAGCCCAGTTCACCGGCCCCGGCGAAGCGATCTTCCTGCCCTATCTCTCGGGCGAGCGCACGCCGCATAACAATGCCGGCGCCCGCGGCTCCTTCACTGGTCTCAGCCAATCGACCGATACCGCCCAAATGGCCCAGGCCGTCATGGAAGGCGTCACCTTCGCCATGCGCGATTGCCAGCGCGTCCTTGCCGATGCCGGCACGAAAATTGACCGCCTGCTCGCCGTCGGCGGCGGCTCGAAATCGGCGCTCTGGTTGAAGATGCTGGCGACCAATCTCGACATGGAAATCGCCCTCCCGGAGGACGGCGATTTCGGTGGTGCGCTCGGCGCCGCCCGTCTCGGCCTCTGCGCTGCCGAAGGCGCAAAACCCGCCGACGTCATGGCCATGCCGCCAATAAGAACAACCATTGCGCCCGACAAATCCCTGTCGGCCGCCTATTCCGATCAATATGCGCGATACCGCGCGCTCTATCCCGCCATCGAGGAGGCACGTAAGTGACGGATTTCTTTAAGGGACTTTCCCAGGTCAAGTTCGAAGGGCCGAACAGCAAGAACGCCCTGGCCTATCGCCACTACAACAAGGACGAAGTGATCGCCGGCAAGCGGATGGAAGACCATATCCGCCCCGCCATCGCCTATTGGCATACCTTTGCGCAGGAAGGCGGCGACCCCTTTGGCGGCCGTACTTTCGATCGTCCCTGGTTCGACAAGGGTCTTGAGGGCGCAAAACTCAAGGCCGAAGTGGCCTTTGAATTCTTCAACCTGATCGACGTGCCCTACTTCGCCTTCCATGACGTCGACGTGTCGCCCGAGGGCGCAACCCTCGACGAGAGCAACAAGAATCTCCGCGTCATCGGCGACATCATCGCTGCCAAGATGCAGGAGTCGGGCAAAAAACTGCTCTGGGGCACGGCCAATCTCTTCTCCAACCGCCGCTATATGGCTGGCGCCGCCACCAATCCCGATCCGGCCGTGTTCGCCTATGCCGCCGGCCAGGTGAAATCCGTGCTTGAGCTGACCCACGAACTGGGCGGCGAGAATTATGTGCTCTGGGGCGGCCGCGAAGGCTATGAAACCCTGCTCAATACCAAGATCGGCCAGGAACAGGACCAGATGGCCCGCTTCCTGACCCTGGTCATCGAGCATGCCGAAAAGATCGGTTTCAAGGGCCAAATCCTCATCGAGCCCAAGCCCCAGGAACCGAGCAAGCACCAGTACGACTACGACGTCGCCACGGTCTACGGCTTCCTCCAGAAGTACGGTCTCGAAAAGAAGGTGAAGTGCAATATCGAGGTCGGCCATGCCTTCCTCGCCGGTCACTCCTTCGAGCACGAACTGGCCGTCGCCTCGTCGCTCGGCATGCTCGGCTCCGTCGACGCCAATCGCAACGACCTTCAGTCCGGCTGGGATACCGACCATTTCCCCAACAATGCCGGGGAAATGGCGCTGGCCTTCTACTACATCCTCAAGCAGGGTGGCCTCGGCAAGGGCGGCTTCAATTTCGACGCCAAGGTGCGCCGCCAGTCGCTCGATCCGGCCGACCTGCTCCACGGCCACATCCTCGGCCTCGATACCCTCGCCCGCGGCCTCAAGGGCGCCGTCGCGCTCATCGAAGACGGTGAGTTCGACAAGCTGCTCGACGATCGCTATGCCGGCTGGAATTCCGGCATCGGCAAGGACATCCTCGGCGGCAAGCTGAGCCTCTCCGATATCGCCGCCAAGGTGCATGCCGAAGGTATCAATCCGCAGCCACGCTCCGGCCGCCAGGAATATCTCGAAAACCTGGTCAATCGGTTCGTCTGATGATCCGGGGAATCGAGCCCGGCGACCGGGAAGCATGGACGCAATTGTGGAAGGCGTATCTCGCCTTCTACGAAACCGTCCTTCCCGACGAGATCTATGCCTCGACCTGGTCGCGCCTCCTCGATCCCACTGAACCCACCTGGGGCGCCCTGGCGCTCCAGGATGGAAAACCAGTTGGGCTGGTGCACTGGATTTATCATCGCCACAACTGGACCATTGCCGACACCTGCTACCTGCAAGACCTCTTTGTCGCCCCCGAAGGCCGCGGCCAGGGTTTTGGCAGCGCTTTGATCGACCATGTCGCCGCCGATGCCACCGCCAAGGGCAGCTCGCGCGTTTATTGGCTCACCCACGAATCCAATGCCACGGCGCGCGCTCTTTACGACAAGGTCGCGCAGCGCTCGGGCTTCATTCAATACCGGCGGAACCTGCCGACCTCCTAGGACACTGCCATGCCGCAACTGACAAATCCCATCCTGCCGGGTTTTAATCCCGATCCGTCCATTCTGCGCGTCGGCGACGATTACTACATCGCGACCTCCACCTTCGAGTGGTATCCGGGCGTGCAGATCCATCATTCCAAGGATCTGGCAAACTGGGACCTGATCACCCGCCCGCTGACCCGCAAGAGTCAGCTCGATATGCGCGGCGATCCCGATAGCTGCGGCGTCTGGGCCCCGTGTCTGACGCATGACGGCGAAAAGTTCTGGCTCGTCTATACCGACGTCAAGCGCAAGGATGGCTCCTTTAAGGACGCGCACAATTACATCGTCTGGGCCGACAAGATCGAAGGGCCGTGGTCCGACCCGATCTATGTCAATTCCTCGGGCTTTGATCCCAGCCTCTTCCACGATGACGACGGCAAGAAATACTTCGTCAACATGCTGTGGGATCACCGTCGCCGCCCGCTGCTCTTTGCCGGCATTGCCCTACAGGAATTCGATCCCAAGGCCGGAAAGCTCGTCGGTCCGATCACCAATATCTATCAGGGTACGGACCTGAAACTGGTCGAAGGCCCGCACCTCTACAAGCGCAATGGATGGTACTATCTGCTCACCGCCGAAGGCGGCACGGCCTATGACCACGCCTGCACCTTTGCCCGCTCGCGCACCATCGATGGGCAATACGAAACCCATCCGCAAAAGCACATTCTGACCTCCAAGGATGCCCCGCTCGCGCCCTTGCAGCGCGCCGGCCATGGCGACATCGTCGAAACCCAGGATGGCAAAACCTACCTGGTTCACCTCACCGGCCGCCCCACCACCCAGGAGCGCCGCTGCGTCCTTGGCCGCGAAACGGCAATTCAAGAGGCCTATTGGGGCGACGACGACTGGCTCTATGTGAAGAACGGCCCGGTGCCCTCGCTTCACGTCGAAGTCCCCGGAACGCGTGATGAATCAAAGTATTGGGCCGAAAAGCGCTACACGTTTGAGAACGGCCTGCCGATCGACTTCCAGTGGCTGCGCACGCCCGAAACCGAGCGGATTTTTACAACCGAAGGCAGCAAGCTGACCCTCTTTGGCCGCGAGTCCATCGGCTCCTGGTTCGAACAGGCCCTGGTCGCCCGCCGCCAGCAGCATTTTTCCTATGATGCCGAAACCGTGGTCGATTTCACCGCCACCGACGAACGCACCATGGCGGGTCTTACGGCCTATTACAGCCGCTACAACTTCTTCTATCTCGCCGTGACCGCCCATTCCGATGGCCAGCGCGAACTGCTCATCATGAACTCGGAAATCTCCTGGCCCGATGGCAACCTGACCTTCCCGACGGCCCCGGTGCAGATTCCCAATACCGGCAAGGTCAAACTCGCCCTCACCATCCGCGGCAGAAAGCTGCAGTTCTTCTACGCCCTTGAGGGCCAGGAACTCCAAAAGATCGGCCCCGTCTTCGACGCTTCCATTCTTTCGGATGAATGCGGTGGCCACCAGGCCCATGGCAGCTTTACCGGTGCCTTCGTCGGCATCGCCGCCCACGACCTCAACGGCACCGCCAGCCCCGCCACTTTTGATTACTTCACCTATCGTCCACAACACGATCCATCGGATCGCTATGAGGTGGATAGCCTGCTCGGCAAGGCGCAGTAGGCACCACGTACACCCACCTACCGCTCGTCATCCTCGGGCTTGACCCGAGGACCCTGCACTTGGCGAAGCTGCGGCGAGCGTTTGGTCTCTCCCCTCATCGTCATTGCCGGGCTGGTCCCGGCAATCCATCTCACCTCCGCTTGGGACCACCGGGACAGGCCCGGTGGTGACGACTGATGGGATGGGTAGCGGCGAGTGGAAGATATCCAACTTATCCCCGCCCCCAATTATGCCCTCATAATACCCCCATCCAACCTCGCACGGACGGTCTGCAGACGACAGTAGCGAGGGGGCCCGGCGCTGGATCGTCTCCAGCGCACGTTCGGGGCTGGCCGCCTGCGACGAGCGATCAAGGGTCGCCGATAGTTCCCGCCCGAAAACTTCGAACCGTGCCGCAGGCAATTTCGCTCCGGTGGAGCGAAATTAGGCGAGGAGGCCATGAGAGCTACGCTCGAATGGCGGCAGAGCGGTATCCGCTTCACATACTAAAACACTTCGAGGCGAATACCGCTCCGGGGTCCGTCCACAAGCAGACAATCCCGCAGCAAAAGCTGCGGGAGCACAGTGCTATGGCGTCATAATACGCGCTTCACCCAAAGCATTCCAAAAAATCTCAAACAAGGAGAACGACTTATCTCCACCCAGCCTTGTCTTTCGCCGGCTGCCGCGGAATCTTGATCCCGCGTGGACAAGAGGAGCCGCAAAAATGAAACTGGAATCGATCGCCCTGCATCACGGCTATGAATCGGAGGCCACCACCAAGGCCGCGGCTGTGCCGATCTATCAGACGACCTCATATACGTTCGACAACACCCAGCACGGCGCCGATCTCTTCGATCTCAAGGTCGCTGGCAATATCTATACCCGCATCATGAACCCGACGACCGCCGTGCTCGAAGCGCGCGTCGCCGAGCTCGAAGGCGGCATTGCCGGCCTCGCACTCGCCTCGGGCATGGCGGCCATCACCTATGCCATCCAGACCATTGCCGGGGTCGGCGACAACATCATTTCGGTCGCGCAGCTCTATGGTGGCACCTACAATCTCTTCGTCCATTCCTTCCCGCGCCAGGGTATCGAAGCCCGCCTCGTCGCCCATGACGATTACGACGGCTTCGAAAAGGCCATCGACGACAAGACCAAGGCGATCTTCCTTGAATCCATCGGCAACCCCGCCGGTAATGTCGTCGATATCGAAAAAATTGCCGAGATTGCCCATCGCCATGGCATCCCGGTCATCGTCGACAACACGGTCGCAACGCCCTACCTCACCCGCCCCTTCGATTTCGGCGCCGATATCGTGGTTCATTCGCTGACGAAGTATATCGGCGGCCACGGCACCTCCATCGGCGGCATTATCGTCGATTCAGGCAAATTCGACTGGAAGGCCAACGCAGCACGCTTCCCGGTCCTCAATGAGCCCGACCCGTCCTATCATGGCGTCGTCTATACCGAGGCGCTGGGGCCTGCGGCCTATATCGGCCGCGCCCGCGTCGTGCCGCTGCGCAATACCGGCGCTGCCATTTCGCCCTTCAACGCCTTCCAGATCCTGCAGGGCCTCGAAACCCTCGGTCTCCGCATCGAGCGCCATTCTGAAAATGCGCTAAAAGTCGCCCAGCATTTGAAGAGCCACCCCAAGGTGCAGTGGGTCAACTATGCCGGCCTGCCAGACAGCCCCTTTAATGCCGTCGCCAAGAAGATATCGAAGGGTTCCGGCTCGGGCATCCTGTCCTTCGGTATCCAGGGCGGCAAGGAGGCAGGCGGTCGCTTCATCGACGCGCTGCAGATGATCCTGCGCCTCGTCAATATCGGCGACGCAAAATCGCTCGCCTGCCACCCGGCCTCGACCACCCATCGCCAGCTTTCCGCTGAAGAGCTGAAAAAGGCCGGCGTCTCCGAAGACCTCGTCCGCATTTCTGTCGGCATCGAGCACATCGACGACATCATTGCCGATATCGATCAGGCTCTCGCCAAGGCGTGATCACAATTTTCCTGGGCGGGGGCGACAAGCTCCCGCCTGGGGCGTAGGCTTTATCCGTTAGCGGTCGCAGGTTCTGCGTCTCGCGCCGGTTATGCGCAATTCGCGTCTCTGCGGCTTCCTTGCCTGAGGAGGTTCTGCCATGGCCCATATGCACGTCATGACCGGCGCCGGCGACAAGCTGGATATGCCCGTCATCCAAACCATCACTGTCAGCGATCTGATGATTGCCCTCCGGCGCGGCGCCGAGGATTTCTGGGCCAAGCCCAGCCACTATGTCGTGCTGATGCTGATCTATCCGGTCATCGGCATTGTCCTCACCGTATGGATGAACGGCTTTTACACTTGGCCCCTGCTCTATCCGCTGATCGGCGGCTTTGCGCTCATCGGCCCCGTCGCCGCCCTGCCGCTCTATGAAATCTCGCGGCGGCGCGAAATGGGCGAAGACCCGTCCTGGCGCGATGCGATCAGCGTTGTCTGCTCCCCCGCCATCGGCAGCATCATCGCCGTCGGCGCCATGCTCTTCGTGCTCTTCACCCTCTGGCTCACCAGCGCCCAGGCCCTTTACGAAAGCCTCTTCGGCTCTTCACCCCCGCAAAGTTTTCAGGGTCTCTTCGCCCAGGTCTTTTCCGAGCCCGGCGGCATGACCCTGGCCATCATCGGCACGGCCGTTGGCGCCTGCTTTGCCCTCGTCGTGCTGTGCACCTCCGTCGTCGCCTTCCCCCTGCTGCTTGATCGCGATGTCGGCGCCTATGTGGCGGTGGAAACGTCATTCCGGGCGGTGATGCGCAATCTTATCCCCATGCTCGTCTGGGGTGTTATCGTCGGCGTGTCGGTCTTCTTGGGAGCCGTTACCCTGTTTGTGGGTCTGGCGGTGATCCTGCCCATTCTCGGCCACGCCACCTGGCATCTCTATCGGCGCACGGTGGCCTCGGCCTCGATGATCCGCGACATGCCGCCGGCTTAAACAACCGGGGCAAAGCCCCAGCGAAGGAGTTGGCTTCTTAACCTCAAGGTCTTAATCTTGGTCTTTCCTTTGCCCCGAATTAGCCGAGCTCATGGACCAAACCCCTTTCGAGCCCCAAAACAGCGCCGCCACGGCGGCGCTGACGCCGATGATGGCGCAGTATTTCGAGATCAAGGCGGTCAATCCGGGCTATCTGCTGTTCTATCGCATGGGCGATTTCTACGAGCTCTTCTTCGAAGATGCCGAGATCGCCAGCGCCGCTCTGGGCATCGTCCTCACCAAGCGCGGCAAGCATCTTGGCGAAGACATCCAGATGTGCGGCGTGCCGATCCACGCGGCCAATGACTATCTCAACAAGCTCATAAAACTCGGCTACCGCGTCGCCATCTGCGAGCAGGTTGAAGACCCCGCCGAAGCCAAGAAGCGCGGCAGCAAGTCAGTCGTCAAACGCGACGTCGTCCGCCTCGTCACCCCCGGCACCCTGACCGAGGACGACCACCTCGACGCCCGCTCGGCCAACTATCTCGCCGCCCTCGCCATGGTCCGCCACGGCGACACCGACTTCGCCCTCGCCTGGGCCGACATTTCGACCGGCGAAACTTTTGTGGCCGACCTGCCCGCCGAACGCCTCGCCGACGAATTGGCCCGCATCGCTCCGGCCGAATTTTTGCTCACCGACGCCACGCGGCAGCTTCTCGTCGAAAAGCATCTCTTCGCCCCCGCCTGGAGCGCCATCGCCTCCACCATCGCGCCCGAAGCGGCCGACAGCGAAGTTGCCCTGCAGCTCCTGCGCCGCACTTTTCCGGCTGATCTTTTCGACCCCACCGCCCTCTCCCGCGCCGGTCGCTCGGCCATGGGCGCCCTCGTCGCCTATGTCGACCAGAGCCAGAAGGGCCGCACTGCACCCCTCCGCTCCCCGGTCCTCCAAGCCAGTGACGCCGTCCTCGCCATCGACGCCGCCACCCGCTCGAGCCTCGAGATTCTCCAAACCCAGCGCGGCCAGGCCAAGGGCTCGCTGCGCCAGTCCATCGACCTGACCGTCACCGCCCCCGGTGCCCGTCTCCTCGCGAGCCGCCTCGCCGCCCCCCTACGCGATTCCTCTGCCATCAACGCCCGCCTTGATGCCGTCGAACGCCTCGTCGGCGATCCCCTGCTTCGCGCCCGTCTTCGCAGCGATCTCAAGGCCGCCCCCGATCTCGCTCGCGCCCTTTCCCGCCTCTCGCTCGAACGCGGTGGCCCCCGCGATCTCGCCGCCATCGGCAAAGCCGTCGCTGCGGCGCTGGAACTCGCCGCCAATCTCGGCAGCCAGCCGGACTTGCCCAACGTCCTTGTGCGCCTGACCAACACCCTCGGCGCCGCGCCGCGTCCGCTGGCCTCCGAACTCGGCCTAGCCCTAGACGACGAGCTGCCCCTGCTCTCCCGCGATGGCGGCTTTGTCCGCGCCTTCTACGACGGAAAGCTCGACGAGGAACGCGCCCTCGGTTCTGAAACCCGCGCCGTTGTTGCGGCCCTCCAAGCCCGCCTGATGGACGAGACCGATGTCCGGTCGTTGAAGATCAAGCACAATGGCGTCCTCGGCTATTTCGTCGAAGTGCCCGCCGGCCATGGCCAGAAGCTGCTTGAGCCGCCGCATCGCGAAATCTTCATCCATCGCCAGACGCTGGCCAACGCCATGCGTTTCACGACGACGGAACTGGCCGAACTCGAAGGCCGCATTGCCAAGGCGCATGAAGCGGCGCTCGAAATAGAGCTCGGCATTTTCACCCGCCTCCGCGAAGACGTGCTTGCTCGCACCGGCGAACTGCAGGGTCTTGCCGATGCCCTTGCCGAACTCGATGTCACTACCGCTCTCGCCGAAGTGTCCGCCACGCGCTTCTATTGCCGCCCGCAAGTCGACGACAGCCTTGCTTTCGCCATTGTCGGCGGGCGGCATCCGGTTGTGGAACAGATGGTACGGGCCGAAGGCCAGAGTTTTGTGGCCAATGACGCCGATCTCTCGGGCAGCGAAGATGCCGGCGGCGGTAAACTGTGGCTGGTCACCGGCCCCAATATGGGCGGTAAGTCGACCTTCCTCCGCCAGAACGCGCTGATCGCCATCCTGGCGCAGATGGGCTGTTTTGTGCCAGCGGAAAGCGCGCATATCGGCGTGGTGGACAGGCTCTTCTCCCGCGTTGGCGCCTCCGACGATATCGCCCATGGCCGCTCGACCTTCATGGTCGAAATGGTCGAGACGGCTGCCATCCTCAATCGGGCGACGCGCCACTCGTTGGTCGTGCTCGACGAGATCGGCCGTGGCACTGCCACTTTCGATGGTCTCTCCATCGCCTGGGCGTCCGTCGAAGCCCTTCACGAAACCACCGGCTGCCGCGCGCTCTTTGCGACGCACTTCCACGAGCTGACGAGCCTTGCCAAGACGCTGTCCCGCGTCGCCAATGTCACGATGAAAGTGCGCGAATGGGAGGGCGAGGTCGTATTCCTGCACGAAGTCGGTCCCGGCGCCGCCGATCGCTCCTATGGCATTCAGGTAGCCCGACTGGCCGGTCTTCCAGATCCGGTCATCAACCGCGCAAGGCAGGTGCTCGACGTGCTCGAACAGCGCTCGGCGGGCACCGCCTCTTCCAGCCAGAAAGCCAGCGTGCTAGACGATTTGCCGCTCTTTGCCCATCAGCCCGCCCCGGCGGTAAAGAGCAAGGACCCCATCCACGAAGCGCTCGACGCCGTCCGCCCCGACGATATGACCCCCAAACAAGCCATCGAAGCGCTCTACGAATTGAAGAAACTCCGCGATGACGCTCGTCGACGCTGAAGCCAGACCGCGAAAAGCGCATTTCGTGCTCAAGACGGCCGAGACCATTCTCGCCGAGCTCGATGCGCTTGTCGGCGACCAACCCGCCAAATCCCCGGCCGCGCGTACCCTGGTCCTGACGCATATGCGCCAGACCCTGGCCGAAGCCCGCAAGGATGCCGAAGCGGAGCTGATCGCCACCAACAAGGGGACGCGCTGCGCGCAGAACCTTTGTTCGGCCGAAGACGAAATCATCACTGCCGTTTATCTTTTTGCGACGACGCGGGTCTATCCGGTGGACAATCCCTCGGGCGCTGAGGCGATCGCCCTCTCCGCCGTCGGCGGCTATGGCCGCGGCACGCTGGCCCCCGGGTCGGACATCGATCTCCTGTTCATCCTGCCCTACAAGCAGACGCCCTGGGGCGAGCAGGTCACCGAATATATTCTCTACATGCTCTGGGACCTCGGCCAGAAGGTCGGCCACGCCGTCCGCTCGGTCGATGAATGCATCCGCATGGCCCGCGCCGACATGACCGTGCGCACCGCCACCCTCGAAGCGCGGTTCCTGACGGGCGACAAGTCGCTCTTCGACAATCTCGTAAAGCGCTTCGAAACCGAGATCATGCCCAAGACGGGGCCGGAATTCATTGCCGCAAAGATGGCCGAGCGCGATGAGCGCCACCGGCAGATGGGCAATACGCGCTACGTCGTCGAGCCCAATATCAAGGACGGCAAGGGCGGCCTGCGCGATCTCAATACGCTCTTCTGGATCGGCAAGTATTTTTATCAGGTCAAGACCAGCCACGAACTGGTGGCCAAGGGCGTCCTCACCGATGCCGAATATCGCCTCTTCCAGCGCGCCGAGGATTTTCTGTGGGCCGTGCGCTGCCATCTCCACTTCGTCACGCATCGCGCCGAGGAAAAGCTGACTTTTGACGTGCAGCCCGACCTTGCCCGCCGCATGGGCTATGCCGAGCGCGTCGGCATGTTGGGCGTCGAACGCTTCATGAAGCGCTATTTCCTGGTCGCCAAGGATGTTGGCGACCTCACCCGCATCATCTGTGCCAGCCTCGAATTCCGCCACGCCAAGGATATGGATCTCGTCGGCCGCGTGCTGGCCCCCTTTCGTGCCGGCAAGACCAAGATCAAGGGCGAGACCGATTTCGTCATCGATACCGGCCGCCTCAATATCGCGGCCCCGGACGCTTTCGAGAAGGACCCGGTCAATCTCATAAAAATGTTCATGGTGGCCGGGCGCGAGGAACTGCTGTTCCATCCCGATGCCATCAAACATATTCGCGACAGCCTGCGCCTCATCGACAACAAGCTCCGGAATGATCCCAAGGCGAACGGCTATTTCCTCACCATTCTGACCAGCCCCCTCTATGTCGAGCGCATTCTGCGCCAGATGAACGAGAGCGGTGTGCTGGGCAAATTCGTGCCCGATTTCGGCAAGATCGTCGCGTTGATGCAGTTCAACATGTACCACCACTACACGGTGGACGAGCATCTGATCCGGGCCGTCGGCTGCATGGCCGACATCGCCAATGGCGGCCTGCGGCAGGAATTGCCGCTGACCCACGAATTGCTGCCGCAGCTCAACGACACGCGGCTCCTCTACGTAGCGCTCTTCCTCCACGACATAGCCAAGGGCCGGCCGGAAGATCACTCCATTGCCGGCGCTCGCATCGCCAAAAAGCTCTGTCCGCGCTTTGGGCTCAATGCGGCCGAAACAGACACGGTCTCCTGGCTGATAGAATTTCATCTTCTCATGAGCGAGATCGCCCAGGCCCGCGATATTCAGGACCCGGAAACGGCCAAGGCTTTTGCCGATGTGGTGCAGTCGCCCCAGCGTCTCGCCCTGCTGATGATCCTCACCGCTTGCGATATTCGCGCCGTGGGCCCGGGCACATGGACCGGCTGGAAGGGTTCGCTGCTGCGCGCGCTCTACTATGCAACCGAACCGCTGCTTTCGGGCGGTCATAGCCAGGTCAGCCAGTCCGATCGCGTACAGGCCGCCAAGGAAGCACTCGCGAACGCCCTCACCAAATGGGCACCGGCCGATGTCGAAGCCTATGCGGCGCGCCATTACGACCACTATTGGCTGCGCGCCGAGCCCGAACTGCAGATCGAGCATGCCCGCATGATCCGGCAGGCCGACGAGGCCGGCCAGCCCTTTGCCGGCTCGATCCGGGTAAAAGCCTTCGAAGGCATTACCGAGGTCAGTTTTTACACGCCGGACCACCCGCGCCTGCTCTCGCTCATTGCCGGCGCCTGCACCATGCAGGACGCCTCCATTATCGGCGCCCAGATTTTCTCGACCCGCGACGGCCGCGCCATCGACACTTTCAGGCTGCGCCGCTCCTTCACGTCCGACGAGGACGAAAAGGTTCGGGCCACCCGCATCATCGACACCGTCAAGCAACTGCTGCAGGGCAAGCGCACCGTGCTGATCGATCTCGGGAAGGAATCGCGCCACAACAAGCGCCTGAAACCTTTTGCCCTGCCGGCGCAGGTATCGGTCTCCAATGCCATCTCGGAAAAGTTCACCGTCATCGAGGTTTCCGGCCTCGATCGCATCGGTCTGCTCTATGCGCTGACCCGCGAGATTTCCGATCTCAATCTCACCATCGGCTCGGCCCATATCGGCACCTATGGCGAAAAGGCCGTCGACGTTTTCTACGTCACCGACCTGACGGGCCAGAAGATTCACGTGAAACAGCGGCAGCGTAAAATCTACGGTGCGCTGATGGATGTGTTCGAGCGCCCCGAGGAGAAGAAGGCGGCGAATGGCTGATCTGCCTCTTTGAGCCTCTTTCGCAATTTCTTTTCGGTCGGCGCCTGGACACTGGTCAGCCGGGTTTTTGGTCTTGTCCGCGATGCGCTGATGGCCGCCGTGCTCGGCGTCGGCCCCGCGGCTGACGCTTTCAACGCTGCTTTCCGTTTTCCCAATCTCTTCCGCCGCCTCTTTGCCGAGGGCGCCTTCAACACCGCCTTCGTGCCGATGTTCTCGGGCGCCCTGGAGCAGCAGGGCGAGGACGGCGCAAAGCTGCTGGCCTCCAAGATCATGAGCTGGCTGCTGGCGATGCTGGTCATCGTGACCGTCCTCGTCGAAATTTTTATGCCCCAGATCATGGTCGCCTTCGTGCCTGGCTTCGTGGACGACAAGGCAAAATTCGACCTGACAGTGCTGCTGACCCGGATCATGTTCCCCTATCTCGCCTGCATGTCGCTGATGGCGGCCTATGGGGCGATCCTCAATTCGCTGGGGCGTTTCTTCGCCGCCGCCTTCGCGCCGGTTCTGCTCAATATCGTCAATATTTCGGCGCTGATACCGCTCGCCACTTTTTGGGTGCAGGACCCGCAAGGCGCGACCGTCTGGGTGGCGCTCGCCACCATGCTCGGCGGCATCGCCCAACTCTGGCTCGTCTGGGTGGCTATCGAACGCACCGGATTTCGGCCCGAGTTCCGCCTGCCGAGATTTGATCCCGAGGTGCGGCGCTTCTGGGTTCTGGCCGTGCCGGCCATCCTTACGGGCGGCATCACCCAGATTAATATTTTCGTCGGCACCATCATTGCCTCCGGCGCCGACAGCACGATTTCCATTCTCTCTTATGCCGACCGGCTCTATCAATTGCCGCTCGGGATCATTGGCATTGCCATCGGCACCGTGCTGCTGCCTGAACTCAGCCGTCATCTGAAGGGTGGTCGCGAGGCCCAGGCACTGGCGAGCCAGGAACAGTCGCTGTTCATTTCGATGCTGCTGACCATGCCGGCTGCAGCGGCGCTGATCGGCATGTCCGAACCCATCGTGCGTCTGCTCTTCGAGCGTGGCGCCTTCGATGCTTTGGCGACGAAGCAAACCGCCGAAGCGCTTGTGGCTTTCTCGGTCGGGCTGCCCGCCTATGTGCTGATCCGCGTATTGCAGCCGGGCTTTTTCGCCCGCGAGGATACGGTGACGCCCACCATTTTTGCTGGCGTCAGCGTCGCCGCCAATATCGGCATTTCGCTGCTGCTGTTCCCGACCATGCTCCATGTCGGCATCGCCATTGCGACCGCCGTGTCCTCCTGGATCAATGTCGTGCTGCTGGCGGCGACGTTGGCCATCCGCGGACATTTTTCCCTGCCGCGCAGCCAGTGGTGGGGCCATATCATGATCGTCCTGATCAGCGCCGCCATGGGCCTGAGCCTGATGCTGCTGGCCAATCATGGCGCCCACCATATCGCCGCGGGCGCCCCGCTCTGGCGGCAGGTTGCGGTGGTCGGCGCGCTCATCGCCTATGGCGTCGTCTTCTATTTCACCCTCGTCCACATCACCGGCACGCAACGCCTGGGCACGCTGATGCGGCGCCTGCGCCGCTCCCGCTGATGGTTTCCAATCGGCGCGGCTCCGTATAGAACGGGGCCATCTGCCTATCATCCGCTTCTGGGACCCATGGCCTTTTCTCCTCGCGTTTTTTCCGGCATCCAGCCTTCGGGCGATCTGCATCTGGGCAATTATCTCGGCGCCATCCGCCGTTTCGTGCCCCTCCAGGACACGCATGAGACCATCTATTGCGTGGTCGACATGCATGCGATCACGGTCTGGCAGGAGCCCAACGATCTCCGCCGCGCGACCCGCGAGGTTGCCGCGGCTTTCATCGCCGCCGGCGTCGACCCCAAGCGCTCGATCGTCTTCAACCAGAGCCAGGTCATGCAGCATGCGGAACTGGCCTGGGTGTTCAATTGCATCGCCCGTATCGGCTGGATGAACCGCATGACGCAGTTCAAGGACAAGGCCGGCAAGAATTCCGAGAATGTTTCGCTCGGGCTTCTCGCCTACCCGTCCCTGATGGCTGCGGACATCCTGCTCTACAAGGCGACCGCCGTGCCGGTGGGCGACGATCAGAAGCAGCATCTTGAGCTGACGCGCGACATTGCGGCCAAGTTCAACAATGACTATGCCGCTTCGATCGTCGAACAGGGTCTCGATCCCGATTTCTTCCCGATCACCGAGCCGCTGATTGCAGGCCCGGCGACGCGCATCATGTCCTTGCGCGATGGAACCAAGAAAATGAGCAAGTCGGACCCGTCCGACCAGTCGCGCATTTCCCTGCTCGACGACGCTGATGCGATCTCGAAGAAGATCAAGAAGGCGACGACTGACCCGGCCGAATTGCCTCTCGACGTCGAGGGCCTCAAGGGCCGGCCGGAGGCGGACAATCTTGTCGGCATCTATGCTGCGCTTTCGGACAAGACCAAGGCCGAGGTGCTGACCGAATTCGGTGGCCAGGGCTGGGGCAAGTTCAAGCCGGCTCTGGCAGATCTGGCGGTGGCCCAGCTCGCGCCCATGTCCGGCGAAATGCGCCGCCTCATTGAAGATACCACCACGATCGACGGCATTTTGCGCGATGGCGGCGAGCGGGCGGCCGCGATCGCTGAAAAGACCATGCACGACGTTCGCCGCATCGTCGGTTTCATCCGCTAGTTCGGAGGCGCCTTTGTACGATACCGAATACAAGCGCAAATTCCTCGTCGTTATCGATGAGACCGAAGAGTGTGACCGCGCCCTGACCTTTGCCGCCTTTCGCGTCAAGCGAACGGGCGGCACGGTCGTGCTGGTCACGGTGATCCCCAAGCCGGAATTCATCGGCATGGGCGTCGAGGACGTGCTGCGGGCCGAAGCGGTGGAAGAGGCCGAGCGCAACCTCGACTCGCGCCTGGCGCGCATCAAGGAAATCGGCGACGTCCGGGCCGAAACCGTTATCCGCGAGGGCAATGGGCCCGAGCAGATCGAGCAATTGATCGACAAGGATCACGGCATTGCCATTCTGGTGCTGGCGGCGTCCAAGTCGGGTGAAGGCCCCGGTCCTTTGGTGACCCACTTTGCCGCCCGCGCCAATGCCCTGCCGATCCCACTGACCATCGTGCCGGGCCGGATGAGCGACGAAGAGATTATCGCGATCTGCTGAGCGTGCCGCAGGCAAAATCGCGCCAGTGGCGCGATTTTAGCGCAGCAGGCCCGAAGAGCTATGCTCGCAGGGCGTGGCCCCACGCTCAGACCATTGGCACTGCTCACGCCAAAGATGGATTGCCCGGATAAACCGGGCAATGACGGCGGCCGTGAAGTTGGGCTGCCTTACTTCAAAGTCGCTTCGGACAAGAATGGGTCGTTGAGAAACGTCCCGAACGGAACGAATGTCGCGAGCACCGCCCGCACCCAGTCAAACCCTGCAAATCCCCTCCCCGGCAGACAGATCGTCATCGCCAGAATATAGCCGATGAAGGCGACCCCGTGGATAAGTCCCACAGGCGGCACGAAGCCGTGATAGCCGAGCCAGCACTTTGCCGGCATGGCGGGAAGGAACAGCGTCAGGGTTGTAATGCCTTCGGCGACGCCGATATATCTGAACAGAGCGATCATGATATGGTGCCAGCGCATGGCAGCCATGGCGCGCCACGCCGCAAAGCCATGCAAATTGGGCTTGCAGCGAACCCGTCTCTAATTTAGAAGCGTTCTAAGTCTACTCCACGGAGAGAGTTTATGTTCATCCAGACCGAAGCCACGCCGAACCCGGCCACGCTGAAATTCCTGCCCGGTCGTGATGTGCTGGTCGGCGAACCGCGCGATTTCCGCACCGTCGATGCCGCCGAAGCCTCTCCGCTGGCCGCCAGCCTGTTCGGCATTTCCGGCGTCACCGGCGTTTTCCTCGGCTCCGATTTCATCTCGGTGACCAAGGACGACACCAACTGGGCCCATATCAAGCCGGCCATTCTCGGCGTGATCATGGACCACTTCCTCTCCGGCAAGCCGGTCATCTCCGAAGGCGGTGAGGTCGACACCGATTTTGCTGCCGGCGAAGAATTCTTCGAGGAGGAAGACAAGGAAATGGTCGAAGTCATCAAGGAACTGCTGGCGACGCGCGTGCGCCCCGCAGTGGCCATGGATGGCGGCGACATCATTTTCCGCGGTTTCAAGGAAGGCACTGTGTTCCTCCACATGCAGGGCGCCTGCTCGGGCTGCCCCTCCTCGACCGCCACCCTCAAGAGCGGTATCGAAAATCTCCTCCGTCACTTCGTGCCGGGCGTGGAATCGGTCCAGCAGGTTTGACCGAGTCTAAAGCCAGAATCGCTCCAGTGGAGAGATTTTAGCGGCCAAGCCATTTGGGCTATGCCCGCACTATCAGTTAAGCAGCAAGCCAGGGGCCTCGATGAGCAATCATCGGGGCTTCTGACTTTTTGGCAGGTACTTTTTCGGAATGTGGCAGACCATGGTGAAGGCTGGGTCGAACACGTTCCCGACCTCGTAGCGCACGGCCTGGCCCATCAGGTGGCTGGCGGCGACGGGGGAGAGGCCGTATTCGCCGGTCAGCCAGTCGAACATTTCGGTCGTTGCGTGTTGCAGCGCCTGGTCGAGTGGGCGGGCATTGCCGACGGTGTAGATCGTCTCGGCGGTTTCGCCGCGTGGCCAGGCCTGCTTGCGGTCCTTGAGGACGCTGAGGCGCATTTCGACTTCCATGGCGGTTTCAACGCCCGTGCCGACGATTTCGCCATCGCCCTGGATGGCGTGGCAATCGCCGAGGTAGAAGAGGGCGCCGGGTTCGAAGACGGGGAACCAGATGCGGGCGCCCGGCCCAAAGCCGCGATAGTCCATATTGCCGCCGTTCTCGGCGCTGGTGGCGGTGGAAATGGCCTGGCCATGGGCCGGGGCCACGCCGAAGCAACCGAGCATCGGTTCGATGGGCAGGATGAGTTGTTCCAGCCCTTCGACGGGTTCCTTGAGGCGCACCGTGCCGGCCTCGGCATCGATGATCCAATCCACCTTGGCGCGCGGCGGCAGGTCGCGAACCCGCTCGGGATCGACGACATTGGCGGCAAGTGCTCCGCGGGTCCAGCCGTGTCCGCGGATCGGTGTCATGCGGATGATATCGACCTGCAGCACGTCACCCGGCTCGGCGCCGTCCACATGGATCGGCCCGTTCATCGGGTTGGAACCCTGGGCGCGGGCAATGCCGTGCTTGTCCACCCCAGCGGCGTCGAGCGTCTCGGTGATGACAGTGTCACCATTGGTTACGTGCAAGGCGGCCGGGAGCTTGGCGAGGACGTTGTGCCACGCCGTGGCTTCGAAGCGATGGGTGGTCACTATTCGGCCGCTGCCTTCTGGTCTTCGGGACGCTGGTCGGTGATGGCGAGGAGTTCTTCGACTTCTCCACGCTTACGGCGAATGCGCAGGCGCTTGATGCGGCGGCCATCGGCGGCGAGGATTTCGAACTCGAAGCCGTCGAGCCCGGTCACCTTTTCGCCGCGGCGCGGCACGTGGCCGGCGAGGTCGAAGACGAGGCCGCCCAGGGTTTCGACGTCCTCGGCATGGGTGCCGGGGTCGAAATCGGGGCCGACAACGGCGCGGACTTCGTCGAGCTCGGCGCGGGCATTGGCGATATAGGTGTCTTCGCCGACCTTGCGCACCATGGCGCGGACGGCTTCGTCGTGCTCGTCCTCGATCTTGCCCACGATGGCTTCAAGGAGATCCTCGATGGTCACGAGACCATCGGTGCCGCCATATTCGTCGACGACGATGGCCATGTGGACGCGGGAGGCGCGCATGGATTGGAGGAGATCGCCGGCCGGCATGAAGGTCGGCACGAACATGGCCGTGCGGGTAATGCCGAGCTTGTTGATTTTTTGGCGCAGCGCCGCCGAGAGCAGTTTTACCGGGACATCCTTTTCAGGATCGGTCACCGGCTCGGTGATCTTGGCCATGGCATCCTTGATGTGGATGAAGCCGATGATCTTGTCGAGTTCGTCTTCGTAGACCGGCAGTCGCGAATGGCCGACCTGGCGGAATTTTGCGAGCAGGGTTCCGAGATTGATATCGGCCTCGACGGCCTGGATATCGGAGCGTTCGACCATGATGTCGTCGATCGAGACGGCTGACAGTTTCAGCACGTTTTGCAGGATCGTGCGTTCGCTCTCGGTAAAATCCTGCGTTTCGGCCCCGGCGCTCTCGTCGAGCGCCACCTGCAGGTCGTTGCGCAGGGAGGCTGGCCGGAGCGTCAGAATGGATTTGAGTCTGTTGATCAGGCTCGGCCCTCGCGTCGGCTGAGCGAGGGCGGGACTAGAGGAAGGTTCGGGATTATCGGGCACCCGGTTGCCCTTGCGATCGGTGTCGTTCATCAATCTCAGGCTGCATAAGGCAGCGCGCTATCCTCACATGGACAAATAAAGCAGCCAGACCGGAAATTCTCGGGGCCTAGTCGGCGTAGGGATCGGCAATACCGAGCCCGGCCAGTATCTGGGTTTCGAGGCCTTCCATTTCCAGGGCCTCGTCCTCATCGAGGTGATCATAGCCCAAAATGTGCAAAAAGCCATGCACAACGAGATGGGTGAAATGATCGTCGAGGCTGGTGCCCTGTTCTTGGGCCTCGCGGATCAGGGTTTCCCGGGCCAGCGTGATGTCGCCCAGAATGCCGATGACGGGGTCGAAAGGCTCGATCTGCGGGAAGCTCAGGACATTGGTCGAGGAATCCTTGCCCCGATATTGCGCGTTGAGTTCGCGTTGTTCCGCGTCGTCGGTGAGCAGCACCGAAATCTCGGCGGCGCCCTTTATCTTGGGCTTGGCGCCGGCGAGGGCGGCCAAAACCGCGCGCTCGGCCAGGGCGTCAAAATGGTCGGGCCAGTCATCCGCATTGCGGATGACTGCAATTTCTAGCGGCGTTGTGCTCATAGGCGTCTGGATCAGCTCCGGGGCGATGTGCCGAGGGTCCGCGCCAGCCCTTCCGTGTCCCCGTCTTTCCGGGCCAGGCGCCGCGCAGTATCGGCTTCATAGGCCCTGACGATCCGCCCCACAAGCGCGTGGCGCACCACGTCCTTGTCGTTGAAGCGGGAAATATGGACGCCCTCGACCCCATCGAGGAGGCTGACCGCTTCCACGAGGCCCGATTTTTCGCCACGCGGCAAGTCGACCTGGGTCGGGTCGCCGGTGACGATCATCTTCGAGTTCTCACCGAGACGGGTGAGGAACATCTTCATCTGCATGGATGTGGTGTTTTGGGCTTCGTCGAGGATGACGACGGCATTGGAGAGGGTGCGGCCGCGCATGAAGGCGAGCGGGGCGACTTCGATGATCCCGGACGTGATGCAGCGCTCGACATTTTCGGGCTTCATCATGTCGTAGAGCGCATCATAGAGCGGGCGCAGATAGGGATCGACCTTGTCCTTCATGTCGCCGGGGAGAAAGCCCAGGCGTTCGCCGGCTTCGACGGCCGGACGGGAGAGGATGATGCGGTTGATATCGCCGCGCTCGAGGAGCGAAGCCGCGTGGGCCACGGCGAGATAGGTCTTGCCGGTACCGGCAGGGCCGACGCCGAAGACCAGTTCCGAGCGGTCCATGGCGCGCATATAGGCGTCCTGGGCCGGGGTGCGGGCGGCAATGGTGGCTTTTCGCGTGGCGATCTGGGCCATGCGTACCTTGCCCTTGCGCTCGAGCGTGGGCAGGGTGAGCTGGCTATCTTCGGTCTCGACCATGCGAATGACCGCGTCGACATCGGAAATGTCGGCGGTTCGGCCTTCTTCAAGGCCCTCATAGAGCGATTCGAGCACCCGGCGCGCCTGATCGACCCGTGACGCCGAGCCTTTGAGCAGCACATGATTGCCGCGCGGCGTGGCCGAGACGGTGAGGCGCTGTTCGATAAGGGCGAGGTTCTGGTCGAAATCGCCGTAGAGCTGGGCAGCCAGGCGATTGTCTTCAAAGGCGAGTTCGAGTTGCGATGCGAGGGCGTTATCGGCGGTGGGTGGCAAGTGCCTGCTCAAACTTTCTCGGCTCCCGAAGGGGGCGCCGCGGACTGCGTCGCCCATGCATTAATGAGGCTAGGATGATTTGGGTTCGATGTCTGTAGATAAATTGTGACACTCCACCCCGGCCGCAAGAGCGGCCAAATCGCTCCGGTGGAGCGATTTGAGGGGTGGAGGCCATTCGAGCTACGCTCGAATGGCACGAAGCTTTGGCCGGACTCGATCCGCAACTGGCATCGGCCCGAGGGGCATCGGTGTCTGGTGGCAGAGGAAGAAGCCGTCCGGCATCCAGTCATAGCGAACGATCGCTTGGGAGACGGTGCCTTCCCTGCCGTTTCCGTCGAGTTACCTCGATTGTCACCCCGGCGAAGGCCGGGAGTGAACACTTTGGGCGTTTGGCTCATCAGTGAAATGACCACTTCCACGGTGCTGCCCTCGGACCTGATCCGAGGGCCGGTGCGGGAGCCGCAGAGTTTGTGCCTGAGATGAGTGGCCCTCGGGTCGGGCCCGAGGGCAGCCCGGTGGAGTGGATGAAAAATGCGCAAAACAAACACTCCCGGCGGGTGCTCAATGATATCCAGCACAAAAGTCCGCCCAGCCTTTTCGGCTTGCGGTTGCACGGTCGCGACGCCCCTTCTGGCGCACGGTGAAAAGCGGCTTTCGCCCCGAAAATGTAAAGATAGAAGAGGCGAAAGCCGCTTCCCACGATCGGGATTTTTTGCGCACGCCTCGAGCGGCCCCCTTTTGGGGTTTTGCGGTCCAGCTTGCCGTCGGAAGCATCCGGGGATGCAACGGGGGCTCGCTGCCGCTTGGCCGGTGGTCGGCATCCACGCATCCGCCTGAGCGACCTCAAGCAGCCCGTCTCCCCGCCCGGCACTTCGTCGGTGCCGCGTGTTGTCGGCGGGAACGGGCAAAGAATGGCACGGTTTTGCGGGGCGGGGATAAGATGGATATCCTGCTTTTCGCACCATTGCCCATGCATGTCCGGCAATGACGGTACTGGGGAGATAGGGGCGCATGGTTGGTATAGCGATTGATCCCCATCCCAGCGACGCGGTGTTGCGAGAACTGTGGCTTTCGGCCTGGGGCGACGCTGGACCGGCGAGTTGGCAACCGATCCTCCAGCGCAGCCTTGCTCATGTCGGCGCCTATGAGGACGAAAAGCTCGTGGGCTTTGTGAACATTGCCTGGGATGGCGGGGTGCACGCCTTCATTCTCGACACCTGCACGCATCGGGATTTTCGGCTTCAGGGTATTGCCACCAAACTCGTGAAGGCGGCGGAGAATGTGGCCAGGGAGCGCGGCGCCAAGTGGCTGCATGTCGATTTCGAGCCGCATTTGTTGGGATTTTATCGTGGGTGCGGGTTTCGGCCGACGGAGGCGGGGCTGATCGCGCTCTAGGAGCGATGCGGATCCTCAATCGGTCCGATAGACATAGTCGAGGCGCGGCCAAGCATCGCTCGCCAGCCAGGCCGTGACCTTTTCCCTGAAAGATTGCCTCGAAATTTCGACGCCGCTGCGCCACCACCAGATCACATCGGCCGTCTGTTCGCCGGCAATCGAGGGATAGATGTAGAGGCAGCCGAGGTATTCGCCCTGGGTGTTTTCGATTACCCAGGCAAAACTCCGCCGGGCCTCGAACTCTCGCTGGTGCCAGGCCAGGTCGATGAGGTTCTTTTCCCGCGTCAGCCCCTCGGGCCAGCTCGAACCGGGATTGGCCGCCTTGATTTCGGCGGCGCTTTCCATGACGGCCGCAAAATCCCGGTCGAGGTCGCCGATCGAGAGCGATCGCAGGGTAAACTCACCCAAAGCATGAACGGCTGGGATCGACCGGGCTTTGAAGAGAGGATGAGGTCTCATGGCGAAGCTACCGGTTGGCTGGCGTCGTTTGTCGAACCCCTAGGCCGCAACAGCCTGCCGCAGGCGGCCGACCAGCGAATTGGTCGATGTGCCGATGATTTCCACCTCGTGAATCCCGCCGATAAGGTCCGTAGAACCTTCGAGGTGTACGGCCTGGAGATAAGGCGAGCGGCCACCCACCTGCCCCGGCATGCGGCCGACGCGTTCGATCAGTACCGGGAGCGTGCGACCGACGCATGACGCATGAAAATCGCTGGTCTGCTTGTTGACGAGGTCCTGCAGGCGGGCGAGGCGCTCGACCTTGACGGCTTCGTCGATCTGTTCGGTGAGATTGGCGCCCGGGGTGCCGGGGCGGGTCGAATATTTGAAGGAATAGGCCGAGGCATAGCCGACATCCCGGATGATTTTGAGCGTGTCCTCAAAATCCGCGTCCGTCTCGCCGGGAAAACCGACGATGAAATCGCCCGACAGCGCCATGTCCGGGCGTGCGGTTTTGATGCGCTCGATGAGGCGCATATATTCCGCAGCGGTGTGCTTGCGGTTCATCGCCTTCAGGATGCGGTCGGAACCGGACTGCACCGGCAGGTGCAGATAGGGCATGAGGAAATCGAGATCGCGATGCGCTGCGATCAGCGCGTCGTCCATGTCGCGCGGATGGCTCGTGGTGTAGCGCAGGCGCTCGAGGCCAGGGATTTCGGCGAGAAGATAAGCCAGCTCACCAAGTCCGACGGCACGGCCCGAAGCGTCTTCGCCGTGATAGGCATTTACGTTCTGGCCCAGAAGGGTGATTTCCTTCACCCCGGCATCGGCGAGGCGGCGGGCTTCTTCCACGACCTGCGCCACCGGGCGGCTGACTTCGGCGCCACGCGTATAGGGCACGACGCAGAAGGAGCAAAACTTGTCGCAGCCTTCCTGCACGGTGAGAAAGGCGGTGAGGCCGCGGCCGATGGTGACGTCCTTTTTCGCCGCCGGCAGGTGGGCGAATTTATCTTCCTCGGGAAAATCGGTGTCGACCACGGCGCGTTTCAGCGCCGGGTGCATGTGGCGATTGGCTTCGGCTTTTGCCAGCATGTCGGGCAGGCGGTGATAGGCCTGGGGCCCGAAAACCATGTCGACCATGGGGGCGCGGCGGGCGATTTCCTCCCCTTCGGCCTGCGCCACGCAACCGGCGACGCCGATCATCAGGTCGCCGCCGGTGGCGCGCTTTTCGTTCTGCAACTCCTTGAGGCGCCCGAGTTCGGAAAAAACCTTCTCGCTCGCCTTTTCGCGGATATGGCAGGTATTGAGCAGAACGAGATCGGCTTCCGCCATGTCCTGGGTCGGCGCATAACCATGCGGCGCCAGGGCATCGGCCATGCGGTCGCTGTCATAGACATTCATCTGACAGCCATAGGTTTTGATGAAGAGTTTCTTCGGCGCGATCTGGTTCATGACGGGCTATTTACCAGACGAGAAGGTGTGATGCTACCGCCTGCAACCGCGCTGGGTCCCCGCGTGTTGTGTGATCGCAGAATAAAGGATCTGGTCATGAGCACACCACACAAGGCAGAAGCCGCCGCCATGAGGGACGGGCACAAGCCTGGACCGAAGGATTCCCCGGTGCAGGTCCGCAATGCGGGGGCTGAAGCGCAGGCTGACAAGCCGAAGAAATGGGATAAGGTGGACGAGGCGGTAGACGAGAGTTTTCCTGCCAGCGACGCTAGCGCCAAATATTGACTGGCCCGCCCGGGCCCAACCTGCCAGTCGGCAAGGACCAGAACGCCATGGCAGCACAAGCCCAGGACCGGGCCGCAGAGTCCGGCAAGGCGCGGAGTTTGAGATCGCGACGGCCCCTGCCGGTCGCGCTCTACCTGCTCACGCTCATGCTTGTCATTCTGATCCCGGCGCTGATCGTGGCGCTGGTGCTGCTCAACAGCACCAATGACGCGCAGGAACAGGTCGTCGAATCCCTCACCAATGCCACTGTGCAGGCCATGGGCCAGGCGGTGGATCGCGAAATTTCGGGCATGGCGACGACCTTGCGCGTGCTCTCGTCCGACCCGTCCCTTGCCGGGGGCGATCTCGGGGAATTCCATCGCCGCGCTACCGTGGCGCTGGCGGGCACCGGTTCTTATCTCATCGGCACCGATGCCAACGCCCAGCAATTGCTCAATAGCCGGGTCGAATTCGGTTCGCCCCTCGGGCTCTCCTCGGATGCAGCGACGGCAACGCGGGCCATCGAGCGCGGGCGGCCGACGATTTCGGGCCTGTTCTTCGGCCAGGTGGCGCAGACCTGGGTCTATAATGTGTGGCTGCCCCTGCCCGATGAGCAGCCGGTGCGCCTCCTAGCGCTGACCCAGAATGCCCGGGATCTCATTCCCGTCCTGCAATCGCGGGAATTGCCGCAGGGCTGGAATGCGGCGCTGGTCGACAGCAGCAATACCGTCATCGCCTCGACCACCGGGGACGAATTTGCCATTGGCGACACTTTGCCGATGCGGCGCAATCTCGAGGACACGACCTCGGGCTGGACCGAGGAACAATTGCACGGGGAAACCGTCGTGACCTCGGAATGGCGCTCGGGCCTGACCGGCTGGCGCATCATTGCCTGGGCTTCGGCCTCGAGCGTCAAGCGCCCCTTGGGGGAATCGCTGCTGCAACTGGCGGCCTGGGGTCTCGTTATCGCCGTTGTCGCTTCGCTGATCGCTGTTTTCATCGCCCAGCAATTGAGCCGCTCGGTGCGGGGCCTGCGGCTCGATGCGCAACGCCTTGGGCGCGGCGAAGCCGTGTTCGAGCGGCACTATCCGGTCGCCGAGATCGACGAGGTTTCAAAGGCCCTGGTGCAGGCCTCGCGCCAGCGGCAGACGGCGGAGCGCGACGTGCGCTTCCTGATGCGCGAACTGGCGCATCGCTCGAAAAACCAGATGGCCGTCATTTCCGCCATGGCCAAGCAGACGGCGCGGGGCGCGACGGACGTGCCGCGCTATGTCGAGGGGCTGGAGCGGCGCATCATGGGGCTGGCGCGCTCGACCGACCTGTTGCTCGCCCATGGACGAGCCGGCGTGTCGCTGCGCGAACTGATCGACCTGCATCTGGCCCCGTTCCGGCCGCAGGACGCGACGCGGGTGCGCATCGAGGGCGCCGATTTGAGGATCAATCCGCAGGGGGCGCAGATCCTGGGCATGGCGGTGCATGAGCTGGCGGTCAACGCCACCCAATATGGCGCCTTTGCTGATGAAAGGGGCAAATTGACCCTTTCCTGGAATGAGGACGACGACCAGCTCGCCATGCGCTGGCGCGAAACCCTGTCGGCGCCGCTTAAGGCCAGCGAAAGGGCGGGGTTCGGGACGACCGTGCTGCGTTCCATGGTGGGCGGGGCGCTCGGGGCCAAGGTCGAGCGCCATGAACATGCCGATGGGGTCGAATGGACCATCGATATTCCCATGACCGCGCTCGATCCGGCCTTTGCCGCGGTGCGGCCCGACGAGCAGCTCGAAGAGCGCCGGAATCAATAAGCTGGCTTTATCAGGTGCTTTGCACTATAGGGACCGCCAGCAGGCTCACTTTGCCCGCGCTATAAACAGGCCCTACCTGGACGACATCCTGGCTGGGGCTCTTTCATCCTCAAAATTCTAGAAGGATTTGCCGATGTCGATTACCGCTGAGCGCAAGACCGCCCTCATCAAGGAATATGCAACCACTGCCAACGATACCGGCTCGCCGGAAGTGCAGGTTGCCATCCTCTCCGAGCGTATTGCCAACCTCACCGAACACTTCAAGGGCCACAACAAGGACAACCACTCCCGTCGTGGTCTCCTCAAGCTGGTTTCGACCCGTCGTAGCCTCCTCGACTACCTCAAGAAGGTCGACGAGAACCGCTACAAGACGCTGATCGAAAAGCTCGGCCTCCGTCGCTAAGCGACCCAAGTTTCCGGCGCGGGAGGTCTCTTCCGCGCCGGTTGCCCTTTATGGGCTTACTCGGAGCTATTGCTCCCCCTTAGGCCGGCAGCGCCGGAGCATGGCAGGATTATTGGCGCCTTCCGCTGAGGAGACGCTTGTTGTCTTGTCCATGTTCTGAACCTGTCACAGACAGAAACAGTGCCTGATTTTGAGCCGGCGCGCACATGGGGTGCGGCACCGGTGCGGGCACACCGAAGCGTTCGCGGACCCTCGCCTATTCCGCGTTCCCGCGCTCCGGCAGAATGGAAAGACACCAAATGTCGATCAATTTTGACCACCACAAGGTCGAACTCAACTGGGGCGGCCAGCCGCTGACGCTCGAAACCGGCAAGATCGCCCGCCAGGCGGACGGCGCCGTGCTCGCGACGCTGGGCGAGACCGTTGTGCTCGCAACCGTGGTTTCGGCCAAGTCGCCCAAGCCGGGCCAGGATTTCTTCCCCCTGACCGTCAACTACCAGGAAAAGTATTTTGCCGCCGGCAAGATCCCGGGCGGCTACTTCAAGCGCGAAGGTCGTCCGACCGAGAACGAAACGCTGGTTTCGCGCCTCATCGACCGTCCGATCCGCCCGCTCTTCCCCGATGGCTACAAGAACGAGACCCAGGTCATCGTCACTGTTCTGCAGCACGACATGGAAAACAATCCTGACGTGCTCTCGATGGTCGCAGCCTCTGCTGCGCTGACCATTTCCGGCGTTCCCTTCATGGGCCCGATCGGCGCAGCCCGCGTTGCCTATATCGATGGCGCCTATGTGCTGAACCCGTCGATCGATCGTCGCTCGGACAGCAAGCTCGATCTCGTCATGGCCGGCACCCAGGACGCCGTGCTCATGGTTGAATCGGAAGCCCAGGAGCTGTCCGAAGAAGTCATGCTCGGCGCCGTCATGTTCGGCCACGCCGAAAGCGCCAAGGTCATCCAGGCGATCATCAAGCTGGCCGAGCTTGCCGCCAAGGAACCGCGCGATTTCACGGCTCCGGATTTCTCGGCACTTGAAGCTCAAGTTCTGGCCATTGCCGAAGCCGACCTCCGCGCTGCCTACCAGATCACCGAAAAGGCCCAGCGCTATGCTGCGGTCGATGCCGCCAATGCCAAGGTCAAGGAAGCTTTTGCGGCCAAGATCGAAGCCGGCGAGCTGACCAAGGAAGAGCTGGGCGAAGTCGTCCACAACCTCCAGGCCAAGATCGTTCGCTGGAACATTCTGGATACCGGCAGCCGTATCGACGGCCGTGATCTGAAAACCGTCCGCCCGATCCTGGCGGAAGTCGGTGTCCTGCCGCGTACCCACGGTTCTGCCATCTTCACCCGTGGTGAAACCCAGGCCCTGGTTGTTGCCACCCTCGGCACCGCCGAAGACGAGCAGTTCATCGATTCTCTGGAAGGCACCAAGAAGGAAAACTTCCTGCTGCACTACAACTTCCCGCCCTACTCGGTCGGTGAAGCCGGTCGCATGGGTTCGCCCGGTCGTCGCGAAATCGGTCACGGCAAGCTCGCTTGGCGCGCCATCAACCCGATCCGCCCCTCGATCGAAGAATTCCCCTACACGATCCGTATCGTGTCCGAGATCACCGAATCCAACGGCTCGTCCTCCATGGCGACCGTTTGCGGTACCTCGCTGGCGCTGATGGATGCCGGTGTGCCGATGAAGCGCCCGGTGGCCGGTATTGCCATGGGTCTCATCCTCGAAGGCGAGAAGTTCGCCGTTCTCTCCGACATTCTCGGCGACGAAGATCACCTCGGCGACATGGACTTCAAGGTGGCCGGCACTGAAGCGGGCGTGACCTCGCTGCAGATGGACATCAAGATCGCCGGCATCACCGAAGAGATCATGAAGATCGCTCTCGGCCAGGCCAAGGACGGTCGTATTCATATCCTCTCTGAAATGTCCAAGGCCCTCTCGGCCTCGCGCGGCGAAGTGGGCGAGTTCGCTCCCCGCATCGAAACGCTGAAGATTCCGACCGACAAGATCCGTGAAGTGATCGGCACCGGCGGCAAGGTCATCCGCGAGATTGTCGAAAAGACCGGCGCCAAGATCAACATCGAAGACGACGGCACCGTAAAGGTTTCGTCCTCGGATGGCTCGCAGATCGAAGCCGCGATCAAGTGGATCCGTTCGATCACCGACGAAGCCGAAGTTGGCGGCATCTATCAGGGCACCGTCGTGAAAACTGCCGATTTCGGCGCCTTCGTGAACTTCTTCGGCGCCAAGGACGGCCTCGTCCACATTTCCCAGCTCGCCGACCAGCGCGTTGCCAAGACCACCGACGTGGTCAAGGAAGGCGACAAGGTCTGGGTCAAGCTCCTCGGCTTTGACGAGCGCGGCAAGGTCCGCCTGTCGATGAAGGTGCTCGACCAGGCGACCGGCAAGGAAATCGTCCGGGAAGCCAAGGACGACGCTGCCGAATAAGGCGCGTTTTCCAAGCAAGAATATTGAAAGGCCCGGAGCGATCCGGGCCTTTTGCTTTTCGTGCCTTTGGGTCACTATCCCCACATGATCACGGTGCTTTTCATCCATAGCGCCGGTCCGCAGGGGCCGGGAGAAGGCAGCAGCGCCCTCGTCGGGGCATTGCGCGCCATTCTGCCGCCTGATCTGAGGCTGATTGCGCCGCTGATGCCCAAGCCGGACGCGCCCGAGGCCGAACCGTGGATCGCGGCGGTGGCAGGTGAAATCAAGGCGATTCCCAGCGACTTCGTCCTTGTCGGGCATTCGCTGGGCGGGTCGACCATTTTGCAGGTTCTGACGCGGTTTGGCCTGCCGGATCGGCTCCTCGGCGTCTTGACGCTGGCCGCGCCTTTCTGGAGCGCCGAGGACTGGGAGATCGCCGAATTCGCCCTGCCCGAGGATGCCGGGACGAGGCTGCAGGCCCTCTCGAACCTCGTCATCCTTCAGGGCGACAGGGACGAAGTGGTCGCGAAAAACCACCCCGCCCTCTATAAGGCACTGCTGCCGCAGGCGCGGGTGAGCTTCTTGTCCGGTATCGACCATGAAGCAGCCGCGGCCGGGCCTGATCTCGTCGCTGCCATCCACTCCATCACAGCCGCGTGAGACCTGTGGGATTTCGGCAACAGGCCGAACTATGATCACATTGTGGCGAGGAACCGCCGCATTCGTGCCACGTTAAGCGGGAGAAGCGTTACTGCAAGGAACGAGGCGGCGCCCTGCCCTCTCGACGTGATTCTTTGCCTGTCCCGAGGTTCCAGTTTTGATTTCCCGCCGCCTTTTCCTCATCGGCCTCTCCGCGACGGCCCTGGCAGCCTGTTCGACCACGCGTCAGCCTGTGGTCCAGGAGCCGACCATCGATCCGTACTACCTGCGCATGTACGGCCCGGTCACCAATGAAGCCTACCCGATCGCCGCCATGGATCTGCGTCGCGTCGATCCGAAATGGTGGCGCCAGGAAGTGCCCTATTTCACCACCGAACGTCCCGGCACGATCGTGGTCGATACCCCGGCACACTATCTCTATCTCGTCATGGAAAATGGCCGCGCGCTGCGCTACGGCATCGGCGTCGGCAAGGACGAGGCTCTCGTCTTCCGCGGCGATGCCACCATCGGCCGCAAGGCCGAATGGCCGCGCTGGACCCCGACCAAGTCGATGATCGCCCGCGAGCCCGATCGCTATGGCCCCTGGGCCAATGGCATGGGCGCAGGTCCGGAAAACCCGCTGGGGCCGCGCGCGCTTTACCTCTACAAAAACGGTGCCGATACGCTTTTCCGTATCCACGGCACGACCGAACCCTATACGATCGGCACCAACGTTTCCTCGGGCTGCATTCGCCTGATGAACCAGGACATCATCGATCTCTATGCCCGCGTCCCCTCGGGCACGCGCGTGACGGTGATCAACGCCTAAGTGCGGATTACGGGAAAACCGGTAACAGTTTTCCCGACCGTGCCTTTCGCAATGTCGCCGCAATAGTTCTGGCGGATCGTGGCACCCGGGAGCGAAAACTCTCGTCACGACCTCCAAAATATACTGCCGGCCGCGGTTCATACCGTAGTCACCCGCATCCGGCATCCAGGGCCCGTTCCGCAAGGAGCGGGCTCTTTCGTTTTTAGGGGCCGATGCTAGGGTCGATTCGCCCAACGGGTTGGGTGACAAAGCCTTTTGGACGCCCCGAGCATTCGAGCGTTTCACATGTCGATGAAACGGTTTGGTAAGGTGGTTCTCTTCCACCAGATGTCACCCCGGCGAAGGCCGGGGTCCACCCTGAGATCGGGAGATGGGCCCCGGCCTTCGCCGGGGTGACAATCGAGTTTGGGACAGACCCGGTGAAGGATGAAACGCGCTATTCGCGAACTGCTTGCGCCCGGGCCTTGAGGAAGCCGATATCGGCCTCGTTGGTGGCCAGGGCGATGGCTCTTTCATAGGCGGCTTGCGCTTCGGCTTTCCGCCCGCTGCGGGCCAGCAGCTCGGCAAAAGCCGCGTGAAACGGCTGATAGGCGCCGAGTTCGGCCTGGAGCGGCATGATCATTGCGAGCGCGGTGTCCGGGCGGCCGGCCTCGGCTATGGCGACGGCGCGGTGGAGCCGGACCACGGGCGTCGGTTCGAAGCGCAAGAGGCTGTCATAGAGCAGCACGATCTGCGGCCAATCCGAGCCGTTTTCGCCGATATGGCAGGCGGCGATGGCGGCCTTGATCTGATAGGGGCCGGGCAGGCGCCGGTTCATGGCGCGATCGAGCAGGCCGAGGCCTTCGGCAATCAGCGCCCGGTCCCAGCGGCCGCGATCCTGTGCGGCGAGCGGCACGGTGGCGCCGGTATGGTCCTCGCGGGCGCCGTGCCGGGCATGGGTGATGAGCAGGAGGGCGAGACACCCTTCGATCTCCGGATCGGCGGGGCGCAGGCTGTCGAGCAGGCGGGCGAGGAAGATCGCCTCGGCTGCGAGATTTTTGCGGCTCTCGGCAGTGCCGGCATAGCCGCTGGTAAAGACCAGATAGATGACGGCCAGCACGGCCTGCAGCCGTTCGGCCCAATCCTGCGGCTCCGGCACGGCATAGGGAATGCCCGCCGCCGTGATCTTGGCCCTGGCGCGGGAGAGGCGCTGCCCCATGGTCGGTTCGGCGTCGAGAAAGACGGCGGCGATGTCATGTGTCGACAATCCGCAAATGGTGCGCAGGGTCAGCGCCACCTGCGATTTGGGCTCGAGAGCGGGGTGGCAGCAGGTAAAGATCAGCCGCAGCCGTTCGTCGGGAATGTCGTAGGCGTCATCCTCGCGCGTTTCGGCAGTAAGCAGGCGTAGGGCGTCGACCTTCCGGCCCTCCGATTTGCTCTGGCGCAGGCGATCGATGGCCTTGCGATAGGCGGTTTGCAGCAGCCAGCCGAGCGGCGCGGCGGGCACGCCATTGCGGCCCCAATGGCTGACGGCGGACAGCATGGCATCCTGCAAGGCTTCCTCGGCCAATTGGAAATTGCCGAGGCGGGCGATCAGCGCCGCCATGAGCCGCCCCCGGTCATTGCGCATCAAACCCTCGAGGGCCCTTGTCGCCGCAACGGCGCCGGAGGCGGCCTGCGTCATCTCAATTGCCCGCGGGATTGAACGTCATCAGCGGGCGCACTTCCACCGTGCCATAGGCCGCGGTGGGGATCAGGGCGGCATAGCGCAGGGCGGCGTCGAGATCGGGCACCTCGATGACATAATAGCCGCCCAGATGCTCGCGCGTTTCGGCAAAGGGGCCGTCCATGGTTTCGACCTTGCCGCGATTGAGGCGCAGCGAGGTGGCGGTGTCTATGTTTTTGAGGGCCTCGCCGGCGACGAGCACGCCATCGGCCTTCATCTGCTGGTTGGCAGCGAAATAGCCGGACATCATGGTCTCGTGTTCGGGCGTGCCATATTTGGGCTCGCGCTGCGGGTCGGCATAGATGAGAAGCATATATTGCATTTTGTAACCTCTGGTTGGATCAGGCTTAAGAGAAGACGGAAGACGGCGCTAGGCCGGGCGACCGAGTAGGATCAGCACGAGGCAGACGACCAGCACCGCCACGGCAAGAAAGTTGGAGCCATTGCCGAGATAGCGCAGGGGATGTGCCGCGTTCCCCGGCGGGAGGCCGAAGGGATGAACCAGGCGGCCCAGCACCAGCAGGGCGCCGGCAATATGGAGCCAGATGGCGCTGGTGCCCTGCGCCTCGGCGAGCAGCATGAGCAGCAGCACGAAGGGCACCCATTCGATGAAATTGCCGTGCTGGCGAATTTTTTGCAGCAGGTCGGCATGGCCGCCATCGCCGAAGGACTGGTTGTATTGCGCCCGGGTCGCCGAAACCC
Source organism: Devosia riboflavina (assembly GCF_000743575.1). Lineage (GTDB taxonomy): Bacteria > Pseudomonadota > Alphaproteobacteria > Rhizobiales > Devosiaceae > Devosia > Devosia riboflavina. The sequence goes on along the minus strand of NZ_JQGC01000015.1, from coordinate 3,830 downwards.
TGACGAAGAGCACCAGCCAGATCAGGATGAGCGGCAGGCTATAGAGCGTGGTGGCGGTAAGGGGCATTGGACGCTGTCCTCGATTGGAAATGACCCAAGAACGGAGGCCATTGCCGAATTTCGACATCGCGATTTTATTTTTCTCGACATGCGCCATCGGGACGCGGGACGCGCTAAGACTGGCTCATGCCACAGTTCCCCCAAAGCTATCTCATCTGCGGCACGCCGCGCTCGGGCAGTACGCTGATCTGCGAAATGCTCTATCGGAGCGCCGTCGCCGGCAGGCCGAACTCCTATTTTCGCGAGGTCGATATTGCGCATTGGGCGCAGGATTGGGGTGTTTCCCCGGCCAAGGGCATCGATACGCCGGCCTTTGATCGTGCCTATCTCGCGGCCATGCGCGAAGCCGGCAGGGCGGGAACGGGAATCTTTGGGCTGCGGGTGATGTATTCGAGCCTTGCCGATGCCGGGCGGCGGCTGGAGCGGGTTTTTGGCAGCGCGGATACCGTGCCGGCGCAGCTCGAGGCGGCGTTTGGGCCCCTCCTCTATATCCACCTCTCGCGCGGCGACAAGCTCGGTCAGGCGGTCTCGCTGGTGCGGGCTGAACAGACCGGGCTCTGGCACCTCAATGCCGATGGCAGCGTGCTCGAGGGATCGCTGGAGCGGCCGGAGCCGGTCTATGACGGCAAAAGGATCGCGGCGGTGCTGGCGGACCTGGAAGCGGACGACCGGGCTTGGGACGCTTTCTTTGCGGCCTATCGGATCACGCCGCTGCGGCTGACTTATGAAGGGGTCACTGCTGCGCCGCAGCGGGCCCTGGCGGAGATTTTTGCGCGCCTCGGGCTCGACGAGGGCATTGCCCTCGCCATGGCGGTGCCGACGGCCAAAATGGCCGATGCGACGAGCCGGCAATGGGTGGAGCGGTTCAGGCGGGAAAACGTCTAGGGACTTTGGCGAGTTCGTCAAGCAGCGACATGTTCGCCCGCCAGTGAATGGCATTCCATCCCTGCTCGCGCGCGGCGATGACATTGTCTTCCGTGTCATCCACGAGGGTAATGTCGTCGGGTGAACTGCCCAGCGTGTCCTGGATGTGCCGATAGAATTGCTGGCTGGGTTTTCGGTGTCCGATGGCGGCCGAGTAAAAGATGCCGTCGACCTGGCGGGCGAGGCCCATGACCTCCATCAGATAGGTGGCGCGCATGTGCTCCTGGTTTGTCGCGAGATAGACCAGGTGTCCTCTGGTGCGCAGTTCTGCCATACCCTCGATAACCGCTTCAACGAGCCGGGAGTCATTCTCAAACCAGTAGTCGATCAGGGTTTGGGCGGAGACGGCTGACGCGATGTCGGTGAGGAATTCGGCGAGTTCGGGAAGGAGCGCCTTGCGTCCGGTGATGATATCCGGCCAGCGCGGTTTGAAGAACTCGCGTTGGAGGGTCGGCGCCGAGATGCCGAGGTCGGCTTCGAGGTCGGTAAAAAGGTGCGCGCCATCCTTGGGACGACCGGCAACGAGGACGCCGTCGACGTCCATCATGATGATCTGCATGTAGCTCTCTCCTCCGCGCCTCGATCTTAGGAAGATGGCAGCGAAGGGCACAAACAAAAAGGGCGCGGCCCGTGGCCACGCCCTTTAATTTTCTTGTCTGGCAGCGTTTTAGAGCGTGCGCTGCACGGTCTCGACGCGGAAGCATTCGATGACGTCCTTGGGGCGGATGTCTTCGTAGTTTTCGAAGGCCATGCCGCATTCCTGGCCGACCTGGACTTCCTTGACTTCGTCCTTGAAGCGCTTGAGCGTCTTGAGCTTGCCTTCGTGGATGACGACGTTGTCGCGGAGGAGGCGCACGCCGGCGCCGCGTTCCACAAGGCCCTCGGTGACGCGGCAACCCGCGACCTTGCCGACCTTGGTGATCTGGAAGACTTCGAGGATTTCCGCGTAGCCGATGAAGGTTTCGCGGCGCTCTGGCGCCAAGAGACCAGACATGGCCGACTTCACGTCATCCACGAGGTCGTAGATGATGTTGTAGTAGCGGATTTCGATGCCTTCGCGGGTCGCCAGGTCCTGCGCCTGCTTGTTGGCACGGACGTTGAAGCCGATGATGACGGCCTTGGAAGCCGTTGCCAGCGTCACGTCGCTTTCGGTGATACCACCAACGCCCTGATGCAGGATCTGCGCCGAGACTTCGTCGGTGCCGAGCTTGTCGAGGCTGGCCACGATCGCTTCCACCGAACCCTGCACGTCACCCTTGATGATCAGCGGGAACTTGGCGATGCCATTGGCCTTGAGCTGATTCATCATCTGCTCGAGGCTGGTGGCGCCGCCGCCGGCCGTCTTTTCACGGATGGCGCGCTGACGATATTCGGTGACTTCGCGGGCACGCGCTTCGGTTTCGACGACCGAGCAACGATCGCCGGCCGAGGGCACACCGGTAAAGCCGAGGACTTCAACCGGAACCGAGGGACCAGCTTCCTTGACCTGCTCGCCCTTGTCGTTGATGAGGGCGCGAACTTTCGCGAACTCGGTGCCGGCGACGAGAATGTCGCCGACGCGCAGCGTGCCGCGCTGCACGAGAACGGTGGCCACGGCGCCGCGGCCGCGATCGAGCTTGGCTTCGACCACGATACCTTCGGCGCGACCGTCACGGGCGACCTTGAGTTCGAGGACTTCGGCCTGCAGCAGGATGGTTTCGAGCAGTTTGTCGAGACCGGCGCGGGTCTTGGCCGATACTTCCACATCGAGCACTTCGCCGCCCATGGATTCCACGAACACTTCGTGCTGCAGCAGTTCCGTGCGCACGCGCTGGGGATTGGCGTCCGGCTTGTCCATCTTGTTGATGGCCACGATGATCGGAACACCGGCCGCCTTGGCGTGCTTGATGGATTCGATGGTCTGCGGCATGACGCCGTCATCGGCCGCCACGACCAGCACCGCAATATCAGTTGCCTGGGCGCCACGGGCACGCATGGCGGTGAACGCCTCGTGGCCCGGGGTGTCGAGGAAGGTGATCTTGGTGCCGTTCTTTTCGACCTGGTAGGCGCCGATATGCTGGGTGATGCCACCGGCTTCACCGGAAACCACATTGGCTTCGCGGATGGCGTCGAGGAGCGAGGTCTTGCCGTGGTCGACGTGGCCCATAATGGTCACGACGGGCGCACGATCGGTCAGATCCTCGGCCTTGTCGTCGGAGGGAAGATCGAAGAGACCTTCTTCGACGTCGGCTTCCGAGACGCGCTTGACGGTGTGGCCGAGTTCGCCGGCGATCAGTTCAGCGGTATCGGCATCGATCACATCGGTGATCTTGGCCATATTGCCCTGCTGCATCAGCATCTTGATGACGGTGACGGAGCGTTCGGCCATGCGGTTGGCGAGTTCGCCCACCGTGATGACTTCCGGAATGACCACTTCGCGGCTGAGTTTTGGCGCATCCTGCTGGTTGCGGCCCATCTTCTTGTCGCGACGGCGCTTCATGGCGGCGAGCGAGGGACCGCGATCCCTATCGCTTTCGGTCGTGGCGCTCGAAACCGTCAGACGGCCACGGGCGGCACCCTCATCGCCACGGCGCGAGGGGCGCTCGGGCTGGGCGCGCGAGGCGCGGCGGGCATTTTCGAGTTCGGCTTCGGTCGTCGGACGCTGCTGCGGCGCGCCGGTCCGGACGCGACGGCCATCGGCCTCGCTGGGGGCCGCGGGCGGCACATTGCCGATCGGGGCCATGCCGGCGCCGGCGGGACGACGATCGCCGGCCGGGCGGGTGCCAGTGCCTGCGGGGCGCGTGCCGGTGGAGCCGGCCGGGCGCGTATTGCCGGTCGGACGGGCATTGGGGTTCGGCCGTTCGCCA
>NZ_JQGC01000014.1 GCF_000743575.1 Devosia riboflavina | reverse complement strand
CGGCGCGCCGGTCCGGACGCGACGGCCATCGGCCTCGCTGGGGGCCGCGGGCGGCACATGGCCGATCGGGGCCATGCCGGCGCCGGCGGGACGAGGATCGCCGGCCGGGCGGGTGCCAGTGCCTGCGGGGCGCGTGCCGGTGGAGCCGGCCGGGCGCGTATTGCCGGTCGGACGGGCATTGGGGTTCGGCCGTTCGCCATCGGGGCGCGTATTGGACGGACGCTCGTTGGACGGGCGTTCGCTGCGCTGCGGACGGGCAGACTGGCCGGGACGGCCGGCAACGGTGCGGACCTGCGAGGGGCCGGGATTGCGCTGGCTGGCCGGAACGAAGGGTTCGCGGGCCTGCTCAGGCTCGCGAGCGGCCGGAGCGGGGTTCGGGGTCGAGGCGGCGCGAGCGGCAGCCTCTTCCTCGACGCGGCGGGCTTCGTCGGCCTGGCGGCGTTCTTCTTCCTGGCGCGCCGCTTCTTCGCGCACCTGGCGACGACGATTGTCGTCCTCGATGCGACGGGCTTCTTCAGCGGCGAAGCGTTCCTTGTCCTCGGCGGCGCGGGCACCGGCAAGAGCGAGGGCGCGCTGGCGCGCTTCGGCTTCCGCAGCCGAAAGACCGAGCGCAGGGCGCTGGGTCTGCATGGGGCGGCCCTGGCCGGGACGACCCGAACCGCCGGGGCGGCCGCCACCGGCCGGTGCGCCCGAGGGGACGCCGGCGGGTTTTGGAACCACGCGCGTTCGCTTCTCCACGACCACCGTCGCACGCGAGGGACCGCGCGACGTGCCGGCGCGATTGCCCAGACCCGGACCCCCCTTGAGGGTCAGCGTCTTCTTGGCGCCAGAATCGTCAGAACGCTTGTCGTCGTTATCAGCCATACTTCCTATCGTCTTTCGTCCTGTTCCACGGACAAAAGCACACCGGTTACCGCAGGGCGGTCGGTGTCGTTATCCGTTGGATTGGCACTGTAGCGGGCCAGTCTATTGGCCTTGTCCAGTGCCGATTGGGCTGCCGCCCCTGTCATGAGGGCAGCATGTATCACATTTTCTAGTCCAAGTGCCAAACCCAATTGCACGCTTGAGAGCAATTCGAAATGAGGCACTTGCGGGCCGACTGCGCTGCCCTCGCGGCGGGCGTGATTGAGGGCGCGCAGGGCCCCCAGCATCTTGTTCTTGCCATCGGCCGCGCCATCGGTGGCCGAAAGCAGCGCGATGAGCTGCCCGCCTTCGATGGCGCTTTTCACCTTCATGCCGCCGGAGGTGAACTGGCCGGCCTTTTTCGCCATGGCGAGCGCCGAAGCAAATCTTTGTTCGAGCCGCAGCCGCGTCAGATCCGCCAGATCGGGCGGCACCGTGACGTTTTCTTTCAGGCTCCTCGCAAAAGCCTTTTTACGTACGGCTTCTTCGACGGCCTGATGGCTCAGGGTAATCCAGACCCCGCGCCCTTCGGCCTTGGCATCGGTATCGGGCACGATGGTCCCATCGGGACCCAGCACGAAACGGATCAGCTCCTCAACCGGCTTTTCGAGCCGGGTGAGAGCACACATCCTTATGGTTTCTTCGCGCCGGGCCAAGACATCACCTAAAGAAAGCGGTCCTTAGACCGCTTCCTCCTCGGCTTCGCCACCCACGTCACCGTCCTGGGCAGCCACTTCATCGGCGCTGATCCAGCCGGCACGCAGGCGCGCCTGGAGAATCATGTCTTCGGCTTCTTCGCGGCTCACAGGGAAATCCTTAAAGGTGCCTTCGAAGCGCTTGGTTTCCCCGTCCTTGCGTTCGCTCCAGCCGACGAGATCGTCAGCGGCGCAGCCGGCAAAGTCTTCCACGGTCTTGATGTCTTCCTTGCCGAGCGCCACGAGCATGGCGGCATTGAGGCCCGGAATTTCATAGAGCTCTTCATCGACACCGAGCGCGATACGCTCGTCGTCGAACTTGCGCTCGATCTCGGCGAGATATTCGGCGGCGCGGTTCTGGATTTCGCCGGCCGTCTCTTCGTCGAAGCCTTCAATGGAGGCGATTTCGTTGGGCTCGATATAGGCGAGCTCTTCGACCGAGGAGAAACCCTCGGAAGCCAGTAGTTGGGCAACCATCTCGTCAACGTCAAGGGCCTGCATGAACAGGGTCGAGCGTTCGGTGAATTCCTTGTGGCGGCGTTCGCTCTCTTCCTGCTCGGTCAGGATGTCGATATCCCAACCGATGAGTTGGCTGGCGAGGCGCACGTTCTGGCCGCGGCGGCCGATGGCGAGCGAAAGCTGTTCGTCGGGGACCACGACTTCGATGCGCTCGGCCTGTTCGTCGAGAACGACCTTGGCAACGTCTGCCGGCTGGAGCGCGGAAACCACGAGATCGGCAATGGTATCGGTCCAGGGAATGATGTCGATCTTTTCGCCCTGGAGTTCGGCAACCACGGCCTGAACGCGCGAACCACGCATACCGACGCAGGCGCCGACGGGATCGATCGAAGAATCGTTCGAGGTCACGGCAATCTTGGCGCGCGAGCCAGGATCGCGGGCGATCGAGCGGATGGTGATGACGCCATCGTAGATCTCTGGCACTTCCTGCATGAACAGTTTTGCCATGAACTGCGGGTGCGTGCGGGATAAAAAGATCTGCGGACCGCGCTGTTCGCGGCGCACGTCATAGATGTAAGCGCGCACGCGGTCGCCATAGCGGAACATTTCGCGCGGGATCAGCTCGTCGCGGCGGATGATGGCTTCGCCACGGCCGAGATCGACGATGACATTGCCATATTCGACGCGCTTGACGGTGCCATTGACGATTTCGCCGACGCGGCCGGTATATTCCTCGAACATGCGGTCGCGCTCGGCATCGCGCACCTTCTGCACGATGACCTGCTTGGCCGACTGGGCGGCGATGCGGCCGAATTCCATCGGCGGCAGCGGCTCGGTGAGGAAGTCGCCGACCTTGGCTTCGGGCGACTTGGTCTTGGCGAACTTCAGGTCAACCTGGCGGCTCGGCTCTTCGACTTCGTCGACGATTTCAAGGAGGCGCCACATGCGGGTTTCGCCCGAGCGCGGATTGATCTCGACCTTGATCTCGGTCTCGGCGCCATAGCGGCCCTTGGCGGCCTTTTCCATGGCATCCTGCATCGCCTCGATCACGACCATGCGGTCGATCGACTTTTCACGGGCGACGGCATCAGCGATCTGCAAAAGCTCGAGGCGATTCGCGCTAACGGCCATTTAGTTGTTCTCCTTGGAGACGTCTTCGTCGTCATTGTCGGCATCGGCATATTCGACCGTTTCGGTCTCATCGTCGTCGATCGGGTGCAATTCCTGATCGGCGCGGGCCATATCCATCAATTTGTCGGTCATTACGAGCTTGGCATCCGCAATGGTTGGGAAGCTGAGCTTGTGGTCGGGGTCGGTGCCGCCCGGTGCGTCGGGCAGGCGGATCGTCACGCCCTCGTCGTCCACGGCAATGATGTCGCCGCGAAAACGCTTGCGGCCATTGATCATGTCGAGGAGTTCGACCTTGGCCTCATGGCCGAGGAAACGCTCGAAATCGCGCTTGCGCACCAGCGGGCGGTCGATGCCGGCGGAGGAAACTTCGAGATGATATTCGCGGTCGATGGGGTCTTCCACATCGAGGACCGGCGAGAGATCCTTGGAGAGAGCCTCGCAGTCATTGATGTTGAAGCGGCCATTCTCGTCCTCGGCCATGATCTGCAGGGTGCAGCCATTTTCCGGGGTGATTTTCACACGCACGAGCGAATAGCCAAGACCATTGGCGACCGGCTCGACAATGCGCGAAATTCGGGCTTCGAGGCCGGTTTCCTTGATGTAGCGTTTCTCGGTGAGATCGAAAGCCATTGGGTCCCAGATAAGCAAAAAGAGCGGGGCCGGTCAGGGCACCACTCTCTGTATGAGAGCAACGATGTTATCCTCATATAGCCCCGCTCCCGGCAAAAGGCAAGGTCGGAGCTATTAGGCGGGCTCTCGCTATCTCTCCCAGGTCACATTGGAGACATCGGCCCCAAGCTCCTCAAGAAAGTCGCGCAGGTCTTTCACCATGGGGTCGGGCCCGCACAGATAAAAATTCTGGTCGAAATTGCCGACATGGCGTTTGAGAAAATCGGCGTCGATCCGCTCCTGCAGCAGTTTCGACTTCTGGTCATTGGTAACGGTCCAGAGCGTTTCGAGCCCATCCATGGCCTCGAATTCATCGCGCAGGATGATGTCCTTTTCGGTCTGGTTGGAGACGATCAACCGATTGCCGGCGATTTTTCCCGTCGCATTGAGATGGCGCAAAATCGCAATGAAGGGGGTGACGCCGGCCCCGCCGGCAATGAAGGTGCCAGGTCCGCGATATTGGATCGTGCCCCAGACATCGCGCAGGATCAGTTTGTCGCCGGCCCCGAGCGACCAGAGTTCGTTGGTGACCCCGCTATGGTCGAAATAGCTCTTGATGGTGAATTCGAGATTGTCCGCATCGGGGAGGCAGGTGAAGGTGAACGGGCGCTTCTTGTCTTGCCAGCCGTCGCGATCGATGCTGACCTCGGTCGCCTGGCCGGGCGAAAAATTGTAGCCCTTGGGGCGCTTCAGCCGATAGTGCCTGACATTGTGGGTGACGGGCACTGTGTCGAGAATATCAACGTGAATCTCCATGACGCGCTCCTTGCTGTCCCAGCACAACCCTGAGGCCTATCGGGCGGTTCCGGGTCTTGTCACCAGGAGGGAACCAGGTTCCCTCGGGAGAACCGGGTTTCTTTGTAACCACCTGATTTACTTGTGAAACCGTCGGGACGTTGTCGCTTCTTTCAAGAGCAAGATTCTTGTTTTTCGTGTCTTGGAGCCGAATTTTGACGGCCCATCTCTGGTGTGTTCAAACGAAAGGAACACCCAAAATGATCAAGAACAGCATCCTTGCCCTCACCACTGCCGTCCTCGTTGCCGGCGCCGCCCTGCCGACCTTTGCCGCTCCTGCCCCGGTCGAAGCCACCAATGTCGACACCAGCAACCTGACTGATGAAGATGCAAATGACTATACGCTGCTGCGCCTCCATGAAAAGGGCATCAACGCCACCTCGATCGAAGAATGGAACGGCAAGATCCGCGCCTTCGTGGTCCAGGACGACGGCACCCAGGCCATGCAGCTTTTCGACGCTGACAGCCTTGCTCCCGTCGGCCTCTAACCTCTCCGCCCGTCGCGCCTTCGGCTGGAAGGGTGATATCACCCTTCCCGGATGCGCTCTGGGTCAGACGCTCCTGGCGCTGCCGGTCTTCGGCGGCGCCCGAAGGCTCCCCTAGCGGAGGCTGATATTGTTCGAGAGATCGAAATTTTGCCGTGCGGCGGCGACGGCGTCGCGATTGCGCACCACAAAGGCCCGGCAGGCATCGACGAGATCGAGCAGGTCCTGGCCCAATTCGGTCAAGGCATAATCCACCCGCGGCGGGATGGTCGCAAAGGCCGTGCGGGAAATAAAACCGTCGCGCTCGAGTTCGCGCAGCGTGGCCGCCAGGGTTTTCTGGGAAATCCCTTCCATGGCGCGACGCAACTCGTTGAAGCGCCGCGTTCCGGTGCTCAATTCCGCCACCACGACCAGCGTCCATTTTCCCGTTCGCATCGCCAGGAAGCTATTGTCCTCGTGCGAAAAGGAAAGCGTGCTGGACATTTTTGAGGCTCCGGAACCGGTCGGCGTCCAGCCGATATGGGGAGCGATTGCCAAAGGTCCAGTGCCGCGACGAGCGAACTTGTCGTTCGCCGTCATGAAACGGTTAAGAATTAGCGCCGATCAAACGTGAAATAGAAGCTGATCATGCGCCCTTCGCGGCGCGCCTTCTGTTCGTAGCGCGTCGGCTGCCAGCCCGGATATGGCGTGTGCCATGCGCCCGGCGCTTCGGGCACGAAGGAGAATTCCGGCTCGCGCACGATATGGGCGAGGGTCCAATTGGCATAATCCTCGATATCGCTGGCGAAGTGGAATTTTCCGCCCGGGCGGATGACGCGGGCCAATTCCTTGAGCGTCACCGGTGACACGAAGCGGCGCTTGTGGTGGCGCGTCTTCGGCCAGGGATCGGGATAGAGCAGATAAACCGCATCAATGCTGGCATCGGGCAGCGTGACGAGCAGTTTTAGCGCGTCATCGGTGAAAAGCCGGACATTGCGGAGATTTTTGGCGATGGCCGCCTGCACCATCTTGCCGATGCCACCGGTAAAAACCTCGCAGCCGATAAAGCCGGTTTCCGGTTCTTCCTCGGCTTTTCGCGCCAGATGTTCGCCGCCGCCATAGCCGATCTCGATGACCAAGCGCTTTGCCTCGGGAAAAAGCGTCTGGGTATCGAGATGATCCGTGAGCGTGATTTCCAGTTCGGGCAGGGTCTCGTCGACCATGGCCTTTTGACCACCATGCAGTTTCTTACCGGAACGGCGGCCGAAAAAGGCGCGGGGTTCGCCGTCACGGGTTTTGGGGAGCTGGTGGTCGGTCATGGCAAGTAAATTTCAAAAACGAAGGCCTCTCCCCCGCATCGCGGAAAAGAGGCCTTGGGTCAATCGTTCGTATGAATCAGGCGACGGCGGCCTTGAGGGCCTTTACGAGGTCCGTCTTCTCCCAGGAGAAGCTGCCATCGCGGCCCGGCTTGCGGCCGAAATGGCCATAGGCCGAGGTTTTCGCGTAGATCGGTTTGTTGAGGTCGAGATGGGTGCGGATGCCGCGCGGGGTCAGGTCCATCACCTCGGCGAGGGCCTTTTCGAGCTTGGCCTCATCGACCTTGCCGGTGCCGTGCAGGTCGACATAGATCGACAGTGGCTTCGCGACGCCGATGGCATAGGAAAGCTGGATCGTGGCGCGATCGGCAAGGCCGGCGGCAACGACGTTCTTGGCGAGATAGCGGGCGGCATAAGCCGCCGAACGGTCGACCTTGGTCGGGTCCTTGCCCGAGAAGGCGCCGCCACCATGGGGCGCTGCGCCACCATAGGTGTCCACGATGATCTTGCGGCCGGTCAGGCCCGCATCGCCATCGGGGCCGCCGACAACGAACTTGCCGGTCGGATTGACGTGCCAGACCGTCTCGTCGTTGATCCAGCCTTCCGGCAGCGCTTCACGGATATAGGGTTCGACAATTTTCCGGACATCCGAAGAGGTCAGGTTTTCATCGAGATGCTGGGTCGAGAGCACGATCTGGGTGACCCCGACCGGCTTGCCGTCTTCATAGCGCACCGTCACCTGGCTCTTGGCATCGGGGCCAAGCTTGCCGGCGGGGCCATGATTGGCCTTGCGGGCCTCGGTGATGGTCTCGAGAATCTTGTGCGCATAGTAGATCGGGGCGGGCAAGAGTTCAGGGGTTTCGCGCGAAGCGTAGCCGAACATGATGCCCTGGTCGCCGGCGCCGACATCCTTGTTGCCGCTTTCGTCGACACCCTGTGCAATATCGGCCGACTGGCCGTGCAGCAGCACGTCGATCTTGGCGGTCTTCCAATGGAAACCGGACTGTTCGTAGCCAATGGCGCGAATGGCCTTGCGGGCAGCCGACTTGAATTTCGACGGGCTGACGATGGGCGCGCCGGAAGCGTCCTTGATGACCTTGCCGTCCTTATCCTTCTTCAGCAGCGTTTCGGGCACGCGCACTTCGCCGGCGATGACGACGCGATTGGTGGTGGCGAGGGTTTCGCAGGCGATGCGGACCTGGCTTGCGTCCATGCCGACCTTCTTGGCCTCACGGAAAACCAGGTCGACGATTTCGTCCGAAATCCGGTCGCAGACCTTGTCTGGGTGACCCTCGGAGACCGACTCAGAGGTGAAGTGATAGGACGAACGGGCCACGCAACTGCTCCGAAAATGCAAAAAATGCCCCCAAAATGGGCCAAACTGACCGTTTTGTGACATTGTGCGCCCGCTGGGTCAAGGGAGATATAAAGAAAGCTTGATATGATCCATGCGCAGGGTTGAGCATTTCTTGCCTTGGCGTGGTGCCTTTCCATCGCCGTCTTGCTGTGCCAATGAAAGCAAAACCGAAGAATGGAAAAACCATGGCCATCAGAGTGCATCGCGGCGATCTGCCAAACCTCTCCAATTACGGGCGCGAGGTGGCGATCGACACGGAAACCATGGGGCTCGATCCGCATCGCGACCGGCTTTGCCTGGTGCAGCTTTCCCCCGGCGATGGCAGTGCCGACATCATCCAGATCCCGCAGAACGCCACCGAGGCGCCGAATCTGGTTCGCCTCCTAACCGATCCCGGCGTCACCAAAATCTTTCACTATGCGCGCTTTGACGTTGCTGTGCTGCAGCAGCGTTTTGGTGTCGTCACCGGACCGATCTATTGCACCAAGATCGCCTCGCGGCTGGTTCGGACCTATACCGATCGCCACGGCCTGAAGGAACTGGCGCGCGAACTGCTCAATGTTGATCTTTCCAAGCAGCAGCAGAGCTCGGACTGGGGCAATGAGAAGCTGACCGATGCGCAGCTCGACTATGCCGCCTCCGACGTTCTCTATCTCCATGATTTGAAACGCCATCTCGACCGCATGCTCAAGCGTGAGAATCGCATGGAACTGGCGCAATCCTGCTTCGATTTTGTGAAAACCCGTTGCGCCCTCGATCTCATGGGGTGGCAGGAGACGGATATTTTCGCTCATAGCTGAGGAACAGCCCTTGGCCTTTGCCGATCAGCCCGGCCGGACCCGCAAGTATAAACGCCTCACCCGCCGTAACCGCGTGGTGGGTCTCTTGCGGTTTGCCGTGCCGGCCGTGGGTTCGGTCCTGCTGATTGCCCTTCTGGTCCAGATCACGATTTCGAGTTTTGGCGCGCGCTTTGGCATCGGCAAGATCGAGGTGACGCCTGATCGCATTCGGGTCGAAACGCCGGAATATGCCGGCACGCTGACCGACGGCTCGACCTATCGCGTCTGGGCCGAAGAAGCCGCCGCCGCCATCGACAATACCGATCTCGTGACCATGACCAATGTGCGGGTGATGCTCGAGCGCACGGACGGGGTGCGGCGCGAGGCTTCGGCCGCGGATGCCGTTCTCGATACGGTCAATCAGCAGATACGCATCGAAAACGGCACGGAAATCAGCGAATCGAGTGGCATTTCCGGACATCTCAGCGATTCGGTTTTCGACTGGGCCAGCCAGACACTGACCTCCAATGGTCCGGTGGTGATCAACTATTCCGACGGCTCCACCGTTAAGGCCGAGGGACTGGTGCACGAGGCCGAGCATAACCGCTGGACTTTCACCAAGGCGGTCGTCACCTTGCCCGCTACCCCGGGAGAAGAGCAGGAATGAATCCCAGTCGCTTCGCGTTGATCGCTGTTTTTTTGGCCCTTTTCGCTGCGCCCGCGCTGGCCCAGACCGCGGTGCAGATCTCGGCTGACAGTTTCACCATCGAGGAGGGCACCAAGGAGGCGGTGTTCACCGGTAATGTGGTGATCAAGCATCCAACGGTGAACGTCTGGGCCGAAAAGGTCGTCGCCACCTATGGCGATGGCGGCACCAGCGACATCAAGAGCTTTGAGGCGACCGGCAAGGTAAAGCTCGAAACCGACGAGCAGACGGCGACCGGCGATCGCGCCGTGTTCTCGCCGGGCGATCAATTGCTTCGTCTGACTGGCAATGTGCAAGTCAGCAATGCCGCCGGCAGCGTCAATGCGCAGGAACTGGTGGTTAATCTCGCCACCAATGTCTCGACCTTTAGCGCCAGCGAAGGCGGGCGCGTCACCGGGACTTTTACCACCCAATGAGCGAGAAGCCGCGCATAGACCAATCGGGCTGGCTCGTCGCCCAGGGCCTGGCCAAGAGTTTTGGCAAGCGCACGGTCGTGCGCGATGTGTCCCTGGCCGTGCGCCGCGGCGAGGCGGTGGGTCTTTTGGGGCCTAATGGCGCCGGCAAGACCACGGTTTTTACCATGATCATGGGCCTCGTGCGGCCCGATGCGGGAAAAATCCAGCTCGATGGCAATGACATTACCCAGCTGCCGCTGTTCCAGCGTGGGCAGCTCGGCGTCGGTTATCTGCCCCAGGAGCCGTCCATTTTCCGGGGTATGAGCGTCGAAGGCAATATTCTGGCTATTTTGGAAAACACCGTGAGGGGTCGGGCCGAGCGCAAGCGGCGGCTCAAGCAGCTGCTCGACGAGTTTTCCATTTCCCATCTCGCCAAGTCCAATGCCCTCTCGCTTTCGGGTGGCGAGCGGCGGCGCGTCGAGATCGCCCGCGCGCTGGCGGCCGAGCCGATCTTCATGCTGCTCGACGAACCCTTTGCCGGCGTCGACCCCATTGCCGTGGCCGAAGTGAAGGGGCTGGTGCGACAGCTTACACAGCGCGGCATCGGCGTGCTTATCACCGACCATGCCGTGCGCGAGACGCTGGGCCTGGTCGATCGCGCCTATGTTATTCACGGCGGCTCGGTGATGATTCAGGGCAAGCCCGAAACGATTTCGGCCAGCCCCGAAGCGCGGCGCGTCTATCTCGGCGAAAGCTTCGAACTTTAGAAGTCTTTGGAACTGGCACGGAACTTGCCCTGACGCTTGCCCTTGCCGATGAAATCAGCCATGTTGCGCGCGGGAAGCCGCCCTTCGGGGCATTGCATGACGCGCCAAGAGGTTGAATAGATGGCACTTTCGCCGCGGCTGGAGTTTCGCCAGGCCCAGAGCCTGACGCTGACGCCGCAGCTCATGCAGTCGATCAAACTGCTGCAATTGAGCCATCTCGAACTCAACGATTTCGTCGACGCCGAACTCCTGCGCAATCCCCTGCTCGAACGCGAGGAGGGTAGCGAAAGTGCTGAAGCCGAGCCGGCGGAAGCGCCGGAACGCGCGGTTGAACTCAGCGCCTATGAGGACACGGTTGCCCAGGGCGACCGCATCAAGGATGCCGATCAGATCGCCGAGGGCTATGACACTGCGGTCGAGAACGTCTTTCCCGAATCCAATCCCAATGAGATGGGCAGTGTCACCGGGCCCGATCGCAATGGCAGTTTTGAGGGCGGCGAAGCGCCCGATCTCGACCAGTTCGTCGCCTCGCGTCCGCGCCTGTCCGATCATCTTGAAGCGCAGGCGCAGATGCTGTTGCGCACCCAGGCTGACCGGTTGATCGGGCAACACCTGATCGATGGCCTCAACGAGGCCGGCTATCTCACCGTTGAACTCGAAGCCGTTGCCGAGCTGCTCGGCGCCGAACTCGGCGATGTCGAGGCTGTGCTGGGTGCCCTGCAAACCTGCGATCCCATCGGCGTTTTTGCCCGCTCGGTTGCCGAATGCATGGCGCTGCAATTGCGCGAGCGCAATCGGCTCGATCCCATGATGCAACGCCTGCTCGATAATCTGGGCCTTGTCGCCGAGCACAATATGGCGGGCCTGATGAAGGCCGTCGGCTGCGATCGCGAGGATCTCTCCGATATGCTGGGCGAATTGCGCCTGCTCGATCCGCGTCCGGGCCTCGCCTTTGACAGCGCGCCGATTGAGGCGGTGGTACCAGACGTTTTCGTTCGCTCGGGGCCCGATGGCGGCTGGCAGGTGGAGCTCAATACCGAGACGCTGCCGAGGGTGCTGGTCAATCGCGTCTACTACGCCAGCGTCACCAAGAAGACCCGCGATACCGCCGAAAAGACCTTTCTGTCCGACTGCCTGCAAACGGCCAATTGGCTGACCAAGAGCCTCGACCAGCGCGCCCAGACCATTACCAAGGTGGCTGCGGAAATCGTGCGCCAGCAGGATGGGTTTCTCACCCATGGCGTCGCGCATCTCAAGCCGATGACGCTCAAAATGGTCGCCGAAGAAATCGAAATGCATGAATCGACAGTGAGTCGCGTCACGGCCAACAAATATATGGCGACGCCGCGCGGTCTCTACGAGATGAAATACTTCTTCACCACGGCCATTGCTTCGGCCGATGGCGGCGGCGATCATTCGGCCGAGGCCGTGCGCCATCGGATCAAGCAGCTCATCGATGCGGAACCGGCGAGCGATATTCTCTCGGATGACACGATCGCGGAAATGCTGCGCAAGGAACAGGGCATCGACGTCGCCCGGCGCACCGTCGCCAAATACCGCGAGGGGATGAATATCCCTTCTTCGGTGATCCGCCGTCGTCAGAAAAAGGCGCTGCAGAAGATCGCCTGAGACGGTCTCGGCGATGCTGCGTCACTTCGTCCCGCCGCGCCGATGGCGGCAGCAAAAACTGCGCTGAATCTGCGGTGGGAAGGCTATTCCAGCTCTTTCCCCCTGTCACCCTCTCATTTGGACATGCCGGGCATGATGCGGATTGCCCCTCTTCCCTCCTGGGTCTAGCATCCTCATGTCTGTCACCCCACATGATGGTGGTGACAGTAGGCAGGAACCCGGATGTCGGGAGATCGGCTTCGGGACCTCTTGCGTCGAACACACGACCGAAAGGAAGAAGAAGCTATGGCCTTGCGCGTTTCGGGAAAGAACATGGATGTTGGCGATGCTCTGCGCGGTAAAGCGGAGGATCACTTTTCCACCGTTGTCGGAAAGTATTTCGACGGCGGCTATGACGGCCATCTGACCCTCACTCCAGACGGCATCGGCTTCCGTGCCGATTGCGTTGTCCACCTCGATTCCGGCGCGACGCTGCAGGCCAGCGCCCAGGGGGGCGACGCGACCTCGGCCTTCGAAGTCATGGCGCTCAATATCGAAAAGCGTCTGCGGCGTTACAACCGCAAGCTCAAGCAGCACCGCAAGGGCAATGGCGCTGATGGCGTCACGGCGCAATACACCGTTTTCGGGGCTTCGGACGACTTCGACGAGCTCGACGAGGACTATGCTCCGCCCGTGGTTGCCGAGACCACCAAGAACCTCCGCCAGATGAGCGTCGAGGAGGCCGTAATGGAGCTCGACCTCTCGGGTCAGAATGTTGTGATGTTCCGCCACGCTGGACATGGCGGCCTGAATGTGGTCTACCGCCGCGCGGACGGCAATATAGGCTGGATTGATCCCGCTCTCGGGGCAAATTGATAAGCCCGACTGCCGTAGAAAAGCTGAAGTAGAGCCCAAGGCAGACTAATGGAATTGGCTGACATTCTGGCAGAGGAAGCCGTACTTGACTGTACGGGTGTCACCTCGAAGCGCCAGCTGTTTGACATCTTGTCCAAAAAGGCTTCCGAGATCACCGGCAAGGACCAGAACGATATCCTTGCGGCCATTGCCGGCCGCGAGGAATTGGGGTCGACCGGCCTCGGGAACGGCATTGCCATTCCCCATGGGAAGCTCAATGGTCTCAAGGGCGTAACGGCCGTTTTCGCGCGGCTCGATACGCCCATCGACTTCGACGCCGTCGATGACCAGCCGGTCGATGTGGTGATCATGCTGCTCGCGCCTGTCGGCGCCGGTGCCGATCATTTGAAGGCTCTGTCGCGCGTCGCGCGGCTCCTGCGCACGGAAAGCGTGATCGACCAGTTGCGGCGGGAAACCGACGTGAAGCGTCTCTATGCGCTGCTGACGACGCCGCTTGAAGATTCCTGCGCCGCCTGAGGCGCAGGCTACCGAAATTGAAAACCCCGCGGATCGACCTGATCCGCGGGGTTTTTCTTTTGGCTTGGGCCGACCCTAGTGGAGAGTGGCAAGCCCCAGATTCTTGTCGCCGAGCCATTCGGCTACGGCATCGGCTGTATCGGCAACCATCAGCGGCGTGCCATCGGCCGACATGACGAGCTGGTAGAGCTCGGCATCGTTGAATTCTGCGTCGTGGATCATGTGCGACAGCACGAGACCGGAAACCGGCTTGATATAGGCCACGGCACTGCCCCCCAGGGCAGCGAACTGGGCTTCGGTCAGGTCCCGAAGCGGGTGCACATCGGCAGGAACGGCGTCGGTATTGCGTCTATCCATCATTTTTTTGGCCCTTTCCTTTACAGCGAGCGAATGTCGATACGGCGGGCAAGCTTGGGCGCGCGAGGACGCTCAAGAGCAATAACGAGCATGCCATGGCTCAAAGTTGCATCTTTCACGATCATTCCATCGGCAAGGAGGAAGGTGCGCTGGAATTGCCTGGCGGCAATTCCCCGGTGCAGGAATTCCCGCCCCGGCTCATCCTTCTGCTTTCCGCGAACATTGAGCTGGTTGTCTTCGTTCATCACTTCGAGTTCGGATTCGGAAAATCCGGCAACGGCGATGGAGATGATGAAGCGTTCCGACCCGTCTTCGCCGACGGTGCGCTCGATATTGTAAGGGGGGTAGCCGTCCGCAGACCGGGCAAGCCGATCGATCCTTTCCTCAAAGCTGTCGAAGCCGAGGAGAAAAGGAGCGGAAAAGACCGATATACGCGACATCTACGCCGTCCTTGTTTCAAGCAAGCAACGAATACTGTCGACCCAAAGTTCTGGCATCGACAGGCTGACGCAGATATGGGTCCTATGGCCTGCCTGTTCAAGCCTGAGGGGCTTTCATGACCCAGTCGAAAACCGTCGCCGTCATCACCCCCGCCTTTCGGGCCCAGGACACGCTCCCCACCACGGTGCAAAGCGTTCTCACCCAGACCCATGCGGACTGGCAGCATTTTATCATTGCCGATGATGGTTTTGATTACGCGGCCTTTCTCGATGGGCAGGGATTGCGCGACGAGCGGCAGGTTTTCATGACCAGCGGCGGCACAGGCACTGGTGCCTCGCGGACGCGCAACGTGGCGCTGGAACAGTTGACCGTGCCCTATGTCGCCATTCTCGATGCCGACGATCGCCTGAAAGTGCAAAAGCTGGAACAGGCGGTGGCGGCGCTCGAAAACCACGCGATCGTGACGACGGCGCTCGATGTCATGACCATGGAATTTGATCACCTGCGCTATGTCGGGGATGGACCGGATCGGGAACTGACCCCGGGCGAGCACAAATGGGTGAGCCTATCTATGGATTCCATGGTGGTCTGGGATCGGACCAAGACCGATGCTCGCTATGACCCGACACTGAGCAATATGACCGATCTGGAACTGCTGCTGCAGCTCTATGGCAAGGCGCCGCTCTCCATGCATCTCGGTACGCCGCTCCATGACTACATCAAGCGCGATGGCTCGATGAGCAATGGCAAGGATGTGGCGGCGGGGATGATTGCGTCGAAGACCGAAATTTTGCGGCGGCTCGAAGCCGGTTTTTATGGGCTTTCGGCGGTTGATGTGGCGGGCGTCGCACGGTTCCTGCGCGTGTCGCTGGCGGCCGAGGCGGCCTATGGGGCAGCGCTGAGGGAAGAGCCCGGCCTACTCTTTGAAAATCACATCGAACCCATGCTGAAAGCGGCACGGGCGTAAATCTCTGAGGCCTTGCCTTTCCGCCCCGTTCCCCCTATAGAGCGCCATCTCCGGACCGCCCGGCCAAAAGGCATGCCGTGGCGGTCTTTGAAAGCGACGGGCTCGCAAGAGCCTGTTTAAGACCAATAAGGACCCGCAAAATGCCCAAGATGAAGACCAAGTCCGGCGCCAAGAAGCGTTTCAGCTTCACCGCCTCGGGTAAGGTGAAGGCCGGCGTTGCCGGCAAGCGTCACCGCCTGATCAGCCACAACGCCAAGTACATCCGCACCAACCGCGGCACCAAGATCCTGTCCAAGGGCGACGAGGGTCTGGTTAAGTGGTACATGCCGTACAACCGCTAAGCTGGAAGGACACTAAAACATGGCACGCGTAAAAAGAGGCGTAACCGCCCACGCCCGTCACAAGAAGGTCTTGAAGGCCGCCGAGGGCTATTATGGCCGTCGTAAGTCTACGATCCGTATCGCCAAGCAGGCCGTCGAAAAGGCCGGCCAGTACGCGTATCGCGATCGTCGCGTCAAGAAGCGCAACTTCCGCGCTCTCTGGATCCAGCGTATCAACGCTGCCGTCCGCGAACACGGCCTGACCTACAACCGATTTATCGACGGCCTCAGCAAGGCTGAGGTTGCCGTCGACCGCAAGGTGCTGTCCGATCTCGCGATCACCCAGCCCGAAGCGTTCGGCGCCCTGGTCACCAAGGCCAAGGCAGCTCTGGCTTATCTCGCAAGCGTGGACACTGTTACCCACGCCCGCGTTACCGCCTAAGCTAACCCCACCTCGTTGAGGTCAAAAATTGCGCCTTGCGCCACCCCGAAAGGGGCTGGCGCGGGGCGTTTTTGTTTGCTCTAACCGCCCCTGAAAATTCTACTGAGAGCTCCGAATGTCGCTTGAAAATCAAATCGAGACCCTGCGCTCGGAACTGACCGCGGCCATTGCCGGCGCGGACAATGAAGCTGCGCTCGATACTGTTCGCGTTTCGGCCCTGGGTAAAAAAGGTTCGGTCTCGGCCCTGCTCGGCACGCTGGGCTCCATGGCAGCAGACGAAAGAAAGAGCGCGGGGCCGGTGATCAACGGCCTCAAGAACGATATTGCCGGCCTCATCGAAGCGCGCAGCACCGAATTGAAGGGCGCAGCGCTCGAAGCCCGGCTGAAGGCCGAAACGGTCGACGTGACCCTGCCGCTGCCGCCGGCGCCGACCGCCAAGGGCCGCATCCATCCGATTTCGCAGACCATCGACGAAATCACCGCCATTTTCTCGGACATGGGTTTTGCCATTGCCGAAGGGCCCGATATCGAGACCGATTATTTCAACTTTACCGCGCTGAATTTTCCGGAAGGTCACCCGGCGCGCGAAATGCACGACACCTTCTTCATGAAGCCAGGCCCGGATGGGATGAAGAAGGTTTTGCGCACGCATACGTCGCCCGTGCAGGTGCGCGTCATGCAGAAGACCAATGAAAAACCGGCTGCGTCTTATCTGACCCCGTCGCAGGATCCGCCGATCCGCGTCGTCATGCCCGGCCGCACCTATCGCAATGATAGCGACCAGACGCACACGCCGATGTTCCACCAAGTGGAAGGCCTCGTCATCGACAAGGATTCGCATATCGGCCAGCTCCGCTGGGTGCTCGAAGAGTTTTTGAAAGCCTTCTTCGAAGTGCCTTCTGTTACCCTGCGCTTCCGCCCGAGCTTTTTCCCCTTCACCGAGCCGTCGATGGAAGTCGACGTGCAGTGCGATCGCTCTGGGAGCGAAGTGAAGATCGGCGAAGGCAATGACTGGCTCGAAATTCTGGGTTGCGGCATGGTGCATCCCAATGTGCTGCGCAATGCCGGCCTCGATCCCGATGTCTATCAGGGCTTTGCCTGGGGCATGGGCATCGACCGCCTCGCCATGCTGAAATACGGCATGCCTGATCTCCGCGCCTTCTTCGATGCCGACCAGCGCTGGATCGAGCACTACGGGTTCCGCCCGCTCGATCTGCCGACGCTGTTTGGTGGGCTTTCGAGCTAAGCTGAGATGGCCGCGCTCCCGCCCGAATATGCCAATGCCATAACCTTCAGCTTCGGCGACTCGCCGGAGCTGAACGAGGAATTGCTTGGCCTGATGCTCGCCGGCAGGAAAACCGCGACTTGCGGGGCGCTGCGCGACTATGAAGAGGGCAAGGAAGCCATGCCCGTTGTCGGGCGGCGCGATGTCGTCCTCAACGGCGCGGGTGAACCGGCGGCGGTGATCGAGACGCTATCGATCGAGATCGTGGCCTTCGATGCCGTCGACCCCAGCTTCACCGATCTTGAAGGCGAAGGTCCCTATGCGAAGTGGCGCCACGAGCACGAGGCCTATTTCTCGCGCAATGGCGGCTTTGCGCCAGACATGCAGCTTGTATGTGAAAAATTCCGGCTGGTGACTGTGCTGCCGGCCGGCCGCGATCTCTATAATCGCGTGGCAAAAGCGATCTTCATCGTCACCGATATCGAATCCGATGGGCCGACGCCGCTGCACAATTCCATGCTGAGTTTTGCTTCGGTGGCTATCGAAGCTGACGGCACGCGGCATGGCGAGTTTGAAGCGGTGCTAAAGCCCAAGGCCGACCGCACGCAGAACGAAATGACCATGGACTGGTGGAAGACCCAGCCCGAGGCCTGGAAGGCGGCGACCGAGGGCGCCGAGGACCCTGCCATTGTCATGCCGCGCTTTGCCGACTGGGTGGAAAGCCTGCCCGGTCCCAAGGTTTTTGTCGCCGCACCGATGATTTTCGATGGTCTCTGGATGGACCACTATCTCGATGAATATGCCGGCACGCGGGCGCTGAGCGGTCCCTTCAAGGGCCGGCAGATTTTTCGCGGTGGCGGCGTCTGCCTCTACACCATGGCCGGAACGCTGCGCGGCGCGCCCTATCTCGATTGGGGCATGAGCAAGCTGCCGGCCGAATTTTACGGCCATATCCCCCACACCCACCGAGCCATCGACGACGCCCGCGGCTTTGCCAATGTGCTCGTCGAACTCTTTCAACTTTCGTCCGCGCTGCCGCCGATTAGCGGCAGCAAGAGTGACTTCCGCTAAGGTCCAAAAACATGAAATTCACGCTTGATTGGCTCAAGGAACATCTCGAGACCACGGCCTCGACCGAAGAGATCGGCAAGGCGCTGACCATGATCGGCCTTGAGGTGGAAGGCATTGAAAGCCAGGGCAAGGCGCTCGAAAAGTTCGTCATTGCCCATGTGGTGGAAGCAAAATCCCATCCCAATTCCGACCACCTCAATATCTGCAAGGTGGATGCCGGCACCGGCGAACTGATCGACGTTGTTTGCGGCGCGCCGAATGTGAAGACCGGCATGAAGAGCGTCTTCGCTTTTCCCGGCACCTACATTCCGGGCAAGGATTTTGAACTGAAGGGCGGCGTCGTCATCCGCGGTGCGCCGTCGAACGGCATGCTGTGCTCGGCGGCCGAACTGCAGCTTTCCAATGACCATGACGGCATCATCACCCTGCCCGACGATGCGCCGATTGGCCAAAAATATGTCGACTATGCCGGCATCAATGGCGTGGTCTTCGACATCTCCATTACGCCGAACCGCGGCGACGCGACCGGTGTCTATGGCGTAGCGCGAGACCTTGCCGCGTTTGGCTTGGGCACGTTGAAGAAGACCGATTTTTCGCCGGTGCCGTCGAAGGGCAAAAGCCCGATTGCGCCCCTGCCGCAGCAGTTTTCGGGCGATGAGCCCAAGGCGATCCGCAAGTTTGCTGGCCGGTATATCGCCAATGTGAAGAACGGGCCGTCGCCGGACTGGCTGCAGGCGCGCCTGCGGGCCGTCGGCCTCCGTCCGATCAACACCATCGTCGATATCACGAACCTCGTTTCGCTCGGCTGGGGCCGGCCGCTGCATGCCTATGACGCCGACAAGGTCGAGGGCACGATGGTGCTGCGCAATGCGCGCGGCGAAGAGTTCGATGCGCTCGACAACAAGGTCTATACGCTCGACGAGACCATGACTGTTATCGCCGACGACAAGGGCCCGCTCTGCCTCGGCGGCATCATGGGCGGCATTCGCTCGGGTGTGACCGACGAGACGACGAACATTTTCATGGAATGCGCGAGCTGGGACCCGGAGCTTATCGCGCGCACCGGCCGCAAGACCGGCATTGTTTCGGATGCGCGCTATCGTCTGGAGCGTTCGGTTGATCCGGCGCTGACCGAGCCGGGCATGGAACTGGCGACGCGCCTGGTGCTGGAGCTTTGCGGTGGTGAGCCGGCAGAACCCGCCATTTCGGGCGAGGACGTTTTCGCCAATACGACGGTGGAATTCCCGCTTGGCGAAGTCCGTCGTCTGACCGGCCTCGAAGTCTCTGCAGAAAAGATCGAAGCGATTCTCTTGGCGCTTGGCTTTGTGGCCGAGGGTTCGGGAGACAAGCGCACGGTAAAAGTGCCGAGCTGGCGCCCGGACGTCACCCAGAAGGCTGACCTCGTTGAAGAGGTCATGCGTATGGTGGGCGTTGACAATGTGCCGGTGGAGCCGCTGGCGCGTCTCAACCACGTTGCGCCGCGCATTCTGACCACCATCCAGAACCGTCGTCGTATTGCGCGTCGCGTTCTGGCGTCGCGCGGCCTCGATGAGGCTGTAACCTGGTCGTTCATTTCGCATGATGAAGCCACGCGCTTCGGCGGCGGTACGGAAGATCGTCAGCTTGCCAATGCGATTGCCTCTGACATGACCGACATGCGGCCGTCGCTGCTGCCGGGCCTGCTGGCTGGTGCGCGGCGCAATGCCAATCGCGGCTTTGCCGATGTGAGCCTCTTCGAAGTTGGGCAGATTTTCCTTTCCGACAAGCCGGAAGGCCAGCACACCTATGCTTCGGGTGTGCGTACGGGCACGGCCAAGGTCGACGGCGCAGGTCGCCACTGGTCGGGTAAGGCCGAGGTGGTTTCCGTCTGGGATGCCAAGGCTGATCTTGCTGCGGTGCTCGATGCGCTTGGCGTCGATATCGACAAGGTGCAGGTGCTGCCGGAAGCGGCAAATTGGAGCCATCCGGGTCGTGGCGGGCGCTTTGCGCTGGGGCCCAAGGTGACGCTCGGCTGGTTCGGCGAGCTGCATCCGGCGCTGGCGGCGGAGCTCGATATTTCGGGGCCGGTTGCAGCCTTCGAAATCGACCTCGATGCCCTGCCGGAAGCGCGCAAGAAGGCGACGAAAACCAAGCCGGCGATTGATCTCAGCCAGTTCCAGCCAGTGTCTCGCGACTTTGCCTTTGTCATGGACAAGGGCGTGGCGGCGGCGACGATCCTGCGGGCGGCCAAGGGTGCGGACAAGGCGCTCATCACTGATGTCGGCATTTTCGACGTCTTTGAAGGCGTGCACGTCGGCGAAGGCAAGAAGTCCGTAGCCATCGAAGTAACCCTGCAGCCGCGCGACCGTACGCTGACCGATGAAGATATCGAAAAGGTGTCATCGGCGATTGTTACGGCCGTGACCAAGACGACCGGCGGCGAACTGCGGAAGTAGTTCGCTCGCCCATCCCACTGCCTCATATCAGCAAGCGGGAACCTCTGTTCTGAAACGGAGGTCCCCGCTTTTGCGGGGATGACAGGTCGGTGGGTGTTTTCGCATTGGAGACAAACCAGTGTCCCGTACCGACGCCATTCTGAAACGCCTGTCTGGGCTCCATCCGAAGCTGATCGACCTCAGCCTGGATCGCATGCTGCCGCTCTTGGAAAAGCTGGGCAATCCGCAGGACCATCTGCCGCCCACGATCCATGTGGCGGGGACCAATGCCAAGGGTTCGACGATTGCCTATTTGCGCGCGTTCCTCGAAGCGGCGGGCAAGAAGGTGCATGTCTATAATTCGCCGCATCTCGTGCGCTTCAACGAGCGCATTCGGCTGGCGAGCGAACTGGTTTCCACCCGAAAACTGAATGCGGCGCTGGAAGAAGTGGAAGAAATCAATGCGGGCGCGGGGATCACCTTTTTCGAGGTGACGACGGTAACGGCATTCAAGCTTTTCGCCGAGACGCCGGCCGATTTTCTGCTGCTTGAGACCGGCATGGGCGGGACTTACGACACAACCAATGTCGTAAAGCGTCCTTTCGGGACCATCATCACGCCGGTCGATCTCGACCATCAGGGATTCCTGGGCAACACCATTGCCGAGATCGCGGTCAGCAAGGCCGGCATTTTGAAGCGTGGCTCGAAGTCGGTGATGGGCATTCAGCGCGACGAGGGCCACAAGGTGCTTGAGCGCGCGGCGCATCGGCTGGGGATCACGCCGCTCTGGCAAGGTGAGGATTTTCACGGGGTCCAGCAGGATGGGCGACTCGTCTATACCGACGAAGCCAGCATGCTCGACCTGCCACCGCCAGCGCTGCTGGGTCCGCACCAATTCGACAATGCGGCTTTGGCAATTGCTGCCGCGCGGCATTTTGAACTGCCGGTCGATGAAGCAGCGATTGCCGAGGGTCTTCGCAAGGTGACATGGCCGGCGCGTATGCAGCCGATCCGCGAGGGCAAGTTGCGCGACCTGCTGCCGGCGGGCCATGAGCTTTGGCTTGATGGCGGGCACAATACGCATGGTGCCAAGGCGCTGGCGCGGACTATCGCGGAGTTCGATCGCAATCGTTCGGCGCCGCTGGTGCTGATCATGGGCATGATGAATACCCGCGATCCCGGCGAGTTTCTGGAAGCCTTTGCTGATTTCAAGCCGTCTGTGCTGGCACTGACCATCCCCGGTGAGCAGAACGCGCATCCGGCGGCGCATATCGTCAAGCGGGCGCACGATGTCGGGCTTGAGGCGCGGCCGCTGCGGTCGATCGTGACGGCGCTGAAGGCAGCAGCAGACGTGCCCAACGCACGAGTGCTGATCTGTGGGTCGCTGTATCTAGCG
Source organism: Devosia riboflavina (assembly GCF_000743575.1). Classification (GTDB taxonomy): domain Bacteria; phylum Pseudomonadota; class Alphaproteobacteria; order Rhizobiales; family Devosiaceae; genus Devosia; species Devosia riboflavina. The sequence continues at coordinate 77,035 of NZ_JQGC01000014.1, read as the reverse complement.
GGCGACGTGCTCGCGAAAAACGGCACGCCGCCGAACTGATCGGTCTTAGTACTTCGCCTGCTCACTACCGCAGAACGGGTCGACTGGGCTCGTGCCGGTGAACGGTACGCGGCCGAGCAGCGCTTCGAGAACGGCGTCCTGGATGGCATCGCTCGAGCCGTAGGCGTTGATATAGGTCGATACGCGCGGGGCGTCGTAGAGATAGTAGGGGAAGCCCAGCGAGACCATGAGCGTCGGCACTTCGTGCCAGTGGCGGTGCATGGCGCCGAAGACCGAGCCGGTGAGGCCCTTCCAATCGAGGAAAATGCGGCTGCGGGTGAGGAGGGTTTCTTCCGCCAGCAGATAGAGCACGAGGTCGTAGTCGCTAGCCCGCACCGCGAGGTCCGGCGTGTGGACGGTCACCTCAAAGCCTTCCTGCGTGAGACGATCGGGCAGGGAAAGCGGGATCGGCATCGGCGCGAAGGGCTGCACGGCGCCGGTGGAGTAGATCAGCACGCGCTTGTATTTTGCGGGCGACAGCGGCAGCAGGTTGGCCGTGTCCTTCACCAGCGTCGGCATGCGCGCCGTGACTTCCTTTGCCTTGGCAAGCTTTTCGGGCGTCGCGACGATGCGGCTGGCCGTGTCAAGATTGGGCTCGGGACGATCCCTGTGGAGGCCGAGAGCGGCCTTGAGGGCCAGGACGCGGGTGACGGCCTCATCGACGCGCTCCTGCGTCAGGCGACCATCGGCCACGGCTTTTACCAGGCGCATCAGGTCGGCATTGGAATCGTCCGAGAACAAAATCACGTCGCAGCCGGCGATAACGAGTTCGGGCAGGGTTTCGTCGCGCGGGCCCCAATCGCCGAGGCCAGCCATGGGGGTGGCGTCGGAAACGATAAGGCCTTGGAAGCCCAAGCGGTCGCGCAGCAGGGTTTCGTTGAGGACGCGGCTCAGCGAAGCCGGACGGAAGGCTTCCGATGTAGCTTCCGGATCAAGCTCGCGGATGAAGGCCGGGAAGGCGATGTGGGCGGACATGACACTCAGGACGCCGGCATCGATGGCGGCGCGATAGAGCCGGCCGAACTGTTCTTCCCACTCGGCAATGGTGAGCGGATTGATTGTGGTGACGAGGTGCTGGTCGCGATCGTCATACCCTTCGCCGGGCCAGTGCTTTACCGTGGCGGCGACGCCGTTGGCCTGGAAGGCGGCGATCTGGGCCAGGGCGTGGCGCTCGATCTTGTCGATGTCGCTGCCATAGGAGCGGGTGCCGACAATGGCGCTGCGCCAGGCTGCATTGATGTCGATGACCGGAGTAAAACTCCAGTTCAGGCCAACCGCCCGTGCTTCCTCGGCCATGATGGTGGAAATGGCCGTGGTCGCCTCAACGTCGTCGACGGCAGCCAACCCGAGCGGATTCGGCACCGAGGTACCAAAGGGCAGGCTCATGCGGCTGCCTTCGAGATCGGCACTGACCAGCATGGGCGCTGGGCCGACGGTATCGAGCTGACGGGCGAAGCTGATTTCGCTGGCGAGATCATCGGAATAGATGCGGGTAATGCCGCTGGGACGAAAGGCTTTTACCGCTTCGAGAGCCTCGTCCGCGGGGCCGCGGGCGAGGAGAACAAAAAGCTGGGCCAGCTTGTCGCGCGGGGCGAGGCCGTCGCGGGTCGCATGCACCCAGGCAATGGCCTCGTCGTCGAGGTTGAAGGGCGCTGCGGACAAGTCGATAGGGGCCAAGGCATTCTCTCCAGACGGGCAGTCTTGCGGTGCGATAGTGCTAGCAGAGCCGGCAAGGCTCCACCACTGCCCAACCTCACGGCTTTGTGAGGCGAATCTAAGGAGGCCGCAGAAGGCTCAGGCGGCGTGCGATTCCAGCCACTTGATGAGCTGCACGCGGCTTTGTCCGGCCCCGACCTTTACGTCCACCGGCACGCCGTCCTTGAAGATGATCAGCGTTGGCATGGCGCGGACATTGTAGGCGACGGTAATGCCGGGATTGGAGTCGACGTCGAGTTTGACGATCTTGAAATCTGCAGCCAGCTCTTCGGCGAGCGCATCGATTGTGGGCGCCATGGCCTTGCAGGGCGGGCACCACTCGGCCCAGAAATCGACCAGTACCGGACGGTCGGCCTCGAGAACTTCGGCGGCGAAATTGCTGTCGCTGACATGAAGGGCCATTGGGTCACCTTTCATCGGCATTGAGCGATGAAGTTAGTCGTAATTGCCCTCCGGGGGAAGCAATGGCGTTTCATCCTTTTGAGCCGCCAAACAAAAAAGCACCGCCGGACGGGTCCGGCGGTGCTTTGAATTCGTCAGCGGGTGCTTTTAGGCGGCGTGGCCTTCGAGCCACTTGGTGAGGCCCGCCTTGGGGGTGCCGGCACCGATCTTCATGTCGGCGGCTTCGCCGTTCTTGAAGAGGATCATGGTCGGGATCGAGCGGACGCCATACTTCACGGTGGTCGACGGGTTCTCGTCGACATTGAGCTTGACGATCTTCACCTTGCCCGAGAGTTCCTGGGAAAGCTCATCGAGGACGGGGGCGATCGCCCGGCAGGGCCCGCACCACTCGGCCCAGAAATCCACCAGAACGGGTTCTTGGGAGTTGAGGACTTCCTCGCCAAACGTGGCGTCGGAAACGTGCTTCGTCATTTATTGTGCCTTTTGGGTTGAAAGCGGTGGGTTGTTTGCTCCCAAAGCTGGGGAGAGTCCAGCCTTTGGACAAGGTCGTTCACTTGAGGGTGAAATTCCCACGCGCTTGTTCGAGAAGCTCGGACGGCAAATTCATCAATGATTCCAACTCGGTCCACAGAATTGCCGCGCGAACGGTCCGGCCGGGGAAAAGCTGGCTTGCAACCAGCGCATATAGCGACAGTTGCGTAACGTACCTCGGAGGCACGTCGACAGCCGTTTTCGGCGCCGTTGCGTCGGACTTGTAGTCGATCACCAACACGCTGTGGTCGTCAACTACGAGCCTGTCTATACGCCCCGAGAGGCGGATGGGTTCCCCGTCGCGGATGACATCGACGAGAAACGGCACTTCGGCGCGGCTGCCTGTCCCGAAGAGATAGGCGAATTCCAGGCTATCGAGAATGGACAGGGCCTTTGGGGCGAGACGCGCCTGTTCTTTCGGCATGTCGGGCAACAGCACTTCGAGGGCGCGGGGAATCACCTTTGGCCAGAGGCCGCGATCGATCCGGCCCAGATGCTGCAGCAGGGCGTGGAGGGCGATGCCGGATTTTCGTGCCGTCTCTGCGTCGCGCACGCGCTCGGCGGCGGTAGCAAGGGCTGGCTCATCGCCGTAGGCCTCATGCGCTCGGGAGGGAGACGTGGTGGCCGGAGGGACAAAGGCGGGTAAGGGTGCGGGGTCGACCCAGCGCGCGGGCTTTGCACTGGTGGTCGCGCCGCCTGCAATTGCTGCCGGCAGCGGACGAACGATGGGATAGACGAGGGCAGAAGTGCCGTCGGCCAGTTCCAAAACTTCGGCATTGTCGGACAGGGCCGATTCTATGGCCTGGTACCAGGTGCCGTCGAGCTTGCCGTTCAGGGTCAAAGCGCCTGTGACATAGAGTTCGTCCTCGGCGCGGGTCATGGCGACATAGAGTTTTCGCCAATATTCCTGCGCCAGATTGGCGTCGGTCTTTTCCTTGATCTCCAGCGTTGCCGGGACGTGCTGGGCCTTGTTGGAGGCATGGATGAGGAGCGGGCCGGGATTTTCGGAGACGATGTAGATCGGGCTGCCGACCTGCTTGGCTGCAGGCTTGCTCGCTGCATCGGCCATGATGACGATGGGCGCTTCGAGACCCTTGGCCCCATGCACCGTCATGACGCGGACGCCGCCGCCCCCTTCGGCCAGCTCGCGCTTGATCGAGACATTGCGCTGGCGCATGTCGGCGGCAAAACCCTGCAGCGAGGGTTGTGCGTTCTGCTCGTGATTGAGCGCCAGTTCCAGAAACTCGGAAATGACTTCGTCGACTTCCGTGCCGAGGCGGGCGTGGAAGCGTTTTAGGCCCTGATCGGCATAGAGAACTTTTGTCAGGAACTCGAAGGGCCGTTCAAAATCGAGATTGGCGCGCCAGGCGGTGAGGCGCTCGGCGGCGGCACGGGACGCGGGCAGGGCCGAGGCGAGGAGCGCGGACCAGAGGGTTTGCCGGTCTGCGCGGGTGCTGGCGAGGTTGAAAAGATCGTCCTCGGAAAAATCGAAGAGCGGCGAGCGGAGAAGCGCAGCCAGTTGCAGGTCATCGGCTGGATTGAGCAGCACGTCGATCAGCGCCAGGAGATCGAGCACGGCGATATGGCCGGTGACGGCCAACCGGTCGGCGCCGGGGGTCGGCACGTGGAAGAGGCGCAGGGCGCGGATCACTTCCTGGAACAGGGCGCTGCGCGACTGGACGAGGATGAGAACGTCATCGGCGGTAACGGCGCGGCCGCGTTGGGTCAGCGGACGCCGGTTGTCGATCCAACCCTTGATCTCGCGGGCAATGCGCATGGCGACCTGCCGCGCGGCGCTCTGCTCGGCCTCGACAGGTTCAAGCGGCCATTGGCCATCGCCGACTTCGGATTTTTGCGCCTGAACGGGCGGCCAGAGCGTGACCGTGCCGCCGGGCTGGCTGCGGGCGGCGGTATGCACGACCGGATCGGTGGCTAGAAGCGCGAGCTGGATGTCGGAACGGCGGCAAACCTTGTCGACGGCGTCGAGAATGCCGGAGAGAGTTCGAAAGCTGGTGTGGAGCGGCAGGCGGGCAAAGGCCATTTCGGCCGCCTCTGCGCGGCGGGCGAAGTCGTAGCCGGTGGTGCCAAAGAGGGCCGGCTGCGCGCCCTGGAAGGAATAGATCGATTGCTTCTGGTCGCCCACAGCAAAGACCGAGCGTGGACGACGCGCGGCACCTTCGCCAACGAAGAATTCGGCAGCCAGCGCTCGCACCACGCGCCATTGCTGGTCATTGGTGTCCTGGCTTTCATCCACGAGGATGTGCTCGATGCCGGCATCGAGCTTGTATTGCACCCAGGGGCCGATCTCGAGATTGTCGAGGAGATCGCCGAGGCGGTCGACGAGATCGTCGAAATCAAGCAGGGCCCGGCGGCGCTTTTGATCCTCGTAGCGCTTCGCGATGGCGACCAGAATGTCGAGCACGGCATTGCTGCGCTCGACGAGCCGGGCGGCGCGGATTTTTTCATCCAGAGCGATGAGGCGATCCTGCTCGCGGGTCAGGAGCTCGAACAGGTGCGGATGGGCGTGCCGCTCGGTTTTGGTGAGGAGGCTGGTGCGGGGCTTTCCTTCGGTGGTGAAGAAGGCGGCATGCAGCGTGTCTTTATCTGGGCGCTCGGGATCGAGCCGGGCGAGAGTGTCGACGCATTTGCGATGGCCATGAGGATTGCCGCCCAGCGACGAAAGCAGATGGCGGAGAACGTTGGGGGCGAGGAGCGTATCGCGCACAGCGCTTTCATTCAGCTCGGCGGCAGTCTCGCTGCCTGCGCCCGCAAGGCGTTTTAGCCGCGCCTTGGCGCCTTCGGGATCCGCCAGAAGCGGCTTCAACCGGGCGCCTTTTGAGAGGGCAGCGCCGATGGCTTCGCCGATGTGATGGTCGCTGAGCAGATGAAAAAGGGTCTCGACCGCTTGACCATTAGCACCCCCGCGAAGCCCCTCCGCCAGCACGCTTTCGCGGGCGGCGAGGATGAGCTGGATCTGCTGGTCTTCCTCGATCACCGAAAAATCGAAGGGCACGCCAGCTTCGATAGGGAAGCGATGCAGCACGGCTTCGCAAAAGGCGTGGATGGTGAGGATGCGCAACCCGCCGGGGGTTTCGAGGGCGCGGGCGAAAAGCGTGCGCGCGGCGTGTAGACTTTTTGCGTCCGGCGGCGAACCGAGGAGGTCCGAAAGCTTCTCGAGCAGCTTTGCTTCTTCGATGACGGCCCACTCGGCAAGTTGCTGCGAGACGCGTTTGCGCATCTCCGCCGCGGCCGCCTTGGTATAGGTGAGGCAGAGGATGGATTCCGGCTTTACCCCAGCCAGCAGCAGCCGCAACACGCGGCGGGTGAGCACGAAGGTTTTGCCGGAGCCGGCATTGGCCTCCACCCAGATCGAATGGCTGGGATCTGTGGCGCGGCTTTGCGCGCTTCTGGTGTCAAAGGGGACGGAGAGTTCTCCGCGTTCGGCGCTCATGCCTCGTCCTCCCCGCCATCGACTTGGGTCCATTCAGCGACGCGCGCCAGATGGTCATAGGGGCCGGCAAAACGCTGGCCGGCGAGCGGCAGCAGGCGCGCCGGCATAGGCGTCTCGCGGAAGAGGAAGTGGTCGATATGGCTTTGCAACCGGCGGTTGATCTCGTCGGCGGCTTCCATCAGCGGCATGCCATCGGCTGCCTTGAAGTCTGAAGGCACAAAAGCCTCGGGACCGAGGCCGATTTTGACATAGGTGAGGGCGCTTGTCGGGGCGGCGGCGATGCCAGTCATGGCGCCGGCCTGGGTCATAACGGCCTCCATCAGCAATTGGGGCGCCTCAAAAGCCTTCATCATGGCCGGGGTGGGCGGCGAGCCGGTTTTGAAATCCAGAATTTCGACGGTGCCGTCGGTCATCTCGTCGACGCGGTCGGCCTGGCCGGTGATTTCAAATGCTCCGGCGAGGTGAAGCGGCATCCTGCCCTTGAGTTCGGCATGGCGTTGGCGCACGCGGGGGTGGCGCTCGCGCTCGAAAGCCAAAAACTGCTCGGCGGCGGTGCCAAAGCGCTTGAGCCAGATATCGCGACGTTCGCCTATCGCTTCGAGGCCCGAAAAGGCGTCGGCGGCGATGGCCATGAGTTTTTCGAAGGCGTCGGGCGCGGTGGGGTCGTGACCCTCCTCGACGAAACGCGCAAAGGCGTCGTGGATGATGGTGCCGCGCTCGCGGGCGTCGGGCACGTCGCCGAGCGGATCGAGCTGGCGCAGTTTTAGCACGTGCTTGGCATAGAGATCATAGGGCGAGCGCATCAGCGTCTCGACCTCGGTGACCGACAGTTTTCGCGGACGAATACTGGCGGGCGGATTGGGCAGGGGACGGGTGGCGGGAGTGGTCGTCTCGACAGCATCGATGGCGCGAGCTGCCTCGATCCAGCCGCGGCCGCGCTGGCGCATGGCTTTGGCCGCGTCTTCGCCGGCAAAAGCATCGAGGCGCTGCACGAGGCGCGAGGGCAAAGAAGGGCTGGTGCCGATGCGATCGGCATAGGCGACGATCACCTTGGCATTGCCCATGGCCTGGGCAAAATCGTGGGCGGCAAGGCCCTGCAAACGTTCGGGCGGCTCGAGGCCGGTGGCGAGGCGCATGCCGCGGCTGAGCCAGGGACCGGGATCGGCTGGCTCGGGCCAGATATCTTCGTTGAGGGCGCCGAGGATCATCAGGTCGGGCGACATCAAACGAGCTTCGATCTGGCCCCAGATGGCGATGTCCTTGCGGCTGTCGAGCCGGTTGCGAACCTGAAAACCCTGCATGAGGGCGGAAAGCACGGCATCGAGTCCGGCTGGGGCAAAGGCGTGGCCCTCGCCGGTGAGCTTGGCCATTTCATCGGCCCAAGCCTGCAATTCGTCGCGACCGCGCACTGGGGCGCCGGCAGAGACGAGGTCGACAGCGCTGACGATGGCGTCAGCGAGATCGGCGGCACGGATCAGCGGGGAGGCGATGAGGCGGGTGAGCGGGGTGAGGGCGGTGGAAATATCGTCGAGGAGCGCGAGGATATTCGGGGCATGGTTCTCGTTGAGACGGCGCGCTGCGCCCTTCGGCGGCTCGATGACGTGCTGGGCCAGTGCCGCGCGTACGCCATCAAGGCCGGGGGCTGGCCTTTGGCCGCGCAGCAGGGCTAGTTCGATATCGTCGGCGAGATTGGAAATTTCGCCGCGGCTGCGGCCGAACAGGCTGGCGCGATTGCGGAGGAGCGAGATCAGGTCGACGGCGGCGCATTTGTTGACGGCAAGCGTCAGAATCTGGCGGGCGAGGCGGCCAATGGTCGACTGGAACAGCGGCGCGCCGGCGGCGTCGTCGACGACCACGCCAAAGCGGCCGAGTTCGGCAGCGATTCGGCGGGCGAGATTCCGGTCGGGCGTAATGATACCGACAGTCTGTTTGTTGGTGAGGGCCTCGCGTGCGGCGATGGCGATGGCGCGGGCTTCCTCGTCTTCATGGCGGGCGGCGATGATGGAAACGCCGGCAAGGGCGGCGTCGCGGGTTTCTGCCTCGGGGCGCTGCTCGGCCCAGAGCGCGGTTTCCGAGGTCAGGGCCAGGGCGCGGTGGAGCAATGGGGTGCGGGGATGCTCGCTGGGAGCGAGTTCGATCACCTCGGGCGGGCTGGCGCCTAGCGTGCGAAGCAGTTTTGCGAGGTGATATTGCGGATGGCCATGCGAGCTTTGCTCGGGATCGAGCAGGGCCGCGTGGGTGTCGGACGACATGGTCGTGTCGAGGCCGGGCAGCACCAAAGCGCCACGCGGCAGACGTTCGAGAGCCTTCAGAAGCCGAGCGGTAGCCGGGATCGAGCCGGTGGAGCCGGCGGCGATGACGGGGCGGTCGCCATAGATCAGCGGCGCGCCTTCGGCCTGCCGGTCGAGCCTCGCGCCGCGGAGCTGCGAAGGGTCGGCGCGCTTCCGGTCTTCCAGCATCAGCGGCCAAGACGAAAGGGCGATATCGAGGAAGGTCAGGGTTTGCTGCCAATAGGCGCCAAGTTCCGGGCCGAGTTGATCGCCGAGGGCGCGCAACTCGCCGGGGCCGCGTTCCGCAATAGCGAGGTCGTCAAAGACATGGGCGAGCGAGTCAGCCATGGAGAAGATTTCGGCCGCGGTCGGCGGGGTCGAAAAGGCTTGGCCGCCGGCAGGGCTATGGGCCCAGGCGGCGACGAGTCGCGACAGGATCAGGCGGCGCTCCAGCGTCGTAGCGGCGGGGAGGCTCGGCGGCGCGTCGAACGGTGGCAGAAAAGGTTCTTCGTCGCCCTCGTCGCCGCCAAAGGTGCGGATATCGGGCAGAAGGCCGGTGAAGTCAGGATGCCTGGAAAATGCTTCCGCCAGGGCCTCGCGGGCGCGCTGTGTGGGCAGGATGATGGTGACGTCACTGAGCCAAAAAGGGTTTTCGCGCGACCAGTCACCGAGCAGGCGGCCGTCCATGATCGCGTCTGCCAGCGTCGGCAGGAAGGGCGAATGCGGGGCGATCGAGAAAATGGTCATGAAGCGCCCAGGAGGCGTTCGGCTTCGGCGAGGCCATTGGGGTCGCCGACATGGAACCAGGGCGCGTCGAGGACGACGCCTTTTAGGGTTTCGCGCTCAAGCGCTGCTTCTAGGAGGGGATAGAGCGAGAACGCGCCATCGGGGCTATCAGCGAAGATCTCGCGACTGAGCAGCAGCACGCCGCCATAGATGACAGGCGAGCCATAGTCGCGAGTGACGAGGCCATCGGGAGCGAGGCAGAAATCGTGGCTGCGTGAAAAGCCAGTGGCGCGGCGCGGCTGGATGCAGAGCATGACGATGTCGTCGGGGCCGGTATGGCGGGCGATCATGCGTTTGAGCGGCTGGTCGCTGCCTTCGGGCCAGAAGGCGTCGGTGTTCATGACGAAGAAGGGGTCGGAATGGAGCATGGGCAGCGCCCGCTTCACGCCGCCGCCGGTCCCCAGAAGTTCGTCCTCCCGGCTGACCTTCAGGAGGCCGCCGAAATGAGCCAGAACCTGATCGGCCCGATAATGTGCATTGGCGACGAAGCGCTTTGCCCCTTCCGCACGGGCATTGCCGATGACGCGCTCGATGAGGGGTATGCCGGCCACGGGGATCAGCGGCTTTGGGGTTGTGTCCGTCAGCGGGCGCATACGAGTGCCGAGGCCGGCGGCCAGCAGCATCACATCGGGGAATCGCTCGGTTGTATCCATGCCGGGATAGAACCGGGCAGGGGGGGAATTGTCTAGGGGCGCGAACCACTGACCGTCATCCTCGGGCCTGACCCGAGGACACTTCACCTGGCATTGCCGCGGCCAGTGTAGAGCCCTCGGGTCAAGCCCGAGGGTGACGATCTGGTGTCAAAACTCCGACCAGTCTTCCAGTTTCACCGCCGCATTGCCGCTGCTGCGGCGCAGATAGGTGCTGGCGACCGATTTGAGCTTGTCCTGCATCCCCTTGATGCCACGGGCCGGTTCGGTTTCGCGCACGGGGGCCGCCGAAACGGTGAACTGTTCGACGATCTCATCGAGGCGAACGGCCTGGCCTTCGGTCTGCTCGATGGCAGCGTTGGTTTCTTCGACCAGCGCCGCATTGTGCTGGGTCATCTCGTCCATCTGGCGGACGGCTACGGTGACCTCTTCGATGGCGGAGGCCTGGGTGCGGCTACCGCGAGCGATGGCTTCCAAGTCAGCCGTGTTTTCGCGGATGGCGTCGAGCATGCCGGCGAGTTTGCCGGCGGCTGCGCCCACAAGCTGGGTGCCGCCCTTCACTTCGCTGGCCGACTGTTCGATCAGCAGTTTCACATCGGCGGAGGCGCTGGCGGCAGACTGGGCGAGGCGGCGCACTTCGACGGCGACCACGGCAAAACCCTTGCCCGCTTCACCGGCGCGCGCGGCTTCCACCGAGGCGTTGAGGGCGAGCAGATTGGTCTGGAAGGCGATGTCATCGATGAGCCCGATAATGTTGGAGATCTTGGCCGAGGAGGCGGTGATCCGGTCCATGGCCTTGGTGGCCTCGTTCATCACCTCGCCACCTTCTTCGGCGGCCTGGGAGACGTTGCGGGCCTTCTTGCTGGCCGCTTCCGCCTTGCCGGCATTGTCGAGTACGGTGGAGGCAAGCTGCTCCATCGTGGCCGAGGTTTCTTCGATGGTCGCGGCCTGGCGGGTCGTGCGTTCGGAGAGATCGTTCGCACCCGAAAGAATTTCGCCGGTGGCGCGCTTCAGCGTGCCGGAGGTGGCGCGGAGCTGGCCGACGATGTCGCCGAGGCGCTCGGCCACGGCATTGGTATCGTCCTTGAGGCGGGCAAAGGCGCCCTGATAGTCGCCATTGACGCGGTGGGTAAGGTCGGTGTCGGCCAGCGCCGAAAGCACCGAGCCGGTTTCCGACAGGCCGCGGTCGACGGTTTCGACGAGGCGATTGACGGAGCGCGCCAGCGTATTGAGCTCTGTATCGGGGAATTTGGCTTCGACGCGGCGGGTGAAATCGCCTGACACGGCTGCTTCCACCACATCGCCGAAGGCGCGCTGCAGCGTCACCATCATCTCGGCGCGTTCGGCCTGGTTGCGCAGGGCCTGGGCGGCTTCGGCCTCGGTGAGCTGGCTGATCTTGCGGCCGTTTTCGCGGAACACTTCCACGGCGCGGGCCATGGCGCCCAGTTCGTCGCGGCGGGTAGTGCCGGGCACGTCAGCATCGAAATCGCCGGATGCGACGGTTTCCATGGTGCCGGTGAGGCGGGTGATCGGCTTGGTGATGGAGCGCGAGAAGAGGAGGCTCAAGACGGCGACAACGGCGAGGAGGCCTGCGCCGATGGCCAGCATCATGTTGCGCATCTGGGCGACGGGGGCCAGGACCTCGTCCTGGGCCATGACCGCAACGGCGGCCCAGGGCTCGCCCTTGGTGGTGATCGGTGCACCGGCGACCAGCATGGGCGTGGCGCGATAGTCGGTGGTTTCCCCGATCGTCTGGTTGCCGGCAATGGCAGCGTTCAGGACCGGGCCGGCAAAGCCGGTGACCAGCGCATCATTGTCGGGGGTAAAGATGGAATCAGAGCGCAGGAGGCCATTGGAGCCGACGACGATGACTTCGCCGCTTTCGCCGAGGCCGGTGCGGTCGCCGACGACGCCATCGAGCACGATAGAGGGGAGCTGATAGGCGACGACGCCGATCTTGCGGCCCTGGGCATTGAAGACGGGCTTCGCGAAGAAGCTGGCGGGAAGACCGGCGGCCGGCGCATAGGCCTCGTAATCGGCAAAGGCCATGTCATTGTCGTTTTCGATAGCGACGGCCTGGGCAAAGACGCGGCCGAGGCCCGTGGACGCCAGCGGGCTGCCTTCGGCAAGACTAGTGCCGAATTCCTCGCCTTTGGTCAGCGAGTAGACGACAAAACCCTTCAGATCCATCAGGTAAAAGTCGCGATAGCTCCGGGCGGTCGCCTTGTTGCGGAAGACCGGATGGAAGCGCGTATGGGTGACGTCGTAGGCGCCGGTAGTGCCCAATGTGTCGAGCGCCGAGAGGTTATCCTTGTTGGGATTGTCGTCGACGTAAAGTTTGCGGACTTCAGCGGTCGGATCGACCTTGAACTGCAGCCAGGCGCCGGCAAAGTCGCGCAGGGCTTGCTGCGTATCGGCCGAGCGCGAGGTGGCGACGAGGTCTTCCTCGACGCCGTGAATATAGGAGGAGACCTGGCGGGCGCGTTCCGAGGCAAGGGTGGAAAGGGTGTTTTCCGCCGAGGCCCGCAGCGCCTGGGAGCCAATGAGATAGCTCGCCAAGCCGACGCCGACACTGACCAGAAGAGCGGAGCCAAGCAGGGCCAGGGGCAGTTTCCGGGCAATCGGCAGGGAGAAGCGGCGCATCTGTGTCCTCGCAAAGGCGCACGCCCGGCCGATTCCCGTCGGCTGGGCGAACTAATTTGCGCGAGGTTAGGCGAACGCCGTTAAGTGCCGGTAAAGGCTCTATTCAGCATGTGCGGCGGCAGGCGCGAGATCGTCGTCGCCTTCCGCGGCCACGGCTGCGTCCCGCAGGCTCGACTGCGCCGCGATGGCCTTGCTGGTCGAGCCCGAAAGCTCGTCATTGGCCGGGGCGCGGGTCAGAATGCTGGCGAGCGAGCCGATGGTCGAGCGCAGGTTGTGGCGGTGGACGACCATGTCGACCATGCCGTGCTCATAGAGATATTCCGAGCGCTGGAAACCCTTGGGGAGCTTTTCGCGGATCGTCTGCTCGATGACGCGCTGGCCGGCAAAGCCGATCAGGGCACCCGGTTCGGCAATATGGACGTCACCCAGCATCGCATAGGAGGCAGTGACGCCGCCGGTGGTCGGATTGGTGATGACGACGAAGAAAGGGAGACCCGCTTCACGCAGGCGCAGCACGGCAACGGTGGTGCGCGGCATCTGCATCAGCGAAAGCACGCCTTCCTGCATGCGGGCGCCGCCGGAAGACACGAACAGCACGAAGGGCGTCTTGCGCTCGACGGCGGTTTCGAGACCGGTGATGATGCCCTGGCCGGCAGCCATGCCAAGCGAGCCGCCCATGAAATCAAAATCCTGCACCGCGACGGTGATGTCGCGCTTGTAAAGCTTGCCGGTGGCGACGATGACGCTGTCCTCGAAACCGGTCTTGGCGCGGTTTTCCTTGAGGCGGTCGGTATAGCGCTTCTGGTCGCGGAATTTTAAGGGATCGACCGGGACCGAAGCGACCGGCACGAGGTCATAGGCGCCGTCGTCGAAAAAAGTGTTCAGCCGGTCGGTCGGCTTGATCTTCATGTGGTAGCCGGAATTCGGCACGACCCACTGATTGGCTTCGAGATCGCGATAGAACACCATCTCGCCGGATTCGGGGTCTTTCACCCAAAGGTTTTCCGGCGTGTCGCGCTTGTTGGTGAGGAACGAGCGGATTTTGGGGCGGACGAAATTGTCGATCCAGTTCATGGCGCGGCCTTTCGCGGTGATCTCAAGAGCGTTTCGGCGTTTCTGAAACGCTCTGGGACGTCACCTAGACGTCAATTGTGGCAATTCTTATCAGGTGGAAAGGCCAGCGGCAAAGGCTGGCTCTGACCTATGCACAGCGCCTCAGTCCTTCGTCATTGCCGGGCTAGTCCCGGCAATCCATCTTGGGGAGGCTTGCCATCCTGTGGATGGCATGGACCACCGGGACAAGCCCGGTGGTGACGACGGGGAATGGGATCTATGCCCGCGCCCGCTTTACGCCGGCAGCGATGTCAGCGACCAGTTCGCGAACCGCCGAAACGGTCTTGTCGGTGGCCTTGCCATCGACCAGCGTCTTGGCGACGGCGTCCACCAGCACGGTGCCGACGACGATGCCATCGGCATGCTTGCCGATTTCGGCGGCGTCTTCGGCGGTCTTGATACCAAAGCCGACGGCGACGGGCAGATCGGTATGGGTCTTGATGCGGCTCACGGCCTCGCCGACGGCAGAGCGCGACTTGATGGCGGCGCCGGTAATGCCGGTCATCGACACGTAGTAGACAAAGCCCGAGGTGTTTTCGAGCACGACGGGCAGGCGCTTGTCGTCGGTGGTGGGCGTCGTCAGGCGAATGAAATTGATCCCGGCCTTGAGGGCGGGGATGCAGAGCTCATTGTCTTCCTCGGCCGGCAGGTCGACGATGATGAGGCCATCGACGCCCGCTTCCTTGGCGGTTGCGAGGAATTTGTCGACGCCAAAGCTGTAGATGGGGTTGTAGTAGCCCATCAGCACGATCGGCGTATTCTCGTCCTTGCGGCGGAATTCTTCGACCATGCCCAAAACGCCGAGGAGGGTCTGCCCGGCCTTGAGAGCGCGCTGGCCGGCCATCTGGATGACGACGCCATCGGCCATGGGGTCGGAAAAGGGCAGGCCCAGTTCGATCACATCGGCACCGGCCTGCGGCAGGGCGTTGAGAATGGCCTGGCTGGTGGCGAGGTCCGGGTCGCCGCCCATGAGATAGGTGACGAAGGCGGGGCGATTGGCGGCCTTGGCGGCGGCGAAGGCGCGGTCGATACGGGTGGTCATTATTTCAGCAGCCCCAGATATTTACCGACGCTTTCGACGTCCTTGTCGCCCCGGCCCGAAAGGCACAGCACAACGGACTGGTCTTTGCCCATTTTCGGCGCGAGCTTTATGACCTGCGCGAGGCCATGCGCGCTTTCGAGCGCGGGAATGATGCCTTCCATCTTGGTGCAGAGCTGAAAGGCCTCGAGCGCTTCATTGTCCGTGATCGGCACATAGGTGACGCGCTTGGTATCGTGGAGATAGGAGTGCTCGGGGCCGACGCCGGGATAGTCGAGGCCGGCCGAGATGGAATGGCCTTCGAGGATCTGGCCGTCCTTGTCCTGCAGCAGATAGGTACGGTTACCATGCAGTACGCCCGGGCGGCCGCCGGTCATCGAGGCAGCATGGCCGTTTTCGATGTCGATGCCGTGGCCACCGGCCTCGGCGCCATAGATCGCGACCTCAGGATCGTCCAAGAAGGCGTGAAAAGTGCCGATGGCATTGGAGCCGCCGCCGACGCAGGCGACCACGGCATCCGGCAGCTTGCCTTCGAGCTCGCGGAACTGCTCTTTCAATTCGGTGCCGATAACCGACTGAAAATCCCGAACCATTTCCGGATAGGGATGCGGGCCGGCCGCGGTGCCGATCAGGTAGTACGTGTTTTCGACATTGGTGACCCAGTCGCGCAGCGCCTCGTTCATGGCGTCTTTCAGCGTACCGGCACCGGCGGTCACGGGACGCACTTCGGCGCCCAGCATCTTCATGCGCAGGACGTTGGGCATCTGTCGCTCGACGTCGGTGGCACCCATGAAGATGGTGCAGGGCAGGTCGAATTTTGCGCAGACCGTTGCCGTCGCCACGCCGTGCTGGCCAGCGCCGGTTTCGGCGATGATGCGGGTCTTGCCCATGCGCTTGGCGAGAAGAATCTGGCCCAGGCAATTGTTGATCTTGTGCGAGCCGGTATGGTTCAACTCTTCGCGCTTGAACCAGACTTTTGCCCCGCCCAGATGCTTGCTGAGACGCTCGGCATAATAGAGCGGGCTCGGGCGGCCGGTATAGTGGGTGGCAAGGTCCTTGATCTGGGCCTGGTATTCCGGGTCGACCTTGGCGGCCCGATATTCCTTTTCGAGATCGAGGATCAGCGGCATCAGGGTTTCGGCGACGAAACGTCCGCCATAGAGCCCGAAACGGCCATGCTCGTCCGGGCCATTGCGCAGGGAATTGGTGCCGTCCATTAGAGTTCCTCTCGGCGCTGCCGAGATGACCCGGCAAACGATCCCTATACGGCCGCGCGGGCGTTGCGGATGAACGCTTCGATCAGCCTCTTGTCCTTTTCGCCGGGTGCCCGCTCGACGCCCGAAGACACGTCTATGCCAAAGGGCGAAACGGTTCTTATGGCCTCGGCGACATTGTCCGGCGTCAGGCCACCGGAAAGCATGAAGGGCACGGACGGGTCAAGCGCATTGAGGAGCGACCAGTCAAAACTTTCGCCCAATCCGCCCGGCCGGTCGGCGCCCTTGGGCGGCTTGGCATCGAGCAGGATACGGTCGGCGACCTCGACAAAACCGGCAACCTGCGCGACGTCCTCGGCCGAACCGATGGGCAGGGCCTTCATGATTTCGACGCCGGCCTCGGCGCGAATGGCTTCGACGCGATGCGGGGTTTCCGGACCATGGAGCTGGATCCAGTCCGGGCCGAGCGCCGCGACCTCGGCAACCGAGCTATTGTCGGGATTGACCAGCACCACGCAGCTTTCGACCTGCCCCCGCGCCGCCGAGATCAATTCGGCGAGCATTTCGATGGGAACATGGCGGGGTGAGCGGGCAAAATGCATGAAGCCGATCATGTCGGCACCGGCGGCAATAGCCGCGTCGAGCATGGCAAAAGTCTTGATGCCGCAGATTTTGATGATCAGGGGGTCGGCCATCGCGTGGTCGGAACTCGGCTCTCGGAGCTAGGATGAGTGGGGCAAGAACATGCGATCACCGCAGGTCCAATATTTCGTCGACTTCGGAAAGGGCATTGCCGCCGCCCTGTCCCTGGCGCCGGCGCTGGGCTTCCAGCTCGGAATTCAGCGCCTGCGCTTCGCGACGCCACTGGCGCTCGCGCTTGCGGTGCTGGCCTTGCGCAAACCAGGTCGCGGTGCCGCCGAGCAGAACCCCGACCAGCAGCACGATGTAGAGAATGACGAAGAGCGGAATGCCATAGCCGGCTGCATCGGCCGAAGCCGGAGCGCCGAAGGGATTGAGGTTGATGGCGACCAGTTGCCGGTTGGCGAGGGCAAAGGCGACCAATACCGCGCAAAGCGGTACCAGAACGAGCCAACCAACGATCTTGCTGACCATACAGTCTTCCGAGCTATCTAGTGGTCCAGAAGCGTCTCGCGACTATTCGCGATTGAGACGCTCGCGGATTTCCTTGCCGGCCTTGAACTGCGGCACGTATTTTTCCTCGACATCGACCTGTTCGCCGGTGCGGGGATTGCGCCCGACGCGAGCCGGACGGTTTTTCACGGAAAAGGCGCCAAAACCGCGCAATTCGACGCGGTCACCGCGCGCCATGGCATCCCCGATCTGGTCGAGAATGGCATTGACGATATTTTCGATGTCGCGCTGGAACAGATGTGGATTCTCTGCGGCGAGCTTCTCGACAAGTTCAGACTTGATCATGGAAGGCTCCGGTCTCCAAGACGCTCATCCCCTTGCCTCAGGGGTTCGTTCCAACCTGCCAAAGCGAAACCAAACCGTCAAGCATCACAGGACCTTCCGCAGGAAGTCCCAATGCCGCGCGGGCCGAGCCGCCGAGCAATTGCCCGACCCAGCCAAAACCCTCGTCTGGTAGCGGCCAGGCGGAAATGACGGGGAGATCTTCGGTGACGCCCTTCTCGCTTTCGAGCCAGGCGATCGCTTCGGTTTCCCCGCCCAAGGCGTCGATGAGCTGGTTTTCAAGCGCGACGCGGCCGGTGACGATACGGCCATCGGCCAGCGCGAGCGCCGCGGGACGGGGGATATTGCGGCGTTCCGCCACGATATCGACGAACCAGACAAAGCTGTCTTCGACAAGGGCGGCGAGCGAAGCGCGCGGCGCGCCATCGAGCGGCTCGTTGAAATCGGGTTCTGCCTTGAGCGGACCGGAGGCGACCTTGTCGAGGTCGATGCCGATGGTATCGAGCAGTTTTCCGGCATTAACATGCTGGTAGAGCACACCGATCGAGCCGACGATCGAAAGGCGCCGGGCAAAAATGTGATCGGTGCCGATGGCGGTCATATAGGCAGCAGAGGCGCCAAGCTCGCTGATGACCGACACGGTCGGCTTTTCGGCGCTGAGCCGGCGGAGGGATTCGTAGAGCTCCTCGCCGCCTGCCGTGGTGCCGCCAGGCGAATTGATGGCGACGATCACGGCTTTCACCTTGTCGTCCTCGATCAGCCGCGAAAAGGCTTTTTGCCGGGCGGCATTGGTCGAGATGGTGCCGTCGATGGTGATGCGGGCAATGACGTCGCCGCCCGCGTTTCCCGAGAGAGCAAAACGCCCGAACAGCGCCAAAATGACGGCCGCCGCGCAGACCAGGGCAAAGATGCGCCAGCGGCCGCGCGAGCGCCGAAAACTGTCGGCGGCCAGTGCTTCGTGCGCTTCGGAAGATGGGATCTGGGTCACGGCATAGTCCTGCAGAAGATGCTGCGACCATACACGCATCAGGCAAAACGGCCAGATGGTTTGGGCCGACTGCGGCGTTCTGCGCCTAGAGCATTTTTACCATGTAGCGCGCGGCATCTTCATAGGCGGCAAGCTTTTCGGTCAGTTCCGGGCGGTCTTCGGCGACAAACCCCTGCTTTTCCCAGAAAGGCACCGAGCCGTTGACGGCAACAAGGCTCATGGTGGGAAAACCCATGGCCTTCGCATGCTTGGTAAGCGCATCAACGATCTGGCCGGCAGCGCCAACGCCACGTGTCACGGGCAACAAAGCAAGGTCGTGAATGTAAAAAGTGTCCGGCTGATCGGGCAGCGCGCCGATCAGCGCGTTGAGCGCCGGTAGCGAGCCGCGCGTCCAGGGATGGCTCAGCACATAGCCGGCCGGCTTTTCGGCGACTTCGAGCAGGTAGCAGCCATTGCGATAAAGCGCGTGCTTTTCGGCCAGCACTTCGTCGGCCTCGAAGAAGCCCGGATGCACTTTTGCAGCAATGCTCGAGACGGCGTTGAGGTCATAGCCACTCATGGCGCGCCAGGTGACATCCCTGAAAAGCATGAAATCGATCCCCAAACAAAACGACCCGCGCTGATAGAGCGCGGGCCGAAAGATTGCAAATAAGCCTAGCGCTTACTTTTCGTCGCGGCCCTTGAGGGCGGCGCCGAGGATGTCGCCGAGCGAAGCGCCCGAATCCGACGAACCGAAGTTCGCAACGGCTTCACGTTCTTCGGCGATTTCGAGCGCCTTGATCGAGAGCTGGATGCGGCCGGTCTTGCGGTCGTACTGGGTGACGCGAGCGTCGACCTTTTCGCCCTTGGAGAAACGTTCCGGGCGCTGGTCGTTGCGGTCGCGGCTGAGGTCGGCGCGGCGGATGAAGGCCGTCACTTCGCTGTCAGCGATGCGGACTTCGATGCCGCCTTCGTTGACTTCGATGACTTCCGTCGTGACCACGGCGTTCTTGCGCAGACCGCCGGCTTCGCCGCCAGCAGCAGCGGAGGTTTCTGCCAGGTCGTCAGCAGCGAGCTGCTTTATACCGAGCGAGATACGTTCCTTCTCGACGTCGACGTCGAGAACCTTGGCCTTGACGATGTCGCCACGGTTGTAGTCGTCGAGAGCGACTTCACCGGACTTCTGCCAGTCGAGATCGGAGAGGTGAACCATGCCGTCCACATCGCCTTCGAGGCCGATGAACAGGCCGAATTCGGTCTTGTTCTTGACTTCGCCTTCGATGGTCGAGCCAACCGGGTTCTTCTCGGCAAAAGCTTCCCACGGGTTCTGCAGGGTCTGCTTGAGACCGAGCGAAATGCGGCGCTTGTCCGGATCGACTTCGAGCACGACGACGTCGACTTCCTGCGAGGTCGAGACGATCTTGCCCGGGTGGACGTTCTTCTTGGTCCAGCTCATTTCCGAGACGTGGATCAGGCCTTCAATGCCCGGTTCCAGTTCGACGAATGCGCCGTAGTCGGTGATGTTGGTCACGCGGCCAGAGAATTTTGCACCGATCGGGTACTTGGCTTCGATGCCTTCCCAGGGATCAGCCTGGAGCTGCTTCATGCCGAGCGAGATACGGTGGCTCTCGTGGTTGATGCGAACGATCTGGACCTTGATGGTCTCGCCGATCGTGAGCACTTCCGACGGGTGGTTGACGCGACGCCATGCGATGTCGGTGACGTGCAGCAGGCCGTCGATGCCGCCGAGATCAACGAACGCACCATAGTCGGTGATGTTCTTGACCACGCCGTCGACAACCTGGCCCTCTTCGAGCTGCTGTACGATTTCCGAACGCTGTTCGGCGCGCGATTCTTCAAGGATGGCGCGACGCGAAACGACGATATTGCCGCGACGCTTGTCCATCTTGAGGATCTGGAACGGCTGCGGCACGTTCATGAGCGGAGCGATATCGCGGATCGGACGGATGTCGACCTGCGAACGCGGCAGGAAGGCCACGGCACCTTCGAGGTCGACGGTGAAACCACCCTTGACCTGGTTGAAGATGGTACCTTCAACGCGCTCATTGGCGTTGTACTTCTCTTCGAGCTTGACCCAGCTCTCTTCGCGGCGAGCCTTCTCGCGCGACAGAACGGCTTCGCCCATGGCGTTTTCGACGCGGTCGACATAGACCTCGACGTCCGAGCCGATGGTGATGGTGCCATCGCGGCCGGCAGCGCCGAATTCCTTCAGCGGGACGCGGCCTTCGGTCTTGAGACCGACGTCGATGATGGCCAGGTCCTTTTCGATGGCGACGACTTTGCCACGAACAACGGTGCCTTCAGCGGCATCGTTGTCGACAAAGGAGTCGAGCAGCATCGATTCGAAATCTTCTTTAGTCACAGTTTGCTGTGCCAAATTTTTTCTCCGTTGCACCGGTCGTTGAGGGGTTGCTGATCCCATCGAGAATTCGGGTCCGCTTCGGCACAAGTGCCAAAGCCGGCGCACGGAGCACCGCTTCTCTGATAGGACGATTTGTTTAGTCTGTTTCCGGGCCACACGCTTTGGATGACTGTCGGAGCCCAAAAGCCTCAAGGAGGAAATTAGGAGAACTGACGTTCCCCTGCCTTGAGCGCCATGGCCTCATCGACAATCGCGATGGCAGCGCGGAGTGCGGCCTCTATACTCAGTTGTGTCGTATCGAGCAAGTGTGCGTCGTCGGACTTGTAGAAGCCGCCATTGGGATTGAGCATGTCGCGGGCGTCCCGCTCTTCTATCTGGTGATAGAGGGCATAGCGATCAACCACCTGTCCCTTCGATTCAAACTGACGGGCCCGGCGCTCCATGCGCGCCTTGCTGTCGGCCTGGATGAAAAGTTTCACATCGGCATCGGGGCAGATTTTCGTGCCGATGTCGCGACCGTCGAGCACCGCACCACCCCTTTGGGTGGCAAAATTACGTTGGAAGTCGAACAGCGCTTTCCGCACATCGGCGATTACAGCGACTTTTGAGGCCAGCGTGCCGGCCCTGGCACTGGTGAGCGTGTCGAGATCGACAAGGTGCGCAGCATCAAGCTTTCGCGCGGCTTTTACCGCTTCCGCTTCAAATTCGGCTTTGTCTTCAAAGGCTTCCACGGCCACCCCGACAGCGCGATAGAGCAGACCCGTATCGAGATGGGGCAGACCGTAGTGTCGCGCCAGACCCTGGGCCAGGGTGCCCTTGCCCGAAGCGGCCGGTCCGTCGACGGCGATGATCATGACCTTTACCCCGGCGCTTGGCATATCATCGACCGCCTTAGCATGGCTTTGGCCGATGGAGCCACCCTTGCTTCTCCCGCATTTAGGATTTGACACAACCCGGCTTTGCACCTAACCGGACTGGCCGAATATCAGGCGCGGCCGCGGCGGCCAGCCACAGGCATTTTCCCCTATCGACGAGGCATGTAAATGGCCAACGAACGCGGCACGAAACGTACCGATCCCGATACCGGCAAGAAGTTCTACGATCTGAACATGGATCCGATCGTCTCGCCCTATACCGGCAAGTCCTATCCCCGCTCCTATTTCGACACCCTCGCCGTCGGCAAGGCGTCGACCGCATCGCGCAAGATCGACGATGAGGATGAGGTCGAGGAAGAAGAAGAGGCCGAGGACACCAACGCTCCCGAAATCGTCAGCCTCGAGGATGCCGATGCCGAAGAGAGCGGCGGCGACGAGGAAATCCCTGATGTCGACGATGTCGAAGTCGACGAAGAACTGGGCGACGATGAAGAAGACGTGTTCCTCGAAGAGGAAGACGACGACGCCGATGACGGCCTCGGTTTTGACGTCGGCGACGACGAAGACCGCTGATTTCATTTGATTTTTTCCACCGGGGAGGGTTTTCCCCGGTGGATGAAAAAAGTGTCATTTAGGCACTTGCGTTGTCCGGAATCATCCTCTAGGTTCCGCCTCGCTTCAGCAGGGCACTGCCCCTGAAGTACCCACGGAATGGGGCCATAGCTCAGCTGGGAGAGCGCTTGCATGGCATGCAAGAGGTCAGCGGTTCGATCCCGCTTGGCTCCACCATTTCCTCCGAAATCGTTGGCAGACTGGTAGCATCGAGCGCGGTTTTCGCGCGAATGCGTTGTGGTTCGGTTGTGCCCTGGCGCTGCCTTTCAGCAGCAAACGATTCCTTGCCCCACCCGGCCGAAAGCGGCAGCCACCCCATAGAGGCCGGCGAAGGCTTGGGCGACTTCGGAATCGACCGACTGAAGTTTCCGTCCGGCCAGGCTCATGGCCGCTTCGAACTGGTGCGGGTCGGCGCGATAGTAGACGCCCGCCGTGTTTGCGAGGGCCAGCATGGCGTTTGCCGCCTGTTCCTCCCATCGCCCGTCCGCTGCCATGACCAGGTCGCGGGGGATCATGGGGATCGGGAAGGGCTTTATCGTCTCTCCGTGCACTTCGTTGGAGAGATAAGGATAGTAGCTGGGCCTATATCCCGCGGAGCACGCGATGAGGGAAAAGAGCGCCTGCTCGCCATCGATGTTGAGGATGAAGCTGCCGTCGACGATCTCATCCCTGTCGAAGGGTTCGGCCCCGACAAAAGCCTCGCACTCGCCCTCCCGCATGGTCGTTGCGTGTGGTGGGGCGGCCATGGCGCTGCCGCTCTCGAGAAAATCGCCCCCTACGGCGTCGGCGAGCTTGCCGAGTCTGCCAAACCGTTCCGAATTCTGAGCAAAGGCGTATCCCGCCAGCGCACCTATACCGAGGCACGCGAGCGATACTGAAACCAGGCCAATCCAAGCGCGCATAACAGCACTCCCCATATCAGGAAAATAGAATGCCACCGGCTGGCATCAGCGCCGGACAGCGGCTTGACGGGCGGTGGCGGCAAGGCATCGACGACGAGTTCGGACGTCATTGTCCCTGGGCGGCAATTGACGGCAACCGCCTCGGGAAACGCGAAGTTCCGGATGATGATGCCGGGATTGCTGGTGCCAAGCCCTGCTGGAATCCAATCCGCGCCGGCCCGGCCCGCCAGATCGCCGACGAGACAGCCACCGTTAGGCGGAAGGGAAACGCTCACCTGCTCGGCCCCGGCAAGGGAGGCATATATGATCGCCTTGTCGCCGGCCGCATCCCGAGGCTGCCAATATTGGATGGCGCTGAGGTCGAAGACGACGCGCACCAGCACAATCAGAGCAGCGGTGGCAAGGATGATCGCCCCACGGCTCAGCCACGCTTTGCGTCTGAGGGCGGCCTTTTGTTGTGCGTTTGGAAAGCCGGTCCTCGTTGCGCACAACCGACCGAGAAAATGCGATGCGGCCAACAGGCTAAAAGTTGCACCGGCCAGCATCAGCCCGACGCGCAGATAAAGGTCCAACTGCCAGAGGGTTTGCACGGACGCCATGGTTCCGCCCAGGATCGGCACCCAGACGGCCCATGCGTTCAGAACTGCAGCTATGACGCCCTTCATGGTCGCCCTCCCAAAAAGGCACCATCGACCGCAAGAGCCTATGGCAGGGCGGGTCCGTCCGCCAGCCGGATTCATCCCGATTGCGCCAATGCATGATGGCTCGGTTGTGTCATGGGGCCAGTTTTCTATACTGGTCGGCAAGAACCAGTCGGGGACGCCCCCTTGTCGTCCAGTATCAGTCCGCATTCGTCCGAAACCGAGCCCCATTGGCGTCGCCTTGTGCGCTTTGCAGGCCGGCGGCTTGATACGCTCTCGGCCGGCGGCTGGCTTTTTGGGCTGCTCTTTGCCGCCCTGTCGCTGACGCCCTCGCTCATTCCGCGCAATGTGGTCGTGCAGGGCATTCTCTGCGGCTGCGCTTTTGCCGCCGGCTATGGCATTGGGGTTTTTCTCGAGTGGCTGTGGAATTTCCTGGAGCTGCGCTGGCCCAATAGGCGGATCGCGCGTTGGACCGGGCGGATTTGCGCCGGGGCCTGCCTCGTGCTCACCATTGCCTTTCTCTGGTTCTGGACCGGCTGGCAAAACTCCATCCGCGCCGGCATGGGCGAAGCCCCGCTCGAAGCGACGCAGCCCTTGCTGGTGGCGCTGATTGCGCTGGTGCCGGCGGCGCTGCTGGTGGGCATTGGCACGCTGATCGTCCATGGCGTGCGCCTCGTGGCGCGCTGGCTTGGCCGATTGATTCCACCGCGCGTGGCGCTGGTGGGGGCGATGATTTTGGTGGGCCTCGCGACGGCAACCGTGGGCGATGGCGTCATTGCGCGGGGGCTGTTTCTGGCGGCGGACCGTTTTTATGGCAATTTCGACCGGCTGGTGGGCATATCCGATCCGCCGCCGACCGATCCCCTCCATTCGGGCAGTCCGCAATCCCTCGTCAGGTGGGACACGATCGGCATCGATGCCCGCGTCTATGTCGAGACGGGCCCGACGGCGGAGGAAATTGCCGAATTCATTGGAAAACCGGCGGAGACGCCGCTGCGCGTTTATGTGGGGCTGCGCTCGGCCGAAACGCCCGAGGAGCGCGCGGCATTGGCGATCAGGGAAATGGACCGGGTTGGTGCCTTCGATCGCGCGGTGCTGGTGCTGATCATGCCGGTGGGAACCGGCTGGGTCGAACCGGCGGCGGTGGATACGCTCGAAATTCTTCATGGCGGGGATGTGGCCAGCGTTGCTGTGCAGTATTCCTATCTCACGAGCTGGCTGTCGCTGGTCTCCGAGCCCGATATCGGGGTGGAAACGGCGCGGGCGCTGTTCAACGCCGTCTATGAGCGCTGGACCCACATGCCGCACGACCGGCGGCCAAAGCTTTATCTCCATGGCCTGAGCCTGGGCGCCTATAGTTCGGCGGCCTCGGCGCAGCTCTATGACATTTTGGGCGATCCCTTTGATGGCGCGCTCTGGGTCGGGCCGCCCTTTGCCAGCGCGGCCTGGCGCACCACCACGGCCAATCGCGATCCCGGTTCGCCCTTCTGGCGGCCGCGTATCGGGCAGGAAACGACGGTGCGCTTCGCCAATACGGGCGATGATCTCGACAACGCGGAAGTGTGGGGGCCGCTGCGCATCGTCTATCTGCAATATCCTTCGGACCCGATCGTCTTTTTTGATTGGGCGCTGCCCTATCGCGAGCCGGCCTGGCTCAGCGGCGAGCGGGCGCCTTCGGTCTCGCCATTGCTCAACTGGTATCCGGTCGTCACCTTCCTGCAACTCGCGCTCGACATGGCGCTGGCCCAGACCGCGCCCATCGGCTTCGGACATGTCTATGCGCCACAGGACTATTTTGATGGCTGGGTGGCGGTCACCGATCCCAAGGGTTTTTCGCCGGCGGAACTTGAGGCCCTTGAGGCAAAGCTGACCCGGCACGGGCCGCGGGCCCTGATTGAAGGCGGCTGGTTCCGGCACAACCAGCCAGTCGTTGCCAATTAGCCTCCTGCCATAATCGGGTTTGACGCTGGCTATCCTTCTGGCATCTCTTCGATTCCGTGCCGAACAAGGACTTTGCGACTTGGCGAGAAAACCCATCACAATCCCAACCGAAAAGGCGCGAAAAATCTGGCTCAGGGCGCAGCGGCTCGACGAGGAGGCGCCATTCGGTTCCGGTCCCGAGGCTTCCGCGGCGGCGATCGCGCATCTGGGCTATGTGCAGATCGATACGATCAACGTGATCGAGCGCTGCCACCATCACATTCTTTTTTCCCGTATTCCCGATTATCGGCGGACTGATCTGGCGCATTTGCAGAGCGTCGATAGATCGATCCTCGAATATTGGACGCATGCGCTGAGCTATGTGCCGACGGCAGACCTGCGCTTTTTTCTGCCGGCCATGAAGGCATATCGCGAGAATCCCAGCGCCTGGTTCGGTACCGTTTCAAAGGCGGAGGTCAGCGCCATGAAGAAGCGGTTGCGCGAGGGTGGACCATTGTCCATCCGCGATATCGACGATGATGAACTGGTCGAAAAGGACCATCCCTGGGCGAGCAGAAAACCCTCAAAACGGGTGCTGCAACTGATGTTCTATCAGGGCCATGTCGCGATTTCGGCGCGCGAGGGCATGCTGAAAACCTATGACCTGATCGAGCGGCATTTTGGCTGGGAGAGCAGTCCAAAGCCGGCGACGGAGCGGCAGATCACCGCCTATCTGCTGGACCGGGCGCTGAGGAGCCAGGGGATCGTGAGCCTCGATTCTATCTGCCACCTCAATGCACCGGCGAAGAAAGCGGTGCGTGAGCTGATCGAGGCGCGGGTGAAGCGGCGGGACCTGGTGCCGGTGACCATCGAGGGCGCCGAAAAGGTGCCGCATTGGGCCGAACCGGCGGTGCTGGAGGCGCCGACGGCGCTGTCAGGCCGCGTGCATGTGCTTTCGCCCTTCGATCCGCTTGTCATCCAGCGCAAGCGGCTAAAAATTTTCTTTGGCTATGACCACTTGTTCGAAGCTTACTTGCCGGCGGCCAAGCGGGTTTATGGCTATTTCGCGCTGCCGGTGTTTTTGGGCGACCGGGTTGTGGCCGCATTGGATTTGAAGACCGACCGCGCGGCGGGAAAACTGCTGGTGCAGAAGTGGACCTGGCTCGAAGAGATCGGGGCCGAGGAGAAGGCGGCGGTGGACGCTGAACTCGGGCGGTTCGAGCGGTTTCAACTGGGGGCGTAGGTTCTCGCCCAGCGCCGCTCGTCACCCTCGGGCTTGACCCGAGAGCGCTTTACGTTGCGATGCGAGGCCGAAGTGCAGGGCCCTCGGGTCAAGCCCGAGGGTGACGGCTTATGTGAGCGACTAAGTCGCCGCCGCCTGAACTTCCAGCGTCAGGTGCGAAATTTCGTGCACGTGGGCGAGGCGTTCGCGATAGACCGAAAGTGGCTTTGGGGCGTTGGTGGCGATGGATACTATGGCGCCATAGTGGCCGGGGCCGAGGTGCCAGACGTGGAGGTCGGCGATCTTGTCGCCTGATGCTTCGACCGCCTCGCGGATTTCCGTGCCGATCGCTTCGCCTTCGCGGGAATAGTCGACAAGCACGCTGCCGCTGTCGCGGATGAGGCCCCAGGACCAGCGGGCGATGACGAGGGCGCCGACAATGCCCATGGCAGGGTCCATCCAGATCCAGCCATAGAGACTGCCCAGAACCAGCGCGACCATGGCGAGGAGCGAGGTCAGCGCATCGGCGAGCACGTGGAAATAGGCTGCGCGCAGATTGTTGTCGCGGGCGCCGCCGTGATGGTCGTGGTCGCCGTGGTGATGATCATGCCCGTGGTCGTGATCATGGTGGGGATCGTGATGGTGACCATGATGATGGCCGTGATCGTCATGGAGGAGGAAGGCCGAGACGAGGTTTACCGAGAGGCCGATCACGGCGACGACGATAGCCTGGGTGAAATTGATCTCGACCGGTGCGGAGAGCCGCAAAAAGCTCTCCCAGGCGATGAGGAGGGCAATCATCACCAGGATCATGGCGCTGGCAAAGCCGGCGAGGTCGCCCAGCTTGCCTGTGCCGAAGGTAAAGCGCGGGTTCTTGGCGTGGCGGCGCGCATAGCGATAGGCGAGGGCCGCGATCAGCATGGCGCCGGCATGGGTCGACATGTGCCAGCCATCGGCCACCAGCGCCATGGAGCCAAAGATCGAGCCGGCGACGATCTCAATCACCATCATCGAGGCCGTCAGCGCAATGACCAGCCAGGTGCGGCGCTCGTTGCGGGCGTGATTGGCGCCGAGGAAGACGTGATCGTGCGGGCTGGCGAATTGAGCTGAGGCTTCGGTCATTTCAGATAGGTCCTGATGACATCGATGAGTTCGGCGGCGCCTTCGGCCCGATGCGGATCACTATCCGTATCGGGATCGGCGACGTGGTGGCGGATGTGATCCTCGATCAGTTCCACGGTGAGCCCGTTTACGGCCCCGCGTACGGAGGCGACGAGGTTGAGGATATCGGCGCAATCGGCCTCGGCTTCGAGCGCGCGTTCGACTGCTTCCAACTGGCCTTTGAGGCGTCGGACGCGGGCGAGGATTTTGGGTTTTTGGGCGATGGTGTGTGACATAGTATAGGGGGGTACCCTATATTTTTGTTGGCCACAAGGGTTGGTTGGGCGGGGGCGGAATCTCGGACCGTTGCCGATCACATTACGATTCTTTCATAAGATATATCTTGAAAGCGGATTGGGCCGTTCCAACCTCATTGCTCAGGAACAAAACATATCGGAGACACATCATGTCTTACTGGCGCAATGGCGAACCCAATTGGCGGCGTTTTGAGCAGATGGCTCGTCGCGGCTGGGGCAAATTCCAGAATTTCAGCGAGGAAGACCTCGGCAATATCGGCGGCAATTTTCGCGTTGGCCGCATGCTCGCTTCGGGCGATGTGCGCCTTGTGGCGCTCTATCTCATCGAGCAGCAGCCCCGGCATGGCTATGATCTGATCAAGGCCATCGAGGAGCGGTCCAATGGCGTCTATTCGCCGAGCCCCGGCATCGTCTATCCGGCGCTGACCTATCTCGAGGAAGCGGGCTATGTCACTTCGTCGGCCGAGGGCAACAAGAAGCTCTATACGATCACCGAGGAAGGCCGGGCGCATCTGAATGAAAACCGCGAGGCCGTGGCTTCGACGCTGGATTTCCTGGCCCGGACTGGCGAGCAGTTCAATCGTTTCCGCGAATTTGTGCGGGCCGATTGGCCTTTTGGTGGGCGTGCGGAAGACGGCAATGAGCCGCCACATCGCGGGGGTGAGGATCGGCCGCTGCATGATGCGGTGCCGGAGCTGGATCAGGCGCGAAAAGCTCTGAAGGGAGCGATCCGCAAGGCGCGGCATGGCTCGGAAGAGCATCAGCGCCGGGCAGCGGAAATCCTGCGACGCGCCGCCGCGGAAGTGGATGCGCTGGGCGAGGATGACGTGGATCTATAGCGACCACACCACCGGCCGTCATTTTCGGGCTTGACCCGAGGAGACTGAACTGACGGAAAGTGCAGAGCCCTCGGGTCAAGCCCGAGGGTGACGGCTGCGGTTAGGCCCCCGGCTTGGTCTTTAGATAATCCAGCACCATCTGCACGGCGTGGGCCTCGCGCTCCTGCACCATGGCGACGCTACTGAGATCGCGCTCGAAGATCACCGAGAGCGTCGCAGTGTTCGACACGTAGAAGAACCCGAGCGCGGCGACGGAAATGTAGAGCTGCACCGGGTCGACATCGCGCCTAAAGGTGTTCGCCTCGCTGCCCCTGGCGATGATTTCGGCGATCTGGCCGACGAGCGGGGAATGCAGTGCCTTGATGTCGGGCAGGGTTTTGAGGAAGCGCGCGTTCTCGATGTTTTCCGTGCCGAGGAGGCGCGGGAACCAGGGATTGGCGAGAAAATGCCGGAAGGTGAAGCGCACCAGCCGGTCCATGGCCTGGATCGGATCGTATTGATCGAGCGACAGCGCCCGTTCGCCCTTGCGGATCTCCTGATAGGCATCGAGCAGCACGGCCCGGTAGAGATCTTCCTTGTTGCCAAAATAATGGTAGAGCAGCCGCTTATTGGCGCCGGCGCGCTCGGCAATGGCGTCGACGCGCGCGCCCTCAAAACCGCGATCGGCAAATTCGACGCGGGCGGCCGACAGAATTGAAGCCTTGGTTTTCGCCGAATTGCGCGTGCGCTTGGCGGCCGGCTCCGGCTTGCTGCGGGGCGGCTCGGCCGCGGCGCTTGAACTTGTGTCTGACACGTCTTGGTACCGCCGGATTTTTACGGGGCGCGGGAAGTCGGGTTGGCCAATAGCAGCCGCATTCCAGGCGGTAAAGCAGCGCCATGGCGGCGCCGGCAGGCAAAGCCTTGCCCCATGGCTCGATCCCTCCCCGCTTCTCCCGCTGCCGCTTTGGGCCATTGACCGGAGTCTGGGACGCACCCCGCCCCCTGTCAAGTACAAGTAACCGGACGGTGCTATACCGAGAGTCTCATTCATTGCATTTTTGCGGCACGATCCGGCTTGACGCTGCCGGGAGTGGGCGATATGCAAGTAACCAATCAGTTACACCGCAAAGCGGCCGGAGGAGCATATGGCGGAACAGCGTATCGGCATCATCATGCATGGCGTCACGGGACGCATGGGCTATAACCAGCATCTGGTGCGGTCCATTCTGGCGATCCGGGATCAGGGCGGCATCGCGCTTGCCAATGGCGATCGTCTCGTCGTCGACCCGATCATCGTCGGCCGCGACCGCGACAAGATCGAGCGCTTGGCCAAGAAGCACAATATTGCGCGCTGGGGCACGGACCTCGATGCGGCTTTGGCCAATCCCGATGACACGATCTTCTTCGATGCCGGCACGACGCTGATGCGCGCTGGGCTGCTCGAAAAGGCCCTCGCTGCCGGCAAGCACGTCTATTGTGAAAAGCCGACTTCGGATGATCTAGAAGTTGCCGTGAACCTCGCAAAGACCGCCCGCGCTTCTGGTTTGAAACATGGCGTGGTGCAGGACAAGCTGTTCCTGCCCGGCCTGATGAAGATCAAGATGCTGCGCGATAGTGGCTTCTTCGGCGACATTCTCTCGGTGCGCGGCGAATTCGGTTATTGGGTCTTTGAAGGCGATTGGCAGAAGGCGCAGCGGCCGAGCTGGAACTATCGCAAGAACGATGGCGGCGGCATCATCCTCGATATGCTCTGCCACTGGCGCTATGTGCTCGATAATCTCTTCGGCGAAGTGAAGGCCGTCTCCTGCCTCGGCGCGACGCATATCCCGGAACGCGTCGACGAAAACGGCAAGCGCTTCAAGGCCGATACCGACGATGCGGCCTATGCGACCTTCGAACTCGAAGGCGGTGTGGTGGCTCAGATCAATTCGAGCTGGACGACCCGCGTCCGCCGCGACGATCTCGTGACTTTCCACGTCGATGGTACCCATGGCTCGGCCGTGGCGGGGCTGCACAAATGCTGGACCCAGCATCGCGTCAATACGCCAAAGCCGGTCTGGAACCCGGACCAGCCGCAGACCATGAACTTCTTCAACGACTG
The DNA here is from genome assembly GCF_000743575.1 of Devosia riboflavina. Classification (GTDB taxonomy): domain Bacteria; phylum Pseudomonadota; class Alphaproteobacteria; order Rhizobiales; family Devosiaceae; genus Devosia; species Devosia riboflavina. The sequence goes on along the minus strand of NZ_JQGC01000014.1, from coordinate 45,888 downwards.
GGAAGAGGTTCCGGACAATTGGCCGGCCGATAACGGTTTCAAGGTGCAGTGGGAAATGTTCCTTCGCCACGTGGCCGAAGATGCGCCATGGCCCTATGGCCTTGAAGCCGGCGCCAAGGGCGTGCAACTGGCCGAACTCGGTTTGAAGAGCTGGGCCGAGCGCCGCTGGCTCGACGTCCCGAAGCTGGAGTTTTGAGATAGGCAAGGCCCCCTCACCCGGCCCCGAGAGGGGCCGACCTCTCCCCCAGAGGGAGAGGTGACGCAAGACGAGTCACCGTGCCCTCTTCCACCTCTCCCTTTGGGGGAGAGGTCGGCGCGAAGCGCCGGGTGAGGGGGCCTTCTTGGAGGCAAAAATGCCGACCATCAACCTGCCCAATCCCGACCGCTCCATCAGTCCCTATACGCTGACCGGCGATCCCATCCCCTTCGTCAAATTCAAGGCGACGGACTTTCCGCGCATCGCCTATTCGGCCGCCCATGTCGTCGCCGATCCGCTGGCATCAAACGATCCCTGGCTGACCCCGGCGATCGATTGGGACACGACGCTCAAATTCCGCCATCGCATGTGGGATCTCGGCCTTGGCGTTGCCGAAGCCATGGATACCGCCCAGCGCGGCATGGGGCTGACCTGGACCGAGGCCAAGGAACTTATTCGTCGCGCCCAGGCGGAAGCGCGGACGCGCGATGACGCGCTTATCGCCTATGGCGCCGGCACCGATCACCTGGCGCCCGGCCCCGATGTCACCATCGACGACATTCTGCGCGCTTATGACGAGCAGGTTGGGTTTGTGGAAGCCGAGGGCGGCCGCGTCATCCTGATGGCGAGCCGCGCGCTTGCTGCGGCGGCCAAGTCGCCGGACGATTATGCCCGCGTCTATGGCCATGTGCTCTCCAATGTAAAACAGCCGGTGATCATGCATTGGCTCGGGGAAATGTTCGACCCGGCGCTGCAGGGCTATTGGGGCAATATCGACCACGACGCGGCAATGGACGTTTGCCTCGATGTCATCGCCGCCAATGCGGACAAGGTGGACGGCATCAAAATCTCGCTGCTGTCCGCGGAAAAAGAGATCGCCATGCGCCGCCGCCTGCCGGCAGGCGTGAAAATGTACACGGGCGACGATTTCAACTATGCCGAACTGATCGCCGGCGACGATCTGGGTTTTTCCCACGCCCTGCTCGGCATTTTTGATGCCATTGCGCCGGCCGCCTCGGCGGGCCTGGCCGCGCTTGGGCGTGGCAATAGCAATGAGTTCTTCGATATCCTGGAACCCACTGTGCCGCTGAGCCGCCATATCTTTGCGGCCCCGACCCGGTTCTATAAGACCGGCGTCGTTTTCCTCGCCTATCTCAACGGGTTGCAGGATCACTTCCAGATGATCGGCGGCCAGCAGTCGACCCGCTCGGTCCAGCATCTCGCCGAGCTTTTCCGCTTGGCCGACAAGGCTCGCGTGCTGGCTGATCCGGAGCTGGCGACGGCACGGATGAAGGCTGTTCTGCAGGTGAACGGAGTCTCGGCATGACCGAAAGAAAGATTTCGCTCAATCTTGCGACGACGCGTCAGGTCTGGGGCTTTGCCGAGGCCGTGGACGGGTGTCTGCGTGCCGGGATTACGGCTATCTCGCCCTGGCGCGACCAGGTCGCGGCCATCGGCCTTGATGAGGCGGCGCGCATCGTCAAAACAAACAAGCTGCAGGTAACGGGCGTTTGCCGCGGCGGCATGTTTCCGGCGGAAACGGCCGAGGGTCGTCAAAAGCAGATCGACGACAATCTGCGCGCTATCGACGAGGCGGCGGCGCTCAATGCCGATTGCCTGGTGCTCGTCGTCGGCGGCCTGCCGGGCTCGTCCAAGGACCTGCCGGGCGCGCGGAAAATGGTGAGCGACGGCATCGCCGCCATGCTGCCCCATGCCAAGGCCTCGGGCGTGAAAATCGCCATCGAACCGCTGCATCCGATGTATGCGGCTGACCGGGCCTGCGTGAACACCTTGGATCAGGCGCTCGATATCTGCGAAATGCTGGGCGAAACCGTTGGGGTCGCCATTGACGTCTATCATGTCTGGTGGGACCCGAACCTGGCGCAGGCCATTGCCCGGGCCGGGCGGATGAAGCGCATCTTTGCGCACCATATCTGCGATTGGCTGGTGCCGACCAAGGATATGCTGCTCGATCGCGGCATGATGGGCGATGGGGTCATCGACCTGCCCGCGATCCGGAAAATGATCGAGGACGCCGGCTTTTTTGGGCCCCAGGAAGTGGAAATTTTCAGCCAGGACAATTGGTGGAAGCGACCCGGCGACAAAGTGCTTGCCGTGATCAAGGAGCGGGTGGCGACGGTCTGCTGAGGTTAGGCGAAAATACAAAAGGCCGCGCATCGGGAGGGCTCCGATGCACGGCCTTTTGCTCCTCCCATGGGGAGCGAGATCGCTAAAGCGCGATGCGCTTAGGCCTTTAGACTCGGTTGAACGTCAGCGTCTGGCAGAAGATGCCGGCGCGGCAGCCGGTGATCTTGATGGTATCCGGGGAAACCTGCTTCACGGTGGCGGCGGCCTTGGCGCCGTCATAGACCACGGTGCCCTTCCATTCATTGGAGGCGACCTGCTGGGCCGAGACGACCTGCTTGTTGACATAGGCGAGGTTGTCGGGGGTACGCGACTTGCCCTGAATATCTTTCAGGACGCCGCAAAGGTCGGTGCCGTCGCCGCAGAGCGAGAATTCGAAGGACGTGCCGTAATTATCCACCCAGGCGCCATTCGGGTTCACGTTCTGAGCGGCGGCCGGAAGGGCGAAAAAGGCGAGGGCAATGGGAAGGGCGAGTGCGTAACGAAGCATTGGTTCTCTCCTGAAGGGCGTCCCCGCTGCAGCGCAAAGCCGCGCCAGAAGCACCCTTCTTGACATGTTTGTGTAGTGGTCCAACGCCGAAGCCGGCCGAAGGTTTCATGGTGAATAGAACCATAAAAATCGGCCAAACTAAGATTTTGTAAAATTTTCAGATTTCCCAGAGATTTCAGGGAGATTACTGGTCTGCATAAAATGCATGCCAGCCTCTTCGCCTTAGTCTGGCCCCAGATATTGCCCCGAATTAAGCAACCTGGCGGCGGAAGGTCGCGGCTATTTCGATATGGGTCGACCAGGTGAACTGATCGACCGCCACGAGGTCGGAAAGCACGAAACCGGCTTTCACCAGAATAGCCGCATCGCGGGCGAAGCTTTTGGCGTCGCAGGCGATCATCACCACGTGTTTCAGCTTTGAAGCAGCGATTTCCTTCACCTGCGCTTCGGCGCCGGCGCGGGGCGGATCGAGCACGACGGCGTCGTAATTGAGCTCGAAACGGGTCAGGGGCTCGCGAAAAAGGTCGCGCGTTTTGGCGGTGACCGCCTTGAGACCCCTGGCATAGCGGACCGCCTTGTCGAGCGCGGCGACGGCCGGCTTGTCGCTATCGGCGGCAAAGACGGTGGATTTTTCGGCCAGCCGCAGGGCGAAAGGGCCGACGCCGCAGAAGAGATCGGCGACCGACTTTGCCTTGCCCACGGCACTGGTCACGTAGTCCGCGAGAACCTGCTCGGCTTCGCTGGTGGCCTGCAGAAAGCTGCTGACGGGGAGTTCTACATCGCCCCTGCCCATGGTGATCCTCGGCATCTGCGAGAGGAACAGCATTTCGCCATTGAAGGCGAGGCGGGCGAGGTGGAAGCGATTGCCCAAGGCGATCAGCCGGTCGCCTTTTAGGCCTTTGACGGCGCTTCTGACGGAAACGTCGAGGCCGGTATTGGTGGCCGTGAAACTGACGTCAGAGGGGCCGATCATGGCGCCGATGGCGCGGGCAATGTCGGGCGCGGGTTTGAGGGCCGGTACGAGAATGGGGCAGGCGTCGAGATCGAGGAGATCGTGGCTGCGCAGCCGCATATAGCCGGCCGCGTCTTTTCGCGCATGGAGCGTCGCCCGGCGTCGCCCGGCCCCGCCGGCATCGACGAATTTTTGCACCTTGGCGTCGATCCCGGCCTGCATCAGCGGGGTTTCAACGAGGCCGATCTTGAAGGCCCGATAGGCCTCGGGCGCCATATGCTGGAGCTGGCAGCCGCCGCAGGCGCCATAATGGGGGCAGAAGGGGGCTTGGCGGTCGGCAGACGGGGTGAGGACATCGACCAGCGTGCCGCGCTCGCCCTCGCGCGTGAGGCTGATGTCTTCTCCCGGCAGGGCGAAAGGCACAAAAATACGTTCGCCATCAATATGGGCGACGCCCTCGCCCTTGTGGCCGAGGTATTCGATTTTTATGTTCAGGGTCATGACAGTCCGGGGCTTGCTGCCCCGGAATTACAGCATGTCTCCCGAAAGTGCCTAGCGGTTTCGGGAAGAAGACATGCTCAAAACAATTCTGTTAGCGGCTATTTGCCAATGAAACGTCACCGGTCTTGGGACGATCGAACTGGCCGTGCTTGCTGAAGCGCCAGAGATATTGCGGCAGGATCGTATCCATCGAGGTCGGCGTGAGGCCGAAGGCGGCAAGGGTGCGCTTGTCCTTGATGGCCGCATCGGAGACGACATTGTCGACGCCGAGCAGCTCGATCTGGTCTGCGGTCACCAGCGGAGCGACGGGCAAGATAGCGAAGGGCAGCGCGAAGAGCTTGGCAATGCCCGAGGGCAGCGCCACGAGCGGACGCTTGCGGCCGGTTTCGCGCAGTACGCGGGCGAGAAGGTCCTTCTGCGTCTCGATGGTGGGGCCACCGAGTTCATAGATTTTTCCGGTCTTCACCTTGCCTTCGGCGGCAGCCACGATGGCCTCGGCGACGTCGCCGACATGCACCGGCTGGAAGCGTGAAGCGCCCGAAATCACCGGCATGACCGGCAGGCCGCGGGCCAGGGAGCCCATCTTGTTGAAGAACCCGTCGCCATGGCCGAACATCAGCGAGGGACGCAGAATGACGGCCTGCGGATAGGCTGCCAACACGGCCTCTTCGCCGGCAAGCTTGCTTGCCGCATACTCGCTGACTTCGGCCGCCACATCGGCGCCGAGGGCGGAAAGATGGACCAGAGCCAAGGCGCCTGATGCCTTGGCGGCGCGGGCGACGGTGGCGGCGCCTTCGACATTGACGGCGGCAAAAGTCTGCTTGCCGCTTTCATAGCCGAGACCGACGAGATTGATGACGACATCGGCGCCGGCAACGGCGCGCTGCACCGAGGCTTCGTTGCGGATATTGGCCTGGATCGGGACGATCTGGCCGACGCCGCCGAGCATTTTCGCGTCCCCGGCGAGATCGGGGCGGCGTACGGCGAGGCGCACGCGATAACCGGCGCGGGCCAGAACCTGGGCCAGATGGGTGCCGACAAATCCCGAACCGCCAAAGACAGTGACGAGTTTGGGAGAGAAGCGATCCATTTTGGACTCCGGCAAGGCGTTTGGGCACAAAGTTTGGAATGCTTCTATCCCAGCCAAGCCGCCGATGTCGAGGAAATCGTGATAGTGCGGCGCTTGACTCGCGACAGAATATGTTCTTCTTTTGTTCCAAGAAGGAGAATATCATGCCCCAAAAACAGGATTATGAAGGCCAGTGCCATTGCGGCGCCGTGCGCTTTTCGGCCCATACCGATCTTTCGGGTCTGGGCGATTGCAACTGTTCGCGCTGCCGGCGGCTGGGCTGGATCATGCAGTCCATGCCGGAGGCCGATTTCACCCTGCTTTCGGGCGCGGATAATCTGACGACCTATCACTTCAACAGCGAAATGATCGACCATCTCTTCTGCAAGACCTGCGGAATCGAGTCCTTTGCCCGGAGTTCGGACGGCAAGGGCAATGTCATGTACATGATCAATGTCAACTGCCTCGAAAACCCGCCCAAGGTCGATCGAGAGGCGATAAAGCATTGGGATGGGGCAAACTTCTAAAAACCGTCACAAGCCCGTTGACTTTGAATTGGCTGGGCCCTAGTTACACGCCCGTCGCCCAGATGGCGGAATTGGTAGACGCGCACGGTTCAGGTCCGTGTGCCGCAAGGCGTGAAGGTTCGAGTCCTTTTCTGGGCACCAATTTCTCGATGCGAAAAGCCCCGTGACCTCCTGGTCCGGGGCTTTCGTGTTTTTGGCGCATCCAAATGCGTCTTTGCCTCGTATCTCCTTCACACAAGGAGAATTCCATGGCGGCGACGGGCGAGAAAATCTGGATCATCGGCGGTAGCAGCGGCATCGGGACGGCGTTGGCGAAAGCCTATGCGCAAAAGGGGGCGCGAATCGTCGTTTCCGGCCGCAAGCAGGATGCACTCGATGCGGTGGTATCAGAACTTGGCAGCGGGCATGCCGGGGCAGTGGCCGACGTGGTCGATCCCGTTTCGCTCGAAAGGGCGGCAGCGGCGCATGGACCGTTCGATCGGGTTATCGTTACGGCGGCGATCTATGATCCGGGTCCGGTGCTGAAGGCCGACCAGCAAAAGGCCGAGGCCATCTTTGCCGCCAATTTGACGGGGACATTCAACGTCGCCCGTTGTGCAGCAAAACATCTGCGAAAAGGCGGGCAATTGGTGCTGTTCGGTTCGGCGGCAGCGCTCTTTGGCCTGCCGCAAGGGCAGGTCTATTCGGCAACCAAAGCCGGTATCGTCAATCTGGCGCAGAGCCTGCGGGTGGAATTTTGGCCCGAGGTCGATGTGCGGCTGGTGACGCCGGGCTTTGTACGCACGCGGCTGACCGACCAGAACGATTTCGATATGCCGGCTTTGCTGGAGCCCGAGGATGCGGCGAAAAGGATCCTGCGCGGGCTCGACGGGAAAGGTTTTGAAATTGCCTTTCCGCGCCGGCTGATCTGGCCGCTGCGGCTGCTCGGTATCCTGCCCTATGCGCTGTCGCTGCCGATCGCGGCCAAACTCAAGCGGTGAGGCGGGCGGCCCAATAGCCGGCAAGAGCCGCAAGGCCGCTGAGGAAGCCGCCCCAACAGAGGTCGATGGCGCTCACCTTCCAGGACCAGTCTTTCAACGTTGCGAGATTGGTCATGTCATAGGTGCCATAGGCGATGAGGCCGAGCGCCACGCCGGCAATGACGGCCCAGAGCCAGGATTGGGCCGAAACGGCCGGGACCACGGCAAAGCCGACAATGCCGGCGACATAGAAGAGATAAAAGGCGCCGGCCGCCATGAAATTGGGGCGCTCGAGCAGCAGAGTACCGATTTCGGCGCGGTAAAAGCCGATGGCGATGACCGAGAGCCAGAGGAAATCGAGGGCGAAGAAAACAGCGGCAGCGCCGGCATAGGCGGCGAGGAGCGTCACGAGCGAAATGCCGGCCATGGTCTTCTCCTAGATGCCGAGGAAGGGCTGGATGATCCGCATGAGACGGCTGCGGAATTTTAACGGGGCGTCGGTGATGGCAAGACAGATGCAATCTTCTTCCGGATCCGCCACCGGCTGATGCGTCAGCGAACCATCGGCGTCTTCCAGATCGCCGGGGCCAAAACTATCGACTTCGTCGTGGAACCGTCCGGTAAGCACCAGCGTCAGTTCGCGGCCGCCATGGGTGTGCTCGGGCACGGGCGTGCCGGCACCGATGCGGAGGAGCCGCACCTGGGTTTCATTGTCATTGGTGCGGATGACGATCTGCTTGGCCGTGCCCATGCTGCGCCATTTGAGCGTGTCGAGATCGCCGCCGAGATAGGAGCGGAGGGGTTCGGGCAGAGTAGCCTTGGCCGGGCGTTTTACCGGCTCGGCGGCGTCCTGCGGCTCGGTGAGAAGGCGTGCCTTGAAGCGCTCCCAGGAATCATCGGGGCCGGGTTCGGGCGCGAGGTTTTCCATCAGCGCGCCGGCCGCGGCTTCGGCGGTTGCGAGATTGCGGCGACATTCGGGGCACATGGCGAGATGGCAGGCGACGGCCAGCGACCAGCCTTCGGCAAGATTGCCCGAGGCATAGGCGAGGAGAAGATCGTCGTTGATGTGATGGCGGATGGTCATTTGAAATCCTCCAGCGCCGTGCGCAGGCGGCCGAAGGCGAGCCTGATGCGCGACTTGACCGTGCCGATGGGCAGGCCGAGCCGGGTGGCAATGGTGCTGTGGGAGGCCTCGTCGAAGAAGGACAATTTTATCAGCTCGACCTGCTCCTGCGGCAGGTTCTTGAGCGCGGCATGGAGCGCGGCGCTGCTTTCCTTGTCTTCCATGCGTTTGGGGGCATCGGGTTCGGGGTCGGCGACTAGGGCCGGATCGTCGGGATCGAAAGCCGGCCGGCGCTGGCGCCGCCACGCATCGATCCAGATGTTTCTCGCGATCGTATAGATCCAAGCCGAGGCATGGCCACGCGAGGGATCGAATTGGCCGGCCTTGCGCCAGATGGCCAGCATGGTTTCCTGCATCAAGTCTTCCGCCGCCTGGGTGTCGCGCGTCATCTTGAGGAGATAGGCGCGGATGCGCGGCGAGAATTCGCGGAACAGGGCCTCGAAGGCGACCATGTCGGCCGAGGCGGCAATGGCCACGAGCTTGGCGCTGAGATCGTGCGGTAGGGAGCCGTCATCGTTCTGGTCTGATGTCATGACCTGTTGGTTTTTGTCCTTGATGGGCGCAGGACGTCGCGGGCGGATCGTCGCCGCGCCATGGTTGCACTTCCCGGTCAGTGGGTAAATCGCCAGTGTCATGCCGCAATCTACGCTGGGTCCAAATCCATGGATCACCGCAACGGCGAAAATTCGCAGAAAGAAAAATATGACCGCAAAAGTGATCTAAATCGCTTCGGCGCCCGTATCTTCTTCAAACAGACGGGACCAGATCATGTTTCATTCCGCGGGTGCTTTTTCGGGGCCGCAATCCATGCGTAAGCGGGTTGCCGTCATCGGCAGCGGTGTTTCCGGCCTTTCGGCGGCCTGGCTGCTGTCGAAATCGCACGACGTGGTTCTCTATGAGGCCGAGGGCCGCATCGGCGGCCACGCCAATACCGTCGATGTGCCGGGGACCGGGCCGGTCGATACCGGCTTCATCGTCTACAATGATCGGAACTATCCCAATTTCACCGCCATGATGCGGCACCTCGAAGTCGATAGCGTCTCGACGGAGATGTCGTTCTCGGCGTCCCTTGATCGCGGCACTTTCGAATATTGCGGCGAGGGCCTGGCCGGCATGCTGGCGCAGCGCCGCAACGCGTTTCGGCCCCGCTTCTGGACCATGTTGCGCGACCTCATCCGCTTTTATCGCGAAGCGCCTTCGGTCATCGAACGACCCGACCTGCAGGGCATGACGCTCGACGAATATCTGCGGGCCCAGCGTTATTCGCGCTCCTTCGTCGACGACCATCTGCTGCCGATGGCGGCGGCGATCTGGTCTTCCACGGCCAATGACATTCGTTCCTATCCCTTGCTGGCCTTCGTGCGCTTTTTCGAAAGCCATGGCCTGCTGCTGCTGACGGCGCGGCCGCTCTGGCGCACGGTGCGGGGTGGTAGCCGGGTTTACGTAAATTCGCTGCTGAAACAGTTTTCGGGCGAGCTGCGGCTGTCTTCGCCGGTCGCAAAGGTTTTCCGCGATGCGACGGGTGTCACCGTGCGGGATCGGAAGGGCAATGAGGATCGGTTCGACCGCATTCTCATCGCGACCCATGCGGATCAGGCGCTGGCCATGCTCGACGAGCCGGCCGAAGACGAACGAAAACTGCTCGGGGCCTTTGAATACACCAAAAATCTCGCGGTGCTGCATGCGGACGCCAGCTATATGCCGCGCCGCAAGAAGGTCTGGTGCTGCTGGAACTATATTTCTTCGGCCGAGGCAGAAGGAAAACCGCTCTGCGTGTCCTATTGGATGAACAAGCTGCAGCATCTCGAGGGGCGCGATCTCTTCGTCACGCTCAACCCGCCGGACGATCCGCGCGAGGAAGTCGCCCGCTTCGAATATACGCACCCGCTTTTCGACGCCAAGGCGATCGCGGCGCAGGAAAATCTCTGGCGCATCCAGAGGCACAGGAACACCTGGTATGCCGGCGCCCATTTCGGTCGGGGTTTTCACGAGGATGGCCTGCAATCAGGGCTCGCCGCCGCCGAGGATATGGGCGCACTGCCGCGGCCCTGGATCGTGCCCGACCAGTCGGGCCGCATCACCCTGGCGCCGCTCGCCAGCATGGTTGCATGAGCATGGGTTCGGCAATCTATGTCGGGGAGGTGGTGCATCAGCGCCACCGGCCAAAGCGGCATAGGCTGCGCTATCGCGTATTTTCGATGCTCATCGATCTCGATGAGCTGCCAGCGCTTGATCGTCTCAAATATTTCGGCTGGGATCGGAGGGCGCTTTTTGCCTTCATGTCGAAGGATCATGGACATGGTCAGGGGCTTCGCGACTGGGCCACTGAGCAACTTCATGGGGCGGGTCTACCAGCGCCGGCAAAAATTCGGCTCCTCTGCTATCCGCGCATTCTTGGCTATGTGTTCAATCCATTAAGCGTCTGGTTTTGCGACGATGAGAGCGGCTCGCCGATGGCGACAATCTATGAAGTGCACAACACTTTTGGGGAGCGGCACACATACGTGCTGCCTGTTGGTGCGGAACAGGCGGCCGACAAGGAATTTTATGTGTCGCCCTTCATCGGGTTCGACTGTCGCTATCAGTTCAAGATCGTGCCGCCGGAAGAGCGGGTGCGCATCGCCATCAACGAGACCGAGGCAGGCGAACCGCTGCTCTACGCCGCCTTTTCCGGCACGCGTCGCGAGTTCACCGACGCAAATCTTCTAAAGCTGTTTTTCAGCCATCCGCTGATGACGCTGAAGGTTACGGCAGGCATCCACTGGGAAGCCTTGCGGCTGCTGCTCAAAGGCGTTCGCGTGCATGGCCACGTGTCCAATGACAAGATCAACGCGATCCGTTCACAGAGGCGCGAAGCCGATCACGTTTCGGAACCGGTTCCGGCTCCCAGGGATTAGCCCTTCATAACCAAAGGAGCTTTTCATGGACTGGAACCGCGTTGAAGGTAACTGGAAGCAGGTCTCGGGCAAGGTCAAGGAACAGTGGGGCAAACTCACTGACGACGATCTGACCGAGATCAACGGCAAGCGCGAGCAGCTCGAAGGCAAGATCCAGGAGCGCTACGGCAAGGCCAAGGACGAGGTCCGTCGGGATGTCGATACTTGGTATGACCGTCAGACCTGGCACTGACGCCAGTCTGTCGTTTGCGAAGAAGCCCCGGAGCGATCCGGGGCTTTTTTATGCCCTATTCCGGCAGTTTTCGCCGCGCGCGCCGCGAGGCGACGAAGCCGATCAGGATGCCGGCGATGATGGCAATCGCGAAGGGATAGTGCCGGAGCTGGGCAAAGATAGTGGGAGCGAGGCGCTGGTGGGGGCGGACGTCAAGCGCAGCCATCTGGCCGGGGACCAGTTGCGCGGTGATGCGGCCAAGCGGGTCGGTGGCAAAGGTGAGGCCGGTATTGGCGGCGCGGAGGAGGCTCATGCCCTCTTCGACGGCACGGAGGCGGGCGTGATGGGCGTGCTGGGCCGGGCCGATGGAGCCGTCAAACCAGGCGTCGTTGGTGACATTGAGGATGAACTGGGCATTGGCCGTATCGCCGAGATCGCCCGAGAACAGCACTTCGTAGCAGATGACGGCGAGGAAGGCCGGGGTGCCCGGCAGTTCCATCAGGCGGCGACGCGCATCGCCATGCGACCAGCCATCGGCACCCGGCACGAACTGCTTTATGCCCACACGGGAAAGAATGTCCTGGAACGGCAGGTATTCGCCGAAGGGAACGAGGTGGGACTTGTCGTAGCTGGCGATGATTTCGCCATCGGTATTGATGGCGACGAGCGAATTATAGGGCGCACCCTGCGGCTTTTCCCCGTCGAGCCCAAAAATCTGGCGCGGGACGCCGGCGAGCAGGGTCGCGGTCTCGGGCAGCATGCGGGCAATGCGCGCCAGGGCGTCGGGATAGGTATCGAGGAAGAAGGGGACGCTCGATTCGGGCCAGACAAGATGGGTGATGTCGGCAAGCCCCTGATCGGTGGGGTCCATGCGCATGTCCGAGAGCATGAGCAGGCGGTCGATGAGGGCGACCGGGTCGACATTGCCGAAATCGGCATGCTCATAGACCATGGGCTGGACGAGGCGCATGGCGACGTCCTGGCGCTCGGTGGCGACGGTGCCCGAGAGACGGTTCCAGCCATAGGCCAATTGGCCGGCAATCACGGCCAGCGCCAGGAAGAATGGAAAGAGCCGCCGGCTCATCGGGCGGTCGTCGGCCGGCCAGATCAGGGCTGGCGTCATGGCGAGGAGCGGGGCGAGGAAGGTCAGGCCATAGACCCCGATCACCGAGGCGAGTTGCATGAGCTCGTCCGTGCCGGTCAGCGCATAGCCGAGGAGATCGAAGGGGAAACCGGTGAGCACATGGCCCCTGGCAAATTCGGCGACGGCGAGGAAGGACGAGAGTGTCACGATGCGGGCGGCGCCGTGGCTCCAGAAGAGATGGGCGAGAGCGCTGGCAAGGCCCCAGAAGAGGGCGATCAAGGCTGCGAGAGCCGCGATGGCAAAGGGCATGAGCGCCAGCATCCAGCCGCCATCGACGAAGAAGGCGGCGCCCAGCCAATGGAAGGCGACGAGGAAATAGCCCCAGCCGAAGGCGAAGCCGATGGTGAAGGCGGGCCCGAAAATCCGCCGGAACCAGTTGCGCTTGCGCTCGGCCCCGTCGAGCGCCCAGACCCAGAAGGGCATGGCGACAAAGAGCGCGGGCAGCACGAAAAAGGGCGGCACCGAGAGACCGGCGACGGCCCCGGCGACAAGCAGGATGCAAAAGCGCTGCCAGCCATGGCTGAGCATGGTGGTTTCGGCCAGCCAGGTCACGGGCTTGATCATGGTGGGGGCAGACGCGAATCACGGCACATGCCGGGGAAGGTCGCCCCGAGGGCGGGAGGCGTCAAGGCAGTGGACTTGGGCTCGCGCTGGCGTTACGAGCCAGAATGCCTGAACGTCGCTGCCGACAGGAGCGAGAATGACGAAGCCGCCCATCACTCTAGCCATCGACACGGCCGCGCCGCGCCTGCAACTGGCCGTCCTGCGGGCCGATGGCGTGACGGATGTCAGTGTCGACGATATTGCGACGGGTCATGCCGAAATTCTCTTTGATCGGCTTGCGGCGCTGCTCGCGCGCAATGGTCTCGGCCATGCCGACGTGCAACGGATTGCCGTCACGACCGGGCCGGGCTCGTTTACGGGATTGCGTATCGGTCTTTCGGCGGCACGCGGGCTGGGGCTGGCGCGAAAGCTGCCGGTGCTTGGTATTCCTAGTCTTTTCGCCCTGTCGCTTGGTGTCGCTTCGGGTCCGGTGACGGTGCTGCTTGATGCGCGCCGGGGCGAGGCTTATTTCCAGGCCTTTTCGGCGCCGGGTGTGGCCGAGACCGAGCCCATGCTGCTGCCGATCGAAGAGGCACGTAGCCGCGTGGTGCCAAGCGTGACGCTGGTCGAATCCCCCTTTGTTGATCTCTCGGCCATGGTGCGCTTCGCCGGTTTCGCCGATCCGCTGGCCTATCCGCCGCACGCTGCCTATATCCGCGATGCCGATGCCAAGCCGCAGGATGCGGCCAAAATTCCGAGGCGGGTGTGATGGACAAGCTCTGGATGGCCCCGCATGGGCTGCATATCGAACCGGCTGAATTGAAGGACGCGCAGCGCCTCGCGCAATTGCATGCGCAGGGCTTTTTCCGCGGCTGGCCGGTCGCCGATTTTCTGGGGTTTCTCGAGGACAAGGCGACGCCGACCTATGTGGCCTGCGACGCCAAGCGCCGCATTGCCGGCTTTGCGCTGATCCGGCTCGTGGCCGATGAGAGCGAACTTCTTACGATTGCCGTCGACCCGAAATGGCGCGGCAAGGGGGTGGGGCGGGCGCTGCTCGATGCGGTCTTTGCCGACCTCATGATGTCGCCGGCGCGAAAAATGTTCCTCGAAGTCGACGAGCAGAACCAGCCGGCCATCAAACTCTACAAAAAGCTTGGCTTCTCGACGGTTTCGTCGCGAAAAGGCTACTATGCCAAGGCCGATGGCAGCGCGGCTACCGCGCTTGTCATGACGCGCGATCTTGGGTAACCCCATGCCGAACAAGGCTAGGCAAGGAGACATGGCTTGAGCAAGACGCCGTCCGATCCGACCCTGGAAGAAGCCTGCGTGGCGCGCGGCATGCGCATGACCGACCAGCGGCGCGTTATTGCGCGGGTCATCGAGGAAAGTTCCGACCATCCCGACGTGGAAGAGCTTTACCGCCGCGCCTCGGCCATCGACCCGAAAATTTCGCTCTCGACTGTCTACCGCACCGTCAACCTCTTCGAGGAAGCAGGGCTCGTCACCAAGCACGATTTCAAGGACGGTCGCGCCCGTTTCGAACTGATTCCGGACGAGCATCACGACCACCTGATCGATATCCGCTCGGGAAAAGTCATCGAATTCCGCAACGAGGAAATCGAGGCCATCCAGGAAGTCATCGCCAAGCGGCTGGGATATCGGCTCGTCGACCACCGTCTCGAACTCTATGCCGTGCCGCTGACGGACAAGGCGGGGCAAAAGGACAAGTCCGAATAATGATCCGCCGCAGCCTGTTCTTCATCTTCATCTTCCTGCCTGTGCTGATCGTGATCATCCCGCTGCAGGCGCTGGTCATTGCCCTGAAGCTGCCGTTCTGGCCGGTCCTGCCACAGGTCTTCCACAAGGTCGGCTGCTGGTTCCTTGGCCTCAGGGTCACCGTGATCGGGGCACCGGCCAAGGGCCGGCCAACGCTGTTGGTGTCCAACCATATTTCCTGGACCGATATCGTCGCCATCGGCTCGGTGGCGCCGGTGACCTTTGTGGCCAAGCAGGAAATCGCCAAATGGCCCTTCGTGAGCATGATGGCGAACCTGCAAAAGACCATCTATGTCGACCGCACCCGCCGCTCGGGCACCGGCCGCACGGCCGAGGCCATGGGCAGGCATATGGCGGATGGCAATGCGGTGGTGCTCTTTGCCGAGGGCCAGTCCGATATCGGCACTCACGTCCTGCCCTTCCGCTCGGCGCTGGTCGGCGCGGCCCAGCACGCCATGGAGGCGGCCGGCGCGATGGAAGTGAACATCCAGCCCCTGACCGTCGCCTATACCAGGCTTGAGGGCCTGCCGATCAGTCGCAATGAGCGTTCGCTGGTGGCCTGGATCAAGTCCAAGTCGGTCAAGCAGAACATTGCCGAAATTCTCGGGGGACCGCGCAAGGACGTCACGGTAGCCTTCGGTACGCCGCAGGTTCTGGCCCATGGCGCCGACCGCAAGACGGTGACCAAGGCCGCCGAAAAGGAAGTGCGTGCCATGCTGGTGGCGCTCAATCGCGACCTGCCGCTGCCGGTTTCGGTGCAAGTTTAGGCGTTAGGCTTAACGCGCGGCTTCGCTTCGGAATTAACGTTTTATTAGCTATGTTGGCCCGGTTGAAGGAGGCCGACATGGATTGGCAAATTATCGCTATCGTGCTCATCGCGGCCACGACGCTCGTTGCTTTTGTGCGGAGCGAGAAGCGGCAGAAGTTTGCCGCCATGGCCGCCCAGGCTCGCCATTTTGCCACCGCGCCGGCCTATCGGCATCGGGCATCGGGCACTGTCGCGCCGGCCCCGGCCTATATTCCCATGGGGCTTTCGCCCTCCGACCGCATGTTCCTGCAGTCCATCGCCAAGACGGCAAAAAACAAGGACTAGCTCGCGAGCCTCGACTTGAGGCGGCCGACGATCTTTGCGGCCTTGACCATCAAGGCCAGGTCAATATCGCTTTCATCCATGCCATCCTCGCGCTCGATCCAGGCCGGGATAAAAATTTCGTGCCGCTGCTCCCGGCCGTCGATGGTTTCGGTGAGCACGGCCTTGACCTTGCCCGTCACCCGATTGACGAGGCGCGGGTGGTCGTGGCGTTCGGCCAGCGCAATGTCGATTAGTTCAAGACTCATATTCGGCTCCATTGGAGCCCCCGTGCCGAAACTGAACCTAGTTGGTTCATGAGGCATTAATGCGCCGGCGCGCCCATGGTTTCTCCACAGGGCGCGCTTTGTTTGCTTTGAGGTGAAAAGCGTCAGACGCGGACGGCGTGCTCGACGCGGCCGGCATCGCCGAAAACGCGGATATAGCGCTCGATTTCGCTCTGTTCGCCCGTTGCCTTGGCCGGATTGTCCGAGAGTTTTACCGCCGGTCGGCCATTGGCCTCGCTGACCTTGGCGACGATGGAAATCGGTTCGAGGCCGCGATTGTCTTCGGGCGAGCAGCCTTCAAAGTCGTTGGTGAGGTTGGTGCCCCAGCCAAAGCTCATGCGGACGCGTCCATCGAAATGGAGATAGGCTTCCTCGATCATGTCGACGTCGAGCCCGTCGGAAAAGATCAGCAGCTTCTCCTTGGGGTCGCGGCCGCGGCTCTCCCAGAATTTGATGATTCGCTCGCCACCTTCGATGGCCGGAGCGCTATCCGGGCGGAAGCCGGTCCAATCGGCAACCCAGTCGGGCGCATCGCGGAGGAAGGCGTCGGTGCCGAAGGCATCGGGGAGGACGATGAGCAGGTTGCCGCCATAATAGCTCTTCCAATCCTGCAGCACGCGATAAGGCGCCTCGCGCAAC
This sequence comes from Devosia riboflavina, assembly GCF_000743575.1. Lineage (GTDB taxonomy): Bacteria > Pseudomonadota > Alphaproteobacteria > Rhizobiales > Devosiaceae > Devosia > Devosia riboflavina. The sequence goes on along the minus strand of NZ_JQGC01000014.1, from coordinate 29,360 downwards.
TCGTCGTCGGACCGCGCCAGGGCCGCCAGCACCATGGGCAGCTCATGGGCATTGGTGCCCAGCGCTTCGAGATCGGTATCCATGGCGAGTTTTACGTTGGAGGTGCCGGTGAAATTGTCGCCGATCCCTTCCTTGAGCGCTTCCACGCACCAACGCTGCCAAAGAAAAGAGTGGCGGCGGCGGGTGCCGAAATCTGAGATTTTGAGGTCCGGCAGCTTTTGCAGCCGCTCGACCTTTTCCCACATCTTTGCCTTGGCGCGGGCATAGAGAACGTCGAGGGTGAAGGGGCCGTAGCTCTTCATCGCGGCGCGCGAGCGCAGTTCGTTGATGATGGCGAGGGCCGGGATTTCCCACATGGACGTTTCGACCCAGAGGCCGGGGAATTCGAGCACGAACTGGCCGTCGCGCTTTTCCAGGCGATATTCCGGCAGTTGGAAATTTTCGAGCCAGCGGAGGAAGCCGGGCTGAAAAATCTGCTTGGACCCATAAAAAGTGTTACCGGCCAGCCAGATCATTTCCTTCTTGGAAACGCGCAGCGTGCGGCAATGGTCGAGCTGGGCGCGGAGCTCATCGATGTCGATTTCGTCGGCGAGGCGAACGGATTTGGTGCGGTTGATCAGCGAGAAGGTGGCGTCGACCTTGGGATAGAGGCCCCAGATCATTTGCAGCATCAGGAGCTTGTAAAAATCCGTGTCGAGCAGACTGCGGATGATCGGATCGAGCTTCCAGGTATGGTTGTAAACGCGCCGCGCAATATCGGTATAGGTAGCCATCTCGTCCCCACTTCGCGACGCGTCTTGTAGCGCGGGACGCCTCGGCTTGAAAAGCCGCGGAAGCTCTGGGGCGTCCAGTGTGGCCCCGGCTGGGTGCCGGGGCCCTGTTCGAGATCAGGGTCGGCTGGCCCATTCGAGGAGGCTTGCAAGGCTCACGAAGGGGATGTCGGCCCTTTCGCTGAGACCCGAGGCGCAGGTCGAGACCGTGGAAACGCCCAGCGTGCAATTGTCCGGAATGTCATTGTGGACGCGGCGGGTCGCGTGGGCGTTGAGTTCGGGCAGGAACAGGCCCTTGTCCCCGGCATAGCCGCAGCAGGTGATCGAGGAGAGCACGGCCAGTTTGTCGGCGCAGGCGGCGGCAACGGCTTCCGTCGCCGGCTGTTCGGCAAGGCGCTGGGCCGAGCAATTGTGGTGCACGGCGACAACGGGCAGTTTTTGTGTGATCGCCAGTTTTGGCAGCACGTGGGTGACGAGGAACTGGGCCGAGTCGGCGACCGGCGCATCGCCGGGGAATTCCTTGAGGTGCTTGGCGCAGGTGGAGGCGTCGGTGACGACATTGAGGCGACCGGCATCGGACAGCACCGACAGCTCGGCCTTGAGGGCCTTGCCGACTTCGGCGGCCTGTTCCGGAAAACCCTTCGACTGGAAAGGTTGGCCGCAGCATTGACCCGTAAGATGGTCGGGCACGATGACGTCGTAACCGGCGCGCTCGAGGAGGGCCATCATCGCCGCGGGCGTGTCGAGCAGGTCATGCTCGGTTTTCGGCGCGCCGAACATGCGGCTGGGGCAGGCGGGGAAGTAGACGATCTGCGGACGGCCGGCCTGCGCGGTGGGGACCGGGAAGCCGGTCTTGCGCGGGTCCTGCCTCGCGTCGTGGGCACGGGGTGCGCCGGGGCCGTGGTGCAGGGCACGGGAGACGCGGGGCACGCGCTTATTGGTGAGGCGCCGGGCTGTTTCGGTGATGGCCTCCACGGCAGGGGCGGGGATGATCGTGCGGGCCGCATCGGCAAAGGCGACGCCGCCGCGCATGGCGCGTTCCACCGTGCCGCGGTGGTCGGCGGCAATGCGGGCGACGGTATGGGCCGTGCCGCCACGACGGCGGGCGCGTTCGCCCAGAATAAGAGTACCGGTCTCGATGCCGACGGGGCAGCGCAGCGAGCAGAGATTGCAGGCGGCACAGGTATCCATGCCGGCATATTGGAAATCGGCCTCGAAGCGGGCGAGGCGGGCGGGGTCTTCGCCACTGGCACGTAGGCGGGCGCGTTCGCGGGTGACGGCGATGCGCTGGCGCGGGGTCAGCGTCATATGGTGGCTGGGGCAGGCCGGCTCGCAGAAACCGCATTCGATGCAGAGATCGACGATTTCGTCGGCCAGCGGCATGACCTTCAGGTTTTTGACGTGGATTTTGGCGTCATCATTGAGCAGCACGCCGGGATTGAGCAGGCGCTCGGGATCAAAGAGTGCCTTGATGCGATGCATGATCGCATAGGCTTTTGAGCCCCATTCGGCCTCGACGAAGGGTGCGATGGCGCGGCCGGTGCCGTGCTCGGCTTTCAGGGAACCGCCATAGCGCAGCGAGACGAGCTTGCTCAGTTCCTGGTTGAAGACGTCGAATTTTTCCGCGGCGCCGGGGACAGAAAAATCGTCGCCCATCTGGAAATGGAGATTGCCGGCAAGCGCGTGGCCGAAAATGACGGCGTCGGTATAGCCGTGCTCGTCGAGCATGGTGCGGAGGTCGACGACGAATTCGGCGAGCTTTTCGATCGGGGCGGCAACGTCCTCGGTGAGCATGATCGTGCCCTTGGGGCGCGCAGCGCCGGCCGAGGTGAAAAAGCCTTTTCGAATGTCCCAGAGGGCGTGGCTGCGATGCTCGTCCGTGGAGAGGTCGATATGAGTTGCGCCATGGCGGGCGAGGAGGGCGTTGGCTTTGGCGACTTCCATTTCGAGCGTTGCGGCATCGGGGGCCGTGACGTCGATCAGCACAGCCGGCGAGTCTTCCGTGAGCCAGGGCAAGAGCGGGGCCATGGGGGCAAGATGTTCGACCGTGGCGAGGGCGCGGCGCTCGATATATTCGGCGGCGGTGACGCCTGTGGTCACCTGCACGCCACCATTGGCCATTTCGATGATGGCGCGGCCGGCCGATTGCGGATTGGGGAAGGGGATCAACCCCGTGGCCTTGAACGGGTGCTCGGGCACGGTGTTGTAGGTGACTTCCGAGACGAAGCCGAGCGTACCTTCCGAACCCACCATCAGGTGGATGAGAATATCGAGCGGGTCGTGATAGTCGACCAACGCATTGAGCGAATAGCCGACGGTGTTCTTGATCCGGTATTTGTGGCGGATCAGGGCGACGAGTTCTTCGTCCGCCATGACGTCATGGTGGAGCTGATGGAGCCCAGCCAGCATCTTGCCATGCGAAGCGCGAAAAGCGTCGCGGCTGGCGGCATCGCCGCTATCGAGCATGGTGCCGTCGGTGAGGACGATCCGCAGGCGGTCCATGGTGTGATAGGTGTTTTGCGCGACACCGCAGCACATGCCGGACGAGTTGTTGTTGACGACGCCACCGATCTTGCAGGTCGCCTGGCTCGCCGGGTCCGGCCCGATCTTTTTGTCAAATTTCTTCAGCGCGCGATTGGCCTCGGCAACGATGATGGCCGGCCCCAGGGTGATCTTTTCGGCGCCCGGATGGATGGCCAGCTTGCGCCAGCCATCGCCCAGAACGGCGAGCACGCCATCCGTGACGGCCTGGCCTGAGAGGGAGGTGCCGGCGGCGCGAAACGTGACGGGCAGGCCCTCGGCGCGGGCGGCCTTAAAAACCTCGCGCACATCGTCTTCGGAATTGACGAAGACCACCACGGCCGGGATCAGCCGATAGGAACTGGCGTCGCCGCTCCAGGCATAGGTCATCAGGGGATCGGTATGGATCGCGCCGCGCACCAGGGGTTTTAGGCGCGCCGCAACGCGCTCGCCGGCGGCGAGGCGCAGAGGTGTGGGGGCTGTGGGCTGAATCGAAAAGAGAGGGGCTTGCTGCATGGGTCGAAGCTAACATGTTAGCGGCGCGGCTGGCGAGGGTGTTTGAGAAAACGCCGCCATTCCATCCCGCCGTTCAGCCCAGGATTGCCCAGATAAGGGCCGCAAGATTGAACAAGGCCGTGAGAGCTGGACCGAAGGTCTTGAGACGATCCTTTATGGTGGTGCCGATATAGGCATCGAAGGCCTGCACGATGATCATCATGGTGGCAATGGCGAAGAGCCAGCCGGCCTGCTGCAAAACAAGGGCCGCTATTGCACCAAGCAGCAATGCTGCGCTTCTGCCGCCGGCATAGAGCGCAAGAGTTTTGGCCTCGCCCCCGGCGGTTCGAAGTGCAGCGATCGAATAGCCGAAGCTGACGGCGGCGCTGATTGCCGTGATGATGGCGCAGACAAGATAGGGCAGGGTCATGGCATTCCTTGAAACGAGCTGCGGTCCGAAAAGATGGGTCCGCTAGAGCGGCGGCAGCGTGGCCTTGGCCGCTTTGGAAATGCGCGCGATCAGGTCTTCGACCCGCTCCTCGCCGCGTCTTTCCTTCAGCACATAGATGCCGGCGACATTCATGCGCAGCGGTTCGGCCTGTTCCACCTCGAAAAGCCCGCTTTTGGTGAAGGCGTCGCGCATCACATGTGTGTGTGTGAGGACTGCCTGGGTGGAAAGGGCGTAGTCGATACAGGCGGCGAGGGAATTGGAGCGGAAGGCATAGTGGGTGCGGTCGAAAATGGTTTCGGCCCGGGTGCGGCGGCGTGAAATATCGAAGAAGCGCTCGTGCCGGCTTTCGGCCAGCGAGCTGATGATCTGCGGATAATCGTTGATCTGCGCCCGGCTGCGCGGCGCCCCCAGCAGCGGGTGCTGCTTATGTACAAAGTGGGCGTTGTAGATCCGGCTCAGGGGGATGAAATCGGTACCGATGCTGGGATTGAGCCCGTCGATCTCATGGGCGAGGAAAAGCGAGATATCGCCCGACAGCATCTGGTCGAGAAGGCGGAGCTGGTTACCGAGGCTAACCTGCACGGGTGCCTTGGGAAATTCCAGCTGATAGGCGATGACCAGATCCTTGAGAAACATGGTCCACCACGAATAGCCCGAGCCCACGGTAAGGCCTCTTTCGGTGCCGCGCTGCTGGTCGGCAATGGCGCTCAAGGTGTTATCGTAGAGCCGGTTCATCAGCCGCGCATTTTCGTAGAGCGTTTCGCCATAACGCGTCAGCCGCACTCCGCGCGAAGAGCGCTCGAAAAGCGGCGCCCCAAAAGTCTCTTCGAGCTTGCGCATGTTGAAGGTGAGGGTGGGCTGGGTGATAAGGAGGGTCGTTGCGGCGCCACTGAGCGAACCGGCATCGGCCACCGCCAGGAACTGGGTGAGCAACTTGTCCAAAACGATATCCTCCGACGCTGGCCATAGATTTCTTCTATAATATGCCGGGCAATTTTGTAGTTTTCCAAGAGGAGATTTTGCGCCACTGTGCAGCAGAGACAAAAGGCCCCGGCGAGAAAGCGCGATGCGCGCCACCACTGGGCAAACCGGGAGGACAGCGCCAGGACGATTCGCGCGGCAGCGGCCGCCACGAGGCGTCTCAGTCAAAGAAAATCTTCCATACAAGGATTGTTGCCCCGCGGCGCGGTCCTATGGTAGGGGTAACTGGCTGGTTATTTGTGAGGAGAGGTTTTGCGCAAAGCGGCAGGCACAGCAGTGTTGGCGATGCGCTTCATATGCTCAATACAGTAACCGGTTGGTGATTTAGCGACGGGGAGGTCGCTGGTTCAATTCGCTCCGCAAGGCTGGAGCAACAACTGTTCATGGGAGGAAACACATGACATTTCGTATGGATCGCCGTCAGTTCCTGATGGGAACTTCGGCTCTCATGGCTGCCGGTGTCGCCGGCATCAGCCCCGCCTGGGCCCAGGCCGCCAATATGCGGCTGATCTTCTGGGGCGGCCAGAGTCGCGCCGACCGCACCTATGGCGTCACCGATCTCTTCGAAGCGGCTACCGGCAACAAGATCGAAGGCGAATTCCTCGCCTGGAACGATTACTGGCCCAAGCTCGCCACCCAGACTGCCGGCGGCAATGCCCCCGACATCATCCAGATGGACTATCGCTATATCGTCGAATACGCCAAGCGTAACGCCATTGCCCCGCTCGACGAATTTGTTGGCGGCGCGCTGAAGCTCGACGGTTTCGATGAAGACCAGCTCGAAGGCGGCAAGGTCGACGGCAAGCTTTATGGCATTTCGCTCGGCGCGAACTCGGTGGCGACCCTGGTCAATACCGTGGCCTTCGAGGAAGCCGGCGTCGAGCCGCCGACCAATGACTGGACGCTCGATGACATCATGACCAAGGGTGAAGCCTTCTCCAAGGCCAATATCCGCAATGGCATGAAGATGATGTCGGACGGCTCCTATACCGAGCCGATGCTGGACAACTGGCTGCGCCAGAAGGGCCTCGCCCTCTATACCGCCGACGGCAAGCTCGGCTTTGGCGCCGACGAAATGACCGAGTGGTTCAACCTCTGGAAGACCTTCCGCGATGCCGGCGTGATCGTGGCGCCGGATGCGCAGGCTCTCGATACCGGCCCGCTCGAAACCACCATGCTCGTTTCGGGCAAGTCGGCCCTGATGCCGTCGAACTCGAACCAGCTTGTCGGCTTCCAGGCTCTCGTGCCCGACAAGCTCGACATGGTCGGCTATCCGCGCCTCGCCGCCGGTGTCGGCGGCGGTCACTACCGCAAGCCCTCGATGTTCTTCTCGGTTGCCGGCTCCTCGGCCGCCAAGGAAAAGGCTGCGGAATTCCTCAGCTTCTTCATCTCCGATCCGGAATCGGCAAAGATTCTCGGCGTCGAGCGCGGCATTCCCTGCCTGCCCGAGACCCGCGACATCGTCGCTCCGACCCTCGATGAAGCCAACCAGATCGCCCTCAACTTCGTGGCGAACCTGGGTGACCTGCTTGGGCCGTTGCCGCCGCCGCCGCCGGCCGCTGCCGGTGAAATCGATCTCTCGCTGCTGCGCGTCATCGGCCAGGAAGTGGCCTTCGGCGCTCGCACGCCGGAAGATGCTGGTCCGTACTTCGTCGCCGAAGCCACGGCCATCCTCGAACGCGCGAGCTGATTTCAAGCAAAGCCACGCGCCCCTTGGGGCGCGTGGTCGATCTTCGGTTTCAATGGCGGCGGTGCTCCAGGGGAATGCCCCTGCGGAGCGATGTCGGCCATGACCGGCCCTGCCCTTATGACCAGGTGATCGGCCTGGGGAGGACGAGCTAAGCATGACACTGCAACACGTCGCGACGTCGGCGCCGGCAGAGGCTGAAAAGCCTTCGGTCTGGCGACGCATCTGGCAACAGGATGCCCCCGGCTACCTGTTCCTCTTGCCCTGGTTCATCGGCTTTTTCGGCCTGACCCTGGGGCCGATGATTTCTTCGCTCTATCTGAGCTTTACCCATTTCGACCTGTTGACCGCGCCGCGCTGGGCTGGCGTCGACAACTATGTCCGCATGTTCACCAATGACCCGAAATTCGCCGCCTCCATGCGCGTGACGATGTTCTTCGTGGTCTTTTCGGTGCCGCTAAAACTCGCTTTTGCGCTCGGCGTGGCGCTGCTGCTCAATCGCGGCATGAAGGGTCTTACCCTCTATCGTTCGCTCTTCTATCTGCCGAGCCTTCTGGGTGCTTCGGTCGCCATTGCCATTCTCTGGCGCCAGATTTTTGCCGCCGATGGCTTGGTCAACAAGTTCCTCTCCCTCTTCGGCATTATCGGGCCGAGCTGGATTTCGAACCCGAATTACTCGCTCTGGACCCTGATCGTGCTCTCGATCTGGCAGTTCGGCTCGCCCATGATCATCTTCCTCGCTGGCTTGAGGCAGATCCCGCAGGACATGTATGAGGCGGCCTCGCTCGACGGCGCCAGCAAGTGGCGCCAGTTCTGGAAGATCACCCTGCCGCTGCTTACACCAGTCGTCTTCTTCAACGCGATTATTCAGACGATCGAAGCCTTCAAGAGCTTTACACCCGCCTTCATCATCTCGGGCGGCACGGGCAATCCGATCAATTCGACCCTGTTCTACACGCTCTATCTCTACCAGGAGGCGTTCGGCTTCTTCCGCATGGGCTACGCTTCGGCTTTGGCCTGGGTGCTGCTGGCGCTCGTTGCCATCTTCACCGCCTTCTCGTTCCTCACCTCAAAATACTGGGTGCACTACGATGACTGATGCCCCCATGAAACTGACCGTGGTCGGCGCAGAAACTCCGATCTGGCGCAAGCGCCTGATGTCGGTGGTGAGCCATGGCCTGCTTATAGGCGCCTCGATCCTGATGCTTTATCCGCTGCTCTGGATGCTCGCCGCATCCTTCCGGCCGGAAAACGAGATCTTTACCTCGGCCAGCATCATTCCCACTTCCTGGAGCATCGATGCCTATTTCCGCGGCTGGAACGGGCTGAGGACGTCCTTCTCGGTCTTCTTCACCAATAGCTTCATCGTCTCGACCTTTTCGGTGATCGGCAATGTCTTTGCCTGTTCGCTGGCAGCCTTTGCCTTTGCCCGTCTCGAATTCCGCGGCCGCCGCATCTGGTTCGCGCTGATGCTGATGACGCTGATGCTGCCCTATCAGGTGACGCTGATCCCGCAATATGTGCTGTTCCGTCAGCTCGGCTGGGTCGACACCTTCCTGCCGCTGATCGTGCCGAAATTCCTTGCGGCCGATGCCTTCTTCATCTTCCTCATGGTGCAGTTCTTCCGCGGCATTCCGCGTGAACTCGACGAAGCCGCGATGATGGACGGCGCCGGACCCTGGCGTATCTACTGGAAGATCATGCTGCCGCTCTCGACCCCGGTTCTGGCGACGGCTGCCATCTTCACCTTCATCTGGACCTGGGACGATTTCTTCGGCCCCCTGATCTACCTCAACCGGATGAGCGACTACACGGTGATGCTCGGCCTCCGCACTTTTACGGACTCAACCGGCATGTCGGACTATGGCGGGCTCTTCGCCATGAGCGTCCTTTCGATCGTGCCGATTTTCCTCTTCTTCCTCATCTTCCAGCGCTTGCTCATCGAGGGCATCGCGACCACCGGTATGAAGCGTTAAACCTATGTCTGACCTGAAATTCGCCGCCATCGGCATCAACCACGCGCACATCTATGGGCAGGTCGACTGCCTGAAACGTGCCGGCGCAGAATTCGTCGCCTTCCACGCCCTGGAAGACGACCTAGCCGCCACGTTCGGTGCCAAATATCCGGAAGCCAAGCGGGTTTCAGACCCGCGTGCCATTCTCGAAGATACTTCCATCGGAATCGTCGTCACCGCCGCCATTCCCGGCGACCGCGCCGATATCTGCCTTGCCGCCATGCGCCACGGCAAGGATGTGCTCACCGACAAGCCGGGCATGACCACCCTTGCCCAGCTTGACGAGATCAAGCGCGTGCAGAAGGAAACCGGCCGCATCTTCTCCGTGCTCTATTCCGAGCATTTTGAAGTGCCTGCCACTGTCGAGGCCGGCAATCTCATTGCTAAGGGCGCTATCGGCGAGGTGATCAACACGGTGGGCCTTGGGCCGCATTCTTTGCGCCTCAACAACCGCCCCGACTGGTTTTTCACGCGCAATCGCTATGGTGGCATCCTGTGCGATATCGCCAGTCACCAGTTCGAACAGTTTTTGTTCTTCTCCAACGCCAATGATGGGGAAGTGATCTCCTCGAGCGTCTACAATCGCAACCATCCGCATCGTCCGGGTCTGCAGGATGTGGGCGATGCCCATGTCCGCACCGAACGCACCACCGGCTATATCCGCGTCGACTGGTTCACCCCCGAGGGCCTCCCCACCTGGGGCGACGGTCGCCTGACGATTTTGGGAACCGAAGGCTATATCGAGCTCCGGAAATATATCGACGTCGCCGGCAAGCCGGGTACGGACCATCTGTTCCTCGTCGACAAGAAGGGCGTGCAGCATATCGATTGCTCTGGGGTCGACCTGCCCTTTGGCCGCCTCTTCCTCGATGACGTCAGAAATCGGACCGAGACGGCCATGCCGCAGGAGCGTTGCTACAATGCCATGAAACTGGCGCTGACTGCCCAGGCCAAGGCCGAACAGGGTACGGAGTGGGTGAAATGAGCCGGATTCTTAACGTCGCCGTCGTCGGTTGCGGCATTGGCCGCTCGCATATTGTGGAAGGCTATCTGCCCAATGCGGATAAATTCAAGGTCCTGGCGCTTTGCGACCTCGACCCGGAACGCCTGAGCAAGATCGGCGATGAATTCGGCGTGGAGCGCCGTATCACCAACTTCGACGACCTGCTCACCATGGACGATATCGACGTGATCGACGTCTGCACCCCGCCGGGCGTGCATTTCTCCATGGTCACCAAGGCCCTCGCGGCCGGCAAGCACGTCGTCTGCGAAAAGCCGCTCGTCGGCTCGCTCGCTCAGATCGATGAGATCGTGGAGGCCGAAAAGGCCGCCAAGGGCAAGCTGATGCCGGTGTTCCAGTATCGCTTCGGCGATGGCATCGAGCAGGCCAAGAAAATCATCGATTCCGGCATTGCCGGAAAACCCTTTGCCGGCACGGTCGAAACCATGTGGCGCCGTGAGGCCCCCTATTATGCCGTGCCCTGGCGCGGCAAGTGGAAGACCGAACTCGGCGGCGTGCTGATGGGCCATGCCATCCACCCGCATGATATTTTTACCTACCTCATGGGCGACATTTCGCGCGTCTTTGGCCGCGTGGCGACGCGGGTCAATCCGATCGAAGTGGAGGATACGATCTCCGCTTCGCTCGAAATGAAGAGCGGCGCTTTGGCGAGCTTTACCGCGACCTTGGGCTCGGTGGATGAAATCACCCGCGTCCGCCTGCAGTTCGAAAACGTCACCATCGAAAGCGACCATGCGCCCTACAATCCGGGCCATGCGCTCTGGAAAATCCTGCCGCGCAATGACGAGGTGAAAGCGAAAATCGAAGCAGCGCTCGCCAATTGGCAGCATGTGCCGAGCCGGTTCCAGACGCAGATGGCGCGCTTCTACGACGCCATCGATGGCAAGATTCCGCTGCCGGTGACCTCGGCCGACTCGCGTCGTTCGCTCGAACTGGTGACGGCCTTCTACCATTCCTCTTCCACCCACCAGGAGGTCGTTCTGCCCCTGGGCCCCGACCACCCGCTCTATCAGAGCTGGGTTCCGGCCGAGTTCCGGTAAGCTTCAGGAGAAGACCCATGGCAACCAGCATTCAACTGCGCCAGATCCAGAAATCCTATGGCGACGTGGCCGTGATCCATGGCGTCGACCTCAATATCGATCCCGGCGAGTTCACCGTCTTCGTCGGCCCCTCGGGCTGCGGCAAGTCCACTTTGCTGCGCATGATTGCGGGACTCGAGCCGATCACCGGCGGCGACCTGATCATCGATGGTCAGCGCATGAACGACGTGCCGGCGGCCAAGCGCGGCATCGCCATGGTGTTTCAATCTTATGCGCTTTATCCGCATATGAGCGTCTACCAGAACCTCGCTTTCGGCCTCGAAACGGCAAAGATGCCCAGGGACGAGATCGAAAAGCGCGTGCAGCGCGCCGCCGAAATTCTCAAGATCGAGCCTCTGTTGAAGCGCAAGCCGAAGCAGCTTTCGGGCGGCCAGCGCCAGCGCGTCGCCATCGGCCGTGCCATCGTGCGCGAACCGAAGATTTTCCTTTTCGACGAGCCGCTGTCGAACCTCGATGCCGAGTTGCGCGTCGCCATGCGCGTGGAAATCGCCAAGCTGCACAATGATCTTGGGAATACCATGATCTACGTGACCCACGATCAGGTGGAAGCCATGACCATGGCCGACAAGATCGTGGTGCTGCGCGCCGGCGTCATCGAGCAGGCCGGTGCCCCGCTCGAACTCTATAACAATCCGCGCAATCTCTTCGTTGCCGGTTTCATCGGCTCGCCGAAGATGAATTTTCTCACTGCGACCGGCGAGGGCGAAACGGTGAAAACCGCCAGTAGTTCGCTGCCGCTCGGCCGTTCGGCCGTCGGCACGGCGACGCTGGGCGTGCGTCCCGAGCACATCACCATTGTCGAAGGTTCTGGTGCAAAATTCGCGGACCTGCGCGTCGATCTCGTCGAAAATCTCGGCGGCCAGACGGTGCTTTACGCAACCGCCACCGACGGCCAGGCCCTGACCGTGGTGCTCGAAGGCCAGCGTCACGTGGAGCTCGGTTCGACCGTTCCGGCCTATATCGATCCGGCCAAGGCGCATGTGTTCAACGCTGAAGGCATTGCCATCCGCTAGAAACTGCAGCCATTCGAGAAATACCGTGTGATCCCCGCGCAAGCGGGGATTTCCGTTTTGGCGCCTCCAGCCCTCGTGCATAGTGTCGGCAAAAAGGGGATTCTCTCGTGCCGCAGGTTACCTCCAAGGATGGCGTCACCATCGGCTATGACGTGACCGGATCGGGCCCGGCGGTGATCCTCGTGGCCGGCGCGACGCAATATCGGGCGGTGGACCAGGTGACCCCGATATTGATCGCGCTTCTGGCGCAGCATTTTACGGTGATCAATTACGACCGGCGCGGCCGCGGGGAATCGAGGGATAAATGGCCCTATGCGGTGGCGCGCGAGGTGGAGGACATTGGCGCCCTACTCGATGTGGTCGGCGGCGAAGCCTTTGTCTTCGGCATGTCCTCGGGTGCCGTGCTGGCGCTTGAGGCCGCAGCAGCCATGCCCAGAAAGATCAAGGCCCTGGCGCTTTATGAGCCGCCGATCGATCCCGACCGTTCGGGTGATGCCTACCGCTATGAGCATATGCAGATGGCCGTCCAGGCCGCGCAGGGACGCGCCGCCGAGATGATGAGCGACTTTCTGCTCGGCGTCGGCATGTCAGGCGCGGAGCTGGATGGGTTCAAGCAGAGCCCCGCCTGGCCGGCTTCTGCTGCGGTCGGCCTGACCCTCGAACACGACTACCGCATTCTCGCGGACGCGCGGGGAAGCGACGGACCGCCGGAACGCTGGCAGAACGCCATCATGCCCGTGCTGGTTCTCGATGGCGACAAGAGCTTTCCCTTCATGGCGGCAGGCGCCGAATGGGTGGCCTCGGCCCTCCACAATGTCGAGCGCATGACGCTGGCCGGCCAGAGCCATGAATATGACCCCAAGATGCTGGCGCCGCTGCTGACGGTGTTTTTCCAGCTCGGGTCGGTTCAGGTTCACTAGCCCCGGCGCGTGCCACATAATCTTGGGACCATGTCGAAGTTTTTCGCGTTGAATCGTCTTGAAGGCAGACGGTTCAACAGGAGGAACAGATGAAGGTCACCCAGCATCTCTGGTTCGAGAGGGATATGGACGCGGCGATCAAGTTTTATACGTCGCTGATTCCGGGTTCGAAGATCGAATGGGTCTCGGCCATTCCGGCGGACAATCCCAGCGGTCCGGCCGGCAGTGTCGGCATGGCTGCCTTCACCATCGGCGACCAGCGCTATATGGCGATCAATGCCGGTCCGCTCGACCCGTTCAACCATAGCTTTTCGATTCTGGTTGAATGCGACACCCAGGCCGAGATCGACCGGCTCTGGGATGCGCTGAAAGAAGGCGGCTCGACGGAGCAATGCGGCTGGTTGCGCGATCGTTGGGGGTTGAGCTGGCAGATCACCCCGAAACGCCTTGGCGAACTGATGATGGACCCCGATCCGGCCGTATCGAAGCGCGTTACGGAAGCCATGCTCAAGCAGGTGAAATTCGATATTTCGGCGCTTGAGGCGGCGGCAAAGGGTTAGTCGAAAACCTCCTGCCGCCGCCGGCGGAAAAAATTAGCTGGCGGCGGGGATCGTCAGGCCGCGCTGCACGGCGGGGCGGGCAAGGCCGCGTTCGAGCCATGCGGGAACGCGCTTGAGCGTGTCGAATTCGACGATGTCGCGGGCGCCATAAAAGCCGATAAGATTGCGGACCCAGCCCAAGGTCGCGATATCGGCGATGGAATAATCGTCCATGATCCAGTCGCGACCCTCAAGGCGCGTGTCCAGCACTTCGAGCAGCCGGCGCGATTCGGCGCGGTAACGCTCGAGCGGCCGCTTGTCCTCAAACTCTTTGCCGGCGAATTTATAGAAAAAGCCGACCTGGCCGAACATCGGGCCGATGGCGGCCATCTGGAAAAACACCCACTGGATGGTTTCGTAGCGCAGCGCCGGATCGAATGGGAGGAATTTTCCGGTCTTTTCGGCGAGGTAGAGCAGAATCGCGCCCGATTCGAAGAGCGCCAGCGGCTTGCCGCCGGGGCCATTGGGATCGATAACAGCCGGAATCTTGCCGTTTGGATTGAGCGAGAGGAATTCGGGCGTCCAGGTCTCGTTCTTGCCGATCTGGATGGCATGCGCCTCATAGGGCAGGCCTGTTTCTTCGAGCATGATGGAGACCTTCACCCCATTGGGCGTGGGCCAGGAATAAAGCTGCAGGCGATCGGGATGGGCAGAGGGCCAGCGCTGGGCGATGGGGAAACTCGTAAGGTCGGTCATGGAAGTCTCGTGTCTCAAGGCAGGGGCGCCAGCTAGATCGCGAGTCGCCGCCTTCGGCAATGGGACGGGAAATGATGCCGGAAAAACAAAAAGGGTCCCGAAGGACCCTTTGTTTCTCTCCCGGCTTGCCAACCTGAGAGAATTGGAGCGGGCGAAGGGATTCGAACCCTCGACCCTAACCTTGGCAAGGTTATGCTCTACCCCTGAGCTACACCCGCATCCGTGTCGCAGCGCCTTGAAGCGCGTCGACGAGGCGCTATATGCCTAATCATCAGACCGATTGCAACCCTTCTTCTTCGCTTTCATGTCATCTTGTTGAAAGCCTGTGGGAACTAGGACTTGCAACCGCTGTGGCGCGGGCGCAAAAAGGCCCGCGACTGCTCCCTCAATGCCTTTCGCGAGAGCTCTTTATGTCGATTTCCACCAATGGCGCTGCCCCGGCCAGCCAGGCCTATATCAGCGAATCCACCGATGCCGGCTTCCGCGCCGACGTGCTCGAAGCCTCGCGCGAGGTTCCGGTTCTCGTCGATTTCTGGGCGCCCTGGTGTGGCCCCTGCCGCCAGTTGACCCCGGCGCTTGAAAAGGTGGTCAACGAGAAGGCCGGCAAGATCAGGCTGGTGAAGATCAATATCGACGACCATCCGGGCGTTGCCGGGCAATTGGGCGTGCAATCGATTCCGGCCGTTTTCGCCTTTGCCGGTGGCCGGCCGGTGGACGGTTTCATGGGCGCCATGCCGGAAGGTGAAGTTCGGAAATTTGCCGAACGCGTCATCGCCGCCGCCCCTCCGGGCGCGCCGCCGGCCGATTCGATCGAGGCGCAGATTGCCGATGCCTTGAAGGTCGCCGAAGAGGCTTTTGGCGCCGGCGACCTTGGTCAGGCGGCGCAGATTTTTGGCATGGTGCTGCAGCATTCCCCCGAAAACGAACTGGCGCTGATCGGGCTTGCCCGCGTCTATCTCGAAGCCGGTGAAGTGGAACAGGCTCGCGCCACGCTCGATATGGTGCCCGAGGACAAGCGCAAGGGTGACGCCTATATGGCTGTCGCCAATACGATTCGCCTGCAGGATGAAGCCGCTGGTCTCTCCGAATCGGCCGCACTTGAAGCGGCTATTGCTGCCGATCCCAATGATCACCAGGCTCGCTTTGATCTGGCGGTCGTGCTCAATGCCGAAGGCAAGCGCGTCGAGGCGGCCGAAGCCCTGGTCGCTATCTTCAAGCGCGACCGCACCTGGAACGAAGACGGCGCACGCAAAAAGCTGCTCGAATTCTTCGACGCCTGGGGCGCCAAGGATCCGGCGACCCTTAGAGGTCGTCGCCTGCTCTCTGCTGCCCTTTTCTCCTAGGTCCAAAAATATGCCGCAGCGCCCCGCGAGCCCTCAGCAAGTGCCGGACGTGGTCCCGATCTTTCCGCTGACCGGGGCGCTGTTGCTGCCCTATTCCCATCGCCCGCTCAATATTTTCGAGCCGCGCTATATCGAGATGGTGGATTTTGCCCTTTCGACCGACCGCTTGATCGGGCTGATCCAGCCCGAGGACACGAGCGAAGAAAGCCCAATGGGCCAGGTGCCGCTACACAGGATCGGCTGCCTGGGGCGGATTACCCATTTCGAGGAAAGCGGCGATGGCCGCTATTTCATCATCCTCGAAGGGGTGACGCGGTTCTCGCTCAGGGAAGAGATCGAACGCGGCACGCCCTATCGGCTCGCAAAAATTTCGGCCGAGGCCTTTGCCGCCGATTTCGCGCGCAATGACGGGGAAGACGAAGTGGACCGAGCGCGCTTTGTGAAAATGATGCGCGACTATGCCGAATTCGCCAGCATCGAGCTCAACTGGGAAGAGATCGAGCGCACCGGCACGGCCGATCTCGTCAATTTCTGCGCCATGGTCTCGCCCTATGGGCCGGCGGAAAAGCAGGTATTGCTCGAAGCCCAGACGCTCAACGACCGGGCGGAAACCCTGATCGCCATGACCGAATATGAAATGGCTGGGGGCGGCAAGGGCGCCGTGCCGCTCAACTGATGGCAGAAGACCCGGTCGATCCCCGCCATGTCATCGATCGGCAGGTGCTGGAAATGCTGGTCTGTCCGCTGACCAAGACGCGGCTGACCCTGTCGTCGGACCACAAGGAACTGATTTCCATCGCCGCGCGGCTCGCGTTTCCGATCGTCAAAGGCGTGCCGCTCCTCAGCCTTGAAGAGGCGCGCAATGTCGAGCCGGAAGAGCTGCAGGCGCTGTCGCGCCAGCCGCACTAGATCGGCAGGCCACTCAAAAGTTTAGGTCCGTTCTGCGAGACGCCGGACGCCGCCCGGATCATGGCGTCCTTCAGTGGACCGGCGCGGTCGACCAGGCCGAGGCCGAAATCGCGGATGGCGCGGACCGGGGCGACGTCATTGGAAAAGAGCCGGTTCATGCCATCAGTCACCATGACCATGCTGGCCGTATCGAGCCGGCGCCAGGCTTGATAGCGGGCAAGCACGTCTTCGCTGCCGTGATCGAGCCCGAGGCGGATGGCGTCGACAATGACCTCCGCCAGAGCCGCGACATCCTTCAACCCCAGATTAAGGCCCTGCCCGGCAATCGGGTGCACCACATGGGCCGCGTCGCCGATGAGGGCCAGTCGCGGCCCGACAAAGTCGCGGGCGATCTGAAGGCGCAAGGGAAAGCCCATCAATTTGTCTTCGAGCGTGACGGCGCCGAGGCTCGAGCCCATAACGGCCTCGATTTCGCGCGCCAACTGGTCGCTATCCATGGCGAGGAAGGTTTTTGCGTTCTCGCTGGTTTCGGTCCAGACCAGCGAGGATCGGTCGCCCTTGAGGGGAAGGCTCGCAAAGGGGCCCGAGGGACGAAAATGCTCGTAGGCCACCCCGTCATGCGGCAGCTCATGGGTGATGGTCGCAACGAGCCCGGTCTGGCGGTAATCGTGGCCGGTGGTGGCGATACCAGCGCGCTGGCGCAGGGCCGATTGTGCGCCATCGGCGGCGACGATCAGTGGCGAGATGATGGTGCGCCCGTCGGCCAGGGTCACCCGGCCTTCCGACCAGTCGGCGATTTCGGCTGGGGCGATGACGGTTACGGCATCGCCCATGGCCCCGAGCAGGGCCGCCTGGCTCGCCGTATTCGGCACCATATGGGCAAAGGCCTCGCCCGGCGCGACTTCGCCTTCGAACTGGAGAAAGAGCGGCCGCGCAATGTCGCCGCTGCCCGAATCGGTGATGCGCATGGCCGTGATCGGCTGGGACTGCGTTTCCATCTCCCCCCAGACCCCGAGGGCGTCGAAGACGCGGCGCACGCCGGCAGCAATGGCCGAGGCGCGATTGTCCTTGGGAACCGAGAGCGGTCGGCGGTCGATCAGAGCCACGCGAATACCGCGCATCGACTGGACCAGCGCCAGCGCCAGGGTCATGCCCACCGGGCCGCCACCCACGATCGCCACGTCGAAATGGTCTTCTGCCGCTGCGCTCATCGCCGTCTCCTTGCCTCTGGTCTCATTGTCGGGCGCCCGGCGGCGCGGTGCAAGTGCGCCCTATGCCGCGGCAGGAATCGGGCTGTCCAAAAAACAGGCAAACGCGAATTCATCCGCACAAAAAAGCGGCGCCAAATTGCCCAATTCCGAGTCGGTATTTTCTGTGTCCCGGTTAAGCCATTGTAAAAATAGCAAAAATCCCTGCCGTTTGGTTTGGCACGGCACTTGAATTCCAAAGTGCAGTTCCAACACGCGCTCTAAGGCGCCAAAGGGGGTCATATGAAACTGGTGGTTGCCATCATCAAGCCGTCCCGGCTGGAAGAGGTTCGGCAGGCGCTCAACTCGCTCGACGTTCACGGCATGACCGTTACCGAGGTGAAGGGCTATGGGCGCCAAAAGGGCCATTCCGAGATTTACCGCGGCACGGAATATGCCGTGCATTTCCTGCCCAAGCTGAAGCTGGAAATCGCTGTCGACGACAGCCTGGCCGACAATGTGAGCAATGCCATTCGTGACTCGGCCCAGACCGGCCGCATCGGCGACGGCAAGATCTTCGTGCTCGATCTCTTGGCCGTTACCCGCATCCGCACCGGTGAAACCGGCGCGTCCGCCCTCTAAGCGTCTTCGGGGAGAAAACAAGATGAAGATGGATAAGGTACTTGGAGGCGCCGCTCTGGCCTCCCTCTTGCTGGCCCTGCCAGCCTTTGCCCAGGACGCTGCCGCGCCAGTCGTCGAAGAAGCCGCTGCCGTGGTCGACAAGGGCGACGTCGCCTGGATGCTGGTTTCGACCATGGTCGTTATCGTCATGACCATTCCGGGCCTCGCGCTCTTCTATGGCGGCCTCGTGCGCGCCAAGAATATCCTGTCGGTGCTGACCCAGGTGTTCCTCGGCTTCTCGATGATCGCCATTCTCTGGGTGGCCTATGGCTATTCGCTGGCCTTTGCCGGCCCGACCGAAGGTGGTCTCTCCGCTTTCGTCGGCGACCTCTCGAAATTCTTCCTCAATGGCGTGACGCTCGATTCGCGTGCGGCGACCTTCTCGGCCGGTTTCGAACTGCCCGAACTGGTCTTCGTGACCTTCCAGCTCACCTTCGCCTGCATCACCTCGACCCTCATCATCGGCGGTATTGCCGAGCGCATGAAGTTCGGCGCGCTGATGGCCTTCCTCGCCATCTGGTTCACCTTCTCTTATATCCCCATGGCTCACATGGTCTGGTCGGGTCCGGGCCTGCTGTTCGGCATGGGCGCCTATGACTTTGCCGGCGGCACCGTGGTTCACATCAATTCCGGTGTGGCCGCTCTCGTCGCTGCCATCGTCCTTGGGCCGCGCATCGGCTTCATGAAGGAACCGATCCCGCCGCATAACCTCGTCCTCACCTATATCGGTGCCGGTCTCCTCTGGTTCGGCTGGTTCGGCTTCAATGCCGGTTCGAACCTCGAAGCCAATGCCCTGACCGCCGTTGCCCTGATCAACACGGTTCTCGCGCCTGCTGCCGGTGCGCTGGCCTGGGCGCTCGGCGAAAAGATCACCCGTGGCCATGCTTCGGCTCTGGGTGCCGTTTCGGGCGCTGTTGCCGGTCTCGTCGCCATCACCCCGGCTGCCGGCTTTGCCGGTGTCGGTGGCGCCATCGTGCTCGGCGCCATTGCCGGCGTCGTCTGTCTCTGGGCCGTCGTTACCCTCAAGCCGCTGCTCAAGTATGACGACTCGCTCGACGTCTTCGGCATCCACGGCGTGGGCGGCATCATCGGCGCCCTCGGCACCGCCATCGTCGCGGCCCCCGGCCTCGGCGGCTATCCGCTCGGCGATGCTGCTGCCTATTCGATCGGCGGCCAGTTCATGGTCCAGCTCACTGGTGTCGTCATCGCCGTCGTCTGGTCCGGCGTCGTGGCTCTTATTGCCATGCTCATCGTCAAGGCGATCTTTGGTGGTGCCCGCGTCAGCGAAGCCGGCGAAAGCGACGGCCTCGATCTCTCGAGCCACGGCGAACGCGCCTATAACGGCTAAGAACCTTGCAGGTGGCGCTTCGGCGCCACCTCTTTTGCAAAAGACTTTCTCGCGGTGTGCGGCCTGCTTCCTCTTGGCCCGCCACAGAGGCTTCCCACGCGCAATGGTGGGCCGCACTCCCCGGGAAAGTTCGGAGACCGAAACAGAAAACTTTCGCTTCCGCGCGCCATTCGAGCCTAGCTCTCATGGCCTCCTCACCTAAAATCGCCCCATTGGGGCGATTTTGCTTTCAGCCCAGTTCGGAGTGGTTAGCGTGCGATTAACCACATCGCTCTAGCATGCAGGCGATGCGGGGCCCGCGAATGGGTCGTGGCCCCAAAAAGTAATGCGTGCCATGCCCAGCCATCCCGTTCCGACGCTCGACGATGTCCGCCCCGTGCCACCACGCGGCGCTGCCCGCCAGAAGACGGCGGCCTCAATGCCGAAACCGGCCCCGGTCATCGCCATTCGCATTCCCCTGCGCGTGGCCGGCATGGTGCTGTTCGGCATTGTCGCGATCCTGCTGCTGTCGCTGAGTTCGTGGTCGGTCGATGATCCCTCGCTCTCCTATGCGACGAGCAAGATTGCGCAAAACTGGCTGGGTTATCCCGGCGCGGTCATTGCCGATCTCGTCTTCCAGTTCCTCGGGCTTGGCGGCATTGTCGCCATCGTGCCCCTGGCGCTCTGGAGCTGGGCTCTGTTGCGCAAGCGTCGCTTGACCCATGTCGTGCTGCGCACGCTCTCCTGGTTCGGCGCGATTGTGCTCTCGACCGGTGTCTTCGCCTTCCTGCCGACGCCGGAAAGCTGGCCGCTGCCGACCGGGCTCGGTGGTCTCGCGGGCATGCTGTTCACCAATCTTGCCGCCATGATTGCCGGTGCCGACCCGCAGCCGATCACCGGCGCGCTTTTTGCCGTCATCATCGCCGTGCCCGCCTTTGCCCTGCTCTGGATCGCCATGGGCCTCGGCACCTCCGTCCCCGCCATGCCGGCCAAGGGTTCTCGCAAGGCAGCGCAGGCGGAGGAAGAGGACGAGCGCGAAGCCAATCCGCTGGTGGAAGTGGCCCTCGGCGCTGTGGTGCATATGGGCTATTCCCTTCGCACTGCCTGGCGCCGTGCCCGTGCCGCCCAGGCGGCCCGTCACGAGGAAGAGGAAGAATGGCGCGAGCATGGCCAGGAGCCGGACCTCGACGTTTCCGTTTCCCCGCGTGCTCCGGCCCAACAGGAGCCGACGCTCGCCGTCACCCAGCGCCGCATTCATGCGCCGGTCGAGCCGGCCTTCGAAGCGGCCCCCGTCGTGTCGGCCCGCATCAATGCCGGCCCGTCCTATGACGAGACCGAAATCGACTATCCCGATGAGGCGGAGGATGATTCCATCCCCTTCGAACCGGACATGCCGATTGCCCAGCATCCGGCCGTGGTCAACCACACCCAGCGCGGCGATTCGCGCTTCCAGCCCGTCGACCATTCGGCGCCGCGCGTTGCCGCGCCCGCCCCCCGCCCGGCCCAGGGCCAGCGCCAGTTCCGCGAGGCCCAGCCGAGCCTCCTCGACGAGCCCATGGGCTTTGAGCTGCCGGCGCTGAGCCTGCTTGCCGAGCCCAAGCGCTCGGGTCCGTCGGCGGAGCATTCGCCGGAACGGCTCGAAGAGATGGCCCGCCGCCTCGAAGAAGTGCTTGGTGACTTCGGCGTCAAGGGCGACATCATCAATGTCCGCCCCGGTCCGGTCGTCACCTTGTTCGAACTCGAGCCGGCACCGGGCATCAAGTCGTCCAGGGTCATTTCGCTGGCCGACGATATTGCCCGTTCCATGTCGGCCATTTCCGCCCGCGTCGCCGTGGTGCCGGGCCGCAATGCCATTGGTATCGAACTGCCCAACCAGACGCGCGAAACCGTCTATTTCCGCGAAATGCTGGCCTCGTCCGATTTCGAGAAGATGAAGGGCAAGCTGCCGATCTGCCTGGGCAAGACCATTGGCGGCGAGCCGATCATTGCTGATCTGGCGCGCATGCCGCATTTGCTGATCGCCGGTACCACCGGCTCGGGCAAGTCGGTGGGTATCAATACCTTCATTCTCTCGCTGCTCTACCAGATGACGCCCGAGCAGTGCCGCATGATCATGATCGACCCGAAAATGCTGGAATTGTCGATTTATGACGGCATTCCGCATCTGCTGACGCCGGTCGTGACCGATCCACAGAAGGCCGTGGTGGCCCTCAAATGGGCCGTGCGCGAAATGGAAGACCGCTATCGCAAGATGAGCAAGATCGGTGTCAGAAACATCGACGGTTTCAACCAGCGCGTCTCGGAAGCGGCCAAGGAGGGCCGGACCATTACCCGCACGGTGCAGACCGGTTTTGACCGCGAAACCGGCGAGGCGATCTATGAATCGGAAGAATTCGATCTCGAACCCTTGCCCTATATCGTTGTCATCGTTGACGAAATGGCCGACCTGATGATGGTGGCCGGCAAGGATATCGAAGGCGCCATCCAGCGTCTTGCCCAGATGGCCCGTGCCGCCGGCATCCATATCGTCACCGCCACGCAGCGCCCGTCGGTCGACGTCATCACCGGTACGATCAAGGCCAATTTCCCGACCCGAATCTCGTTCATGGTGACGTCGAAGATCGACTCGCGCACCATTCTCGGCGAGCAGGGTGCCGAACAGCTCCTGGGCAATGGCGACATGCTCTACATGGCCTCGGGCGGCCGCACCAAGCGTCTCCATGGCGCCTTCGTGTCCGACGCCGAAGTCGAGGCGGTGGTGAACCATTTGAAGAGCCAGGGCGCGCCGGATTATCTCGATTCCGTCACCGCCGACGAAGACGAAGGCGGCATGGATGCTGGCGGCTCCGGCGGTGGCGACGACTATGCCGGCTCGGGCGACGAGCTCTATGACAAGGCCGTGCATGTCGTTCTTACGGACAAGAAGGCCTCCACCTCCTATGTCCAGCGCCGCCTCGCCATTGGCTACAACAAGGCCGCGACGCTGATCGAGCGCATGGAACGCGAGGGCGTCATCAGCCCGGCCAACCATGCCGGCAAGCGCGAAATTTTGGTCGGGAACAATGCCGACGGCTACTAGGATGAGCAGCTAAGCGGTTGAAAAGCCTCGGTCTTATGCCGGGGCTTTTTGTTTTGCTGCCTTGGTCTGGAACCCGTGGACTCTATTTCAGTTTTCACTTATATAAGACAAAACTGAAATACGAGGAGACGGACATGGCTTTCTCTCTTGCAGACCACCTCGCCTTGATGGTGCGCCGGGTCGACAATCTCGACTGGGAGGGGCAACCGGCCAAGGCCGTGGTGGCGAGCCGGGTCTATGATACGACGCCGGCCGACCTCTGGGACGCGCTGACGCGGGCGGAACGCATAAAACGCTGGTTTGCTCCGGTGACGGGCGATCTGGCGCTGGGCGGCCGCTACCAGGTCGAAAACAATGCCGGCGGCACGATCACAGAATGTGTGCCGGACAAGAAGATCGCGCTGACCTGGGAGTTTGGGCCGGCAGTGAGCTGGGTCATTGTCACGCTGATCCCGGATGGCGCGGGGACGCGGCTCGAATTGCAGCATATCGCCCATCTCAGCCCGCATTGGGATCAATATGGACCGGGTGCCGTTGGCGTCGGTTGGGATCTCGGTTTCATGGGCCTCTCGCGCCATCTTGCCGAGCCCGAAGCCGATGTGCCGGCGGAGACGGTTGCCGGCTGGTTTGGCTCGGACGAGGCCAAATCCTTCATCCGCACCGCCAGTGACGACTGGGGCCGGGCCGATATCGTAGCGGGCGAACCGCGCGAGCATGCGCTGGCGACCGCGGAAGCCACGCGAAAATTCTATTCGGGCGAACCGGCGGAATAAATGCACGCTTTCGACGTCCTCGGCGACCCGGTGCGCCGCCGTATTCTCGAACTGCTGGCCGAGGGCGAGCGCTCCTCGGGCGAGGTCGTGGAGGTGATTGCCGCGGAGTTCGGCATCTCGCAGGCCGGCATCAGCCAACATTTGAAAGTGCTGCGCGACAATGGTTTTGCGAGCGTCCGGCCCGAGGGCACGCGGCGCATCTATGAACTCGACACGACGCCGCTGCGCGGCATTGACGATTGGCTCGAACGGTTTCGCGTCTTCTGGCCGCACAAGCTCGAGGCGCTGGCCACCGAAGTGGCGCGCGGCAAGAAGGAGCGGGGCGAAATGGGCGAGTGACATCGCTCAGCAGGTGAGGGGATCGGGCACGGCGGAAAATTCGCGCGGGCCGGCCCAGCCGGGCTCGCGCTTTTTCGGCGTATCGACGATGCGGACGGTGAGCGTGCAGGTACCGGACCGCACTGCATAGACGTCGGGTCCGGTGCGTTCGATGGCGTCGATGACATGGCCGATGCCTAAAATCTCGGTGGCGACATTGAGGACGGCGGTCAGTTCGGCGCGGCGCTGATATTGCGGCGGCAGGGCCGCGAGGGCCGGCAGTGTCGTGGCAAGCAGCAGCGTTAAGCACATCACCAATTTGCGCATTGTCGTTCCCTTCCGGCCGGTGGAACTTTCCACCTCTTGCCGCAATTGCTTCCTAGGTTAGTTTACCAGACTAAAAACCCAGCGAGGATATCCCGCCGATGATTCGCCGCCATGCTCTCCTTCTTGGTGTTGCCGCCGCCCTCGCTCCGATCGTGCCGGCCCTCGGTCAAGGCCGGACGCTGACCCCGGAAGAGCAGCAACTCATCACCGAGATCAACACGCATAATTCGGCGATCCGCACCATGGTGGGGCGCTTCCTGCAGATCGATACCAATGGCGGACGCACGGAAGGCACGTTCTTTCTCGAGCGTCCCGACAAGGTGCGTTTTCGCTACAATCCGCCGAGCCGCGAAGAAATCGTCTCGGTCGGCCGCGGTTTCTATGTGCTCAATCGCCAGGAAGAGACCTATTACGCCTATCCGCAGGACACGATCCCGCTGCGCCAATTTTTGGGCGACCAGATCAACCTGCTCAATGCCAATGTGATCGATATCACGACCTCGGATGGCTATATGGCCATTACCATCATCGACGAGACGGTGGCCGGCACGGTGCAGGTGTCGTTGATTTTCGATGTCGAGACCAAGGATCTGGCGCAATGGAGCCTGGTTGAACCCAGTGGTGCGGAACTGACGTTTTCGCTCTACGATGTGGAACAGGGCGTCGAAATTCCCCGCTCCTATTTCTCGATTCCCGCCACCTACAAGGGTGTCGATCCCGCAACGCGCTGAACGATCAGCCGGCGAAACAAAAAGCCCTCCCGATCGGGAGGGCTTTTTGTTTTGCGATGTCCTCGGCGTGACCTGATCCATCTTTGGTCGTCGACGGACGAATGGAGGCTGCTGCCGGCCTGATCTCAGCGCCCGAAGAAATAAATCCCGATGAGGCCAAAAATACCGACGGCGATGCGCCACCAGGCGAAGGGGGCAAAGCCGTAGCGCGAGACGAAGTTGAGAAGGTACCGCACGACCAGCGCGCCGACGACGAAGGCGGCGGCAAAACCGACGGCGACATTGAGGGCAATGGAGGCGTCGATCAGGTCGCGGCTCTTGTAGAGATCATAGCCGAAGGCGCCGACCATGATGGGCAGGGCGACAAAGAAGGTGAACTCGGCAGCGGCGCGCTTACTGGCACCGAAGAGCATGCCGCCGACCACGGTCGAACCCGAGCGCGAAACGCCGGGAACCAGCGACAGCATCTGGAAAAGGCCGATGATCAGGGCGAGGTGCCAGGGAAAAGTGTAGATATCGTCGTACTTTGGCTCGAGTTTCAGCCGATCGACGATGAGCAGGACAAAACCGCCGATGAGGAGGGTCCAGCAGATCAGGGCCGCCGATTCCCACAGATCCCCCTGGATGAAATCGCGCAGCAGCACCCCGGCAATAACAGCCGGGAAACAGGCGAGAAAGACCGAGAGGGCGAACTGCCAGGCGTAGCGCTTGCCGGTCAGCGCATCACGAATGAGCAGGCCCAATTTGGCGAAATAGACGGTGACGATGGCCAGAATGGCGCCGAGCTGGATGAGTACGACGAAGGTTGCCGGCTGGGTCAGGCCGAAGAAATGACCTGCTAACAAAAGGTGTCCGGTGGAGCTGACGGGTAGGAATTCGGTAAGGCCTTCCAGAATTCCCAGAATAAGGGGCACAAAAAGACCTTGATCGGCGTTCATCTGATCTCCTAACTCGTCTCTTGGGCCAATTTGCCCCCCTCTTAGCGGTGTTCGCCAATCGCGCCAAGCGAGGGATCAGCAGACCAGCCTCGCGTCAACCGGGTCCCCTTCATGCCGACACTCGTGCACCACCCTCTCGATCCTGCTTCGCGGCTTATCCGGCTGATGTGCGCCGAATATGGCGTGCCGCTGGATGTGGAGGAGATAAAGCCCTGGCTGCGTGAGCCACACCTGCTTGATCTCAATCCCGCCGCGACGCTCCCCATTTTGGTGACCGACGAGGATGTGCCTGTCATCGGCATTCTGGCATCGATCCATGTGGTGGAGGATATTTATACGCTCGAGACCGTGGGCGGGCTGGTGCCAACCCATCCGCTTGACCGCGCCGAAATGTGGCGGCTGGTCGAATGGATGCTGGTAAAGCTCAACGACGAAGTGACGCGCTATCTCGTCGAGGAAAAGATCGCCAAGCGCGATCTCAAGGGCGCGACGCCCGAACCCTCGGTCCTGCGGGCGGCCAAGGCCAACCTTGCCGAGCATATGCTTTACTTCAACTGGCTGCTCGCGAGCCGGAAATGGCTGGCCGGCGACGAGATGACGCTGGCCGATTTTGCCCTCGCCGCGCATCTGTCCACTCTCGACTATATGGGCGATATCGATTGGTCCAAGGCCGCCGAGACGCGCGACTGGTATTCGCGGCTGAAATCGCGCCCGGCCTTCAGGACCCTGCTCAACGATCGCGTCGTTGCCATGCCGCCGAGCAAGGGCTATGCCGACCTGGATTTTTAGGCCGGGGATAACTTTATGCGCGCGTTCTTTTTCGGCCTTGGCTACTCGTCGCAGGCGAGTGCGCAACTCATGCAAAAGAGTGGCGAGTTCGTTGACACACTGGGAACGGTGAGGACCACCGACAAGGCGAATACGTTAACGCAAAAGGGCATTTCGGCGGTCACCTTCGATGGGACCGCGCCGGGGCCGGATGTGGCTGCGGCGCTGCGGGAGAGCACGCATGTGGTGGTCTCGATTGCGCCCGATGAGGCGGGCGATGTGGTGTTGCGCCACCATCGCGCCGAACTCGACGCCATGCCCGATCTGCAATGGCTCTGCTATTATTCCACGGTTGGGGTCTACGGGGATTTCGGCGGTGCCTGGATCGACGAGACGGCGCCGCTGAGCCCACGCAATCTGCGCTCGGGTGTGCGCGCCAGTGCCGAGGAAGAGTGGATCGACTACGCCAAGGCGCGCGGTGTGCCGCTCTGCATTTTGCGGCTGGCTGGCATCTATGGGCCGGGGCGGTCGAGTTTTGACAAGCTCGCCGATGGGACGGCGCGGCGCGTAGTAAAACCGGGGCAGGTGTTCAACCGCATCCATGTCGAAGACATTGCCCGTGTGACCATGCTGGCGGCGGAACGGCGGCTGGCCGGCAGTTTTAATCTTGCCGATGACGAACCTTGCCCGCCGCAGGATCTCATCACCTACGCCGCCGAAAAGATGGGCGTGGAGCCGCCGGCGGAAGTCGATTTCGAGACCGCCGAGATGACGCCCATGGCGCGCAGTTTTTATCGCGACAACAAGCGGGTGTCGAACAAGGCTATTAAGACGGCGCTCGGCGTGGAACTGCTTTATCCCAATTACCGCGCTGGCCTCGATGCCATCTGGAAGGACTTTTATCGATGAGCGTCAAACCGGCAAAGTCTGCGCCGCAAAGGATCGTGCTCGAAGGTCGCTATGTCAGGCTTGAACCGCTGGACCAGCACCATGCGGCGGACCTTTTTGCGGTGTCGACCATGGATGGTGGGGCGGAGCGGTATCGCTGGCTCTTCAGCCATGCGCCAACGAGCGTTGCGGATATGGAAGCGCGCATCGACGAGGCCAATGCCGGGACGGACCCCGCCTATGTGGCGATCGTCGACAAGGCGAGCGGCAAGGCGCTGGGCCAGCAGGGCTGGATGCGTATTCGCCCCGAGCATGGTTCCATCGAAATCGGCGGTGTCTATTGGGGCTTGCCGATGGCGCGGACGCAAATGGCGACCGAGGCGCTTTACCTCTTTGCGCGCCATGCCTTCGATGACTTGGGCTATCGGCGTTTTGAGTGGAAATGTAATGATCGCAATGAGCCGTCCAAGGCGGCGGCGACGCGCTTCGGGTTTCAATTTGAGGGCGTGTTCCGGCAGGACATGATCATCAAGGGCGAGAGCCGCGATACGGCGTGGTTCTCGATTGTGGACGGCGAATGGCCGGCTTTGCGCGAGGAATATGAGCGCTGGCTGAGCCCCGATAATTTTGACGCGGCTGGACAACAGAAGACCAAGCTGGCCGTGCGGTGAAACTCTTTCACCTCAGCGATGATCCGGCGATTGCCCGGTTCGAACCGAGGCCCTCGGCCTATACCGAGGAGCCGGTGGTCTGGGCGATTTCGGACCAGCGCATCGCCAATTACCTCCTGCCGCGCGATTGCCCGCGCGTGTGTTTTCGCGCCGGGCACGAGAGTTCGGCAGAGGATGTCGAGCGGTTTTTGGGCGATAGCCGGGTGGTGATTGCCATCGAGGAAGATTGGCTGGAGCGGCTCGCGGGCGGAAAACTGCACCGCTATGCAATGCCCAGTGATGGCTTTGTGCTCAAGGATGAAGGCGCGGGATATTGGGTGTCCTATGGCGCCATAGAACCGCTTGATGTCGAGGTTTTGGACGATCTGCCGGGGGCGATTGCGGCCGAGGGCGTGACGCTAAAAGTGCTGCCGTCGCTGTGGGCGCTGCATGATGGGGTGAAGGCGTCGAGCCTGGTGTTTTCGATGATCCGGATGCGGAATGCGGGGGCGCGAACGTAAACAGAGGTCCCCGCTTCCGCGGGGATGACACCGTGGACGGAAACTGAAGATTTCCGCTTGGGGGAGATGACACGCTGGTGGCTTGGCGCAATAGTTCACGCAGACTCGGTGTCATTCCCGCGAAAGCGGGAACCTCTGTTTGGATGTCGCAATGGGGAAGACTTACTTTGTCTATATCCTCGCCAGTCGAAAATATGGCGCGCTCTACATCGGTGTGACGAACGACCTCGTTGGACGCGTTTATACGCACCGCGAAGAACTGGTGCGCGGGCAGACGAGTCGCTACCACATTCACAGCCTCGTCTATTTCGAAGTCTTTGAGGATATCGACGAGGCCATCCTGCGCGAGAAGCGGCTCAAGAAATGGCGGCGCGCGTGGAAGATCGAATTGATTGAACAGGGCAATCCAGAATGGACTGACCTCTATCCGGAGCTTGCGGCCCATTGGTGAAACAGAGGTCCCCGCTTTCGCGGGGATGACAGGCCGGTGGGTTGGCGCAATATCTCAGCCAAACTCGGTGTCATTCCCGCGAAAGCGGGAAGGTGGATTCTCGTTCGAAGTGCAACAGTTGGTTGTAGAAGGCCTCGGCCGGGGTTTTCCAGTCAAGGCACTTTCTCGGTGTGGTGTTGTAGGTCAGCAGGTGCAGACGCA
>NZ_JQGC01000013.1 GCF_000743575.1 Devosia riboflavina | reverse complement strand
CCGACCTCGATGGGTGTCGTGACGTCTTCGACGGTTGTGGACGATGAAGCGCAGACCCTGTTCCCGGGCAACAACACGCCGAGCGATGGTGTTGCCAATGTCGCGACGGCCACCGGCGCCGCCGGTGCGCTGTTCTCGATGGGTTCAGATGGTCTGGCTGCGATCACGATCACGCCGCCGGCCTTCTCAGTAATCGCCAAGACTGCACAGGGCTTTGCGCAGACGGAATCCATCTCGTGGAGCGCTGGGGTTCGCGGTGCCGACGGCACGACGACCTGGACGGCGACGAGCACCAACCACACGCCGGCCGCGACCCTGATCATCAAGGCCGACGGTTCCTACAGCTTTACGCTCAATGCGCCATTGGCCCATTCGGGTTCGGGCGAGACGAACAACGAACTGTCGTTCGGCTTCAGCGTGACCGATGGCGATGGCGACAAGGCCAGCGGTACGCTCAAGGTCAATGTCAACGACGATGCGCCGAATGCGGTGAATACGGTCAATGCCAGCCGGACGCTGGACGACGAGGCGCAGACCGAGTTTACCCCGACCAATACGGGCTGGACGCTTGGCGATACCAATCCGAACTACAAGTCGGTCTCGGGTGGTGCAGGCACACTGTTCTCGATGGGTTCGGACGGGCTCGGTTCGATCACGGTCACGCCGCCGGCTTTCTCGGTGATCTACAAGGACACGCAGGGCTTTGCGCAGACCGAGGCAGTGACCTGGGATGGCGGGGTTCGCAGTGCCGACGGCACGACCACCTGGACGGCGACGAGCGGCAATTATGCGCCTGCTGCGACGCTGATCATCAAGGCTGACGGTTCCTACAGCTTCTCGATCAATGCACCGGTGGCTCACTCGACCGCCCTGCCGGGCATCGAGGAAGACAAGACGCTGTCGTTCAACTTCAGCGTGACCGATGGCGATGGCGATACCGCATCGGGCAAGCTCAATATCAGCGTCAATGACGACACCCCGGTGCCGGTCGCTTCGATCGTGACGAACTGGTCGGTGATGGATGATGAGGCGCAGACCGAGTTCACCCCGACCAATACGGGATGGTCTCTCGGCGACGTCGATCCGAACATCAAGACTGTTTCGGGTGGCGCTGGCGCGCTGTTTACTGTCGGTGCGGATGGTCTTGGTTCCATCGCGATTACACCGCCGGCCTTCTCGGTGCTCTACAAGGACGCCCAGGGCTTTGCACAGACGGAATCCGTCTCCTGGAGCGCCGGTGTTCGCAGCGCCGATGGCACGACGACCTGGACGGCGACGAGCGCCAACCACACGCCTGCCGCGACGCTGATCATCAAGGCTGACGGTTCCTACAGCTTCACCATGGATGCGCCGCTGGCCCATTCGAACGGCCTGCTGGCGGAGAACACCGATTCCCTGAGCTTTGGCTACGGCATCACCGACGGTGATGGCGACCAGGCCGGTGGTGTGCTGACGGTTCTGATCAATGACGATCGTCCGATCTCGTCCAATGTCACCGCGTCCACTACCCTTGACGACGAAGCGCAGACCCTGTTCCCGGGCAATGATAGCCCGAATGACGGTGTGGCCAATGTGGCGACTGCCTCGGGTGCTGCGGGTTCGCTGTTCTCGATGGGCGCGGATGGCCTTGGTTCGATCACGATCGCGCCGCCGGCCTTCTCGGTGATCTCCAAGGACGCACAGGGCTTTGCGCAGACGGAATCCATCTCGTGGAGCGCTGGGGTTCGCGGTGCCGACGGCACGACGACCTGGACTGCAACCAGCGCCAACCACACGCCGGCTGCGACCCTGATCATCAAGGCCGACGGTTCCTACAGCTTCACGCTCAACGCGCCATTGGCCCATTCGGGTTCGGGCGAGACGAACAACGAACTGTCGTTCGGCTTCAGCGTGACCGATGGCGATGGCGACAAGGCCAGCGGCACGCTTAAGATCAACGTCAATGACGATGCGCCGGTCAAAGCTCATGATTATCGCTATGTCAGCGTGCAGGAGGCCGACATTGCGGCCGGCCCTGACGTGGCTAGCACCGTGTTCGAAAACAAAATGGGTGCAGATGGCTTGGGCAGCACTGCATTCACGGGTCACCTCAAACTGGATATCGGTGGTGGCGTGGCGGGGAACGTCTCGCTCGATGTTGCCAATGGCCCGGTTACGGTTAGCCAGTTCACCTCGGACGGGAAGCCGGTCACATTTGTTCTCGTGAACGACACGCTGGTGCGCGGCTATATCCTGCCTGAAAATGGCGGCGGTACTGGCGGCACGACCATCATCGAGATATCGCTGACTGGCAGTGATCAGGGGGCCACCACAAAGCTCTTCGGACCCATTGATCATATCGCCGTGGTCGATGGCAAACCGATCGACAGCATTCTGGTCGATGCCACAGTTCGCTTTACTGACGGCGATGGGGATGACATTACTGCGATCATCCGTTCGACCATCGTTGACGACGTTCCGTCCACCAATCAGGCCGATCGCTATATTACGCTGTCCGAGAACAATATTGCTTCCGGTACGGCCACCGATACGCGCGCTTTTACGATTGATTTCGGAAGCGATGGGTATGGCAGGACCTTCTTCACGGGCAAGATGGGCCTTAACATTGGCGGCACGGTAGCAGGCAACTTCGTGTTCAACGTTGATGCTGGCCCTCAAGTCGTCAACGAGATCAAGTCTGGTGGCAAGCCAATCACCTTTGAGAAGGTGGGCGACAACGTTATCAACGGCTACATTACGAACGATGCCGGCCAGCGGGTCGATGTCATCAAGCTTGAACTGAACGACACGGACACCAATGTAACCGCGACGCTCTTCCGTCCCATCGATCACGTTGATGTCGGTACGCCCACGCCGCTTGGACAGATCCGGATCGATGCTACAGTTGGCTTTGCAGATGGCGACGGTGATGTCGTAACGTCTATCCTCCGCGTCAACGTCAACGACAGCACTCCTACTCTGATGATGGGTGGTGCGGACGTTGGCTCGCTGTCCGAAGTCAACCTGCCCCAGGTGAGCTCCACTTTCGGTAATCTCGGTGTAAATGTTGGGGCCGACAAGAACGGTCACGTCGCTTTTGCCCCGGGTGTCATCGCGGCGCTGCAGGCGCAGGGGCTGACTTCGGACAATGTGACCCTCCAATACACGATAAGAGACAATGGTTTCGGAGGCGAGGAGCTCGTTGCTTACAAGGCCGGCTCGACTGCCGACGATCCGGTGTTCATTGTTGGGGTTTACAAGCCGGCGAGTTTTGCCGCGACGCTGTTCCAGAATGTCGACCATGCGGCCAATAGCGACAGTCTGCCGCTGAACCTTACGGCGCGCGTATATGACGGCGACGGCGACTACGCAGATCGCGCCTTCACAATCAATGTCGCGGACGACGCGCCAACGTTGAATGCGCCGACTGAAGACTACAATCTGCTGACCAATGGCGACTTCTCGATCGGCGCCTGGTCGCCGACAAGCTATGGCGGAGCTTCGACCGGCGCTATCGGTTGGCTGATTAATGGTACTCAGCCTGGTCAAGCTGGTGTTCAGCTCGAACAGGTGACGAATGGGTATATGGGGATGTCGTCGACGAGCGGCGTTATGGTCGATCTCGCGGCATCCCCGGGCAATGTTGAAATCTCTCAGACCCTGTCGGGTCTAAATCCCAATAGCTCCTATACCCTGAGCTTCGAGATCGGTTCGCCTGATCCGGCAAGCGCTGGTCTTGAGGTCTACTGGAATGGCGTGAAGCTCAATACGACCTTCACGATCACAAACCAGATGACCGTCGTGACGGTCAGCGGACTTGTGCCCAATGGCGATGGTAAGGACGTGCTGACCTTCAAGGAGGTCGGTTCGCCTGACAATACCGGGACCTATTTGGCTGACGTGAAGCTTGCTCCTACTGCGGCGCCCGATTTGCCGCTGGTGGAAGCGCAGATGGGTGAAGATGGGACTGCCGTCTTCAACTTCAGCGAAGGAACGGATTTCGACTTCGGTGCCGATGGCAAGGGTTCCGTGGCGTTCGACGCCAATGCGGCCGTCATCTCGACCCCGTCGGGCACGCTGCTCGACAAGCCGACCATCAGCTACGATCCGGTGACCGGCAAGCTGACGATAAATCCGGGTTGGGGTTTCAACGGCCTCAGCAAGAACGAGATTGCCACGCTGACCATTCCGTTCAGTGTGACCGATGCGGATGGCGACGTGCGCACCGGGCTCTATCGCATAACCATTCTGGGTAGCGACGATCCTGTCACCTCTTCCGTGGGCTTCCCGGAAGCCGGCACAATCACCGAATATGCCGAAGGGCATCCGCTGGCCAATTCGACCGATGAACGGACCTCGTTCGACAGCGGCTACAATGGCGGTGGTTTCTGGATCTATGGCGACCAGGGCGACACGCATACCGTCACGGTTGTTCCTGTCGGAGCGGGCCAGCTCGGCCATATCACTCATCAGATTGGTGAGACCACGGCCAATGACGGCGTCGGTTTCGTCAACTGGAAGTACAATGTCACCGATCAGGAGCTGAACTATCTTGCTGCCGGTCAGACCAAGGTTGAGGAATTCGACATCGTCGTTTCCGACCCCTATGGCAATTCGACCACGCGCCGGATCACCATCACGCTGGTGGGCAGCAATGATACGCCTGTCATCACCGTTGCGCAGGGCGACTCCATCGCTTCGGAACTGATCGAGACCAATGCAGGTCTGCAGGCCGCCGGCACGCTGAGCGTGTCCGACGTGGATGTGACCGACGTGGTCACGGCTTCGGTCGGGTTCATCGAGATTTCTGGCCCGCCCTATGGGACCAATCTCGACCATGCGATGATCCGCAGCTTCATGACGGTGAACACTCCCGTTATCGGCAATGGTCAGACCACAGGCACGTTGAACTGGTCGTTCAACAGCAATAGCCAGGCGTTCAACTTCCTGCCGCAGGGATCACGTCTCGTGTTCAAGTACACGATCGTGGTGACCGACAGCGCGGGGGCGACCGACGAGCAGATCGTTACCGTAGCGATCAACGGCACGAATGACGCTCCTGTCATCAGCATGCCGCTGGCCGAAACGACTGAAACTATCGACGGCCAGTTGGCGGTGTCGCGCTTTATCAACGAGACTGATACGGGGCTTGCCTCATCGGGCACGTTGACGGTTTCTGACGTCGACAATGTAAGTGCGATGACTGTCCAGGTGATCGGCGTCAGTGGCGGCGGCGCGGGCTACAACATTGCCAATGCTGCGAACTTCCTGACGATCTCGCCGACAGCGCCGATCTATGACGCTGGCGAAACGGCGAACAATCTGAGCTGGAGCTTCAACTCGGGTAGCGAGAACTTCAATTTCCTCTCGCAAGGCACGCAAATCCGGCTCAACTATACCATCCGGGTCACCGATAATTTCGGCGCCAGCGTCGATCAGGTGGTGACCATTCTGATCAACGGCACCAATGACGGTCCGGTTGTTGATCTCAACGGCGCTGCAGCAGGTGTTGATGGCGCGACCTATGCCGTCGAAGGACAACCGCGTTGGGCGTTCGATGCTGCCACTTTGTCCGATGTCGACAGCAGCAACCTCAAGTCGATGACTGTTGGCTTCGGGAATGGTCGGGACCCTGCCAATGCCAACGGCGAGACGGAGACGCTGACGCTGAATACGGCGGCCGAAAACGCACGGGCTGCGGCCGGTCTTGTGCTGTCGTTCAACGCAACCACTGGTGCTCTGACGATCTCCGGCAATGCTTCGGTTGCGACTTATCAGACGATATTGCGCGGGATCGTGTATCAGAACAACAACGATACCCCGTCCGCTCAGCGCGTATTGGAGGTCAGCGTCACCGACGATTACAACGCGGTGGCAACCGCCCATATGGTTGTGAACGTCACTCCAGTCAATGATCCTCCGGAACTTCGCGGCACCCTGACCGGCTCGGTCACCGAAGGTGGCACGATGAACGTCACCGCCGCCATGCTTTCCTTCTATGATCCTGATAATACGAACGTGACGTTCCTTGTCAGCGGGTTGAGCGGCGGTGAATTCCTCAATGGTGGTGCTCCGGCTACGTCCTTTACAGCGGCGGAAGTGCTCAACGGGCTGATCACGTTCCGGCACTTTGGGGGCGAAGACCCGTCCATTGTCTTCCAGGTCAGGGTCGAAGACGGCAACCAGGATGGTTCGGTGCCCGTGCCAGGCAATTTTACGATCAATGTGACGGACGTGAATGATCCTGCGATCATTGACGGAGCGACCGCCGGCCAGATCACCGAGGATGCGGCACCGAACAGCGTTTCGGGCCTGCTGACTGCTGACGATGTCGATAACCCTGACAATGTGTTCCAGGCGGGCTCGGGAACTGCGAACTACGGCACTTGGTCCATCAATGCCGGAGGTCAATGGACCTATGTGCTGGATAATGCCAACCCGACGGTAAATGCGCTCAATGACGGCCAAGATTTGTCGGATAGTTTTGCGGTCAAATCGGCCGATGGGACAATTCAGCTTGTGACAATTACCATCGCGGGCAAAACCGACGCTACGCCGATCGTTCAGCCTCCAGTGGTCAACGCACTGACCGGGCCGCAGTTTGCCTATGCCTTTGTTGATAATGCCAAAACGCCCAATGCAATCAATTTTGACGCCAGGACGCTTTTCTCTGGGAGCGGGCTGGAGTTCAGCTTCAAGGCTATGGGCGCGGCTGCCCCGGTGGCCTGGTTGAGCTTCGGCACGAATGGGGTTGTTTCGGGCGGGCCCAACAATGACGTGCAGGGGCTTTATCGCTATGAGGTGACTGCCACTGATCCGCTGACTGGGGCGAGCAACAAAACTTACGTTGCCTTCGCAGCCCTTGGCGGCAATGCCTATACCATTACCAATAGTGGAAATGGTAATAGCAGTGGGCTGCAGTGGATGAACGCAAATACAAATGGCAGCGATGCCATTACTGTGGATCACGACATCAATGCGACCCTCAATGGGGGCAGCAGCAATGACGTTATCATCGACAATCTCAATGGCCACACAGTGGATGGTGGTGACGGCGACGACGCCATTTATGGAGGAGCCGGCGGCGACACGCTTAGGGGCGGAGCGTCTGGCCATGATTTCCTCGATGGCGGGGACGGTATCGACTTCCTTTATGGTGGTTCCGGTGATGATATTCTGTTGGGAGGTCTCGGCGGGGATACGCTCGATGGCGAAGATGGCCATGACATCTTGGTTGGTGGCACCGGCAATGACACGCTGTTTGGCGGTAATGGCGACGACATTCTTATCGGCGGCCCAGGCCAAGATACTATTTCAACTGGCTTTGGCTTCGATACCGTCGTGCTGACCGACATCGGGCTGGCAAACAGAGACACGGTCACCGACTTCTCGCTTGCCAATGATAAGATCGATCTTACCGCATTGCTCGACGCCAATTTCTCCAATGGTGATAATATCAGTGATTTTGTTGATGTGACCAATACGGGTGTTGTGAGAGTCGATCAGTCTGGTTCTGGAAATTTTGCTGCGGATGGCAGCTCCGATATTGCCCTTCTAAATGGTGTAACATCGGGCGTGATAAAGTTGGTTATCGATGATGATACCTACACGCTGATTATTTAGGCCTGTCTTTCGGTGAGAATCGGCCCGCTTCCTCCGAAGCGGGCCGATTTCTATTGGCGTGGACGGCATAGAGACGCTGAACCTAAATCCCCAACCCTGGCGCGACTGCCGATAGATCGGTGGGCATGGCCGTTGCGGTGCGGCTGCCGCCGGCGAAGCCGTGGATATAGCTGCGGCCGTCGGCGAAGCTCATGATAGGCTGGTATTGGGCATAGGCCGTGTCGAGCTGAAGCCGGTTGGTAACATTGTCGAGGACGTAAGAGCCCGAGGGCATGTGGGCGACGAGGACGGCGTGAAAGAGCTGGCGGCGCGTGTCCTGAAGCAGCACCAGTTGCAGGTTCTGGTCGGGCACACCGAGGCCGCGCAATAGCCAATATTTGGCGATGGCATAGTCTTCGCAGTCGCCGGCGCCCTTGCGGGCCATTTCGGCTGGCGTCGCCCAATAATCGCCGATGCCCCACACGTTGCTGTCGGGCTTGTAGGTCATGGTGGCATTGACGGTACGATTGATCAGATCGAGCATGTCGTGCTCGCCCAGACCTGCCGCCTTGTTTCGTGCGTCGCGGATTTTTGTGACGAAGCGGCTGTCGCAGCCTTCGAAACCCTGGATGCTGCAATTGTCGCCAAAATAAGCGGAATAATCTGTCTTTTGAACGTCTTGCCATTTGCGCGCCGCGGGAATGCGCGCAGCAGAAATGGCGACCGAGCCAAAGACGCCGAGTTCGCTGGTCGCGGGCCTTGTGAGTGTCGTGAAGCCAGGAGGGGGGAGGGCCGCTAGTTGAGGAGGCACAACTGTCTCGATTGCTGTGCGCTCCGATGCGTAGAGACCCATAGGACGCGCAGAAAATTCAACTGGCGTTGTTGGTAATGTGGCAGCGCTGATCGTAATAATAGCTGCAGCGGAAAAGTTCAGAAGCAATTTTGCCTCCAGTTATGATTGACCGGAGGCTAGGTCGTTCGAAATAAAATTCTGCAAATTGGCATAGTATATTATAGATTTTTGATTTCGATAAAATTTTACATGACCGTTTTCTTGTTGACTAAAATGCGGATTGATAAAATTGTCGGCTTTTTTGTCAGCGCGAATTGAGAGATGCTGGGCCAGATTTCCCCATCGAGATTCTAAAGGGGGCACCTGTGGCCAAATCCTGGTTCAGCTGGTTGACCGGCAAGGACTATAAAGGTGAGACGCGACGCGCAGAGGTGCAGCGACCCGCCATCAAGATTGCGCCGCAAGATATCGACCCGTTCTCGGGCGCGTTGCGCTGGGACAGGTTCATGGCCATGCTCGAAGCCGAACAGGCGCAAGGGCCGGGTGCTCTGTTGATCGTCGATCTCAGTGCGCGTTCGGGAAGTGCAGCCGCTGCGGCAGGGCAGAAGACGGAAGAAATTCTGCCCTGGCTTGGGCAGTCCATTCAGCAGGCCATTCGCGCTGATGATCTTCTGGCCCATATTGAAGGATATCGCTTTGCGGCGCTTTTGCGCGGTGCACCGCAAGAAGTCGCCACGGCGGTGAGCGAACGAATCCTGGAGTCGGTTGACGATACGATCTTCATGACGGCGGAAGGCATTGTGCATCTGGGCGTTACGATCGCCGGTGCGGTCTATCAGCAATCCCCCGGGCCAGACGCTTTGGATGCGGCCATGGCCAACCTCAATATCGCAAAAGACACCGGCAGAACTCTTTTCGTGCAATAGGCCGGGCGAAGAGGCTTTCAGGACTACAGGGCTGGGCGCGGATGCGTCGGGTGCCCGAAATCTTGAAATAGGAATGCGCTCGCGCCGAGTCGCAAATGCCAACAGCGCGGTGCCGCGCTGTTGCGTATTGATCAGGTCGGCTGGGGCCGGGTGGCGAAGGGAGCGCGTTGGGTCGACGCCGTGGGGATTTCCTATCGACCTGGCAGCAGGCTAGCGCGATCTCGACCAAACATTCTTCCTTGCGCTTATGCTCAGTTGTCGCCGCAAGCGCATGCCATGAGGTGCCGCGCTTTCCAAGTTAGGACGTATGTGTGGAGCGGGAGCCTTGAATTTGTGATGGGCTGATTTTGACGCTCGTCAATGCCGATGGCGGCGAGGTGGTCATGCTGTTGGCCTCGTGTGGTCGGAGGCTGCAATGCGCCCGTCAGTTATTCTTCTTGCCTTGTGCCTCAGCACCCCTGCCTTGGCGGCCACGGGAGAGACCTGTGCCGTGACTGTGACTTTGCCCGATTGTGCCCTTGTGGCGCTGGAGACGGCATCGGCGCAGGGCAATCCGGCGGCCAAGGTGGAGTTGGCTCAGGAACTGCTCAAGGAGGGTACGCCGGGAGGAGCCGAGCGCGCCGTGCGGTTGCTGACCGGGGTAGCGGAGCGAGGGGATGGGTGGGCCGCAATCCTGCTGGCCAGTCTTTATCGCCAGGGCGAGGTGGTGGAACAGGATGGGGCGAAGGTCGTGGCGCTGCTGGAGCCGCTGGCCAAGGGGGGGAATGCCGGCGCACTGACGGGGTTGGGAGAACTTTATCTCACAGGCGCGCGCAATATGCCCAAGGATGTACCGTTGGCGGCGGAGTATCTTGAAAGAGCGGCGGCCACAGGCGATCTTTGGGGCAAATTCCAACTGGCGTTGCTTTTGATCGATGGCAATGGTGTTGACCGCGATCTCGAGCAAGCCGTGGAGCTGCTTGAAGAGGTCAGCCAGACTGGCGATCCATGGGTGTTGATCACGCTGGGCGATCTTTATGCGAAGGGTCTGGTGCCGCCCGCGGAAAAGGCGATCCCCTACTTCGAGAAGGCGGCCGCTACCGGCAATACGGCCGCGCTGACACGCTTGGCGCAAGCGTATCAGACGGGGTTGGGCTCGGAGGCGGCTGATCCCGCGAAGTCGCGGGAGTTTTGGGAGGCAGCCGTCGCCAAGGGTGACAGTTTTGCTCAGATCAATCTGGCGCTGTTGCTGCTGGATGATGGGGGCAGGGCGGCGGTCGATCGGGCGGTAAAGCTGCTGGATGCGGGGGCGGCGCGGGGGGAAGCATGGCCGGCAACGATCCTGGCTGATTTGTTGGTGCGCGGCGAAAAGGTGCCTCAGGATGCGCAGCGGGCGGTGGCTTTGCTGGCGCCGCTTGCCGATGGGGGTAGCGCAGCGGCACAGGTGGCCCTGAGTGACATCTATGCCAAGGGGGCGGGGGATGTCGCTGCCGACCCATCCAGGGCTTTTGCCTTGATTGACGCGGCCTATGAGCAGGGTGAGGCGCAGGCGGCGAGCCGCCTCGGCTTCATGCTGGTACGCGGAGAGGGGACGAAGCAGGATATTTCGCGGGGGCTGGGCCTGCTCGACCAGGCGGTTTCCCGCTCCACCGATCCATGGCTGGCGATCGATGTGGGCGCCTTGCTTGCTGCTGGCGATGTCGTTCCGGTGGATGGGGCCAAGGCGATTGCCATGTTCAAAAAGGCGGCTGACCTGGGCAGTGCGGCGGGACTGTTTCGGTTGGGGATCAGCTATCGGGACGGGGTTGGCGATGTCGAGCCCGATCCGGTCATGGCGCGGACCTATCTGGGGCGGGCCGCGGATATGGGGGATAATGCATCACGCGTGACCTTGGCGCAGATGCTGCTCAGTTCGGACGTGCGGGCTGATGTGGACAAGGGCGTTCTCCTGCTGGAGGCCGCGACGAAAGAGTACGATGCCTGGGGGACGACTAGCCTGGCAGCGCTGTTGCTTGAGGGCCGTGTGCTGCCGAAGGACGGGGAGAGGGTTCGGGCGCTGCTCGAACCGCTGGCGGAAGAGGGAAGCGCCGCGGCGCTGGCGATGTTGGGTGATCTCTACGTGAAGGGGGCGGACCCCATTGTGGCGGATCCGTCTGTGGGACGGGGCTATTATGAGAAGGCCGCAGCGCTGGGGGAACTTGGAGCCAAGAACAAGCTTGGATTGATGCTGCTGGCCGGCGAGGCGGGGCCGGGGGATGCGGGGCGCGGGCTGCAATTGCTGCGGGAAGTTGCCGAGGCGGGCGATGGCTGGGCCAAGATCCAGCTTGGCGATGCGCTGACACAGGGTGGCGCAGTGGATGTCGATGCCGTGGCGGCGCGGGACTATTATCAGCGGGCGCTGGATCAGGGCATTGCGGCCGGCGCGGTGAAGTTGGGACTGCTCTACCTCAATGGCGCCGGGACGCTGCGACCGGATCCGGTCAAGGCGGCCGAATTCTTCGAGGCGGCGGCGGCCGACGGCGATGACCTTGCCAGAATTCAGCTCGCGCTGATGTATTTCGAAGGGCGCGGGGTGGCGCGGGACGTGGGGCAGTCACTGACGCTGCTGGGTGACGCCGCGCAGGACAGCGCCTGGGCCAATGGTATTCTCGGGGGCTATTATGCCGATGGCCGCTATGGCGAACCCGACTATGCGAAGGCGCGCGACTATTTCGATCGGGCGGTAGCGCTTGGCGATGCCAGCGGGAGCTTTCGGTTTGGCGGGCTGCTCTCTTCGGGGCCACTGGCAAAGGAGCATCGGCAAGAGGGGCTGGAGCTGGTGCGCGGGGCGGTGTCCCAGGGGGTGCCGGGGGCCGCAGTGGAAATGGCCCGCCTCGAAATGATGGGGGTTGCCGGGGCCGAGGGCGGCAAGGCGGCTGAGCAGCGGCTTCTGGCAGAGGTGAAGCGCGAAAATCCTGCGGCGCTGCGTCTGTTGCTGCAGCTCTATCGGGCGGGCGGGGGCGGGCTGTCGCCTTCCATCGCCAAGGCGAAGGCATCGCTCGACCAGTATGGTGGGCTATTGCAGCCTGATGCTGCAACTTTTGAAAGCATGGCGCTGCAGGCGGCCGGACCACCGACGCTCGATGCCATGCGGGCGGTGGGAGACAGCTTTGGCAAACTGGGTGCGGGCGATGTCACCCAGGCGGTGCAAATGCTCTTCTGGAGCAACAAGAACGCCTATGTCTATGTGCTGCAACAGCAATTGAAAAAGGCGGAGCGCTATGGGGGACCGCTCGATGGACGGCTGACGCGCGGCACGATTGCAGCGCTGAATGCGGCCTGTCGTGCGAGCAGTAGCGAAACACGGGTCTGTTCGATGGGGCCGCTCACGCCGGACTATGCGGTGATGATGTCGAAGCAGATTGCCGGTTTCGATATGGGCGTGGCGGTAAACTAGCGTCGGGCGAGCAATTCCAGGAGCGCGGGATAGACTAGGTCCACATTGGCGCCGCGTTCACGCGTGTTGATCAGGTCGTGGGGGAGGCGGGCGCCGAAGGGCAGCGTCGTGATGACGGGCGCGACGCCGTGGGCCTGCCAATAGGCCGCGATCTCGAGGGTCTGGCGATTGTTGACGGCGACGTCGGCGTCGTTGAGGAGGATCGAGATATTGGGCACGGAAGGGGGCGTTGTCTGGGCGGCGGCGTGAACCTGCCAACCAACCAGCATGATCTCGGTCAAGGCGTGGGTGGTCGGCAGAGCGTGGGCAATGGCGGCCTTTTCCGGCGTGGCGTTTTCGAGGGGATTCCAGGAGAAGATGATATTGGGCAGGGCGCGGGTGACATTCGTGCCGGCCTGCATGGCCCAGGTCGGGACCACGTAGGGGCCGAAAAAGGGCGAGACGAGCACAGCGTGATCGACGTCTTCCCGAAACTGGGCGGCCCAGGCGGATAATGTGCCGCCGGCGGAGAGGCCCATGACGGTGACATCGTCGCCGAGACCCTGAGCCAGGTCGAGTGCGGCATTGGTGTGCGCCATGAGGCCATCGGCGGTGAAGTCGTCGAGATCGCTCGGTGCGGGATCGGCAAGGCCGTGGCCGTGCATGCGGGGCAGGTAGACATTGTAGCCAAGCGCGAACAATTGCTCGGCGAGGGCGTCCGCCTGGGCGGGGCAACTGGTGAAGCCGTGAAAATAGACCACGACGCGGGCCACCTTCTGGCCGTGTGTCAGCAGCCGGGAATGGCAGAGCTGATCGAGGCCGAGGCCTGCTTCCTGTTCTTCTAGGGCGGCAAAAGCGGCCGTGGCTTGCTCGTAGTTCATCGAGGCCTCGTCAATGGGCGTGGATATGTCGGGCGCGTCGATCG
This sequence comes from Devosia riboflavina, assembly GCF_000743575.1. Classification (GTDB taxonomy): domain Bacteria; phylum Pseudomonadota; class Alphaproteobacteria; order Rhizobiales; family Devosiaceae; genus Devosia; species Devosia riboflavina. Next base: position 151,587 of record NZ_JQGC01000013.1, on the reverse strand, counting down.
CGATGTTGCCGAACCAGAAAAAGGCGCTGCCAAGACCAGCAAGGGCCAATATGGCCAGACCCAGCGCCACGCGCGGGACTGCAGGATTTTTGCGTGAGATCGCGGCTTTGCTCGTGTTTCGATGCAGCCGCTTGAACAGGAGCGCGATGACCATGCCGGCGAGGGACATGAGCAGCACGCCGGGAAAGCCGGTGGTGATCAGGGTGAGCGTAGTGATGAGCTGAACCTGTTCCAGGCGCTCCCACAATGGTGGCAGAAGGGCCCACTGTCGCTGCAGGAGTTCGGCGAAGGTGATGACGACGGGGTATGAGACGAGACCCGCCAGGATGCCGGCGATGCCACCGCGCAGTAGCGTGACAGCGCGGGGCAGGCTGCAGAGCAGAAGCCACATGATCGCGCCGCAGGCGCCGGCGCCAATGAAGAGATTGAACCAGGTGACCTGCCCGTCATCGTTGAGGAGGTCGGCGCTGATGCTGAGGCCGATGGCGGGAGCGATTGCCAGGGCGGCAAGGCCGAACAAGAGGCCGGCCGCGAGCGTGCCGGGGCGCCGGACGGGTCGGCGATCTGACCCCGGTGTCGTCATTCGGCGCGGCCCGTATTTTGGGCCAATGCTGCCTTGAGGGCCGTCAGTTTCTCGGCACGCCAGCCTTCGGGCTCGACCAGGGCATACCAGGCGTCGGCATAGTCGGCGGCGGAATAGACGTGACCGTAGCCAATAGGAGAGGTGTTGGAGAGCGCCATATCCATGGCGAGCTGCAGGAAGGTAACGATCGGGTACCAATGGAATTCGGGCGATACGCCTTCGCCGCGTTCGCCTTCCATCCAGGCTGGCGCACGAAAGATCGTGTCGTAGTCGAAGAAAACGATGGGATCGCTGGGATATTGGAGGAAAGCGATGCGCATCGGGCCCCAGTCCCCGCCGGGCTCGGCGAGATCGGCGCCGCGATTGGCAAAGCGCACGCTGGAACTGTCGCCGAAGACGGGGCGCCATTCGGGGGATTGATCAGCTCGGTTAGCTGTCGACCAGCGCCAGACGGTGCTGGTGAAGGGTGGACCGACCCAGAGCGCGCCATCGAAGGGGGCGGCGAGGACATCGAGAAACATGGTCGATGCCTGGGAGCTATTGGCGCCGAGGCTGAGCCCATTGAGGAACAGGCGTGGCCGCTGGTCGGCGGGCAAGGCGCGCCAGTAATTGTAGACGATGTCGAAAAGGGCCTGAGCGGTCGACTTGCCTTCATCGGGCTCGACCAGAAGCGAGAGAGGGCTTGTGAGGTAGGAATACTGGATGGCCACGCTCGCGACGTCGCCATCGAGGAGGTATTCCAGCGCATCGATGCTGGGCGGATCGATCCAGCCGGTGCCGACGGGCATGATAATGACGAGAGTGGAGCGATCGAAGGCACCGACGCGCAGCATCTCTGCCAAGGCGAGGTCGGCGCGCTGGGCGAGCGTTTCGGCTGAGCGCAGGCCGACATAGGTGCGCAGGGGCGTGAGGGCAGGTCGGCCGGTGACGGCCTCGATATTTTCTGCGGTCGGTTGCGTTTCGATATAGACCCGGCCATCGCGACCTATGGAGGTCCAGGGAACGAGGGAAGCCTGACTGCCTGAGCGCAGCGGGTCGGTCGGCGCGGGATTGCCGGTGAGGGCAACGATGGCGTCGATGCGGAGGAAGGTTTCGTCGGCAAAATCCAGCAGGCCGCGCACGAGGACGCCATTGACCAAAAGGCCCGTGACGATGCCGACGATGACGATGCCCGCGAGGGTGGCGGCGCGGGGTGGCATGCGGGTGCGCAGGAGAGCTGCAACGCGTTGCGTTCCGCGCGTGAGCAGCGTGCCGATGGAGACGAGGAGGAGGGCCGGGATCAGCGCCAGCATGATGACCAGAAAAACGTGGCTATCCTCCATCGGCTCGAGCTGCATTTCGGCGCGGACGGTGTTTTGCCAGCCAGTGTAGCGATAGAGGCAGATCAGGGCGATTACGCCCGCAATTGCGAGCAGACCCCAGCGCAACCAGCGCCGCACCGCGAGATTGGCGGGATGAAGCTGCAGGTAGGTCCAGAACCAGAAGAGAACAGCGCCCACGGCGTAGCCGACAGCAAAGACGCAGCCCGATAACAGGCCCTGGACGACGGCGGGTCGCGGGATCAGCGAGGGCGTGAGCGACAGGGCGAAGAACAGGATGCCGACAATCAGGCCCGCTATGGAAATGTAGGACCCTATTCGTTCAATCAGGCGCATGTTTACGCTCACCAAACTACTGCCGCCAATTAGCTAATCCCAGAACGGGCAGGGGGAAAGCCGCGCCTGTGGTTTGCGCAGAAATAGGGACGGGCAGCAAAGCTGCGGGATTTTGCGCACATCGAGAATGACTTGTGCTTTCAGTATGGTCGGGGGCGAGGGAGTGGTCGTGGCATGAAGTTCCAACCTGTTCTGGCGAATGTATTGGCGGGGATCATTTTTTCCCTGGGCGGGCTCGTCGCGACGTTCTTCGGAGGATTGCCTGTCGCCGAACTCTTTGGCAGCGAGGGCAGGCTGGACTGGGCCGATGTCGCCCTCGGTATTTTCATCGTCGGGCTGCTGGCGTGGTGGATATTGGTGGGGCGCAGCGGTCGGCTATCGCTCTTGCGCGGCGCGATTGCCGGGGCATTGGCGGGGATTTTCTCCTACCCGGTGGTGCTTGCAGTCGATGAACTCTTCAGGATTTCGCCCGAGATCGATGCGGCGGTGGAGCAGGCGGCAACGGTAAGCCGGCTGAGTGGACTGGGTTTTCTGACGACGGGGTTTGCCGCGGTTCCGACCATGGCCGTTATTGGAATTGTCGCAACGCTGTTGCTGCGGCCTTTTTATCCCGCGCTGAAAGGGGGCGATCCGGCGCTGAAATTGCTGCGCGGGACGGGCGTGGTGCTGCTGGTCCTGGCGGGCGCTCTGGTTGCCCTGTTTGTCGGGCTCACGATAGTGCCGCTTGATCACGGGCATGTTGTGGGAACGGGAGATTTGGCCGAGCCGCCAGGCTATGAGCAGGCGATTGCCAGCTTCGAGGCGGCACGGCAGCGCGAGGACCAGATCCCGATCAATCCACGCTGTGCCTCGAAGCTGCTTCTGCAAGAGAGCAGAGCGGCCCCGACGGTGATTTTCCTTCATGGGTTGACCAATTGTCCGGCCCAGGCGGACGAGTTGGCGCCGAAACTTTTCGCCTTGGGCTACAACGTCTATGTGCCGCGATTGCCGGGGCACGGCGAGCTCGATCGCATGACCACGGCCTTGGCCACGGTCGGCGCGGAGGACTATGTGGCGGCGACCGAGGAGGCTATCGCCATCGGGCGCGGTCTTGGGGGAGAGGTTATCGTCAGCGGCCTTTCGGCGGGCGGCGTGCTGTCGGCCTGGAGCGGCCAGCAGCGTGCCGATGTCGACCAGGCGATTGCCATGGCGCCGTTTTTCGGGCCGAGACAGGTTCCGGCCTGGGCCAATCGGGCGGCCACCAATCTTCTCCTGCTGCTGCCCAACATAATGATGAGCTGGGATCCGCAGAATCCCGAGGGATCAGCGGAAATGGATTATGCCTATCCGCGCGTTGCCACCCGAGCCTTGGGGCAGTTCATGCTCATTGGCGAGGTGACGGCCGAGCTGGCGGGGCGGGAGGCACCTCTCGCGCAGGCGCTTTCGGTGATGGTCAACGAGGCCGATACCGAAGTGAATGACCGCCTCATCGATCGCCTCGTTGCGGCCTGGCAGGCCCATGGTGCGCAGGTTGGTGTGAAAGTGGTGCCGCTTGCCCTTGGCCTGCCGCACGACCTCATCGATCCGCGGCAGGAACACGCCAATACGGAGGTGGCCTATAGCCTCTTTGTCGAAATGCTCGATGCGAGCGTGGGGCGATAGGCTCAGGAGTCGCCGAAGCGCTCGTGGATTTCGTGGAATTGCGGCGAGATCGCCTTGAATATGCTTACCAAAGCGGGATCGAAATGTGCGCCGCTTTCGCTCTCGATCAGGGCGACGGCCTCGTCATGGGGCATGGCGTCCTTGTAGACGCGCTTTGAGACCAGGGCATCGTAGACGTCGGCTATGGCCATCAGGCGCCCGGGCAGGGGGATGGCCGCGCCAGCGAGGCCGAGGGGATAGCCGGTTCCGTTCCATTTCTCGTGGTGGGAATAGGCAATATCCCTGGCCACGGAGAGGAAGGTACTGGTGCCCAGCCGCCGCTCGGCTGCCTCGATGGCGCGGCGGCCCAGTTCCGCGTGGCCCTGCATGATGGCATATTCCTCCGCATCGAGCTTGCCGGGTTTGAGCAGGATCTTGTCGGGAATGCCAACCTTGCCGATGTCGTGCAGCGGGGCGGATTTGAACATGGTCTCGACCATGTCGCCGTCGAGCTCGGAGGGGAAATAGGGGCGGGCCGCTTCGCAGAGGGCGCGCACATAATGCTGCGTGCGATAGATGTGGTTGCCGGTCTCGTTGTCCCGAACCTCGGCGAGGGAGGCCATGGCAAAGATGATGGCATCCTTGGCGCGCACGGCTTCTTCGCGGGAGGCGACGAGCGCTTCAAGCAGGCCGACATTGGTGATCGCCACAGCCGCGCTATTGGCGATGCGGCGCAGGAAATGCAATTGCTCGGTTGAAGGAACCTGCTTCTGCGCCCAATAGGCACCGATGGCGGCGACGGGATCTTCCATCCTCACCGGAACCATGGCGAGGCTCTTCACGAAGGTTTGGCGATAGGCGTCCTGGGGGATGCGCTCATCGAGCGTGATGTCTTCGATCACTACACTCTGGCGATTCATCATTGCCCAGCCCGATATGCAGGAGGATATCGGAAAACGCTGTCCCTTCCAGAGCGGGGCAATGGCGTCTTCATCGGCATAGAAGCACTTGTCGCCGTCGCGCAGAACGAAGGTTATTCCATCGGCGCCGACCAACTGACGCGCTCTCTGGCGCACAACATCCATGATTTCGCCAAGGCCCCGAGCCATCGAAAGCTCGAGGACGAGGTCGTCCACCGAAAGTTGTCGATCGAAGAAAGCGTCCATGCCCACTATTAAGCGCCCGAGTTGCTAATAGATCGTAAGATGGGGCCGAAAATATGCATGGATTTATCTGAGCGGCCGCAACAGTTTGTCATTATGCGCTGGCCGACTTGATAGCGACGAAACAGCTTCGCAAACGCGCCGAATTGTCCTCGAAGTAATCGGTCTCCAGCCCGGTGTCGCGACCAAAGTCTAGCTGGTCATGACGGGTGCCGTTCTGATTGTGGGATGCCGCACGATCGAAGGCGAAAGGCGTTCCCGAGGGGGCGCCAGTAGCTCATAGCAATACCGGGGAGACAAAATGGCCGACAATACTTCCAGCCTGCACGATGCGGCGCTGCATTTTCATGAGTTTCCCAAGCCCGGCAAGCTGGAGATCGTGGCGACGAAGCCTCTGGCCAATACGCGCGATCTGTCGCTGGCCTATTCCCCGGGTGTGGCTATTCCCTGCGAGGAAATCGCCGCCGATCCGCAGGCGGCTTACAAGTACACGTCCAAGGGCAATCTGGTTGCCGTGATTTCCAATGGCACGGCGGTGCTGGGCCTGGGCAATATCGGGGCGCTGGCGTCCAAGCCCGTGATGGAAGGCAAGGCGGTGCTGTTCAAGAAATTCGCTGGGATCGACTCCATCGATCTCGAGGTGAATGAGCAGGACCCCAAGCGGTTTATCGAGATCGTGGCGCCGCTCGAGCCCAGTTTTGGTGGGATCAACCTTGAAGACATCAAGGCGCCGGAGTGCTTCGAGATTGAGGAAGCGCTGCGCGAGCGGATGAATATCCCGGTCTTTCACGATGACCAGCATGGCACAGCCATCATCGTGGCGGCGGCCGTAATCAATGCCATGCGGCTGGTGCGCAAGGATATTGGCAGGGTGAAGATCGTCACCTCGGGGGCAGGGGCGGCGGCCATTGCCTGCATGAATATGCTGATTGCGGTTGGGGCAAAACGCGAGAATATCTGGATCGCTGACTCCAAGGGTCTGGTGACCAGGAAGCGCGACAATTCGGTCGATCGCTGGCGCGGGGCTTTTGCGCAGGATACGGAAGCAACGGAGCTGAGCGAGGTAGTGGCGGGCGCCGATATCTATGTCGGCCTTTCGAAGGCCGCGGCGCTCAAGCCGGAGATGATGAAGGATATGGCGGAAAATCCGTTGATCCTGGCGCTCAGCAATCCGATCCCCGAAATCATGCCGGAACTGGCAAAGGCGACGCGGCCCGATGCGCTGGTTTGCACGGGGCGCTCGGACTATCCCAATCAGGTCAACAACGTCCTCTGCTTCCCGTTCCTCTTCCGTGGCGCGCTCGATTGCGGAGCGACTGTCATCAATGAGGAAATGAAGGCGGCGGCGGCGCATGCCATTGCGCAACTGGCGCATGAGCCGGGGCTGGAGGCGACGGCGCATGGTGTGCCGGCGATCTTTGGGGCGGATTACCTGATCCCCAATCCGTTCGATCAACGGCTCATTTTGAGGATCGCGCCGGCCGTGGCCAAGGCGGCGATGGAGAGCGGGGTTGCGGCGCGGCCGATCGCCGATTTCGACGCGTATCGTGACCAGCTCCGTCGCTTCGTGTTCCGCTCGGGCATGGTGATGAAGCCGATGATCGAGCAGGCGCAGAGCGGGGCCAAGCGTATTGCCTTTGCCGATGGCGAGGACGAGCGGGTGTTGCGGGCGGCGCAGGTGATCCTTGAGGATGGCATCGGCAAGCCGATCCTGATCGGGCGGCCTTCAGTGATCGAAGCGCGGCTGGAGCGGTTCGGTTTGACCATTCGTCCGGGCAAGGATTTTGAGGTTATCAATCCAGAGGACGATCCGCGCTATCGCGACTATGTCGCCGAGTTCCACTCGCTGGTGGGGCGCAAGGGGGTGACGCCGGATACGGCGCGGACGATTTTGCGGACCAATAGTACCGTTATCGGCGCTTTGGGCGTTCGGCGCGGGGATGCGGATGCGCTGATCTGCGGCTTGCAGGGGCGGTTCATCAAGCATGCGCGGGATATTCACTCGGTGATCGGCCTAGCGGACGATGCCAGCCAGCTTTCGGCGCTGTCGATGCTGCTGCTCAATCGCGGCGTGTTTTTCCTCGCCGACACCTATGTGAACATTGATCCCTCTGTCGACGAACTGGTGTCGATCACACTGCAGGCGCGGGACCACCTCAAGCGCTTTAATATCGAAGCCAAGGCGGCTCTGTTGAGCTATTCGAACTTCGGTTCGCGCGAGGGCGAGACGGCCGGCAAGATGCGGGCCGTCTATGAGAAGCTCAAGGCGGTGGCGCCGGATCTCGTGGTTGAGGGCGAAATGCAGGGCGATCTGGCTGTCAATGCCGAGCTGCGCGAGCGCTATATTCCGGACTCGGTGCTGAATGGGGAAGCGAACCTGTTGATCTTCCCGAACCTTGAAGCGGCCAATCTGTCGATGACGCTGCTCAAGGAGCTGAATAACGGGCTCCATATCGGACCGATCCTGATGGGAACGCGGCAGCCGGCGCATATCGTCGCGCCGACCGTGACCAGCCGAGGACTCGTCAATATGGCCGCGATTGCTGCCGCCGAAGTCGTGGGCAAGGGCTAGGCCTGGGAGAGAAGGACCCAGACCAAGACGAGGATGCTGGTCAGGGCGCCATTGAGTGCCATGGCTATGCCGGAAAAGGCGCCGGCAACTTCGCTGACCTGGAAGGCCCTCGCCGTGCCGATGCCGTGGGATGCAACGCCCACGGCAAAGCCGCGGGCGGCATAATCCTTGATCCGAAGGGCATTCATCAGCGGCGTGACGATGACGGCACCGAGGATGCCGGTGAGGATGACCAGCACGGCAGCAAGGGACGGAATGCCACCGAGATTGCGGGCGAGCTCCATGGCGATCGGGGCGCTGGTGGATTTCGGCGCGATGGACGCGACTACATCGGCGGGTGCGCCGAAGGCGGTAGCGATTGCAACGGCGCTGCCCATGGCGGTGAGAGAGCCGGCGATAAGGGCTCCCGCGATTGGCAGGAGTGAGCGCCGCAACTTTTCGAGGTTTTTATAGAGCGGAATGGCGAGGGCAACCGTGGCCGGTCCGAGCAGGAAGTGCACGAACTGGGCGCCTTCGAAATAGCTGATGTAGGAGGTCTGGGTCACCTGCAGCAGGACTATGATCAGGACGCCGGCGATGAGCACGCTATTGGCGAGAGGCGTGCCACCCAGCTTTGCCGAAATAGCGAGGGCCAGGAGGTAGGCGAGAATGGTTGCCGTGAGCCAGAGCAGGGGGCTGGCGCTGAGATAGACCCAGATTTCCGCAATGCTGTTCATGGCTTTTCTCCATTCGAGAGGCGGGCGAGCGCCAGATAGGTGCCGACGGTGACGAGCAAGGTCAGCACCGTCGAGACGACCAGGGCCAGCAATAGGGGCGGACCCCATTCGAGGATCAGCCCGCCATATTGAACGATGCCGACGGCCGAGGGCACAAAGAGCAGCGACAGGATGCCGATGAGCCCGGTTGCCATGGCATCGAGCCCGATCGGCAGGCGGCGACGCCAACCGAGAAAGGCGAGAAGCAGAAGCATGCCGGCGACGGGACCGGGAAAAACGAAGGACGGGGCGAGGAGACGTCCGATGCTGACCAGGGTTTCGCCGGCCAATTGGCAGGCAATCAATATGGCAAAGCCGGCGAGAAGAGAGGCGGGGGTGATGCGTGGCTTGGTATTGCCGTCATCCGATTTCGAGGTCATCGGAATTCATCCTTGGGCGTATGGTCGGGCATCTTGGGGCGCTGCAAATCGGTCGGCGCGAGCTGCGCCGGGGCGGGTCTCACATATGCGCATGGAAAAATCCACAAAAGCGTGGGGAGGGACGCCCTTGTTGTGAGTGTCCGGCAGGCGATAAGTCCGCCGCCCTCGCTCATAAAGCAAATCGTCGCGACCGCCGGCAAGGTGGCTAGCTTTCCCCGGTTGTGGAGGAGTAGTCTGGTTCGATAGTCCCGGCGATACCTATGAGGATAGGCCGGGTGATCGAGGGGCATTCGTGAACGAGATCGATGCAAACTGCCGACGCTGCGTTGCTGCAACGCTCTTCCTGCCCAATTTCATTTCCCCCGGTTTTTAGCCCATATGATCGAATTTCTGCACTCCACATCGGTGTGGCTCGAGACGCTGCTCAATACCGTCTCGGATAATTTCTGGCTTTCGATCGGGTTTATTTTCCTCGTCGCCATTGGCGAGGCAGTGTTCATCCTCGGGCTCTTCGTGCCATCGACGCCGGTTCTGTTGCTTGTCGGCGGCATCATTGCCACGGGTAAGCTGCCGTTCTGGGAAATCTATCTGGCCGCGGTGCTGGGCGCGGTGATCGGCGACGCGATTTCTTATACGGTCGGCCACGCATTGAAGGACCGGATCCGGACGATCTGGCCTTTTCGCAATTATCTGGAGCTGCTCGACCGGGGGGAAGCGTTCTTCGCGCGACACGGCGGCAAGTCGGTCTTCATTGGCCGGTTCATTCCCGGGGTGAAGGCGGTGGTTCCGGGGATCGCCGGCATGATGGGCATGCCCTATCGCTGGTTTTCCATCATCAACGTTTCTTCGGCCTTTGCCTGGGCGGCGGCTCATATCCTGCCGGGCATGCTGCTGACTGCCTGGCTCAAGTCCATCGGCCTGTCGCTGGAGCTGGTGATCATCGTGGGCGCGGTGGTGCTGACGGTGCTGTTCCTGCTCATTCACTATTTCCGCTCCATCGCCCTCTTTTTTGCGCCCTTTCTGGGCAGCTTCGGGCGTTCGCTGCAGCACCGCTGGGGGCGTTCCGGCGTGTGAAGTATTGCGGACTCTGTTTCCGATTGGAACGATAGGGTTCTTTTGCAGCCTGCCGTGACATCGCAATTGGTCGTTTACAGAGTTTGACGCAGGCAATAAGAGCACAGCAGATTTATGCGGTTGTTGAGTGCGTCATTAATAAGAAGCGTATAAGCAGGAATATTATGAATTTTATTTCGAAAAAAGCAGGAATTGAAAATCCATATTTGATTTCAATGTTTTTTTCTGGAAGTGTTGTTGTTTCTGCTGTGACATTTTGGTCATTTTCTGGAAACTATGCCGCTTATATCTCGATGTTGCTGGCAATCCCTGCTTTTGCCTTGGGGTGGCAACAATCGTTCTGGGTTGTCTTGCGCAGTTCGCCCGTGCTTTGGGCGTCGTGGTCCGGTTTCCTGCTGTTGGCAACGGCCTTTCTTTTCCAGCCTGCATTGCCGAGCGTGGCGTCCATCGGTGACTTTTTGCCCTTTGCCTTAATGCCAATTTTTGCGCTTGCAGTTGCCCCTTTGAGTAGTGCGAACTTCACGTTGAAGCATTTTGCCCTTCTCTGTCTGGCTGCGTCCGCCCTGGCCGCGCTGGTTGGGTTGGCCGGTCTGATGCTGGGGCAGGATCGCGTTACGGCGCCCGAGTTCAGCCCCATACATTTTGCTACTTGGGCAGTAACGTTTGGCTTTATGAGTTTGGCGCTGACCTTGTCCGGTAAATCACCGTGGCGTTGGATAGCCTGGGCTGGTCCCGTTCTTGGACTGCTGGCGGCGCTGGCGTCCGGCACCAGAGCTGCCTTGGTGATCGGCTGTGCATTGGCCCTTCTTTACGGGTGTGCCTGGGTGCAGCGTCGCGCTATCCCTCTGTGGTTCAAGATTGCCATTCCCCTCGGGTTGATGGGTGCGGTCTTGCTAGCGGTTTACCTGGCCAATCTTGCAGGCTTTAGTCGTCCGTGGAACGCGTTGCGCGCGATAGCAGGCGTAGTTACCGGAGATCTGGGTCAAGATACTTCCACGGCCTATAGGGTCGAAATGTTACGTGCTGGATGGCAAGCATTCCTCAACGCTCCACTCGTTGGTCATGGCTGGCACAATCAATTGCAGGCAGCGATGCCATACTTGTCGCAAATGGCTCGGGACGGTTATGCAGTCGAACAGTGGGGTTACATCCACAATGACCCGCTCAGTCTCTCGGTTGCCGCGGGTATCCCGGGACTCGTCGCTTATTTCCTGTTCATGGCGATGCCACTATTGGCCGCTTTTAGTCGGCGAAACGCGGGCAATTGGGACGTTCGGCTCTATTTGGCTCTGAGCTTTACCGTTGGTTTGTTCGTGAGCGGCATGATGGATGTTCTACTTATGGTTGAGATGTCCAAAATTCTGCTGATTTTGGTGGCCGCTTCTCTGCTGTTTATCGACGTGCGCGATGAGCGCTGAGGCATTTTTGCACTCCGTCTAGGGTTAAAGCCTGGGCCCACAGCGCCCGGTTTTTTTGTCGTTAAGCTCTCGTCAATCTCTGCAAAAAGACGCAACGAAACCCAGGCAAACGGCGTCGTTTCGAAACCCCATTGCGACAATCTTAGCAAGCATGCCCTGGGGGAGCAATATTTTCTCCTTAGCGGCTTCGGCTTGCAAGCCTGAACCTTTTCAATCACGACTGAGTTGATAGGGTTTATGTATTCGCTATCGGGAGGTTCCAATGAAACGGACAGCCAAGATCTTCGCCTATGCCGCCCTGGCCGCATCGCTCGCGGTTGGTTTCTCCGTCACTGCCCATGCGCAGGACCGGACGCTCATCAACGTCTCCTATGACCCCACCCGCGAACTCTATCGCGACTTCAATGAGGCATTCATCGCCCATTGGCAGGAGACGAAGGGCGAGACCGTCGCCGTGCAGGTCACTCATGGCGGTTCCGGTTCGCAGGCCCGCACCGTGATCGACGGGCTCGAGGCCGACGTTGTGACGCTGGCGCTCGAAAGCGACATCAACGCGATTTCCGACGCCAATCCCAGCCTGATCCCGGCCGATTGGCGCGGGAAGCTCGAAAACAACAACGCGCCCTATACCTCGACAATCGTGTTCCTTGTCCGCAAGGGTAACCCCAAGGCCATCAAGGACTGGGGCGACCTGGTCGCCGATGGCGTCGAAGTGATCACGCCGAACCCGAAGACTTCGGGTGGCGCGCGCTGGAATTTCCTGGCCGCCTGGGCCTGGGCCCGCGAAGCCAATGGCGGCGATGACGCCAAGGCGCAGGAATTCGTGACCCAGCTCTTCCAGCACGTTCCGGTGCTCGATACCGGTGCGCGCGGCTCCACCACCACTTTCGTGCAGCGTGGCATTGGCGACGTTCTGCTCGCTTGGGAAAACGAAGCCTATCTCGCCCTTGAGGAACTTGGCCCCGATGCATTCGACATCGTGACGCCGTCGCTCTCGATTCTCGCCGAACCGCCGGTGGCATTGGTTCCGGGCAATGCCGAGAAGAAGGGTAATCTCGATCTCGCCGAAGGCTATCTCGACTATCTCTATTCCGATGCCGGCCAGGCGATTGCGGCCAAGCACTACTATCGGCCGTTCCGTCCGGATGCGGCAGCGCCCGAAGACATCGCCCGCTTCGGCGAACTCAACCTCGTGACCATCGAGGATTTCGGTGGCTGGCGTGAGGCGCAGCCGAAGTATTTCGGTGATGGCGGCCTGTTCGACCAGATCTATACCGGTCCCACCCAGTAATATTTGCGGCCGGCGGCGTCTGGCGCCGGCCGCATCCCCTATTGCCGCGGGGCACGTCCCCTTCCTGAGTGATATCTCTACTTCGGAGGACAGAATGGTGCATTTCTTCGGTATTTTCAGTCCCGGCCCGCTGGCCAGGAACAGAGCAGAAGAGGCGCCCGCCAAAGCAAACTTCTTTGGTGGCCTGCCTGAGCGAGCGGATGATGCGGCCCTGAGCCCGCTCGAAGAGGACGCGATTTATCTTGCCGGCAAAGCGCCGGAGCCCGAGCCGCGCAGTTTTTGGGACGCGCGCCACGAAGGGTTTTCGGAGCGATGACCCGGCCTGTCCTTGTCGTGCCTGGTCTTAACGGATCGGGCGAAGGGCACTGGCAGCGCTTCTGGCTCGAGGATTTTGACGAGGCGCAACTGGTCGAACAGGCCGATTGGTCCAATCCCGATGCGACGCGCTGGCAGCAGGGGCTTGAACAGGCTGTGCGGGCCAATCCGGGTGCGATCATCGTGGCTCATAGCCTTGGGACCATTCTGGTGGCGCGGCTCGCCAGGAGTTCTGTGGCGTCTCTGGTTGGCGGCGCTTTGCTTGTTGCTCCAGCCGATATCGAGCGCACATCGGCCCTGCATGCGCGGAGCTATGAATTCGGTCGCATTCCGACGGAGCGCTTGCCTTTTCCAGCGACGGTCGTTGCCAGTCGCGACGATGTCTATATGAGCCTCGACAAGGCTATTTTGCTCGCCAAAAGCTGGCAGGCGCCGCTCGTCGACATCGGTTATGTGGGCCACGTCAATGTGGCGAGTGGTTTTGGACGCTGGGTCGAGGGCTACGAACTGGCCCGGCAGGTTGCCGAACAGGCGGATCGCTGGCAAGAGCGGCCAAGGCGGGCGACACCTGAGGCGCAGTTGCGCTCACTTTAGCCGCCGGTATTTGTCTTTGCACAGAATATTGACGGCGCATTGCGCATAACCGGGAGGGTTGCGATGACCGCCACAGGCTCAACAGGCAAATCCATTGTCATCATCGGTGGCGGGGCAAGTGGCGTGCTGCTGGCCGCTCACCTTCTGCGCAGTCCCGATCCCGATCTACGCGTCACCCTGCTCGAAAGGCAGGGGCGCTTCGGGCAGGGCCTCGCCTATTCGGCGCTGGCGCGCAATCATCGCGTCAACGTGCCGGCGCGCGGCATGAGCGCCTTTGCCGACGATCCCGACCATTTCTGGCGCTGGCTGCAGAGGCGCGAGCCGGGGAAGCACGGCTCGTCCTGGACCTTCGTGCCACGTCGGCTTTATGGCGCCTATCTTGAAGATGTGCTGCGCGAAGCAGGCGAGCATCTGCCGGGACGTCTGCTGGTTCGTTCCGAGGAGGCGGTGGCGCTGCATGAGACGCCAAATGGCGTCGAGACGGTGCTGGGCAATGGAACAAGCGTGGTCTCGCAATGGGCGGCGCTGGCGGTTGGCCACGAAACCCAGCCGGCGCGGGGCAGGGGCATTGCCGTTCGCGCCGGCTCGGAGCGGGACACGCCGCTCGATCCCGATGCGGCCGTCATGATCCTCGGATCCGGCCTCAGCATGGTCGATGCCTGGGTGTCTCTGGCGGAAGCGCGGCATCGTGGGCCGATCACGGTGGTTTCGCGCAATGGCCTGCTGCCGAAGGCGCATAAGGATGTGGCGCCGTTAGCGATCGATGCGGCCGACGTGCCGTTTGGCACCAGCCTCACCTATCTCGCGCGCTGGTTCCGCGACATTGTGCGCGACGTGGAAGCCGAGGGTGGCGATTGGCGCAGCGTCGTCGACGGGTTGCGGCCCTTCAACCAGCGGCTCTGGGGCAGTTGGCCGCTGCGGGAAAAGCGGCAGTTTCTGCGCCATGTCCGCCCCTGGTGGAATATTCACCGCCATCGCCTCCCGCCTGATCTCCATGCGGGCTTGGCGCGGGCCGTGGAGACGGGCCAGGTCAATCTTGTGGCGGGCGAATTCGTCGGTATCGAACGAGCGGGGGATCTGGTGCGCGCCACGGTTCGTCCGCGCGGAGCCGAGAGGCGCGAGGTGATCGAGGTGGCGCGTGTCTATGATTGCGGCGGCGTTTCGGTGGATGTGCGCGCCAGTGCCAATCCGCTGATCCGGCAATTGATCCAATCGGGCGCGGCGCGGCCGGACGAAATGCACATTGGTCTCGATGTCGATGCCAATTGCGCAGTGGTCGCTTCTGAGGGGCGCGTATCGCAGCGCGTGCGTGTCGTCGGGCCGCTGACGAGAGGGCGATATTTCGAGATCGAAGCCGTTCCCGACATAAGGCTGCAATGCGCTGCGATAGCGAACTCTTTGCTTGCCGCCCATTGACTTTGCGCCCCAACGCAATCGAGTTCGTCCACCTCCCTCTCTGGTGGAACGAATTTCTATCTTTGGATAGAATGTTGTCCGGGGCCCGCCTTGCGAAACCCTACTCGGTGGCTAGAGTTGGGCGGAAATTTCGGGCCCCTGCATGATCCGACCAAAACTGCACCAACCCGGATGCCTCGTGAGCGCATCCCTGCTGGAGAAAGCCGCATGAGTAGATTCGGCCGCTTTCGCCAACCCAGTGTCATTCCAGGCTTCGGGCTGACCTTTGGTTTCACCCTTGCCTATTTTTCGCTGATCATTCTAGTGCCGCTAGTGGCCCTGGTGCTGCGCTCGGCTGGGCTCGGCTGGAACGGGTTCTGGGCCGCGGCGCTCGATCCACGCGTGCTTGCCTCGCTGCGCACCAGCTTTGTGACGGCGCTGATCGCGGCAGGGATCAATGTGGTGTTCGGCACGCTGATCGCCTGGGTGCTGGTGCGCTATCGCTTCCCGGGCCGGCGCATTTTCGATGCCATGGTCGATTTGCCCTTCGCGCTGCCGACGGCCGTTGCCGGCATTGCGCTTACGGCGATCTATGCGCCCAATGGCATAGTGGGGCAGTTCGCGGCGCAATTGGGTTGGCGCATTGCTTACACACCTATCGGCATCACCATTGCCATGATCTTCATCGGCCTGCCTTTCGTGGTGCGGACCATCCAGCCGATTCTCGAAGAGACCAGCAAGGAAGTGGAAGAGGCTTCGGCAACGCTGGGCGCCAATCGCTTTCAGACCATTTCGCGTGTGCTGCTGCCGAGCCTGGCGCCGGCCATCATGACCGGCTTTGCACTGGCCTTTGCCCGCGCGGTGGGCGAATATGGCTCGGTGATCTTCATCGCCGGCAATATTCCATTCGTCTCGGAAATCGCGCCGCTCCTGATCGTCATTCGCCTCGAAGAATTCAACTATGCCGGGGCGGCGGTGATCGCCACGGTGATGCTGGCGATTTCCTTCGTGATGCTCTTCGTCATCAACCTCATTCAGGCCTGGAGCCGCCGGAGATATGGCTATGGCAGCTAAATCGCATGCCCGTCGCCAGACATCGCCGACCAATGAGCCGCTCTACGTCCGCTGGCTGCTGGTCATTGTGGGTCTCCTGTTCATGGCCCTGTTCATAGTGCTGCCGGTCGTTGCCGTGTTCTCGGAGGCGCTACGCCAGGGGATTGGCGTCTATTTCCAGTCGCTTATGCAGCCGGACGCGCTCTCGGCCATCAGGCTGACCCTGCTGGTTGCGGTGATCGCCGTGCCGCTCAACGTGGTGTTTGGCGTCGCCGCATCCTGGGCGATCGCCAAGTTCGAATTCAAGGGCAAGGCGTTTCTGACCACCCTGATCGACCTGCCGTTTTCGGTGTCGCCGGTGATCTCCGGGCTCGTCTATGTGCTGCTCTTCGGCTCGGGCAGCGTTTTGGGGCCGTGGCTGCGGTCCTACAATATCGAAATCCTTTTCGCCGTGCCCGGCATCGTGCTCGCCACGATCTTCGTGACCTTTCCGTTCGTCGCGCGGGAGCTCATTCCGCTGATGCAGGATCAGGGTTCGGGCGACGAAGAAGCGGCCTTGTCGCTCGGGGCGTCCGGCTGGCAGACCTTTTGGCGCGTCACCCTGCCCAACATCAAATGGGGCCTGCTCTATGGCGTGCTGCTCTGCAATGCGCGTGCAATGGGCGAGTTCGGCGCCGTGGCGGTGGTTTCGGGCAAAATCCGCGGACAGACCACGACCATGCCGCTGCAGGTCGAAATGTTCTACAATGAATACCAGAGCACGGCCGCCTTCGCGCTGGCCTCGCTCCTCGCCTTGCTGGCGCTCGTCACCCTGGTTCTCAAAACAGCGCTGGAATGGCGGTTCGGCGACGAACTCGCTGCCACCGGTCGCGGCCACTAAACTGGAATAGAGATGGAAGTACGCGTTCAAAACGTCCGCAAGGAATTCGACCGGTTTCCGGCGCTCCACGATGTGTCGCTGGATATCAAGTCGGGCGAGCTCATTGCGCTCTTGGGACCATCGGGCTCGGGCAAGACTACGCTTCTGCGGCTGATCGCCGGTCTCGAACGGCCGACGGCGGGCAAGATTTTCTTTGGGCAAGAGGACGCTTCGGAAAAGAGCGTGCAGGAGCGCAATATCGGCTTCGTGTTCCAGCACTATGCGCTGTTCCGGCACATGACGATTCTGGAAAACGTCTCCTTCGGTCTCGAAGTGCGGCCGCGCGCCACGCGCCCGTCCAAGGCGGAAATTCGGCGCCGGGCGCTGGAATTGCTAGATCTCGTGCAGCTCTCGGGTCTCGAAAAGCGCTATCCGAGCCAGCTGTCCGGAGGCCAACGCCAGCGCGTGGCGCTGGCCCGGGCCCTTGCAATCGAGCCGGGCGTGTTGCTGCTCGATGAGCCTTTTGGGGCGCTCGATGCGCAGGTGCGTCGCGAATTGCGCAAGTGGTTGCGCGAAATTCATGATCGTACCGGCCACACGACTGTCTTCGTGACCCACGATCAGGAAGAAGCGCTCGAACTGGCCGACCGGCTTTGCGTGATGAGCCAGGGCAAGATCGAGCAGGTGGGTACGCCGGACACGGTCTATGACCAGCCGCAATCGCCCTTCGTCTTTGGCTTCATTGGCGAATCCAGCGCCCTGCCGGTCAATATCGAGCGTGGAGATATCTGGCTCGGCGACCGGCCGATTGGTATTTCCTCGCCAGAGGCGTCGGGGGCGGCACGCCTGTTCTTCCGTCCTCACGATATCGAACTGGTCGAAGGCGATGCGGCTCTGTCGGGCGTTGTTGCCAGCAGTCGCCGTGTTGGCGGTACGCGCCGGGTGGAGCTTGATATCGGCGGGGCAGCGCGTCGGGTGGAGATCGATCTTCCCTTCGATCATCCGGCCGGCGAGCGGAGCCAGATCAGCTTCCGTCCCAAACGCTGGAAGCTGTTTCCGCCCACGGACCAACCGCCATTAAGCTGATGCTGGTCTGCAAATGACATTTTTCTGCGCTTCCGGTGCTCACGTACCCAAATGTACGTTCCGCTCCGGTTCTCGAAAAACGCCATTTTTGCCTCAGCCTGAGCTGAATGGCGACTGGTCCTAGTTCTCCAGGAGCGCGCGGTGATTTCCCAGAAGGCCCGCTACGCGCTTCGTGCCCTGCTTGCGCTCGCGCGGGTGGGGCCCGGCAATACGCTGATGACCAGCGAGATCGCCACAGAAGAGAAAATCCCGAAGAAGTTTCTGGAGCAGATCCTGCTCCAGCTTAAAGGCAATGGCTTGGTGCGCAGCCATCGCGGCCGCACGGGCGGCTATGAGCTTATTCGCCCCGCGGAAGAGGTGATGTTCGGCGAGGTGTTGCGCCTGATCGATGGGCCGATTGCGCTTTTGCCTTGTCTTTCCATCGTCGCCTATCGGCGTTGCGAGGATTGCCGATCGGAGGAAAGCTGCGAATTGCGGCATGTGTTTTCGCGGGTAGCGCTGGCTTCGCGCGACGTGCTCGACAAGACCAGTCTTGCCGCGGCTTTGGCAGCGCCGGAGCTGCTGGCTTGAACGTGGGTCTTCGCGATCGGTGCAAATCCTTGCGCGATCAGCTCAATCGTCTTTCCGTTTTCTTGACAATAAACGTCATCTTTAATAGGTGAGCGGCATTGAGCTTCTGCATGTGCCGCGCCCCATGGGCGAGTTGCCTCGGATCTGTTGATCCGGCGCCCGGTTGACAGCAGGTGCTGTGTCAAGGGTAGTGTCCTCATGGCTGATCGTCTGCACCGCAACAGAAGCGCGCTTTACGCTGCCGCTGGTCTTCTCCTCATTTCTGGCCTCGCCCTTCCGGGCGTGGCCCAGGAGGCTGCGCCCGTGCAGAACAGTGCTCCGGCGGTAACGGCGCCCGCTGCACCGGCTGTGAGCCCAGACGTCGCGCCTACGCAGAATACGGAAACAGCGGTGCCGTCGCCCGCAGGCGCAAACCCGGCAATGTCTGCTCCTGCCGCGGAAACAACGGCGCCGGTGGCGGCCGATCCTGCGGTTGCGCCAACGGCGGAGTCAGATCTGCCTATGGTTGAGACGGGCCTTCAGGGTCACGATCTGTCGCCCTGGGGCATGTTCATGGCGGCCGACTATGTCGTGAAGAGCGTCATGGTGGGGCTGCTCACCGCTTCGCTCGTTACGCTGATCATCTGGGTGGCCAAGAGCATGCAGCTTTCGGGTGCTCGTCGTCGCGCCAATAAGGCGCTGCGCGAGGTATTGAAGGCCGATAGTCTCGAGAGCGTTGCTGCTGTTATGGCTACTCGCCGTGGGCTTGGCGCCATGCTGGTCAAGGCGGCCGCCGAGGAAGTGGAGATGTCGCGCGATCTCGTCGGTCGGGTCGATCCCGGTGGCATCAAGGAACGCGTGTCGTCCCGCCTCGGCCGCATCGAAGTGGCTGCGGGCCGCAAGATTTCGCAGAGCCTTGGTATTTTGGCTTCCGTCGGTTCGGTGGGGCCATTTGTTGGACTTTTCGGCACCGTCTGGGGCATCATGAATGCCTTTGTGGGCATTGCTGAGACACAGACGACCAATCTTGCCGTCGTGGCGCCGGGTATTGCCGAAGCGCTGCTGGCGACGGCCTTTGGTCTCGTGGCCGCTATTCCGGCCGTGGTGATCTACAACGCCTTTGCCCGTTCGGTCACCGGCTACCGGCAGTTGCTGGCCGATGTTTCGGCCGGCATCGAGCGTCTGGTGAGCCGCGATCTTGATCGTGCCGCTCTCGCCATTGCCCGCGGCCCGACCGCTCTCGCGGCGGAGTAGGGGCATGGCCGGTCGGATCAAGGAAGGCGGGGGCGACGAGCTCGACGTCAATCACGAGATCAATGTGACGCCGTTCATCGACGTCATGCTGGTTCTGCTGATCATCTTCATGGTGGCGGCGCCGCTGGCGACGGTCGATATCAATGTCGACCTGCCGGTTTCCAACGCGACACCGGCTCCGCGACCGGAAGAGCCGCTTTTCGTTACGCTCAAGGACGATTTGAGCCTAGCCATCGGCAATGACACAGTTGCGCGTGAGGCACTTGCGGCCTCGCTTGACAAGGTGACCGAAGGCGATCGCGAAACGCGTGTGTTCCTCCGCGCCGATGCGGCGGTGGCCTATGGCGACCTGATGGAGGCGATGAACCTCTTGCGCTCGTCCGGCTATGTGCGCATCGCGCTGGTGGGTCTGGAATCGGCCAATGCCGTGGCCGTGCCGAACGGCCAGGACGCTCAGGCGGCAGAATGACCAAGCCAGGCGACAGCTTCGTCGCGGAAGACTTTTTGCGTCCCACCAAGGGCGACGTTGTTCTTTGGACCACGGCGAGCCTGCTTGTTATTGCGGGGCTCGTGGGGGGCTATTGGGCCTACCAGACTTATGTGCCGGTAGAGCAGGCGGCAGGCCCACCGCCCGGTGCCATGGTCGTTGAATTTGCCGAGTTCGCCGTTTCGCCGGTGACCGAGGAACTCGACGTGCCCGAGGGCGAGCTTTCAGCCGCTTCCGAGGCGACGCCGCCGAGTGAGGCGGAGCCGGATCCGGAAGCCGAGCCCATTGAGGAGCCCGAACCGGTAGTTGAGCCGGAAATTGAGCCCGAAGAGGTGGTAGAACCGGAAGAGGTCGTCGAACCGGAAGAAGCTGTCGAGCCTGAAGACGTCGTCGAGACGGCGGAGGCCGAAGTCGAGCCGCCGTCGGAGCCGGAGGTCGAGCCGACGCCTGAACCGCTGCCGGAGCCAGAGCCCACGCCGGAGCCTGTTCCAGAGCCTGAACCAGCGGTCGTGCCGGAACCCGTCGAGCCGATCATCGAGGTGCCCGAAGTCGAGGTTCCGGAGCCGGCCGTGGTGATCCAGCGGCAGATGGCTACTGTCGAGCGGCCGGAGCCCGAGCCTGAGCCGGTTGTGGAGCCGGAAGAGATCGTCAAGCCGCCGGAGCCAGAACCCGAACCGGTTCCTGAGCCGGAGCCTGTGCCAGAACCCGTTCCCGAAGAGCCGGTGGTTGAGCCTGTCGATCCGAACCTGCCCGTGCCGGTGACCATGTCGTCGCGCATTGCGGAAACGCGCGAAAATACGCCAGCGACCAAGTTTACGCCGCCGCCGCGCCGGACGCCCCCTCCTCAACAGGCGGCGACGCAGGCTTCGGCACCGAAGCCGCAGGAACAGCAGGCGCAGCAGGCCGCGGCGCCGCAGCAGTCGACCACGTCGGAGCCAAGCAGTTCGCAGGTCAACCGCTGGGAATCGAGTGTGCTGCGCCATCTTGGGCAGCGCCGGAAATATCCGGCGGATGCTCGGCAGCGCGGCGAAGAGGGGCGGGTGATCGTGCAGTTCACGATCGACGCCGCTGGCAATGTACAGTCTGTGAGCATCGCCCGGTCGAGCGGCTTTGCCTCCCTCGATCAGGCGGCACGGGACCTGGTCTATGCCAGTTCGCCGGTGCCACGACCGCCTGAGGGATTGCCGCGTGCTCGCCTGACGATCGGCATGCCGATCGACTACGAACGCTAGGTCGCGTCCTCGATCAGGCGGCGATAGGTGTCCAGCGTATCCCGGTCGCGTTGGTTGCGGGGCTGCGGGAAGGCCAGGTTAGCCGCGATTTGGGTAGGCGTGCCGGATAGAACCAGCACGCGATCGGCGAGGCGGGCGGCATCTTCCACTATGTGGGTGACGAGGATCATCGTCGGCCCGCTCGAGGCAGCGACTGATGCGATCAGGTCGTACATTTCCTCGACGAGGGTGCGGTCGAGCGATACGAAGGGCTCATCAAGAAGCAATAGCCCGGCATTGAGGGTCAGGGCGCGAGCCAGGGCGGCGCGGCGTTGCATGCCGCCGGAGAGCTGGTGCGGGTAGAGACTTGCTTGGCCGGAAAGGCCGGTCTTGCCGAGGGCGACCATGGCTTGTTCGGTGCTGACGCCAGTGCCGGCGGTTCGGATATTGTCGAGCGTAGTGAGCCAGGGCAGCAGGCGCGGGTCCTGGAAGACGAAGCCCGGTGGGGCGGCTTCGGCGGCGGGTTGGCCGTCGATGGTCACGTGGCCGGAATAATCTCTGTCGATGCCGGCGATGATGCGCAGGAGTGTCGATTTGCCGATGCCGGATGGGCCGAGGATGGCGGTCACGCTGCCAGGCGCGATCTCTGCTTTGAAGCCGGAGAACGTCGGAGCCGCGCTGCCGGGGTAACGCTTTTCGTCGATCGAGATTTTCAGGCCTGGGCCGGTCGCCATTGCAGCACCCTCCGTTCGATGGGGCGCAGCATTCCGTACTCAATCGCGAGGACGACAAGGATGAAGGCGGAGGTGTAGGCGAGCACGCCGGTAATGTCGAAGAATTGGAAGAAAAGGCTGACGCGGTAGCCGACGCCGCCATCGCTGCCCAGAACTTCGAAGACGAGGACAATTTTCCAGATCAACGACAGGCCGGTTCGCGCTGCGGCGAGGACGAAGGGCATGAGTTGGGGCAGGAATATCAGGCGGAGACGTTTTGTGGCCGGCCAGCGCATGGCGTGAGCGAGTTCATCGAATTCGGGGGCGAAGCTGCGCACGCCTTCCCGAATGGTGGTGGCGACCAGCGGCACCTTGTTGATGACGACGGCGAGGATCAGCGCGGTTTCGGTGAGGCCAAGCCAGATATAGAGCGCGATGGCGACGACGATGGCCGGGAGGTTGAGGCCGACAAGGAGCCAGCTTGAAAAGAGGCGATCGAGCCAGCTTTTGCGGCCGATCAAGATGCCGATTGCGGTGCCGATCAGCATGGCGAGAATGAAGGCGAGGCTGGCGCGCCAGAGCGTTTTGGCGAGATCGGCGAGGAGTTTTCCCTCTGTCGCGAGGCGAAGCATTTCCTGACCGACCGCGATGGGCGAGGGAAAAAGCCTGTGGGCCAGCACCATGGCGAGGACTTGCCAGACCAGCAGCAGGATCGGGAAAGACAGGAGTTCGAGCAGCGGCAGGGCGTGCTTGGGCCCTGCGCGCTGCGGCTCGCCTATTTGCGGTAGCCCGGCCAAAATGTCCCCGGCAACAGTTCCTGGCCTTCGCCCACGACTTCGCTGCCGCCGAAGCGGGCGAGGAGGGCAAAGGTCTGTTCGGCGGCGCTCGTATCCTCAGGGTTGTAAGAGGAGACGATGCCAGCCCGATAGTCATCTCGCAGTTGGGCGAAAAGCGCGGCATCATCCTCAGCGCCCATCAGGCCCGTCAGATTTTCCCAGGCCGTGTCGTCCGTGAGAAGCACTTCCTTGGCGGTGAAGGAGGTATCAAGGAAACGGACCACGGCATCGTGCTTCGCTTCGGCGGTTGCTTCCGTAAAAGTCCAGCCCAGCAGCGGCGGTGGCTCGGCGACGCCAAGTTCGGCCAGCATGGTTTTTACCGAAAGCAGTTCGTGCATGCCGGCGGCTTTGGCGCGGGCGTTCCACTGCCAGAAGTTTAGGGCGGCATCGACGCCGCCATTGCCCAGCAGTTCGTTGACCAATGGCGGGGCGCCGAAACGGGCTTCGGCAACTTCGGGCAGGGTTTTGCCGGTCTTGCTGGCGAAATAGGCCTGAAGGATGACCCAGCTCTTGTCGGCGGGGCCGCCGGCAACGCCGATGGTTGTGCCTTCGAGGCCGGTGACGTCAGCAATGGCACTGTTGGCGGGGACCATGAGGCCGCCAACGGTCAGCGAATGGGGCACCATAGTGACGAGGTTGCCATCGTTGCGCTGGGCGGCGACCCAGACGAAATCGGAAAGGATCACGTCGACCGCGCCGGCCTGCAGGGCGATCTGCCCGGCGCGGCTGTCGGCAAGGGGACGGACTTCGAGATTGAGGCCATGGGCCTTGTCGAGGCCGAGCGACTTGATGGTTTCGATTTCCCACTGCACGGTGCCGCTTTCCTGCACGCCGATAGTCAGCGTCAGGGGTTCCTGGGCGAGGGCGATGGAGGAGGCGGCGAGGGCAAGGAGCCCTGCGCCGAGCGTTTTAGTGAGCATGGTCAAGTCCGGTCTCAGGCGCCCGTGACGCGCCAGATCACGTCGCCCACGTCATCGGCCATGAGCAGGGCTTTGTCGGCGGCGACGGCGACGCCAACGGGGCGACCGTAGGAGTACTTTTCGTCGGCTGAGAGGAAATCGGTGAGGATATCGCGCGGCAGGCCGACGGGCTTGCCGTTTTCGAAGGCGACGAAGGTCAGCTTGTAGCCGCTGAGCTTACTGCGGTTCCAGGAACCATGTTGACCGATGGCCATGCCGGCGGGGAAGCCGGGCAAGGTGCCTTCGGGAACCCAGGAAAGGCCGAGCGAAGCGGTGTGACCGCCGAGGGCAAAGTCCGGGTGATCCTGCTTGGAAGCCGGGTGGGCCGCGCTCTGCGGCACGCGATCGTCGACAACGCCCCAATAGGAATAGGGCCAGCCATAGAAGCCGCCATCGCGCACCGAGGTCAGGTAGTCGGGCGGGGTTTCGTCGCCGAGACCGTCGCGCTCGTTGACGACGGTCCAGAGCACATCGGTGGTCGGCTCCCAGGCCATGCCCACTGCATTGCGGAGGCCGGCGCCATAGATGCGCGATTTGCCGGTGGCGATGTCATATTCGTGGATGCAGGCGCGGTTTTCTTCGGCTGCAATGCCGGCATCGCCGATATTGGTCAGCGAACCGACGGCGACGTAGATCTTGGTGCCGTCCTTGCTGGCGATGAGATTACGCGTCCAGTGGCCGCCGGGGACGAGGTCCATCAGCTTCTTGCCGGGCGTGGTGATCTTGGTGGCCGCGGGATCGTAGGGATAGGCAAGAAGCGCATCGCTGGCGCCGACATAGAGCGTCGAGCCAATGAGCACCATGCCATAGGGCTGGCGGACGTTTTCGATATAGGCGTGGCGGATTTCGGCGGTGCCATCACCATCGGCATCGCGCAGCAGCGTCACGCGATTGGGGCTGGTGCCCGAGGCGCGGGCGCGCTGCATGGTGGCCGACATGGCGTGATCGAAGAGCGAGCTGGGCTTGCCCGATTCACCCATGGATTCAGCGACCAGCACGTCGCCATTGGGGAGGACATAGACCTGGCGCGGATGGTCGAGACCCCTAGCGAAGGCATTGACCTTGAGCCCAGCGGCGGCGGTCGGCTTGTGATCGCCTTCCCAGCCCTTGGCCGTCGGCATTTTCAGCGTCGGGATGCTGCCCTGCGCCTTGGGCGCGGGAATATCGGGCTTGGAGCCGTAGACCGGGGACTTGTTTTCGCCGCCATGGCGGATAGCCACGGCCAGTGCGCCGATGGCGGCAACGATCTCAGCGAAAATGGAATTGCTCATCGCGGCATCTCGAATGACATGTATGGAACGGAAGCGGCCTCTTCTTATCACGCTGTCAGTTCTGCGAAAGCGGAAATCCCAGACATAAACGATGATCCCCGCTTTCGCGGGGATCATTTATCGGGTGTCGATTTGACGGGGCGATGTCAGCGCTGCATGGGCACGAAATCGCGGCCCGAAATCTGCGAGATGATCATGTAGCTCAATACGCCGAGGCCATAATAGGACGAGGCCGAGGCCTCTTCGCGGGGCACGATGATGAGCTGGTTCTCGCGGCAGGCGTGAAGGTATTCGCAGAAGTTCGGCAGCACTTCTTCGAGGAATTTCTTCGCATCGGCCGGAGTTTCGAGCGTGTCGGTGCGATAGGTGGCGAAGACGAAATCCGCATCGAGTTCGGGCAGGGCTTCGCCGCTGAGGCGTTCCGGATCGCCGCCTTTAATGGCGTTGACGCGATCGGGGAAGGTGAAGCCCGCGTCGCGCAGCACTTTGCCCAGGGCACCATAGGTGTGCCAGACGGCAACCTGGCCATCGACGCCCTGAATAACGTTGACCGAGATATTGGCGGTGTCGATGAGGCGCTTGATCTGGGCGATCTGGCCCTCGTAGCGCGCTTTCAGAACGGCCAGCTTGTCTTCGGTGCCGGTCAATTCGGCGAGGATGTCGTGCATGCCGAGATCGCCGCGGGCGCCATCGTCGAGGACGACGGTGGGGGCGATGGCGGCGAGCTGCTCGACCGGGGCAGTCTGCCAGGGCGTCGTCAGGATCAGGTCGGGCTCGAGCGCGGCGACGGCTTCGACATCGGCCGGCAGATTGCCGACGAACTTGATATCGGAATTGTCGAAGTCGATGCCGGTTAACACGTCGCTGGAACGGATGAACGGCTGGCCTTCGGCGGTGGTGCGGCCATGGCTGCCCACGGGCGTCACGCCCAGTTCGAGCAGTGGCACTGTAATGGCAAGGTCCTGTAGTGAAACGATGCACAGCGGCTTGGTGGGGATTTCCACCGTGCGGCCGGCGTCATCGGTAAAGCTGCGGGTTTCCTGGGCGAGGGTGGCGGTGAGGCCGGTGAGGGTCAAAATACCGACGGCGATGAGTTGCTTGAACATGATCGGGTTTCCCGGTCGCAATTATTCGGCCAGCGCGTCGAGATCGCGGCCGGAAATGGCGGCGAGGACGGCCGAAGCCATCATGCCGGCAGCGGTATAGGAGCGGGCGACGGCATCTTCGCGCGGCACGAGCACGAAGCGTTCGCCGGCGCAGGCCGTGAGGAACTGGCAGAAGCTGGGCGTGACGGTTTCGATATCGGCGATGGCGTCCTGCGGGCTCTGGCCGCGGGCAGCGTCGTAGGTGAGGAACATGAAGTCGGCGTCGAAAGCCGGCAGTTCTTCGCCCGAGAAGAAGGTGCGCTCGGTGCCTTCGAGCCCATCGATCACGGCGGGGAAGGTGAAGCCGGCATCGCGCAGAACCTTGCCGATGACGCCATAGGTATGCCAGGCGGCGATCTGACCTTCCTGGGTCAGGATGATCGAGGCCGAGATGTTCCGGTCGCCGATAACGGCCTTCACCTGATCGACCTGGGCCTGATAGCGCGACTTGAGGATGGCGAGCTTATCCTGAGTATTGGTCAGCTCGGCAATGCCCTCGAAGGTCGCGAGTTCGCCGCGCACATTGTCTTCAACGAAGACGGTCGGGGCGATGACTTCGAGCTGTTCGATCGGCGCTTCCTGGAAGCTCGAGGTGATGATGAGATCGGGTTCGAGCGCAGCGATGGCTTCGATATCGGCAGGCGAGGCGCCGACATTGACGATGTTGGAATTTTCAAAGGTCACGCCGGTCAGCGTGGCGGCGCCGCGCATGAAGGGGCCGGCTTCGCCATTGCGGCCGAAGGCGCCGACGGGGATGATACCGAGTTCGACCAGCGGCACGGTGAGCGAGCTGTCGTGCAGGGTGACGATGCGCTTTGGCGCAACCGGCACTTCCACGGTGCGGCCGGCATCGTCGGTATAGGAGCGTGTTTCCTGAGCAAAGGTCGGCGCAGCCAGCAGCAGGGCTAGGCCCGCCGTTGCGATCAGCGCGGCGTGGCGGGTGAGGGTAGTCATTTCCAGTCTCCAGTGTCGCTTCGGGTGGGGCCCGTTTTCGACGATTTCAGTGTGCTGCTGTCTTTGGTTGGGCGATGACCTCGTCCACACACCAGCGCAGGGTCATCTCGCCGCCGCCTTCGGCAACGACGCCGCAATTGCCCTGGACCATGAAATCCTGGGCGTGCATGCGAATGGAAAGACGGGCGCCGGCAAGCTCGGCCTCGAGGGTGAGCAGGTCGCCTTCGTGGGCGTCCTTGGGGATGTGGCCGCCAAGGTGCACTGCCGCGGTGCCCAGACCATTTTCGGAGGCCCATTTGAGGGCGGCGAGTTCGGCGACCTGGGCCGGTTCGGGCTCGTCGGAGCGGCCCTTATAGGTTGGGAGGTAGACTTCGTTCCGGCCGATGGCATCGAGGAAGCCTTCGGCGTGCTCGGCGGTCATGCGGCCATAGCGCTGGCGCTGGGGCATGACGACGAGCGAGGCGGCAAAGCGGCAGCCGCCGATATGGGTGGCCTGAACGATGTTGAACTCGGTCGGGTCGGCGATCTTGACCAGGGCCTTGTAGGTGGAGAAGCCATGGCGGGCGCAACAGGCGTCGCGCCGGCTATCGGTGCAGCAGATGATGGTGGGGCGCGTGTCCGGCGTGCCCGCAAACACCTTGCCGGCGATATAGTCGCGAATGGCTGTGATCAGCTCCGCCTCATCGGTAAAGTCGGCATAGACGTTTTCCGGCAGGGCATGGAGCGTGGGCAGGCTGCCTTCCGCCTCGACCTTGTCGACCAATGCCACATGCAGTTTGGCATGGGCCGCCTGGTGCAGGGCCTCCGAAAGTTCGGGCGACATATCGACCGACTCCCAGCGTGGCGTCCGCCATTTGCCGCGTGGCCAGGCGAGCATGAGGACGCGCTTGGGCGCATCACCGGTGCCGGCTAGGGGCTCGCCGCGTTCGAGGCAGAGGTCGGTGCAGAAGACGTGCTTGCCCATTACTTGGCTTCTTGAAATGGAACGAAGGAACGGCCGGCGACATGCGTCTCGACGAGATCGAGCGCGAGATCGAGGCCGGCCATGGTGCTGCCGAAAGCGGGCCCGGGCAGCAGGACCATCTGGCCCTTCTGGCAGGCGGTGAGGGCCTGGCACCAGCCGGGTGCGAACTTTTCATAGGCTGCGCGCACCGCTTCGGGCGTCGCATCGGGCTGCTGGCGGTAGAAACCGAAGATGAAATCGGCATCGAGGTCCTGGATCAGCTCGGCGCTCCACGAGGCTTGCGTCGCTTCGAGCGCAGCGACAGCGGTCGGCTGGGCAAAGCCAAGATCGGAGAGCACTTGGGCGATGGCGCCGAGATTGGCGCGATAGACCCAGAGTTCTTCGCCGGCCGGGAACATGAAGGTCATGGTCGCGGAAATGGCGGAGGTGTCGCCGAGATAGGATTTGGTGCGTTCGACATTGTCGAGATAGCGCTGGTGGCGGGCCTCGAAATTGCCGGACTGGCCGCTGACATCGGCGAGGGTGCGGAGGGTTTCGACGAGGCCGAGAGCGCCATTGTCGACGACCAGGGTCGGCGCGATGGCCTGAAGCTGGTCGATCACGGCCGGGTCGGTATAGGTGCCGCCGATAATGAGATCGGGCTGCAAAGCGGCGATGGCTTCGACGTCGATGGCGTTGAACTGGCCGACATATCTGATGTCGGTGTTTGAGTAATCGATACCGAGCGTGTCCATGCCGCCGCGGAGGTACGTTTTGCCATCGGCATCCACCCGGCCGGCGCTGCCGACCAAAGCGGCGCCCAGCTCATAGAGCGGCAGGGCAACGATCTGGTCATTGAGCGCAACGATGCGTTGCGGGGCGACGGGAATGTCGAAGGTGCCGTTGGCGGCGGTGACGGAGCGGGTTTCCTGCGCGAGGGCCGGAAGGGCGAGGCCAAGTGCGAGGGTGATTGCAGCGAAGGCGGTGCGGAAGAGCATCGGGATAATCTCCACGAAAGGTCAGAGCGGAATTACTGGAGGGCGCCTTCGACAGGTGTTGCCGGATCGCCGTCGGCTGCGGCTTCGAGCAGCGGCACGAGGAAATCGACGGCAACCGGAATGGAGAGAAGCTCCTGGCGGGCGATGGCTGCGAGGTGCTCATCGGTGAGGAAGATTTCGCCGCCCTTGGCGGTCGCCTGGAGGAAGGGGCGGGCGGGGTAATCAAGCGATTCCTGCAAAGCCGCCGAACCGCCGTACCAGACGATAACGTCGGCATCGATGGGCTCGATGAGTTCGGGTGAGACGAGGTTGAAGAAGGCGGTTTCGGTGATCGCGTCGAGCGCTGTGGGCGTCACGAAGCCGAATTCGTTGAGGAACTTGGCGCGGATATCGAGCTTGTTGAAGGCGCTGAATTCGCCATCGACGATGCGGCCGACAACGGCTGTCTTACCGGCCCATTCGGGATGGCTCTCGCGGACTTCGGCAAAGCGAGCGTGGATGGCGTCGATCTGGTTCTGCGCTTCGGCTTCGACGCCAAGGGCGCGGGCGGCGATCAAGGCGCGCTGGTCCCAGGGAAGTTCATAGTCGCCGAGGCCGCTTGGAATGGCGACCACGGGGGCGATGAGGCTTAGCTTGGCGTAGAGGTCTTCATCGATACCGGAGGCGAGAGCGATGATGACATCGGGATCGGTTGAAGCCACAAGTTCCGGATCGATGTCGCCGGCAAAGACGACGGGTTCGCTCGTCAGCAGTGATTGGCCCCAAGGCGGGGTCGTAGAGGGAAACTTGTCGCGCCATTCGCGGACGATGACAGGAGTGACACCGAGCTTGAGCAGGTTGCCGATACCGCCGTAATCGAGGCTGGCGACGCGCTCGGGTTTGGCTTCGATGACTGTCGTGCCGAACTTGTGCTCGATGGTGACCGGGAATTCCTGGGCGAGGGCCGGTGTGGCTAGGGCGAAAGCCAGGACGGCGGTGAGCAGGTTTGAACGAAACGACATGAAATCCTCCAAAATCAATGTGATGCGGTGGAACGGCTGCGCACCATCAGGACGATGAAGAGCGGCACGCCGATGAGGGCGGTGAGCAGGCCGGCGGGAATTTGAATGGGGGCGAAGGCGGCGCGGCCGACGAGATCGGCAAGCGAGACGAGCGCGGCACCCACCATGGCGGTGATCAGCAGATTGAGGCCGATGCCGGCCGGGGCGATGCGGCGCGCCGCATGGGGCGCGATGAGGCCGACGAAGCCGAGCGGGCCGACCACCGACGTAGCGATGGCGGCGAGGGCCACGGCGATGGCGAGCTGCAGGTTGCGGATCAGTTTTGTGCGGACGCCGAGGCTGATGGCCGTGGCCTCGCCCATGCGGGTGGCCGAGGAACTGCGACTGATGGCAAGGAGGGCGGGGAGCAGCACGGTGCACCAGGTGCCCAGCGTCCAGACATCGCTCCAGCTTGCCGCATTGATCGAGCCGGCGAGCCAGGAGAGGGCAGCCATGGCGCGGTCGATATCGCCATAGGTCATGAGGGCCGAGGTGATCGACGAGATGAAGGTCGAAAGGCCGATGCCCATCAGAATGAAGCGAATAGCGCTGCCGCCCTGACGAGTGTGGGACAGGCCCTGAATGGCGAGGGCGACAAGAATGGCGCCGGCAAAGGCAGCCCAGGGACGGAGGGCGCCGGAGACGTCGGGGAAGACGACCGTGAGGGAGACGACGGCGAGGGCGGCGCCCTGGCTGACGCCCACGAGTGAGGGATCGGCAAGGCCGTTGCGCGTCGTGTTCTGCAGGGCGGCGCCCGAAAGCGCCATCATGGCGCCGACGAGAGCGGCGGCGAGAGTGCGGGGGAAACGGAATTCCCAAACGACATTGTCGATGGCGCGGCTGATGCTGAAACCACGCAAGGTATCGATGACTTCGTTGAGTGCGACGCCATAGGTGCCGGTAGCGAGGCTTACGCAGCAGGTGACGAGCAGAACCAGCGAAAGCAGGGCGAGGGCCACGAGGGCACGGACGGGGAGGCGCAGGGCGATCCGCTCGGATTTGCTGCGCAGGACCCAGTGGCGAGCAGGAGCCGACATCAGCGGGTCCTCCGGCGGACGAGCTGGACGAAGAGCGGTGCGCCGATCATGGCGGTGATGATGCCCGTAGAAATTTCGCGCGGCGGGATGGCGACGCGGGCAATGGTATCGACGCCGAGGAGATAGATGGCGCCGGCAAGGGCTGCATAGGGCACGATCCAGCGATAGTCGGAGCCGACATAGAGGCGGACGACATGAGGGATAACGAGGCCGATGAAGCCGAGCGGGCCTGCGAGGGCAACGGAACACGCCGTCAGCACCACGACCACGGCCAGCAACTGCACTTTTAGCGCGCCGGTTTTTACGCCGAGTCCCTGGGCCACCTCGTCGCCCATGGCGAGGACGGTGACGCGCGGGGCGAGGAGGACGCCGCCAATGAGGGCGAGGGCGATTGGCGGGCCGACATAGAGCAACAGAGTGATGTCGCGACCGGCGAGGCCTCCGGTCAGCCAGACGCGGAGGTTCTCAAAGGTGTCCTGGTCGAGCAGGTGAACGACGGAGATGACGGCGCTGAGGAAGGCCGAGATGGCGGCGCCGGAAAGGGTGAGGCTGAGCGGGGTGGCGCCGCCGGGCACGAGGCGGGCGATGAGATAGACGACAAGCGCGGCGCCGAGCGCCCCCAGCATGGCGATCCACGGAATGAAGATCATGCTGGTGAGGCCCAGAACGCTGGTGGCGATGACCACGGCAAAGGCAGCGCCGGCGGTGAGGCCGAGGAGGGCCGGATCGGCCAGCGGATTGCGCGTGACGCCCTGCATCAATGCGCCGGCAAGGGAAAGGCTAGCGCCGACGATGACAGCCAATACGGCGCGGGGCAGGCGCAGGTTGCGGACGATGACGTGATCGAAGACGGTCTGGTCGAAATTGGTCAGTGCTTCGATGACGGTACCAATCGAGAGCTGCTTGGCGCCGACGGCGATGTGCAGCAGGAAGGCGAGGACCAGAACGCCGAGAAGCACCGGGACGCCGCTCCAGGCCCGGACGGGATGCGTGCCGGAATTGGGGGCGGCTATCGTACTCATCGCGCGGTCACGGGTGCGACGCTGCGCATGCGGGTTCCCGAGGGAACGCAAACCATGCGGCCGCTGTCGGGATCGCGCAGCACCTTGGCTTCGAGGTCGAAGACCTCCTTCAACCTGGCGGCGGTAAAAATGTCGTCCGGCGTGCCGGTGGCGACGATCTGGCCGTCCTTCATCATTACCAGATGGTCGGCATAGGCGGCGGCGAGGCTGAGTTCGTGAAGGACGATAACCAGCGTGCGGCCGCGCTGGTGGGCGAGGCCGGCGAGAAGGTCCATCAGGTCGACCTGCACTTTTAGGTCAAGGAAAGTGGTCGGCTCATCGAGGAGAATGAGGTCGGTTTCCTGGGCCAGGACCATCGCTACCCAGCAGCGCTGGCGCTGGCCGCCGGAGAGCGTATCGACGCTGCGATCGGCAAAATCGGTAATGCCAGCAATATCCATGGCGCCATTGACGGCATCCTCGTCGGCCCGGGTCCATTGGCGCAGCAGGGTCTGATGCGGGAAGCGGCCTTGGGCGACGAGTTCGCGCACGGTCAGGCCTTCGGGGGCAATCGGGCCCTGCGGGAGCAGGCCAAGCTTGGCGGCAACGCTCTTGGTGTCGAGGCGGTGGATAGCCTTGCCATCGAGCAACACGCTGCCCTTGGATGGGGTCAGGATGCGCGCCATGGTCTTGAGCAGCGTGGATTTTCCGCACCCATTGGGGCCGATGAGAATGGTGATCTCGCCGGTGGGAATCGCGAGGTCGACATTGTCGAGCACATTGGTGCCGCCATAGCCGACGCTCAGCCCGATGCCTTCCAATCGCAGCGTTTGCTGCGTCGTTGCACTGCCTGACACGGGCTTTCCTTATATGACTAGGATTGTCTGGTTTTGCGTGTAGCAAAGCTGGAACTGGCATTCAAGCCGAAGCAGTACGAGATGGTACGGATGTATTCGATGGGACTGCTACACCCCAGGTTTACCTCTCCTTGCTAGGATGGCTGCCTGTGGGGCGAGGAGGGTTCCATGATACGGCCGCTTGGTATGCTGGCTATTGTTGGGGTTTTGGCACTCGCAGGATGCAGTTCCGGAGAGGCGCCGCTGATTGCGGGGGGACCGACGCCGACGCAGGCGATCGACGCCATGCTCAGCAATGCGCGCATTCTCGAACGCCAGCGGGTTGCGATCGTCGAAGATCGCGTGAAGCTAGAAGCCACCGATTGTGCCAAGCACCCCAACGGCGTCGTCACCTGCCGTGTACGGCTTTATTCGATCGGGAGAGGCTGGTCCGCACCGAGCATGGGGCGCTTTACCGAAATCGACGGTCATTGGACCTTCGATTTCTAGGCTACGCAACCGTTTGGTTCCTGCGGCGTTGATTAAAGCGGCTCGGGTCGAGCCGTCTTTCTCAATTGTGGGGTTCACATGGGCGACGCAGGTATCGGCTGGATTGCAGCGATCATTATCGGGGGTCTGGCGGGTTGGATTGCATCCAACATCATGAAGACCAATACCGGGATTTTTCTCAACATCGTGCTCGGCATTGTCGGCGCGCTGATTGCCAGCTTCCTCTTTGGCATCATCGGCATTTCGTTTGGCGGCTGGCTCGGCTATCTGGTCGCGGGCCTGCTCGGCGCCTGTATCCTGATCGCCCTCGTGCGTGCGATACGGCGATAGCGCAGAAATTCAAAACAGAAGGCCCGGTAGTGGTGACGCTGCCGGGCCTTTTGCTGTTTCGATGCAGATCAGTCGTGGAGGCGCTTTTCGCCGGCTTCGATGCGGATCGGCAGCACGTTTTCGGCCGGGGGCAGCGGGCAGACGGCGTGCTCCGTAAAGGCGCAGGGCGGGTTGATGGCCTTGTTGAAGTCGAGGACGATGGTCTTGTCGGTGACGTCTTCGCCATAGACGAAGCGGCAGGCGGCATAGGTCGAGTCACGCGAGGTCTGGTCGCGGATGACGAATTGCGGGGATTCCGCCGTGCCATGGGTGGCGAGCAGTTCATAGGTCACGCCGTCGCGGATAAAGACGGCCTTGTGGGTCGCTTCGACCTCAGTCTCGATCGCCTTGGAGGTGCTGATGGTCAGGCCCTTGGGCGCGTCGAAGGCCACCCAATCGGCGGTGATGCGCCAGGTCGGGTCGAGCGGGAAATATTCGAGCGGCTTCAACTGGTTGGGCGCGTCCGATGTGGTGTCACGTACGCGCAGGGCGTTCTCGCCATTGAGCGAGGTGACCTCAAGCAGGAGGTTTCCGGCGGTGAAGCGCGGCGGGCTGTACTTTGAGAGTTTCAGCACCTGGGCGGCGCTGCCATCGGCCGGGGTGTAGGTGACCTGGCCATCTGTGTCCTGGGTCAGGCTGCCGACATAGGACGGGCCTGAGGAGAGGATGATGTCATTGTCCGCGGCGGCGCCGACGGTGACGGTGCCTTCGGCGAGCCAGACGCGGGCGATGATGTTGAGCCAGCCATTGGGCGCCTTGAGGGCGGCAAGGCGCTTGGCCTGCCATTCGGCATATTGGGTTGGGTAGTCGGTCATGACGGCACCTTGTTCAGTGTGAGGCGCGGCACGCTGGCAAGCAGGCGCTGCGTATAGGAATGTTGGGGATTGGCGAGAACGGCAGCGGTATCGCCGGCTTCGACGATGCGGCCTTTTTCGAGAATGACGATGCGGCGGCAGAGCGCGGCGACGACGCCTATATCGTGCGAAACGAACAGTAGGCTCATGGTTTTGCTGAGGCCCGCCAAGAGGTCGACGATACGGATGCGGGTCGTCAGGTCGAGGGCGCTGACGGCTTCGTCGGCGAGCAGCAAGCGCGGGCCGGGCACGATGGCGCGGGCAATGGCGATGCGTTGGCGCTGGCCGCCGGAGAATTGGTGCGGGAAGCGCGTTCCAACGTCGCGGTCGAGGCCGACGGCTTCGAGGGCGTCGCCCACCATCCTTGTGTGATCGCCGGGGATTTTGAGCGAGCGCAGGGGTTCGGCGATGATGGATTGCACCGTCTGCCGCGGATCGAGCGAGGAATAGGGGTCTTGAAAGACCACCTGCGCCTGGCGACGGAAGTCGCGCATGAAGGCGCCATTGCGCGGATCGAGCGGTTGGCCGTCGAAGGTGATGGTGCCGCTGTCGGGGCGGGTGAGACCGAGCAGCAGGCGCAGAAGCGTGGTCTTGCCCGAGCCGCTTTCGCCGACGAGGCCTATGGTGTCGCCTTGTGCGATGTCGAGCGAGACATCATCGAGAATGCGGCGGTTGGCCGTGTAGCCGAAACTGACGTGATCGACGCGGACGAGGCTCATGCGCGGCCCTCCATGGCGTCGTCGAGGCGACGGGCGGCGGCGAGGAGACTTTTGGTGTAGTCGTGGCGGGGATTGCCGAAGACTTCGGCGACATTGCCGGCCTCGACGGTTTCGCCTTGTCGGAGGACGACGACGCGCTCGACCGTGTTGGCGACGACGGGCAGGTCGTGGCTGATGAAGAGGAGAGCCATGTTCCGTTCGCGGACGAGGCGGTCGAGGAGGCCGAGGATTTCGGCCTGGGTGGTGACGTCGAGCGCGGTTGTCGGCTCGTCGGCGATGAGCAGGTCGGGCTTGCAGGCGAGCGCCATGGCGATGGCGATGCGCTGGCGCTGACCGCCGGATAGCTCGTGCGGGTAGGAGGTGGCCATGCGCTGCGGATCGGGCAGGGCGACCTCGTCGAGAAGGGCGAGAACGGCTTTGTCGAGCGCCGCACCGGAGAGCGGCGCGCCATCGCGCTGGGCGCGGCGGGCGAGGGGTTCTGCGACTTGCTTGCCGACGCGCATGAGCGGGTCCAGGGCCGTGAGTGGTTCCTGAAAGACAATGGCGACGGCCGTGCCGCGCAGCTTGTTCAACTCGCGATCCGAGGCGCCGATGACCTGTTTTCCGGCAAGAATGGCGGAGCCGGAGGCGGATAGGCCCGTCGGGAGGAGGCCGGTGGCGGCGAGTGAGGTCAGGGATTTGCCGGAGCCGGATTCGCCGATAAGGCCTAGCCTTTCGCCGCGATTGAGGGACAGGGAGAGGTTGGAGACCAGCGCTTTGCCGCCGGCGTGTACGGAAAGATTTTCGAGGGAGAGGAGAGCGGTCATCGTGCGCGCCTCGTCGGGTCGATGGTGTCCCGCAGACCGTCGGCAAGGAGGTTTACGCCGATGGCGAGGGACACAAGTGCGATACCGGGGGCAATGGCGCCGAGGGGGGCTGTGTATACTGTGCCCTGGGCTTCCTGCAGGATGCGGCCCCAGGAGGCGTTGGGCGGCGGGGCGCCGAGGCCGAGATAGGACAGCGAGGCTTCGGCGATGACGGCGAGGCCGAACTGCAGGGCGAAATTGACCGAGAGGGTCGGCCAGATATTGGGCAGGATATGGATGGCCACGATTTTTGGCCAGGAGCTGCCGGAGGTGCGGGCGGCGGTGATGTAGTCCATCACCAGTACGCGCTTAGCGAGAATGCGGGTAAGGCGCGCGACGATGGCTGAGAGGGCGATGCCGAGCGCGATGATGGCGGACCAGAGATTGGCCGTGTCGCTCGCCGCAACCACCAGCATGGCGATCAGCAGGGTTGGGAAGGCGATGAGGATATCGAGCGTCGCTGCCAGCGCATCGTCGAGCCACTTGCTGGCAAAGGCAGCGAGGAGGCCGAGGGTGACGCCTATGATCGCGCCAATCGTGACGGCGCCAATGCCGACGATCAATGCAATGCGGCTGCCGATCATCATCTGGGTGAAGAGATCGCGACCGAGGCGATCGGTGCCGAGCCAATGCAAGAGGCTCGGGCCTTCGAGGCGACCGCCTGCCATGGCTGTAGGGTCGTAGGGGAGCCAGACGAGCGTGAGAAGACCCACGAAGACGTGGATGCCCACCAGCAGCAATCCGGCTTTCAGAGCCAACGAATGGGATTTTTTGTCGGCAGGGGCAGTCATGGTGGCGGTGCTCATGCAAGCACCCTCCCGCGGCCGCGGAGGCGCGGATCGATGAGGCGCTGGGCGATGTCGGCGGCAAAGCCGATCAGCAGCACGAGCAGGGTCGAGATGAAGAGCACGCCCTGCACATTGGGATAGTCGCGCTGCTGGATGGCGAGGAGCAGCATGGACCCGAGGCCGGGCAGCGAAAAGACGCGCTCGATGACGACGGCACCGAGGAAGGTGCTGGCGAGCTCGATGCCGAGGATTGAGATCACCGGCACGGCGCCATTGCGCATGCCGTGGCGAATGAGGGCTTCGGGGAAACTGGCGCCGAGGGCACGGGCGGTGCGGAGGAAATCGCTGCCGAGCACATCGAGGGTCGCGGCGCGGACATAGCGCAGGAGCGAGGCGCCCATGACGAGGCCGATGGTGAGCGAGGGCAGGATCATGCCGGTGATGGCTTCACCGAAATTGGCCCAGCCTTTCAAGGAGAACCCGCCCGAGGGAAGCCAGCGCAGATTGATGGAAAAGAGCGTCACCAGGAGAATGCCGACCCAGAAGACGGGAATGGCAATGCCAAGCTGGGAGATGACGGAGATGGCGGCGCCATACCATTTATTGGAGCGGACGGCGGCCAGAATGCCGAGAGGGATGGCGAGCGCGAGGGCCACGACGAAGCCGAAGAAGGTCAGCGGCAGGGTGACGGCCATGCGGTTGCCGATCTCTTCGAGAACCGAGGCGCGGCTGACGAAGGAGGTGCCTAGATCGAGCCGTGCGAGATTGCCGATGAAGCCGCCGAACTGAACATAAAGCGGCTGGTCGGAACCAACCTGAGCGCGGGCGGCGGCGATCTGCTGTTCGGTGGCGCCAACACCGAGAAGGGCATTTGCGGGATCGCCGGGGAGCAGGCGCAGAAGCACAAAGAGCACCACGGCCGCGATGAACAGCGAGGCGATCAGGATCAGCGTGCGGCGGATGGTATAGGCGAGAATGATCGAATTCCTTGCGCTTTGTCCGGCAGACAATAACGGGGCCAGAAAGGCAAAGCCACCGGCCGCAAGGCCGGTGGACAGAGTGTTCACAATCAGAGATTTAAGGCGTTTAAGCTCTATTCGCTCTTCTGGATGTCGTAGGCGAAGAACTGGGAGTTCAGGCCGTTGATCGGGTAGCCGGTGACGTTGGCGGCCGAGACGACGATCTGCGGGTAGAGGTAGAGCCAGTTGCCGGCTGCGTCTTCCGCGATGATCTTGTTGGCTTCCGTCAGCTTTTCGACCTGTTCGGCTTCCGAACCGGCGGATTCAGCGTCGGCTACGAGCTTGACGACGTCGGGGTTGTTATAGCCCCAGTAGAAGTCGGGGTTGCCGTAGAAGACGATATCGCGGTGGTTGACGTGCTCCTGCAGCGTCGCCTCGAAATTCTTCTCCTGGTAGATCTTGGTGTACCACTCGTTGGCGGTGATGATGTTGATATTCACCTTCACGCCGATCTTGGCATATTCGGACTGCAGGAACTGCGCCACGATCGGATGCGGATCGTAGTCGGGCGTGTCGAGGGTGAATTCGAAACCATCGGGATAGCCGGCTTCGGCGAGGAGCGCCTTGGCGCTTTCGACGTCATAGGCATCGACGCCGGTGAGGTCGACATACCACGGGTCGGTCGGCGGCACGAAGGAGCCGATCAGCGTGCCATAGTCACCCCAGATGGAGTTGAGAAGGCGTGCCTTGTCGGTGGCGCGGGCAAGGGCTTTTCGCACTTTCACATTGTCGAACGGGGCGACGCGGTCGTTGTATGCGAGCAGTTCCTTGGTGGTGGAAGCGCCTTCCGTGACGGTGAAGGCCGGGTTGCCGGTGAACTGGGCCAGGGAATCCGGGCTCTGGACCGAGGTGATCACGTCGACGGCGTTTGTCAGAAGCGCGTTGTTGAGCGCGGTGGCGTCGGTGAAGTAGGTGTAAACAACTTCGCCATTGGTCGGGGCTTCGCCCCAGTAGCCGTCATAGCGCTCGAGCGCGAGAGCGGAACCGCGGCGCCATTCGCCCAAGAGGTACGGGCCGGTGCCGTCTTCGACTGCGGTGATGTCAGCGGCGGCGTCGTTGACGATCCAGACATAGGAGAGGTTGTAGGGCAGCGAGATCGAGCGAGCCGAAAGGGTGATCACCACGGTCTTGTCATCGGGCGTTTCGATACCGGTGATCGTGGACAGGCTGCGCTTGCGCGAGCTCTTGGAAGCTTCGGCGGTGACGCGTTCGATCGAGTACTTTACGTCGGCCGAGGTCAGCGGATCGCCGGAGTGGAAGGTGACGCCGTCCTTGAGCGTGAAGGTATAGGTCAGGCCGTCTTCGCTGGCTTCGTAGCTTTCGACGAGTTTTGGTTCGACCGAACCGGCATCGGTCAATTGGAAGAGGGCTTCGTAGACATTGCCATTGAAGGCTTCGTTGATGCCCTGGCCGGCGCCGGCGGTGTTGTCGAGGTTCTGCGGCTCATAGAGCGAGCCAATGCGGATGGAGGCGTTCGGATCGAAATCCTGCGCGAGGACGGAGGCGGGCAGGGCGACGCCGGCCAGGAGGGCGGCGAGGAGGAGGGTTTTCGTGGTCATGAGACGCTCCAGTTATGGTTGGCTTCAATCTAGTTCTGGCCGGGATAAATCTCTACCGGCCTGATCGACAATCTTGTGCCGCGCATGGGCGCATTCAGGCATTTCGTTTCCTCTGAGGCAAAGGAAATGGAAATGCGTTCCGACAGTCTATGCCGGGGGCCGGAGTTTTGAAATGTCATTTCGGTGACGACCGGCTCGGCACACGCTGTTGTGTGAGTTCTTCTTAGTGGTTTTCACTATCGTAAAATCTCCGTAAGATTATTGCGGAGATGGGTGGCGATGATCGACGAAAACGATCCGGATGGGTTTGGCGAACGGCCCTTGGCCGGGTTCACCCATTCGATCGACAATCACCTTGCGTTTTACCGCTTTGCACTGACGGCCTATAATTTTCGCTGCGCTATCAGTGGGTTGAAATTTGCTCCTGATGCTCTGATTCTGCATGAGCACCTCCAGGTCGTGCCGATCCATCCGCGTGAACTCGGCGGTGCGCTGGAGATCGGCAATGCGCTGGTGCTTGAGGCCAGCATGGCGGATGCTTTTGCGCGCGGGCTGATCACCGCCAGCGACGACTGGCAGGTGATCGTGCCGCGACCGGAAGCGCTGGCGGAAGAGCAGCGACAGCACGTGGTCGCTGGCCGGGTGCTCTTCGTTCCATCGGAGCCGATGTTCAGGCCGGTGGCGAAAAACCTGCAGTTTCATCGGCTTACGATCGCTCGCTTCCATCGCTAGGATAAATGGCCGCGATTGCTGTGGCAAAGTGCGGCCATGGCTGGAAATTTGCGCGCAGCGGGAGCAGTCTCGGGCAGTTTCTTCCATACCAGGATCGTTCCGTGCCATTCCCCGATCTCGTTCACCCTGCGCTCGGTGCCTATCGCAGCGCGGTGGAAATTCCCGCCGATTTTTCAACATTCTGGGCCGAGACCTTGGGCGAGGCGCGCGGCATTGGCGGGGCGGTGCACATTGAACCGGTCGAAACGACGCTGAAACTCGTCGAGGCCTTCGACGTGACCTTTCCGGGCTTTGGTGGACATCCCGTCAAAGGCTGGCTGGTGCTGCCCAAGAACCGGGACGGAAAACTGCCGCTGGTGGTGCAGTTCATCGGCTATGGCGGCGGGCGCAGCTTTCCGCATGAACTGCTGCATTGGGCGGCTTCGGGCTATGCCTATTTCCGCATGGATACGCGCGGGCAGGGCAGTAGCTGGAGCATGGGCGCGACGGCCGACCCGATCGGCTCGACCTCGTCCATTCCGGGCGTGATGACCAAGGGCATTTTGGATCGGAACGACTATTACTATCGCCGCCTCTTCACCGACGGGGTGCGGGCTGTCGACATGCTGTTGGCGCAGGATTTTGTCGATCCCGAGCGCGTGGCCGTTTGCGGCGGCAGCCAGGGTGGCGGCATCGCGCTGGCGGTCGCGGGGATTGATAGCCGGGTCAAGGCGGTGATGCCGGATGTTCCATTCCTCTGCGATTTTCCGCGGGCCGTGCGTACGGCCGGCCGCGATCCCTATCTCGAGATTGTACGCTATCTGGCCCAGCACAGGGATAAGTCGGCCAAGGTCTTCGAAACGCTCAGGTATTTCGACGGCGTCAATTTTGCGCGGCAGAGCAAGGCAGCGGCTTTGTTCTCGGTGGCACTGATGGACGATATTTGCCCGCCCTCCACCGTCTATGGCGCCTATCAGGCCTTCGCTGGCACCGATAAAACCATTGTGGAATATGAGTTTAACAACCACGAAGGCGGCGGGCCATTCCAAGATCGCGAGCAGATGAAATGGCTCGGGGAACGCTTCGGGATGCGTTAACACTTGAGAAAACTTGCGTTACTCAAAAAATGCAAATATTGCATTGAGGGTAAGTAGGATTTTCTCAGATGCCCAGCAAGCGCGCCAGTCAAGCCGATATCGCCGAAAAACTCGGGGTGTCCGTATCGACCGTGTCGCGCGCGCTGGCCAATGAAATCGGTATCAGCGATGCGGTGCGGCGCGACGTTCAGCGCGTCGCGCGCATGCTCGGCTACAAGAGCAAGCATGTGCCGGCGGTGGGCAGTCTCGACAAGCGCGCCGTAGCCATGGTGCCGCTCAACGGCGCCATTGGCAGCCTTGCGAGCTTTTATCACGGCATTGTCGAAGGCATGCGCAGCCAGGCGGCGGAGGCGGGCATCGTGCTCGACGTGCGGCTGGTCAACGAGGACCACGTGACGCTCGATTTCGTGCAGCGGCACATGGCGAAATCAGGCGCTGGTGGGCTGGTGCTGGCCGGTATCGACCCCGACGATACTCTGGTGCAATGGGCGCTGGATGCCGATATCAGCCTGGTGCTGGCCAATGGCGTCGACCCGCAGATGCGGCTGAGCTCGGTGGCGCCGGCCAATTTCTACGGCGCCTATATGGCGACGCAGCACTTGCTGGACGCGGGGCACCGCAAGATCGTGCATTATACGTTCAGGCACCGCCACACGATCCTGCAGCGGCGGCGCGGCTTCGAGGCCGCCATGGCGGCAATGCCCGATGCCATGGGCACGGTGGTGATCTCCAATGAAAATTCCGGCAAGGAATTGCTGTCCGGCCTCTTGAGCGGCAAGTACGACGCGACGGCCGTGTTCTGCTGGAACGACAGCGTAGCCGTGTCCATGGTCGATGCCCTTTTGGGGCAGGACTCTCCCCTGCCGAAGAATTTTTCGCTGATGGGATTTGACGATCTGCCCATTGCCGGCATGGCCAGCCCTCGGCTCAGCACGGTGCGGGTGGATCGCGAGGCGATCGGCCGTGGCGTCGTGCGTCTGCTGTCCCAGCAGATGGACGGCGAACGGGCGGTGCAGCACCTGGAGATCGGGCTGACGCTGGTCGAGGGCGAGACGGTTCATCGGATTGAGTGAGCCTTCAGGGCCAAGCTCATAGCTGACCGCGAGTGGCCTCATTGCCGGGCTTGTCCCGGCAATCCTTCTCGGGACGGCCAGCCATCCTGCGGATGGCATTGACCACCGGGAACAAATCCGGTGGTGACGATCGTCGGGATGGTTTTGGGTGCCGCTCGGCCCCGGCGGTAAAGCCTCCCACGCGAAACTTTTTCTCCTGCCATGTCGGAAAATACGCAGTTTTGCGCGGTTCAGCCGGGGCTATCCGCTTCGTTCTACAATGCAATTCCCGCAATATTGCGTAATTTGCATGAAATGCGCAAATTACTTGAATTTGCGCAAGATTGTGCATAGCGTTGCATGCGTTCGGTGACACAAAGGACGGCTGCGGTTAGCAGACTGTTGGCATCGAGCGTAACCTGGGAGGGGAATTGGTGACTCTTTTGCAGTGGCATGCGGAACCGGTGCGGGAGGTGCTGCTGGCAGCATCCGCCAGCGGGCCGTTCACTGCTTGGTCGCATCCCGGAAATCGACTCATGGGCAAGGCTTTTGGCTTTCGGCATCGCTGCCGGAGCGTGAGCCCTGCCATCGCTATCTCGCCGCTCGCCTGAGCGGGAGTGCCGTCCTTTGGGCGGAATACAATCGTGGTCGAGCTGCCGAGGAAGCGGCCGGCCGAATGTGATTGCCGGGGATGACCCCGGAAATGGGAGGACTATGTATG
Source organism: Devosia riboflavina (assembly GCF_000743575.1). Classification (GTDB taxonomy): domain Bacteria; phylum Pseudomonadota; class Alphaproteobacteria; order Rhizobiales; family Devosiaceae; genus Devosia; species Devosia riboflavina. The sequence continues at coordinate 108,296 of NZ_JQGC01000013.1, read as the reverse complement.
GGAAAGAACTTTTCTCTTGGTTTGACCGGAGCCGTGGCCATTGCGGCCATGATGGCCGCGGCCGGACCGGTATGGGCGCAGCAGCAATCGCCCGTGCTGGACGCGGCGGTTGCCAGCGGTGAATTGCCGCCAGTTGCCGAGCGCCTGCCAGCCAATCCGCTTGTCATCACGCCGGTCGAAAGCGTCGGCACCTATGGCGGCACCTGGCACAGCGCCCTGCGCGGCGGCCTCGACAATGCCTGGATCGGCCGCACCGTCGCCTATGACGGGCTCGTTCGCTATGACCGCGAATGGAAAGAAATCATTCCGAACCTGGCCGAGAGCTGGGAAGTCAGCGAGGATTCCCGCACCTTCACGTTCAAGCTGCGTGAAGGGCTGAAGTGGAACAATGGCACGCCCTTTACCAGTGCCGACATTGCCTTCGCGGTCGAACTGATGAGCGAGCCGACCTATGGCGCCGGCACTTTCATCAAGAACCCGAACAATCCGGTGAAGGTCGAAGTCATCGACGACACCTCGTTCAGCCTGGTCTTCGAGAAGCCCAATGGCGTGATCATGGACGAGCTGGCCAGCATCAACGGCTTGACGCTGGTGTCTCTCAGCAAGGATTATTGCAGCCAGTTCTACCCCAAGTACAATCCGAATGCGGCCGAGGAAGCCAAGGCTGCCGGTTTTGAGACCTGGGAACTGTGGATGGGCAATCGCTGCTCCTGGGCGACGGAAACCATCCGCTTCGCCAATCCCGAGCTGCCCTTCATGAGTGCCTGGATGATCGAGGAGCCGCTGACCGGCGACGCGACCCGCACCACGTTCGTGCGCAACCCCTACTATTGGAAGGTCGATACCGAGGGCAATCAGCTACCCTATATCGACCGGCTGGAAATGCGTGTTTCGGACTCGCTCGAAGAAATCACGCTCATGGCGCTCAATGGCGAGATCGACTTCCAGGATCGCCATATCGCCACCGTTGCCAACCAGCCGATCTTCTTCGATGGGCAGGAGGCTGGCGACTATCGCCTCGGCGAAAACATTCCCTCGACCATGAACACGCTCATGTTGCAGTTCAACATGAATCATGTGGACGAGAAGCGTCGCGAGCTGTTCCAGAACAAGGATTTCCGTATCGGGGTCAGCCACCTGATCGACCGGCAGGAAATCATCGACGTGATCTTTACCGGCCAGGGCGAACCCTTCCAGGCCGCGCCCCGCCCGGAATCCCCGTTCTATGACGAGGAAATGGCCAAGCAATATGCCGAGTTCGACGCCGATGCAGCCGCTGCTGCCTTCGAGGCGGCGGGCCTCGTTAGGAGTGGCGACTTCTATACCTTTGCCGACGGCACACCGCTCAAGATCACCATCGACATCATCTCCTCGTTCCGTTCGGAATGGGTGGACATGATGGAGCTGCTGCAGCTCCAGCTCGAAGCCGGTGGCCTCGATATCGAACTCAACAATATCGACCGCACGCTCTATTACGACAAGCGGCCGCTGGGTGACTACGATGCCCAGATCTGGCAGGGCGATGGTGGCCTCGATGTGGTGCAGGAGCCGCGCTACTACTTCCCGGCCAATCCGGAAAGCGTCTGGGCCTTCCGCTGGCAGGCCTGGTACAATGGCTCCAATCCGGAAATCGCCGAAGAGCCGGCTGACTGGGCCAAGGAACAGATGGACCTCTATAACCAGCTGCGCAGCGAAGGTGCTCCCGAAGCGCGCAACGAGTTGATGAAGCAGATCCTCGCCATCGCCAAGGAGAACTTTCCGGTGATCGGTGTCAGCCTGCCCGGCAATGGCTACTACATCGCCAAGAACAATATGCGGAACATCGCAGAACCGATGCTGCACGCCTATCTGTTCCCGACCCCGGCGCCCTACGACCCGTTCCAGTGGTATTTCGCCCAGGAATAGGGTCCCTCCCGGCCCCTCGCGACCCCTCCCCAGGGCCGCGGGGGCGCTTAAAAGGCTCCTCTGCGGAGGGCCATTCGAGCGTAGCTCTCATGGCCTTTTCACCTCAAATCACTCCGCCGGAGCGATTTGCCAGAGGACGGTTCGAAGCCCCTCACCCTGGATTTTCGCTGAACGCGAAAATCCTGTCCCTCTCCCTCAAGGGGCGAGGGAAGGGGGCACCGAGTTCGTAATACCAAGGAGACGCCCATGCTGCGTTTCGTTTTCCGGCGTCTCATCGCCATGGTCCTTACGCTCTGGGCCGTCAGCTTCGTGGCTTTCGCCATTATCCAGCTACCGCCGGGCGATTATCTCACCACTTATCTTGCGACCCTCAGTTCCAATGGTGACCGGGTAGACCCGGCGACCATCGAGGCCCTGCGCCAGCAATATGGGTTCGGCGAACCCTATATCGTCCAGTACTGGAAGTGGATTTCCGGCATTCTCGGCCGCGGCGATTTCGGCCAGAGCTTTGAATGGAAAGCGCCGGTGACGACCCTGATCTGGGGACGCCTGGGCAATTCCATTCTCGTCGAGGGCCTCGCCGTGCTGGTGATGTGGTTCATCGCCCTGCCCATCGGCATCTATGTGGCGGTGAAGAAGTATTCGCTGGGCGATTATCTGGCGACCGTGGCCGGCTTTATCGGCCTCGCCATTCCCAATTTCCTGCTCGCGCTGCTCTTGATGTATCTCAGCTTCGTCTGGTTCGGCACGACGATCGGCGGGCTCTTTTCCTCCGAATTCGAGAATGCGCGCTGGAGCCTGCCGCGGCTCTGGGACTTCTTCTCGCATGCCTGGGCGCCGATCCTGGTTTTGGCGACGGCAGGCACCGCGGAACTGATCCGCATCCTGCGCGCCAATCTGCTCGATGAGTTGAAAAAGCCCTATGTGACGACGGCCCGGGCCAAGGGCCTGCCGGAATGGAAGGTCGTCCTCAAATATCCCGTGCGCGTGGCGCTCAATCCACTCGTCTCCACCATTGGCTGGCTGCTGCCGGCGCTGGTGTCGAGTTCGGTGATCGTGTCGGTGGTGCTCAACCTGCCGACGGCCGGGCCGCTGCTGCTGCGCTCGTTGACCTCGCAAGACATGTATCTGGCAGGCGCCATCATCATGCTGCTCGGTGTGCTCACCGTCATCGGCACCCTGATCTCGGACCTCTTATTGGCCTGGATCGACCCCCGAATTCGCTATGGGAGTAAGTGACATGGCCGTCGATACGGTTGTTCCGGCGGGGCATGTCGCGCCGGCCAAGCTCAAGCGGGAATCCCAACTTGCCCTGATGTGGCGGCGCTTCAAGCGCCACCAGTTGGCGGTGGTCAGCCTGTGGATCGTGGTGTTTTTCTATCTGGTGGCGGCCTTTGCCGAGTTCCTCGCGCCGACCGATCCGTCGGCCTATAGCGCGCGCTATACCTATGCGCCGCCGCAGGGGTTGCAGTTCATCGTGGCCACGGAAGATGGCGGCTGGGCCTTCCAGCCGCATGTGAACGGCTACAAGACCGAGGTCGATCCCAAGGCAATGCGCCGCAGTTTCGTGATTGATCCGGAAGTGATCATTCCGGTGCAGTTCTTTGCCCCGTCCGAGCCCTATTATCTCGCCGGGTTCATTCCGATGTCGATAAAGTTCATGGGCGTCGAGAATCCGCGCGATCCCTTCTATGTGCTGGGCGCTGACCGGTTGGGCCGCGACATGCTGAGCCGTCTCATCCATGGCACGCGCATTTCGCTGTCCATCGGTCTTGCCGGGGTGACGCTGAGCCTCTTCTTCGGCATCGTGATCGGCGGGTTCGCCGGCTATTATGGCGGCTGGTTCGACAGCTCGGTGATGCGCGTGGTCGAATTCATCCGCTCGATGCCGACCATTCCGCTCTGGCTGGGCCTTGCGGCGGCGTTGCCGAAGGATTGGAGTGCGCTCCAGACCTACTTTGCCATCACCATCATTCTCTCGCTGATCGGCTGGACCGAGCTGGCGCGTGTGGTGCGCGGGCGCTTCCTGTCGCTGCGGACGGAAGATTTTGTCACCGCGGCGCAGCTCGATGGGGCCAGCGATTGGCGCATCGTGACGCGGCATATGGTGCCGAGCTTTACCAGCCACATCATTGCGGCGGCGACGCTGGCTATTCCCGGCATGATCCTGGCGGAGACGGCGCTGTCCTTCCTCGGGCTCGGGCTGCAGCCGCCGATCGTGAGTTGGGGCACGCTGCTGCAGGAAGCGCAGAATATCCGCACGCTGGCGACGGCGCCGTGGCTGCTGGCTCCGGGTGTCTGCGTGGTGATCGTGATCCTCTCGCTCAACTTCTTCGGGGACGGCCTTCGTGACGCCGCTGATCCTCATGGCCGATAATTTTCCAACTTCAGGAGTGCCTGGCATGACCAAGCCCCTCCTTTCCATCAATGACATGTCCATCGTCTTCACCTCGCCGGACGAGCCCGATATCGAGGCGGTGCGGCAGGTGGACCTGACCCTCACGCCGGGCAAGACGCTGGCGCTTGTGGGTGAAAGCGGCTGCGGCAAATCGGTGACGGCGCGGGCCGTGTTGCGGCTCCTCGACAAGAATGCCGATATTCGGACCGGCGAGATCGTCTATGACGGGCGCGACGGGCAGGTCGATATTGCCCGGCTGAAACCCGACAGCACCGCCATGCGCTCTATTCGCGGTGCGCAGATTTCGATGATCTTCCAGGAGCCGATGAGCTCGCTTTCGCCGGTCCACACGATCGGCAACCAGATCGACGAGATCATCGTGCTACATGAAGGGCTCAAGCCCAAGCAGGCTCGGGAGCGCACGATTGCGCTACTCGACCAGGTGGGCGTACCGGGGGCGCGGGATCGGGCCAATGCCTATCCATTCGAGCTTTCGGGTGGGCTCAGGCAGCGCGCCATGATCGCCATGGCGCTCGCTTGTACCCCGAAACTGCTCATTGCCGATGAGCCGACGACGGCACTCGACGTTACGACGCAGGCACAGATTCTGGACCTCCTGCGGCAGCTACAGGACGATTTTGGCATGGCCATGCTGTTCATCACCCATGACCTCGGGGTCGTGGCCGAAATCGCCGACGATATTGCGGTGATGTATCTCGGCGATGTGGTGGAGCAGGGTGATGTGTTTGAAGTCTTCAAGACTCCAAAACATCCCTATACGCAGGCGCTGATGAGCTCGGTGCCGCAATTGCAGCGCAAGGCGGATCGCGTGCGGCTGCAGCCGATCAAGGGCACGGTGCCCTCGCCGAAGGATCGGCCGGTTGGCTGCTCGTTCACCAGCCGCTGCCCGCATGCCTTTGGGCCCTGTGCCGGGACGCGGCCGGAGCGCACACAGGTCAGCGAAGGCCATATGGCGCGCTGCCATCTCCTCACGCATACGAAAGAGGAGGCGCTCGTATGACGACGCTGCTTTCCGTCGAAAATCTCTCAAAGGTCTATACGCTTGGCGGCGGGCTCTTCAAACAGAGCCGGGAGCTGGTGGCGCTCAACGATATCAACCTGACGGTGGAGGCGGGGGAAACGCTGGCCATCGTGGGCGAGAGCGGTTGCGGCAAGACCACGCTCGGGCGCTGCATCATCAAGGCGCAGCCGGTGACCGAAGGTAAGGTCTTTTACCACCAGGATGGCGGGCAGAAGGTCGAGCTGACTTCGCTCGACAAGCGGGCCATCAAGCCGTGGCGGCGGGATATCCGCATGATCTTCCAGGACCCTATGAGTTCGCTCAACCCGAATATGCGGGTGTTCGATATCGTCGCCGAGCCGCTGCGCGTCCACAGGATTTGCAAGGGGCGGGAACTGGAGGAGCGGGTGGTTTCGACGCTCGCCAAGGTGGGTATTCCGGCCGATGCCATCGGGCGGTATCCGCACGCCTTTTCGGGCGGGCAGCGGCAGCGCATCGGCATTGCACGGGCGCTGGTGCTCGATCCGAAACTGGTGATTGCGGACGAGGCCGTGTCGGCGCTCGACGTGTCGATCCAGGCGCAGGTGCTGAACCTGCTCGACGATCTCAAGGAAGAGTTCGGGCTGACCTATATCTTCATCAGCCATGACCTCGGCGTCGTGAACTACATCGCCGACCGGGTGGTGGTGATGTATCTCGGCCATGTGGTCGAGACCTCGCCGACCGAGCTTTTGTTCGAGCGGCCGCGGCATCCCTATACGGAAATGCTGCTCGAAGCGCTGCCCATTGCAGACCCGACGCGGCGCAAGGGGCGGAACAAGGAGCTGAAGGGCGAAATTCCCTATCTGGGCAATCGTCCGCAGGGATGCCCGTTCCACACGCGCTGCAAATATGCCGAGGACAAGTGCCGGGCCGAAAAGCCGGTGCTGCGCCCGATCAATGGTACGGCCCAGATGGCCGCCTGCCACTTTGCCGAAACACTCAATCTCAAGGGCGCTTATGATGCGGCGCCGCAAAAGGTTATTGCTTGAAATGACTTACGATCCGGCTACAGCCAATCCGCTCTTCGGTAACCCGCTCAAGACGCGTGACGATGTCGAAAAAGGGCTTCGCGATCTTTTCACGCCGTTGCTGCCTTATTTCTCCGAGGGCTCGGCGCGCGTGCGGCTCGATGGGGCCGGGGCGCATTTTGATCGGGCGGCGGCTGACCTTGAAGGCTTTGCGCGTCCGCTCTGGGGGCTGACGCCGCTGGCGGCGGGGGGCGGGGATTTCGAGCATTGGGAGCTTTATCGCCAGGGTCTCGCCAATGGCACCGATCCCGAGCATCCGGAATATTGGGGCACGGTGAACGGCATCGACCAGCGCATGGTGGAACTGGCGGCCATCGGCTTCACCATGAAGATGCTGCCGCATCTGGTGTGGGATCCGCTGCCGCAAAGGGCGAAGGACAATCTGGCCGCCTATTTGAAGCACACGCGCAAATTCGAATATGCCGACAATAACTGGAAGTTCTTCCGCATCCTCGTCGATCTCGGGCTCGAACAGTGCGGCGTCGAATTCGATCGCTCCTATACCGATACCTTCCTCAAGGAGCTGGAGGGCTTTTACCTCGGTGACGGCTGGTATCGCGACGGCAATGTCAGACGGATCGACCACTACATTCCCTTCGCCATGCACTTTTATGGGCTGATCTACGCAAAACTCGCCAATGGCGATGAAAAGCGCGTGGCCGACTACAAGGAGCGGGCGCGGCTGTTCGCCGAAGATATCCAGCACTGGTTCGACGAGGATGGTGGCACGCTGGCCTTTGGCCGGAGCCTCACCTATCGCTTTGCCTGTGGCGGCTTCTGGGGGGCGCTGGCCTTTGCCGATGTTGAGGCGCTGCCCTGGGGTGTCATCAAGGGGCACTTCCTGCGACATCTGCGCTGGTGGAGCAAGCTGCCGATCGCCAATGGCGATGGCGTGCTGTCGATCGGCTATGGCTATCCCAACCTCTTCATGTCCGAGAGCTATAATTCGGCCGGCTCGCCTTATTGGGCGCTGAAAGCCTTCCTGCCGCTGGCGCTGCCGGCGGACCATCCTTTCTGGACGGCGGAGGAGGTGGAGGCAGATTTCCACGCCAAGCCGGTGCCGCTGAAGCACCCGGGCATGGTGATGCAGCACACCAAGGGCAATGTGGTGGCCCTGTCGAGCGGCCAGCAGAACTGGCAGATGCGGGCGGGCACCGAGAAATACGCAAAGTTCGTCTATTCGAGCCGCTACGGCTTCTCGGTTGAGGTGGACGAGCGGGCCTATCACAACGGCGCCTTCGACGGTGCGCTGGCCTTCTCGGATGACGGCCGCCACTACCGGGTGCGCGAGAGCAATGAAGTGGCGCAGATTGCCGAGAACGTTCTGTTTGCGCGGTGGAAGCCGTGGAGCGATGTCGAGGTCGAGACCTGGCTCATTCCGGCGCATCATTGGCATGTGCGCCTCCATCGCATCAACACGCCGCGAGCCCTGCACGCGACCGAGGGCGGCTTTGCCATTGCGCGGGCCGATCTCAATGCCGACACCTATATCGATGAGGCCGGCCGCGCTGTGGCCAAGAGCAAGACCGATGTCAGCGCCATTCTCGATCTCGGCGGCAAGCGCGAGGGCAGGGCATTCCGGGCTTTCCCCAATACCAACCTGATCGTCTCGAAGACCATCGTGCCGCAATTGCGCGGTGAGATTGCTGCCGGAACGACGGTGCTGGTGACGGCTGCCATGGCGCTGCCGGCAGGCGCGGAGGCAGAGGCCGCGCTGGCCACGCCGCCGCATGCGCCTGATCTCGCCGCGCTTGAGGCGCTGTTTGCCCGCGAGGGCGTTGATGTCAGCGCTATCCTGGTGCCGGAGCGGTTCTGATGGGTCCAAAACTTCTCTTTGCCATGGCGGCAGACAAGACGCGGCACGTCTTCGACACCGCGACAATCGACCGCCTCGAACAGAGCTGCGACCTCTTGCAGCGCGAGCCGGTCGAGAATTTTGACGATCCGGCAGCGCGGCGCTTATTGGGCGATACCGAAATCCTGGTCACCGGCTGGGGCTGCCCGATGATCACGCCGGAGGTTTTGCGCGCCGCGCCGAACCTGAAGCTCATCGCCCATGCGGCGGGCACGGTGAAATTCACCGTCGATCCGGCCGCCTATGTGGCCGGTATCCGTGTGACGCATTCGGCTGAGGCCAATGCCGTACCGGTGTCGGAGTTCACGCTGGCTTCGATCCTCTTTTCTGCCAAGCACATCTTTACCCTGCGGGACCTTTATCGTGCCGACCCCAGCCGGCGTTCGAGCTATGCGCTGGGAGATAGTGAAATCGGCAATTTCCGGCGCACGGTCGGCATTGTCGGGGCTTCGCGCATCGGGCGGCGGGTGATCGAGCTTTTGCGGAATTTCGATTTTTCCGTGCTGCTCTACGATCCCTTCGTGCAGCCGGGTGATCCGGACCTTGCCGGGGTTGAGCTGGTGGAGCTCGATGCGCTGATGGCGCGATCGGACGTGGTTTCCATCCATGCGCCGTCTCTGCCCTCGACACGGGGGATGATCGGGGCGCGGCAATTGAAGCTGATGAAGGATGGTGCGACCTTCATCAATACAGCGCGCGGGGCGCTGATCGACGAGGCGGCACTGGTTGCCGAATTGCAGACCGGCCGGATTTTTGGTGTCATCGACGTGACTGATCCGGAAATTCCGCCGGTGGATTCGCCGCTCTTTACGTTGCCCAATGTGTTTCTGACGCCGCATGTGGCTGGCGCTATCGGCACCGAGCGGTTGCGGCTGGGCCTGATGGCGGCGGAGGAAATCGAGCGCTTCATCGAGGGCAAGCCCATGCTCTATGAAGTGCAGCCGGAACTGCTTGAAAGGCTGGCGTGATGAACAGCATTGGCCCGCTGCCGGGCGAGGACGAAGACTGGTGGACCGCCCGGCTGCAGTTCCTCACCTGGGATCGCAGGCCCCAGGATGTCGATAGTGCAGAGCACCGGGCGCGGCAGGCAGAGCTGGCGCTGCGGGCCGGAGCGAGCTTTGCGCCCAGTGCCTATGTGGCGGCGGATGCGGCTATTTTTACGACGCATCTGGTTTTGGGCGAGCAGAGCTGGATCGGCGGACATGCGCTCGTGCGGGGAGATGTCGAATTCGGCGCCCATTGCACGGTCAATCCCTATGCGATGATTTCGGGAAAAGTGCGCTGCGGGGATGGGGTGCGAATTGCGAGCCACGCATCGCTGGTCGGGTTCAATCATGGCTATGACGATCCCGAGGTGCCGATTTATCTTCAGAAGCATGAGAGCCTGGGCATCACCATCGAGGATGATGTCTGGGTCGGGGCCAATGCGGTTATCGTCGATGGTGTCACGATTGGGCGCGGGGCGGTGATCGCCGCGGGCGCCGTGGTCAGCAAGGATGTGCCTGATATGGCTATTGTCGGCGGCGTGCCGGCAAAAGTGCTGCGTTTCCGCGGGCGGGGTCGCAAGGACGAGGCGCGAAAGCAGCTTGAGGCACTGGGGGACCGGGCCGCGAAACAGTGGCGCGATGTACTGGCCGAGAATTTTGACGGCACCGAATATGTGTCGCGCGAGAACGACAATCAGGCGCGGAAAAGCAATCGGCATCTCTGCGACGCCATCGAGATTGCGACCTCGTTCGGCCAATTGCCGCCGGGCCTTGATGTGCCCGGGACGTTGGCGCGGTTGCAGGCGGTGCAGGATAGGGTAACCGGGTTGTTCCCTGATCCATTCCAGCCACCTAAGCCGGGCATGGCCCAGCGCGACGACGGGCTGGCGCTCTATAATGTGCTCTCGACGGGCTATGCAATCGAGGTTTTGGGCGGGCGGCCGCTGCATCGGGTCGAGGCGGTGGAGATACCGGCGACGGAATTGCGGCTCTGGCTCGAAGGGCTGAGCTGGCGCGAGCGAGCCTGGGGGGCGGGAGCGGCGGTGGATGCCATCGGCACGGCGCTCTATTTCAATGCGCGGTATTTTGCGACCGGCACCTCGCGCGAGACGTTATTTGGCTGGCTGGCGATGAAGCAGGATCGCGGCACGGGGCTTTGGGGTTCGCAGACGGCGGCCGAAGGGCTGTTGCAGCCGGTCAATGGGTTTTACCGGCTGACGCGCGGCACCTATGCCCAGTTCGGCGTTGCAGTGCCGCGGCCTGAAGCGGCGATCGACTCCGTGCTGCTCAACTATCGCAACTATGGTGGGTTTTCGGACCGGACCTATACGGCGTGCAACCTGCTCGACACCATTCACCCGCTGTTGCTCTGTCTGCAGCAGACCGACCATCGGCGGGCAGAGGCGGAGCAGATTGCGCGCTCCGTCATCGCGCGGGCGGGGGAGCGCTGGATCGACGGGAAGGGCTTTGCCTTTGCCGATGGGCAGGTGCCGGGCCTGCAGGGGACGGAAATGTGGCTATCGGTGGTGCATCTTTCGGCGAAACTCTTGGGCATTGAAGATGCCTTCGCTTTCGTGCCCAAGGGTGTGCATCGCACCGAGGCAGTGGGATTGGGACTATGACTAAAAAAGCACTCGTCGTCTGGGGCGGCATGGAATTGCATACGCCGGAGCGCGGCGCCAATGTCGTCAGGCAATTGCTCGAGGAAGAGGGCTTTGCCGTTACCGTGACGCCGGATTATGAGGCGCTCGGCGCGGAGGATGTCGGCAGTAATGACCTCGTCGTGCCTGTTATCACCGATGGCTCGCTGGCGCCTGAGAAGATGAACAATCTCATCGCCGCCATTCGGGCCGGGACGGGGCTGGCGGGCTATCATATGGGGCTGGCGACGACGTTTCGCGCCAGTGTGCCCTTCCGCTATGCAGCCAGCGTCTATTGGGTGCAGCATCCGGGCAATATCATCACCTACACGGTGGACGTGACACGGTCCGATCATCCGATCATGGCCGGGATCGAGAGCTTTGAGCACACCTCGGAGCAGTATTACCTGAACTATGATCCGGCTGTTGAGGTCTTGGCGACAACCAGGTTCTCGGGGGAGTTTCATCCCTGGCGAAAGGATGTGGTGATGCCGGTGGTGTTTACGACCACGCATGACCAGGGGCGGGTGTTTTATTCCTCGCTCGGGCACACGGCGGACGAACTGGAAATTCCGCAGGTGCGGACGATTCTGAAGCGCGGGTTGTTGTGGGCGGCGCGGTAGACGCGACCGTATACCCCTCACCCTAGCCCTCTCCCCGGAGGGGCGAGGGGATACGGCTGGTGGTTGTGACGAGACAGTGCCTCACACTCGATGCGTCCCCTCGCCCCTCCGGGGAGAGGGCTAGGGTGAGGGGGCTTTCTACTGTTGTTGCTGCGCCTGCCGCCGCAGCACTTCGGACTCTGGCAGCGCGTTGGCGTATTTGAGTTCGCGATTGGCGCGGACCCAGAAGGCGGGGTGGACGCGGTCGAGCAGGGCCGGGTCGCTGGCGGTCAGGCCGAGGGCTGATGCCGTCGCGTCATTCAGGTACAAAACAGCGTTCTGGCGGTACCAGGCGGGGACGGCTTCGTCGGTCCAGATCTTGTCGCGCACGACGTCGTAGGCTTTGCGGCCATGGGTGGCGAAGTGCGCGGCCCAATAGCTTTGCCATTGCTCGTTGAGATGGCCGACGCCGCCCTGGCCTGGGATGGCGGCGGAGAACAATGCCGCTGGCGCCATGGCGACAAGGTCGGCGACGAAGCTTTCGGCACGCTCGGGGGTGAGGTGCTCGGCGACTTCGAGGGAGAGCACCAGGTCGACCTGAGGACCGGCAAAGCGCTGTTCGAGATCGCGGCTTTCGAAGACGATGCCGGGATCGTCGAGCATGTCGGGCTTTACCCAATCGCCCTCGATGCCGAACTGATAGCTGGCGCCAGAGGCGACGAGGAAGGTGCCGGTGCCGCAGCCGATATCGGCGACGCGATTGCGCACCAGTCCCGTGGGCAGGGCGGCAAAAATGCGGGTGGCGGCATGGGCGGTGTGGGCCCGGCGATTGGCGTAGAAATCGGCCGGATAGAGCGAAGTCGACATGGGGCGGATTCTCCTCGGCGCAAGTCTAAGCGAGGCGCGACGGCCAGACCAGATCGTGATCGTGCCATCGGAACCTTACGGCAAACGCGCCGTTGCAGACGCAGCGTCACCCCCACACAATTCTGGAGACGATAAATGGCTGAAAAGCAACTTGACGATCTTTTCCTCGATACCCTCAAAGACATTTATTATGCCGAACGCCAGATCCTCAAAGCGCTGCCGAAGATGGCCAAGGCTGCCACCTCGCCGGACCTGAAGGCCGGCTTCGAACAGCACCATGCTGAAACCGAAGGCCATGTCGAACGCCTCGAACGCGTTTTCGAGATTCTCGGAAAGCCGGCTCGCGGCAAGACCTGCGACGCTATCCTCGGCATTCTGGACGAGGGCAAGTCGATCATGGACGAGTTCAAGGGCACCCAGGCGCTCGATGCCGGGCTCGCGGCGGCGGCGCAGGCTGTGGAACACTATGAAATCGCCCGCTATGGCACTCTGCGCGCTTGGGCCAAGCAGCTTGGCCATACGGAGGCCGCCGATCTCTTCGGACAGACGCTGGCCGAGGAAGAAGCGACGGACAAGAAGCTGACGCAATTGGCGACGACCGTGGTGAACCAGAAGGCCGCTTGAGGCCGATCGGGTGGACGGGCAAGCGTCCACCCATCTTCTTACTCCGGTACACTCATGCACAAGAATTCGGCGCTGGCGGAGCGCGTGCGCGACACGGCCTATTTTCTCTGGGAACAGGACGGACGGCCCGAGGGCAGGGCGATGGAATACTGGCTGCGCGCCAAGCAGATGCAGCAGCGCCAGCTCGCTTATGACCGCTGGCTGGCCGACGGCACGCCGCCCGATCGCTCGGAGCTTTATTGGTACGAGGCGGGGCGAGAGATCGAGGGGAAATGAAACGGGCCCGCAGGGGCCCGTTTTTAGTATCGAAGACCTCATGGTGAGGTGGGCGGCAAAGCCGACCCTCGAACCACGAGGTCGGGCACTCTGAGCTGGTGCCACGCCCTCGTCCTTCGAGGCTGCGCGTTGCTCCGCACCTCAGGATGAGGGCTACTGAGAAATCAGTCCTTGGCGCGTTCCACGTAGGAATTGTCTTCCGTGAGGATGACGATACGAGTGCCGGCGTCGATGTGCGGGGGCACCATGACGCGGAGGCCGTTGTTGAGGGTCGCAGGCTTGTAGGAGGACGAGGCCGTCTGGCCCTTCACAACCGGCTCGGTCTCGACGATTTCGAAGGTCATGCGCTGGGGCAGTTCCATCGAGAGCGCAATGCCTTCGTGAGTCATGAGGTGAACCTTCATGCCGTCCGAAAGGTAGGCCTTCTGGTCGCCGATAACGTCGTCGGGAACCACGAGCTGCTCGTAGGTTTCCGGCTCCATGAAGTGGTTACCTTCACCGTCCGAATAGAGATAGTCGTAGACGCGGTCATCGACGTCGGCCTTTTCGACCATTTCAACGGTGCGCCAGCGGCCGAGCACCTTCACGCCATCGGAGATGCGGCGCATGGTGACGTTGGTCACCGAGTTGCCCTTGCCGGGGTGAACGTTTTCAGCCGTGAGGACGACGTGCAGGTTGCCGTCCTGCTCGACCACATGGCCTTTGCGCAGGGACGAGGCGATGACCTTGACCATTTTTCTTCCTTGTTCGATCGTTTGGCGCGTAATAGAGGCAAGCCGTCTCGCGCCGATAAGCTATTGTCGAGCGCCCGATACCCTATTCCGCGCCATTTCGCCAGTCCGCACGGCAAGAAACCCGCATGACTTCGTTTGACATCGCCGATCCCTCCCCCTGGTGGGCCCCAGAGCGGCATGCCGACCGACGGCCGATCCTCGTCGCGCGCAGTCGCTTCGATGCTGCGGTGCGGCTTTGGCTGGCGGAACGCGATTTTCTGGTGGTCGATCCACCGGGACTGCAGCGCTCGCCGGGCAACGAGACGCATCTGCATGCCTTTGGCACCACGATGATCGGGAACGATGGACTGGGGCAGGCGATGTATCTGCATACCTCGCCAGAGTTCACCATGAAGAAGCTGCTGGCGGCGGGGGAGCGGCGGATTGCGAGCCTTCAGCATGTCTGGCGGAATCGCGAGCGCTCGGCGCTGCACCATCCTGAGTTCACCATGCTCGAGTGGTATCGGGTGGGTGAGGCTTATGATGCGGTCATTGCCGATACATTGGCGATCATTGCGCTAGCGGCTGAGGTGACGGGGATTGCGCGGTTCGAGTTCCGGGGGCGGGTCTGCGATCCGCGCGTCGGGGCGGAGCGGGTGAGCGTTGCCGATGCGTTTCTCGCGCATGCGGGGATTGATCTCCTCGCGACCATGGACGAGGACGGTGTGCCGGATGGCGATGCCCTGGCGGCGCAGATGCTGGCGGTAGGGCTCGAGGTGCCGGAGGATCGGAGCTGGAGCTATCTCTTCAGCCGGATACTCGTCGAAAAGGTCGAGCCGCAATTGGGCAATGGGCGGGTTACGGTTCTGGATCGGTATCCCGCCTGCGAGGCGGCTTTGGCGCGGCGGGTGCTGGGGGATCGGCGCGTGTCCGAAAGGTTCGAGGTCTATGCCTGTGGCGTGGAGCTGGCCAATGGCTTTGGGGAGCTGACGGACCCGGCCGAGCAGCGGGCGCGGTTTGAGGCCGAGATGGCTGAGAAGCAGCGCATTTATGGCGAGCGCTATCCGGTGGACGAGGATTTTCTGAAGGCGTTGGAATTGATGCCGGAGGCGAGTGGGGTGGCGCTGGGTTTTGACCGTCTGCTGATGCTGGCGACGGGCGCGCCGCGGATCGAGGCGGTGCTTTGGGCGCCGGTGGCTGAATGAGCAATCGTGCAAGGGCCGGTGCGCCGGTACCCCTCACCCTGGAATTTCTTCTGAACGAAGAAATTCCTGTTCCTCTCCCGCAAGGGGCGAGGGGGGGCTCCACTCTCATGGCAAACAGCGAACCCCCTTCTCCCCTTGCGGGAGAAGGTGCCCGAAGGGCGGATGAGGGGTCTCTTCGCGCGGTTTCGCGTTCGATCAAAACCGTCGCCGATCTTGAGGGGGCCAAGCTCGTTTCGGTTCAATCTGGCCTTGACCCCGTCGCCGAAAAATACGCCATCGGCATTACGCCGGCCGTGCTCGACCTGATCGATCGCAATGACCCCGCTGATCCGATGGCGCTGCAATTCGTGCCGTCTACGGCAGAACTGCACACCACGGCGGAAGAGCGGGACGATCCGATTGGCGATCTCTCCCATTCTCCGGTCGAGGGGATTGTGCATCGCTACCCCGATCGGGTGCTGCTGAAGGCCGTGCATGTCTGTCCGGTCTATTGCCGCTTCTGTTTCCGTCGCGAAATGGTGGGGCCGCAGGGGCTGGGGACGCTGACGTCGGCTGAGCTCGATGTGGCGATGGACTATATCGCTGATCACACCGAAATCTGGGAAGTGATCCTGACCGGCGGCGATCCGCTGGTGCTCTCGCCCCGGCGGTTGGCCGGGCTGATGGAGCGGTTGGCCAAGATCGAGCACGTCAAAATCGTGCGGTTTCATACCCGCGTGCCGGTGGTCGAGCCGGAGCGGATCGATGCGGAAATGGTGGCGGCGCTGACATCGAGCGGGAAGACCACGTATCTTGCGGTCCATGCCAATCATCCGCGCGAATTTTCTCCGGCTGCTCGGGCGGCGTTCAAGACGCTGGTGGAAGGCGGGGTGGTTCTGGTCAGCCAGTCCGTGCTCCTGCGCGGCGTCAATGACGATGTCGAAACGCTGGCGGCGCTAATGCGGGGGTTCGTGGAGAACCGCATAAAGCCCTATTATCTGCACCATCCCGATCTGGCGCCCGGCACGAGCCATTTTCGCATTGGTATCGAGGAAGGCCAGAAATTGGTCGCCGCCTTGCGCGGTCGGATTTCAGGGCTGTGCCAGCCGACCTATGTGCTCGATATTCCCGGCGGCTATGGCAAGGCCGATATTGGGGCGGCGACGGTTTCGGCGGGCGACGGGTGTTTCAGGGTGCGCGACTGGCAGGGCGAAGAGCACGCCTATCCGCCGGGCTGATCGCTTCACGTTTTGGCTGAAGTAACAGTAGCCCTCATGGTGAGGTGCGCAGCGCAGCGTAGCCTCGAACCACGGGGGCGTGCCCGGATAGTTTAGCGTCACGCCCTCGTGGTTCGAGGCTTTGCTCTGCAAAGCACCGCACCATGAGGCCTACTGGAGCAGACAGCTCCAACCAAATAGTGCAACGCATAAACGAAAAGGGGCGCCAGCGGCGCCCCTTCAAAACCTTATTCGACCACGCGGGGGTCGACATCCTTGCTGTAATCCACGCCGCCGACGGCGAAGCCGAAGAGGCGCATGAATTCTTCGCGGTACTTTGGCAGGTCGGCGAGAGCGGGCAGAGTCTCGGTGGTCAACTGTGCCCAGCGCTTTTCGAGTTCCTTCTGCATCGGGGCAGAGAGTTCCCAATCGTCGACGCGGATGCGGCTTTCGTCGTCGAGGGTCACTTCGCCCTGCAGCTTTTCGCGGAAGAGGCGGTCGATCTGGTGGATCGGGCCTTCGCCAAGGCCCATTTCATCCTCGACCTTGATCAGCAGCGTGCCATAGAGCGGCACGACGGGGATGGCTGAGCTCGCCTGGGTGACGACGGCTTTCAATGCCACGACATTGGCGGAGTTTTCGCCATGGGTGGCGCGGATCGCCTTGGCGGCGCGGTCGAGGTCGCCCTTGGCCTTGCCCAGCGTACCCTTGTGGTAGATCGGCCAGGTCAGCTCGGAGCCGAGATAGGTGTAGTTGAGCGTGCGGAAGCCGTCGGCCAGAACGCCGGCATCTGACAGGGCCTTGATCCAGAGTTCCCAATCTTCGCCGCCCATGACCTTGATGGTCGCCTGGGCTTCTTCCTCGGTCGCCGGTTCGACGGTGATTTCGGAAACTTCGCCGGTGGCGGTGTTGAGGGTCTTGGAGGTCACTTGCTGACCATAGGGCTTGATGGCCGAGCGATAGGTGACGCCGTCCTTGGGGTCGGTGCGGACCGGGGAGGCGAGGGAATAGACGATGAGATCGACCTGGCCGAGATTGGCCTTGATCGCCTCGATGGTCTCAGCCTTGATCGCGTCGGAGAAGGCATCGCCTTCAATGGTGACGGCCTTGCGGCCGGCAGCGCGGGCGCGGTTTTCGAAGGCGCGGTTATTGTACCAGCCGGCGGAGGCCGGGCGGTTTTCGGCCGGCTCGCGTTCGAAGGACACGCCGACGGTATCGGCATCGCTGCCGAAGGTGGTGACGATGCGCGAGGCGAGGCCATAGCCCGTCGAGCAGCCGAGCACGAGCACGCGCTTGCGATCCGAGGGAATGGCACCCTTGATGACAACATGGTCGATCTGGTGCTGCACATTGGCGGCGCAGCCCGTGGGGTGGGCGGTGACGCAGATGAAGCCGCGGATTTTGGGCTCGATAATCATGGGAATTTCTCCTCGATCTTAAGAAGCCAATAGCGGGATTGGCGGCCGAGTTCCAGCCGGTGCGTCAGGTTTTGCCCGTTCGACAGGGGGATACCTCCACCGGGTTTGTGCTCAGGCAGCAGGCTTTTCCACAATTGCGGTGCGTTCAAGGCTGGTTCGTGATCGGCCTCTGCTGTCCTATTCGAGCCGAGTCGGGCCCCAAAGCTGACATTCCGAAGAGGCACTTCATGTCCCAGGTCACCCTTCCGCTGCCCAATCGATCGCTTGCAATAGCAAAGCGGCCGTTCTCCATGCCGGCGGCGTTCCTGTTTACGGTCGTCATGCTGACTGCGCTGGCGGTCGGCCTTGTCTGGTGGCAGGGGCCGGGCCTGTGGCGCGACTGGCAGATCAACCAGGCCCCGCGCACTGTGGAAGACTGGGATCTGCGCGATGGCGATTGCAGCTCGCGCCGTGGCCTTACCGATTGCGAGGCCGACATCACCTATCGCGTCGATGGGCAGAGCTACGAGAAGCATATCTCGCTCGCCTTTCTCGATTTTTCGAGCGGCGACTACATGGTCGATGTGGTGATTTCGCGGGATGACCCGGAGCTGGCGACGTTGAGCCTCGGGCTCGACATGCTTTGGAACCGGCTGGCGGTGTTTGGCGTGTTCATGCTGCTGTTCGGCGGCGGTGCGATCGCGACCATCATTACCGCGCTGAAGGCAGCGGGGGCCAATCGTGCCGCCGCGACGCCGGGGCGGCTGACGGTGGTGCCGGTTGATGTGGTCGAGGTGAAGAATGGGGTGGTTTCCTATGTTGATCATCTCAAGGGGCGCTCGAAGCGCACGACGCGGACGCATTTTGCCAAGGGGCAGGAGCCGCTGATCGGGCTTGATGAGACGGGCAAGCCGGTTGGCGTCGCGGTCAAGCTCGAGCATGTGGCGATACCGGTGCTGCTCGACCGCAATCTCGAGCGCGTGGAACTGACCGACATCGAGCGCGAGCAAGCGCTGGCTGCATTCGAAGCCGAGCAGGAGCAGCGCGGCGCGCGGCTAGCGGCCAATCCGGCGCCGAAGGCCAAGCGCGGGCCCAATATCGTGCGTGGGCTGTTGGCGGGTAGCGCCGTTCTGGTGCTGGCGGTGGTCGCGTTCTTCGGCTTCTGGCTTTACTACGTCATGGTGGCGCCGGATGCCTTCGACGCCGTCGGCATCGAGATCAACAATATCATGCCCGAGCCGCTCAACACCTGGGGCTGCGAGCAGCTTTATGCGCGCTTCGGCGATGGCAATGCGCCCTATGGTTGCACGGCCGATGACTATGTGAGCTGGAAGGTCGCCAAGACCGCGAGCAAGGTGAAATGAGAAAGGGCGCCGCGAGGCGCCCTTCTTTTATTCCTTGGCGCGGCCTGCCGGGAAAATACCCGACATGACCGTAAAGCCCGGCACGCGGCGGACCCGGTCGGTCCAGCGGCGGAGGGCCGGATAATCCTGGCGGGATATACCGCCTTCTTCGCTGAGCATCACATAGGGGAAGCAGGCGATATCGGCGGTGGTCGGATGCGCGGGCGAACAGAGCCAATCGCGGCCGGATTTTTCGCCGAACCACAGGTGCTCGTCCATCAGGCGGAAGATGCGATGGGCGCCTTTTTGCGACTTTTCGATATCGAAGGCGTAGCCATAGCCGAGCGCGAGGCGGGCGGCCGAGGAGGTCGAGGTGATGTCGTCGGCGACCGAATGCCAGCGCAGCACTTCGGCGGTGACGGCCGGGTCGTCGGGGAACCATTTTCCGGACGTGTCGTACTTCTTGGCCAGATAGGCGAGGATGGCGCCGGAGTCCGAAAGGGTGAGATCGTCGTCCTTGAGAACCGGCAATTGGCCGAACGGGTTCATGCGAAGGAACCAGTCGGCCTTGTGCTGGCGGCCAGGGAAGAAGTCCACCGGCACGATCTCGTAGGGCAGGTTGAGAATGTTCATGAGCAGCCGCAGCTTGTAGCAGTTGCCCGAGAGCTCGAAGTCGTAAAGCGTTATGGTCATCAGCGGGCACTCATAGCGGTCGTCATTGCCCGGCTTGTCCGGGCAATCCACGCGGCAGACTCAGAGCGCGTGGAGAGATGGATCACCGGGACAAGCCCGGTGATGACGATGGAATGGGGGAGACTGCGCATCGCTAGATGTCCAAGACCAGGCGGCCAGACTTGGCGCGGCTGACACAGGTCATCATGCAGGTATTAGAGGCCTTCTCGGTCTTGTTGAGATAGACGTCCTGGTGGTCGACTTCGCCTTCCATGACTGTGGTGAGGCAGGTACCGCAGGCGCCTTGCTCGCAGGAGGAGGGAACCGTCAAACCGGCCTCTCGCATGGTTTCGAGGATGGTCTTGCCGGCCGGGACATGGAGCGTCATGGCCGAGCGGGCGAGTTCGACGTCGAAGGCCGACGAACTATCGATCACCTTGTCGTTCTGGAAATATTCGAAATGGATCGCGTCGTCGGGCCAGCCGAGCGAAGCGGCGGTTTCCTGCACCATTTCGAGCATAGCGCCGGGGCCGCAGATATAGACGTGGTTGGCGAACTGATATTGGCCGAGGACTTCGGCCACCTTGGCCTTGATGGCTTCGCGAGCGAGGCCGATGTGGCGGTCGACTTTGCCATGGAGTGCGGCGAGTTCGCTCTGGAAGGCGAGGCCGTCGCCGGTGCGCGCAAAATAGTGCAGCTCGTAGTTGAGGCTCGATTTGTCGAGGAAGCGGGCCATGGACAGCAGCGGCGTGATGCCGATGCCGCCGGCAATGAGCACGGTGCGGGTAGCGTCGCGGCGCAGAGGGAAATTGTTGCGCGGCTCGGAAATGGCGAGGACGTCACCTTCGCGGACGGTTTCGACGAGAACCTTCGAGCCGCCCTTGCTGGCGCTCTCCTGCTTGACGCCGATGACGTAGCTCGAGAGATCGCCGGGGCCGTTGGTGATCGAATATTGGCGGATCAGGCCATTGGGCAGGTGCACGTCGATATGGGCACCGGGCTGGAAGGTCGGCAGATGCTTGCCGTCACGGTCGGCCAGTTCGAAGCCGATCACGCCATCCGCTGATTGCCACTTGCGCTTGACCACGACGGGCATGGTGTTGCCGCGCGGAATGGCGATGTCGGGCATGGAGGCGAGGTCGGCCGAGACTTTTTCGAACACCGGCTGCAGCGGCTCGGGCGCGGGCTTCTTGGCCGCAGCGCGTTCGAGGCGGTCGCGGAGCTTGGTCAGGGTCTCGTTGTAGTGGCGGAGGGTCGCGACTTCATCGGCGGGCTTTTCGATCAGGCCACGGATGACAGAGCGGCCGGCATCGACGGGCTGGACGAAATAGACCGTGGTGCCGAGGCGCAGGGCCATGCCGGGGAGGAGATCGGCCGGTTGGTCATCGGGCGCGAGGCGGGCAAGACCTGCGAGCACGTCTTCGGGCGCGGCATTGACCGGCATGGGACGCAGCGGGAACCAGTCGGTGCTTTCGGCGCCGGCAAAGGGCGCAAACTTCTGGTCGTCATTGGCGGCGGACCAGATGAGGCCGAAGGCTTCCTTGACCGGGTATTTGCGGTTTTCGATGCGGCGGGCCGGGGCGTCGGCGGGGTGCGCCGGGATATAGGTGCAACCGGCCGATTGGTTGGCATAGCGCCAGCCATGGTACTGGCACTTCAGTTCCTGACCTTCATTGATGCCGATGGAGAGGCGCACGCCGCGATGCAGGCACCGGTTTTCCCAGACGTTTACATTGCCATCATCGGCGCGCCAGACGGCGAGTTCACGGCCCAGCAACTGGCCCTGATAGACGTGGCGGAACGGCAGGTCCTCGCTCGATGCGATGGGGTACCAGGTGGGGTCTGAGAGGGACAGGGGCATGTCGATCAGATCCAAAAGTTTGAGGATCGCGCCACGATCGAAATAGTAGTCGCAAACCGCCCTGGCGTACGGGGCGGTTTGGTAGTGGGCCTTACGAGGCCTGCGGGATCACGCCGTAGGTAATGCCCTTCTGGCTCAGCCAGCGGCGATAGGCGATGGCGCTTTTATCGGCGCGGATCGGGGTTTCCGAGCGCGGGTCGAGCGGCAGTTTCTTGGGGTACTGGTTTTCGAGGATCGGCTTGTCCTGGCCGAAGATGGTCTGCTGGAAGCGGCGCAGGTCGGTCACGGTCGAATAGGAGTCGATCATCGACTGCAAGAGGTGGGCGCGGCAGGTTTCTTCGGTCATGGGCTGGAGGAAAATCCCGATGACGTCGCGGCGGCTCTCATCCTCGGGGCACGACTTGTAGAGCACCGAGCAGAAGGGATGCGGCACGCGGTAGACGTATTCGACTTCCATCGCGCCGGTCGCGGACTTGGCCGCCATCGGCTGGATGAACTTGCACTTGGTGGCCAGCACCTCGTCGCGTTCTTCGGAAACCTCGACGTCGTATTCCTTGACCTCGGTATGGGGTTCTGAGCCGAGGATGTCGGTGTGGACATAGGGGAAGTGGCCCATGTCTAGGAAGTTTTCGACGGCGCGGGGAGCGGAGACGTGGATGCCTATGGACCCGCAGCTCATATTGGTGCGGTCGGCCTCGGCATATTCCGGGATCGGAAACAGTTCGGCCGACGGGGTGCCGAGGCAGGTCCAGGTGTAGCCATAGGCGGTACGGACGGGGAGGCGGTCGAGCACGGTTTCGGCGTCAATCTCGTCGCCGTTTTCCTCGTCGCTCGCGAGCCATACGACTGGTTCCCCATCCAGCCCGCGCGTCAGGGCGATGCGGCGATCGAGGAGGAGTGTCGTTTCGACGAGGCCGATGGCGAGTTCTTCGGTCGCGGCGACGACGTGCCAAAGGTCGTTGGTAGTCTGATCGGGGGCTTTGGGCATGGGGCTGGTCTCAACTTTGGCTCAAGAATAGCGAGACGGGATGCGAGTGCCAACAAAAAGTGCGTGTGGGTGATGTGCGGCTAAAGCATGGGCAGTGCAAATCCACATCGCCGTCGTCGTCATCACCGGACTTGTCCCGGTGATCCATGCGATGGTGCGGCGCGCGCGGAGAGGTGGATTGCCCGAACACGTCGGGCAATGACGACAACGGGGAGGTTTCGGCTTTCGTCTCGCGGATGCGCTGGCTAAAACGGGGTGAGGGAGAAACCAATGACTGACGAACTATCGCCGCGCTTTGCCGAGGATCTGGTGCGGGCTCGCGTCGAGGCGCGATTGGCCGAGGCGGGGGCGAGCGAGGCTTCGCGGGCGGCCGCTATCAAGGCGATGATCCATGCTTCGCTAGTGGGCGTCGATAGCCATGGCGTGCGGTTGACCGGACACTATTGCAAGATGCTGGGTGGCGGGCGGCTCAACAAGAACCCGCAGTTGAAGGTCGAAAGCCGGGGCGCGGGTAGCGCCATGGTCCACGGTGACGATGGGCTCGGGCATTATGCGGCCTATAGGGCGGTCGAAGTCGGGATTGAGCTGGCGCGGCAGGCAGGTGTCGGGGCGGTGGGCATAAAGCACTCGTCGCATCTCGGTGCGGCGGGCGCTTATGCGCTGGCGGGCGCAGAGCAGGGGTTTGTGACCTTTGCGACGACCAATACCGATTCCATGGTGGCGCTCTATGATGGGGCGCAGAAATTCCACGGCACCAATCCGCTGGCCTTTGCCGCGCCGGTGCCGAATGCGCGGCCGTGGCTACTCGACATGGCGACCTCGTCCATTCCGCTCAATCGCGTGCTGCTGCATCGATCGCTCGACAAGGCATTGCCCGAAGGCGTGGCGGCGACTGCCGATGGCGAGCCGACGACCGATCCGCATGAGGCGGATATGCTGCTGCCGCTGGGCGGGGTGGATTATGGCTATAAGGGCGCGGCGCTGGCGGGGGTGGCGACACTGTTCTCGGCCTTGCTTACGGGCACGACGCTCGATCCCGATTTTATCCCCATGTATGGCGGCGACGATATTTCGACGCCTCGGAATATGGGGCATTTCGTGCTGGTGATTGATCCCGACAAGTTCGCCGGGCGCGCGGTGTTTGCGGCGGCGATCGGGAGTTATCTCGAAAGCCTGCGGGGATCGCGCGTGCGGGACGGCGGCCGCGTGATGGCGCCGGGGGATCGGGAATGGGAAGAGATGGATCGGCGGAAGGCGGAGGGGATTCCGGTTGATCCGGATACGGTGCGGTTTTTGGGGCTTTAGAACCGAGCGCAGGACCTTCCCTCGCCCCTTGCGGGAGAGGGACAGATTTTCTGCGTTCAGCAGAAAATCAGGGTGAGGGGTATCCATCCTCCGCAGAGGAGCTTGTGAAGGCCACACCAAGAATACCCCTCATCCGCCCTTCGGGCACCTTCTCCCGCAAGGGGAGAAGGGAAGGCCGGTGTTGGCGGCGGCTACTCGGCCTCTGCCTTTGGCTCCTCATACTCAACATCGCCGGCCTTCAGCGCTCCGTCTTCCACGGTGAAATGGATCACCGCCGAGCCACCAGTCGGGCAGCAATTGGCGTCGGTTTCCTGCCAGAGGCTGGTGCGGGCGACGTATTCGCCCCAATAATCCTCGCCGAAATCGTAGGTGACGCCCTTCCAGATTTCGAGGCCTTTTGGAAGTTTCGCTTCAACGCCTTCCCACCAGCTATCCATGTCGACGCGGCGCCATTCCTTGTCGTCTGCCGAGAATTCGAACAGCACGTCGGCATTGAATGAGCCGGTGCCGGCGGTTACGCCGGGCAGGTGGAAGAGGATCGGGTCGGCTTCGGAGAGGCGCGGCAGTTTATACCAGACGCCGTTGAAATCGCTGGCCAGCAGTTCCCAGGCGCCGTCGGTTTCGACGAAGACCACCACGCCGCCGGCCACGCCTTCATATTCATCGACGCCGGACTGAATTTGATAGGCCAGCCGGCTCGTATCGCGCGGGGCGACATAGCCGGCCGCGGCCACGGTGCAATTCTTGAGGGTGGTTTCGAGGCAGGTATCGCCGAGCGACTTTAGCGACACGGGCGCCGCGAGGGCGGCGCCGGGCAGGAGAGCGGCTACGAGGGCGGGAACAAGCAGACGGGGCAGCATGAGGACCTCCACAACTGTCCCCATACTGCCCATTTCAAAAGAGGCTGTCAGCCCTCGCGAAAAATGTCGAAGGGGCCGATGGCCTGGGTCGTCGCCATCAGTTCGATCTTGTTGACGTTGACGTGGGCCGGGAGGGTGGTCGACCAGAAAATGCTCTCGGCGATGTCGTCGGCATTCATGGCCTTGGTCCTCGAATAGGGCGCTGATGCCTTGCCCTCGTCGCCCTTGAAGCGGACGAGCGAGAATTCGGTTTCGGTCAGGCCCGGCTCGATATTGGTGACGCGGACATTCTTGCCCTGCAGGTCCGAGCGCAGGTTGAGCGCGAACTGTTTTACGAACGCCTTGGTCGCGCCATAGACCGACCCGCCGGGATAGGCATATTCGCCGGCCACCGAGCCGAGGGTGACGACATGGCCGCCGCCGCGGGCGATGAGGCCGGGCAGCAGCAGGCGCACGGTGTAGACCAGGCCCGAAATATTGGTTGAGATCATTGTCTCCCAATCATCGAGCACGGCTTCGGCGGCGGGCTGCAGGCCGAGGGCAAGGCCAGCATTGGCGAGGACGATATTGATTTCGCTGAATGGCGCTGGGATTTCGGCGATGGCCTTTTCCATCGCGGCGCGATCCTGCACGTCGAGCTCGATGATGTAGCAATTGTCAGCGCCGAGTTCGGCTTGCAGCTTTTCGAGCCGGTCCTTGCGGCGGCCGGTCGCGATCACCTTGCCACCGGCGGCGACATAGCGGCGGGCGGCTGCTTCGCCAAAGCCAGAAGTAGCGCCGGTGATGAAGACGACAAAGCGGCTGGGGTCGAGCAGCTGGTACATTTCAGGTCCTGGAGGAAGGTCAGAAAGGGAGGCCGGCAAGGTGGACCGGTCGGCCGGCCGCGTCAACCTTTCCAAAGTTTAAGGCTGCATTGCCAAGAGCTAACGTGAAGTCTACCTCGGGAGTCTGTATTTCTCAGATGTAGAATCCTGTTCGAGGTGCAAACCATTGAAGCGCGTGGCCAAAACAATTGCGGTATTGCTGGTGCTCGCCGCAGGTGGTGGCGCGGCCTGGTGGTATTTCATGGGCCAGCCGGAAGCGAAAACCGTTCCGGAAACGACCGTGGTCACCAAGGCCGATATCGAGACGACGGTGCTGGCGACGGGCGTGCTGGAAGCCAGTTCGCTGGTCAGCGTCGGCGCTGAGGTGTCGGGCCGCATCGAGGCCATTCACGTCGCGCTCGGGCAGGATGTGAAAAAGGGCGACCTCATCGCCGAGATCGACAGTCTCGATCAGGAAAACGCGGTGAAATCGGCGCAGGCAGCGCTGGCCGGTATCGAGGCGCAGAAGCGCAATCAGGAAGCGGTGCTGGTCAAGGCCGAAGCGGCTTTGGCGCGCAATACGCAATTGAGCGCCGGGAGCCTCGTGTCGCAAACCGATCTTGAGACGGCGCAGGCGGCGGTAGAGCAGTCCAAGGCGCAGATCGACCAATTGAGCGCGCAGATCGATCAGGCCAATCTTACGGTGGAATCGGCTGAACTCAATCTGGCGCGAACCAAGATCGTCGCACCGAGCGATGGCACGGTGGTGGCGCTGGTGGTCGAGGAGGGGCAGACGCTCAATGCCAATTCGTCCACGCCGACCATCGCCAAGATCGCCAATCTCGACACCATGGTGATCAAGGCGGAGATTTCCGAGGCTGACGTGGTCAAGGTCGTGCCGGGCCAAAAGGTCTATTTCACCATTCTCGGCGAACCCGACAATCGCATCGAGGCGACGTTGCGCGAGGTCGAGCCGGCGCCGACTTCGATCAGCAGCGATACGGCATCGGACAGTTCGAGCAGCGCCGTTTATTACAATGGGTTGTTCGACGTGCCCAATGCCGACCATCGCCTGCGTATCTCGATGACGGCCGAGGTCACTATCGTGCTCGATGAGGCCAAGGATGCCCTGACGCTGCCGTCGAGCCTCGTGACCCGCAAGGGGCCCGACGGGGCAGTCACGGTCATGGTCTACGATCCCAAGACTGAGGAAACGCGGCCGCGCCGGATCGAAGTCGGGCTCAACAACAATATCAATGCGCAGGTGGTTTCAGGCCTCGAAGACGGCGAGGAGGTCGTCAGCGGCGGGATGGTTACGGTGTCGCGGCCTTCGGGCGGGCAGGGCGCGGGGCGCATGGGTGGTCCCGGTGGCCCGATGATCCTGATGCGGTGAGGCTTTCCATGTACTCGACGCTGAAAGATCGCAGCGATTCCTCCGAGCCGGCAGTCGACGATGTTTTGAATACGCCCGACGCTGCCCTCGGGCTCGACCCGAGGGCCGATGCGGAAGCCACGGAGAATCTAGAACACGCCGAGGGTGGCCCTCGGGTCAAGCCCGAGGGAAGCGCGGTGCTTTCGGGTGCTTCGCGGACCAATGAGGCAACGTCTACACTCTCAGGGCCCATCATCTCTATCCGCAACCTCGTCCGCCGCTTTGCGGCCGGCGGAGAGAGCGTGGCTGTGTTGAAGGGTGTCGACCTCGATATCCATCGCGGCGAGATGGTGGCCATTGTCGGCCAGTCGGGCTCGGGCAAGTCGACGCTGATGAACATTCTGGGCTGCCTCGACCGGGCCAGTGAAGGGACCTATCTCTTCGATGGCCGGGATGTCAGCAAATTTGACGCCGATGAGCTGGCGGCTCTGCGGCGCGAGCATTTTGGTTTCATTTTCCAGCGCTACCAACTGCTGCCCGATCTCAATGCGCTCGAAAATGTCGAAGTGCCGGCGGTCTATGCTGGCGCCGATGCGACGGCGCGGCGGAAGCGGTCGACGGAGCTGCTGACGCGGCTCGGTCTCGGCGAACGACTGCATCATCGGCCCAATGCGCTGTCGGGCGGGCAGCAGCAACGTGTCAGCGTGGCGCGGGCGCTGATGAATGGTGGCGAAGTGATCCTCGCCGACGAGCCGACCGGCGCGCTCGACTCGCATTCGGGCAAGGAGCTGATGGCGCTGCTCAAGGAGCTGCACGCCGATGGGCACACGATCATCATCGTGACCCACGATGCCAAGATCGCCGAGCAGTGCCAGCGTGTGATCGAGATCGCCGATGGGTCGATTGTGGACGATCGCTATATCGGCGAGCGGGACACCGCGTCCAATCGCGTCGAAAAGGTGCGGCGCAAGCCCGGCTGGCGCATGGGGATCGACCGCATGGGCGAAGCACTGGCGATGGCGCTGCGGGCCATGGGGGCGCACAAGCTGCGCACCTTCCTCACCATGCTCGGCATCATCATCGGCATTGCCTCGGTGGTGGCAGTTGTGGCGCTGGGACAAGGCAGTCAGCAGAGTGTCCTGGAGAACATTTCGTCCATCGGTACCAACACGATCAATGTCTATCCCGGTTCCGGCTTTGGCGACATGCGCTCCGGCAGGGTGCGGACGCTGAAGCCGACGGATGCCGATGCCCTGGCGGGCCAGCCCTATGCCGATAGCGTTTCGCCGCAAGTGTCGAGCCAGGCCACGGTTCGCTATCGCAATACCGCGTCCAATGCCTCCATCACCGGCGTGGGCGAGGACTATTTCCAGGTCAATGGGCGCAGTTTTTCGTCGGGCTCGGGCTTTACCGAAACCAGCGTGACGACGCGGGCGCAGGAAGCGGTGCTCGACCAGAACGCGGCATCAGCCATTTTCACCAATGGGGAAAACCCGATCGGTCAGGTGATCATGCTGGGCAAGGTGCCGGTGCGGGTCATCGGTGTCGTCGCCAACCAGTCCGGCTTCGGGCCGGGCGGCAATTCGGCCAATGTCTACATGCCCTATACGGCGGTGATGGATCGCATCCTCGGACAATCCTATCTGAGTTCGGTCGCCGTGCGGATTTCCGACGACTACGACATGGATACGGCCGAGGCCGAAATCACCGAACTTCTTACCCGGCTCCACGGCGGCACGCAGGACTTTTTCCTCCAGAACACCGACACGATCCGCACGACCATCCAGTCGACCTCGCAAACCCTGACGCTGCTCATCTCGACCATCGCGGTGATCTCGCTGGTGGTGGGGGGTATAGGGGTGATGAACATCATGCTGGTTTCGGTGAGCGAGCGGACCAAGGAGATCGGCATCCGTATGGCCGTCGGCGCGCGGCGCGGCGATATTTTGAGGCAGTTCCTGATCGAAGCGGTGCTGGTCTGCTTTGTCGGCGGCGCGGCCGGAGTCGGCTTGAGCTTCGCGCTCGGGCAGGGATTGTCCGTCCTCGTTTCGGGGGCACGGCTGGTCTATTCGACGGAATCGATCGTGTTGGCGATCGTCTCGGCGAGCCTGATCGGGATTGTGTTCGGGTTCATGCCGGCCCGGTCGGCGTCAAGGCTCGATCCGGTGGAGGCGCTGGCGCGGGAGTAGGGCCGTACGCTGACCCTTCCCTCGCCCCTTGCGGGAGAGGGACAGAATAATCTGCGTTCAGCAGATTATTCAGGGTGAGGGGTGTTCTCGCCTCCGCAGAGGAGTTGGGGACAACATCGTAGTACCCCTCATCCGCCCTTTGGGCACCTTCTCCCGCAAGGGGAGAAGGGAGACAGTGGCTCGCCGCCGCCAGTTCCTGACCTCTAGAAACCGTTGCCTATCGGCCACGTATTCTTCTTCAAAACCATCACCTTCCGGCCCCAAGCTTGCCCTTTGCGGCAGGGTCGCCCTAAACTCGCCATGAAGAGGACGCCCTTTGGGCAGGCGGGGGGAGGGTTAACCCAATCTTTCCGAGCGCCAAGCTATTCTCAGCTTTGACCTATTGGTTGAAGCGTAACGGTCGGGAACTGGTTCACTGCAAAGCGCGCGTTGGGTATCGAGTATTGGCGCCTTGTGCATCGCCGCGGCCTCCCTGGCTGTGGCGGCTCCTGCGCATGGTTTTGAACTGTTCGGCTTCAAGTTTTTCGAGGACGAGACTCAGGATGCGGTGATCATTGATCCGCAGAACTATGTCGTCACGTTCGCCTCGACCCAGACTGGCGCGGTCGAAAATGCGGCGCGCAATGCTTCCTCGCTTGTCGCCGATCAGGGCGAGCCTGCTTCTGGCGTCGCCGGCCTCCTTGCCAAGGCACGCGGCGACTACAGGCGCATCATCGCGGCTCTCTATAATGAAGGCCACTACGGCGCTGCGATCAGCATTCTCATCGGCGGCGTAGAGGCCTCCAAGCTGGCGCCCGATGCGCGGCTGCCCAATCCGGTCGATGTGAGTGTTTCGGTCGATCCCGGCCCGCTCTTTACCTTCAACAGCGTCAACATTGCCAACCAGGCGCCCGCGACCAGCGATCCCGACGATCAGGTCGATCTGCCGGTGCTGCGCGGTTTTGGTGCCGGCCTGGTGGCGCGCTCTTCGGTGATCCTTGCGGCCGAGCAGCTTGCCGTGCAGGCCTGGCAGCAGCAGGGCTATGCCAAGGCCGAGATTGTCGGCCGCGATGTGGTGGCCAATCACGCCAACAACACCGTGGATGTGACCATCAACGTCAATCCGGGCCGCCTCGCGGCCTTTGGCGACATCACCGTCACCGGCACGCAGAACATGAACCCGGAATTCGTGCGCCAGCAGACCGGG
This sequence comes from Devosia riboflavina, assembly GCF_000743575.1. Taxonomy (GTDB): domain Bacteria; phylum Pseudomonadota; class Alphaproteobacteria; order Rhizobiales; family Devosiaceae; genus Devosia; species Devosia riboflavina. Next base: position 77,962 of record NZ_JQGC01000013.1, on the reverse strand, counting down.
CTTGCCGTCGGCCAGGAATATGATCCAGACGACCTGACGCGCGCACAAAAGCGTCTCGACCGGCTCGAAGTCTTCCGCGCGGCCCGCTTCCAGGCAGCGCAGGACATTTCGCCAGACGGCCTGCTCCCCTATGAGCTGCTGGTCGAAGAACTGCCCGGCCGCCGCTTTGGTGCTGGCGCGACCTATTCCACCGTGGACGGTCTCGGCGTCGAAGGTTTCCACCTCTGGCGCAATCTCTTTGGTCAGGCCGAGAGGCTGCGGCTCGATGCGCGCGTCGCCAGCATCGCCTGGCCCATAGATACCGCCCAGTTCGACTACATGTTCGGCGGCACCTTTACCAAGCCGGGCTTTCTTACCCCCGATACCGATCTCGTTGCCGCCATCGCGGCTGAGCGCACGATCTATCCGACCTATACGGAAACCTCAGCGCAGGCGCGTCTGGGCCTGACGCACTATTTCTCGGATGAGCTGACGGCCGAAGGCGGCGTGGTCTATGAGCGGGCGCGCTTCGACGACGTCTTTGGTACCCGCGACTTCTCGACCCTCGGCATCTATGCCGGCGCGACCTTCGACGGGCGCGATAGCACGGTCGATCCGACCGAGGGCTGGTATCTCTCGGGCAATGCCGAGCCCTATTACGACTTCTCCTTCGACAAGATGGGTCTGCGGCTCACCGCCGAAGCCCGCACCTATTTCGGGTTCTCCGAAGATGACCAGTTCGTGCTGGCCGGCCGCGTCAAGGCTGGTGCGCTGCTCGGGCCGGCGCTCAATGAAATCGCGCCGGACAAGCTGTTCTTTGCCGGCGGCGGTGGCTCGGTGCGCGGCTATGCGGTCAAATCCATCGGCGTCGACGATGGCAAGGGCGGCGTGACCGGCGGACGCTACCTCCTCGAAGCTTCGCTTGAAGCGCGGGCGAAGGTGACCGAATCCATCGGCGTCGTCGGTTTCGTCGATGGCGGCTATGTCGCGGCTGATACCTTCCCCGGTCTCGAAGACCTGCGTCTCGGGGTTGGCGCGGGCGTTCGCTACTATACCGGCCTCGGGCCGCTGCGGCTCGACGTGGCCATTCCGCTCAATAAGCGGGCCGGCGATCCGGACTATGCGCTTTATGTCGGCATCGGGCAGGCTTTCTGATGATGCCGATTGTGAAGCAAAAATACCGCCGCGTTGCCCTGGCTTCGCTCGTTCTCGTGCCGCTGATCGGCGTGCCCGTCGCTCTGTTTGCGCAGGACAATTCCGATGAAGCGCAGAAGGATTGGCTGACAGGCTTCGTCGAAGGGCAGCTTTCGACGCCCGAGCGGCAGATTCGCTTGTCCAATATCGACGGCGCGCTCGGCTCGGATGTGTCGATCCGCGAGATCACCATTGCCGACCAGCAGGGCGTCTGGCTGCGCGTTAATAATGCGAGCCTCAACTGGAGCCAGGCGGCGCTCTTTACCGGCCGATTGCAGGTCAATTCGCTCAAGGCCGAGTCGATCGACTATATCCGCAATGCCATTCCGGCCGAGGGTGTCGACCTGCCGCCGCCGGAAGCAGGCAGCTTTTCGGTGCCGGAATTCCCGGTGGCCATCAATATCGGCGAACTTTCGGTGCCGCGCGTCACCTTCGGGGACGGTGTCTTTGGCCTCGGCTCGGAAATTTCGCTCGCCGGCAACCTGGCGCTCGAAGGCGGCAATCTCAACACGGCGCTCGATATCGTGCGCCTCGACGGGCCGGGCGGCACGCTCAATCTCGACGTGTCCTATGTGCGCGACACCAATGAGATCGACCTGAAGTTCGATCTCAACGAGCCGGAAAATGGCGTTCTCGCCAATCTCCTCAATATCGAGGGGCGGCCGGCCATGCAGTTGACGCTGGCGGGGCAGGGGCCGGTGGCCGACCTGCGCGCCGACCTGACGTTGCTCGCCAATGGCCAGACGGCACTGGCTGGCGTTTCGACCATCAACCAGACGGCCGAAGGTTTTGCCATCGACGCCGATCTCGGCGGGCCGCTCTCCATGCTCATGGCCGAGCAGTATCGCCCGTTCTTCGGCGAAGATACGCGGCTCTCGCTCAACGCCCTGGTGCGCAGCGCCGGCGGCGTCGAGCTCAATGATCTGACCCTGACCGGTGGGCAATTGGCGCTGGAGGCCAATGCCAGCACAACGGCCGACAATTTCCTCTCCCGCCTCGACCTGACGGCCTCCATTGCCGACCCGGCTGGCGGGCTCGTCATCCTGCCGGCGCCGGGCGCGCCGCAGGTGGGCGCAGCGCAACTCACGATCGACTTCGGGCGCGATGGTTCGGAAGACTGGCGCGCCGATCTCGGTATCGACAACCTGATCACCGGCGATTTTTCCGCCAATCGTGTCGGTCTCGCCATCAATGGTGTGGCCAGCAATCTCGCCGATCCAGCGACCCGCATGATCACCTTCAATGGTGACGGCACGCTGTCCGGCATTGCCGGCGACGAGGCGGTGGAAGCCGCGCTTGGCGACAGCGTCGGCCTTGGTATTGCCGGGCTGTGGAATGCCGGTCAGCCGATCGAGCTAGCGCAGCTCCGCGTTGTTGGCGAAGCGCTGACCGCGGGCCTGTCGGGTGTCATCGATGGCGGCGCGTTCCGCGGGCGCATTGGTGTGCAGACCGACAGTATCGCGCCGTTCTCGGGTCTTGCCGGTCGCGAATTGACGGGCGGCCTCTCGCTCGATGCCGAGGGCTCCGTTGCCTTTGTTGGCGGCGGTTTTGACCTGACCTTTGAAGGCTCAGGCAACAACCTCACCATAGACGATGAAACCGCCGACAAACTGCTGGCCGGCAATGTGGCTCTTTCCGGTCGTCTCGCTCGCACTGAAGCCGGCATTGTCGCCGACGATTTCGCCGTGACTAATCCACAGGTGCAGTTCACCGCTGATGGTGTCTATGGCACCAGCGAAGCCAATTTCGCCATCGGGCTTGATCTCTCTGATCTTGGTCTTCTTACCGACCAGGCCTCCGGCGCCCTCGTCGTGCGCGGCACGGCCAAGTCGGCTTCGGCCGAAGCGCCGGTTGATCTGGTGCTCGATGCTACGGTCGCCAATGGCAATCTCGTCGGCCGGAATCTCCGCGATGCGCAGGTCGGGCTCGATCTCTCGCTGCTACAGGGCAACCTTACCGGCCGCATCAGTGGCGAAGCCATGCTCGATGGCCATCGCGCCACTCTCTCCTCGCAGGTTGTTTCCGACACGGCGCAGCAGGCGCTGAACAATCTCGATTTCGAGATCGCCGGGACGCGCGTTTTCGGCTCGGTGAGCCGCGCGGTCGATACGCAATTGCTGAACGGCCGGCTCGACGTCACCGCTTCCGATGTCTCTTTGGCCGCCGCGCTCCTGCTCACCGAAGCCTCGGGCAGCATCAATGCTGCACTAGCCCTGTCGCCGGTCGATGGCGTGCAGCAGGCGGGGCTGACCGCCAATGCCACCAACCTCAAGATCAACGATATTGCCGTGGGCCGCGCCGAGATCAGTGCGACGGCGGTCGACCTTTTCGGCGTTCCCGCGCTCAATGGTACGGTCATGGCAAGCAACGTCGTTGCCGCAGGCACCACGGTCAACACGCTGAATGCCCGCGCCAGCCAGAGCGGCGATACGACGAGCTTTGACGCACAGGCTGCGCTCGCCACCGGTACCAATGTCGATGTCGCTGGTGGCCTTGCCCCAGTCGAGGGCGGCTATCGCGTATCGCTCGATCGCGCCAACCTCGCCCAGGGCAGCATTGCTGCTCGCCTCGCCAATCCCACCACCTTGCTGGTGCAGGGCAATAGCATCGCGCTCGACGCCCTGCGCTTCGATGTCGGCTCGGGCAGCATAACGGCCTCGGGCACGGCCGGCGAAACGCTGGCGCTCAACGTCACTATCGCCTCTCTGCCGCTCTCCATCGCCAATACGATTGTGCCCAGCCTCGGCCTTGCCGGTACGCTCGATGGCACGGCGGTGGTTTCGGGTTCGGCTTCCAATCCGCAGGTGCGGTTCGATGCGCGCGGCAGCGGTATCAATGCCGCCGCGATCCAGTCCTTCGGCATTGCCCCGATCAGCGCCACCGTTGCTGGTTCCTATTCCCGCAATAGTGTCGCCATCGAGCGCCTCGCCGCCAATGGCGCGGGTGGTCTCAATGTCACCGGTTCGGGCCGCGTGCCGCTTTCGGGTGGCGGGCTTGCCGTCACGTTGACGGGTTCGGCGCCGCTGGCCCTCGCCAATCGCTTCCTCATCGATCGGGGCGGGCAGCTTTCCGGCACGGCCAATTTCAATGCCGATGTGTCGGGCAGCATTGCCGCGCCGCAGTTCGGTGGTTCGGTGTCGGTCAATGGCGCCGGCTATGTCGATCCCGAGCTCAACCTGCGTCTTACCGACATTACCGGCCGGGCGACGCTCGCCGGCACCTCGGCGCGCATCGAGAGCCTTACGGCTAATCTCGCAACCGGCGGCAGTGTTTCCGCCTCGGGAACGGTTGGCCTCTCCGGCCAGTTCCCGGCCGATCTGCGCGTCGCGCTCAATTCGGCCCGCTATTCGGACGGCGAAATCTTCCTCGCCACGGTTTCGGGAGGCCTGACGCTTACCGGCAATATCACCGGCACGCCGTTGCTTGCCGGCACGCTCAATATCGAGAACGCCAATATCACAGTGCCGGAAGGCTTTGGTGGCGGCACGCCGCTGATCGATGTCACCCACATAGACACGCCGCCCGCGGTTCAGCAGACCCTGCAGCGTGCCCGCATCGACGCGGCTGGCGCTCCGGTGCCGCAGACCCGTTCGTCGGGCCTGCTGCTTGACGTGACCATCAATGCGCCCAACCAGATCTTCATTCGCGGCCGTGGTCTTGATGCCGAGGTCGGCGGTTCGGTGCGTCTTGCCGGGCCACTCAACAATATCCAGCCCGTCGGCGCCTTCTCGCTCAATCGCGGTCGACTGTCTGTCCTCGGCCAGCGACTCGATTTCGAGACCGGCACTGTGACCATGCTCGGCGATCTCGATCCGCAGCTCTATTTCGTGGCGCGGACCGAGGGCGACGGCATTACGGTGTTCGTGACCATTGCCGGCCGTGCTTCGGCGCCTGAGGTGACCTTCACCTCCAACCCGACCCTGCCGCAGGATGAAGTTTTGAGCCGCCTGATCTTCAAGCGCTCCATGGGTGAATTGACGCCGTTGCAGTTGGCGCAGCTTGCCGGCGCAGCCGCCGAACTGGTCGGTGGCGGTGGCGGCGGTCTCGTCGATGGCCTGCGTGGCGCGGCCGGTCTCGCCGATCTCGATGTCGTCACCGACTCCGAGGGCAATGTCGGCGTGCAGGCGGGCACCTATCTGCAGGACAATATCTACTTGGGCGTCACGGCTGGGGCCAATGGACAGTCCAAGGTGACGATCAACCTCGATGTGACCAATGACCTTGTGGTGCGTGGCACTGCCGGGCAGAATGGTGACTCAAGCGTGGGTGTGTTCTACGAACAGGACTACTGATGAGCTTTTGGGACGATCGCTACAGCCGTGACGAGTATGTTTTCGGCGAAGCGCCCAACGCTTTTCTCGCCGCCCAGAACCTTCTCCTGCCTCCGTCCGGCAAGGCCCTTGCGATCGCCGATGGCGAAGGCCGCAATGGCGTGTGGCTCGCGGAACAGGGGCTGGATGTGGTCTCGATGGATGCTTCGCCGGTCGGCCTCGACAAGGCGAAAAAGCTCGCTGACAAGCGGGGCGTTTCGCTCAAGACGCACTTGCTCGATATCGCTGATTACGACTGGCCGGCGGAGCGCTTTGACGTTGTGGCCGGCATCTTCTTCCAGTTCGCGGGACCGGAACTGCGCGACGAAATCTTTGCCGGCATGATCGAGACGCTGAAGCCTGGTGGTTTGCTGATCTTGCAGGGCTATGGCCCGCGGCAGCTTGAGTACAAGACCGGCGGGCCGGGGATTTTGGAAAACCTCTATACCGAGGCGTTGCTGGCCGAGAAGTTTGCGGCACTGGAGATTTTGCACCTTGCGGACGAGGACAGAGAATTGGCCGAGGGCCTGACCCATGTCGGCAGGTCGCATGTGGTGGATCTGGTGGGGCGAAAGGCGGGGTAGGTTTCCCGCGCTGGGTGGAGTTTCTCACTATCACAGGACGTGACCCTCGGGCTTGACCCGAGGGCTCTGTACTTACAGGAAAATGAGTAAGTGAAGTGTCCTCGGGTCAAGCCCGAGGATGACGTCGCGTAGTTGAGGAGGTCTCGCGGCTCTACTTCAACGCCGCAACAACCAGCGCCTTCAAGCCCACTTCCGGACCCGGCGTGAATACCAGGTCTTCCCGCCCGAAATACGACTTCTGGTTGGTCGCCGACCAGTCATTGGTCACGAGGCGATAGACGTCCTTGGTCGGCAGGCCCGTCGGGGCGGCGTAAAGGAAGTCGCCGGTGCGCTGTTCCAGCGTCTGGGCTTCATCCTGGTTCACCACGGCGAGGATTTCGGCGAGCGTCTTGGCATCGACATCGGCGACCATCAGCTTGCCATCGAAGCGGACGACGGAGTCGAAGGTATATTTGCTGACGTCGCCCTGCGGCAGGCCATTGCCCAGGGTGGTGTGGCCGATAAAGCCGATATCGCCTTCGCCCGCTGCCGCCATGCTTTCGGCAACGAAGCGGCCGGTCTGTGCCAGGGTCATCGCCTCGGGGCTGGTGCCGATCGCGGCCAGTTCTTCCGTGGTGAGGTGCTCGGCGAGAGTGTCGGCAATCAGGGTGGCGAGGGCTTCGTTGGCGGCAACGTCGCCGCGGACGGGGGACTGTTCGACCGTCATCGACTTGTCGGCGCCGACCGTGACAACCGTATAGGTGCTGCTCCACGAGCCGGTATGGACGTAGCGGGTCTTGCCTTCGTCATGGGTGAAGGTCAGATGATCGTGGCCGCCGACCAGCAGCGTGCCATCGGCGAGGAGCGGCAGGATGGCGCGGTCGGCGACGACGCCGGCATGGCTGAGGACGACGGGCAGGACATCGCCCTCGAGCAGGCCAGCCAGGTTTTCCGTGGCCCAGCCGACGGGCTCGGGGATGGTCAGGGCCTCGCGGCTATCCTTGGGATAGGTGGTGAGCTTGTCAGTGGCGATGCCGACGACGCGGACCGGCAGGTCGCCCAGCGCAAGGTCGGTATCCGTGCTGGCATAAAGCGCGCCGGTGCGTGTGTCGGTGATGTTGCTGACGACGGTGATGCCGATTTCCTCGGCCTGCGCGATGACATTGGCGAGGTTGCTATCGAGGTCGGGCTCGTGATTGCCGATATTGAGGACGGTAGGGGCGAGGGCAGCGACGGCTTCGAGGAAGGTCCAGTCGATGATGCCGGCTGAGCGCACGGCAACCACATTGCCCAGTTCGAAGACGTCGCCATTGATCAGGATGATGTGGGGGACCGGGTTGCTGGCGACTTCGCTTTCGAGCATCGCCAGCAATTCCGCGGTGCGCTCATAGGCCGAGTGCAGGTCGGACAGGACGATGATGCGGCCGGCAGTTTCCTGCGCCACGGCCGGAATGGCCGAGGCGATAAAGGGCAGGGCTGCGGCGGAGCCGAGGAGTTGCAAAGCCAAGCGGCGGGTGATGGTGTTCGTCATGCCCAAAGTCCTTGTAGAAATATCGCCCATACGGCGGGCGGATAACTGCACAGGGCCGACGACACTGTCGTGACAGGATTACTGGCCCGCGCCTCCGGTCTTTGCTGCCTTTTCCGCGTCCCACCACCAAATGGTGGGGAAACCATTGGCAAATTCCGGCAGCGTTTCCGGGCGGCTAAAACGGTCCCAGCGGGCGGTGCGTGAATAGCGCAGGGAATAGCCCGGCACGACGAAATCGTGCGAGAGCAGAACGCGATCGAGCGCTTCGGTGACGGCCAACTGGGTGTCACGATCCTGCGTCGCAATCAGTTGGTCGATCAGCGCGTCCACGCCCGGATCGGCAATGCCGGCATAGTTGCGCGAGCCTTCTTCATTGGCGCTGGACGAACCAAAGAAATAGCGCTGCTCATTGCCCGGCGAATAGGACTGGGCCCAGCTCGCATAGATCATGTCATAATCGAAGCTGCGCAGGCGGTTGATATATTGCGGCGTGTCGACCATGCGGACATTCACCGCGATGCCGATCTGCCCGAGATTGCGCTGCAGATTGGCGGCGATGGCCTCCAGCGTCGGCTGGTGCATCAGGATTTCGAAGGTGAGTTGCTGGCCATTGGCGTCGACGAGCTGGGTACCGTTGAGCGTGTAGCCCGCTTCTGTAAGGAGCCCCAGCGCCTTGCGCAGGTTCTCTCTGAGTTTGGTCGGGTCGCCGTTGACCGGATTGACATATTCCTCGGTGAAGACCGTTTCGGGCACCTGATCCCTGACGCTTTCGAGGATATCCAGCACCTCGCCCTGCGGCAGGCCCTTGGCGGCGAAGGGCAGGCCGAAGAAGTAGGAGTTCACCCGGGCATACTGGTTATAGAAAATGGTGTTGTTCAACTCCTCGAAATCGAAGGCATAGTTCAGCGCCCGGCGCACGCGCTGGTCCTGGAACTTTTCGCGGCGCAGGTTCGGAATGAAACCCACCATTTCGCCGCGGCCATTATAGTCCTGCGGGAACTCTTCCTTGATCACGCGCCCATCGGCGACGGCGGGGAAATCGAAGCCCGTGGCCCAGCGGCGAGCAGTGTATTCGCTCCAGAAATCGAACTGATCGCCCTTGAAAGCTTCGAACCAGACCGATTCATCGAGGAAATATTCGTAGCGGATTTCGTCGAAATTGTTGGTGCCCACCTGGGTCGGGTGGTCCTTGGCCCAGTAGTCGTCGACGCGCTCATAGGTCACCGAACGGCCGGCTTCGAAGCTCGCGAGCTTATAGGGGCCGGAGCCTAGCGGCGGCTCGAGTGTGGACTCGCCGAGATTGCGCTGCTTGCCATTGGCATCGGTGCCTTCCCACCAATGCTGCGGCAGAACGAGGAGCTGGCCGAGAATATGGGGCAGTTCGCGGTTACCGGTCATGTCGAAGGTGAAGGTTACTTCGCCTGCTGCCGTCACTTCCGCCGTGGTGATATTGGCGTAATACTGGGCGTAGATCGGGCTCAGTTCCTTGGATTTTTCGAACGACCAGACGACGTCTTCGGCGGTCACCGGCTCGCCATCGTGCCAGCGCGCCTTGGGATCCATGCGGAAGGTCACCGAGCCATAGTCGTCGGCCACCTTCATGGCATCGGCCAGCATGCCGTAGGAGGTGTTCACCTCGTCGAGCGACGCAGTAAGGAGGGTTTCGTAGATGAGCCCGATGCCGCTCGCAACTTCGCCCTTGGGCAGGAGGGGATTGAACGTGTCGAAGCCGCCGCGATCGCCCATCCGCACCGTGCCGCCTTTGGGCGCATCGGGATTGACGTAGTCGAAATGGGCAAAGCCCTCGGCATATTTCGGGGCCTCGGTGAGGCTATCGGCATGTACCCAGACGCCGGTCGGGGTCTGCGCCAGGGCTGGCGCGGCAAGGCCAAGCGCGAGAAGGCCGGAGGCGAGGAGGGTCGAGAGCTTCATTGTCTGGCTCCGCTTTTGTCTAGCGCTGAAGTTAGTCGGTTTCTTCCGCCGGGAACAACCCGTCGGTTGTGGTTTCGATATCGAAGGCCGCGGCCATCAATTGGCGCGTATAGGGATCGCGCGGCCGGGCGAAAATGGCTGCGGCGGGGCCGGCTTCTACGATCCTGCCATTGCGCATGACGACGACCGAATGGGCCAGCGCTTTCACCACGCGCAGGTCGTGGCTGATGAAGAGGTAGGTCAGGTCGCGGCGGCGCTGCACATCGCGCAGGAGGTCAATGACCTGCGCTTGGATGGAAATATCGAGTGCCGAGGTCGGCTCGTCGAGCACCAGGAAATCGGGCTCCAGCACGAGCGCGCGGGCAATGGCGATACGCTGGCGCTGGCCGCCGGAGAATTCATGCGGATAGCGATTGGCCGCCTTGGGATCGAGCCCGACTTCGTTGAGCACGGCGACAACCTTGGCCTCGCGCTCGGCCACGTTCAGCCGCGGCATATGGACCTTGAGGCCCTCTTCGACGATCTCGCCCACCGACATGCGGGGGCTCAGAGAGCCGAACGGGTCCTGAAAGACGATCTGCATATGCTTCCGCATCGGGCGCATGGCGCGGCCCGAGCGCCCGGCAATGTCCTGGCCCAGTATGACGATTTTGCCGTCTGAGGGAATGAGCCGCAGCAGGGCATAGCCGAGCGACGACTTTCCCGAGCCGCTTTCGCCGACGACGCCCAGAGTCTCGCCCTTGTGGATGGCGATATCGACGCCATCGACGGCCCTGATATGCCCGACCGTGCGGCGCAACAGGCCGCGCTTGATCGGGAACCAGACTTTCAGGTCTTTGGTCTCGACCAGTACGGGCGACGCGGATTTGGGTAGCACCGGCGCGCCTCTCGGTGAGGCCGCCAGCAGTTTTTGCGTATAGGCGTGCTTGGGGTTAGCGAAGATGTCCGCCGTCGGTCCGCTCTCGACGACCTCGCCCTGGGTCATGACGGAGACGCGGTCGGCAATCTTGCGCACGATGGTCAGGTCATGGGTGATGAACAGCATGGCCATGCCGTGCTGGCGCTGCAGCTTTTTCAGCAGCGCCAGGATCTGCGCCTGTACCGTCACGTCGAGCGCCGTGGTCGGCTCATCGGCTATAAGAAGTTTTGGATTGTTCGCCAGCGCCATGGCGATCATGACACGCTGGCGCTGGCCGCCCGAAAGCTGGTGTGGATAATCATCTACGCGCCGTTCCGGGTCGGGAATGCCGACTTCAGCCAGCAGTTCAAGCGTGCGCTTGCGTGCCGCCGTCTGGCGCATGCCCTGATGGGTCTCGAGGATTTCGCCGATCTGTTTGCCTACTGTATGCACCGGGTTCAGCGAGCTCATCGGCTCCTGAAAGATCATGCCGACTTCGTTGCCGCGCACGCCGCGCAATTGCGTGGCGGAGGCGCTGACGAGGTTTTGCCCATCGAGCGCAATCGTGCCTTCGAGTGTGGCCGAAGGCGGCAGGAGTTTCAGGATGGACAGCGCCGTCACCGACTTTCCCGAGCCGCTTTCGCCCACCAACGCCAGCGTTTCGCCCGGCGCGATATCGAAGCTGACCTTCTTTGCCGCCTCGAAGGCGCCGAACCGGATGGTCAAGTCTCGGACGGAGAGGAGGGGAAGCACTAGCGATCTGCTCTTAAGTCGGAGAGGATTTCGTCGAGCACGTCGACGGTTGGACGGACAACCTCCAGAGGTTCCGATATCTTCGTCAAGCCATAGCGCTTGTGCAGCACCTTGTAGCTGTCCTTGATGCCCATGTCGTTCGTCAGGAAGTGCGAACAACCAAGTCCGATGGCAGTGGAAATGTGAATTGCGTCCGGGAGTTTCAGACCTCGGTAGTTTGACCGAAGAACGGCCGCGTACCAAAGGACGTCACGCGTTACCGGTCCAACTTCCAACCAATCGCTGCGGACAATCCAGTTGTCGTACTGATCGATGAGGTCATCACGCCCTTCGGCATACGGTTTGGTCAGTAGCTCCGCTAGTGTCAGTTCGCTGGTCGCCAATAGCGGGTTTGGACCTATCGGCGCCCGGGCCAATAGTTCGACTAGTTTCAAACCCAGGTTCCCGCCCGTTTCCTTGAGGGCTATGAACACATTCGTGTCGACATAGATGCGAAGAAATTTCCGCATCAGTCCTCCCACTCATCGCGCACTTGCCGTACCTGCCTTGTGGCTTCTTCAAGGCTTAGCCCCTTGTCAGGCAGCATCCCCAATTTCAGCGCTCTTAGTTCGGCCACGAGCTTGTCGCGATCGAGCGGCACAGGGCGTTCGGTTTCGATGGTCAAAGTAACCGAACCCGCGCTACCAACAGCCTTCTGGATATCCTCGGGAAGTTTCTCCAAGGGATAGTGCTCGAGAACAATCTTGTTCATCGCAGGTCTCCTTCGGCCCTTATCATATCACACCTCATTTGAACGTCTTCCGCGGATCGAAGGCGTCGCGGACGGCTTCGCCGATGAAGACCAGGAGAGTCATCATGATGGCGATGGTGAAAAAGCCGGTGAGCCCGAGCCATGGCGCCTGCAGGTTGCGCTTGCCCTGGGCCAGCAGTTCACCAAGCGAAGGCGAGCCGAGCGGCAGGCCGAATCCCAAAAAGTCGAGCGAGGTCAGCGTCGTCACCGAGCCGGAGAGAATGAAGGGCATGAAGGTTAGCGTCGCCACCATGGCGTTGGGCAGGAGGTGCCGCCACATGATCAAGCCGTTGGAGACGCCCAGCGCCCGCGCCGCGTTCACATATTCAAAATTGCGGGCGCGCAGGAATTCGGCGCGCACGATGCCCACGAGCGACACCCAGGAGAACAGCAGAAGTATGCCCAGCAGCACCCAGAAGCTGGGCGCGATGACGCTCGAAATGATCAGCAACAGATAGAGCGCCGGCACGGAGGTCCAGATTTCGATCAGGCGCTGGGCGATGAGGTCGATCCAGCCGCCAAAATAGCCCTGCACGGCCCCGGCGAAGACGCCGATGATGGACGAAAAGAACGTGAGGATGAGCCCGAAGAGGATGGAAATGCGAAAACCGTAGACCAGCCGCGCCAGCACATCGCGGCCGCGATCGTCGGTGCCGAGCCAGTGGTAATTGCCGAGGTTGCAGTTCGGGTCCGCCACCCCCAGCGGATAGCGCGAGCAGAACTGGTCCCAGCTCTGCATCCAGCTTGGCGGATTGGTGCCGGAGGCGGGAAGGTAGCCATCCACCGTATCGTGGCTGAAGCGCACCGGCGGCCAGATGGCCCAGCCGTTGGCAGCGATCTCATCGGCAATGAAGGGCTGGCGATAATCGGTGGTGGCAAGGAAGCCGCCGAATTTTGCCTCGGGATAGGTGACCACGGCCGGCACCAGCAGTTCGCCCTTATAGGACACGAGGATGGGCCGGTCGTTGGTGACCAGTTCTGCACCAAGCGTCACTACGAAGAGGACGAGGAAAATCCAGAGCGACCACCAGCCACGCTTGTTGGCGCGGAAATTGGCCCAGCGGCGCTGGTTGAGCGGCGACATGGTCATGTGTCGCGGCTTTCGAAATCGAGCCGCGGATCGACCCACATATAGGCGAGGTCGGAAATCAGCCCGATGACGAGGCCGAGCAGCGAGAAGATGTAGAGCGTGGCAAAGACCACCGGATAATCGCGGGTGGAAATGGCTTCGAAACCGAGGAGGCCGAGGCCATCCAGCGAGAAGATGGTTTCGATCAGCAGCGAGCCGCCGAAGAAAGCGCCGATAAAGGCGCCGGGGAAGCTGGCAATGATCAGCATCATGGCATTGCGGAAGACGTGACCATAGAGCACGCGATTTTCCGTCAGCCCCTTGGCCCGGGCCGTCACCACATATTGCTTGGAGATTTCATCGAGGAAGGAATTCTTGGTGAGGAGCGTCGCCGTGGCAAAGGCGCCAAGCCCCATTGCGGTGATAGGCAGGACCAGGTGCCAGAAATAGTCGAGCACCTGCCGCCAGAGCGGGAAATTGGCAAAGCCGGGCGAGGTCAGCCCGCGCAGCGGGAATACCGACCAGAAACTGCCGCCAGCAAAAAGTACGACCAGCGCAATGGCGACGAGAAAGCCGGGCACCGCATAGCCGATGATGACGACCGTGGACGTCCAGACGTCAAAGCGCGAGCCATCGCGGCGGGCTTTGGCGATCCCCAGAGGAATAGAAACGCCATAAGCGATAAGCGTCATCCATAGTCCCAACGAGATCGAGACCGGCATTTTCTCCTTCACCAGGTCGATCACCGAAATGTCACGATAATAGCTCTCGCCGAAGTCGAAGCGCAGATAGTTCCAGAGCATGGCGCCGAAGCGTTCGAGCGGTGGCTTGTCGAAGCCGAACTGCTTTTCGATGCGCGCGACGAGTTCGGGCGGCAGACCCTGACGGCCGCGATATTCGCCGCCTTTCTGGCCAGCGCCCTGTGGCGGCTGGGACAACGTTTCGTCGCCGCCGCCCGTCACACGTTCGCTGAGGTCGACATTCTGGCCCGACATATTGGCCAGCGCCTGCTCCACGGGGCCGCCGGGGGCGAACTGGGTGATGAGAAAGGAAACGGCCATGATGCCGAAGATCGTCGGAATCATCAGCAGTAGACGGCGGATGATATAGGCGCCCATCTCGTTCCCTGTTCGGGCCCTCTCTGGTCGTAAGGCAAATCGCCTTGCGCCTGCGGGGCTTTAGCCGCACTGCATCATTTGCGCGCCGCTTTTGCAATGTCACAAGCACGCTGAGTCGTTCGATTGAACATGGATTGGCATTGCCGCCGAGCGGTCAGCCGGTCACAATTGAGCGAGAAGAGGAGCGGATATGGATTTTGTTACCATTGGCCAGGTGCGCGACGAAGGCGTGGCGCGGATCATTCTCGTGGCCTTGAGGGCCCATGGCTTTCATCCGCTCGAGCCGCGCGATGGCGGCCTGCCCGGCGTGCCAAACCTTTTTGGCCGCGAGGGTGTGGGTATTGATGTGCCGGAAGATGAAGCGGCCGATGCAACGCTTCTGTTCCAGGAGTTGTTGAAAGACATGACTGGGCCCAACACCTAAAACTGCCATAAAGGAATGAGAGATTTTCTGTGCGGGTCGGGCGTTGAACCCAGAGGCAGCTTCGGTTAATAAGCCGCCTAATGAGTTAATTTCCTTTAAGCCTTCGGGCAGGAGTGACCAATGAAGGTTTGGATGCGCGGAGCCGGCTCCGTGATTGGATTGGGCCTCGTCGCGCTGGCGCTGGCCGGTTGTTCGTCGACCGCTCGGTCCAACACGGCCGATCTCAACGTCGTGCGCGCACCGCAGCAGTTGCAGCCGGTGCAGTCGTCCTCAGTGCAGCAGGGCACGTTGCCCGCAATCGGTGCGACCGGTACGCCGGCCCCGGGTCTCTCGGGCACGCCGGTTCTCGGCGGTGCGCCGGCCATGACCACGGCCACGGCGACCGCCCCCGGCCAGCTCGGCACCAATAGCTCGATCGTCAATGTCGGCGCCCCGGCGACCGGCTTCTCGACAGGTCCGGAAGGCGTGTGGACGGTTTCGGCCGGCACCGGCACCTGCCAGCTCAACCTGCCGATGACCGCCAAGACCGGTACGAACTACTATCGGGCTTCGTCTCCCGGCTGTGCTGTGCCGCAGATCGCTTCGGTTACCGGCTGGCAGCAAGTTGGCAGCCAGTTGCAGCTCTATGATGATAACGGCAATATCGCGGCCTTCCTCGCTCCCTCGGGCGGCCGTTACATCGGCACCGTGAGCGGCGGCCAGGCGATCTCGATGTCGCGTTGATTTTTGGGCCGGTCCTTAGCGACCGGCCTTTTCTTGACCTCCTGCGGTCCAGCCTCCCCACCATGTCACCCCCGCGAAAGCGGGGGCCTCTGTTTCCAACGGAGTTTTTCGCGTCCGCGGGAATGGCGTTTTGGTGGCTTTGGTATCGGAACTCTGCCTATGACCTCTTCCCTCCAGGGTCCCGTCCACAAAGCCTATCTCGACCTTGTCGCGCGCGGCGCGCTGACGAGCGATCCGGCGCAGCTCGAGGCAACGGCGTATTTCGATCGCGTGCTGCACGATCTCATTGCCACAAAGCCCAAGAGTTTTCTGGGTCTGCGCTCCAGGCACAAATCGGTGCGCGGGCTCTACCTCGTGGGCGAGGTGGGCCGCGGCAAGACCATGCTCATGGACCTGTTCTTCGCCGCCCTGCCGACGCGTCACAAGCGGCGCGTCCATTTCCATGAGTTCATGGACGAAGTGCATGCCGGCATTTCTGCTTTCCGCAAGGTGGTGCGCGGCAAGAACGAGGATGCCGATCCGGTCGAGGCGGTTACAAAACCCATCCTGAAGTCGGGCCTGCGCGTGCTTTGTCTTGACGAGTTCCACGTCCACGACATCACCAATGCCATGCTGCTCGACCGGCTATTCGAAAAGCTCTTCGCTGGCGGCGTCACCCTGATTGCCACCTCCAATGTCGTGCCCGACCAGCTCTACAAGGACGGCCTCAACCGTCAGCTCTTTTTGCCCTTCATCGCGCGGCTCAAGGAAGAGACAGAGGTTGTCGAACTGCTCTCAAGCCAAGACTATCGCCGGCTGAAATTTGCTGGCCAGCAGGTCTATGCCTTTGGCGCCGATACGCGCGCTACCATGGACAAGCTGTGGCTGCGGATCACCGGCGGCGAGCCGGGCCGTCCGGCTGTCGTGGAGAGCATCGGCCGCCAGATCCCCGTGCCGCTGCAATCGATGGGCGCCGCGCGTTTCAATTTTTCCGACCTCTGCGAAAAGCCGCTCGGCACGCGGGATTTCGTCCGCATCGCGCATCACTTCGATTCGCTCGTCATCGACGGTATTCCGCAGATGGACCGCACCAAGTCCGACGCCGCCAAGCGCTTCATCCTCCTGATCGACAGCCTCTACGATCGCGGCGTGAAGCTCGCCGCCAGTTTCGAAGTGCCGCTCGAACAACTCGGCCGCGACGACAAGACCGCCTTTGAATTCCAACGTACCATTTCGCGTCTGAACGAGATGCAGTCCGAAGAGTACCTCGCCAAGGGTCTGCGGGATGCCGTGCCGGCGGAGGAGGGGGCTTAGAGCCGCTCTGAGGGCGCTAAAGGCCGACTGCCTTTTTCAGCACGTCGTTCACGCGCCCCTGCCAGCCTTTTCCTGATGCGCGCAGACGCTCAAGCACATCTGCATCGAGGCGCAAGGTGACCTGCTGCTTCGGACTTTCGAGCGGGGGGCGGCCCCGGCCGCGTCTGATGCTTTCAGCCAAATCAGGGAAGACCTCAGTGAAGGGACGAAATTGCGCCAGTTCCTCGTCGGTGGACGGTCGCTCGATCTCCGGGTCAGGGCCGATTAGCTCACCTGTGGCGTCATCAACCCACCAGCCATCTTCGTCCTGATGGACTCCGCCCGCGGCGATCAGTGCCCGCATGTCGCGGTCGTACTGCTCCCAGCGGCGCTGCATTTCGGCGTTGTCTTCGGGGCTGTCGCCAAGATCCTTGGTGACAAACTCGGGCCATTTTCTAGCCATTTGCGTGATCCCTTTCCTTTGGATTCGCCGGTCGCATTGATATTACCGAAATTGCTTCCGATCCGAGCGGGCGAGATATAACCGCGATCATCAATGTCTCCCCGAGCAGCCCTACATTGAGGAAGCGTCCGTTTCGGGAGGGCCTTACGTCGGCGGTCAGGAAGAACTCATAAGTGAGGTCGGCAAAGTCCAAGCCATGCTTGGCGATATTGCTCAGACGTTTGGGCTCATCCCAGGTGATCTGCATGGATTATTTGTAATGACATAAAATACAGGCGTCAAGAAAATATGTAGTTACATAAAATAGTGACGCTGTAGGCTTGGTCACCCAGCATGCCGGTTTGGCATACCCCCATCGCTCATCGGCAAGGCGATTTGCGCCTTTACGACGAAGGGTTCACTTGCCCCTCTTGCCCGGGAGGGTTAAGACGTGCCCGAAATCAACGCAGTCCGGGATGAAGACTTATGGCGCGTAAGAAGATCGCACTCATTGGCTCGGGTCAGATTGGCGGTACTCTCGCCCTTCTCGCAGCCCAGAAGGAGCTTGGCGACGTCGTGTTGTTCGACGTGGTTGACGGCGTTCCGCAGGGCAAGGCCCTCGACATCGCCCAGTCCGCTCCCAGCCAGAGCTTCGACGCGGTCATCAAGGGCACGTCCGAATACAAGGACATCGAAGGCGCTGACGTCGTGATTGTCACTGCCGGCGTGCCGCGCAAGCCGGGCATGAGCCGCGATGACCTTCTTGAAATCAACCTCAAGGTGATGGAACAGGTCGGCGCCGGCATTGCCAAGTACGCTCCGAACGCCTTCGTTATCTGCATCACCAACCCGCTCGACGCCATGGTCTGGGCCCTGCAGAAGTTCTCGGGCCTGCCGACCAACAAGGTCATCGGCATGGCCGGCGTTCTCGACTCTTCGCGCTTCGTGCACTTCATCGCCGACGAACTCGGCGTGTCGGTCGAAGACGTCAACGCTTTCGTGCTCGGCGGCCACGGCGACACCATGGTGCCGCTCGCCCGCTACTCGACCGTTGCCGGCATCCCGCTGACCGACATCGTCAAGATGGGCTGGATCACCAAGGAACGCCTCGAGGAAATCATCCAGCGCACCCGTGATGGCGGCGCCGAGATCGTTTCGCTCCTGAAGACCGGTTCGGCCTTCTATGCTCCGGCTGCTTCCGCCATTGCCATGGCCGAAAGCTACCTCAAGGACAAGAAGCGCATCCTGCCGTCTGCCGCGTTCCTCTCCGGCCAATATGGCGTCAAGGACACCTATGTCGGCGTGCCGGTACTGATCGGCGCCGGTGGCGCAGAAAAGGTCATCGAGATCTCGCTGAACTCGGCCGAGCAAAAGGCCTTCGACAAGTCCGTGGAGGCCGTTGAGGGCCTGATCGCGGCGTGTAAGAAAATCGCGCCGAAGCTGGCGTAAGACTAAGAAAAGCCGCTGGCAGCCCCAGCGGCTTCTCCCTTTTCCGGTCTCTGGAATTGGCCGGATCATCTCTGCCCACCCAAGGGGAATTCAATGAACATCCATGAACATCAGGCCAAGGCGCTGCTGAAGGAATATGGCGCGCCCGTTGCTGCTGGCGTCGCCATTTTCTCGGCCGACGAAGCTGAAGCTGCAGCCAAGTCGCTGCCCGGCCCGCTCTATGTGGTCAAGAGCCAGATCCATGCCGGCGGTCGCGGCAAGGGCAAGTTCAAGGAACTCGGTCCCGATGCCAAGGGCGGCGTGCGTCTGGCCAAGTCCGTTGAGGACGTGGTCAAGAACGCCAAGGAAATGCTGGGCAATACGCTCGTGACCAAGCAGACCGGCGAAGCCGGCAAGCAGGTCAACCGCCTCTATATCGAAGACGGCGCCGATATCGCCCGCGAACTCTACTGCTCGCTGCTGGTCGATCGCGCGACGTCCAAGGTGTCCTTCGTCGTTTCGACTGAAGGCGGCATGGACATCGAAGCCGTTGCTCATGACACGCCGGAAAAGATCATCACTGTCGGTATCGATCCGGTCGCCGGCGTCACCGCTGCCGATATCGCCAAGATCAACAGCGCGCTGAAGCTCGACGGCACGGCCGCCGTGGACGGTGAACACCTGTTCCCGATCCTCTACAAGGCCTTCACCGAGAAGGATATGAGCCTCCTCGAAGTGAACCCGCTGATCGTCATGGAAAACGGTCGCCTGCGTGTTCTCGACGCCAAGGTCTCGTTCGACAACAACGCTTCCTTCCGTCACGAAGAGCTCAAGCCCCTTCGCGATCTCTCGGAAGAAGACGCCAAGGAAATCGAAGCCTCCAAGTATGACCTCGCCTACGTTGCCCTCGATGGCAATATCGGCTGCATGGTCAATGGCGCGGGCCTTGCCATGTCCACCATGGACATCATCAAGCTCTATGGCGCCGAGCCCGCGAACTTCCTCGACGTTGGTGGCGGCGCCTCCAAGGAGAAGGTGACCGCTGCATTCAAGATCATCACTGCCGATCCGGCCGTGAAGGGGATCCTGGTCAACATCTTCGGCGGCATCATGCGCTGCGACGTCATCGCCGAAGGCGTGATCGCTGCAGTCAAGGAAGTCGGCCTGAAGGTGCCGCTGGTGGTTCGCCTCGAAGGCACCAATGTTAGGGAAGGCAAAGCCATCCTCGACAATTCGGGCCTCGACGTGATTTCCGCCGATGACCTCGACGACGCTGCGCAGAAGATCGTCGCCGCCGTCGCCAAAGCCGCCTAAGCGCACTGCAGAAGAGAAAAACCAATGTCTATTCTCGTCAACAAAGACACCAAGGTTCTCGTGCAGGGCCTTACCGGCAAGACCGGTACCTTTCACACCGAACAGGCTCTGAACTACTACGGCACCAAGATGGTTGGTGGCGTGAACCCCAAGAAGGCCGGCGAAACCTGGACCTCGGGCCTTGATGGCTCGGCCTCGCTGCCGGTGTTCGCTTCGGTTGCCGAAGGCCGCGAAAAGACCGGCGCCAATGCCTCGGTCATCTATGTTCCGCCTCCGGGCGCTGCTGCTGCCATCGAAGAAGCAATCGATGCGGAAATCCCGCTCATCGTCTGCATCACCGAAGGCGTGCCGGTCATGGACATGGTCCGCGTCAAGGCAAAGCTCGAAAAGAGCAAGTCGCGCCTCATCGGGCCGAACTGCCCCGGCGTCCTGACCCCGGAAGAATGCAAGATCGGCATTATGCCGGGCTCGATCTTCTCCAAGGGTTCGGTGGGTATTGTTTCGCGCTCGGGCACGCTTACCTATGAAGCAGTGTTCCAGACCACCAATGAAGGCCTCGGCCAGACCACGGCCGTCGGCATCGGCGGCGACCCGGTCAAGGGCACCGAATTCATTGATATGCTCGAAATGTTTCTCGCTGACGAAGCCACCAAGTCGATCATCATGATCGGCGAAATCGGCGGCTCTGCTGAAGAAGAAGCCGCGCAGTTCCTGATCGACGAAGCCAAGCGCGGCCGCAAGAAGCCGATGGCTGGTTTCATCGCTGGCCGTACCGCTCCCGCTGGCCGCACCATGGGCCATGCTGGCGCCGTAATTTCGGGCGGTAAGGGTGGCGCTGAAGAAAAGATCGCGGCCATGGAAGCTGCCGGCATCAAGGTGTCGAGCTCCCCGGCCCGTATCGGCAAGACCCTGGCTGAAGTCCTCAAGGGCTAATTGTGCCACGCCCTCGTGGTTCGAGGCTCGCGAGACTTTCGCACCTCACCATGAGGGCTACTGGTGCAAGGCGTTTTGAGTAGTCCTCATGGTGAGGTGGGCGCGTAGCGCCCCTCGAACCACGAGGACGTGGCAGCGGTCTTCGACCAATGTCGGTCGCGCTTCAGTCACGGTTCGGTGTTAAGCCTGCTTGTGGACGAGAAAAATTGTAGTGTGAGCCGCGGCGCCTCCCACGGGCGCCGCAAGTCTTAACAAGATACAAAGGAAAAGCGGTCAATATTCCCCCACTTTGGGCGGCCGCATTTAGAGCCGGCTCTCCGCCGGTTTGTTGAGAAGGATGGCAGGACGCAAGGTCCTGCACAAAAAGCGATGACACGACAGGAAAAGAACGACACGTTCTTGCTGACCTCGTTCCTCTATGGGGGGAACGCCGACTACATCGAACAACTCTACTCCCGTTACAAGACGGACCCCAACAGCGTCGATTCGACGTGGTCCAGCTTCTTCTCCCGGCTCGATGACAGCGATGGCATCGCCGAGAAGAATGCTGCTGGCCCAAGCTGGGGCCGCAAGGACTGGCCACAGTCCGCGAGCGGCGATCTGGTTTCGGCGCTCGATGGCAACTGGGGTGAAGTCGCCATAAAGGCCGAGAAGGCTACGGCCAAGAAGGCCGCTGCCGAAGGCAAACCCGCGCCGACCGCCGGCGATGTGCTGCAGGCAACGCGCGACTCGATCCGTGCCATCATGATGATCCGCGCCTATCGCATGCGCGGCCATCTGCATGCCGATCTCGACCCGCTGAAGATGAAGGCCGATGAGCCAGCGCCGGAACTCGATCCGCGCAGCTACGGTTTCACCGACGCCGATTTCAGCCGCAAGATCTTCATCGACAACTATCTCGGGCTTGAATACGCCACGATCCCGGAAATGCTGGCGATCCTTGAGCGCACCTATTGCGGTACGGTCGGCATCGAGTTCATGCACATCTCCGATCCTGAAGCCAAGCAGTGGATTCAGGAACGCATCGAAGGTCCGGATAAGGAAATCACCTTCACTGCCGAAGGCAAGAAGGCGATCCTCAACAAGCTGGTCGAGGCCGAAGGTTTCGAAAAGTTCCTGGACGTCAAGTACACCGGCACCAAGCGCTTCGGCCTCGATGGCAGTGAAGCCGCCATTCCGGCGCTTGAGCAGATCATCAAGCGCGGCGGCGCCCTCGGCATCAAGGACGTCGTGCTCGGCATGGCCCACCGTGGCCGCCTCAACGTCCTGACCCAGGTGCTACAGAAGCCGCACCGCGCCCTCTTCCACGAATTCAAGGGCGGCGCCTTCTACCCCGACGACGTCGAAGGTTCGGGCGACGTGAAGTACCACCTCGGTGCTTCTTCGGACCGCGAATTCGACGGCAACAAGGTTCACCTCTCGCTGACGGCCAACCCCTCGCATCTCGAGATCGTCGATCCCGTCGTGCTCGGCAAGTCGCGCGCCAAGCAGGACCAGCACATCTCTCCCGATGGCAAGCTCGTCAACATCGCCACCGATGGCAAGCCGGACCGCTCCATGGTCCTGCCGCTCTTGATCCATGGCGATGCGGCCTTTGCCGGCCAGGGCGTCATTGCCGAATGTCTCGGTCTCTCTGGTCTCAAGGGTCATCGCACCGGCGGCTCGATCCATCTGGTCATCAACAACCAGATCGGCTTCACCACCTCGCCGATGTATTCGCGCTCGTCGCCCTATCCGACTGACGTCGCCAAGATGATCGAGGCCCCGGTTCTGCACGTCAACGGTGACGATCCGGAAGCCGTGGTCTTTGCGGCCAAGGTTGCGGTCGAATACCGCCAGAAGTTCGCCAAGCCTGTCGTCATCGACATGTTCTGCTACCGTCGCTTCGGCCACAACGAAGGCGACGAACCGAGCTTCACCCAGCCGCTCATGTACTCCAAGATCCGGAGCCACAAGACCACGCTGGAGCTCTATTCGGAAAAGCTCGTCAGCGAAGGCGTGCTTTCGGCTGACGACGTCGAAAAGCTCAAGGCCGATTGGCGTGCCAAGCTCGAAACCGAATTCGAAGCCGGCCAGGACTACCGTCCGAACAAGGCCGACTGGCTCGATGGCGCCTGGAAGAACTTCAAGCCCGCCGCCGATGATGGCGCGCGCCGCGGTGAAACCGGCGTTGCCCTCGACAAGCTGATCCAGATTGGCACCAAGCTGACCCAGGTCCCCGCCGACCTCAACGTGCACCGCACGGTCAAGCGCTTCCTCGACAATCGCCTTGGCGCGATCGAGTCGGGCGAGGGCATCGACTGGGCAACCGCCGAAGCGCTCGCTTTCGGCACGCTCGTCACCGAAGGCCACCCGGTTCGCCTCTCGGGCCAGGATTGCGAACGCGGCACCTTCAGCCAGCGTCACTCGGTGCTGAACGACCAGCAGGTCGAGAACAAGAGCTATACCCCACTCAACAATCTCGATCCGGAAAACCAGGCTCGCTACGAAGTCATCAACTCGATGCTTTCGGAAGAAGCCGTGCTCGGCTTCGAATATGGCTACTCGCTGTCCGAGCCGCGCGCTCTGACCCTCTGGGAAGCCCAGTTCGGCGACTTCGTAAACGGTGCACAGGTCGTCATCGACCAGTTCATTTCGTCGGGCGAACGCAAGTGGTTCCGCATGTCGGGCCTCGTGATGCTTCTGCCGCACGGCTATGAAGGGCAGGGCCCGGAGCACTCCTCCGCACGTCCAGAGCGCTTCCTGCAGCTTTGCGCCGAAGACAACATGCAGGTCGCCAACTGCACGACCCCGGCCAACTACTTCCACATCCTGCGTCGGCAGCTGAAGCGTGACTTCCGCAAGCCGCTGATCCTGATGACCCCCAAGAGCCTCCTGCGCCACAAGCGTGCCGTTTCGGGCCTGGTGGAACTCGGCCCCGACAGCGTCTTCCACCGTCTCCTCTGGGACGATGCCGAGGCTCCGGGCCTGCCCAAGACCACGATCAAGCTCGCTTCGGATGACAAGATCCGTCGCGTCGTGCTGTGCACCGGCAAGGTCTACTATGATCTGCTCGAAGACCGCGAAAAGAAGGGCCTCGACGACGTCTATCTGCTGCGCGTCGAACAGCTCTATCCGTTCCCGGCCAAGGCGCTTCTCGACGAACTCAGCCGCTTCCCGAATGCGGAAGTGGTCTGGTGCCAGGAAGAGCCGAAGAACATGGGTGCATGGGCCTTTATCCAGCCCTATGTTGAATGGGTGTTCGACCAGATGGGCCGCGAATATCAGCGCGTCCGTTATGTCGGCCGTCCGGCCGCTGCCTCGCCGGCGACTGGCCTGATGCGCACGCATCTGGCTCAGCTCCAGGCATTCCTCGACGAAGCCTTCGCCAAGTAAGCGCAAGATAAAAGGATCAAACAATGTCGACAGAAATCCGTGTGCCGACGCTGGGCGAAAGCGTTACCGAAGCAACCATCGGCCAGTGGTTCAAGAAGGTTGGCGACACCGTCAACGCCGATGAACCCCTGGTTGAGCTTGAAACCGACAAGGTGACCATCGAGGTTCCGGCCCCGGCCGCAGGCGTGCTCGAAGCCATTGCTGCCAACCCCGGTGACACCGTTGATGTGAACGCGCTGCTCGGCGTCATCGCTGCCGGCGCTGGCGCCGCTGCCTCGGCTCCTGCTGCGGCTCCCGCCGCAGCGCCGACCCCGGCCAAGGCGGAAGTGCCTGCCGCCAACGCTGCCGGTCCCGAGCCGATCCAGGCCACGGACCGCGCTCCGGCTCCCTCGGCCCAGAAGCTGATTTCCGAGAACGGTCTTGAAGCCGGTAATATCGCCGGTTCGGGCAAGTCCGGTCAGGTGCTGAAGGAAGACGTGCTGGCAGCTCTCGCTCGTCCGGCGGCTCCCGCTCCGGCCGCTGCTCCGGCACCGGTTGCCGCCGCTCCTGCTGCCAAGCCGGCCGCTCCGCGTGCCCCGACCGCTGCAGGCGATGCCGAGCGCGAAGAACGCGTCAAGATGACCCGTCTGCGCCAGACCATTGCTCGTCGCCTCAAGGACGCGCAGAACACCGCTGCCATGCTCACGACGTTCAACGAAGTGGACATGAAGCCGGTCATGGACCTGCGCAATTCCTACAAGGAACTGTTCGAGAAGAAGCACGGCGTGAAGCTGGGCTTCATGGGCTTCTTTGCCAAGGCCGTGGTCCACGCCCTCAAGGAAATCCCGGCCGTCAACGCCGAGATCGATGGCGATGACCTGATCTACAAGCAGTATGCCCACCTCGGCGTTGCCGTCGGTACCGACAAGGGCCTCGTGGTCCCGGTCGTACGCAATGCCGACCAGATGAGCATTGCCGAGATCGAAAAGGAAATCGGCAACCTCGGCAAGAAGGCCCGCGACGGCCAGCTGTCGATGGCCGACATGCAGGGCGGCACCTTCACCATCTCCAACGGTGGTGTCTATGGCTCGCTGATGTCGACCCCGATCCTCAACGCACCGCAGTCGGGTATCCTCGGCATGCACAAGATCCAGGAACGCCCGGTCGTCGTCGGCGGCCAGATCGTCATCCGCCCGATGATGTATCTCGCGCTCTCATACGATCACCGCATCGTCGACGGCAAGGAAGCGGTCACCTTCCTCGTCCGCGTCAAGGAAAGCCTCGAGGCTCCCGAGCGTCTCGTGCTCGATCTCTAAGACATCTCTCTTCACGAATTTCATGAAAAGGCCCGCTTCGGCGGGCCTTTTTACATGAGCTAACCAAAGCGTGTTGTGGGTGACGCTCGACGTTAACAGTCTGTTAGCGCATACACCCCCTAAGCATAGCGCTGTCGTATCATTGTCATACCCACCGGAGATGTGGTTTGCGTTCCTGTCTGGCCCTGGTCGTTTCCCTCGTGAGCCTGGTTATCCCCGCTCAGGCCCAGGACGATTCCGCCGCCAATAGCCAGCTCATCGGCGAGCTCATGGCCTTCCATGGCTCCCAGGCCATCGTGCAGGTGATGACCACCCATTGCTACGAAACCACCGGCCTCGACGGCGCCTACAAAACCGCCGCAGACAATTGGTATCTCAGGAATATCGGTTTTTTGGACCTGGCAGATCGCGTCATCATCAGCCTCGGCGGTGCCGCCGAAGGCCAGCAGCAGGCGGCCGAAACCTATGGCGGCTCGCAGATCATGACCGCCTACAACCAGGCGGCCGACAAGAACAGCTTTTGCCGGGCTTTCCTCGAACAGGTCGATTCCGGCGCGCTCGACATCAACAACCAGCTACCAGCGCCGCTGAAGCGCGCTCAGGAAATCGCCTCCTCCTGATCCGTCTTGCCATGGCCGATGGCTCGCCTAAACTCCTCGTATTGCGGGGAGATTGGGCATGCGCTGGCTAGCGGTATTTGCGACTTTGTTGGGTTCGACTGCCGCCATGGCAGCGCCCGATTGTCCCTTCGAGCGGGCGACATACGCGCAGGCGGATGGCTGGACGCTGCAGTTCCAGCCGGTGCCGCGCGACGCGCCAGGCAACCAGACGGCCTCATTTATCCTCGGGCTCAAATCGGGTGGTACACTCACCGGCGCGATCATGTGGCCCAATGGCTATTCGACGCCGCTATGGAGCGTGGAGGGGCCGTGCGAGCCGGGTGGAAGCAAGACATGCCGGTTTGCCGAAGAGACGAACAATACGGCCTATGTGCTCACCGACAGCGGCATCGAAATGATGCCACAAGAAATGGATGGAGCGCCGGCACGGCAGGTGCTGTTGCCGCGGCTCGCGTCATCGCTCTGGTACTCGTTCTATCGCGAGACCGAGTTCGATGGCGATCCGGGTGATGTCTTCAGCTTTTCAGGTTGCGCAAGCTGATCCGACCGCAGCCCCGTTTCGTTTAGAAAATAGTTCACCAGGGAATTCTGCATGAGCATCGAACTCACTTTGCTGATCTGGAGCGCGGCGCTGGCCGTGGCCTATATCGTTGTACAATCAACACTTTATCGAATGGACTATGGTGTGATCTTTGCCGGTACGCCGCGAGACAATGAGCGCGCTCCGAACAAGTGGACCGCGCGCGGCGAAAAGGCGCTGCGCAATTTTCTCGAAACCTACGGCATCTTCATTGCGCTTGCCGTGGCTACCGAACTCGCCGGGCGCTCCGACGGGCTCACCCAATGGGGCGCGCAAATCTGGTTCTGGGCGCGCCTTGCCTATTTGCCCGCCTATTTCATCGACATTCCGTTCCTGCGATCCAGCATATGGTTCGTGTCGGCCATCGGTCTCTTCCTGCTCTTTGTCGGCGTAGCCTTCTAAGCCGACCGGGCCGGCGGTCTCCTCCGCCGGGGGCAGGGGGCCTTGCCGGGCGCCGCATTGCCGCCCGGCAGCCAGTGGTGTAACGCTTGCCGCGCTTAACCTTGCGGTGCAATCATGGATTTTCCCTGGCTCGAATTTGCAGGCCTCATGCTGGCCTTCGGCATCAATGCGGTCATTCCCGGCGCCGATTTCGCCATGGTGCTGCGACAGTCGGTGGTGCACAACCGCCGCGCCGCGCTCTTCACCTCTGCAGGCATAGCGACATCGATCCTCGTTCACGGCACTTATACGCTGCTTGGAGTGGGCGTCATCGTCGGGCAGTCGCTGCTTTTGTTCAACATTTTGAAGTGGTTGGGCGTCGCTTATCTCGTCTGGCTCGCCATTGCCGCCCTGCGCAGCCCGCCTCCGCAGCCGCCCGTCGAGATGGATGCATCCGACGCCCGACGTGGTGACATGACCGCATTCGCGCTCGGTTTCCTGACCAATCTGCTCAATCCAAAAGCGGTGCTCTTCTTCCTCGCGCTCTTTACTTCGCTGGTGTCGATCCACACGCCGGGCGAAATAAAAGTTATCTACGTGGGCAGCATGAGCCTTATGCTTTTTGCCTGGTTCGCATTGGTGTCGGTTTTCTTTACGACCCCTTCGGTGCGACAGGGCTTTTTCCGAGTCGGCCGGTGGTTTAATCGGGTGACCGGCATTACATTCCTGGCGTTGGCCGTTCGCGTCGCGCTGGCACAGCAGCGCTAAACTTTTCTGAGGCTTTGAAGATCATGGCAGACCAATTCGACCTAGTAGTTATCGGCTCCGGCCCCGGCGGCTATGTGGGCGCCATTCGCGCCGCGCAGCTCGGGCTCAAGGTTGCCGTGGTCGAGAAGTGGCCGACGCTGGGCGGCACCTGCCTCAATATCGGCTGCATTCCTTCCAAGGCACTTCTGCACGCTTCCGAGCTCTTTGAAGAAGCCGGCCACAGCTTCAAGACGCTCGGCATCGACATTCCGGCGCCGGTTCTCAACCTACCGCAGATGATGAACCACAAGGCTGACGTGGTCGCTTCCAACGTTGGCGGCGTCGATTATCTGTTCAAGAAGAACAAGATCACCGTCTTCCGCGGCATTGGTTCCATCCCGGCCGCCGGCAAGGTGCTGGTGACACCGCAGTCCGGTCCGCAGACCGAAGTCCTGACCAAGAACATCGTCATCGCCACGGGTTCGGTTTCGACCAACCTGCCGGGCATCGAGATCGATGAGAAGACCGTCGTTACCTCGACCGGCGCGCTGACGCTGGGCAAGGTGCCGGCGCGTCTGCTTGTTATCGGCGCCGGCGTGATCGGGCTTGAGCTCGGTTCGGTCTGGGCGCGCCTTGGCTCGCAGGTGACCGTGGTCGAATATCTCGACCGCATCCTGCCCGGCATGGACAGCGAGGTGGCCCGCCAGTTCCAGCGCATGCTGCAGAAGCAGGGCATGGAATTCAAGCTCTCGAGCAAGGTTGCGGGCGTCGACAAGCAGGAAGACGGCTCGCTCAAGGTGCGCGTCGAGCCTGCCAAGGGTGGCGAAGTCGAACTGATCGATGCCGACGTGGCGCTGGTCGCCATCGGCCGCAAGCCGTTCACCGAAGGCCTGGGCCTCGATCTCGCCGGCGTGGCGCTCGACGAGCGCGGTCGCGTGCATGTCGATGGCCACTACAAGACCTCGGTCGACGGCATCTATGCCATCGGCGACGTGATTGCCGGCCCGATGCTGGCGCACAAGGCTGAAGACGAAGGTATTGCCGTTGCCGAAGTCCTGGCTGGCCAGGCTGGCCACGTGAACTATGCCGCTATCCCGTCGGTCGTTTACACCAATCCGGAAGTCGCTTCCGTTGGCAAGACCGAGGACGAACTGAAGGCAGCCGGCGTCAACTACAAGATCGGCAAGTTCCCCTTCACCGCCAATGGCCGTGCCAAGGCTATGCTGGCAACTCAGGGCTTTGTGAAGATCCTCGCCGACGTGGAGACCGACCGCGTGCTCGGCGCCCATATCGTGGGCAAGAATGCCGGCGAGATGATCCATGAACTCGTGACGCTGATGGAATTCTCCGGCGCTGCCGAAGACCTGGCACGCACCACCCATGCCCACCCGACCCTGTCGGAAGCCGTGCGCGAAGCTGCGCTCGCTCTGGGCGACGGGGCGATCCACATTTAGTCTCTTCGGTTTGCTGCTCTCAAGAACTCGTTTGTCACCCCGGCGGAGGCCGGGGCCCATCCTGAGATCTCAAGATGGATCCCGGCCTTCGCCGGGATGACGGCCGGAGAGGGCTCAAACAGCCAAGTAACAACCACAAGGCGCCGCCAATCGCGGCACCTTCGTCGTCCCCTCAAAGTCATCATACAACATACAATGAATTGTATGTTGACTTGTCACTTGTCCTTCCATACCAGTTCTATCCATGGCGCTGGCTCATGCAAGAGGCGGCGTCGCGGGCCGGCTGGATCGGCCAGGCATGCGCGGTTCGTGGAGGAGCCGCCGTGTTGGATTTTGGGAGGACACCAATGTTTCATCTGCCAAAGATGGCGGCTGTCGCCGTCATCGCGACTTCGCTTATGGTTTCGGCTGCCAGCGCCCAGACGGTGCTGCGCTCTTCCGATACCCATCCCGATGGCTATCCGACCGTCGAAGCGGTCAAGAAGTTCGGCGAACTGCTGAGCGCGAAGACCGATGGCCGCTATTCCGTGGAAGTGTTCCACTCGGCCCAGCTCGGCCAGGAAGCCGACACGATCGAACAGACCCAGTTCGGCGTGATCGACATGAACCGCATCTCGATCGGCGCCTTCGGTACCCAGGTACCGGAAGCCACGGTTACCCAGTTGCCCTATATCTTCCGCTCGGCCGACCACTTCCACAATGTGCTCGATGGCCCGATCGGCGAAGAAATCCTCAAGGCCTTCGACGCCGTGGATGTCGTGGCTCTCGCCTTCTACGATGGCGGCGCGCGCTCCTTCTACAACAGTGAAAAGCCGATCACGTCGCCGGCTGATATGGAAGGCCTGAAGTTCCGCGTCATGCAGTCGGACATTTTCGTCGACATGGTCGGCGCCCTGGGCGCCAATGCCACGCCCATGCCCTATGGCGAAGTCTATTCGGCCATCCAGACCGGCGTTATCGAAGGCGCGGAAAACAACTATCCGAGCTTCGACACGGCCGGCCACGCCGAAGTCGCCAAGTTCTACTCGCTCGACGAGCACCTGATGGTGCCGGAAGTCCTGGTGATTTCCAAGGTCGTCTGGGATGGTCTTACCCCCGAAGATCAGGCGCTGTTCCGCGAAGCCGCCAAGGAATCCGTTGCTGCTCAGCGCGAACTCTGGGTTGCCAAGGAAGTCGAATCCAAGGCTGCGGTGGAAGCGCTCGGCGCCGTCATCAACGAAGTCGACAAGGCTCCGTTCATTGAGGCCATGAAGCCGGTCTACGAAAAGTATGTCACCGATCCGAAGCTGCAGGATCTCGTGGCCCGCATCCAGGCCACTGAAGGCTGACGCAAAACCGGGCCGGTTTCGATCGGCCCGGTTTTCCTGCAGGAGTATCCACCATGAAAGACCGGCTCAAAAAGATCAGCGCGGTTCTGCGCGGGCTCTCGGATGCGTCGCTCTGGGTTGCCGGCTTTGGTCTCGTCGCCATGACCGCGATCGTCGCCTATCAGGTCTATATGCGCTTCATCGTCAATTCGTCGCCGGCCTGGACCGAGTCCGGTTCGATCATGATCATGAGCTGGTTCATTTTCCTCGGCGCCGCGGTCGGCGTGCGGGAAAATTTCCACATGGGCTTTGACGTTCTGCTCTATTTCCTGCCACCCGCCGGCAAGCCGTGGCTCCGCGCCATCAGCGACGTGGCCATACTGGCCTTCGCTGCGGGCATGGTGTTTTACGGCGGCGAACTGGCCTTGCGCGGATGGAGCGTGCGGATTCCGGTTCTCGGCCTGCCGCAGACCTTTACCTATCTTCCGATCGTGATTTCCGGCGCCCTCATGTGCCTGTTCTCGCTCGAGCGCATCTTGTTGCGTGCTGCCGGCGAGAATGTGGACGACATCGAAGCCGATGCCACGATGACGGCGGACTGAGGACAATATGGAATACTGGATTCTCTTCGGCGTCTTCACGGCGCTCATGCTGGTGGGCACGCCCATCGCCTTCTGCCTCGGCATCGCGAGTTTTGCGACGGTCATCTATATCGGCCGTCCGGCTATCGTTGTGTTCCAGCAGCTCAATTCCGGCGTTTCGGCCTTTACGCTGATGGCCATCCCGTTCTTCATTTTTGCCGGCGACCTGATGATGCGCGGGGGCATTGCCGCCCGTATCATCCAGTTTGCCGGGTCGATCATCGGCCATGTGCGCGGCGGGCTGGGGCAGGTCAATGTGGCTGCTTCGACGCTGTTCGGCGGCATTTCCGGTTCGGCCGTGGCCGAGGCTGCAGCCGTTGGTGGCATCATGATCCCGCAGATGAAGGCGCGAGGCTATGGCGCTGACTATGCGGTCAATGTGACCTCGATGGCGGCGCTCATCGCGCTGCTGCTGCCGCCCAGCCATAATATGATCATCTATTCGCTGTCGGGCGGCGGGCGTATTTCCATCGCCGACCTTTTCACCGCAGGCATCATTCCGGGCCTGCTGCTGGCGGCTGCGCTGATGGTCACGGCCTATTTCGTCGCCGTGAAGCGCGGCTATCCGACGGAGCCGTTCCCCGGATTTGCCAAGGCGTTTCAGTATTTCCTGACCTCTATCCCCGGCCTGATGCTGATCGTCATCATCTTCGGCGGGGTGCGCTCGGGGATTTTCACGGCCACGGAAAGCTCCTGCATCGCCGTGCTCTATGCGCTGCTGGTGACGCTGCTGGTTTACCGCTCCATGGGGTGGAAAGAATTCGTGCATTGCGTCACCGGCGCCGTACGCACGACGTCCATGGTGCTGTTCATCATCGGTGCGGCGGCGTCCTTCGGCTGGCTCATGGCCTATCTCAAGGTTGCGCCGATCCTGACCGAGGCGATCTCGCACCTGACCAGCGATCCGCTGATGGTGCTGCTGCTCATTAATGTGCTGCTGTTGCTGCTCGGTACCTTCATGGATATGGGGCCGCTGATCGTCATCACCACGCCGATCTTCCTGCCCATGGTCACCGCCTTTGGCGTCGATCCCGTGCATTTCGGGGTGATCATGATCCTCAATCTCGGTATCGGTCTCAATACGCCGCCCCTTGGACCCGTACAGTTTGTGGCGGCGGCCGTCGCAAAGATATCGGTGTGGGATGCGATGAAGAGCGTGTGGCCGTTCTACGGGGCCGGTCTCGTCGTGCTGGGGCTCGTCACCTATATTCCCGCGCTCTCGCTCTGGCTGCCGAGCCTCTTCCGGTAAAGCATCATGTCAATCGTCGATCTCCCCATCCCGGCCCGGAAACCCAAACTCGCTGAAATGGTCGTCGATGCGCTGCGCAAGCGCATCGGGGCCGGCGAGTTCGGGCCGGGCGAAAAGCTGCCGACCGAAAGCCAGCTTACCGTGCATTTCGGCGTCAGCCGGACCGTCGTGCGCGAGGCCATCGCGGCGCTGGCCGCCGATGGCACGGTGCAGCCGCGGCAAGGGGCGGGGGTGTTCGTGATGGCGAATGCGGCCAGCGCTTTCACCGCGATTGGTGGGGAGACTTCCAACAAGATTTCGGTAGCGCTCAATGTTCTCGAAGTGCGCATGGGCATCGAGATCGAGTCGGCGGGTCTGGCGGCGATGCGGCGCAGCACCAGCCAGGATGCAGCCATTCATGAGGCGTGGAACGAGTTTGGTCGCCTGCTGAAGCAGGGCAATCCGACAGGCAAGACCGACTTCGCCTTCCACCGGGCGGTCGCGGCGGCAACCAATAATCCCTTCTATATCGAAGTGCTGGATGCGCTGGGGAGCCGGACCATTCCCTGCGACGTCGCTTCGCCCTGGGGCACGGAGAGCGTGCTGACCTACGACTATCAGGCAGGCCTCCACGAAGAGCACAAGCGCATCATGCTGGCCATCTCGGACCAGAATGCCGATGGCGCGCGGGAGGCCATGCGCGAGCATCTCTCGCGTAGCCAGGATCGCTATCGCGCCCGTCTCGCCGAGCAGAGCGGCGAACACTGAATTGCCAACTCCAATATATTTGCCGGAGAAACCATGAGCACCGAATTCGACATCCGTTTTGCCATCGATCCCGCTGGCGCTGCCGGCATGGGCACGGCGGAGCTGCGCGAGAACTTTCTGATCGATGATCTCTTTGCCGATGGTGCGGTGCGCTGGACCTATACGCATTATGACCGCATGGCGGTTGGTGGCGCGGTCCCGGCTTCGGGCGAACTGGTACTCGAAGCGATCAAGCCCACAGGCACGGCAAACTTCCTCGATCGTCGCGAGCTGATCGCGGTCAATATCGGTGAGGCCGGAACGATTTCGGTTGATGGGACTGACCATGCAGTCGGGCCGCGCGACATGCTCTATGTCGGGATGGGTTCGACAGACGTGCGGTTCTCGGGCGCTGGCGCGAAATTCTATCTGCTGAGCGCTCCGGCTCACGCCTCGCATCCAACCACGCTTCTGCAGCAATCGGGCGCAAAACGCCTCGATATGGGCAGCGCCGAAACTGCCAATGAGCGGTCGATCTACCAATATACGAACAGCCTCAAGAGCTGTCAGTTGGTAGTGGGCCTGACCCAGTTCGCCCCTGGTTCCGTGTGGAACACGATGCCGGCGCATGTGCATGATCGGCGCATGGAGGCCTATCTCTATTTCGATCTCAAGCCCGACGCCCTTGTGGTGCACCTGATGGGCGAGCCGGATGAAACAAGGCATATGATCGTCCGCAACGAGCAGGCGATCCTTTCCCCACCCTGGTCCATTCACGCTGGCGCTGGTACGGGGTCCTATACGTTCATCTGGGCCATGGCCGGCGACAATATCGACTATACGGACGCCGAGAAGGTGGCGATGGAGGATCTGCGCTGATGGACCTCGGCGCATTCAGCCTTTCGGGTAAGACGGTCATGGTCACCGGCGCCAATACCGGCATTGGACAGGGCATTGCCCTGTCCATCGGTCGGGCTGGCGGGCGCGTGATCGGTGTAGGCCGCTCATCGATGGAAGAGACAGCCTCGCTGATGGTGGGGCAGGGCGCGGACTTTGCCGAGGTGCGGGCCGATCTTGGTTCGACCAAGGAAGCGCAGGCGATGTTCGATGGGGCTTGGGACCAGCATGGTCCTATCGATGGTCTCGTCAACAATGCCGGGATCATCAAGCGGGTCGACGCGGTGGATTTCACCGAGGCCGATTGGGACCAGGTGATGGACATCAATCTCAAGACGATGTTCTTCCTTGCCCAGTCGCTGGGCCGCAGGGCTATTGAGGCCAGTCGGCCGGCGCGGATCGTCAATATCGCTTCGATGCTCAGCTTTCAGGGCGGTATTCGCGTCGCGAGCTACACGGCTTCCAAGAGTGGTGTGCTGGGGATTACGCGGCTGCTTGCCAATGAATGGGCGGCCAAGGGCATCAATGTGAATGCTGTGGCCCCGGGCTATATCGAGACCAACAATACCGAGGCGTTGCGCAACGACCCCGATCGGTCGGCGTCCATTCTCGGACGCATTCCGGCGGGGCGCTGGGGCGTGCCGTCCGACATTGGCGATGCGGCAGTGTTTCTGCTCGCTCCTGCTTCCAACTACATGCATGGCGCCGTCATCCCCGTCGATGGCGGCTGGCTCGCAAGGTGATTTTATGACTGAACAGAAGTTTTTCGCCCAACCCAACGAAACCGAATGGACCGAACTGGCGCCGGGCAATACCCGCCGCGTGCTGATCTATACGCCGGAGGTGATGCAGGTCGAATTCGGCTTCGACAAGGGCGCCGTCGGCGCGCTCCATAGCCATCCGCATATTCAGGTGAGCTATGTCGCCGAGGGCAGTTTTGAGGTGACCATCGACGGCAAGACGCAGGTGGTGGGGCAGGGCGGCAGCTTTATCGTGCCGTCGGGTCTGGTGCATGGCGTCGTGGCGCTGGAAAAGGGCCGGTTGGTCGACGTGTTCGCACCGCATCGGGCGGATTTTCTCTGACTGTTGAGACCTCATGGTGAGCTTGTCGAACCACGAGGTCGGGTAGTCGGGTGCCTGGGTGCCACGACCTCGTCCTTCGACAGGCTCAGGATGAGGTCTACTGGTGCTATCGGGCGTCCAACTCCTCCAGCATTGCCGCATAGGCCTCATCATGCCGGCCAACCCAATTGGGCTTGCCGGGTTCGGTGAGGCGGCCGCGGCGGGGTGGGATAAAACTGTAGATGCCGCGCTCCGGCTCCTCCCGCCATTGCAGGTTGAAGGCCGCGAATTTGGGGAAGAATTCCATATCGGAATAGGGCAAGTGATCGTGCACCCACCAGGCCATGGCTTCCCAGTCGCCGGTTCGCTCATAGTAGGGGATGAAGCGGTTGACGATCACGCAGGCGGTTGCGCCCATGCGGCCTTTGGCATCGCGGCGATCCCAGATGTGACCGGCAAAATTGCTGTCATTGCTGCCGCAATTGAGCTTGTTGATATTGCCGAAGTGGTTGACCTCGGGCGAGCGATAGGAGGAGCGGACGGAGAGGCGGCCGAACTTTTGCTGCAGGGGTTCGAGCAGTTCTTCGCAGAGGCGCTTGCCCGCTGCGATGGCGAGATCTGGATCGTTCGGGATGTTTTGAAAACCGTTGATGACGGCGATTTCCGAATACAAAAATTCGCGCATGAAGAAGTTTTCGGAGAGGCGGACGCGGCCGAAGGTTTCGAGGGCACGGACGGTTTTCGGCTGGCGCATGGGACAAATCCTTCTCGGGTCTGGACGGCCAGTGGTGCTTCTGTAACGTGGCGGCGACAACCCGGTTTCGACCTGCCGCCAGGATTCTTCCATGCTGACCATGATGTTCTATGTTGCGATCACGGCCGACGCCATGTCGGCGGCCCTCGCCGCGGG
The DNA here is from genome assembly GCF_000743575.1 of Devosia riboflavina. GTDB lineage: Bacteria > Pseudomonadota > Alphaproteobacteria > Rhizobiales > Devosiaceae > Devosia > Devosia riboflavina. The sequence continues at coordinate 42,045 of NZ_JQGC01000013.1, read as the reverse complement.
GCGGCGCAACATGGACTGGTTCGGCGTCTGCCTCATTGCCTGCATCACGGCACTGGGTGGCGGCACCGCGCGCGACGTGTTTCTCGACCACTATCCGCTCTATTGGGTGCACAACCCCTATATTCTGGTGCTCTGCTGCTGCGCGGCGCTACTCACTATTGCCACGGCGCGGGTGGTCCACCGGCTGCGCTGGCCATTTCTTCTGCTCGATGCGCTGGGCCTCGTGGTCTTCACGATCATCGGCTGCAATATTGCCATGGAAACCATGGAACATCCGATCATCGTCATCGTGGCGGGCATGGTGACGGGGATCGTGGGCGGCATCATGCGCGACGTCTTGTGCAACGATGTGCCGCTCGTTTTTCGCGGCGAGCTCTATGCGACCGTGTCGATAGTTACAGGCGTCGTCTACTTCCTTGGCAACAAGGCAGGGCTGCCGTCGGACCTGGCGTTGCTGATAGCTCTGGGCGTCGGCCTGCCGCTGCGCGTGCTATCCATCATGTTCAAGTGGGAAATGCCGAAATTCGTCTTCGACCGGGAGATGCGAAAATGAGGCCGGTTCGGATCGTTCTGTCGCGGCGGGCGGGTTTCGATCTGCAGGCAATTTCCAAAGCAATCAATGGGCTGCCCGCCCACTCGGTGGCGCGGCCCGGACCTTGGGGAAATCCCTTCACCATCGATGCCGTGGCGGAAGAAGCCGGGCTCGATCGGGCGGCGGCGCAGGTCGAAGCAGTGGTACGGCACGCCCGCTGGATGCGCGGCGAGATCGAGGCAGATCGGCCGCGGCCATCGCGCGAAAAGATCCGTGCTGAACTCGCGGGCAAGAACCTTGCCTGCTGGTGCCGCGAGGGGACGCCCTGCCATGTGGAAACCCTCATAAAGCTGGCAAACGACTAGAGTTCTAGCGCGCGAATGTGCTAGGGCCAATCTACCATACAAGAATGGAGTTTAGACTTGCGACAGACCTGGCGGTGGTTCGGCCCCAAGGACCTTTGCAGCATCGATGATATTACGCAGGTCGGTGCCGTCGGCGTCGTGAGCGCGCTGCATCATGTGCCCAATGGCGTCGTCTGGACGCCGGAGGAGATTGCCAAGCGCTACAAGGAAATCGCGACGCGCAAGGACGGCACGCCCTCGGGCCTCACCTGGGACGTGGTGGAAAGCCTGCCTGTCAGCGAGGACGTCAAGAAGCAGAAGGGCAATTGGCGCGAGCACATTGCCAATTACAAGATTTCCATGCGCAACCTCGCCGACAGCGGCATGGAGGTCATCTGCTACAACTTCATGCCGGTGCTCGACTGGACGCGCACCGATTTGCGCTGGACCGTGCCCAATGGCGGCTCGTGCATGCGTTTCGATATCAATGACTTCGCGGCGTTCGACATCTATATCCTGAAGCGCTCTGGCGCGGCGGCGGACTACACCAATGCCATCGCCGACGAGGCCGGACGCCGTGTCGCGGCGATGAGCGAGGACGAGAAGAAGACGCTCGGCCGCAACGTCACCATGGGCCTGCCGGGTTCGACGGAATCCATGTCGCTGGAAGACGTGCAGGCGCATCTGGATGAATACGGCAATATCAGCCGTGAGCAGTTGCGGAAGCACTTTGTGCACTTCCTCGAAGAGGTCGTGCCGGAGGCGGAAAAGCTGGGCCTGCGGCTCTGCTGCCACCCGGATGATCCTCCGTTCGCTCTGCTGGGCCTGCCGCGCATCATGTCGACGGAAGAGGATTACAAGTACATTCTCGATGCCGTCGAGAGCCCCAGCAATGGCATGACGCTGTGCTCGGGATCCCTCGGCGCGCGGCCGGACAATGACCTGCCGGGGATGATGGAGCGCTTCGGGTCCAAGGTTCACTTCCTGCACCTGCGTAATGTGAAGCGCGACAATGACGATATCGTCGGCTCGTTCTTCGAGGCGGAGCATCTGGGCGGGGATACCGACATGGTGGCCCTGATTGCGGCGATCGTTCGCGAGGAGCGCCGGCGCAAGGCCGAGGGCCGCAAGGACGCGATCATCCCGATGCGCCCTGACCATGGGCAGGACATTCTCGACGATCTCGGGCGCCGGGCGCAGCCGGGCTACCCCACGATCGGCCGGATGAAGGGTCTCGCGGAATTGCGGGGGGTTATGACCGCTCTCGAGCATGGGTCGGTTGGATTGTAACGATCGGGTTCATGGCTCGTGAACGGGCCGCCGCCCACACTCGCCCGACGATTCGGGAAGGTGTGTGGGATGGGTGTTCGAGCAGCGATGCAACGGGCCGTGACGTCGTTGCGGTCCGACCGGACCGGCAAGACTGTGCCGACCGAAGGAAGCGATCCAATGCGTGTTCTGGTCGTCAATGACGACCAGAATGTCCTCGATGTGGCTGAAAGGCTGCTGATCGGGGACGGGCATGTGCCTATCCTGACCGGGGCGCCGCAGGCTGCGCTGCAAATTGCGCGGTCCATGCGGCCGGGCGCCATTTTTCTCGACGTCTTGATGCCCGGATTTGACGGCTGGGACCTGCTGGCAGCGCTCAAGGCGGACCCCGAGACCAGCGACATTCCCGTGCTGATGATCTGCATGCTGGGCGAGCGCCGCAAGGCGCTCGTGGCCGGAGCGGCTGGCGTCATCGCCAAGCCTCTCGATGCCGCAGGGGTGCGGGCCGCGATGGCCCGACTTGCTACCCGTCAGTCTTCGAGCAGGTAGCCCCCGGCGCGGCTGGGCAGAATGTCCTTGCCCACGATCTTGGCGACGGCGGAACCGGCGACAGCGAACTTTGCCGAGGCGCGGGAGAGGATGAAGCCGCTGGTGCCGGCGCGAATTGGCGTGCGGCCGACAAAGGCTTCGGGACCATCCATGGCGATGAGGTCGGCAACGATATCGCCGGCTTTCACTTCCTGACCCAGCTCGACGCGATAGGCGAGGAGGCCGGGTTTTGAGGTGCGTAGCACTTCGGTTGCTTCGAAGGGCGTCGGGCCGGGGGCCGGCGTGACGGGCGCGGAAGGCGGCAGGTCGATCAGGCCGCGGCCGACGAAGAAATCGAAGAGGCCCTGGGCGTCGAGTATGCCAAATGCGTCGTGGGTGTCGGCCTGGCCGCGATATTCGAGCGTGGCGGCTTCGCAGGCCATGGGAATGGCGGCATCGGGATTGGCGCGCTGCGCCTTGCGGAAGAGATTGGGCAGGACTTCGTCGAAGGAGCCGCCGCCGCTGTCTTCGGCGGTGAGGGTTGCCGCGACGCCCATGCGGTCGGCAAGGTCCTGCAGGCCCGGCATCAGGTCGGGCGAGGTGAAGATGTGCATCAGGCTTTCGTCGTCGCAATGGAGGTCGAGGACGATGTCGGCGTCATGCGCGGATTTGAGGATGTGGAGGCGTAGCTTCTGTCCGGCCGTGACGGGGCTTTGGGCGTCGATCCAGGCGCCGACGGCGGCGCGGATGGTGGCGACATCGGCCTTGGCTTCGCTGCCGAGCTTGCCTTTTACGCTTTCGGCGATGGCAGGGTAGAGGTCGGGCCAGCGGCGGTTGAAATTGACGCCGTTTTCTAGGTCATAGCGGCCGATGTGGCGGCGCAGCACGCGAGTGGCGAGCCCTAGCGGATTGACCGAGGGGAAGAGCACGAAGCGGGCGCGGAGCTTTCCGGTGGCATCGGCGTCGCGCAGCATGGGCAGGAGGTGGTGGATGGCCATGGTGCCGGGCTGCTCGTCGGCATGGAGAGCGGCCTGCAGGTGGACCTTGGTTTCAGCGGTCTCGGGGCCGACAGTGTACCAATAGAGCCGCGTGGTCTGGCCGGGGGCGTCGCCGGGGAGGTCGAGGTGGTGCTGGGCAAAGGTCATGTGCGGATAACTCAGGCGAGACGGGCGAGCTTTTCGGCCATGGTCTGCGGTTTGTCGGTACGGGTCGAGAAATGCATGGTGCAGAAAATGCGCTCGACGCCAAGTTCGTGGAGGCGCTGGCAGCAGGCTTCGACGGCGGCGCTGACCGCGCTCATCTCGCCTTCGATATTGGTGCCATTGGCGTGCATTTCATGAGTGAGGCCGGTGCCCGCGAGGATGTCGCGGACTTCCCTGATATAGGCGGAGACCGATGGCCCCACGCCCATGGGAACGATGCAGAGGTCGGCGATGATCTTCATGGTGTCGCTCCTATTAGCGCATCCATTTGGGCCGGTAGCGCATGCGCGGCGGCGCCGGCAGGTGGCGCATCAGGCGCTGATAGACGAGACCGAAGAGGAAGAAAACCACCAGCGACACCGCGAGGAAGTAGAGCGCCGCCACCGAGAAGTGGAGGAAAGCATTGTAGTCGCGTTCGAAAAGGGTTTTTGCCGTGATCATCAGGTCGGCTTGGGCGCCGACGACTGGCAGGGCGAAATAGACGATGGCGGTGGCGTGGAAGAGGAAAACCACTTCATTGGTATAGGCCGGCCAGGCCAGGCGAATGAGATTGGGCCAGATGACGCGGCGGAACTGCTGGCTGCGGGACATGCCATAGGCGCGGGCGGCTTCGACCTCGCCGCGCGGCACAGCGCGGAGGGCGCCGTAGAAGATTTCGCCAGTATAGGCGGCCGTGTTCAGCACCAGCACCAGCGGCCCCATGAAGAGCGGGTGGAGCACGAAGCCAGAAATCCCGAGTGGCTTCCACACCGCGATATTGAGCGACAGGGCCAGGGAATAGAACATGAAGAACTGGATGAAGAGCGGCGAGCCGCGGAAGGCGTAGATGTAACCGCGGGTGAGGCGGTTGATGATCGGGTTAGGCGAGGCCTTGCCGAGGGCGAGGAAGACGGCCAGCACGAAGCCGATGGGGATGGAGGCAGCGGCGAAGTAGATATTGAACAGGACCGCCTGCGACATCAGGGCGAGATCGTTGAGGAAGGCCTGCATCAGACGCGCGCCTCGCTCAGAATACCCTTGCCGGCTCGGCGCATGATTGCCTCGAAGGCGCGCTCGGAGAGCCAGGTGACGAGGATGTAGAAGACGAAGAGCACGAGGTAGTAGCGCCAGCGCCAATCCTCATGCACGAGGCCCACAGCGGGCAGGAAGTTCGGCGCGCCGAGGCGGTCGGCCCAGAGCACGATATCGGCAATCTGCAGCAGCGAGAGCAGCGAGGTTGCCTTGACGATCAGCATCCAGACATTGGAGAGGCCGGGCAGGGCATAGACCCACATCTGGCGGATTTGGATGCGCCACAGCACCTGGCCGGGCGACATGCCGAAGGCGCGGGCGGCTTCAAGCTGCCCATTGGGTACCGAGCGCAGGGCGCCGTGAATGACATTGGTGGCGAAGGCGCCATAGACGAGGCCGAGCGAAACGCTAGCGAGCAGCAGATATTCCGTGGTGCCGAGGAACCAGTTGGCTTCCTTGCAGGGCGGCCAGGCGGCCGTCTGGGCAGCGATGGCTTCGGGCGTACAGATCTGGCTGGCGACGAGCCACTCAACGCCCTGCTCGAAGGCCAGCGGGAAGAAGAGGAAGAAGAGAACATCGGGCACGCCGCGGACGATGGACGAATAGAACGTGCCGATGAGGCGCAGGGGGAGAAAACGCGAGTTCTTGAGGGTCGCGCCGAGGAGGCCGAAGACGACGGCCAGCGCACCGCCCATCAAGGCGGCGAAAATTGTGAACTGGAAGCTGGCATACCAGGTCAGATGCTTGCCGTTGGTCAGATAGCTGAACCAATAGGCGATGTCGTCGGTCATGTGGCTTGCACCAGTTCGGGAGGCGGGCGAGGGGCGGTTTGGCTCCTCGCCCGGAAAAGCCTTATTCGGCGAAGTAGGGGCCGCGGCCTTCGAACCACTTGGCGATCAGCTCATCAACGGTACCGTCAGCCTTGAGGGCGGTCAGGGTTTCGTCGAGCTTGGCCTTGAGTTCGGTATCTTCCTTACGGAGGCCACCACCGACGCCATTGCCGATCAGGACGTCTTCGCCGACGAAGGCGATGGCGCCACCGGAAGCGGCAACGACGGGCTCGAGATAGGCGCCGTCGGCGAGGATGGTGTCGAGATTGCCGGCGGCGAGGTCAGCCATGGCCTGGTCGGCGGTGGCGAAGGTCACGACGGTATTGCCCGAAGCGAAGTTTTCTTCGGCATAGGCAGCCTGGATGGTGCCGCCCTGGACGCCGACGCGCTTGCCGGAGAGAGCGGCAAAGTCGATCTCGGTGCCGGCCGTGGCGACGAACTTGGAGGGATCGGGCGGGAAGTAGTTCTGGGTGAAGTCGATGGTTTCGAGGCGTTCGTCGGTGATCGACATGCCGGCCATGATCAGATCGTAGTTGCCGGCGAGCAGGTTCGGGATGATGGAATCCCAGTCATTGATGAGCCATTCGCAGGTGAGGCCTGCCTTTTCGCAGATGGCATTGCCGAGGTCGATTTCGAAACCGGCGGGCTTGCCGCTGTCATCGAGGAAATTCCACGGGGCATAGGCGCCTTCGGTGGCGATGCGGATGGATTCCTGCGCCATGGCCGAACCGCCGAGGGCGAGTGCGGCGACTGCTGCCAGCATAATCTTCTTCATGTTGTCTCCGTTGCGTTTGACGTCGCATGTCTGCCCGGTTTGGCCGGGTCTGGATGGAGCCGCTAGCTGTGGCTGGCGGCGTTTAGGAACTGTTTGAGGCGGGCCGATTTGGTGGCGCCGAACACTTCGTCCGGCGTGCCTTCTTCCTCGATCTGGCCCTGGTGGAGGAAGATGACCTTGTCCGAGACCGAGCGGGCGAATTCCATGTCGTGGGTCACCAGCACCATAGAGCGGCCTTCGTCGGCCAGAACCTTGATGACGCGCAGGACTTCCACTTCAAGCTCGGGATCAAGGGCCGAGGTCGGCTCGTCGAAGAGCATGACGCGCGGATTGATGCAGAGGGCGCGGGCGATGGCAGCGCGCTGCTGCTGGCCGCCGGAAAGCTGCGACGGATAGGCGTCGGTCTTGGAGCCAATGCCGACCTTGTCGAGCATGGCGCGGGCTTCGGTCTCAACCTCGGCACGCTGGCGCCCCTGCACGACAAGCGGGGCTTCCATGACGTTTTCGAGGATCGTCATATGTGCCCAGAGATTGAACGACTGGAACACCATGCCGAGTTCGGAACGGATGCGGCGGATCTGGGCTTCGTCGGCAATGTGCCGGTTCTGGCCGGTGCCGCGCAGCTTGATCGGCTCGCCGTCGATCAGCACGTCGCCGTCGTCGGGAACTTCGAGCATGTTGATGCAGCGCAAAAGTGTCGATTTGCCGGAGCCGGACGAGCCGATGAGCGAAATGACTTCGCCTTCACGGGCCGAAAAGGAAATGCCTCTGAGGACCTCCAACGCGCCGAAGGACTTGTGCAAATCCCGTAATTCTACAACCGGCGATGTCCCCGCCCGTGCGGGCCTAGCTTCGTGCATGCTCACCATGTCACCCGGGATCGGGCGTTCCTGAACGGCAATTGCCTTTTTTTGAGGCTGGCAATTTTGACCGCCTCCAACAAAAGCAAATGGTGGGCATAAGGCAAGGGGAAAAAGCGATAGTGCCCAGCGCACTTGGCCTTGCGCGCGAATGCGGGCACAAGGCGAGCGCGGAAGCTGATGAGGAAAATGGATGTTCTTTCTGGCGTCGAAGGTCTTCTGGTTGCTGGCCCAGCCCCTTAGCGTGGTCTTCCTGCTGATGCTGATCGCCGTAGCGACACTCTTTTGGGGAAGGCGGCGGCTGGCGGCGACGGCACTTGTCCTTGGCCTCCTGATCCACGGAACGGTGAGCTTCACCAATCTGGGCTATCTGATCATGCAACCCCTTGAGGACCACTTTGCCGTCCCGGCGATGCCGCCCGACGACGTCGATGCCATCATCATGCTGGGTGGCGCAACGCTGGAACGGCCGAGTTCCGCCCGGCAGATCACGGAACTCAACGATGCAGGCGATCGGCTGACGACGACGCTTTGGCTTGCCCAGGCGTATCCCACTGCAAAGATCTTCATCAGTGGCGGCAGCGGAGCCCTGACAGATGAAGGAGAGGCGGAGGCAACGACGGCGGAGCGTTTCTTTCTCGCCTTCGGAATTGCTCGGGATCGGCTGGTGCTTGAGGGAGAGTCGCGCAATACCGACGAAAACGTCGCCAATACCAAGGAACTGCTGGGGCAGAGCGCCGATGGAACGATCGTTCTTGTCACATCGGCATATCACATGCCGCGGTCGGTCGGGATTTTCGAGAAAACAGGGCTGTCGGTCATCCCCTGGCCAACCGACTACCGTACGCCCGGGCAGCAGAGTTTCGGTTTTGACATCGCCAACCCCGTGCAGAACGTGAATGTCACCACGGCTGCGATCAAGGAGTGGGTCGGACTGCTGATCTACAACTGGACCGGCAAGACGAGTAAGCTCTTCCCCGGACCATGAAAAAAGGCGGCCAGATGGCCGCCTTTTGTTTGAGCTTCCCGATTTCTAGGTCCGGCGGAAGAGGCCGATGACCAGCGACACCACGAGGAATGCCAGGAACAGGAAAAACAGAATCTGCGCGATGCCGGCAGAAGCGCCGGCAATACCGCCGAAGCCGAGCACGCCGGCGATCAGGGCGATGACGAGAAAGACGAGGGCGTAATAGAGCATGGGTGCCTCCATGAGTTGTCTTGTCGAATAAACGTTGAACGACTTGGCAAGTTCCTGAAGGCAACAAAAAAGCCGGCGGAGCCGGCTTTTGAGTTTGCATGGGAGGATGGAGGTTACGCCGCAGCGCGGGAGCCATCTTCGAAGAACAGCGCCTGGCTGATCAGCGCCTTCACCATATCGGGATTGAAAGGCTTCGTCACGAGGAAGGTGGGCTCGGGACGTTCGCCCGTCAGGAGGCGTTCGGGGAATGCGGTGATGAAGATCACCGGCACCGAATGGGTGTTGAGGATATCGTTGACCGCATCGATGCCCGAGCTGCCATCGGCGAGCTGGATGTCGGCCAGGATCATGCGCGGATTGGTCTGGTTGAACAGCTTGATCGCCTCGGCATGGGTGCGGGCGATGCTGACCACCTTGTGGCCGAGGCTTTCCACCATCTGCTCGATATCCATGGCGATCAGTGGTTCGTCTTCGATGATCATGATTTCGGTCGCCACCTGACGCGAAATCTCGTTCGAGGCCTCGTCGAGGAAGCTTGCGAACTCTGTGTCGCTGACATCGAGCACTTCGGCGGCCTGTGCATGGGTAAAGCCCTCGACGGCGACAAGCAGGAAGGCCTGGCGGGGGCGGGGCGACAGGTTGGCCAGGTTTCGCGCCGCGCGCTGCTCCCAGGCGAAGCTGGACGTGGGAGCCGGAATGTCGACGGAAGACGAGGTAAACAGCGCCGAGAAGAGCTTGTACAATGCAATCCGATCGCTCGACGCCTCCGGGAAGAGGGAAATGTCTGAGATCAGTGCTTCCAGCGTGGCTGCGACATAGGCGTCGCCAGACGTCTGCGACCCTGTAACCGCCCGGGAAAAACGCCGGAGGTAAGGCAGGTGCGGCGCGATCCGCGTGGACAATGACATATAGGAACTCCAGTGACGCTTAAGATCGTGACTTCACGAGTTGAGTAAATCGCCGCGCAAAAGAAAAGTTCCGTGGCCTTGGAACTATTTTTGACGAACGGAATTTCTGATCGGTAGCGGCAAGCCCCGGGAAGCTAGAGTTAGGGTATGACGAAAGATAATTTTGCGAGCCAACAGCGCATGCGGCTTCAGCCGGATGACGGACTGGGTCCAACTTCGGATATTGGTTCGCGGTTGCGGGCTCTTTATGGAGCCGTACAGGAGGAGGGGGTTCCAGACCAGCTCCTCGATCTGTTGGAGAAGCTCGATAATGCCGAGCGGGCCCAGACCAAGCAGACATCGCAGGGCGGAGACTGATCGCATGGCGACCGAGACCCCCTCGTTTAAGCGAGAAATGCTGTCCACACTTCCGAGCCTGCGCGCTTTTGCCGTCTCGCTGACGGGCAAGCACGACAAGGCCGATGACCTCGTGCAGGACACTGTGATGAAGGCCTGGGCAAAGCAGTCCAGCTTTGAAATGGGTACCAATATCAAGGCCTGGCTTTTCACTATCCTGCGCAACGAATTCTACAGCCAGATGCGCAAGCGCGGACGGGAAGTGCAGGATAGCGACGGCGCTTTCACCGAACGCCTCTCCGTGCATCCTTCCCAATATGGCGCGATGGATCTGGAGGATTTCAAGAAAGCCCTGGCGGAGCTGCCGGACGACCAGCGCGAAGCCATCATTCTCATCGGTGCCTCGGGCTTTTCCTATGAAGAAGCCGCCGAGATTTGCGATTGCGCCGTGGGAACGATGAAGAGCCGCGTCAGCCGCGCACGATCGCGCCTGCAGGACATGCTCAAGGTGAGCGGAGAATCCGACTATGGCCCGGATGCTCTGTCAACGCAGGTCACAACGACCAATCACTCCTTCTGAGTCTCAAAAAGCTGAGCAATGAGGGCGAGTGTGCGCTCGGAAGGCGCGGGCTTGAGCAGGATCGGGGTTCCCGTAAAGTTCAGGTGCTGCTGAAGATCGACATCTGCAGTCAGTCCGATCACGGGAACTCCCTTGCGCTGCAATTCGCCGACAAGCGCGATGTGCTCGGGCAGTTCCCGTTCGACTTCGACGATGGCGAGGGCACAGTTGGCCCAATCCTCGGCAAGTTCCCGGGCGTGACCCGGGTTCTGGGCGATGACGACCTTTCCGGGATCCAGTGGGTCCAGGGTATTCTGCAGATCAAGGGCAATGAGGTATTGAGCCTCGACGATCAGCACCGTGCGGCCAGAAAGCATATCACCTATCCGTGGTAAGGTAGCCCGCTTGTGGGCGCTGCCAAGGTTGGGTGTCATTTAAAAAAGACATGTCGTGGAACGGGTTTGGCGATGGGGCGTTGAGCAGCCACCAAGCCATGAACCGACTGGGACTTCCCATTGAGCCTCGTTCTTCCCAGCACCGGCCGTCGCGTGCCGTGCGAGCAATGTCCGTTGCGCGGCATGTCCGGTTTTCGGGATTTCACCGATCAGGAACTGCGCTTCGTTTCGTCCTTCAAACGAGGCGAGCTGGTGGCTGAAGCGGGCTCGACCATCCTCTCCGAAGGGGCTCACAGCCCCCACCTTTATACGGTCCTCTCGGGCTGGGCCTTTCGGTTCAAGACGCTGCCGGATGGGCGGCGGCAGATATTGAACTATCTGCTGCCGGGCGATCTATTGGGGTTGCAGGGCTCGATCATGGGGGAGATGGAGCATTCCGTGGAGGCGCTCACCACGGTGGTGCTCTGCGTCTTCCAGCGCGACAAGCTCGACAGTCTTTTCGAAGGCTATCCCGGCCTCGGCTTCGATGTGACGTGGCTGGCAGCCCGAGAAGAGCGGATGCTGGACGAACACCTCTTGAGCGTCGGGCGCCGGACGGCGGTGGAACGCGCCGCCTATCTCCTTGCCTTTCTCCATAGCCGGGCCGAGGCGCTGGGGAAGATTTCCTACAAATCCCTCCACATACCCGTCACGCAGCAGCATGTGGCCGACACGCTGGGCCTGTCGATCGTGCATACCAACAAGACACTCCGCAAACTGGCGGAAAGGGGCCTCATCCAGTGGCTCGACCGGAGCTGTGAGATCGTCGATGCAGAAGGGCTGCGCGCGCTTGCCGACTGGGAGAAACCGAAGGAGCGAAAACGCCCGCTGATATAGGCTTCAAGCCTCATTGCTGCCATTGCAGCATGGCAAGCGGTGGACATACCATAGGGGGCCGTCGGGCTTTTGGCGCGGGTCGGAAAGAGACGGTGTGGATGAGTGTCGTGGCACAACGAGCGGCGGGCGCACAGACGCCAGTTTTAGGACGGCGAACGGCGAGACGCATTGCCATATGGGTGTCGCTCGTTCTGGTTTGCCTCGCGGCGGTCGTTTCGCTGCTGCTCATGCAGGGCATGGATCGTCAGCTTCGGGATATCACCGATACTTATGCGGTTCGCGATACGGCGCGGGAACTGGTCAATGTGATGAGCCAGGCCGAAGCCAGCCAACGCGGCTATGTGCTGACCCGCGATGCGCAATTTCTTGAGCCCTATCATGCCGCGGCAGCCCAGGTTGATAGCTATGTGCAGACCTTGCTGGAAATGACGGCGGATGATGCGGCCCAGGCCGAGCGGATGCGCTCCATCACGGGAGACATCGCCGGCAAGATGGCCGAAATGGCGCGCACCGTCGAACTCGTTGCCACGGCGCGGCAGGACGAAGCGCAGAGCTTGATCGAGACCGGCATGGGCGCGCGCTTGATGAGCGAAGTGCGTGCCACGCTTGAAGATTTCATTGCCGAAGAGAACCAGAAGCTCGCCTTGCGCAACGAGGGGATCGACCGATCCCGAGTCTGGCTCGTCGGCACGATCATCGCGGCGCTCGCAGCGGCCGTCTGTCTTGCCTATGCCCTGATGGCGCGAACGCAGAAGCAGGTCAGCGCCATGGCCCAGCGTCATCGCGGCCTTATCAATCAGAATGAAGCGCTGGAGGCCGAGATCGCCGAGCGCACGCGCGCGATCGAGGAGGCTCGCGCGCATGCCGAGCGCGAACGGCAGCGCGTCGAGGCCCTGCTGCAGGACACCAGCCACCGGATCGGCAATTCGCTGGCGACGGTTTCTTCGCTGCTGGCGCTGCAGCTCATGCGCACCCGTTCCGCCGAGGTGCGTACGGCGCTCGAAGCGGCCCGGCTGCGCGTCCATGCCATTGCGTCCGCTCATCGCCGCCTGCGCCTGGGGGACGATATGGAATCGGCCAGCGCCGATGAATTTCTGAGTGCGGTGCTGGAAGACATTGCGACGACCCAGACCGATTCCGGGCGCATTGCCATCGAAGGCAAGATCGAGAGCATCGAGGTCAGCGCGCGTGACGCGACGACGCTCGGCATTCTGGTCGGCGAGTTTGTGACCAATGCTCTCAAGCATGGTTTTCCAGATGGCCGCCGCGGTCGCGTCGAAGTGGCGCTGTTTCGCAATGAAGCGGGCGTGCCGACGCTGAAGGTCTCGGATAATGGTGTGGGCCTGCCGGAGGGGCAGGACGAAGGCGGGCTAGGGTCTGTGATCATCCGCCAGTTGTCGGGCCAGTTCGGCGGTGAACCCGTCTATGCCAGCGTTCCGGGTGAAGGCGTCACCATTTCCGTTTCCTTGCCCGCGCTCGATAGAACGCCGGCTCCGCCCAGCCAGTCGGCCATGGAGTGAACCATATGCGAGTTGCCGCAATTCTCAATCGCGACAGCGGCACCTTGCGCACCATGGATCTCGACGCATTTTGCGCCGAGGCCATGGCCGTGTTTGCCGAGGCTGGGCACGAGTTGCAGTGCCATGTCGTGAGCGGAAGCGACGTGCTCGCCACGATCGAGCGGTTTTCGGTCGATCCCGATGTCGACGCGATGATCGCTGCCGGCGGGGATGGCACCATTTCCTCGGCGGCGGCCATCGCGCACCGCACGGGCAAGGTGCTCGGCGTACTGCCCGCCGGTACGATGAACCTTTTTGCCCGTGCTCTCGGCGTGCCGCCCGACATTCGGAGGGCGCTGCATGCGGTGGCGAAGGGGACGGTGGGGCAGGTCGATCTGGCGACGGCCAATAACCAACCCTTCGTACATCAGTTCGGCGTGGGCATTCATGCGCGCCTCGTACGGATCCGCAATGGCATGGTCTATCGCAGCCGCGTCGGAAAGATGCTGGCGAGCCTGCGCGCCATTGCGGCGGCGGCGATCAATCCTCCTCGTTTCGAAGTCGAATTCGAGGATGGTTCGGGCCGCCAGAAGCGAATGGTGTCCGGCATCGCCGTCTCCAACAATCCGCTCGATGATGGTCCCGTGCCAGTGGCGCAGCGCCTCGATACGGGGCGGCTGGGGGTCTATTTTGCGGGTACGGTGACGACGGGCGAACTCATCAGTCTGGTCATCGACGTGCTGGTCGGCCGCTGGCGGGCCAATCCGCAGGTTACCGAACTCGAAAGCGAAAGCCTCGTTCTCCACTTCCCAAAGCGGAAGCGGGAGGTGCATGCGGTGATCGATGGCGAATTGATCGAGCTTGAGCGCGATGTCGAGCTCACCATTCTGCCGCTGGCGCTGTCGGTCATTTTCCCAGCCAAAGACGCTTAGAGAACTCGTGGCGGCAAGCCGTCACGAGTCGGGTGTATCCTTCTCGCGCAGCAGGGCCAGGACCGTAAGGGCGGCCGCTGGAATGCCCAGGCGAACCAGCATGGGCGAACGGGTGAGAAGGGGGAGCGCGGTGAGCGCGGCGGTTGTCAGGAAGGCGCCTGCGTCGCTGGCGCGACGACGTTCGGCAAGACGCTTGCGGCGCCGGCTTTCGCTGATGGCCAAGCCGATATAGACGATGAGCGCCAAGGCGAGGAAAGAGCCCGCAAGGATCAATGCGGCCGTCAGTGGCCCCATGGCGTCGCTAAGCGCGATATATCCGGCAGTGATGAGGAAGCCAAAGCCAATCACTGCGCAGACGAGGATCAGCGCATAGACGATCGCGAGGCCCTTCACGCGTTGGCTGAGCCCCTCGACCTCCAGGCCGAGGAGCCCCGCAAGAGGCATCAACAGACCAAGCATCAGCGCGTCAGCAGGGCCAGAACGAAACCGATGCCGAGAGCGGTCGCGACCGCCGTCAGAGGTTTTTCGCGGATCGTGTCCTTGAGCTGCTGTTCATATTCTCCGGCCTGATCCTGCGCTTCCTCGACCATATGTTGGCCACGACGCTTGAGGTGGCGGAACTCGGCTTCAGCAATGTCGCGCACTTCGCCCGCTTTTTCGCCCGTCAGTTTGCGCAGGGTTTCCGTGATGGACTTGAGGTCGGACTGGAGCTGGGCGACCTGTGCCTCAAGCTCCTGCTCGCGCGTTTTGGTGGCGGGGCGGCGGGAACTTGCAGTGCTGCCACTCTTGCGGGTCGTGGTGGGAGCCATATCAGTCGTCGAAGCCATGGGTACACTCCTGTTTTGTGAACGGAAAACGCCTGACACGGCAGGCGGTTCCGCCGGAATTGTGGATGAAAGAGAAAGCCCCGATGCACTTGTGCACCGGGGCGAGGGGGCGAACCGAAAGGGGGGCGTCTGTCGGTTCGCAGGGGCACGAAACGCCTGGAGCGCGTGCCTTTATTGCGGTGATGCTAGACCCGTCCCATCAGGACCAGGATGAGCACCACGATGAGGACAACACCCAGAATGCCGGACGGGAAATAGCCGAAGCCGCGGGAATAACCCCAGCTCGGCAGGGCACCGATCAGCAGCAGGATCAGGATGATGATTAGGATGGTACCGAGTGTCATGAAACTACCTCGACTTTTATCTGGCCTTATCGCCGAGCTTTAGGCGGGCCGATTGTTGTTGTCTTTGTGGGCAGGCTAGAGCAGGGCAACAAGCAGCGCGGTGGCTGTCGCGAGAATCAGCGCTGCCGGAAAGAGGGCCCGGGCAACGTCGCCGAAATGGGGGGAGATGTCGTAGACTTCGTTTGACCATACTGCGGTCGAGCGGCCCGCATGTTCGAGGGCTCTGATTTCAGCCTGCGTCATCTCTGCCTCCAACACTCCGCAAGTGGCGGAGTTCTCAGTCAAATTGCCCGTCGCGGGCGGCATGACAGACAAACGGCGAGGTGCAGATTTGGTTCCAGCGGCGCGAACGCGGGGCTATTCGACCTTGATGACGTCGACGGATTGGCGCGTTTCGTGCGAGCCGTGGGTGCGCAGCACGCCGACGATGGGGGAGATATCGGCATAGTCGCGGCCATGGCCGATGGAGATATGGTCGCCACCGGCGATCATGGCATTGGTGGGGTCGAATTCGACCCAGCCGGTATGGGTGCCGCACCAGACGCGCACCCAGGCATGCATGGCATCGGCCCCTTCTAGGCGTGCCTGGCCCGCTGGCGGAATGGTGCGGAGGAAGCCGGAGACATAGCCGGCCGGAATGCCCATGCCCCGCAGGCCTGCGATCATGACGTGGGCAAAGTCCTGGCAGACGCCCTTCTTGAGATTGAAGGCTTCCGCCGGCTTGGTTTCGACGTCGGTGGCCTTGGGGTCGTATTCGAAATCCTTGTGAATGGCGAGGCAGAGGGCCATTGCCTTGGCGAGAACGGTTTCAGCCCCCGCAGTCTCGTTCTCGGCATATTCGGTGATATCGGGCACGATCTGGACGCGGGGCGAGGCGGCAAGGAAGTGTTGGGGACTATCTGCCTCGACCGACCAATAGCGGGCCACTTCGAGCCCGAGCTGGTCAAGCGAAGCCGAAAGGTCGGCAGGCTGCCCGAGATCGTCCACCTGCACCCGCGCCGTCAGCCGGACTTCGAGCTTTTCATGCGGCTCGACAAAGGTGACATCGCTGACCGTATTGCCGAAGAAGTCGACAAAGCTCGTGAGGCGGTGCGGCTTTGGCGAGAAGGAGAGCGACGAGGCGATGACCCGCTGCACGCCCGGCACGGTCGTCGGGGCGACGCGAATATGGTGGCGCCCGCCGTGAACGGGCGCGTCATAGTCGTAGGTGAGGGTCAGGCGAACATCGTAGAGCATGGTTCAGGTAAAATAGTGCGCGGCGATGAGGCTGGCGAGGAGGCCGATTTCGCTTGAGATTTCGTCGAGTTTTTCCGGTGTCATGGTTTGGGGCTCGGCCGTGATGAGGCGCGTCTGCAATTGCAGCGCGGCCTTGGCGACGCTTGAAAGCTGTCCATCGCGAATGCCGCCGGGCAGTGTTTCGAGCTGCGTGAGCAATTCGGTGAGCTGGAAGAGGACCGAGCGCGGGTTCAGTGGATCGAGGACCAGGAGATCGATGGCGCTCTGCGTGCCGGCGGTCACCGAATAGCGGCGGCGATGGGACATGACGCTGTCGCCGATTTCGAGCAGCATTTCCAGCGAGCCGTCGGGTGCGTCTTCGTCGGTCAGCCAGCCGGTGATGCGCGCGATCTGGATGGCGCGTTCCAGGCGGCGACCGATTTCTAGGAAGCGCCAGCCCGCAAAGCGATACATGTTTTCGTGCACCAGACCGGAAAAGCCTGCCAGTTTTCGCAAGAGCACGGTCATGGCGCGGGTGGCGTCGTCGCCAGTGGCGATACGCGTTGCGAAGCGCTGCGCGGTTTTTTGCAGGTCGTTTAATGCCAACCAGCCGTCGGGCGAGAAACGATCGCGGATCTGGCCGGCGCTGTGCACGGCGCTGTCGATCGACATGAGCAGGCCTTGCGGCATGGCTTCCGTCGCGTCGACATCGATGCTTTCCAGGAATTCAGCACAGCGGGTTAGGATCGGCAGGTCCGGCTTGGAGAGCTCTGCGAGGCGGGCATTGTAAGCGCGCAGGATACGGACTGTCGCTTCGCAGCGTTCGGCATAGCGGCCGAGCCAGACGAGATTGTCGGCGGCGCGGCTCGGTAGGCTGCCGGGCGAATTGCGCACGAGCCGGTCGCCTTCCTGGGGCAGGAGCGACACCTGTTCCACTGGGGCGGAGGACACTACCCAGACGTCGGCCGCCTGGCCGCCGCGCTGCATGGCGAGGGCGGTGGTATCAGGTGTCGAGCCGACGCGGGCGAAGCCGCCGGGCATGATGCTCCAGCCGTGCTCCGTGCGCGCCGCGAAGACGCGGAGGGTGATGGGGCGCGGTTCGAGCTTGCCGTCGGCATAGACAGGGGCCGTCGAGAGGCGCACCGGCTCCTGGCCCACATAATCGCGTCCATGGGTAGCGATACGATCTTTGAGCTGGGCTTTTTGTCCCGCCGTCATGCTGGCGCCGAGCGCGGTGCCGCGCAGATCGTCGAAGGGCAGGGTAGTGGCGAAGGCGGGCCCGATCATCAGGTCGTCGAAATTGTCGAGGACGTATTCGCGCTCGGCGGCCTGGCCGCACCACCAGGTGGCGATTTCGGGCAGTTCGAGGCCAGTCCCAAGCAGGTGCTTGCAGAGCCGCGGCATGAAGGCGGCGAGGGCGCGGGTTTCGAGGATGCCGGTGCCAAGGGCATTGATCATCGAGATCGAACCCGAGCGCACGGCCTCTACCATGCCGGGCGTACCGATGCGGCTGTCGTAGCGCAGTTCGAGCGGGTCGACGAAGCTTGCATCCATGCGGCGCCAGAGGACGCTGACGGGTTTGAGGCCCGCGACGGTGCGCACCATGACCTGGCCGTCCTCGACCACGAGATCTTCGCCTTCGAGCAGCATGAGGCCGAGATAGCGGGCGATATAGGCGTGTTCGAAATAGGTTTCGTTGAGCTGGCCGGGCGTCAGAATGCCGACGCGGCCGCCGTCGCGCTTGGCCTGGACGAAGAGATGATCGCGGAAATCGCGGAAGAAGCCGGCGAGGCGCTGGATGTTCATCTCGCCATAGACATCGGACAGGGCGCGCGTGGTGGCGACGCGGTTTTCGAGCGCAAAACCGGCGCCGGAGGGAGCTTGCATGCGATCGCCCAGCACCCACCAGGCGCCATCGGGGCCACGGCCGAGTTCAAAGGCGCAGAAATGGAGGAAATGGCCGCTGGCGGGTTTGACGCCGACGAGGGGGCGGAGGAATTCGTTGTTTTGCGCCACGAGTTCAGGCGGCAGCAGGCCTTCCTGAACCAGGCGATTGTCGCCGTAGATATCGGCGACGATGTTTTCCATGAGCTCGGCGCGCTGCACGAGGCCCTTGGAGATGGTCTGCCATTCGGCTTCGTCAATGAGCAGCGGAATATGGGCGAGTGGCCAGGCGCGTTCCTTGCCTTCGGCGCCGTCATATTTGCGGTAAAAGACGCCGGCATCGCGCAGATATTGGTCGGCGCGCTCGAAGCGGGCTGCAAGCTCAGTCGAGCCCAGCGCATCGAAGGCCGACATGAGCCGGTCCCAGCCGGGGCGCAGGGCGCCGCTGGGGTCGAGCATTTCGTCGGGTACGCCCGGCAGGAGCCGATAGTCCGAAATAAGGCTCGGACCTTGGGGCGGGGCGCTGCGGGATTCGGAGTTCCGCTTGATCATGGCGTTCAGGTGAACCGGGGCGGTCGCCGGAGGTCAAGCGTCAGCGGGAACTCGTCCGCTGGCCGCTCCGGGCGGTAAGGATAGGTGCCGGGCGTATAGTTGTGCGGAACGAAACGCGCAAGGCGGCGTGCCTCGGCCTCATTGCCGTTGACGGGGAAAGTCTCGTAATTGCGGCCGCCCGGATGGGCGACGTGATAGGTGCAGCCGCCGATGGGGCGACCGGTCCATTTGTCGTAGATGTCGAAGACCAGCGGGGCGTGGACTGGCATGACCGGGTGCATGCCCGAGGCTGGCTGCCAGGCCTTGAAGCGGACGCCGGCGATGGATGTGCCGGCTGTGCCGGTGGCGGCAAGCGGAGCGGGGCGCTGGTTGCAGGTTACGACGTAGCGGTCGGGGTTCGGCGAGGTCAGCTTGACCTGCAGACGTTCAACGGAACTATCGACATAGCGCACGGTGCCGCCGATGGCGCCCTCTTCGCCCATCACGTGCCAGGGCTCAAGCGCTTGGCGCAGTTCGAGTTTAACGCCTTCCACCTCGACTTCGCCGCAGAAGGGAAAGCGGAATTCGAGCTGGGCTTCGAACCAGGCGGGATCGAAGTCGAAGCCGGAGCGACCTAGGTCGGCGAGGACGCCCAGAAAATCCTGCCAGACGAAGTGGGGCAGCATGAAGCGATCGTGGAGGGTGGTGCCCCACCGGACGAGATCGCCTTGGGCTGGCTCGCGCCAATAGCGGGCGATGAGGGCACGGACCAGCAATTGCTGGGCCAGGCTCATGCGGGCATTGGGCGGCATTTCGAAGCCGCGGAATTCGACGAGACCGAGCCTGCCTGTGGGGCCGTCGGGCGAATAGAGCTTGTCGATGCAGATTTCCGAGCGGTGGGTATTGCCGGTGACGTCGGTAAGAAGATTGCGGAACAAGCGGTCGACGAGCCAGGGCAGGGGCGGCAGGCCCTGGCCAGGTGCGAAGACCTGCGCCATGGCGATTTCGAGTTCGTAGAGGCTGTCGTGGCGGGCTTCGTCGAAGCGCGGCGCCTGGCTTGTGGGGCCGATGAAGAGGCCGGAGAACAGGTAGCTCATCGAGGGATGGCGCTGCCAGTGGAGGATTAGCGACTTCAATAGGTCCGGACGGCGGAGGAAGGGGCTGTCGCTCGGTGTGGCGCCGCCGACGACGACGTGATTGCCGCCACCGGTGCCGGTGTGCTTGCCGTCGAGCATGAATTTGTCGGCGCCGAGGCGGCTTTGACGGGCTTCTTCGTAAATCGCCGCGGTGGTGGCGACGCAATCGTCCCAGCTTGAGGCCGGGTGAATGTTGACCTCAATCACGCCCGGATCGGGGGCGACGCGGATGACGTTGAGGCGGGAATCGTGTGGCGGCGCGTAGCCTTCGAGGTGGACGGGCTGGCCGATTTCCTTCGCGGCGGCTTCGGTGGCGGCGATGAGTTCGAGATAGTCTTCGAGGCGCTCGACTGGGGGCAGGAAGACGCAGAGGCGGTGGTCGCGAATCTCGGCGGTGACGGCAGTGCGCACCTCACCTTCTATCTCGCTGATGACCTGCTCGGTGCGGTCTTGCTGTTCGCTCGCGGCGGTGAAAGACGAGGCTGCCTGCGGGCGGGCGTCGGCTTTCTCACGGAAAAGCAGTTCCTCCGGATCGGGCAAAGGCACGCGGGGCGCTCCGGGATCGAGCGGGACCACGTGGGGATAGGATGTCGGCCTCAAGTGCTTCAGCGAGGCAAGGGGCAGGCGGTAGCCGGCAGGGCTATCGCCAGGCGCGAGGAAGAGTTTGCCGCGGCGGGTCTTCCACTTTTCAGTCAGCCAGGGACTGGATGCGGCGGCGTTCCAGCGCTGGACGGGGAGGACATAGCCGGTGGGATTGGTGAGGCCGCGCTCGAAGACGCGGGCGATGCGCGAGCGGGCTTCGGGGTCGGTGAGTTCGGAATTGGCGGGGTCGACGTTGTCGGGGAGCTTGGCTTCCTTGAGGAGCCATTCACCGGGGTCTTCATAGGCTTCGTCGATGGTGTCGCCGGTGAGGCCGAGATTGCGGGCGAAGCTTTCGAGGAATTTGCGGGCATCGTCGTGCGAGGCGGTGGTCTTAACGCCTTCTCGGGCAATGAGTTTTTCGTCGCGCCAGACTGGCTTGCCGTCGAGGCGCCAGTAAAGGGAAAAGGTCCAGCGGGGCAGGGTTTCGCCAGGGTACCATTTGCCCTGGCCGTAATGCAGCATGCCTTGCGGGGCGAAGCGGGAGCGGAGGCGGCGGATCAGGTCGTCGGCGAGGCGGCGCTTGGTGGGGCCGACCGCGCCGGCATTCCATTCGTCGGCTTCAAAGTCGTCGATGGAGACGAAAGTGGGCTCGCCGCCCATGGTCAGGCGGACGTCTTCAGCCTTCAGGATAGAATCGACTTCGTGACCTAAACTATTGAGACGGTTCCAGCTTTCGTCCGAGAAAGGTTTGGTGATGCGCGGGTGCTCGGCGACGCGCGTGACCGTCATGTCGAAGTTGAAATCGACTTCTGCGTAGGAGGCTAGGCCGGAAATCGGGGCCGCGTTTCGGTAATGCGGGGTGGCGGCGAGGGGGACGTGGCTCTCGCCGGTGAGGAGGCCGGAGGTGGGGTCGAGGCCGACCCAGCCGGCGCCGGGGAGGTAGACTTCGCACCAGGCGTGAAGATCGGTGAAATCGTGGTCGGTGCCGGCGGGGCCGTCGAGCGAGACGAGGTCTGGCTTGAGCTGGATCAGGTAGCCGGAGACGAAGCGCGCCGCAAAGCCCAGGTTTCTCAATATGTTAACGAGAAGCCAGCTTGAGTCGCGGCATGAACCTTGACCATTGGTCAGGGTTTCCTCGGGCGCCCAGACGCCGGGCTCCATTCGGACGATGTAGTTGATTTTCTGCTGGAGCGTCGCGTTGAGCTCGGTGACGAAGGTCACGGTATTGCGTGGACGCCGGTCGATAGTATCGAGGAAGGTTTGGAGGGCGGGAGTAAGTTTTTCCGGGACGCGGTAGATCGAGAGGTCGGCGCGGATGTCTTCGGGATATTCGAAGGGCCAGGTCTCGGCCGATTCTTCGACGAAAAAGTCGAAGGGGTTGTAGACCGTCATGTCGGCGATGAGGTCGACTTCGATCTTCAGCTCGGTAACGGGCTCCGGAAAAACGAATCGGGTCAGGAAGTTACCGTATGGGTCCTGCTGCGTATTGACGAAGTGCAGATCCGGCGCGACGCGGAGCGAATGGCTCAGGACCTTGGTCTTGGAGTGGGGCGCCGGCTGCAACCGGATGATCTGCGGACCGAGGATAACGGGGCGATCATACTTGTAATGGGTCCGGTGATAGATTGCGGCTTTGATCGACATTCGAACGCGTCGCTCGCTCCATGGCCACAGATATTCAGCTTCCCGAAAGGGAGCTTAGCGGTGATTCAGGGGCTTGGATAGGCGGTGAGTTCGCTAGCAGACTGTTAGCTTCGAACGGGTGACTGGGCCATTTTTGTTACGGCCATGCGAATGTCGCGTTCGGTATCGCGCAAGTGCATGCGCATGGCCTCGGCGGCGGCCCTGCCATTGCCCTCTCGGATGCAATCGAGAATGCGCTGGTGGGCGGCGATGGTGTCATGCGGGGTGTGGCCGCGATCGGCATGGCCGCGCTGGCTGATGAAGAATCCTTCGCGCAGCGGTACGGCCATGGCTTCGAAGAGATATCCGAGAACACGGTTACCGCTGGCGAGGGCGACGGCCTCGTGGAAGCCGAAGTCGAAAGAGTGGAAGTTGGCTTCGGCGGCGGCGTCTGCGAAGTCGGTGGAATCACCGATCGAGTCGCGCATGCCCTGGAGGGCATTTTCGATGGCGATGATACCGGCCCGGTTCGCTCTTTTGGCAGCGAGGGTGGCCGATTGCACTTCCAATGACAAACGTACCTCAACGAGGTCGAAGAGGCCCTTGGGATCGGTCCTTACGATGGAGGTCAGGAAGTCGGTGAAGGCGGAGCCATCGGGTTCGCGCACCATAGCGCGGCGACCCCGGGCGAGCTCCAAAAGGCCCCGGCCGGCAAGGAGTTTTACGGCCTCGCGAATGGTCAGCCGGCTGACCGAATAACGCTCTGCCAAATCGGCCTCGCTGGGGAGGCTTTGGCCCGGTGCCAGCTCACCAAGGATCAGTTGCGCCAGATCGTCGGCCACAGCGCTTGCAGCACTGCCGTGATCGGAGCGCGCGTCTCCACTCAAACTCACCACAACTCCTCCCGAGGTATCAGATACCTTTGACTCTCGCCGACCGTTTTCCGGTTCATATTGGCGAGGTGGTTTCCTCGTATTCCTCAAGGTTAGCGACTGTCGCACCGGACAGCAACCGCCTGAAAGTGGGCCTTCTACGCGCAAGTTTATATCTTCGACAATCGAAAAAATAACCTTCCACCACTTTGCCCTGCTTTACACGCATATCTGATTATCCTAGTTTGCGGGCCGTGGATCCCGAGAGGGCCAAGGCGGCATTCAAGCCGTCACGCAGGAGGACATCATGCAGTTCCATCGAAAGCTGCCGGCGCCAGGCCGGCGGGCAGAGTAGAGCGCCCTTTTTCGGGTAGGCTCGCCTCGCCCGGACTGGATGCAGGAACCAATTGGCCTGATCGGCGGAAACCACGACGAACACATCAATCACCTCGAAAAATCTAAGGGAGTCGAGACGTGAAGGTTCTGAAATCAATTGCGACGCTGTTTGCTGCCGGTGCCCTGATGGCCACCGCCGCGACCGTTGCCTACGCCCAGGACAAGGGCCAGATCGGCATTGCAATGCCGACTCAGTCGTCGCTCCGTTGGATCTCGGACGGCAACGAACTGAAGACGGCTCTCGAAGCCAAGGGCTACACCGTCGACCTGCAGTTTGCTGAAGACGACATCCCGAACCAGCTTGCCCAGATCGAAAACATGGTCACCAAGGGCGTCAAGGCTCTCGTGATCGGCTCGATCGACGGCACCACGCTGTCGGCCGTTCTGCAGCAGGCTGCCGATGCCGGCATCAAGGTTGTCGCCTATGACCGCCTGATCCGCGACACGCCGAATGTTGACCTCTACACCACCTTCGACAACTTCCAGGTCGGCGTGCTCCAGGCCAATTCCATCGTGAAGGGCCTCAAGGAAC
Organism: Devosia riboflavina; assembly: GCF_000743575.1. Lineage (GTDB taxonomy): Bacteria > Pseudomonadota > Alphaproteobacteria > Rhizobiales > Devosiaceae > Devosia > Devosia riboflavina. The sequence goes on along the minus strand of NZ_JQGC01000013.1, from coordinate 18,049 downwards.
GCTTCCCGGACGTGAAGCCGTGGAACGTCGAACTGTTTGGCGGTTCGCCGGACGACAACAACGCCTTCTTCTTCTATGACGGCGCAATGTCGGTTCTGCAGCCCATGATCGACGCTGGCGACATCGTCGTGAAGTCCGGCCAGCAGGGCATGGACACCGTCGGTACCCTTCGTTGGGACGGCGCAGTTGCCCAGGCTCGCATGGACAACATTCTCTCTGCCAACTACTCGGACGGCTCGACCGTTCAGGGCGTTCTGGCTCCCTATGACGGCCTCTCGCGCGGCATCATCTCGTCGCTCCGCGGCGTTGGTTATGGCTCGGCTGACCTGCCGTGGCCTGTCATCTCCGGCCAGGACGCTGAAGCTCCGTCGGTGAAGGCGATCGTTGCTGGCGAACAGTACTCGACCATCTACAAGGACACCCGCGAACTGGCCAAGACCACTGCCGACCTCGTCGACACGCTGGTTTCGGGCGGCACGCCGGAAGGCCTCGACACCACCACCTATGACAATGGCGTCAAGGTTGTGCCGTCGATCCTGCTGACCCCGTATGAAGTCGATGCCACCAACTACCAGGCTCTCGTGATCGACTCGGGCTACCTCAAGGCCGAAGACATCCAGTAAGCCTCGGGCTTCGCAAGTTTGGGGGCTCCGCGGCGACGCGGGGCCCTTTCGAGATTTTAGGCGCGGTTATTGGGTATGCGCTGTTTTGGATGCCCAAACCAATGGATGTCACCTGGCTTTAGGCCGCGGCCATCCCGAGATCTCAAGATGGGCCCCGGCCTAAAGCCGGGGTGACAATCGAGGGTGGGTAACCTTTGGGTGGCCTGCTCGCTAAGTACAGGGCCCAGTATGACCAAGACCATTCTTGAGATGCGCAGCATCACCAAGACCTTTCCCGGCGTGAAAGCGCTGTCTGACGTCAATCTTGACGTGCGGGAAGGCGAGATTCACGCCATTTGCGGCGAAAACGGCGCCGGCAAATCCACCCTCATGAAGGTGTTGAGCGGCGTTTATCCCTCCGGCTCCTATGAGGGCCAGATCGTCTACAACGGCGAAGAGCAGCACTTCCGCTCCATTCGCGACAGCGAACACAAGGGCATCGTGATCATCCACCAGGAACTCGCCCTGGTGCCGCTGCTCTCGATCGCCGAAAACATTTTCCTCGGCAACGAGCAGGCCAAGAATGGCGTGATCGACTGGGACGAGACGCGCGACGGCGCGCGCAAGCTCCTGGCCATGGTTGGCCTCAGCGAAGACCCGGACACGCTGGTGACCAATATCGGCCTCGGAAAGCAGCAGCTTGTCGAGATCTCGAAGGCGCTCTCCAAGCAGGTGCAACTGCTCATTCTCGACGAGCCGACCGCATCGCTTTCCGAGAAAGACAGCCAGGCGCTGCTCGAACTGCTGCTTGAATTCAAGAAGCAGGGGATCACCTCGATCATCATCAGCCACAAGCTGAACGAGATCTCCCGCATTGCCGACCGCGTGACCGTGATCCGCGACGGCCGCACCATCGAAACGATGGACACCAATGAGATCACCGAAGATCGCATCATCACCTCGATGGTCGGTCGTTCGCTGGAAGACCGCTATCCGAGCCGCGAGCCGAAAATCGGCGAGACCATTCTCGAAGTGAAGAACTGGTCGGTCTATCACCCGCAGCATCGCGACCGTCAGGTGATCAAGAATATCGACGTGACGCTGCGCAAGGGCGAAGTTCTGGGTATTGCCGGGCTGATGGGGTCGGGTCGCACCGAATTCGCCATGAGCCTTTTCGGCAAGTCCTATGGCCAGAAGATTTCCGGCGAAGTGTTCATGAATGGCCAGAAGGTCGACACATCGAGTGTCGAGAAGGCCATTCGCGCTGGCATCGCCTATGCCACGGAAGACCGCAAGCACTACGGGCTCAACCTCATCGACCACATCAAGCACAATGTGACGCTGGCAAACCTGCCGGGCATTTCGCGTTGGGGCGTGATCGACGATCTGGCCGAGCTCGACGTGGCCAATGACTATCGCAAAAAGACGAATATCCGTTCTTCGAGCGTCTATCAGGTGACTGGCAACCTTTCGGGCGGCAACCAGCAGAAGGTCGTTCTCTCCAAGTGGCTCTATGCCGATCCGGATGTGCTTGTTCTCGACGAGCCGACACGCGGCATCGACGTGGGCGCCAAGTATGAAATCTACACGATCATCAACCAGCTCGCCGCCCAGGGTAAGGCGATCATCGTGATCTCTTCGGAAATGCCCGAACTGCTCGGCATTACCGACCGTCTCTACGTTATGAATGAAGGCCGCATCGTGGGCGAAATGCCCACCAGCGAGGCGAGCCAGGAAAAGATCATGCGCTCCATCGTGCGCGCTGAAGGAAAGGCATCATGACCGTTCAAACTGCACCGACCGGCGCTCCGGCCGATCAGGCCAAACCCAAGGAACTGAGCTTTTTCGGCGCCTTGCAGGCCAATATGCGCGACTATGGGCTTCTGCTCGCGCTCATCCTCATCATGCTGTTTTTCCAGTATTTCACCAATGGCGTGCTGTTCAAGCCGGTGAACCTGACCAACATCATCCTGCAGAACAGCTACATCATCGTGATGGCGCTGGGCATGCTGCTGGTGATCGTTGCCGGGCATATCGACCTTTCGGTCGGCTCGGTTTCCGGCTTCGTCGGCGCTCTCGCCGCCATGCTGATGGTGGGCTGGAAGTTCCCGCCGGAGCTGGCTTTCCTGGCCAATCCGATCGTTGCCGGTGCCATCTGTCTGGTTGTCGGTGCGGCGGTGGGCGCGGCGCAGGGCTATATCATCGCCTATCACCGCGTTCCGGCGTTCATCGTGACGCTGGCCGGCATGCTCATCTTCAAGGGTCTGTCGCTTGCCATTCTCGCCGGCAAGTCGGTTGGTCCGTTCCCGGCTGAATTCCAGCTGCTGTCCGCAGGCTTCATCCCCGACGTGATCGGGCCGACGACGATGCCGTGGCTCGCTGAAAACGGCCAGAACGTTACGCTGCACACGACCACCATGGTCATTGCAATTCTGGCGGTTGTCGCTGCGGTGTTCTTCTCGATCCGCACCCGTGCCCGTCGTCGTGCTCGCGGCTATGACGTTGAGCCGTTCAGCCTCTTCGTCGTGAAGAACCTCGTCATCGCGGCGCTGGTCATCTTCTTTGCCTATATGCTCGCTTCCTATCGCGGCCTGCCGAACGTGCTCGTCGTGATGGGCGTGCTGATTGCCGGCTTCGTGTTCCTCACCAAGCGCATGACCTTTGGCCGCCGCATCTATGCTCTCGGCGGCAATCTCAAGGCGGCGGCCCTTTCGGGCGTGAAGACCGAACGCACGACCTTCTACATCTTCGCCATCATGGGTGCGCTGGCAGCGCTTGCCGGCATGATCTATGCGGCGCGCCTCAACTCGGCGACCCCGAAGGCCGGCCAGGGCCTCGAACTCGACGTGATCGCGGCCGTGTTCATCGGCGGCGCTTCGGCGCTGGGCGGTGTCGGCCAGGTGGCGGGTGCCGTGATCGGCGCCTTCATCATGGGTGTGATGAACAACGGCATGTCGATCATGGGCGTCAACATCGATTGGCAGCAGATGATCAAGGGCGTCGTGCTGCTCGCGGCCGTGTTCTTCGATCTTTATAACAAGAACCGGTCGGCGTAAGTTTTCACGCTGAAGGATTTGGGGCCGCCGGAGAGATCCGGCGGCCCTTTTTGTTTTTAGGCGTCTACTTCGACGCCTCGCCGCGGGCGCAGGCTTCTATGTTGTTGCCGTCGGGATCGAGGACGAAGGCGCCGTAGTAGTCGGGGACGCCATCGCGGGGGCCGGGGGCGCCGTTGTCGGTGCCGCCGTTTTCGAGGGCGGCTTTGTAGAAGGCTTCGACCATGGCTTTGTTTTCGGCGCGGAAGGCCACGTGCATCTGGTTGATGCCGGGGCGGGAGCCCTCTACCCAATAGGAGGGGCGGGTGGTGCCGATCCAGAGATAGGGGATCGGTTCTTCCTTGCTCTTGCCGAAGAGGAAGCTTTCTTCGCTGTTGCTGATGGTCTGGAGGCCCAGCGCTGCGGCGATGGCGTCGTAGAAGCGGCGCGCCTTTGCGAGGTCGGTGACGACAAGGCCCGTGTGGTCCAGCATGGTCAACTCCTTGTGGGTTCCTGGCTGAACGCGGCGGGCCTGTCGCCGTTCCCGATCAGTCGGTTGTGTATTCGACGGCGAGGTCGAGGACGAAAGTGACGCCGAAGCGATCGCGGACCATGCCGTAGAGCGGGGACCAGGGCGAGGCGGCGAGGGGGACAATGATGGTGGAGCCCTCGATCAACCTGGCCCAATAGGCGGAGAGTTCATCGGCCGACTTGCCGCGCACCGAGACGAAGACGGCGTTTTCGCCGGGATTGTAGGGCTGGCTGGAGCGAACGTCATAGGCCATGACGCGGAAACCCTCGGGTGAGGCGACCTGGCCCCAAAGGATGTTGTCGGCTTCGGCAGGGGTCTCGGCGGCGTGGGCATCGCTATAGGTGACGGCGGTGAGCTGGCCGCCGAAGACGGACTGATAGAAGGCGAGGGCGGCACGGGCCTGGCCGCGGAAATTGAGGTGGGTCGTGGTTTCGATGCTCATTTGAGGCTCCTGCTTGTCGGTTGACAGGGAGTGGTGTAGCGAGGGGCAACTGCCAGTTTTCGACAGTTGGACATGGCTCGATCCGACCGACTTTTGCGCCTGTTGCAGGCGATGCGCGTATTGCCCGCGCCGCTGACCGCCAGACGGCTGGCGGAGGAGACGGGCGTGTCGCTGCGCTCGCTTTATCGCGACATCGACAGCCTGCGGGCGGCAGGGGCGCGGATCGAGGGCGAGCGGGGTTATGGCTATCGGCTGGTGGAGGATTTTGCCCTGCCGCCGCAAACGCTGACGCGGGCGGAGATCGAGGCGCTGGTGCTGGGGCTGGCGGAAGTGCGCGGCATGGGGGATGCGGCGCTGGCGGGCGCGGCGGTTTCGGCATTGGCCAAGATTGCGGCGACGCTGCCTGACGAGGCGGAGCAGCAGGCGATGCATGCCGTGTCGCTGGTCTACCGGCCGCAGAAGCGGGCGCCGCTCGGCATTGATCTCGAGAAATTGCGCGAGGCGGCATGGCGGGAGCGGGCGGTTGCCATCGGCTATGTGGATCAGCATGGGGCGGAGACGGAGCGGACGATCTGGCCGCTGGCGATCGTCTATACCGAGCGGACGCTGTCGGTGCTGGCCTGGTGTTGCCTAAGGCAGGATTTTCGGATTTTTCGCGGGGATCGGATTATGTGGGCCGAGGTGAGGGCGGAGAGCTTTCGGCCAAAGCGGGTGGCTTTGCTGCGGGATTATCTGGCGCAGTTGCGGGCGCGGGAGGCATCGGAGGATGGGCGCCGGCTTTCGCCGGGGCCATAAGAGCATAGCTCTCATGGCCTCTTCAGCTCAAACCGCTCCACTCCAGCGGTTTGCCATGCAGGACGGATCAGAGGGTGACAATCGGGGGTGTGGCGGCGGAGCTTATTCCGCCGGCTCGGCCTTTGTTTCCAAATTGTCCAGTTCGCGCTCGAGCTTGGCTTCTTCCTCGGCCTTGGGCGTCGAGAAGCGGGCGAGGAGGAGATAGGCGACGGGGGTGAGGTAAAGGGTGGCGATGGCCGCGAAGCCGAGGCCGCCGACCATGACCCAGCCCAGCGCTGCGCGGGCTTCGGCGCCGGCACCGGAGGCGAGGACCAGGGGGACGCCGCCGAGGATGGTGGCGATCATGGTCATCAGAACGGGGCGCAGGCGGATATTGGAGGCCTGCTCGATGGCTTCGGCCACGGAGAGGCCGCGATCGCGGAGCTGATTGGCGAATTCGACGATGAGAATGCCGTTCTTGGCCATGATGCCGACGACGAGGACGAGGCCGATCTGGGAGAAGATGTTCAGACTCCCGCCGGTGAGGAGGATGGCCCAGAGGCCGGCCGCGACGCCGAAGGGTACGGTGGCCATGACAATGATGGCGCTCCAGAAACTTTCGAACTGGGCGGCGAGGACGAGGAGGATAATCACCAGGGCGAAGCCGAAGGTGAGGAAGAGGGCGTTGTTGGCTTCGCCGATGGTTTTGGCTTCGGCGAGCGGCAGGATGGAGGTGCCCTGGGGGAGGAGCGGAGCGGCGATCTTTTGCAGTTCGTTGAAGGCGTCGCCAAGGGCAAGGCCATCTTCGAGGCTGGCGGTGACCGTGACGGCGCGGCGTTGCTGTTCGCGGCGGAGCGAGGGCGGGACCGGGGCTTCCTCGATGGTGGCGATGGTGGACATGGGGACGTAGCGGCCGTCGCCGGTGCGGACGAAAAGGGTTTCGAGATCGCGCGGATCGTTGACCGGATTGGAGGTCGAGAGCATGCGGATCGAATAGCTCTCGTCGTTGATGAAGATGGTGCCGACATCGGAACCGTCGATCATGGCCTGCATGGTGGGGGCGAGGCCATTGATGTCGATGCCCAGGGAGGCGGCGCGGGCGCGGTCGACAGTGAGGGTTAGCTGGGGTTGGCTGGTGTCGAAATTGACCGAGACGCGGCCGAAGCGGCCATCGGCTTCGAGGGCCTTGGAGATGGTGTCGGCGGTCTCGGCGAGGATGGTGTAGTCGGAACCGGCCACGGCGAATTGCAGGCCGGAGCCGCCGCCGCGAATGCCGAGGCTGTTGCCCTGGCCGACATTGGCGCGGACACCGGGGACCTGGGCCATGAGGGCGCCGATTTCGGAGGCGATCTGTTGCTGGCTGCGGGTGCGCTCGCCCCAGGGGGCGAGGGTGAGCGTGATGGAGCCGCCATTGCCCCAGCCGGAGAGCACGAAGACGGAGCGCACTTCGCCGCTGTCGACATAGGGCTGTAGCATGGATTCGACCTGGCCGAGGCGGGTGCGGACGAAATCGAGGCTGGCCGTATTGGGGGCATTGATGCGCAGGTTGATGGCCGAGCGGTCTTCGGAGGGGGTGATCTCCTGACGGAGACCGCCATAGACGTAATAGGCGGAGCCGGCAAAGAGCAGGGCCAGGAGAATGACGACCACGGGATTGCGCAGGGCGACGCGCAGGGTGACGCGGTAGAGGGCGGCGAAGAAGCGGCCGATGGCGCCGAAGGGGCCGCCGGCATGTTCCTTGTGGTCGTTCTTGAGGAGGCGCGAGGCGACCATGGGTCCCATGGAGAGGGCAACAACGGCCGAGAGCAGCACGGCGATGGCGAGCGTGAAGCCGAATTCGCGGAAGAGGCGGCCGGTCTGGCCGTCGAGGAAGCTCAGCGGCACGAAGACAGCGACGAGGGTAAGCGTCGTGGCAATAACGGCGAAGAAGACTTCCTGAGTGCCGAGCACGGCCGCGGCGCGGGGGCCAGCGCCCATATGCTTGCGGCGCATGATGTTTTCGAGAACCACGATGGCGTCATCGACCACGAGGCCGGTGGCGAGGACAAGCGCGAGCAGGGTGATGATGTTGAGCGAGAAGCCGGCGAGATACATGCCGGCGACGGCGCCGAGGAGGGCGATGGGCATGGAAATGGCGGGGACGATAATGGCCCGCCAATCGAGCAGGAAGAGATAGATGATGCCGATGACGACGACGAGAGCGACGACGAGGGCGATTTCGACCTCATGCAGGGCGCCTTCGATGAAGACGGCTTCGTCGCTGGAAATCTTGACAGTGACACCTTCGGGCAGGGTGTCGTTGAGGCTCTCTACCGCGGCGTGGACAGCGTGGGAGATCGAGACGGAATTGGACTGGGCCTGACGGACGATGCCGAGACCGATGGCGGGACGGCTATCGGCGCGGATGGAGGAGGTGCTGGCGGCGGCGTCGAAGACGACGCTGGCGACATCGCCGAGGCGCGTGCGGCCATTGATGATGATCTCTTCGAAATCGCTGGGTTCGGTGATTTCGGAAATGGCCCGGACGGAAATGTTCTGGTTGGGGCCGTTGATCGAGCCGGCGGGGGAATCAAAGGCGATGGTGGAGAGGGCGTTGCGGATATCGGCAACGGTGAGGCCGTGGCTGGCGAGTTTTACCGGATCGATATCGACTTCGAAGGAGGAGGTGCGGGTGCCATAGACCTGCACTTCGGCAACCCCTTCGACGGCGGCGAGGCGCTCGGTGACGATGCCATCGACCAGTTCGCTTAGGTCGGCAATGCTGAGGCTGTCCGAGGTGACGGCGAGCTGCATGATCGGCTGGGCATCGCTATCGGCCTTGAAGATGGTGGGGGCTTCGACGCTGTCGGGCAATTGGCGGGTGACGCGGCTGAGGGCATCGCGCACGTCGGAGGTGGCGATATCGAGATTGGTGCTTTCGGAGAATTCCAGCGTGACGCGGCTCTGGCCGACGGATGAGCTGGAGGAGATGGCCGTGACGCCCTGAACGCGGGCGACGGCGCCTTCGACGATGGCCGTCACCTCGCGGTCGACGGTTTCGGCGGCGGCGCCGGTGAAGCTGGTGGAGACGGAAAGGACCGGGCTTTCGACGCGGGGAAGTTCGCGCACCTCGATGCCGAGAAGTGCGGCGAGGCCGGCCACCAGGATGAGGGCGTTGATGACCACGGCCATGACCGGGCGGCGGACGAAGAGCGTTGCCAATGCGCCGCCCCGTTCGTTCTTGCTGGCAATGGACATGGCAGCGCCTCCCTAGTTGGTCGCGACTGAAGGTTGCGATGGGGTGGTTCCGGTGCCGTCTGGGCCTTCGAGCAGGTTGACGGTGGCACCTTCGCTGAGCTGCAGGATGCCTTCGGTGATGATGGCATCGCCCGGCTTGAGGTCGCCGCGCACGAGGACGCCGTCGCTATTGCGCTGGATGATCTCGGCCATGACGCGGGTGGCCTTGCCGTCGAGATATTTCCAGACATAGGAGCCCTCTGCCGACCAGAGGATGGCGAGCGGATTGACCGCCGGATATTCCTCGCCGGGGAAGGCGAGGGAGACGGTAAAGCTCATGCCGGCGCGCAGCACGCCTTCGGGATTGGGGATTTCAGCCTGGACCTGCAGGGTGCGGCTGGCCGGATCGATGCGGGTATCGATGGCAGAAATGTCGCCGCCAAAGGTCTGGCCGGGGAGGGCGATGGCGTTGACCGTGACGGCCATGCCGGGCTCGATCTGGGCGGCGTAGCGCTCGGGCACCCAGAAATCGATGAGGATGGAGGAGGTGTCATCGATGGAGGTAACGGTGGTCTGGGCGGGCACGTAATTGCCGGGGGTGACGCGGATGAGGCCGACCTTGCCGCCGATGGGGCTATCTATGGTGCGGCGGGCCAGGGCCATTTCGGCGTTGCGCAGGGCGAGTTCGGCATTGGCGGCGCTGAGCTGGGCGGCCGTCAGGGCGGTGCCGGCGACGACGTTGTTGCTGGCGAGGCCTTCGGTGCGGGTGAGGGTGGCGCGAGCGTCTTCGAGGGCGAGCTGGGCGCGGTCGTATTCGATCTGCTCGGCGGCTGAATCGAAGCGCGCAATCGTGGCGCCGGCCTCTACGATCTGGCCGGGGCGGACCAGCACTTCGGTCAGCTCGCCGCCGGAGGTAGCGGCGACGGTGACGGAGCGTACGGGCGTGCCTTCGCCTATGGCGGCGAGCGTGTCGTTGATGCGGGCGAGGGTGACGCCTGAGGTGATGACATTGGTGGTGCGAGCGCCGAAGCCGCCAGGGCGGCCGCCACCGGGACCGCCGCCGCCGGGGCCGCCGGATGCCTGCGGACCACCGTTGACCTGGCCGCCCGGGCGCTGTCCCGGCCCGCCAGCCTGGGGCGCGGGAGCCGACGCGGCTTCAGCTTGCGGGCCGAAGGGCAGGACGATGCCGGCATTGGTCAAGACCTGGGGCGCACCGGGCGCAAAATAGAGCCAGGCAAAGGCGGCCGCGGCGATAACCGCGATAGAGGCAACAAGCTGCCGGATCAAAAGAAAACCTCAAATGCGGGGGGCGCGCAAAATCGAAGTGAGCGTAACAGCTTGCGCCGTTTGGCTACATTAAAATCTGGTAAGATTGCGGGAATGTGAGGGAGTGGGACCCGCAGGACGAGACAGCTTTGGTCTTGAGACGGGATTCCCGCCTCCGCGTAACCGCCCGACTTGTCCGGGCGGTCCATGCCGGGGCGAGATGGATTGCCCGGACAAGCCGGGCAATGACGATCGAAAAGGAATATGCGGCTCTGTCGATCCGCTGGGGATCAGCTCTCGACTTCGGCATCCGGCCTTGCGCCCCATTCGGACCAGGAGCCGTCATAGACGGCGACGGTCCTGGCGCCGACCTGGTCGAGCGCGAGGGCGAGGGTCGAGGCGGTGACGCCGGAGCCGCAGGAGGTGATGATGGGCTTTGAAAGGTCCACGCCGCGCTCGGCGAAGATGGCGGCCAATGCTTCGGGGGATTTGAGGACGCCGTTTTCGGAAAGCAGGCTCACCGGGATATTGCGGCTATTGGGGATATGACCGGCGCGGAGGCCGGGGCGGGGTTCGGGGACTTCGGCGTGGAAACGCTGGGCCGGGCGAGCGTCGAGGATTTGCGCGGCTTCGTCCTGGCTGCGGGCGCGGACGAGGTCGAAATCGGCGACGCTGCTGGGGTGGAATTTGACGTCGAAGTTGGCGGCGCGCTTGGTGACGAGGCCGGCTTCGAGGGGGCGGCGTTCGGCGCGCCACTTTGGGCCGCCGCCGGAGAGAATGTGCACCTTTTCGGCGCCGAAGGTTCTGAAGGTCCACCAGACGCGGGGGGCGCTGAAGAGGCCGAGTTCGTCATAGATGACCACGGTCATGTCGCTGCCGATGCCGAGGGCGCCGACCATGTGGGCGAAATCGGCCGGGGAGGGCAGCATGTGGGGCAGGTTGGTCGTCGTGTCGGCAATGCCGTCGATATCGAAGAAGACGGCGCCGGGAATGTGACCGGCAAGATATTCGGCCTGGGCGTTGCGGGACGCGTTGGGGAGGTGCCAGCTCGCGTCGACCACGACGAGATTGAGATCGCTCAGGTGGGCGGCGAGCCATTCGGTGGTGACGAAGGTGTTGTCCATGGCGCGATTCCCCGTTGTGTTGGCGGGAGAATGGGCCGGGGCGGGGGGCTGGTCAAAGGGTATTTGGGGAGGTGGCGACGCGGGCGCGTTCTTCCGAGGTCGTCGCCCTCGGGCTCGACCCGAGGGCTCCGTACTTGTTGTGGCACCGCCAAGTGAAGGGTCCTCGGGTCGAGCCCGAGGATGAGGTTTGGTGGTTGGGGCGCCGCGTGGGTCGTGCAGCTACGCCCCTAGCGTCAGCACATCTTTGGCGGCCAGGTGCAGCGTGACGGTGTCGCCGCGCTGGGGTGGGGTGGCGGTGTTGATGTTGAAGGTGTCGATGTTGATCGGGGTGCCGGCGACGTCGACGCGGAGGCGGACGACGGAGCCGAGGAAGCCGACATCGGAAATGGTGCCGGTGAGGGTCGTGTCGGTTTCGGGGCGCGGGGCGAGCGAGATCAGTTCCGGGCGGATGGCGCGGCTGGGGCCGAAGGTTGCTTCGGGAAGCGTGTTGAGCTGGCCGACGAAGGTCGCGACGAAGCGGGTCGAGGGGCGGTTATAGATCTCGTGGGGGGAGCCCATCTGGTCGAGATTGCCCGCGTTCATGACCACGATGCGATCGGAAATGGACATGGCCTCTTCCTGATCGTGGGTGACGAAGACGGTGGTGATGCCGAGGTCCTGCTGGATGGCGCGGATTTCTTCGCGGAGGGAGACGCGGATTTTGGCGTCGAGGGCGGAGAGGGGTTCGTCGAGGAGAAGGAGGCGCGGTTTTGGGGCGATGGCGCGGGCGAGGGCGACGCGCTGCTGCTGGCCGCCGGACATTTCATAGGGGAAACGCTTTTCAAAGCCGGGGAGGCCGATGAGTTTGAGCATTTCCTCGACGCGGGCGCGGCGCTGTTCAGCGGGCATGCCGGCGATCTTGAGGCCGAAGGCGATGTTGTCGCCGACGGTGAGATTGGGGAAGAGGGCATAGGCCTGGAAGACCATGCCGAGCTTGCGCTGGTTGGGTTTCAGGTGCGTGAGGTCTTCGCCATCGACGCGGATTGAGCCTGAGGTGGGGCGCTCGAAACCGGCGATCATTCTGAGGATCGTGGTCTTGCCACAGCCCGAGGGGCCGAGGAGCGAGATGAATTCTCCCTTTTCGAAAGCGAAGTTGACGCCCTTCACGACCGTATTGGTGCCGAAGGATTTGACGAGGTTCGAAACTTCGAGGAAGGCGGCCATGGTCAATCGGTCCTGGCGGAAGTGCGGGGGGCGAAGCGGCCGAGCACGTTGATCATGCCCATGGCGCCCCAGGTGATGATGAAGGAGATGATGGCGAGCGCGGCGGGCTCATAGGCACGGTTGGTGCCGATGCCGACGAGGTAGGGGCCGAAGGCCGGCCGGTTGAGCAGGCTCGCAATGGTGAACTCGCCGATGACGATGGCGAAGGTCAGGAAGGCGCCGGAGAGGATGGCGATGAGAATGTTCGGCAGGATGATCTGGCCGATGATCTGGAGCTGATTGGCGCCGGCGATCTGGGCGGCTTCGGTGAGGGTGCCGATGTCGATGGTGCGCATGCCGTTGTCCACGGCCCGGTACATGTAGGGCAGGGCCAGGGTGACATAGGCGCAGGTGAGGAGGATGTCGGTGCCGAGGACGGAGCCGGTGAAGGGGATCAACGACGAGGAGCCGTAGAGGCGGATATAGCCATAGACGAGCACCAGCGCGGGGATGACCAGCGGCAGGAGGGTGACGAATTCCATGAATGGCCTGAGCCAGGGCATGCGCAGGCGGACGAAATAGACCGCCGGAACGACGACGAGGATGCCGACGACGATGGTGAAGAGGCCGACGATCACCGAGTAGGTGAAGCTCGAGGCAAAGTAGGGATCGGCGAAGACCGAGGCATAGGCGTCGAACGAATATTCGCCGCGGCGCATGCGCAGGGAGAATTCGAAAGTGGCGGCGAGCGGGACGATGAAATAGGCGCCGCCGAGGATGAAGACCAGCCAGGCCCAGAATTTTTGCGATTTCATTTCATCCACCTTTCAGCGCGAGCCGCAACGATCAGGTAAATGACGTTGGCGAGCGAGGTGATGACGATCATGCCAAGAGCAAGCGCGGCGCCGAGGCCCGGGTTCTGCAGGGCATCGCCGCGGATCTGGTTGTAGAGCAGCACGGTCACGATGTTGAGGTTCGAGCCGGTCAGCGCCCAGGCGGTGGCGATGGCGCCGAAGGCGTTGGCGAAGAGCAGCGACAGGGTGCCGAGGACGGAGGGCCAGAGGATGGGGAAGCCGATATAGCGCCAGAACTGCGAGGTATTGGCGCCAAGGGTCTGGGCGGCTTCGTTCCACTCTTTCTTGAGGCCGTCGATCGCCGGGGCGATGGTTAGGACCATCAAGGGAATCTGGAAGTAGAGATAGGTGAGCGTCAGGCCCCAGAAGGAGAAGAGGTTGAAGCCCGAGCGGTACATGTCAAAACCGAAAACGGTTTTGAGGATGATGGTAACGAGGCCGAGGCGCCCGAGGGTCGCGATGAAGGCGAAGGCGAGGGGGACGCCGGCGAAATTGGAGGCGACGCCCGAAAAGGTCATGACGGCGGAGCGCAGGCCCTGTGGCAGTTTTCCGCGGATAATGGCGAGCGTGAGCGCCAGGCCGATCAGGGCGCCGAGAATGGCGGAGGCGCCAGAAATCCGGATCGAAATCCAGTAGGCAGCCAGGATCTGGTCGGTGAAGAGGCCGGCGATGTTCTCGAAGGTGAAATTGCCGGTACGGTCGGTGAAGGCGGCGCCCATCAGCGAGAGGGTGGGCAGGAAGAGGAACATTACCGCGAAGATGACGAAGGGGAGAACCGCGAGGCTGTCCCAGGGGATGCGGCGGTGGGGTTTGGCTGCTGTGTCGGTCATTATGAGAGTAGACCTCATGGTGAGCCTGTCGAACCACGAGGTCGTGGCAGTGTGGCGGTCATAACGCCACGACCTCGTCCTTCGACAGGCTCAGGATGAGGTCTACTGGGGTGACCCCCGGGCGAACCCGGGGGTCTGATTTGGTTACTGAACCGAAGCGCCGACGGTGGAGTCCCAGCCGCCGGTGATGGTGGCCTTGTTGGCGTTCTGCTCTTCGATCGAGGGGAACACGGCCTTGGCATAGTTCTCGGCGGCCGGGAGCTTGGCCATCAGGTCGGCCGGGAGCTTGCCGGCTTCGGCGAGGGCGTTGAAGCGGATCGGGTGGCAGTAGCCAGCGAGCCAGCCGAGCTGACCTTCGTCGGAATAGAGGTATTCCATCCAGAGCTTGGCAGCGTTCGGGTGGGGTGCGAAGGCCGAGATAGCCTGGACGTAGACGCCAGCCACAACGCCGTCGGACGGAACGACGACTTCGATCGGCGGGTTGCCGTTGAGGTTGTCGCGAGCGGCGAGCAGGTTGTAGTCCCAGTTGATGGCGATCGGGGTCGTGCCCTGGGCGATGGCAGCGGCTTCAGCGTCGACGGGGACGAAATTGCCCTTGTCGTTGAGAGCCTTGAAGTAGTCGAGGCCAGCCTGGGCAGCGGCGTCCTGAGCGGCACCGGTCGAGAGACCAGCGGCGAACACGGACATGATGGCGTTGTTGGCGGTACGCGGATCGCCAGCCAGAGCGACGGAGTTGGCGAACTCGTCCTTGTTCAGGTCAGCCCAGGAAGCCGGGTTGTCGCCGGTGATGATGTCCTTGTTGATGCCGAAAGCCAGCACGCCGTAGTAGTCGCCGTACCAGAAGCCGTCAGCGTCCTTGGCGTCGTCCGGGATTTCGTCCCAGGTCGAGACCTTGTAAGCCTGCAACAGGCCTTCGTCCTTGGCCTGCGGGCCAAAGGCGAGACCGATATCGAGAACGTCCGGAGCCTGCGGGCCGGTATTGCCCTTGTTGGCACGGACGGCTTCGAGCTCGTCGGCCGAACCGGCGTCGGGGTTCAGTTCATTGACGGTGATGCCCGGATAGGCAGCCTTGAAACCTTCGATCACGCCGCCATAGTTGCACCAGGAATGGGGCAGGGCGATCACGGTAAGCTGGCCTTCGGTCTTGGCGGCTTCGTAAAGCGCTGCCAGATCGGTCTGGGCGAAAGTCGGAGCCGCGAAGCTGAGCACGGTGAGAAGCGAAACCGAGGTGGTCAGCGCAGACTTGAACGTCATTCTTTGTCTCCCTGAATGAGCAGTCGCGGGCTTTCCCGAGGGGGATAGCCGCTGCGAACGGGCGAGGGAGTAGAGGGGCGACATGACAGTGCAATGACAGTTGAATGACGGCTCGGAGTCGCCCGCGAGCGGGCGTTACTTGCCGCAACCTCAGTATATTGCGCCTATTTGCCCATCTGCTCGCGTCCTCCCAGCCGCGGAGGGAGATTGCCCAATTGTGACAGTTTCGTCCAGATGGTCAAAAATTTCTGTGGGCCTCGACTTTGCGGCGGTGAGAGGAGATGGTTTCGCCGCGTCTAATCAAGAGAAAGCCTACCCTCATGGCCTATGGCGTCCATGCCTATGCGGACGATCCGCGCAATGCTTCCATTCTTATTGCCGTCAATGACCAGCTGATGCCGCGCGACAAGGCGGTGGTGTCGGTCTTCGATTCAGGGTTCGTCTTAGGCGATGGCGTGTGGGAAGGGTTGCGGCTGCACGAGGGTGGCATTCCGTTTCTCTGGGCACATCTGGAGCGGCTTTATGAGGGTGCGAAGACGCTCGATTTTTCCGTTGGGTTGACACCGGACGTGCTGGTGAAGCGGATTTTCGATTGTCTGGCGGCCAATGGCATGACCGACGGCGTGCACATCCGCCTGATGGTGACGCGCGGGATCAAGGCGACGCCGTATCAGGATCCGCGGGTGACGATTGGCGATGCGACCATTGTCATCATTCCCGAATACAAGGCGCCGTCGCCAAAGCCCGACGGAATTTCGCTGTTCACGTCGACGATCCGTCGCACGGCGCCGGACATGCAGGATCAGAAGCTCAATTCGCACTCGAAACTCAATTGCATTCAGGCGTGTATCCAGGCGGCCAAGGCTGGTGCTGATGAGGCGCTGATGCTGGACCCGCAGGGGTTCGTCGCGACGTGCAATTCGACGCATTTCTTCATCGTGCGGCGGGGTGAGGTGTGGACCTCGACCGGCGACTACTGTCTCGGCGGGATTACGCGGGGGAATATCATTCGGGTTGCCGAGGCGGCGGGGATCACTGTGCGGCAAAAGAATTTTTCGCTCACTGATGTCTATGGGGCGGATGAGGCTTTTGTCACGGGCACCTTTGCGGGGCTGACTTCCGTGCGTGAGGTCGATGGACGCCGGATGGGGCATCCGCTCAAGGGGCCCGGACCGATCCCGGGGGAAATGACGGCGCGGTTGGCCGGGCTCTATCGCGAGCTGATCGAGGCGGAGACTTTTAGGCCATGAGCGAAGTGAGGCGGATCGCCATGTGGTCGGGGCCGCGGAACCTCTCCACGGCGATGATGCGCAGCTTTTCCTCGCGGGCGGATTGTTTCGTCAGCGACGAGCCGTTTTATGCCGCTTATCTCAAGGCGACGGGGCTGGATCACCCGATGCGCGAGGCGGTAATGGCGTCGCAGCCGCAGGATGCGGATGAAGTGGTGCGGCAGATCATGGGGCCGGTGCCGGGCGGGAAGAACGTCTGGTATCAGAAGCATATGAGCCACCATATGGTTGAGGGCTTTCCGCTCGACTGGATGGATGAGGT
This sequence comes from Devosia riboflavina, assembly GCF_000743575.1. Classification (GTDB taxonomy): domain Bacteria; phylum Pseudomonadota; class Alphaproteobacteria; order Rhizobiales; family Devosiaceae; genus Devosia; species Devosia riboflavina. The sequence goes on along the minus strand of NZ_JQGC01000013.1, from coordinate 1,390 downwards.
CACCAATGTGTTCCTGCTGCGCTCGCCGGAGCGGGTCCTGGCCTCCTATGCGCAGAAACGGGAAAGCGTGACGCTGGCCGATATCGGGTTTGAGGGGCAGGCCATGCTGTTCGACCGCGTGGCGCAGCGGACAGGCACGGCGCCGGTGGTCGTGGACAGTGATGATATCCGGCGGAATCCGGAGGGGACGCTGTCGGCGCTTTGTGCGGCGGTGGAGCTCAGTTGGGACCCGGCGATGCTGCATTGGCCCGGGGGGGCGCACGCGCAGGATGGGGTCTGGGGGCCGCACTGGTACAATGCGGTCTACAACAGCAGCGGATTTTCGCCGCCGGACGAGATCGGGCCGCTGCCGGGATGGCTTGCTGAGATCGCGGATGAAGCGCGGCCGTTTTATGAGCGGATGAAAGGGTTTAGGCTCGGAGCGTGAAAGTTTGATTCAGGGGGCAAGCTTGGCTCCGGTGCGTGTTGCTCCCCTCTCCACCACGCTGTGCGTGGTCCCCCTCTCCCGCAGGCGGGAGAGGTCAAGAGGTGCGACCTAGAACAGCGGCGCGGGGCCGGAGCTTTCGCGCAGGACCAGTTCTACGGGCCAGAGTTCGTGGATGTCGGCGACCAGCTTGCCGCCGAGCATTTGCAATAGGAGTTCGGCCATGCGTTCGCCGGCCTGGCGGATGGAGGAGCGGGTCGTCGACATGGTGGGGTACATGTTGTCGGCGTTGAGATAGGGGAAGACGTCGTCGTGGGCGATCATGGAGACGTCGGTGCCCAATTGCATGCCGGCCTGGCGGATGGCGCGGAAGACGCCGAGGGCCGTCATCATCGAGCCGGCGAGGAAGGCCGTGGGGCGGGGGCGGAGTTCGAGCATGGACTGGGCCAGGCGGAAGGCGACTTCGTCGGTGAAGGCCGAATTGCCCATCAGTGCGGGATCGAAGGGCACGCCGCGGGCAGAGAGGGCGGCCATGTAGCCCAGTTCGCGGTGCTCGGCGAAGGTGCGGCCCTTGATGCCGTTCAAGAGTGCGATGCGGCGGTGGCCGAGATCGAGCAGGTGGCTGGTGGCGCGCTCGAGGGCGCCGGTATTGTCGATGTCCAGCCAGGCGACGGGCCGGGTGACATTGGTGCGGCCATGCAGGACGAAGGGGATTTTCAAATCCAGCAAGAGTTCGGCCCGCTCGTCCTTGAGGGTGGGCGAATGCAGAATCATGGCGTCGACGCGCTGGCTGGCGGCAAGGCGGCGATAGGCGGCGAGCTCTTCCTGATGCGAGGCGACCGTGGTGACGACGATGTCGATATCCTGCGTCGCCATGCGGCCGCCAAGGCCGGAGAGGAATTCGGACATATGGGGCCCAAGCTCATCGGCGCCGCGCAGCACGAGGCCGATGGCGCCGGCGCGGCC
>NZ_JQGC01000012.1 GCF_000743575.1 Devosia riboflavina | reverse complement strand
GCGGTTCCGGACGGGGCCGGTCGGGGCGCACCAGGCCCGCAGGTTCGTCGCTCATTATGTCCTCCTCCAGTTGGGGCCGAGAGCCCCGGCATAGGCTGCGCCGACGAGCCCAGCCCGGGCGCCGTGCTGAGCCGGCAACAGGGCAACGCCGCGCAGGTGCGGCGGCAGGCGCCGGTCGACGGCTTTGCGCAGCAGCGGTTCGATGACGTCAAAGGCATTGGCCACACCGCCTGCGATGATGATGGCTGCCGGATCGAGCAGAGCGACGGCCGAGCCAATGGCTGTGCCCAGCGCCTCCATGGGGCGGGCCAGCAGCGCGAGCGCGGCGGGATCATCGGCGCGAGCGGCGGCGATGAGGTCGTGGCCCCTGGCCAAGCCGATTGTCTGGCTTAATTGGTCGAGCGCGCGGCCGGCAGATTGGCGTTCGAGCCAGCCGCTGACGTCTTCGCCCGGATCGGCGAGATCGGCGGTGGCCCAGCCGAAGGAACAGGCGCCGCCGGCATGGCCGGCAATGATCGTGCTGGAGGCGAGTACGGCTGAGCCTATGCCAGTGCCGATGGCGAGGAGGACGGCGTCGGACAGTCCCTTCGCGGCGCCCGCACGGACTTCGGCAAGGAGGCTCAATTGTGCGTCATTGCCGAGGCCGATGGAGGTGCCGGGCAGAGCTTCGGCGAGGTCGAGGCCATCGAGATAAGGTAGGTTCGGCACCCAGCGGCAGATCGAGCCCTGGGCGAGGCCTGGTATGCCGAGGCCAAGGGCGTTGGCCTTGTGCCTGGTGAGCAGGGCGCGAACGAGATCCAAAAAGTCGGCACGCGCTTGCGGCGCGGCGACGTCTTCGACAGGCGTTACGTTGGCCGGGTCGGCGCTATCGGCTAGGCCAATGCGGCAGCGCGTGCCGCCGAGATCCACGGCAAGAACCACGCTCATCCCTTCACCCCCGTGGCAACGATGGAATCGACGAAGAAGCGCTGGAGGAAGACGAAGAGGATGACTGGCGGCAGCACGGCGAGGGTCGCCCCGGCCATGACGAGGCCGGTATTCATGGCGCCGCGATTGTAGCTGAGGAGCCGGCTGAGCGAGATGACGATGGGATATTGATCGGTATTGCCCTGCAAGACGGTCAGCGGCCAGAGATAGCTGTTCCAGTGATAGACGAAGGCAAAGAGAGTCAGCGCCGCTATGGCCGGCAGCACCGAAGGCGCGACGATCTTGAAGAGGATCAGGAATTCTGAGGCGCCATCCACGCGGGCGGCGTCGATGAGATCGTCGGGCACGCCCTTGATATATTGGCGCATGAGGAAAATACCGAAGGCATTGGCGAGGTTGGGCACGACCACGCCGAGCAGATTCGCATTGAGCCCGAGATAGCCGGTGAGCCGATATAGCGGGATCAGCGTCACGATGGGCGGCAGGAACATGGTGGCGATCAGGACCGCAAAGAGCCAGTCACGGCCCTTGAAGCGATACTTGGCGAAGGCATAGCCGGCCATCAGGCTCGTGACCACGATGGCGACAGTGGTCACGAGGGCGATGAAAGCGGAATTGACGAAGGAACGGCCAAGGTTGACGACGCCGGCGACCTCCGTAAAGGCGTTGAGATTGGGCGAGCCGGGCCACCAGACGGGCGGCACCTGCATGCTTTCTTCGGGGGTTTTTAGGCTCGACAGCACCATCCAGACCAGCGGGAAGGCTGCGGCCACGGCAATGGCGAGAATGACCACGGTCAAGGCGCCGCGCCGCCAGGTCCGGGGATGGCGCCGATAGGGACGCATGCTGCTCATCGTTGCTCTCCCCGGTCGCGGAGTAGGGTGAACAGGAGGACGATCACCACGATCAGCGACAGCATGAGCGTGACGGCCATAGCCGAGCCGAGGCCGCCCTGGGCGCGTTCGATACCGACGCGGCGGATGTGATAGGTCATCACATTGGTCGAGTTGACTGGCCCGCCCTGGGTGATGAGGGCCACCGGCTCGAACACCTGCACCGCATTGATGACGGCGATAACGGCCGAAAACAGCAGCGTATTGCGCAGGAGGGGCAGGGTTATGCGCCAGAACTGCATCCAGGCCGAGGCGCCATCGACCAGTGCGGCCTCATAGAGCGAGCGCGGGATTTGTGTGAGGCCGGCCACGGCGAGCACGGTAAAATAGCCCACCTGCTGCCAGACGTTGAGAAGGACGATGGAAACCAGCGCCGTTCTTGGCGAGGAGAGCCAGGTTTGCGGCGGAATGCCAACCCAGCCGAGCATCTGGTTGATCGGTCCCTCGGTCGGCGAATAGAGCTTTGACCAGACGAGCGCCACGGCGATCATCGGCACCATGTAGCTCGAAAAGAGCACAGTGCGCAGCAGGATGCCGCCGGGTGCAAAGGTCTGGTGGACCAAGAGGCCAAGCATCACCGACAGCGGCAGGATGAGGACCACCGAGAGCGCGGTATAAATTGCGGTATTGGCAAAAGCCGCGCGAAAATCGCGGCCGATGGAGGTTGGCCCCAGAAGATCGGCAAAATTGGCAAGGCCTACGAAGCTCGCGGTTTCAAAGCCGGTTTGCGTCGACCATTGCGTGAACGAGAGGCCGATGGTCAGCACCATGGGCACGAGGACGAAAATGGCAATGAGCCCCGTGGCGGGCGCGAGCATGCCGATGGTCGAGCGGGTCTGGCGGCCTGTCATCCGGAAAATCTGCTTGGGGTAAGATGTACGGGCGGGGTAAGTGGCCCCGCCCGCGGGATGGATGACTATTTCGCGTTGCGTTCCAGGATTTCCGTGGCGTCAGCCTGGGCATTGGCCTGGGCATCGGCAGCGGTCACCTGGCCGAACTGCAGCGCTTCAAGCGTCTGCTGCAGGGATTCGGAAAATTCCTGGCCGCCCAGAACCACCGGGAAGGGCTTTGCGTCGGATAGGGTCTGCGTATAGCCGAGGAGGAACGGATCGCTCGAAAGACGGTCGCCGAAGGCGGCAACGTCGGAAGTCCGCGAGGGTAGGATGCCCATGGACATCAGGATATCGCCCATGGCCGAAGCCCCGTTCTCGCCCGAATCCGGGCCATTGAGCCAGGAGAGGAATTTCCAGGCTGCTTCCTGTTCTTCGGGCGCTGCCTGGGCGTTGACCACGGTCATCCAGGAATAGGAGATCGAACGCGCCGTGTCGCCCGAAGGGCCGACCGGAATGGGCGCGGTGGCGATATCAGTGAAGGCATCGCCCATGCCGGCCTTGAGGGCGGATTCCCACCAATTGGCCATGATGATCATGCCGGTCTTGCCCGAGACGAAATTGTCGAGGAAGGGGCCGGTGGTATTGGCGTCGGCGGTTGCCATGGCCGGGTCCGAAAAGCCCGAGGTGATGAGCTTTTCATAGAGCTCAAAGGTCTCCTTGGCCGCCTGGCTGTCGAGCACCGGCTTGCCATCGACGATCAGGTCGCCGCCATTGGAGACCAGCAGCGAGGCAAAGGGATGCAGCACGCCCGCGGCCCAGGAATTGATGAGGCCAAAACCCTGCTGGCCCTTCGAGGCATCGGTCAGCTTTTCGGCAGCGGCGAGGAATTCGTCCCAGGTTTTGGGCGCCTCGGCAATGCCGGCTTCCTCGAAGAGGCGCTTGTTGTAGTTGAGCGCATAGACGTCGATTTCGTTGGGGATGCCATAGAGCGAACCGCCGACGGAGGCAGCGCTGACGACGCCAGTGGGCCAATTGGTCGTGGTATCGCTGGCAACGGCTTCCGGCGCGGCGCTGACGAGGCTGTCGCGCACGAGGTCCGGCAGCCAGGCGTCATAAATGCCGGCAATGGTCGCGCCACCGGCGCCCCCGCCCGACGTGCGGAGCGTCGTCAGCAGATCGCCAAAGGGTACGGCGCGGACGGTGATGGTGTCGCCGGCATTGGCGGCTTCATATTTGTCGATGGCGGCGTCGAGCAGCGCCACCGTATCCGGCCCCCAATGCGTCAGAAACGAAATCTCGGCTGCCTGCGTCCCCACGCTCGTCGCCATCATCAGCGCGCCGATTGTGGCCAGGTGCCATCCCTTGCATGCTTTCATTGTCGTTCTCCCATCCTCATGCCAGCGGCTTCTCCAAACCGCTGCACGAGGTAGTGTTATGACGTTATAACGACTCTTGCAAGACGAAGTTGTAGATCGGGCGCGGGCATGGCGTGAGCGGCGCGGAAATAGGGGTGTTTGCTGTCAGGGAGGTTTGGCGGGCGACGCGTTGGGCAGCGGCATCCCCAAGCGGAATGCCGCGCTTGCCGGAAGCTCAGGCCCCGAGGATAAAATTGTCGATAAGGCGCGTATTGCCGAGATAGGCAGCCAAAGCGAGGAGGCAACCGTTAGCGCCGACGGTCTCAAGCGGGGCGAGACTGCTGCGGTCACGGACTTCCCAATATTGCACCGCGATGCCTGGCTCGCGGGCCAGTATAGACCGGCCGATGGCTTCGAGTTTTCCGGCGCCGCGTTCGCCCGCGTCATAGGCCTCGGAGGCGGCGAGGAGGCTCTGGTAGAGTAGCGGGGCAATGGCGCGCTGGGCGGGCTCGAGATAGACGTTGCGCGAGCTCATCGCCAGGCCGTCTTCCTCGCGCACGATGGCGCCGCGGACGATTTCGACGGGAACGTTGAGATCCCGCACCATGCGTTCGATCACGGCACATTGCTGCGCATCCTTCTGCCCGAAGAAGGCGAAATGCGGCTGTGTCAGGTTGAACAGCTTTAGCACCACAGTGGCGACACCACGGAAATGACCGGGACGCAGGGCGCCACAGAGCGGCAGGGAGACCGCTTCTTCGATGACATAGGTGGAATTGTCGGCGGGGTAGACTTCGGCGGGCTCGGGCAGGAACAGCGCATCGACGCCTGATGCTTCGAGGAGAGCGATATCCCTCTCGATCGGTCGAGGATAGCGCGCGAGGTCTTCCGTGGGGCCGAATTGCAGCGGATTGACGAAAATGCTGGCAATGACCGTGTCGCAATGCGTGTGGGCAAGGTCCATGAGGCTGATATGGCCTTCATGGAGGGCACCCATGGTGGGGACGAGGCCAAGGCGGGCGCCGGCGGGCAGCGCATTGCGCCAGGCTCGCAGCTCGGAAATCGTGCGAAGGATTTTTGTCATTGAAGGGTGGTCCAGCTAGGTCAGGCAGCGCCGGCGCGCTTTTGCAGCGCCGAGGCCTTGGTCTCGGCGACATAGTCGGCCACGGCCGTTCGCACGAGCCCGGCCGCATCCGCCCGCGGCTTGGCAAAGCTCGGAGCGGGGCGCGTGTTGAGACCGATGAGGTCGTTGATCACCAGCACCTGGCCGGCGCAGCCGGGGCCAGAGCCGATGCCGATGGTCGGAATCGCCAGTTCGGCCGTGATCGCCGTCGCCACCTCGGCAACGATGCATTCGAGGACGATGGCGAAGGCGCCGGCCTCTTCGAGGGCGCGGGCCTCCCGAGAGAGACGATCGGCGGATTCAGCGGCCTTGCCGTGGGTGTAGTAGCCGCCCAACTGGTGCACGGCCTGTGGCATCAGCCCGATATGGGCCATGACGGGAATGCCATAGTCGGTCAGCCGCTTGATGACGGGCACCATGGAGAGGCCGCCTTCGATCTTGACCGCCTGCACGCCCGAATGCTGGAGAATGTCCACGGCGCTGCGAAGTGCCGTTTCCGGATCCGTGGTCGTGCCGAAGGGCATGTCGCAGACGACGAGCGCGTGTTCGGTGCTGCGCGCCACGGCAGCGGCATGGCGGATCATATCGGCCAGCGTGACCTTCAGCGTCGTTTCGTGCCCGAGCACGACATTGCCGAGGCTATCGCCGACGAGGATGATATCAATGCCGGATTGATCGACCAGGGTCGCCATGACGCTGTCATAGGCGGTCAGCATGGCGATGGGTTCGGCGCGCTGGCGCAGCCGGCCGATATCGCGAATGGTCAAACGCTTGGTTGCTGACGGGACTGACATCGTGGTCTCCACGGCTAATCTTCGAACCTGCGCCCTTGGACGCGACGCGTTGATACTCGGACATCAACGCCTATCCCAGCCCTATATAGGTATTAGGGGGCTGCTATGTCCAAACCGAGGTCCAGAATGGGCGCGCTATGGGTGAGCCAACCCGCCGAAATGATATCGACGCCCGTCGCGGCGATGGCGGGGGCTGTCTTGGCGGTGATCCGCCCGGAGGCTTCCTTGATGGCGCTCTTGCCGATGCGGCGGACGGCTTCGGTCAGGGTCGGAATGTCCATATTGTCGAGGAGGACGGCATCAACGCCGACAGACAGGGCTTCGTCGAGCTGGTCGAGCCGATCGACTTCTACTTCGATCTTGACCAGATGGCCCGCCCCGGCACGGGAGCGCTCGATGGCGGTGCGCACGCCACCGGCTATGGCGATGTGATTGTCCTTTATCAGGATGGCATCGTCGAGGCCAAAGCGATGATTGGCCCCGCCACCAGCCCGCACGGCGGCCTTTTCGAGCGCGCGGAGGCCGGGCGTGGTTTTGCGTGTGCAGGCGATCCTGGCATGGCCATGGGGGCGCACGGCTTCGACCAGTTCGGAGGTCGCGGTGGCGATGCCGGAGAGGCGGCAGAGGAGATTGAGGGCGACGCGTTCGGCCCCGAGAATGGCGCGGGCGGGGCCGAAGACATGGAGGATAGTGTCGCCGGGCGCGACCCTGCTGCCATCGGGCCGATGTACGGAAATCGCGATGGAGGGGTCCATGAGGGTGAAGGCGAGCCCGGCAAGATCCACGCCGCTGACGACGCCAGGATCACGGGCGACGATGGCGCAATTGGCTGTGGCTTCGACGGGGATGACGGCATCGCTGGTGATGTCGCCGGTGCGGCCAAAATCTTCGAGGAGGGCAGCGCGAACGATCGGCTCGGTGATGAGACGCGGCAGGGTCAGGGACGAAAAAGTATCGTTCATGCAAAGGCTTCCATGGCTTCGGCCCGGCTTTCAGCCAGTTCCCTGGCGCTGTCGAGGGCTTCGGTCAGCGTTATTTCGATGTGGCGGGGCGTGTTCGACGTTCGGGGGTGGTCGGCCCGCTGATGCGCGCCGCGGCTTTCGTGACGGCGCTCGGCCGAAACGGCGATGAGGAGAGCGACGAGCGTCGCGTCCGGCGCGTTCTCGTCCTGGGCGAACCAGAAGTTTCTTATGGCGCGTTGCAGGCCTGCGGCATCGCGGACCACGCCGACGTCGCGATCCATCTGCCGGCGCAGGCTGGCATTGGCTTCTCCCAAGGATGGTGTTCTGTGGGTCGACTCCAGGCGTCGTGTGTCAGGTGCAGTGCTGGACTTGATGTCCTCGGCAATCCATGCGGATTGAACCGCCGCTTCAAGAAGCGAATTGCTGGCCAATCGATTGGCACCGTGGAGGCCGGTGGAAGCGACTTCGCCGCAGGCCCAAAGGCCCGGCACGGTCGTTTGGCCGGAGGCATCCACCTTGACGCCGCCCATATGGTAATGCGCGGCCGGTCTGATGGGGATTGGCTGTTTTTCCGGGTCGAGGCCAGCCGATGCACAGAGAGCGGAAAAGCCGGGGAAGCGATTGTGAACGGTTTGGCCGAGGGTGGGGCGGGTATCGAGGAAGGCTTGTTCTCCGGCGACAATCTGCCGGAAGACGGCATTGGCGACGATATCGCGCGGCGCCAGCTCGGCGCCAGGCACGGTTTCCATGAAGCGTTCGCCGCTTGCATTGACAAGAATGGCGCCTTCGCCGCGCAGGGCTTCGGTGGCCAGCGGCATCGGGTCCTGGCCGATGGCGATGGCGGTGGGGTGGAACTGCACGAATTCTAGGTCGCGGAGCACCGCCCCCGCACGAGCGGCAAGCGCGAGGCCGGTGCCGATGGCGGTCACGGGATTGGTTGTGTGCGCATAGAGGCCGCCGACGCCGCCGGTCGCCAGCACCACGCTGCGGCCGGGAAGCACTATCGCGTCGGTTGCTTGTCGCCCTCCAGCGGGCAGATAAATGACGCCACCGACATGGCCATTTGCAGTCATGGCTAGGTCGAGCACTTTTCCTTCGAGAAGGGTGATCGATGGTGTGTTGCGCGCGGCGCCGATCAGTCCGTCTATGACGCGTCGCCCGGTGCGATCGCCGCCGGCATGAACAATGCGGCGGCGCGAGTGCGCGGCTTCGAGGCCGAGGGCGATAGCCTTTCCATCGCCCATGCGATCAAATCCGATGCCTTGTTCCAGTAGCCAGGCGATGGCGGCGGGGCCGGCTTCGGCAATACGCCGGGTTATCGAGGGGGCGCCGAGCCCGGCAGCAGCGGTGAGCGCATCTTCGGCATGAAGGTGCGGGGTGTCGTCTTCTCCGAGGGCGGCAGCAATGCCTCCTTGCGCGAGGGCCGTCGCCGCATTGGTGCCGAGCGGGGACGCGGTGATGAGCACAACCGGCAGCGGCGCAAGCCGCAGGGCTGTGGCGAGGCCCGCAATGCCGCCGCCAATGACGATGACTGGATTCTGATCCATGTCGATGGCCTCAGGCGACCGCCAGCATGCGCTCGACGGCGGCGCGTGCTCGATCGGCCAGCAGCGGATCGATATGCACCTCGTGCTGCTCCTCTTCGAGCGCCGCACGAATATTGCCCAGGGTGATGCGCTTCATATGCGGGCAGAGATTGCACGGTTTTACGAATTCCACGTCGCGGAATTGCTGGGCCAGGTTATCGCCCATGGAACATTCGGTCACGAGCGCCACGCGCTGGGGGCGTTTATAGGCAACGAAGTCGGCCATCATCGCCGTCGAGCCGGAGAAATCGGCTTCCGCAACCACTTCGGGCGGGCATTCGGGATGGGTCATCACCGTGACACCGGGATAACTTTCGCGCACGGCCCGAATGTCGTCGGGGGTAAAGAGTTCGTGCACTTCGCAATGGCCGGCCCAGGTGATCACTTCGATTTCTGGTGCTTGCGCCGCGATATTGCGGGCCAAAAATTCGTCGGGCAGCATGATGACGCGGTCAACGCCCAGCGAGCGGACGATCTTCAGCGCATTGCCCGAAGTGCAGCAGATGTCGGACTCGGCTTTCACGGCGGCCGAGGTGTTCACATAGGTGATAACAGGCACGCCGGGGTGGCGGCGGCGCAGTTCGCGCACGTCTGCCGCGGTGATCGATTCGGCGAGCGAGCAGCCGGCGCGGCTATCGGGAATGAAGACGCGCTTGTCCGGATTGAGCAGCTTTGAGGTCTCGGCCATAAAGTGCACGCCGGCCATGACGATGATATCGGCATCGGTCGCCGCGGCCTCGCGCGCCAGAGCGAGGCTGTCGCCGACGATATCGGCGACCGTGTGGAAGATTTCCGGCGCCTGGTAATTGTGGGCAAGGATAGTGGCGTTCTTCTCGCGCTTGAGACGCAGGATCGCTTCGACATCGACGGCCAGCAGCGGCCATTCGAAGGCAGGCACATGGTGCTGCACCCGCTCATAGACGAGGGGCAATGGCATAATGCCAGAAGTGGATTCCGAGACCTGCAACGCACTACCTCCGAATATACTCAATTTGAGTATTAGCGGTCAAAACGAAACCGGCGTCTCTGCGCCGGTAAGGGTTATGCTAGGACTGAGTATAAGGATGCGTCAAGCGTTAATTGGGTGGGCGCTTCGTGCTCGACAGCCTGAGGCCCGGGGAGGGGCGCTCCAGCAGCACCTCGCGGCGGAAGCGCACCAGGCGGGCGGGCCGACCGCCGGTCTCGGTCTGGAGCTCGCCGGTCTCCTCGACCAATCCCTGTGTTTCAACGAGGCGACGGAAATTCTGCTTGTGCAGCCGTATGCCAGAGAGGCCCTCGACGGTGCGCTGCAGATCGAGCAGCGTAAAACTCTCGGGCATGAGCTCGAAAATCACTGGTCGATACTTGATCTTGCCGCGCAGGCGCCCCAGCGCCGTTGCGAGGATGCGCCGGTGGTCGAGGCCCATCGGGTAGTCGGTCATCGCTGTGAGGGGAGTGGTTTCCCCATCGCGTCGGGCCTCTCGGACAAAGCCCGCTTCGTAGAGAAGTTCATAGCGATCGAGCACCAGCTCGTCGCTCCAGCTATCGGTTCCGAGACCGAAAGCCAGGGCCGCCCGCTTTTCCCGCAGGGCGCCGGCGTCTCCTGAGTCCTTCACCCAAGTCTTGAGATAGGTTTCGATGGTTTCCAGCACGGCGGGCCGGCCATCGCGCCAGTCTTCCCAGGGCAGATAGGTGTAGACATTCTGCCAGCGGGCGCCGCTGCGGGCAGAGGCGCGCAAGGCGCGGACGAGGGCGAGATAGGCAATGGAAAGCGACCTGCCGCCGCGGCCAGGCATGTCGATGCGGTCGGTGTCGCCGAACGTATAGAGCTGCTCCACATAGCCCAAATGGAGGTTCGTCTGCTGCTCGACCCAGGCCCGTAGGCCAGCTTCGAGCGTGCGATGCCCCGATTGCAGGGGGCCGGCGGGCAGGGTGTCGACTGGCACGTCGGGACGCACCAGCACCATAGGCTCATCCACGCTGGCGGCAATGATGACGGCGCTGAGTTCGGCAAAGAGGGCCAGGCCTTCGACCTCAGATGCAGCGCTGCTTCTATCGGCTTGGGATGAAGGCATTTTTCCAACTTGCACGGTATGGGTGCACTATCATGGAGAAGTCAGGATGGGGCAAGTTTCGCCGATCAAGGCGTGCACGCCTTTTCCGACCGGTGTATGACAAAACCGCTTCATTCTTGCGACCCCAGCTCATCTCCCCAGGACCATGGCCAAAGACGATACCCTCGCCAACCAGATCGCCAGGATATTGGCCGATCGGATCATTTCTGGAGCGCTCGAACCGGGTACGCCATTGCGGCAGGATCACGTGGCCGAGGAATTCGGCGCAAGCCACGTCCCGGTGCGCGAAGCTTTCAGGCGGCTCGAGGCGCAGGGGCTGGCGGTGAGCGTGCCGAGGCGCGGGGTGCGGGTGGCGGGATTCTCGCGCGCCGAAGTGCGTGAAGTAGCCGAAATGCGGGCGGCGCTGGAGGTTCTGGCGCTGCAGCACGCGGCGCCGCATTTGACGCGCGCCATTCTCGATGAAGCCGAAGAGATCAACAACGAGGGCGACAATGCCCCCGATGTTCAGGCCTGGGAGCAGGCCAACCGCAGGTTTCATCGCACCCTGCTCGCGCCTTGCGGCATGCCGCGGCTGCTCAAGGCCATCGACGATCTGCAGGCCGCAAGTGCCCGGTTCCTCTTTTCGGGATGGAGCGCCGAATGGGAAGCTCCGACCGACCGCGACCACAGTGCGATTCTCACCGCCTTGCGGGCCGGGCAGGTGGAGCACGCTGGCTCCATCCTGAAGCGGCATGTGCTCCTGGGCGGGCGCTCTCCCCGATAATCCGCAACTTATTTCTGCCTGCGAGGACGCGCGCCCTTGCCAGGTCGATCTATCTATGGATTCTTTTAGCGATAGATAAATGAAATTATCTATAATTATGAAGGAGCCATGGAATGGTCACTGATAAATCCGCCGCCTCTGCCTTGATCGGCATCCAGAACAAGTCGCTGCTCTGGCAGGCTGGCGCCGTTGTTGCCGGCACGCTTTTCCTTGCCGCGGCCTCCTATGTGGAGGTGCCGCTGGTGCCGGTGCCCGTCAATATGCAGACGCTGGCCGTCACCCTGATCGGCGCCGTCTATGGTTGGCGCCTCGGCGCGCTGACCGTCATTACCTGGCTGGTGGAAGCGGCCTTGGGCATGCCGGTGCTGTCCGGTGGCGCTGCGGGTGCGCATCACTTTGTCGGGCCGACGGCGGGCTATCTCTTCGCCTTTCCGCTCGTCGCCGCCATGACCGGGTGGCTTGCCGAGCGCGGCTGGAATGGCAATCGGCCCGTTCTCGCTTTCCTCGCCATGCTGTTGGGCAATGCCCTCTGTCTGGCTCTCGGTGCTGCGTGGCTCGCCGTCATGATTGGCGCCCAGGACGCCTTCACCTTCGGCGTGCTTCCGTTCCTGGTTGGCGGTCTGCTCAAGTCGGCACTGGGCGCCGCGCTTCTCTATGCGCTTTCCCGTCGAGTGGCCGCGAAGCGCTCATGACCATCCGGCTTCGCCCGCATCATCTGCTTTGTCTGCTGACCTATGTCGGCAAGGGCTATTCCGCCGATTTCACGCGGAACTATGACGCGATCGCCGGGCGATTGTCGGCGGGCGAAACTATCCGGATAGTCGATGGCCCGGACGACATCTGCACACCGCTGCTGGATGATCCGACCGCGCATTGCCGAAACGAGAGTATTATCGAGCGCGACAGAAAGGCGGCCGACGATGTCGGCCGCCTTTTGGGGGCATCCATAGAGCCCGGAGTCACGATGGAGATTGGCCCCGAACTGCTTATTGCCTCGCGAACCGCGTTTCGCCTGGGGCAGACGCGCACGGCTTGCGCCGGTTGCGAGTGGAGCGATCTATGCACCGCGATCGCTTCGGACGGTTTTGCTGGGACGCTCGTCAACTGACCGCCCCGAAAAGCAGAGTTGGCGACATCTGTCGCCAACTCTTGGTTTTTGAGGAAACTCAGTCTTCGTCGACGAAGACTTCCTTACGCTTCTTGCGGATCGAGGGGAGGATCGCGATCAGCACGGCCAGCAGCGCCAGGCCGAGAAGCGTTGCCGAGATCGGGCGCTCGAGGAAGATCATGGGATCGCCGCGCGAAATGATCATGGCGCGGCGCAGGTGCTCTTCGAGCAGCGGCCCGAGGACGAAGCCGAGCAGCAGCGGCGCCGGTTCGCAACCCAAGCGGATCAGCACATAGCCGAGAATGCCGAAGAAGCCGATGGCATAGATGTCGAAGACGTTCTGGTTGATCGAATAGCAGCCGATGCAGGCAAAGAGCACGATGGCGGGGAACAGCGCGCGATAGGGGATGGTGAGCATTTTCACCCAGAGCCCGATTAGCGGCAGGTTGAGCATCACCAAAAGCAGGTTGCCGATCCACATCGAGGCGATGATGCCCCAGAACAGCGCGGGCTGGTCGTTGATGACATTGGGGCCGGGCGTGATGCCCTGGAGGATGAAGGCGCCGACCATCAGCGCCATGACCGGGTGGGCCGGAATGCCCAGGGTCATGAGCGGAATGAAGGAAGTTTGCGCCGCGGCGTTATTGGCCGATTCCGGACCGGCGACGCCCTCGATGGCACCATGGCCGAATTCTTCCGGGTTTTTCGACAGGCGCTTTTCAGCCGAATAGGAGGCGAAGGACGCAAGGATATGACCCCCGCCGGGCAGTATGCCGAGCACGGAGCCTAACGCCGTGCCGCGGATGACCGGGGCGATGATGCGTTTGAACTCTTCCTTGCCGAGCCAGAGATTGCTCACCGACTTGACCATGACCTCGCGCCCCTTCTCGTTTTCGAGGTTCCGCAGGATTTCGGCGACACCGAAAATACCCACGGCCACGGAAACGAAGTTGAGGCCGGAATAGAGCTCGCGCACCCCGAAGGTGAAGCGCGGCGTGCCGGTATAGATGTCCTGGCCGACCATGCCGAGGAGCAGGCCGAGCACGATCATGGCGAGGGCTTTCAGGATCGACCCATGCGCCAGGGCAATGGAGACGAGAAGGCCGAGCACGATCAGCGCGAAATATTCAGGCGCGCCGAAATTGAGCGCCGCTCGGGCAAGGGGCGGAGCGAAGAAGGCAAGGAGCAGCGTGCCCACCGTGCCGGCAAAGAACGAACCCAGCGCCGCCGTGGCGAGCGCATGCCCGGCACGGCCTTTCTTCGCCATCTGATAGCCATCAATGGCCGTCACCGCCGATGAGCTTTCACCTGGCAGGTTGATGAGAATGGCCGTGGTCGAGCCGCCATATTGGGCGCCGTAATAGATGCCCGCGAGCATGATCAGCGCCGCGGCCGGTGAGAGCGAAAAGGTGATCGGCAGCAGCATCGCAATGGTGGCCGTGGGGCCGATGCCGGGCAGCACGCCGACCAGGGTGCCGAGCAGCACGCCGATGAAACAGTAGAGAATGTTGATGGGGTCGAGGGCGACGGAAAAGCCGAGGCCGAGAAAGCCGATGATATCCATGTGACGCTCCTATTGACCCAGCCAGGGCCCGAACCACGGCACCGTCATGCCAAGGCCGATGACGAAAATGGCCGTGCAGAGAACCGTCAGCCCCACGGCGAGGAGGCCAGCGAAGAGGGGAGAGTTGAGCCGGCTGGCCATGGCCGAGGCGAAGGCGGCAATGAAGACCACGGGCACGAAACCCAGGCCGCGAATGGTGGCGCCGAAAAAGACGATCACGCCGACAATGAGCACGATGCCGCGCCAGGAGGGCGGCAACGGCTTTTCCCGGTCCGGTTTCTCCCAGCCGCTGGCGGCAACGCCGATGCCAAGCAAGGCGAGCACCGTGCCGAGCAGCAGGGGCATGAAGCCGGGCCCCATGCGGAAGGGCGTGCCGACCTCATAGTTCAGCGCTTCGAGCGCGAAATAGGCTCCGGCAAGGACGAAGATGCCGCCCGCCAGGATGTCCCGGAGTGAAAACTTGGCCAGCATGGCCGCCTCCTCGATTTTAGATGTTGGACGCATGGGGCGCACAAGGCTGCGAGGCTCTCGCCCCCCACCCCTCCCCTCCCCGCAAGGGGGAGGGTGTCTGCCGGTGGGCTGGACGGGATAGTGCCAAACACTCGATCGGCACCTCCCCCTTGACGGGGGAGGTTGGGAGGGGGTGGTGGCACGCTCGAAAAGTTGCGAGCCCTTACTCGGCGTAAACGCCGGCCGCCTCGATGACACCGCGCCAGAGTTCGATCTGGCTGGTCAGCATCTCGGTCAGTGCTGCGGGCGTCGCTTCTTCCGCCGTGACCGGGGCCGTGCCGAGTTCGGCGAAGCGGGCGATCACCGTCTCATTGGTGAGCGCGGCTTGCAGCGAGGTTTCCAGACGTTCGATGATGGCCGGATCGGTGCCGGCCGGTGCATAAAGCCCGTGCCAGACGCCGATTTCGAGATCGAGACCGGATTCCTTGGCAGTGGGAACGTCGGGCAGGTTGGCGAGGCGCTCAGGCGAGGTCACGGCATAGGCCTTCACTTCGCCGGCCTGGATCTGCGTCGTCGTATTGGTGGTCTGGTCGCAGATCATGTCGATCTGGCCGCCGATGATATCGGTCATGGCCGGACCGGCGCCCTGATAGGGCACGGTGGTCATGATGGTCTCGGTCGATTCCATCAGCAGCATGCCGCAGAGCTGG
Organism: Devosia riboflavina; assembly: GCF_000743575.1. Lineage (GTDB taxonomy): Bacteria > Pseudomonadota > Alphaproteobacteria > Rhizobiales > Devosiaceae > Devosia > Devosia riboflavina. The sequence goes on along the minus strand of NZ_JQGC01000012.1, from coordinate 147,531 downwards.
CTGGCCGAACCGATGCCGGCATGGGCATAGGTGACGTTCTCGCCATTGGTCTTGATATAGGCCAACAGCTCTTCAAGCGTAGTGGGCTCAAAGTCCTTGCGGGCAACCAGCGTCATCGGCACGGAGGTGATGAGGCCGATGGTGGCGAAGTCGGTCAGCGGGTCATAGGGCAGGCTGCGATAGAGCGTCGGCGCGGTCGACATGCCGATATGGTGCAGCAGCAGGGTGTAGCCATCGTTCGGCGCGGTGGCGACCTGGCCGGCACCCAGCGTGCCACCGGCGCCGCCGACATTCTGCACCACGACCTGCTGGCCCAGATCTCCGCTCATCACCTCGGCGACGAGACGCGCCACCGTATCGGTCGGGCCGCCGGCGGTGAACGGCACCACGACCGTAATCGGCTTGGTCGGATAGGTCTGCGCAAAGGCGGTGCCGGAGAGAGCGAGCGTGGCGATGAACGCGGTGGCGATAGTCTTTTTCATTGGATGTCCTCCCGTGAGTGATCTTGTAGCCGGCTCCTCCGCCGGTCTAGCCCAGGCTTTGCAAACTGCGTGCCAAATCAAAATTGCAGGTCAGGCCTGCGGTTTTTGCAGGGCGCTCTGGCAAAGTTGGCGGAAAATTGCCAAGATGCCCGTCGAAGGCTGGCAATTTCTTGCCAGAAATGCACATGTCGAGCCGCTTTGCGCTACGCGAATTGCTGGGACGTCGTCAGCTTCTGCTGATATCGGCCGCCTTGCTGGCGGTGCTGGCCTGCGGCTGGGTGGCGTTCGAAATCACGCTGGCCGGCGCCATTCGCAGCGTGGGCGAACAGGCCGAGCGGCGCCTGGTGCTGTTCGATCGGACGCTCGAAGCGATGATCGAGCGCTTTCATTATCTGCCCTCGAGCATGGCCCTGGCGCCGGAGGTGCGGGCGGTGCTGGCCGAGCCGGACAATGCCGCACGGCGGGAACTGGCCAATGGTTTCCTGTCGCGGCTCAACGATACGGCGGGGGCAGGTGAGCTCTTCGTCATGGCCGATGACGGGCATGTGGTCACCGCCTCGAACTGGTGGGCCTATGACAGCTTTGTCGGCGAGAACCTTGCCTATCGGCCTTATTTCGAAGAGGCCATGGCCGATGGCGACGCAAAATTCTACGCCGTCGGCACGGTAACGGGCGTTGCCGGCTACTTTCTGGCCCGGCGGATCGACGGGGAGAACGGTCCCCTGGGCGTGGCCGTCACCAAGATCAATCTCGGCGAGATCGAAGCCAATTGGTGGCGGTCGGGGGAGCTGATCGGCATCGTCGATGTCAACAATATCACCATTCTCTCAACCCGGCCCGATTGGCGCTACCGCCCGATCGCGCCGGTTGCCCAGGCCGACTATGCGCGCATCGCGCCGCAATTGCGCTACGGGCCGCAGGGCGCGCGCGAAGTGCCGGTGGCATCGGCCGTCTGGCCATCGCGCGGCGCCAGTTTCGCTTATATCGGCGGAGAAGATGCCGACACGGCCGGCGTATTCATGGTCGACGAATTGCGGCTGCCGGCGCATCAGTGGCGTATCATTTCCTTCACCCCAACCGGACCGCTCTTTCGCGATGCCTGGCTCGCGGCAACGGCCGCGGGTCTCGGTGTTGCGGCGCTCTTGATGATCCTGGCGCTTCTGGCGCAGCGGCGGCGATTGGTGGCCCAGCGTCTTGCCGAACACGAGCGGCTGGAGCAGCGGGTCGCCGAGCGCACCGAAGATCTGCATATTGCCAATGAGGCGCTGCGCGAGGAAATCGCCGAACGTATTCGTGCCGAGGATGCCGAGCGGCAGGTGCAGGCGCATCTGGTGCAGGCGGCGAAACTTGCGAGTCTTGGCCAGGCCTTGGCCGGGGTGGCTCATGAAGTGAGTCAGCCCGTTTCGGCGCTGACGACGCACCTGGCCAGCGCCAAGCTATTGGCCACGCGGCGTCAGGACGAAGAGATCGGCTCGGTGCTGGGGCAGATAGACAAGATCGTCGATCGGCTCGCCGCGCTCACCGGTCATTTGAAAACCTTTGCACGAAAACAGCCACCGGCACCGATTGAAGCCGATCTTGGAACGGTCATCGCCAATGCGCTCGACCTCGTCGACCACAAGCTGCGGCAATTGGGTATCGATGTCGAATATAGCCGCCCGACGGCGCCGCTGAAGGTCGCAGGCAACCCAGTCCATATCGAGCAGGTGCTGATCAATCTTTTCACCAATGCGGCAGACGCCATGGCGGGGCAAAAGGTGCGGGTGCTCTCCATTGGCGTGCGCAATGCCGGCCGACAGGTGAGTGTCGTCGTCACCGATACCGGCGCCGGCATCCCGGCCGAGGCGCTGCCCAGCATTTTCGATCCCTTCTATTCCACCAAGGGGCCGGGCGAAGGCCTCGGGCTGGGCCTCTCGATTTCCTATGGGCTCGTGCGCGATCTCGGCGGCAGCATCAGCGCTGTCAGTCCATCCGGGCGGGGCGCAAGCTTTACCGTGACTTTGCCGCTGGCCGGGGCCGCGGCCACACATGAAAGAGAACGCATTGACTGACGCCAGCGTGCTCATCGTCGACGATGAAGAAATGATCCGCACAGCCCTCGAACAATGGCTGCGCCTCTCCGGCTTTGCCACGCATGTCGCCAATGATGCAGCCTCGGCGCTGGAGCGGCTCGACGAAATCCGGCCCCATGTCATTCTCAGCGATGTGCGTATGCCCGGCCTTTCCGGCCTCGATCTGCTGCGAAAAGTGCGGGAGCGGATGGTGCCCTCCGAGGTTATCCTGATCACCGGCCACGGCGACGTCCCCATGGCCGTTGAAGCCATGCGGCAGGGTGCGTTCGATTTCCTGCAAAAGCCCTATGTGCCCGACAAACTGGTGGCGAGCCTCAAGCGGGCGGTCGATCAGGTGGCGCTCAAGCGCGAGATCGCTGATTTGCGCCGCCGGCTCGATGGCGGCGAGGCGGAACTGGCCACGCGCCTCGTCGGCAATTCGCCGCCCATGGAGCAGTTGCGCAATACCGTGCGCGAGCTGGCGCATATCCCGACCGATGTGATCATCCTGGGCGAGACCGGAACCGGCAAGGAAGTGGTGGCGCGCTGCCTCCATGATTTTTCGCCGCGCGCCAAGGCGCCCTTTGTGGCCGTCAATTGCGCGGCCATTCCCGCCGAACTGATCGAGAGCGAGCTTTTTGGTCACGAAGCCGGCGCCTTTACCGGGGCAGGGGCTCAGCGCGTCGGCAAGTTCGAATATGCCAATGGCGGCACGCTGCTGCTCGACGAAATCGAATCCATGCCGCTCCTGGCACAAGCCAAGGTGCTGCGGGTCATCCAGGAGCGGGTCGTGGAGCGGGTCGGATCCAACAAGCAGATACCCCTCGACCTGCGCATCGTCGCCGCCTCAAAAGTCGACCTTGCCGAGGAAAGCAAGGCCGGACGTTTCAGGGCCGACCTCTATTACCGGCTCAACCTCGCAACCATCACCCTGGCACCGCTGCGGGACCGCGGTGAAGATTGCATCCTCCTCTTCCACCATTTCCTCGGCGCGGCAGCGGCACGTTTTGGCCGACCGGCACCGCAACTGCATCCCGCCGATATCCAGGCCCTGATGCACCACGACTGGCCCGGCAATGTCCGCGAACTGAAGGCCGCCGCCGATCGCTTCGCCATCGGTCTCGACGCGACAGGACGCTCGCTCGGCGCCATCATCGGCCCGGCCACGCGCGACCTACCCCCTTCGACCGGCGGTCTAGCCGAGCGCGTCGCCGCCTATGAGCGCCACCTGATCGAGGCCGAACTGACCCGCCACAACGACTCCATCACCGCCGCCGCCGAAGCTCTGCAAGTGCCTCGCCGAACGCTAAGCGAAAAAATGTCGAGACTGGGCGTGCGACGGTAACAGGCAAAGAGCCGGAGCGCGTTTGCGTATCGAGACAACGATTTGAAGGAATTTTGGCTGGGGAACCTGGACCCTACCTTTTGATTGATACGTATAGTGATTTCAATGGGTTAGCAAGATCATTGGTCGAAAAAGTGGATCGCAGTGGATCACCTTTGTGGATAGTCACGTTCACGGTTTGACCCGGCAATTGTCATCAGCTAGAAGATAGTTAACGGCGTGGTCGCGATGGAATCGGAAAGCCAATCCGAAAAACCTAGCGGTAGCTACGTTGCCCATGCTGGGACCTGGGACGAATCCAACAAGATGGCTCCTCAAACGGGAAGCTTTTTGGACAATCCGAACGGAACACCTAGAGGCACATGGGGCGCACCAGAGGCTAACGCGCTAAGCCGAAGGTGCCCTGATGAACCGTCTAACGGCTGGTTAACCCGTTCCGGCGGCTAGCTTCACGCAACCTTCTGGTTCCGTGGCCACGGACTGAGGATTTCATCATGAAACCCAAAGTCTCTATAGATGTGAAGATAAACGTTGCCGCCTGCCTAATTGGTATTGCGGTGATCTTGTCGGTCATACTTTGACCAGAAGCCGGGCTTGCCCCGGCTTCTTTCATTTCCCTGTTCGGCTCATCCCCAAAGTGAATGAAATGCTCTTGCGCCTGAACGGGACGTGATTTCGGTTGGCATCGACCAATTCTCGATGGACGCCAAATTTGCGACGCTTAGGATCAGTGTAAACGCTTTGGGGCACTCAATGTTCTTCACTAGGCTAGGCACTATGGCCGCTTGGCTCGCGCTTCTCATGGCGACGGGCCGAATTGGTATCTCCGTCTACATCATCACCAGCGTACCCAATGCCGATGAGGCTAGGGCGTGGGCAGCTCGCTACCTTGGGCAAGCGCCAGCTCAAGCCATCGATCAAGCTGCGATGGTTGCCGCTTGCGCGATTGCTTTGGGTATCTTGGTCGAGATCAGCCGTGCGGTGCGTCGATGATGAAGGATGAAGCCGCCCATAAGCGCAGTCCGATCATATGGGTCGCGCTGACCCTCACCGTCTTGTTTCTTGCTCTGTTTGGGGCATTGCTACTTAACACGGCTATGCCTTCTGAGTGTCCAGCCGGTGTGTGGCTACTAGAACGGCTGGCGTGCCTTTCACCTAACGAGCTTGGCGACACGTTTGCGGGCGCTTTCGCTCCTGTTGCCTTCGTTTGGTTGGTGACGGCTGTATTACTGCAGCGTGACGAATTGGCCGCGCAACGCCAAGAGCTTCGCCAGTCGCGAGAAGTTGCTGAGCAGCAATTCGAAGAGTCAAAGAGGAACGTGGACTACATCCGTCAGCAAACGGAGCTGATGATTGGTGAGCATGAGGAAGCCGAGGCGAGGGCAGAAATCAAATCCCTAGTTTCCGCCATTGTTGACGCTCTTCAGAGCTTCGAAGCGATGGCGGAAAATATGAAAGTAACCCATGTTTTCGATACGCTGTCCCCATTCAAAAAGAGCAGCGAGCCCTCAATCCCCCGGCAGCTAGAGGGCTACATCAAACAGGTAATAGAATTTTCTGAAATAGTCCCTGATCTCAATAGTGATAATGGGCCGGTCGAGTATGAGGAACCTGCGCATTTAGAGAGATTTGAGGCTGATCTTCAGCAACTATTGCGAAAAACTATGAAGGTCGGTCAACAGGGTGCGCACGATCCGTTAACGCCAGATTTTTTGGGCAAGGGATTGGCCGCGGTGCATTACCTACGGACTAAAGATGACCCGCCTGACTACTTCTTTGAAAAAACCGAAGAATAGAGATTCACATTTTGTTCGTGCTCAGGCATATTGTGGTAATATAATACCACATGAGCAGGGCGTTTGTTTTTCATCGAGTATATTCCCGGCCTCTTCCGCAAGGCCGATCCTGAGCCGACCCCGCGCGCGCCGGTGACACTCACCGACCCGCTGGCCGCTCTGTTCTTCGGTGCCCAGCCGACCTATTCGAATATTTCGGTGACGCCCAAGACGGCCATGCAGGTTCCCGCCGTGGCATTGGCAGTTCAGACCATCGCCAATGCCGTAGGTGGCCTGCCGGTGAAGCTCTACGTGCGCAAAGGCAAGGGCAAGGAAGCCGACCCGGCACACCCTGCCTTTACCCTTGCGCACGATGAAGCGAACCCTTGGACCAGCGCTGCCGAGCTTCGGGCCCAGCTCACCCGCGATGCCCTGTTGCATAACAACGGCGGCTTCGCGCTGGCCGTGCGCGGCGGCAGTGGCAATGTTGTCGAGTTCCACCGACTTGACCCGCTCACGGTCGAAATCAAGATCGATGAGGCGACCAGCGAACCCTTCTACCTTGTGGGGAAGGGGCAGAAGCGGAAGCGCCACGAATATTGGGACATTCTACATGTCCGACAGGTCGATGGTGCGCCGATCAACCTGGCTCGTAACGCCATCGGCCTCGCCATCGATCTTGAACTCCATGCGGCTGGCCTCTTCGCCAATTCGGCCCGTCCATCCGGCATCCTGAAAACCAATCAGAAGAACGATACCGCCCTCGCTAATATGAAGGCCGTTTGGGATCGCACTTTTGGCGGTCGCAATTCAGGTGGCACCGCATTCCTGCCTGAAGGCACCGAGTATCAGGCGCTCACCATGACCAGCATTGATGCGCAGTTTCTAGAGACCCGTCGCCATCAGGTTGAAGAGATCGCCCGCGCGTTCAACGTTCCGCCGACCATGCTCTATGACCTTGAGCGTGGCACTTGGTCCAATACCGCCCAGATGGACCAGCATTTCCTCAACTACAGCCTGAAGCCTTGGCTTGAGGCGTGGCAGTGGGCCTATGCCCGCGTGCTGCTCAAGCCGGAAGAGCGCCGCACCCATTTCTTTGAGTTCATCACCGCTGACCTGATGACGGTCAACCCTGCCGAGCGCACGGAGATATACGGCAAGATGGTCGCGATGCGCGCCATGACGCCGAACGAGGTGCGGGCAGGGCTGAACATGCCTGCGCTTCCCGGTGGCGATGAACTTGCCAATCCCTACACTACGACCAGCGCACCGCCGCAGGCCGATAACGACAATCCCCCTGATACCGAGAAAGACGCCGCCTAATGCACAATGCATTCTTTGGCGACCGTGAGCGGGACTTCTCGCTCACGCCGCACCTGATTCCAGAATTGGAAAAGCTCACCGGCAAGGAAATCGCCGCAATTATCGAAGGCACCCGCCGCATGGGTTACGCCGAGATGGTTCATGCTGTTCGGTTGGGTCTGATCGGTGCCGGTGCCCACCCCCAGGAAGCCGCTGAGTTGGTCCAGACCTACGTAGAGGCTCACCCGCTTGGTGAGCTCCATTTGTTGGCGCTGAACATTCTCACCGACCTTTGGACCGGCACAAGTGAAGGCGTAACCGATGAGGTTGCAGCCTAATGGAAAAGCTCGAAATCAAGGCTGAAGTCAGCATCGACGACGCTGGCACCATTACCGGCATTGCGTGGCCTTTCGACCGTCCCGATAGCGTTGGCGATGTGATCGAGAAGGGAGCATTCGCGCTTCCGCCAGCACTGCCCATCGTCATGGAGCATGACCAATCTCAAGTCGTCGGCGTCTGGGAAAGCGCAGCCGAAACCGATGCCGGACTTGAGGTGAAGGGCCGTCTCTTTGTGGAAGGCATCGGCCCAGCCCGTAAGGCGCGCGACCTTATGCAGCGCAAGTCCATAACCGGCCTGAGCATTGGTTTCCGAGCAGACAACTTTCAGCGCCTGCCAACCGGCGGGCGAAAATTCGATGCGCTCACCGTCACCGAAATCTCTCTTTGTCGCCGCCCGGTCCATTCCGGCGCGCGGATTACCTCTGTGAAGTCCATGGAACAGGATACCCATATGGAAAACGAGAATACTGCCGAAACTCAGGTTGAGCTGAAGGCTGCAAACGACAACATCGCTGCGCTCACTTCGCGGTTGGACAAGCTTGAAGCCAAGGCCAATCGCCCGGTTGCAGCCAATGACAACCAGCCCAATGCGGCCAATGACAACACCGAGCGCAAGGCGTTCGCTGACTTCATGCGCAACGGTGACGCCACCGAAGTGAAGTCTCTGGGCTACGGTTCTCCGTCTACCGGCGGCATTCTGGCACCTGAGCAGGTTGCCGCGTCCATTCTGGAAAAGGTTGCCGAGTTCTCCCCGGTTCGCACCCTTGCCCAGACTATCAGCATGTCCGGCCCGCTGCTTCAGCTCCCGCGCCTGGTTGATGAAGTTGACCCGGTTCCGGTGGCCGAAACCGCTGCCCGCACCGAAGATGAGCCGACCTTTGACCAGATCGACCTCAAGCCCTTCGAAATGGCCATCATCGTTCCGGTGACGCGCATCCTGCTTGAAGATGCCCAGATCGACCTCACCGGCTACCTGAGCAATCACGTTGCGCGCCGCTTCGGCCAGAAGGAAGCCGCTTGGTTCGTCAACGGTAACGGCACCACGCAGGCCGAAGGCGTTCTCACATCCGACGACATTGGCGAGCACGAGGTTGAAGCCATCACCGGCGACGACCTCATCGACCTCTTCTATTCGATCAAGACCGCCTATTCGTCCAATGGCGCTTGGATGATGAACCGCAAGACCATGTCGGTTGTCCGCAAGCTCAAGGACACTGATGGCTCCTATATCTGGGAGCGTGGCATTGCCGGTGGCCAGCCGCCGATGCTTCTGGGCCGTCCGGTTTATGAAGCGGTGGATATGCCCGACATTACCGCTGAAGCCACGCCCATCGTCTTTGGTGATTTCGCAACCGGTTATGCCATCGCAGACCGGACCGGTTTCGAAATCATCCGCGATGACCTCACCGGTGCTGGCAACGGCATTGTAAAGCTGCACGCGCGCCGTCGCGTGGGTGGTCGCGTGATCATGGGCGAAGCTCTGGCCAAGCTCAAGATCGCTGCCTAACCATGAAGCTGGGCGCGGACGGCATCTATGTCGAATTGGCAGGCGAGGCTTACGAGCTTCGCCCGTCTCTCCGCGCCAGCATGCGCCTTGTTCGGCGGCATGGGCTTCATGGCCTCTTTGATGCCGTTCAAGCATTCAACGTCACCATCATCATGGACATGCTGCGGGAAACGGCCATCAGGCCCAACCTGTTGCTGGCAGAGATCGCCGCGCATGGCCTTGGCCGTGTCCGTCACTGTCTCACCGCCCCGCTGGCAGAATTCGTCCTGGCTATCGCTGGCATCGATCCTAACGGCACCACGCCGCCTGAAGCCTCGACCGGCAAGCCTGCCAATCCTGAGCAAGTGTTCGCCCAGCTTTATGGCATCGGCACCGGCTGGCTTGGCTGGACACCAGAGCAGACATGGAACGCAACACCCGCCGAAATCATCGCGGCCAAGACTGGCCGCACCGACCTAATCATAGACGTTCTGAGGGCCGTCTTTGGCTCAACCGAAGCCGAAAAGACCGCACCAGCAATCGACAGCTATTCCCCCGAAGTCCTCAAACAGATCGAAGAGCAAGGCCACGATCCTGCATTCAACCGTAGTGCCTACGCGGCCTTCAAAGCCAAGGTGCTGAGCTAATGCCCTTCGCTCCACCCCGTCTTTGCAGTTGCGGCAACATCGTTCCTTCTGGTGAGCGTTGCGCCTGCCAGATCGCCAGCGACCGCGCCCGCAAAGCTCGCCATGATCGTCGCCGCCCATCGGCTCGCGAGCGCGGATACAACAATGAATGGCGCAAGGCCCGCGCTGCCTACCTGATCGCGCATCCTTACTGCGTTCGATGCGGCAAGCCCGCCAGCCACGTTGATCACATCACCCCGCACAAGGGCGATGACCGCCTTTTCTGGGACCGGACGAACTGGCAGTCCCTCTGTGCCCATTGCCACAACAGCACCAAGCAGCGCGAAGAGCGCCAACAGGTGCAGCAGTGACCGACAACATGCTCACACATGACGGCATTACCCAGCCCATCAATGAATGGGCGCTGGACTATGGGATTTATCCTGATGTGATTGCCGACCGTTTGGAACGCAGATGGTCTGTAGAGCGCGCCATCACCACACCAATGGTTGTCGTACCAAGGCAGCGGCTCAACAAGCCAGAACCACGCACGGCTCAGCGCCCAGCCAGCACCAAGCGGGGCAAGCGTCTTACCTACATGGGGCAGTGCCTTACGGTGTGTGAATGGAGCGCAGTGATTGGCGTCACCACACACACCATCAACAACCGCATTCGCAAAGGCATGCCCATTGAGGGTGTGCTGAGCCGTGCCTTGCCTATCGGTAGGCCGGGGGTGGCCCAGAACCTATGCCCCTCTAAGGGGACCGGCGGCGGGTCCGTCGCGCAAGATATTCCGCAAATAGAGTTTTCTGAATGACCGCACTGACTGACTTCAAAGGCCAGCTCAACATCACCGATGATGAAGCCGATGATGCCGTACTCACCCGCATGATCACCGATGCGCTGGACCACACCGGCAGCGCAATCGGCGCAGATGCCCAGCTTTCCTATGATGAGTTGCCCGGTGGCCTGCGTCGCGCCGTGCTGATGCTCGCCGCCCATTTTTTCGAGAACCGGGAAGCCGTGCTTGTCGGCGTCGGCACCAATGAACTGCCTTTTGGCTATGCGGACCTCATCGCACCTCATCGAAAGTGGGTGTTTTAGTGGCCTATTCTGCGCAATTGCAGCGTCTTTTGACGCGGATCGAGAGCATTCCAGACGCCATCCGCGAGGATTTGAAGCCCGTTGTCGTCAAATCGGCGGAAGAATTAGCCGGTTTGCAACGGCATCTTGCGGAGGCATCGCGCGATACCGGCGCGCTGATCGACTCCATTGAGGTGACGCCACCCGGCGGCACGACCCCGGCCTATAGTCAGCCCGGTGGCTCCCGCACCGCCCATGAGCTTGAGGCCATCGTGACCGTTGGCGATCACGTAGTTCGCTACCCGCACCTTGTCGAATACGGCACCGCCGAAGCCGCAGCGCAACCATTCTTCTGGCCTGCGGTCCGACTGCTTCAGAACCGCATTAACAATCGTACCAACCGTGCGGCAGCAAAGGCCGTGCGCAAGCATTGGAGTGAATAGTGATTGAACCCAGCCTTGCCTTGCAAACGGCCACGCGCGCCCGTCTCTTGGCGTCTCCGCAGGTAATCGAGGCGGTTGATCCGCTCGATATCCGCGATGGCGACACCCGCCCCGAAGCGTTCCCGAGCATCGTATTTGGCAATGCGCAGGTCGAGGTAGCAGGTCACTACAACAACTATCGCAATGTCACCTGCTATCTGGACCTACACATCTGGGGTGAAACGCCAGAGCGGACCAAGGACATAGGCGCTGCCGTGTCGAAGGCGCTCTGCGACACTCTGCCGGTTCCCGGTTTTGACCTCACTGATGGTCTGCGCACCGAGCGCAGTATCTATATGACCGACCCATCCGGTTGCGGGCATGGTGTCGTGAGCCTCAGCGCACTAATGGGGTATCACCTCTAATGCGCGCCGGTCTTTTGTCGCACACAATCACCTTGCAGCATGGCACCGAAACGGTAAGCGCGGCAGGCACCGTTACGACCGCCTGGACGGATTTTGCCACGATCCGCGCCGAGCTAGTGACGCACTCCATTGCCGACGCCGCCATGGCTTACGGCGAAGCAGTCAAGGCATCGCTGGTGTTCCGCATCCGCCACTTCCACGGCCTCACAACCGATAACCGGTTGGTCTATCGCGGGCAGGCGTTCGGCATCACCAATCTGGTAGAGTTGGGTCGTCGCGCGATGGAGCTTCATTGCGAGGTGCTGAAATGAGGGGACGCAAGCCCAGCACCATCGTCGGCGGTAGCAGTCCGGTGACGGAAGTTCCTCGCCCGCCCAGCTACATGAGCAAGGACGCCAAGGCAGAATGGCGCAAGATCGCGCCCATCCTCATCACCGAGCGCAAAACGCTCACCGAAGCCGACCTCGCCACGCTGGAAAACTACTGCCTTGCTACCGGCACGATGCGGCAGGCTCAGCGCATTCTGAATCTTGAGGGGCTGGTGACGGCAGCGGGAAAGCGCCATCCGGCTTTCAGCATCATGAATGCCGCCCAGACTACACAGCGCCTCTGTGCTGCCGAACTGGGCTTGACGCCCGTAAGCCGTTCGCGGCCTGCCGTGCGCGACGATGGCGACGACGAAGAGGCCGGCGCTATCTTTGGTTGATCCGTTCCCGCATTGGCTTTTTGACGACAGCGAAATTCCCGACCCCTTTGGCTATGGCGAGCGGGCGGTGAATTTCGTGCGTGCACATCGTCACCCAGCATCGGTATTGCCGAAGCAGGCATTTGAGCTGGTGCGCTTTCAGGAACGGTTTATTCGGAAGCTCTTTGGTGCGCGGAACCCCGACGGTTCCCGGCAATACACGGATGCCCGCGTTATGATGCCACGCGGCGCGCGTAAGACTTCGCTTGGCGCGATCTGCGCTTTGCTGAACCTCTATGGACCAGAAGCACTAAGCAGCCCAAAAGTGCTGCTTGCGGCCTATAATCGAGAGCAGGCCCGTATAGCGTTCGATGAAGCCGTAGGAATTATTAGCGTTACGCCACCGGTTAGGAAACGGCTCACCGTGCGGGACTCTAAACATGAAATTACTTATCAGGTGGGCCACGGTAAGCTCAAGGCTATCAGCGCCGACGCCAAGACCTCCTACGGCGCCTCGCCGACCTTCGCTTTGATTGATGAAATCCATGTTTGGGATAATCCCAAGCTCTACAACACCATTTGCACCGGGCTTAGAAAGCGCTCCGGCACACTCAAGCTCATTATCTCGCAGGCCGGACGCGGGCAGGGGACCATCGCGTTTGAGGAGTTCGACTATGCCCGCCGTGTTGCGACCGGCGAAATCGACGCGCCCCATATTCTGCCGGTGTTGCTCGAAACGCCGACCAATGCCGACTGGCGCAGCGAAGAGGTATGGCGTCGGGTCAATCCTGGCCTTGATCTTGGCTGGCCCGACATTGAGAGCTTCCGGCGTGCGGTAATCGAAGCCGAGCACAACCCGATCGTGCGCGACACCTTCAAAAACGAACACCTCAACATGTGGCTGAATTACTCTCAGTCGCCTCTCTTCGACATGGGCACCTATGACGAGGGGCAGTTTGAAATCGATTTTGACGAGCTGGCCGACCTGCCTTGCTTCCTTGGTGTTGACCTGTCTCGCTCTGGTGACTTGACTGCCATCGTCACCGCGTGGCGGCACGATGATGGCAATATCACCGTGCGCCCGACCTTCTATCTGCCGGACCACGAATTGCAGAAGCGAGCCGACCGCGATCAAGCGCCATATGTGCGCTGGCGCGATAGTGGGCACCTAAAGACGGTTCCGGGCGCTACTATCGAGCCTGAACAGATCGAAGCCGAAATCCGCGAGATTGTCGCGGCCAACGACAATGTGGTCGAGGTGGCCTTTGATCCGGCACTAGCAGGCTCGATGCTTCGCCGTTTGGTGGCGGATGACATTCCGGCTTTTGAGTTTAACCAGCGTCGGCAGTTCATTGGGCCTGCCGTTGCCGACCTTGAGCGCGTCGTAAATGGTCGCCGCATCCGGCACAACGGCCATCCCATCTTGCGCGCCCATTTCGACAACGTGCGCGCCGTTATCGGGTCCGACGACATAACCATGATGAAAAAGGCCCGCGCGACAGACCGCATTGATGGTGCCTTTGCCGCCGCCATGGCCGTGTCCCGCGCCGTCGCAAACGACAATTCTCCGTCCGTTTGGGACGACCCAGATTTCATTTCAAAGGTTTATGGATGAACGACCAGATTTTGGCCGTCTCGATCGAGGCGCGCATCAACAAGCTCGAACGTGAAATGCGCAAGGCCAGCGCAATCACCGGCAAGAATTTCGACGCCATGGAAAAGCGCAGCAAGCGCGCTGCCGGTGACATTGAAAAGCACTTTGCTGGTATTGGCGACCGTATCGGCGGTATCGGCAAAAACATCGCCGCTGGTTTCATAGGCGGTCTGGTCGCGGGCGGCATTACTGGTGTTGCCGCGAAATTCGCAGACGTTGCCAAGTCGGTTGCCCAGATCGGTGATGAGGCCAAGCGCGCCGGTCTAGACGTACGGCAGTTTCAGGAATTGCAGTATGTCGCTGAGCAAAACCGGCTTGGTGTCGATAGCCTTGTCGATGGCATCAAAGAGCTGAACATCAACGCTGACGAGTTCATCCTTACCGGCGGCGGCACCGGCGCTGAAGCATTCCAGCGGCTTGGCTACAATGCCGAGTCATTGCGCGAGAAGCTGAAAGACCCTTCCGCGCTCTTCACCGAAATCATCGGCAAGCTAGGCAGTCTCGACAGGGCTGCGCAAATTCGAATTGCCGACGAGATTTTCGGCGGTACGGGCGGTGAGCGGTTTGTCCAGCTCATAGAGCAGGGCGAGCAAGGCTTGAACCGAACCCGGCAAGAGGCGCATCAGCTTGGCCTTGTTTTGAGCGCCGAGACCATTGCCAAGGCTGATGAGCTAGACCGCAAGTTCAATGCTATTGCCAATACGGTCGGCACCGCCCTCAAGCAGGCCATTGTGGACGCGACCGGCGCGATGGTCGATTTCATCAACAGCCTGCCAAAGTCAGACGCCGAAGCGCTTGGTGATATGCAGGCTCGCGTGGCTGATGTCCGCGCCGAATTGGAAGAGCTGACGCGTCATGCGGATAGCGCTTTCCCGTCTCTAACCGGCGCCATCTATGACGTTGTCGCCGCGTTCCTGGCTAACAAAACTAGTGCCGAGGATGCCAAGACGGCGATGCTGGAAATGGCGCGCGCCAATCCAGACTTTGCCCCCATTGCCGGCGACATCAATGGCCTGATTTCGCTACTCACGATGCTTACAGGGCAGGCCCGCGAGGCAGCTTCGGCTTTGGCGTCCGTCAATATGGACTCTGTGGGCACCATGCCCACGTTTGATGAGTTTGGCGCAGCCTTGGCACCGCCCACGCCAGCGCCAGCACCTACGCCTACATCATGGGGCAGGGGCGGCGGGGGGCGTTCGTCTGCAATGCGCGAAGAGCGGGATACAGCGAAAGAGCTTATTGCCGAGCTAGAAAACGAGCTTCGCCTCATCGGAATGAGCGAGATCGAAAAGCGCATCGATGCCGAACTGCGTCGTGCCGGTGCCAGTGCGACCGATGGGCAGAAGCAATCCATCCGCGAACTGGTCATGGCAATCGAGACCGAGAGCGCAGCCATGGACCAGATGCAGAGCGCCATGGACAACGCCAAGGGTATGGCAAAGGATTTTCTAGGTGGCTTGCTGAGCGACCTACGCAATGGCGTTGACGGTGCCACTGCGCTTGCAAACGCCTTTGGTCGGCTGGCCGACAAGCTGCTCGATATGGCGTTGGATCAGCTCATCAACTCGCTTTTCGCCAATCTCATGGGCGGGGCGGGAGGTGGATTGTTTGGCGGTCTCTTCGGCTTCAAGGAAGGTGGTATCGTTGAGGCCGCAACGGGCGGTCTTATCCGTGGTCCCGGTACTGCCACGAGCGACAGCATTCCGGCCCGGTTGTCGGATGGCGAGTTTGTCGTTCGAGCAAGCCAGACGGCGAAGCATCTGGACCTCTTGCGTGCGATCAATGACGGGAAGGTGGCCGCGTTTGCAACGGGCGGCCTTGTCGGTGCGTCGGCATCCCTTCAGGCGGCAAACAGCAACATTCGCCATGCGAACGACAACAGCGTGGCAACCAGCGTCAACATCAATGCGCCGGTCACGGTGAACGCATCGGGCGGCACCGCCGAGCAAAATGCCGATCTGGCCAAGACCGTAGCGCGGACATTGGAAGGTCAGCTTCGCGGCCTAGTTGCCGACGAAATGCGCGTGGCAATGCGCCCCGGTAACATGGCCAACGCCCGCAGCAGATAGCTTGTGATGTTACGTGTTAACATGTAGACTATTCATGTTAACTAGTAATGGAAATCTGTCGTGCCGAAACACATCGTCGTCCCGGATGAACGCGAGAAGAAGTTGGTCGAAATTGCCGCTTCCCACAATGTCACTGTAGCTGAAGCGGTAGGGTTGCTGCTCAATTGGGCCATCGAGGCCGGAAAGGTGCAACCCGGCATTCCCGGTATTGAAGTTCGCCGTGTAGCAGAAACAGTCGAGATCGATTTTGGTGATTTTGTTCGGGTTATGCCGTTGGGGCACGCAAAGGGGTTTGCATCTGCGATTGGCATAATGGTTGGACCTCACCAGACCTTCATGCACGAGGGCGTCAAAATGATCGCCCAGATTGATGAAGGCGGCGAGCGATACCTGGGCCTCAAGCGCCGCGGTAATAGCGTCAAGGTTCTAGGCGAAAACGGTGAAGAACGAACGCTAGCGCCATCGGTCGCGCTAGACTTGGCGGCGCTGGTGAAGGCCGCAGCCGAATAGGATTTTCCAGCATCCCAATTTTCGTGCCGCTATAGGCGGTCACTGAAATGAAAACCCCTCAGACGCGAGCAACGTCCAAGGGGTAAATGCCGCTCTCAAGGGCAAGAAATGTATATCGAAACTGGATCCAAAAATCAACTGAATTTCAGTTTATTAGTGCCAGCCGCTAACCTTCGAATTGTTGGGAACCGGCTGGTCAAAGGCGACACTGAAATTGGGACGCCGTGGCTCTTCGGGAATGACGATTTTCTATTTGAAATTCAGAATCTTAACGGCGGTGAGCTGCCTGATTGTCTAGCGCACACATTTGCTCCAACTCACACACCCCTAAATCCTACCCATAACACCTACACACAAAACGAAACCAAGCGCGGGCGCGCAGCGCCCAAATCTTCCCGCACACGAGGCCCAGCGAAGCTCACCAGTGAACAGCTTCGCTACAAGCAGGCCGTGGAAGCCATGAACGACATTCCGCACACCATGGAATTCTCGCTCAACTTCTCCTTTGCCCAAGAGGGGTCCTTTCTCGCTACACCCGATCCGGTTCGTCTCTTCGAGCATCGCTTGAACCAATCTCTTCGCAAGCATGGTCTTGCCGGGACACCCTTTGCGTTCGCCTTTGACGTAAACGAGCATCAGCGCCTTCACGCCCATGGCGTGATTGTCGTGCAGCCAGAATTACAGAAAGCCGTAAAGCTGGCTCTACGGCATGCAGGCGGCATTGTGGAGGGTAAGGCAGGGTCGCGCCAAGTCATGCTCAAGCGCGAGGCAGATAGGCACCCGTCCGGTTGGCACCGATACACAACCATGAGCCACGCAAAGGTGCGAAAGCTATTTGCAGATCATAGCGTCTCGGTTGACCGAACATCATATGTCTCGGTTCCATATCGGCGCATGATAAAGTGAAATAACGGCAGAATAAGTAAGCGTTTACTTATGTCTGTCTCTGCTGATCGTATAGCCAAAACAAAATTCAATTACCAGATTTGAACTTCGATTATTTTCGCGCGAATCTCTTCCGGCAAATACGAACCGGAACACCTTGAATGCGTGAAATTTACATCGAGCAAGACCAGTATGCAGCACTCATCGCGGCGCTCATGAACCTGAAGCCCGCTAACCCATTCGGCGGCGGCATCGAGCAATCCGACATTATGGTCGCGCTAGGCGAAGGGGCGAATATATGGCCCTCTTCGGTCATCGAAGATGCGGGGCAAGGATATCGGCTTCAGCGCGCCAATCACCAGCCCATTCCGGCCAAGAATGACAATCAGGATGACGACGACTTTTGAGGCTCGCCGGTCCAATCGAGTCAAAACGCCGCATCTGAATTATCTTATTGAAGCTATTCAAAATTTCGCCTTACCTCTCCCGAGCTATTGGGGGAGGGCTCATGGCAAAGAAAACGGAAAACAAATCTGGCATCCGGCCAGAATTCTTAGTGTTGGCGGTATGCGTCGTCGCAATTGGCGCAATCGCATTCGTATCTCTGACACGCCAGCCACCTAGCGCCCCGCAGATGACCGCCGCAGAGATCGACAAGGCCGTCCAGGAGGCCCGCCAACGGGCGGAAGCGCGCTCGCTGCCACCCATGCCAGTGCCGAGGTCCGACACCGATTTTAGGCAGGCTACGGACGACGAACTGCGCATGGGACTCAACCAATGCAAAGACGCTATCGCTGCCAGCCTCAAGGGGCCTTACGCGTACTATTTCGGCAAGTACACGCCTCAGAAGCTCGACCGTTTATATGCCGCGAAGTCTGCTCTTGGCAGCACCATCCCCCGGCCCAGCAGCTTGCTAGACGACTTCGGTTTCGATGACGTTGAGCACAATCTGGCTCTGCTGCGGTCTGAGAGCGGCGAACGCGTAAAACCCGCGTTCGTTGTAGAGCATTCTCGCGAAGGCTTCATCGTCCAGCACTATGTTGCCGTGTATGAGTGCGAACGCGACGGGAAAGCATTTCCGTCATTTGAGGAAGTTCGTTGGGAACAATTCAGCTAGGTCCAAGCAAACCTTCTTAATGGGACCGATTGACTCCTAAGCAACTAGACATCGCTCTGCCAAATTGCGAGCTTCGCAAAAATTGTTTGGGGGAATGATTCTTGGCGTTTGCGATTGGCCTTCGCGTGTATCGCGTTTCGATTACCCGGAAGTCGGATAAAGAGCGCATGACTATCGGTCCGGCGGCCGCTCCGTGCGATCTCTTTGCATTTGCAGAGCAGTTTGCTCAGATCAAACAAGAACCGACGGTAGAGAGCGAAGAGCAAAGAACCTGGTTTTTTGAGCCTAAAGACACTAATTCCATAAGGACCGTGCACGGTTATATCAATTATGGAACGCACGGATTCGAGAGTAAATTTAAAGACGTAAAAACGCGCAAAGAAAAGTATTCGCGGCAATCTAGCGATTTAGAGGAAATACCCTTGTATTTCCAGATGTGGATTCCGGAGGATTCTGAATTTGCGTTGATGGCATTTCAGTCTTTTCAGTCGAGGTCTTGTGTCGGATTCGTCCGCGCATCCATGATCGCGAGTTTTGAAGAGCGTTATCCTCAGTACCGTCTAAATTTTAACGTCGTGGCGAACCACGCTACCTTTCTAAATAGTGCACCTGTTAAGTCCGTAACGTTTCACCGTCCAAAGACTGTGAGCGACCGGGCAGAAAGATACTTCCTCGGCAGAGGCAGCGATGAGGTTGACTACGATCTAACCGTACGCGCGAGAAAGCGCGGCTATAGCCTCTCTACCTATGGCGAACTCAAGGACAGATTCCCCGCTACGACACAGGGATATGTGGAGTTCGATGGGCACCAGTTCGAGAACGTCACGGCGGACGTGCAAATTGGCCGCAAGCGGCGCAGCGTAGGGGTGTATGGTACTGGCTTCGATGCCGGCTATCTGGATATTTCAGAACAGGTGCGACGGGAGCCGAGCGGTCACCCGGTTTTTGCAAGCATAGAGTCAGAAGTGGATGAGATCCTTCAAGATTTCTTCGCAGGGATGACAGCCTGATGCAGAAGGTAAACATATTTGGCATTGTGACGGGTCATTTGGACTCGCTACGCAACAGTGATGGAAAGTTCCTGCTGTCAGATATTTTAACGTTCTACGTTCTTCCGGTTCTGGTTGGAGTTTTCTGTCTTCTTGTTTGCTTCAAGATATCGAAGGACGCGATCGGCCTCTCTATATCGGTGTTTTCTATATTTGCTGCGCTGCTGCTAAGTGTGCAAGTTGCGCTCTATAGTGTTTCCCTCCGGCCCCTATCTCCTCCTGCCGACCAAAAGAAAAACAAGGTCTTCGAGAAGGTAAAAGAGGAAAGAGGGGCTGTTATTAGGGAGCTAAACAACAATATATCGTATCTTGTATTGTTGTCTGTGTTTTTTATTACGGCACTTTTGTTGGCGTATATCGTTAACCCCGGGGGTGTGATATCTTCAGCGCTGTGCGTTGCCATCTACGTGCACTTCTTTCTCACGTTGCTGATGGTGGTAAAGAGGGCGAGCATAGTGTTTTCCCGTGAGTACGAAACCTAGTCGCTGGTCTTTGGCCGGAAGTTTTGGGGTTGGACCAGCGAGCTAGACATTGCGAAACTAGGCGTAGGCAACCGCCTCGATAAGCTCCACGCGCTTCTGCAAGGTGCCTTGCGGCATCTGCCCATAACGGGCGGTCATGCTGGACTTGCTATGGCCCATCAGGAAGCCAAACTCCTCATCCATAAACCCAGCCTCACGCATCGCATCCGAGAAGCCGTGTCGGAAGCTGTAGAGCGAGACACCACGGCCCTTCTTAATGCCAATCTGCGTCAGATACGTGCCGAATTTCTTTTCGAATTTGCCCGCAATCTGCCCTCGTTCATTGCGCTCCGCCTCTGGGAATATCCGGCGCTCACCAGCTTGCCGCTGTCGCTCGACATGGTCGATAAACCCCATTTCGATCAGCGTGGAATGCACCGGCACAACCCGGAACGAGCCCTTGGTCTTGAGGCTCTTTTCTTCGTCGCCTTCGTCGGTAAGGTGCATCACCCAGATACCGTGCATACGGCGCACATCATCCACCAGTAGCTGAGCGATTTCACCGGGCCTCGCGCCGGAATACATCATGACATGTGGGAGCCAATAGCGGTGATCGTCTCGGATCAGGTAGTTGCCGGGTACTTGCCATTTCATTTCATTCTTGCAGCCAGTGAAGAACGGTGAGGCGAACAATATCTTGCGTTCTTCGCTGGTGAAGGGGCGCACATTGGTCTTGTTCTTGTCGACCTTCAGGTACATGTCGGTAAACGGGTTGGCCGGAATGTAGTCGTGAGCGGCCAGCCAGTTGCAGAAGGCTCCAAACGCCGCCATGTAGCGATTGACCGTCTTGGCCGAGATGACAGTTTTGGGCTTATCAAGCCGTCCGTTGGCTTCGATGATTTCGCGGAAGGCCATCCCTTTGAAAACAGCAATCTCAGCCGCCTTCACCGGGTAGGACTGCAACAACATCTTCCATTCACGTACGGCCTTTTTGTCCAACTTGGAGACGGGGAAGTCGGCACCAACCAGTTCGATGAATGTGCCAATGTCGCGCCGCGCTTGCATGAACGTCGCTACCGAAATGCCTTTCGGATTTTCTTTCTCATACCGGTCAAACAAATCCATCAGCCTTTCACCCGGCCTTGCGATCTCAGCGGAGGCCGTTGGCCGCGTTACGATTGGATCGCGCGGCTGGCCTGCGTAGTCGCCAGTATCGCGTTCACCGGCCCTTAGAAGCGCTTCTATTTGCGCTCGCATCAGTCGCAAGCATAGATCGCGGTATTGAGCGCTGCCTTTTATGAGGATGAGCTTGTGGCGCTCGATGTAGCTGTCGGCCGCCCATTGAACCAAGACAGTTTCGCCGCGTCCAAGGTGGTCTCTCAGTGCTCGAATGTGATGCTGGCGAACCAAGTCGCTCTTGGGCGCCACTTCGACTGGCGCAAGCCGCGCAAGGTCATCAAGGCGCAACTCGTCTGAATAGTGCTGCCAAGTCGCTTGCGCAAAGTCGGCTTCAGAGATTTCTCGGCGGGCGCGTAAGTCCGCAAATTTGTCCTGCCATTCGGACAGTACAGCCAGTTTTCGAGCGTTGGCAGTGCGGCGATCTTTTGTGTTGAGCGACTTCACCAATTCCCGGCTAGGGAAGTGGTGCGCGAGATCGACGGGCACGACCTGCCGAGCGTAGTAAACTGAACCGCGAATTTTGAGATTTGAACCTGTGGTCAAGGCATATTGCTCCTTCCCCAGGTCTGTAGTGATCCGAAAATTGGGATGCGACGGAATCTGCAAAAAGTGCAGGTTCGTGGATCACCAAAGTGGATCAGTCACGCACTCGGAAACCCCTGCAAAACAAGGAGTTATTGAGATATCAATGACTTATATGCCGAGGCCGTAAGAGTGCAGCGGCTAAGTCCTTGTTAGACCTAGAACCTGCGACGTAGGATTGCAGCGACGCCGACTGTAAGAGTGCATGGATTATGGGGTTATCGGCTGTAAGAGTGCCACGGTCTTTTGTGGGGACAAAAAAGAAGGCCTGATCGGGCCTTTGTTCGCTTCCGACGGATTTTGAGTTGGCTAGCTGGTGAACCCTGAGATTGGATGGCGAGTCGAATGCCTGCCCATGAACTCTATGAAGTTGTCCAGGTTGGATAGATCACAAACCATGACCAGCAATTCGCCCTCGTCGGCGATATCCGCAAGGCACTTGAAGGCGAAGTCGTCACCATTCGGAATCTTGCTGGCGTTCTCAATGTCAGATAGCGAGATCGGTGCTACGCGGCCCGGGCCGCCGCAGCCGCGAGGATGAATGCGCAGTCCTTGCGCCGGTAGAAGCGACTGCGCTGGTTGGGGAACTCAAAGGCGCTCTCGGGCAGGTCACGATACTGGCGGTCGAAGCGACCGGCGCTCGAGATGCCAAGGGCTCTCTTGAGCTCCGGCGTCGAGACATAGGCAGCCACGAAACGTTCGATCTGCTCCCGGGGAAACAGCAATGGGCGAGCACCGCTCGTCGGGACCAGGATCTTGTTCCTGACGAGCTGGCCGACCACAACGATGTCACTATCTATCATTTGGGCGGCAACCTGCGTTGTCACCTCCGGTGGCAGGTCTCGCAGGGAACGGGTGAGAGGGTGCGCCCTCAACAGTTCCACAAAGGGGGCTTCATCTGCCACATAGACGTCCCGCAGCCAATCGTTCACCTCATCGTCTTCGCGCAAGAGACGGACATCACCAGACATGGCGAGGTGCCAGGCAGCGGCAAATGGCAAGGGACGCAGACCGCTGTTTTTCAAGACTGCCTCCATCGTCGGAAATAAACTCGCCCCCCGTTCGTGTGTCACCGCGGACAGAAAACTGGCAAGTCGTTCCCTTACATCAGCTTCATAGAAGGACTTGCTCGCCTCGATCAGCAAAGACACCGGTTCGGGAACGGCGTTCAGGACACCAATCTCTTCGAGACCAGTCACAACCTCGACGCCGGCCTTGAGCACGAAGGCGGCGTTGTTGAGTGAGACTGTACCAACCGCACGCGGCAACAGGGCTGCGAATGCTTCCTTGGACGTCGGCACGCCGGCAGCCGCGGGGTCTGGAACCTGCTTGAGCACGGACTTCAGGCGAGTAACGATCATCTGGGCTCGAGTAAGGTCAAGATCAAATTCCTCCGCTAGATTTTTCGCGTTCAGCCATGCAAAGGCACCGGTACGACGCAGGCGTGTCGCCACCCGTGAGCCCGACCGCATCTCGGAAAGCAACGACTTCGCAGCTGGCGAAATATGCGGGCATTTGACCAGACGCTCAAATCCGGTAGTGGCCACAGGTCGGTCGACCGTCCAGTGTGGCAAGTCCTTGCGGGTCAGCGTGGTGCCCGCCCAATCAAAGAACGTATCGAGACCGCCGGCTAGGACCTGACCGACACTGTGCAAGCTGGTGGGCTTCAACGGCAATGATGGCGACGAGGGGCCAAGTTGGCCAATAGCTGCCTCGTTGGCCACGCTCATCTCCACCAGGATGTGGAAAATTTCGCCTGGTCCCAATGACCGCCATGGTTCGGGGAAGCGGAGGCAAGACCGTTCGCGCGTTTTGGGATCTGTGTCGACGAGGCCGGCGATGTTTCGGAGCAATTCCCATTCCTCTTCAGGCACCATCGGCTGAAGATGATCGCGCAGGTCTGTCGACGGAAGGCCTCGATCATCGATGCATTTATCGCACTTCTCAGGCCCGCAAAGTCGCCGTCGCCCGAGTGGTTTGGCGCATACCGGACAGTCCGAAAGCAACAGCTCCATGGTGTCCGGGTCGAAAGCGATGGGACGAACATCCCAGATGGCACGATGATAGGGACTGATTTCCAAGGCCCTGGGCGACACGCGGCGCCGCTCGCGCTCGAGAAAGGTCAAACGCAGGAACTGGCCATGGAAGTCAACGCCCCGCACACCGGATCCCAGCATGCGGCTGTCAGGGTGGAGGCGGTCACGGATAAGTGCCGCCGACACACCCAAGCGACGGGCCAAGGCATCGATCTGTCCTTCATTAAGGTCGAGGCTGGCCAGGAAGTCCGGGCGGTTGGTCGCGATTCCGGCCTGCGCGAGGGCAGCGATCGGATTAGCGAAAACGGTCCTGGCAAAGGTGCGGTCGATGAACCCCACAAGGCTCTCATCGGCTTTGGGCTCAAATGTGAGAAACGCCGGAACGACATCAGCCAGGGGAACGAGCTTGTCCTTGCTATAGCGCCAGCTCATTGCGCCGCCTCCATTGTCAGCGCTTCGATGGCCTCCAGTTTAGTCTGCGTCGCCTTGGAGGCATTTTTGCTGGCAAAAGGGTCTGGTCCCGGCGTTTCAAGACCCCGGTTCCAGGCCCTGAAGGCCTTGGCGATGTGAGACCAATCCAGCGGCATGTTTTCCTCGAAAGACTGCTCGAGGGCGAGACGAAGAATGCGCACAACCGTCCCCACCACGCCACGAGCCATATCGAAGACAATGGCACGCGTGGCTACGTCACCAATCAAGTCGAGCGGCTTGTCGATGACCTTCTTGTTCAGCATCTCTCTTTCGAAGCGTCCAACGAACTGCATGAAGTATTGGACGTCCTCCGGATCGTCGAGCGACGCAGGTCCGAAGTCGATGGTACGTTTTTGGCGGGAATGGTTCTCGTTGAATTGCAGCAGCCGCTTAACCTTGTCGGTCCCAACGAGGACCAAGCTGAAGAGACCATCATTCACAAAGCTCTTAAGAGCCGTTGCAAGGGAGTCGAGGAGCACCGGCCCAGAGTTCTGGATCATGCTGTGACATTCGTCGAGGACTACGATGCGGGTCTTCTTGGCCCGGGCTTTTTCGAGCAAGTCAAGGTTCACGCGGGCTTCCGAATAGTCGCGCTGATTCAGCACCTCGTGCGCAGCTGTCAGATCGCCGAAGGCCAGCAGGATTGCAGACTGCAGATGCCGCGTTGATTTCACGGAACTTCGCACCGTTACCACGAGCACTGGGATCTCATTCGGATCGAGATCGGGGTCGGAAAGCACGCTATCCACATAGGTGCTCAGCGACTTGGTCTTGGTCGCGCCCGAGGGGCCGATGACGGGCAGCAGATAGAGTTCCTCAGCCTTTACGGGCCGGCCACCAACGGCAGCGACCCGAGCTTCATGTCGGCGGGATGCGCGGGTCGTCTCGTGCATCAGGTTGCCCAGCGCGGCATGCAACTGGGTTTTGCGGGGATGTTCGACCAGAATGGCTTCGAAACAGTCCATCTTTTCGTCTTGAACCGGGGTCCACGTCATTTCCATTCTCCGTCAAGATCATAGGGATTGCGCTTCGGAGCGTTGGCAGCAGGCGGCAGGAAGAAATCCTTCTCCTGCTTTGCCGCAGGCTTCGGCATTTCCTCCTGAGGGTTCGATGCGGCGGCACGCTTATTTGCGGCCTTTCGGATCTTTGTCTTGGTCGCTTCGCCGCCCCGCAGGGTGCTCACGGGCTTCTGCGAAGAGTTGGCGCGGGTCTGGGCTGGCAGGTCGATCGGCTGGGCGTTACCGTAGACAGACGGTTCGGCCTCGCTGAACCGTACGACGCCTTCGATAACGGTCGGCGCCTCCTGGGCAATGCCACGGCGGGCATCGGCACCGGTCCGACGAGGCGTAACCTGTGCGAGCTCCTCCCAAGCTCGACGAAGGCTGTCGCGCGCCAGGAGGCGTTCCTCTTCGGTAGAGTATTCGAGGTCCAGTTCCTTGGCGTGTTCACGCACTCGATCTGCGGCCCAGAAACTCAACCCGCGGGTCATGGTCTGGTCGACGTTGGGCAACGTGACGTAATGCTTGGGCTCGGCGCCTTCGTTCCAGACTTCGATCTTGCTGCAGTCCGCGGGATTGTACTTGATCTTCACCCTGGCCCTGACCTGCCCGTAGCTTTTGGTGGGCAAGGACTTGATCGGCTGCAATCGGACCATGTCGTTGAGAATCTTGGTCGTCAGCTCGGCGTCATGGAAGCGCATGTTGCGATACCTGACGCCGGCACGGCTGATCGAAGCCTCATCCACCTTTCCGAGCAACTGGTCCAATGCGTTAAAATCGTCGACAAACTCGCGCCCGTGGCGCTCGATGCCTTCATCCCAACGTCGGGCGGGGATGGCGTCGATGCCAGCGTGGGGCCGGTAATGATATTGGTCAATAATGAACCGGTGCAGGAAGTATTCGATTTCCCGATGGTAGACTGGCTTCTCGCGCTGCGGATCAAGCCTGGCCTTTCTCATCGTGGTGACGTCGTACGGCACCGAGGCAGGCAGCTTGTGGAAGAAGTCGTTCAGCGTATCGAAGATCTTCTCGCCGATTGCCTTATACGCCGGTGAATGGATCGGGGCATAGTGGATCTCGAACCCGATGTCCTCCGCGGCATCTCTGAGGCTGCCTGAGACATGCTCGAAGGCGTTGTCGATGAGGATTGTGTTTGGCAGAATCCAGCAGTCATAGGGCCGCTCAATATCAGGATACTCTGTCTTCACGTAGCCCTTCGGCATGAGGACATGTTTGATGACAGTGGCCATGGAGTAGACGGAAGGTGGTTCGGCGCTGATAAGAAACCCGACAATGCAGCGACTGAAGACGTCGATGGCAACGGTCAAGGTGGGACGTCCCAGCGGCATCCCATTGTCGTCGAGAAGAACCCAACTATCGACAATGGTATGATCGATGATGATCAGCTCGCCCGGAGCGGTTGCGTCGAGATGTTTAGAGACACCCTTCCACGCCTGATCGGCCTCAAACGCCGAGGTCTTGAGCGCGTGGTTCTCCCTGCAGTTGCTGGCCTTGATCCGGCGGTAGAGCGTGCTGGCGTCCTTGGGCGGCATAAGCTTGTCCAGACCAGCGGTCTTGCGCTTTGCATTGACCTCCTTGATCTCCTTAATCAGGAAGGCCCAGGCGTCTTTTTTGTCGCGAGTTCGCAACCCCCAATAGAAATTCACGGCCTTGTTCAGCAGGTCCTCGACCGTCAGATCGAGCCGGGCCCGGCTCGTTCGTCCGCGTTTGGAGATGAAGTCTTTCAGGTGACGGTCCCCCGGCGCACCCTTCTGCTTGATCGCACGCCTCAGCGTGTCCGGTGAGAACGTGTGGGTAAGGCCCTTGTCTGACGCAGCTTTGCGTTTGCGGTTCATCAGCTTCTGCAGCCCGACATCACCGAGCCCCACAGATGTGTCAGCGTCGAAGGCGCGGACATAGAACAGGAGTGTTCTTGCTCGCATCAGTTCTTCTGGCTTCTCATCGGGGGAGACATCGTCGCTTTCGACCAGAGGGCGGCCTTTGCGATCGCGTCGGTCACGCAGTCGGATGACTTCGCCGCGGCCGAGCTGATCGATCAGCTCGGTCTCGGTGATCTGCTTTTCCTTGTCCGTTCCGTGCCGCTGCAAGAGCAGGACGCATCCTGAAAGCTCGCGAACGAAGCGGTACATGCCATCGGGGAATGCAAAGACCTCGTCGGTCCTGATCTTGAGACTGATGCTCTTCCCCATCAGATGGCCTCCATCTCCAGCACATCGATATCGACGCTCGGACCAAAGAGCTTGGGCAGGGAGCGGAGCACGGAAGCCGGCCCGGGACCTGCAATCAAGGCGACGGGGCTATCGGTTTGAATACGGCGAGTGACATCGATGAATGCCACTCGACCGACGATCATCCGGTGCAAAAGGTTGACCGCGTCGCATGGTTGATAGAGGCCGTTGGCTGCTAGGGTTTCGATGGCCTTGCCGAACGCAAGCGTGCCACCTTCGCGCTCTGCGGCTTCCATGAAGCGCAACCGATCTGCGCTGGTGACGCGACGCTTGTTATGGAGGCTGATCATGCGAGCATTGGGCCACAACGGCCGGATTTCCAAGTCCTTGTCCTGGGACAGACGGAGAAAGGCCCAGCCAAGCGTTGCGTATACCTGTTCGGCATAGTCGAGCTTGTCGGCGTAGGCTGACGAACGCTTGAACTGATGCTGCGTCTGCTTGGTCTCGATGACCTCGATCGTGCCGTCATCGCGTTGACGGATAGCGTCCGGAAAATAAATGAGAGGCTTCGAGCGATTGCTCATGAAGATCTCAAGCCTGTGGGGCTGATGCTGATAGTCCACAATGCGGGGGTCGGCCTCGCAAATCCTGACATGCATGCGTTCGTGCTGGGCTTCGCACGGCATGCTGAATCCTGCCTTTACAGAAGGGAAGACGCTGGTAGCGCGAATAGAGCCGTGACCTACGATGGTGCGGAAAGCACCGCCGGACGGCGACATGACGATGCGGGCGGAGGTATGCGGCAGACGAACCGAATGTTGGAAAGCGTCTCTGTTGTTCACGTACACGGAATTACTCCGCAGATTGACGGTACAGCCTTGGGGCTGCTCCGATCCTGACGAGGTGCGAGGTGACAGAAAAAGGGCGATCAGAGCGTCTTAGCGGCGACCGATGGACTGGCGGTCTCAATGAGGAGACGCTCGGCCCAGCTACGCATCGCCGGCTTTGCGGAGGGCGGTGCTATGGTGATCGCCGCAGCCCCTGGAAGGCCGGCGCAGAGCGTCGCTGGATCAAGGAAATCGCAGTTGATCGACACCTCGCCCACACCAGCGCCCTTCAACTCCATCGCGGTCTTGATCGCCCGGATGGTGTTTTTGGCGATGAGTCCTTTCGACGTGATGACCGTAGAGAGGAGCGAGCGGGTTGTCGTGTCCATGACGGCCACGAGATAAGGCCGTGAACCGTGCGCCATGCCATCGATACGACAGCAATCGACGAGCAAGTTGCAGCCGGCCTTTCCGGCGGACGAGTCGTGATAGAGAGAACTGCTCCGGAGCATGGTGGCCTGGCTGGGGGCGAGTGCTTCAGAGGTGCGCTTGGGCATGATTTCTCCTTTTCACGCCCGGAGAAAGCTTGACGTTTGGTTGCGTCCAGCAGATACTCCAAAGCGTGGATGCGGCTGCGAAGCCGGTTTCCATGGCAATGGGCCCTTGGGTCCATTGGTCTCAGTCGGCTTTCGCCGGCTTGTGTGGGCCGCGAGGCCTGTCGGATGCGCGGATCGGCTGTGAAGCCGGTTAGCAATGGGCCGAAAGGTCCATTACCGTGCTTGGACGACGAACCCCGTGCTTGCAGGCTGTTGGGGGAGCGTCGTTGATTGTTCAAACGCCCTGGAGAAATCCGGGGCGTTTTTATTTTTTGGTATCTTGTCAGAGCTAAGCTCTTTCCGATCCGTCTCCATCTTCACCGAAAATACCCGGGTTTGAAAAGACCCCCACGGCATTTTTCTGCCAGGCAGAGGGGAGTAATGATCGAGTCCAGACTCCACCTTATTCGCGTTTCTTAAACCATTACGTTAAGAAGAAGTGAGGTCGGTGTGCAGAACTGTCGAATGGAGACTCGACCGTCCTAGTCGGGCCTGTTGACGCATCGAGCACATTGACGAGGATAAAAGCGCTCATTTGCCGCTCCAATGTTGACACCGTGAAAAATGATGATTCGGGAACCTCAGTCATTACCGTCGACAGGTTATTTTGTTGCAAAATTATCACGCTACGGACCATTTTGGGGATGCTGCTGAGCCGGGGAATACGGTGTTTCCACCTGATGTTGGCTGCCGATCATGGCCAGAATTTCCTCCCGGTGAACCGTTTTCCTGGTCAACAATGTATCGGAGAGCATGTTGAGAGATGCTCGATTCGCCCCGAGAGTTTCCAATGCGCGATCTGCCAGGGTGGCTAGCCGAGCCTCCACGGCATGGCAGGCAATGGGATCACGCATGAGGTGAAACATCACCTCACCTGGTTCGCAGCGCCACCGTGGACCCCCGGGAAACAGTCCAAGAGTCAAGTAAGCAACGGCCAACGTCCGGACCGCTAGCGCGAGATCGCTCGAGGAGGAACCCCCCGAGCCAGAACTCGGTGATCCGAAAATCAGAATCTCGGCAGCCCGTCCGGCCAGGAGCATTTCGACGCGATTCTCAAGCTCAACAGCCGTTTCGAGTTGATTATCAGGTGTGGTCAACTGGGTGTGGCCACCACTGTTGATGTCAGCACCTCCGGGCTCGATCGTAACCATCGTCAAGCTCGTGGGCATGTGCAGCGCCGCGAGAAGAGCATGCCCAGACTCGTGAACGGCAATACGTCGAGCCAGATCTGGCGGTCTTTCCCGGTCCGGGATCAGAATAGACTTGAGGTCCTCGAGTGAAATCTCTCTTGCGGCTCGGCGGGCACGCCGGCGTGCGCTGCGAACCAGATCCATGATGTCTGCGCCGGTCATCGAGCGACTGGCACAGATGGCAGAAACCTCACCGAGATCTGCGTCAGGAAGAGCCGGTCCCAAGTGATGGCGAAGGATGCGCGAGGCTCCATTCGCGCTTGGTGGTCCTAAGTAAACTGCCCTTTCCAAACGCCCGTTCCGCAAGATGGCAGGCGAAATCGCGTGCAGGCGGTTCGTCGCTCCGACGACGATGACGCCGGCTCTGTCGCCAACTGCACCGTCCAGGGCGATCAGGAAGTCAGCGACCACAGGCGACCAGTAGTCGCGATTCTTGGCGTCAGTAGCATCGAGATTGGGTACCTGGTCCAGCTCGTCTAGGAAAAGCAGACAAGGGGCGGCACTTCGAGCTCGCTCGAACAGGTCGCGCTGGGCGCGAATGACGGTATCAAGGTATCCGGTGGTACTGGCGAAAAGTTCGGCAATGCTGCCGATGATGACTGGAACACCGAGGAACTGTCCCAAAGACCGGGCGTATGTGGTCTTGCCTGTTCCAGGCGGACCGTGCAGCACGATGCCCCGATCCACGTCTGCCCAGCCGATTTTGCCGGCGGCGACGTCTGCCAGATCGATCTTGAGATCCTTCGCCCAAAGTTGAGCATCCCCGAATTCGACAGCATCTTCCATTGACGGCAAGACTTCGCCCTCACGAGCCATGCCAGTCTTATTAGCGATCGCTTGGCTCAATTTCTCCACCGCTAAGGTGGCAGTGGCCCCCACAGTAAACGCCGAACAGATCTCGTCGAAATCGAGGACACCGACGTTGAGGGTGTCTAGATGGCGGGGAATCTGACCTGTGCAGATGCTTTTCATGAAAGCACGCAGGAGCGCCGCGCCAGGTGCCGGGATGGTCACCGTCATGGACGCTACCGTTCTCAGCAATGGTGGAAGCGATCCGTGAGTCACGGCCACGCCAACCATGATATGATTGACCTCGATGTGGTGTTTGACGGCCTTGCGGTCATCTTTGCTGGACTTCGCCGTACCTGGGTAAACGGGATGCACCTTGTCGTCCAGTTGGGCAAGCGCTTCACCGATAGGCTCCTGCCACTCCATGGAGGGCACGATGACCACCAAGTGACCGCTGTCTCCCTTCGCGAGCGCGTTCCGGACCTGCTTCGGAAGGCTGCGCTCCACTGCGAGGTCGGCCAAACGTTCTTGAACTGTGCGTTCGTCCTTCGCCTGCTTGATTGTCCTCATCTCATCGAACTCCTCGAAGAACAGTAGATCGTCGAGCTTACCCATGCTGCTTCCCTTCGGACCCACGGGGCTCAAGGCGGTAATATCGATTCAGCGTCCTCGCCCAGTTCTTGCCTTTGTCGATCGCGAAAACCTCCGAAGTCATGGCCGGCCTGAAGTCTGGTATCCGGGGGTGCCCCTCGACGGTACCGACAAGGGCAAAGCATGATCGCGACATCACTCCCCACTCCCGCAAAACCGGTGCATCGGACAGATCTGCAGCAGCGGGGAAACTACCGGACGCGAGGCGGCGAAGGTCTGCTGCAAGCGCCTCGAGGCGATCGGCGGTGCTGAGAGGGTCGGCACCAATGAAGTCCACAGCGTTATGGCGACGAGTCATAGCGGCTGCACCAGATGCACCTCGGTGCTGGGAAGAATGCGCTTGTTGAGGTCGACATAGAGCCCCCCTTCAATCACCAGCGCCATGATGGCTGCAACGGGCTCGTCGCCTCTCACCATTGCGGCAAGATCCAACAGGGGGGCGCTGCCACCGTTGTCGAGGAGGAGAGCGAGGATCTTCATGCGATCCGTCAGGCCAATTTCAGCCCCTGCCGCACCGGCGATCATCAAAGAGTTGCTCAACCGGGGCTCGCGCCGGATGAACGCTTCCGGCACCAAGACCACGGTGTGCCCAGCAAGCGCTGCCAATGCCTTGAGCTCGAGGAAGCCGCCCTTGCGGTCCCCACGCCACGCTGAGTTGCAAACGCAAGCGAGATGGATAACACGCCCAGAATAATCTACTTTGACGGTTGTGAAGTCATCGGGGCCGATCATGAGGTCGTCGGCCAGCTCGTCCAAGGCATCATCGTCGGCCAGACGCTTGATAGAAGGGTGCACCAACACCAGGGTTTCAACGGCATGGCGGAGGGTGCGACGGCGGCATTGAGTGGGCGCGGCTTGAAAACCGGCAAAGCTGGTTGGAGGACGAGTGACATCGACATCGAGCATGTTGGTACTCCATGAGAAATTGGGAATAGTGAAGTGGGAACGATGTAGTGGGGGCTGGACCCGCTTCTACGGATCAGACTCGAGCGATATTTCGTACGGCAACCCATAGGCCTGGAGCATGTACCCGAGGTCTCTGACTCCAAACGTCGAGGGGTCCAGGCCCGGCGGAAGCAGAATGATATTGCGGCCGAGCTTCCCGGTGGTGATCGTTAGTTCGTCACGTGCGAAACCCGCTCGATAGATCAACTGCGACAACAATGTTTGCACGTCTTGGGCCGAAGGCTTTGACATGGGCATGGGGCATCTCCGCTGGAAAAAATACAGCCGGTGAAAAGAAGCAATGAAGGTGCAGTCTGCTAAGGCAAACAGTCGGTGCCGGTCAGCAATTGCATGGCGCGGCATCCAACAGGATCACCGATATGCCGGCTGCAGCAGGCATGGTCGACGCCCATCCGCACCGGATCGCGGATCAACTCGATCAGCATACGTGCCCGTTCTCGGCCGGCATCGCGTCGAGCGAGCATGGTGATGGCGCGTTGTGGAAGGAGGACGCACGGCCGACCGCACCTCTCCATCTCGGCCTTCAGCGACAGAAGGAGCTTCATGGTGTCAGGACGGAACCAGTGCCGGGACGGAACGCCGACCAGGGTCACCAGCCGCTCGTCGAGCATGGCCTGGCAGGTCGCCAACGAGGCAGCCTCCAGCCCCAAGGACACAGCGAAATGGGTGACGAGGGGATCCGAGCCGATCACGGCCACTTCGTCCAGCCGGGAGAGCGAGTCGAACAGGATGGACGAAAGCTTCCGCCGGGTATCCCGGTGGCGCAGCGTACGGGATTTCGATTTAAGGTCTTGGGGACGCACGAACAAAGACACAGGTTCACTCCCTGCATGCTACGAACAGGCCGAACACGATGAATATTCAGGACGTCGTGCGGGCTATGCACGCGGGGGAAGGTCTTGTTGTGGTGCCTGATCGATGGGCACCTGCGGCTTCCAATGCTCTAGTCACTATAGGTATTTACGGCGGGAGTCAAGCCGTAATGTACATTTTGTGCAACGAACGCCGATTGCGTTAAGTTTCGGTTATCATCAGAACGATTCGGAACGGCGTCTTGAGCCAACAGCAGCACCATCCAACTCCCGCCCAGATCCGGGCAGGACGAGCCCTCCTCGACTGGAGTCAGCAGGAGCTTGCGGGGCATAGCGGCATCGGTCGCCGGACCGTGGCGGCCTACGAGAACGGTGGCAACAGGGTGATGCCCACCAGCGTCGTGGCCATGAAAGAGGCTTTGGAGCGTGCCGGCATCAGGTTCAGTGGCGAAGACGAACCCGAAGGCGTGCATCGGGTCCCTGCTAGCCGTGAGATTCCCGATCGTGACGTGAGGTGACGCTGGGATGGGCGTTATCCCTCGGCAATGAGGCGACGAACTTTGGCCAGCCTGACCTCGAAGCCTTCCTCGGCAGCAAGGGTGCCGAAGAAGCGACCGTCCGCCGTCACCAGCTGTATCGATGCCTGGTGCTCCATCTGGTAGTCGCCGTCTTCGGTGGGCACCTTCTCAAAGAAGATATAGCGGTCGCGGGTCATCTTGGTGACTTCGTCGAGTTCGCCGGTCAGGCCGGCGATGCGAGGGTCGAAGTACTCCACATAGTCCTTCATGATCTCCGGCGTGTCCCGCTCCGGATCGACGGAGACGAAGACGACCTGCAGCTTGTCCGCATCCGGTCCGAGCGCCTCGAGGATGGCCGACATCTCGGCCAGGGCAGTGGGGCAGACGTCGGGGCAATGGCTGAAGCCATAGAAAAACGCCGAAGGCCTGCCGAGGAAGTCGGCCTGCGTGAACGGAGCGCCGTCTTGGTTCACCAATGAAAAGGGCTTGGCATAGATGGCTTCCCCAGCGTTCGCTGGCGCGAACCGGGGGCCAAAAGCCAGGAAGGCAGCGCCGGCAGCTGCGATCGCCACCAGCAGCCAAAGGATACCTCGAAGCCTGCGCAAGCCGGTCATTGGCCGTGACCTTCATGAGCAGCGCCGGATCCGGTGGACCGCTCCTCCACCTTGAACGTAACGTCGATGCGACCAGCCTTCTCGAACACCAGCGTCGCCGGCACCTCGTCGCCGGCGCGGTACCGCTCGACAGGTTGGACGAACATGGCATCCATGCCGTTGTCCAACCAAACGGTCTCACCGGCGGGGATGACGAGGCCCTCCGTCATGGGCTGCATGCGCGCAATGCCGTCGGTCAGGGTTGACCGGTGCATCTCCACCTTCTCGGCAGCGCTGCTCTCGATGGCAATAAGACGGTCATCGGGTGTCGCCCATGTTCTGGATGGAGAGATAGCCACCGAGTACGGGGGCATTGGGCGGCGCCTCCTCGATCATCGGATGATCGACATAAAGCTCGCCCACGGTGAACTCGTGTGCAGTGCTGGGGATCACGATCCCCAGCATAAGCAGGGCGTTCAGAATCCTCTTCATGTTCGTCTTTCCTTGGTAGAACGGAGCGTCAATTTCGCCTGGACGCTAACGGCGTGTGTTTCGTTCGGACATGTGACCGGATGATGCACATGAGCGGCATCATTCCGGCGCTGCGGCGGTGGCGGCGGTCGGAGGGATGGGCTCGTTTCCGGGCGCCTTACCATGCAGCATCGGCGTCAGCACGAACCAGCCGACGATCAACGCCACCAAGCTCCACAAGCCGAACTGGAATAGCCTCAACGATAGGGGAGGCCTGTACCGTTCGCTCATACGCGGCCACCCATGCCTTTCCAGCCGAGCAGCCGCATGGCATTTGCGGTGACGAGCACCGTGGCGCCCGTATCGGCCAGGATTGCGGGCCACAATCCGGTAACCCCAATGACGGTGGTGACCAGGAACACTGCCTTGAGCCCGAGGGCCAGGGTGATGTTCTGACCGATGTTGGCCATCGTTGCCTTCGATAGGCCGATCATGTCGGCGATGTCGGTGAGCCGGCCATGGAGCACCGCGGCATCGGCTGTCTCCAACGCAACGTCGGTGCCGCCGCCCATGGCGATGCCGACATCGGCCGCGGCCAGGGCAGGGGCGTCGTTGATGCCATCGCCCACCTTGGCCACAACCTTGCCTTGCGATTGAAGCTCTCGAACGATCCGCTGCTTGTCCTCGGGGAGCAGGCCGGCTCGAACATCCATACCTAAAGAGGTGCCGATGGCGCTGGCGGTGCGCTGATTGTCGCCGGTGAGCATCACTGCTCCGACGCCCGCATTTCGCAAAGCCTGCAGACCGGCCTTGGCGTCGGCCCGAGGCTCGTCGCGAATGGCGAAGATGCCGGCGAGCGTGCCGTTGGCAAGCAGCACCGAGACCGTCTTGCCCTCGTCATTGAAAGCGACGATGCGTGCCCGCAACTCGTCGGGGATCGTGGCGCGTTCAGCGGCTGCCTCGATAGAGCCGAGAAATGCCTTGTCGGTGCCGATGCTGCCGGTGACGCCCTTACCGGGAACCGCCGCAAGATCGAAACCGGGAGGCACGGGTGCCTTGTCCGCCTTGGCCCTGGCGAGAATGGCAAGGGCGAGCGGATGGCTCGATCCGGTCTCCAGCGCCGCGGCCATCGATAGCACCTGGGTTTCGCTGCGGCCGACGGCGACGATATCGGTGACCTTCGGCTTCCCTTCGGTCAGCGTACCGGTCTTGTCCATGGCCACCATGGTGATGGTGCGGAGCTGTTCGAGCACGGCGCCGCCCTTCATCAGCAGGCCTCGCCGGGCGCCCGCCGACAGGGCAGCGGCAATGGCGGCCGGGGTGGAGATCACCAGTGCGCATGGGCACCCGATGAGGAGGATGGCGAGGCCCTTATAGACCCACTCGCTCCAGGACTGACCGAGCAGGAGAGGCGGCACGATCGCCACCAAGGCGCCGACCAGCAGAACGCCGGGCGTGTAGACCTTGGAGAACCGGTCGATGAAGCGCTCGGTCGGCGCCTTCGATTCCTGTGCCTCCTCCACCAGGGCGATGACCCTCGAAATGGTGTTGTCGGCAGCGGCAGCGGTGACGCGCACTCTGATGGCCGTGTCGGTGTTGATGGTGCCGGCGAACACCATATCGCCAACACCCTTGCTCTGGGGGATGCTTTCGCCCGTGACCGGTGCCTCGTCGATGGCACCGCGGCCCTCGACGATCTCTCCATCCGCCGGGATGCGGTCGCCGGGACGCACCAGCACCACCTGCTTCAGGGCAAGACTGGATGCCCGGACTTCACGCACCTCGTCGACATCGACCAGCAGCGCCGTCTTTGGCACGAGATCTGCCAATCCCTTGATGCTGGCACGTGCCCGGCCAGCCGCGAAGCCCTCCAGCATCTCGCCGACCAGGAACAACAGGACGACCGTTGCGGCTTCCTCGCCAGCTCCGATGATCACGGCACCGATGGCGGCGATGGACATCAAGGTTTCGATCGAGAACGGCGACCCAGCCATGGCGCCAGCGATAGCCCGCTGGCCGATCGGCACAAGGCCGACCAGCAGGGCGATGAGGAATGCCCAATGCTGGACGTCAGGCAGTATCTGGCCAACAAGGTAGGCGGCGACCAATGCACCGCCGCAAACCATGGTAAGAATCGCTTTGCGGGTGCGCCACCACGGCGTCTCGCCAGCGGCATCGTCATCGCCATGCGTGTGAATGCTATCGTGGTTGGCCTGATGCCGATGATCACCATCATTGGCATGAGACACTTCAGACGATCGTGCGGCAGAGCCACCGGTCTGCAGCTGGCGGGTGGGGTAGCCCAGGTTGGAGACACGTCGGGCAAGATCGGCGAGATCGGCGCCATCCGAGTGCTTCACCGACATGGTGCCCGACACGACGGAAACGGATACGTCCTCGACTCCTTGAATGCGACGTGCCGCGGTGTCCACTTTCGAAGCACAGCTGGCGCAATCCATACCGTTCACCTTGAAGCGGGTAGTTTCGATCCTTGCGTCCATCGGCAGCGACTCCTTGAATTCTCCATCATTGCCGTACATCCTCCAGTCACTATAGGAGCAAGCGGAAATGAGTCACGGCATCGCGATCGGGAAGGTTTCGGTGGCAACGGGGGTCAAGATCCCCACTATCCGGTACTACGAGCAGATCGGGTTGTTGCCGGCTCCGCCGCGCACCGAAGGAAACCGCCGGACCTATGACCGCAAGGACGCCGAGCGCCTGACCTTCATCCGGCACTCTCGGGAGCTCGGCTTCGAGATCGACCAGATCAGGACACTCCTCGACCTGCAGGATCGTCCAGATCAGTCATGTGCCGACGCCGACACCATCGCCAGGGCTCGTCTGGTTGAAGTGAAGGACAAGATCGCCAGCCTCAAGGCTCTCGAGGCCGAACTGGAGCGCATGGTCGAGGGCTGTTCGCATGGTCGGGTGGAAAGCTGCCAGGTAATCGAGATCCTAGCCGACCATGGCAAGTGCAAGCACCACCAGCACGACGCATGATCCGCTTCCTTCAACGCGTGTCCAGAAGCAGCCATGACCACAGTGTTCTTTTCCTACTCCCATCGTGACGAAATGCTCCGCGATCAACTGGAGACCCAGTTGGCCATGCTGAAGCGCCAGGGCGTGATCGAGACATGGCACGACAGACGCATCGTTGCGGGGGAGGAACTCGACGGTTCGATCAGTACGGAACTCGAAAGTGCCGAGATAGTGCTCCTGCTGGTAAGCCCAGACTTCCTGGCATCGGACTACTGCTACGACAAGGAGATGACTGTCGCCTTGGATCGGCAGGCCAGAGGTGAAGCCGTTGTTATTCCCGTCATCCTTCGCCCCTGCGAATGGCACCATGCTCCCTTCGGCAAACTGCGGGCCACACCTTCGGACGGCAAGCCGGTGACGCAATGGCCAGATCGGGATGTGGCCATGCTCGACGTGGTCAAGGACATCAGGAAAGCGGCGGAGCGATTCGCCGACCCGGTCCGATCCCGCTCGGAGCCCACAAGATCGGTTTCGTCCACGACCGCGGTTGCGGCGGGTCCGAGGTCAAGCAATCTACGCCTGGCCAAGAGCTTCACGGATCGGGACAAGGATCGTTTCAGGGTGGAAGCCTTCGAGTTCCTGGCCAAATATTTCGAGAACTCCTTAAAGGAGCTGAGCCAGCGCAACGACGGCATCGACGGCGATTTCCGGCGGATCGATTCCAACCGTTTCACCGCGGCGGTTTACCGAGGCGGCAAGGCCATCACCCGTTGCACGATCTTCATGGGCGGCGGGTTCTCCACGAACGGCATCAGCTATGTCGATGGGGAAACCATGGAGTCGAACGGCTATAACGAGAACCTCAGGGTGGATGCCGACGAGCAGTCGATGTTCCTGCGCAGCATGGGCATGCGCTCGTTCGGCGGCCAACGCGAGGAGCACCTCACGCTCGAGGGAGCTGCCGAAATCTACTGGTCCATGTTCATCGGGCGACTGCAGGGTGACATGTAGATGAACCGCTCCTTGGATCGGGGCGTCCAGACCATGAACAGGACGGATGAAAGGAAGCCAGGACGATGAGCACGCAAGCCCAGATCATGGCCGAATTGGGCGTCGCTCCGACGTTCGATGCGCTTGCCGAAGCGGAGAGACGGGTGGCGTTCCTCAAGGATTACCTCGTGCGCTCCCGGCTTGCCACCTATGTCCTGGGCATCAGCGGCGGCATCGATTCCACCACGGCGGCCTTGCTCGCGCAGCGGGCCGCCCGTGAACTGAGGGCGGAAGGGCATGAAGCCCGGTTTGTCGCGGTAAGACTTCCCTACGGTACGCAGGCAGACGAGAAGGACGCCCGGGCGGCGTTGGCGGCGATCAATCCTGACCAGACCTTCACCGTCAACATCAAGCCGGCTGCGGACGCCATGTGGCAACAGGTAAAATCCGCCGGGTTCGTGCCGAACGACGCAGCCCAGGAGGATTTCGTCCTCGGCAACGTCAAGGCGAGGCAGCGCATGATCGCTCAGTACGCCCTGGCAGGGGGTCTCAAGGGCCTCGTCATCGGCACCGACCATGCCGCCGAGGCGGTCATGGGCTTCTTCACCAAGTTCGGCGACGGCGCCGCCGACATCCTGCCGCTCGCCGGCCTGAACAAGCGAAGGGTCCGCGCCATAGCAGCCCACCTCGGTGTACCGTCGGAGCTGGTGTTCAAGGTGCCTACGGCGGATCTCGAGGACAATGCCCCTTTGCGGCCAGACGAGGACGCCTATGGGGTGACCTACGACCAGATCGACGATTTCCTCGAAGGCAGGGCGGTTCCCGATTTCGCCCGCGATCGGATCGTGAACGCCTATCGCGCGACCGCCCACAAGCGAGCCCTTCCGGTCGCCGCCAACGCCGCGGCCTGACGGCTTCGTCTATGGTTGGAGCGGGTCCGAAGCGGACTTGGCGGCCTGCACGTCGCGCTGGCGTTCGGGCCAGGTGCTCTTGATGTAGTCGAGCACGGCTGCGATCTCGGCGTCGTCGAGCACCGCACCGAAGCCCGGCATGTCGGTCTCGTAGCCGGACATCATGGCCGCCGGCCCTTCCTTGACGATCCGGAATAATTGCCGGTCGGAATGATGCCAGGTGTGGCCGGTCGCGTCGTGGGGCGGTGCCGGCAGGCGCCCGGTCGGCAGCCGCTGCTTCCAGTTCGGCTGACCTTCGAGGTTCGCGCCATGGCAGCTTGCGCAATGTTCGACATAGACCTGCCTGCCGGAAGCGTCCTCGGCAAGGGCCGCCCCCGCCGCTCCCGCCAAGGCGACCGCGATCAGAACGGCGAGGTGTTGAGCGCTTCGATGACACGACATTCGGCGACGACCCCTTTCCGGCATTCGGCGACCATCCGCGACAATTCTGCTCGCAGGCTCTGCAACTGCGCCAGGCGACGTTCGACCTCGTCCAGTTGAGCCTGTGCGATTCGACTGGCATCGGTGCAGGAGGCCTCGGGCTGTTCCTGCAAAGCCAACAAGGTGCGGACGGACTGCAGGTCGAAGCCGAGATCGCGGGCGTGGCGGATGAATCCGAGACGGCGGACGTCCGCCTCGCCATAGATGCGGCGCCCGTTGCCCTGTCTGGCCGGTACGGGCAGCACGCCCGCTCGTTCGTAGTAGCGGATGGTCTCGATATTGACCCCCGCGTGGCGGGAGAGATCCCCTATCTGCATTTCCTGCTTGCTCCTGTAGTGACTACAGGTTGTAGCCTCTGCACCAAATCGTCTCAAGAAGGAGCAAGGGCATGAGCGCTGCTGCCGAAACCGTACGCTACCAAGTCACTGGCATGGACTGCTCGTCCTGCGCCGCCAAGATCGAAGGGGCCGCCCGCAAGGTGGACGGTATCCAGGACGTCAAGGTCTCCATCGCCTCCCAGATCATGACGCTCGAGGTGGACGATCCCGGTCGGCGCTTGCCGCTGCTCGAGACCGCAGTAACGGACCTCGGTTACCAGCTCGACCGGATCGGCGGGCAGAAGGGGGCGAACTCCGAGCACGACCACGACGAGGAGGGCGACGACGATCACATTCCGGACCTCTCGCACGTCACGCCGGCCTACAAGCGGGCTCTCTGGATCGTCGTGCTGCTCAATGTCGGCTACGGCATCGTCGAGATCGCCGGCAGCTTCATCGCCGGCTCCCAGGCGCTGCAGGCCGACTCGCTCGACTTCCTTGGCGACGGGCTCATTTCGTTCCTGGGCCTGATCGCCGTTGGCTGGGGACTTGCCGCCCGGGCGAAGGCGGCCCTGCTGCAGGGCATCTTTCTCGGCCTGCTCGGTTTGGGCGTCGTCGCGTCGACGCTCTATAGGGTCTTCATCGAGCACCAGCCCGAGAGCCTCTTGATGGGCGGCTTCGCGCTGGTGGCGTTCATGGTCAACGTGCTGGCCGCAGTGGTACTTATCCCGCACCGCAAGGGCGACGCCAACATGCGAGCGGTTTGGCTGTTCTCCCGCAACGACGCCATCGGCAACCTCGCCGTGGTTGCCGCCGCGGGTGCGGTCTGGTGGACCGGGTCGCAGTGGCCGGACCTGATCGTCGCCTTCGCGGTGGCCGGCCTGTTCCTGCAGTCCGCTTGGTCGATCATCCGTGATGCGAGGTCTGACCTACGGCAGGCTGGCCGATGAGCAATCGCGACTCCTCGCTCTTCCTCGTTCTGGGCGTCATCGGCGTGGACGCCTCCACCAAGGAGGCCGCCCTGATGTACCTCGACGGGGCTGGCGTGCCGGTGCTGCCGGTGTTGAACCTTACCCTGGGATTCAATACCGGCGTGAGCTTTGGCATGTTCGCCGCGGACGGGCCCGGGGGCTGGTGGGCCATCGTCCTCGTGACCCTCGTGGTGTCCGCGGTGGTCGCCTGGCTGTGGCACAGGAGCCGTGGACGACTCGAGCGCTTTGGCTACGCCGCCATCCTGGGCGGGGCACTGGGCAATCTCGTCGACCGCATTCCCGATGGCGCGGTCACCGACTTCATCGACCTGCACGCGGGCGGCTGGCACTTTCCCACCTTCAACCTGGCCGACGTCGGCATCACCGCCGGCGTCGTCATGCTGCTGATGGCGACCATCACCGGCGCCTTCGCGGGCCGTACCGCCCCCGGTGCCGGGCGCCCCTAACCCATCAAAGGGCGGCCATGGTCGAGAGCGGCGCGACGGGGCAGGTTCCGTTGGGATCGAGCAGAGCGGCGCCCGTGCGGTTGAACACGTAACGCTTCTCGCACACGTCAACCGCCGGCAACTGCAGCGTGCGGTCGAAGATGTCCGTGCCCTCCTTGAGGTTGCGCCAGAAGGGGACATGGGGGCTGGCGGCGTGCCGCGCGAGGTTTGCCTCCGTCATGCGGAATGGCAGCAACTGCAGCTGCACGGACCGATTGCCGCCCCTGAAGCTCTCGCGAACCAGGGCGTAGAGTTCCTTGATGCCGTCGTCGGTCATGGCGTAGCAACCCACCGACTTGCAGTCGCCGTGGATCATCAGGTAGCTGCCGGTGCGTCCCCAAGCCTGGTCGAACTTGTTCGGGAAACCCACGTTGAACGACAGGAAGTAGTTCGACTTCGGGTTCATCAGGGCTGGGGTCACGTCGTAGAAGCCTTCCGGCGATTGGTAGTCGCCTTCCTGGATCTTGGGTCCGAGCGCACCCGACCATTTGCAGATCGGATAGGTCTTGAGCAGGGCGTACCGGCCGGTGTGGGTGCGCTTCCACACCTCGAGCTCGGAACTCTCCTTGAACACCCGGATCATCATCGGTTCGGTAGGCGAGGAACCGATCGCCGCCATCTGGTCCACCAGTCCCTTCGGCAATGGAACGTTGTGACGATTGTCGCCGACGAACTGGCTGCAGCCGACAAGGAATACGGCTACGATCATGGCCGTGACGAGTTGAAGAAGGCGAGCGGGCATGGAAGTCCTGTTCAGTTCCGCGTCACCATATCGGACCAGGGTTACCCGATCATGAGCCTCGTTCTCGCTGGATGTGTCTTGCGCCATTGCGCCGTATCCTCAAGAGACAAGGAGATCACCATGAACGCGGACGACATCGTTGCACTGGAACCGTACGACTACGAAAACAAGATTTTGGCGCAGTGGGAAGACGAAGGCGTCTTGATCGTTCTTCGGGCCGATAGCCACAAACGCAGACTGAAAAAGGACGACTTCGTCACCGCCATCGCGAGCTGGAAGGACCCAGCAGGCAATTCGAAATCATTCGAAGGTCCATATCGCATCGAGTTCAAGGACGGCAATTTCGCTTTGGTCCAGGATTGGTGGGCGGCTCGGTACTTCGATGCCAAACCGAAGGACGCGGATGCGATTCATGCGATTGCAGTAGTGAAACGGATCATCGGCGAAGAGGCCCCAGCCGCTGCTGCCGCCCACAAACTTAAACTCGTGGTGGCACGGCATCGCCAAGAACTTTTGGCTTATGTTTGTCAGCCTTCTGAGACATCTACGCGAACGTCTGGTGCACATACCGATCTTGAACACGTGCAGGCCATGGCTAATGCCTTCATGGCACTGTATCCCGAGAGCGATCTTGATCTGCCTTTCGATCGATCGGACCGGTCAGGGTTGACGCTCTGAAGTGTGATGCGGCCGTATAGGGGCTATGGTTTCGTCCCCGATGTCTCAGGGGTGATCGCTCGCCTGATCGAGATGAGGGTAGGGGTTGACCTTCCCACCGTGGCAAGGAGCATCCTGAACGAAACAGGAGGCAGATCGTGTCAGCCCATCACCATGAGAATGACGACCATCATGGCCATGAAAACCTAGCACCAGGCAGTGCTTCCGCCTTGATCAAGGACCCGGTGTGCGGAATGACGATGGACCCGTCGACCGCCAAGCATAACTTCTCCTACCAGGGCGAGACCTACTACTTCTGCTCGGAGGTGTGCCGCTCCAAATTTGTCGCCGATCCGGACAGCTATCTCAATGCCTCCCCAAACTTAAAGGAACGAAAAGCACCCGCGGGTACCGTGTGGACGTGTCCGATGCACCCCGAGATCCGGCGGGACGCACCGGTTCTTGCCCGATCTGCGGCATGGCCCTCGAGCCGGAGCTGCCAACAGCGTACGAAGAACCAAGTCCCGAATTGCGGGACATGAACCGGCGGTTCTCGTTCGGCGCAGCGCTGGCGGTGCCTGTCTTCGTGCTCGAGATGACCGCCCATGCAGTCGACCTCCACATGTGGATCTCCGGCCAAGCCTTGAACTGGATACAGCTGTTCCTCGCGACCCCGGTGGTGCTTTGGGCCGGATGGCCATTCTTTGAGCGCGGCATAGCCTCAATCCGGAATCGCAGCCTCAACATGTTCACCCTAATCGCCTTGGGCATCGGCGTGGCTTGGATTTACTCTGTTGTCGCCACGCTGCTGCCCGGCATCTTCCCGCACACCATGCGCGACATGGATGGCGCAGTGCCGGTCTATTTCGAGGCAGCTGCCGTCATCACGGCACTAGCCCTGTTGGGGCAGGTGCTCGAGCTGAGGGCCAGGGAAAAGACCTCGGGTGCCATTAGGGCGTTGCTCGGGCTCGTACCCAAAACCGCACGACGCATCACCGCCGCAGGGTTTGACGAGGAGATTGAGATCGATGCGGTGGTCGTCGGTGACCGGCTACGTGTCCGCCCCGGGGAGAAGGTGCCGGTGGACGGCGTCGTCCTCGACGGGCGAAGCGCCATTGACGAGTCCATGCTAACGGGCGAGTCGATGCCCGTGACCAAGGAGAAGGGATCCAAGCTCATCGCCGGCACTGTCAATCGCTCGGGCGGCTTCGTCATGGAGGCCACGGGTGTCGGCAGGGACACCATGCTATCGAGGATAGTCGGCATGGTCGCCGCCGCACAGCG
This sequence comes from Devosia riboflavina, assembly GCF_000743575.1. Taxonomy (GTDB): domain Bacteria; phylum Pseudomonadota; class Alphaproteobacteria; order Rhizobiales; family Devosiaceae; genus Devosia; species Devosia riboflavina. The sequence goes on along the minus strand of NZ_JQGC01000012.1, from coordinate 103,060 downwards.
GTCCCGTGCACCGATCCAGCGTCTCGCCGATCAAGTCTCCGGCTGGTTTGTCCCCATCGTCATCGCCATCGCGGCCTTAGCTTTCATCGCTTGGATGATATGGGGTCCGGAGCCGACCTTCGCCCATGCACTGGTCGCTGCCGTATCGGTGTTGATCATCGCCTGTCCATGCGCATTGGGGCTGGCGACGCCGATGTCGATCATGGTCGGTGTGGGGAAGGGGGCCCAACTGGGTCTCCTGGTCAAGAATGCCGAAGCACTCGAGCGGCTGGAAAGGGTCAACACCCTGGTGGTGGACAAGACCGGCACGCTTACCGAGGGGCGTCCCAAGGTCACGCACATCCTACCCGCCGCCGGTTTTGACGAAACCTCGCTGTTGGCCGCGGCCGCCAGCCTCGAGCGGGCGAGCGAGCATCCCCTTGCCGACGCCATCGTCGCAGCAGCGGACGAACGGCAGCTCGTGCTTGCGGAGCCGCAGGACGTGAACTCGCCGGTCGGCAAGGGCATCACCGGAACGGTCGATGGACGCCGCATCATGGTCGGCAGCGCCAAGTATCTAGCTTCCGAGGGCATGGCGTCCGACATCCTCCAGGGCCGTGCCGATGAGATCCGCAACGCAGGCGCAACGGTGGTGCTGGTGAGCATTAGCGGTCGGGTAGCTGGCGCCATCGGGATTTCCGATCCTGTCCGGGAGACAACGCCAGCTGCCTTGGCAGAGCTCAAGCGGGAGGGCATCCGCGTGGTCATGCTCACCGGGGACAATTCGGTCACGGCAGCAGCTGTGGCGCACGAGTTGGGGATCACGGAGGTCGAGGCCGACGTGCTGCCGGAGCGGAAAGGCGACGTGGTCAGCGGCCTGCGAAACGGACGCAGGGTGGTGGCCATGGCCGGCGACGGCGTCAACGATGCACCGGCCTTGGCCGCGGCGGACGTCGGCATCGCAATGGGCACCGGCACCGATGTGGCGATGGAAAGTGCCGGGGTCACGCTGCTGAACGGAGACCTGGTCGGCATCGCCAAGGCCATCCGGCTGTCGCGGGCGACGATGGGCAACATTCGGCAGAACCTGTTCCTGGCCTTCGTCTACAATGCCGCCGGCATCCCGGTGGCGGCAGGCTTGCTCTACCCTTTTTTCGGTCTGACCCTGTCGCCTGCGATCGCCGCGGCAGCCATGGCTCTGTCGTCAGTAAGCGTCATCGCAAATTCGCTGCGGCTGCGCTCCGCGAGGATCACTTGATCATGGCTCTTCCAAGTTGTCCTTGCGCCATGGGAAGGTCACAATGCCATCGTCCAAGGGACGCTGCGTTAGGAAAGATTCGCCGTTGAAGCCGCTAAGCTGCCTCGTCAACATGCTGGCCCTGCTGATGGTCCTGCTGCTCGGAGCAGTCTCCGTGCATGCGGACGACGCCCGGCCTTTCGACGTCGCAACTGTTGAGGCCGCTCACAATCATTCTCCCTCCTCGCACACTTCGGATCATTCGCATCTTCCTGGTGATGCCGCCGTCCATTGCGGTGCCCCCATACTTGGGATCGAACCGGTGAGTCTGTCGTGCCAGGTAAAAGTGGCTTCGGTGGTCTATTTTGACCAGGAGACGGACATTCCTCTGTCCTTGGCCATCGAAGACCTTCGACCTCCTCGTAGCTGAGCCACTCAAAACGGCGGCCGCACCTGCGGCATTCAGCAACCTGGACCACGACAAATGAAGATGAATCGAGTTGACCCGAGGCTCCTAGCCTCAGGGTTGTTGCTCGCGGGCGCCGCTTCGGTGTTCGCGCATGGCGGCGCCACGGGCATAGTAGGCGAGCGGATGGCGGGCATGATGATGCTGAGCGAGCAGATCAAACTGCTGGCTCCCATCGCATCGCAGCCCACTCAAGCGGACGTGCAGGCCATCGCCACAGCCGCCGAAATGATCAAGATGCATGCCGGCCGGTCCATGACCGATCTGTTCCCCCAAGGAAGCATCGAGGGGCCGTCTGAGGCCAAGCCCGAGATATGGGCGAATTGGCAGACGTTCTCAGACTATGCCGATCGGTTGGCCGAGCTTGGTACCGAACTGGGTACGTCCGCCGATGAGCTCGTAAAGTCGCCGAGCATGCCGACCCCTGAGCCGGTGGCGGTAAGAGCACAGCTGTCTCAGTGGGAGCAGATGGACTTCGAGTGGCTGATGGGACTTTCGACCGAACAGGTAGCATCGATCGACATGGCGACCACAGGTTCGATCGATGCCAACAGTGAACCGTTATCAGAGGCGAGACCCGTCGCCGCAGTCTATGCGGACATCGCAGCCACCTGTGCGGCATGCCATACCGCTTTTCGTCGGTGAGCCATGAACCGCTTGGCGATGATCCTTGTCGCACTTCTTGTGCTGTCGGCGCTGGGTGTTCTCGTGCTCGAGACCTGGCCCGTCGCCGGTGCTCGCCCGGTGGCCGAGCTTCAGGGCGATCCGAAGAGGGGCGCCTATCTTGCACGCCTTTCCGGGTGCATCACCTGCCACACGGCGCCCGGGGCACCGCCCCTTTCAGGAGGGGCCGCGTTGGTGTCGAAGTTCGGGTCTTTCTACGCACCCAATATCACGCCGGATCCGACCCAGGGCATTGGCACCTGGTCGTTCCAGCAGTTCGTGAGGGCCGTCAGGGAAGGGGTGTCGCCTGATGGTGACCCCTATTACCCGGCATTCCCTTACGAGTTCTATGCCACGTTGACCGACAGCGACATGGCCGACCTGTGGGCCGCACTGCGTGCGACGCCGGCAGTGGGCACGCCCGACGTTCCCCACCAGGTAAGCTTCCCATTCAACGTCAGGGCGGGCCTGAGGCCATGGCGCACGTTCTTCGAGAGCCCTGTCGAGTACGTTCCGGACGAAACGAGATCGCCCGAATGGAACCGCGGGAAGTACCTGGTCTGGGGACCGGCCCATTGCGCCGCCTGCCATGCGCCGCGCAACGTCCTCGGCGGTTTGCCGAGCTCGCTCGAGCTGACGGGCGATCCGGCGATGCAGGATGGGGGCAAGTCGCCTCCGCTTACCGCCCGCTACCTGACCGCCAACGGATATACCAAGCCGGCATTGGTCGAGACGATGCGCACGGGCATCACCCCGAGCGGGGACGTGCTCGGCGGATCGATGGCTGAGGTGATCCATGGAAGCATGAAATTCCTTCTGGACGAGCACATCGACGACATGGCCACCTATCTTCTGGATATCGGAAGGAAATGATGCTGCCTCTGACCGCTTCCGCAGGAACCCCGGGGAGGGCTAGGAGTTGGAGCTTCATGCCCAAACCGTTTTTCCTGGCAGCCATAAGGCAGCGCATCCGCGTGACAGCGATGGTCATCGTCGCAGTGGTGGTGAGCATGACGATGCATCACGGTGCAATGGCATCCTCCCCTGCCCTTGGGACGACAATGGCTCACCATCACTCCGATCATGGTGACTGTGAGGGCGCTTGCCTTTCCGATGCCCATGGTGTCGTGGCCTGTTGCGGCATGGGACTTTGTCTTTCCGCGCTTCCGGTCGCAGCCATCGCCAGCATGCCCGCCTATGCGGCGACCGATCATGGCATCGGACTGCTCGGTGTTATTCCGCGGCAGGCATGGGGCCGCATAGATCGACCTCCGAAGTTCCTTGAGCAGAACCTCATCTGAAACGAATTCTCAAATCAAGGAACAACTAGAATGAACATCATCAAGAACGCCCTTCTCGCCACCACCGTCCTCGCTGCGATGTCGGCTCCTGTCTTGGCTCAGGATGCCATGGCGGGACACGATATGTCCGCGATGGGCGGCAGCCAGGCAGGCGCCGCCGAACTGCCGGAGATCTGCAAGTCCGCCAAAGGCATGTCGAGCGACATGTCGATGAACATGGACCACGAGATGGATCAGGCCCACATGGACCTGATGGCCGGCATGGACGAGACCAACAAGCAGATGATGGATTCCATGATGGTGGAAGACATCGACGTGGCTTTCGTCTGTTCGATGATCCCGCACCACCAGGGTGCCATCAACATGGCCAAGGCCGAGCTTGAACATGGCGACAACCAGTGGGCCAAGGACATGGCCCAGAAGGTGATCGATGCCCAGGAGCAGGAGATCGCCGACATGGTCGCCTGGCTGGAAGGCGAAGGCGCCAACGAGTAACGGCCAAACAAGGAGGAGCGCCCACGGCGCTCCTCCGACCATCGAGAAGCGCATCGGCCCGTGTGGTTTTAGGTGAGCATTCAACGAAAGCAGTTGCATACGACGCCTGCCGAACCGAGACGCCGAAGACCCAAGCCGTTTGCTTTTGAGCCCGTTTTATGCTACAAAATCAGGTGCTTAGTAAACTCGTAGAGGTCAGAAATTATGTTGTCCAAGATCACCAGGACTATAAAGGTCCAAGTCGGCAAGGTCCAATTGAGCGCCCTTCGGATCGTTGTTGCGCTCAAGGAGCGCAACATGCGCGCTCGGCTATGGTTGAGGTGCCTTCCTTCGGAAGCGCTCGCCTTCTCGCGCCTCAACCATAGCCGAGGCTAATACAACATTTTTCTTGATTCTTCCAGTGACGACAAAGGGTTGTCCACGGGACATGTTGTAGAGGCCTGAAGGGCGCCATTCATGCTGAACGACCTCAAGACATTGGCAACCGACTTCTTGAACCTGAGCAGGGATGCGCTGCACATCCATCTCGGCCTCGCCATCTACGTCATCGCCATCCTTGTCTTCCGGCGTGGGCCGACGAGCGTCCTGCCCTGGTTGTCGGTGTTAGCTTTTGAACTGATCAACGAGGCCCTCGACTTGTTTCACGAAGTCGACTTCAGCGGGGCGATCGTCGATGTGGTCAACACCATGTTCTGGCCGACCGTCGCTTTGGTCGTGGCGCGGGTGCATCTTCGCTATCGGCGGACACACCCGGACCGTGAACGGGGGATGCGCTGACTATTGCGACCGCTGCGCCTGGGACTCGCGCACCCGATCCGGCCATGTACTCTTGATATAGTCGAGGACAGCGGTGATTTCCGTATCCGTCATGGTGGCGCCGAACGCTGGCATATCCGTTTCATAGCCCGGAGCTATGCTTGCAAGTCCTTCCTTGACGATACGGAAGAGCTGGGCGTCGGAATGATGCCATGTATGCCCCGTCTCGTCGTGCGGAGGTGCAGGCAGGCGACCGTTCGACAGCCGAGCCATCCAGTCCGGCTGACCCTCGAGCTCGACGCCGTGGCAAGCGGCGCAATTGTCCAAGTAAAGGGTCCTACCATCCAGCTCCTGGCCATCGGCCACGCCCATGAGCAAGGAAAGGGCGATCGGCAGCGCTATGGAACGAGCGGTGACCATGTCTTGCCGCCATTGCCGCTGGAAAGGACCTCGCTATCCGAGGTGACTGCCACCATCCGAGCGGGGTCATCAGGATCGAATGCCATGTGCAAGATGACAGCATCGGTGATCGGGGATGCCATCTCGAGATCGCTGCCGTTCAGCCGGTGAAGACCGAGGTTCGGGATGAACCCCCATACCGTTCCGTCAGGAGCCGTTTCTAGCGCCGTCACCGGCATCGCAATGTCAGTCGCCGCAGCCCAGGAGCGTCCGAAGTCGAAGCTCTCGTAGAGCCCTGTTATGGTTCCGGCATAGAGGTGGCCGGGATCATCGGCGGCAGCGGCCAGATCGATGAGGTCGTCGGGACCCGGACCGGCGACGGACCATGTCAGGCCGCCGTTCCGGCTCGCCTGTATGCCGCCGTACGAGCCGTAGAGCGTTTGCGGATCGGAAGGACTGACGGTCATGGCGTGGAAGTCGACCGGACCGTTCGCACCGGGAGAGAGTAAAATCCAGCCCGACCCAGCATGGTCGGCACCGATCACGCCTGTGTTGCCGCCCGACGCGGGATGGCCGCTGGCGAAAAGCTTACCATCGGTCGAGGTGGTGAAGCCCATGAAGTCGTCAGCCGTCGCAGAGATCATTGTCGCCATGCCCTCGGCGTCCACCGAATAGAGACCATGGTGCGTGGCGAGCAGGACGTCGTCCGAACCGGCAGGTAGCACCACGCCATGGATGTGAGACAGCTCGGCGATCGGTCGGGCCGGAGCATGCTCGCCCGCGAATGCCGCGGTCATGAAGAGGAGCGGAAGGACGGCAGCGCTTGGATGCATCGATTGACCATGCTTTCGGAGAAGGGCCGGCAGGCAGGTTCGCTGCCTGCCTAAAGGACTAGACCTGCAGTTCGCCAGTATAGCCAGCTTCGCCGATGGCGGCGACGAACGCATCCGCCGGTTTTTCGCTCTGAATCTCGACCTTGCGGGTGTTGACGTCGATTTTAACCTGGGCAGCGGCATCGACGCTCTTCACCGCCTTTTCGACCGTCGAAGCGCAATGGCCGCAGGTCATGTCGTTGACTTGGAAATTATGCATCGGTTCATCCTCGGTTGATGGTTACCTGAATATGGGGTTTCCAACGCTGGGAAGGTCAAGACCTTTCTCAGCCGGTTTTTTCCCAGTGATCGTCGCGCTGGCCCTCGATGGGTCTGAAAACCATGGCCATGCCGACCGAGGCAGGTGCTGTCTCCGCAAAGCCGAAGCGTGCATAGAGATGACGTGCGTCGCCGTCAGCGATCAGGCTGACATAGGCACCTTCGGGAGCCAGGGCATCGAGGCGTGTCATCAGGCTGGTCATGATGGACTTGCCCAACCCGAGGCCTTGATGGGCCGGATCGACCGCGATGTCTGTGATCTGGAAGAAGAGTCCTCCATCGCCTATCACCCGACCCCATGCCGACGACATGATCGGCGGAGCGGACAACGCACCCCAAAACGGAGTTCGGCAGTCCGATCGAAGCGCCCCTGCTGCTCTTGAGACCGAGGCCCGTGAGATCCCGAAGCCTCAGGTAGTCATCGATGGACGGCAGCTCCTCGGCGACACGATAGAGATCTTCCCCAAACACGGCTTAACCATGCGCACGGTCAGGGGAGATATCCAGCACGCCGAAACGTGGCTTCCGCTTCCGGGCAGCGACAGGTGCTTCGCCGGCAAAGCCATCAATGATTGGGCAGTCGGGCCGACCATCGCCGTGGCAGTTTTCGGCGAGGTGGCGCAGCGTCTCGCTCATGGCCGCCAAGGCCTTGGCTTTCTCGTCGAGAACACGGATGTGATCGAGGGCGATGGCCTTCACGTCCGCGCTGGCGCGGGAGCGGTCCCGCCACAGCGCGAGGAGGTCGGCCATCTGCTCGATGGAGAAGCCGAGGTCCCTGGCCCGGCTGATGAAGCGGAGGGCATGGACATCGTTGTCCAAATACACCCGGTAGCCGGATTCGGTCCTCAGCGGCGCCGTGATGAGGCCAATCGATTCGTAGTAGCGGATCATCTTGGTCGACACGCCACTGGCCTTGGAGGCTTGGCCGATATTCATGATGCGGTCTCCATCTGGTTGAATTCGAGCGTATTGGGTTCGGCTCCGTTGCCAGCGCCCTGTTTCACAGGGGGATGGAAGCCTCGAAGCCGCAAGGCGTTGCCCAGGACGAAAACGCCGCTCAGCGCCATTGCACCCGCTGCCAGGACCGGCGACAGCAGAGTGCCGTTCACGGGATAGAGCAGCCCGGCGGCCACAGGGATCAAGATCACGTTGTAGCCGAAGGCCCAGAACAGGTTCTGCTTGATGTTGCCGATGGTCGCCTTGGAAAGGGCAATCGCATTAGGAACACCACGCAGGTCGCCGGACATCAGCACAACATCGGCACTCTCGATAGCGATGTCCGTGCCTGTGCCGACTGCCAGGCCAACATCGGCTTCCGCCAGGGCAGGAGCGTCGTTGATGCCATCACCCACGAAGGCCACCGTGCGGCCGCCCTCCTTAAGCCGCTTGATGGCCGCGACCTTGCCGTCCGGCAGCACCTCGGCGACGACTTCGTCGATGCCAAGACGGAAGGCCACGGCGTGGGCGGTCCGGGCATTGTCGCCGGTGATCATCGCGACCTTGAGGCCGAGGTCATGCAGCGCCCGGATCGCTTCGCGCGAAGTTTCCTTAACAGGATCCGAAACCGCGATGACGGCAGCCAGTTGCCCGTTGATCGCCGCGTAAAGCGGGGTCTTGCCCTCATCGCCCAACCGGGACGCCGTCGTGTTGAAGGCGGCAACATCGATGCCAGCCTTGGTCATGGCACGGTCGGCGCCGACGAGGACCGATCGACCATCCACATTGCCGATGACGCCGAAACCGGGTTCCGCAGAGAAGCCGTCGACGGGACCACGCACAAGCCCCTCCGCTTCGGCAGCGGCAACGATGGCTTCGGCGATCGGGTGCTCTGACTTCGCCTCGACGCTGGCGACGAGCCGCAGCACTTCACGGCGATCGAAGCCGGTTACAACCTCGATATCGGTGAGTTCAGGCTTGCCCTTGGTCAGCGTGCCCGTCTTGTCGAGTGCCACCACCTGAGCCGAACGAAGGGTCTGGAGCGCTTCTCCCTTGCGGAAGAGGATGCCCATTTCGGCGGCCCGACCGGTACCGACCATGATGGAGGTGGGCGTCGCGAGACCCATGGCGCAAGGGCAGGCGATGATCAGGACGGCGACTGCATTGACCAGGCCGAAGGTAAGGGCGGGGGAGGGGCCGAAGATGAACCATGCGGCGAAGGTGAGGAGCGCCGCGCCGATCACGGCCGGCACAAACCACGCCGTAACCTTGTCCACCATGGCCTGGATCGGGAGCTTCGAGCCCTGTGCGGCTTCCACCATCCGGATGATCTGGGCAAGGATCGTTTCGGCCCCGATTTTGGTGGCCGTGAAGCTGAAGGCCCCTGTCTTGTTGATGGTGCCGCCGACAACCTCCGAGCCCGCCGACTTACGGGCAGGGACGGGTTCGCCGGTAATCATGGACTCGTCAACATAGGAGTTGCCGTCGACTACTGTGCCGTCGACCGGCACGCGATCGCCAGGGCGGATTTCCAGCACATCGCCTGCCACAACCGTTTCGAGCGGCACCTCCAAGGCAACGCCGTTCCTGACGACACGAGCGGTCTTCGGCTGAAGACCGACGAGCCGCTTGATCGCCTGGCTGGTGCGCCCCTTCGCCCTTGCCTCCAGGAAGCGACCGAGCAGGATCAAGGTCACGATCACCGCCGCAGCCTCGAAGTAGACGTTGCGGGTACCTTCCGGCAGCAAGCCGGGGAGGAAGGTGGCCACCACCGAATAAAGCCAGGCTGCACTGGTGCCCAGGACGACAAGCGAGTTCATGTCCGGCGCAAGACGGAACAGGTTGGGGATGCCTTTGCGGAAGAACCGGAGGCCGGGTCCAAACAGCACTGCTGTGGCCACCGCGAACTGGATGTAGAGGCTGTTGGCGTGGCCGAGACCCATCATGATCCAATCATGGACGGCCGGGATGAAGTGCGACCCCATCTCCATGCCGAAGAGAGGTATGGTCAGCACCGCGGAAAGCGCGAGCGAGTTCCGGAGGCCGATGATCTCGATGGCCCGACGATCCTCGGGCTCCGCGTCCGGGGTAACCGTTGCCTGTTGCACCACATCGTAGCCGCGGGCCCGCACCGCTTCCTCGAGCTGGGATCGAGTGACCGTGTCGGCGGGGTGGATCACGACCGCCTTTTCGGTGGCGAGATTGACCGAAGCCGATGCGACGCCGGGGACGGCGGTCAGCGCCTTTTCCACCCTAGACAGGCACGAGGCGCAGGTCATGCCCTCAATCAGCAGCTCGGTCGTTTCCGAGCGAACAGCGTAGCCCGCCTTCTCGATAGCGGAAACCACGCCGCGTGGATCCAGTGCACCCGAGAAGTCGACAGTCGCCCTTTCAGTGGCGAGGTTGATGCTGGCCGATGCCACGCCCGGCACCGCACGGATGGCCTTCTCCACACGGGACACGCACGACGCGCAGGTCATGCCTTCCACCTGGAAGTCGAGCTTCGCGGCGGCGGTGCCGACTGGCGTCTGGAGATCGGATGCAAGCGACATTTCGACAGTCCTTTGGATCGACTGTCGACATAGGTAATTCTTCCAACGATTGGAAGGTCAAGAGGCAATGTCGATCGATGAACAAGGTTCGGGACGGTCACGGGGCGCTTGACCTTTCCAGGGTTGGAACAGCCAGGACTCCGCGACAGTCGTGCAGCGGTTGCACGATAACCGCTTCCGCACCGGCGGAATCGTCAAGGACCTCATTATGCAAAACGCCAATACCGACACGAGGCGGTGGGCGGCGCTGGCGCTCTCTGCGCAGCGCAGTTCATCGTCATCCTCAACACGTCCCCCATGGGCGTGGCGCTTTCCGCCATCCAGGTTGACCTGGGGTTGCGCGCCTGAAGGCCTGAGCTGCGAGGAGGCGAAGATCGAGGGCAAGGCGTACTGAGACTTGACCCATTGACCTTGCCACCGTGGAAACCTTTATGGTGGCAAGGTGAGCCATCGCCGGCGTTCGCAAGCGGTGATGGTCGGAAATCAACCGGCAGGACCGACAGGGCCCTGATCAACGCACCCGGAGACGATCATGACTGACCATGCGCAACATTCAGGAATGGGTCATGCGACTCATGAAGGAGGCGATCACAAGGGGCACGGGCGTCCGTATCTCATGTTCTGGATCAACATGATCCTTGGCTTAGTCGTCATGTACTTCGTCATGTTCTCGATGATCGACGGCTGGCCCGATTTTCGGAACAACCTGAACATGTTCTACATGGCCGTGACCATGTGGGCGCCGATGGGCATTTTCATGCTAGCGACAATGCCGGGTATGTTCCCGAACCGTAGGATGAACATCGTCCTCTATCTTGCATTCGTACTGCTCACGGTGCTGTCCTTCTGGGGAACGAGAAGCCAGGCCCTAATTGACGACCGTCAGTTCGTCGACAGCATGATCCCGCATCATTCCGGGGCCATTCTCATGTGCCGCGAGGCCGACCTCGAGGATCAGGAATTGGTCGACCTGTGCGGCGAAATCATCGAGGCGCAGCGCAGCGAGATTGAACAGATGGAAGCCATCGGCGCGAGGCTGTGATCGCCCCGCCATCCAACGCGACCGGAGTCTCCATATGCGTCATTCGTAATGTCGCCCGATTTTCTCGTGATAAGCAGGTCAACTGAACAGGCCAGGCTGCGTCCGTGAAACCGATGTCGATTATCCGCCTCGCCCGCGGGCTGCTGCCCGCTTTGTGCGCTGCCATGATCCTGATGATTTCAGTGCAGGCCAACGCGACGGCTTTTGCAGCCATCGATCCACCTCCTGTGGTCGAGGGCTACGATCACCAGCATCACGACGGCTGCGGCGGAGAACCGCTCCATGCCATAGGGTGCTGCTCCGTCGCCTTCTGTGCTCCCGATGTGGCGGCAGCGGCAGCCGAACCTTATGCTGCAAGGCATGACCACGGTCTGGATCTCGATCTTGCCGCGACCGGCGCAACTGTGCCGAAAGGTCTCTTCCGTCCTCCGCGTGTCGGCTGAAGCCGCGGTCCGGGCTCCGGACCGGCAATGCCAACGATCCAAGCCACGGAAGACAGAAATGAAGAGAAGAGATTTCCTGCGGCTGCTGCCATTGGGTGCGGCTGCCAAGTTGCCCATGATGCAGCCTGCCCGGGCGCAGTCGCTGTGGGACATGATGAACCAGACCCGCACTCTGACAGATGCAGAGCGGGAAGCGAACAGTGCCGCCGCGATCCAAGCCATCGATACTGTCGAGCCGATCCTCAGCTACGACACGGCCAACAACCTTCAGATGGCGATTGCCCAATACGAGCCCTTCGTCGCCCGCGGCGGCTGGGAGCAGGTGCCGCAGGAAACTTACGGCGTTACCATGGGCGTCAACCGTGATGGCGTGGTGCAGCTCAAGCGGCGGCTGCTCGCCTCTGCGGACATGCCCATGGTGGACAGGGTCGACGATGCAATGGACGCTCCGACCGACGCCGCCTTGCGACGCTTCCAGGCTCGCCATGGCCTGCAGGTAAGCGGACAGGTCGACGAAGCCACCTGGTATGCCCTCAATGTTCCGGCCGAGACCCGACTGCACCAGCTTCGTCTCAACCTGCTACGGGTGCAGAACATGGCGTCGGCGTTGGCAGACCGCTACGTCGTGGTGAACATTCCCGCGGCCTTCATCGAGGTTGTCGAGGGCGGGATGGTGCAGCGCCGGCACACCGCTGTGGTTGGACGCATCGACCGGCAGACGCCCATCCTCAAAAGCCGTATCCACCAGATCAACTTCAACCCGTACTGGAACGTGCCGGTCTCGATCATCCGCAGGGACTTGATCAAGTACATGAACGAGAACCCGAACTACCTTACCGAGCAGAAGATCCGCATTCTTGACGGCAACGGCCAGGAGCTCCAACCCAGCCAGATCAACTGGCAGACCGAGGAAGCGGTGAACTACCGGTTCCGCCAGGATCCGGGTCCGCAGAACTCGATGGGGAACGTCAAGATCAACTTCCACAACCCCCATGCGGTCTATCTGCACGACACGCCGACCAAAGGCCTGTTCGGGGAGAACGCCCGGTTCTATTCGTCAGGATGCGTCCGCGTCGACCAAGTGCAGGACTTCGTCGGCTGGGTGCTGCGCGACAACGGAGACTGGGGGCCGGGTGAGGTCGCCAACGTATTCGCCACCGGCGAGCGGAAGGACGTCGAGGTGACCAACCCTCCGGAGATCCACACGACCTACATCTCGGCGTGGGCGAACCGGAACGGGGTCGTCAGTTTCCGGGACGATGTCTACGAGTTCGACATGGCCGGCAAGGTCACTTTCGAGGCATGAACCGCCCGGAGAAGCTCACCTTCCAGCTGGCGGGCATGGGGTGCGATGGCTGCGTGACAGCCGTCGAGAACGCGGTGATGGTGTTGCCGGGCGTCGCCTATGTCGGTGTATCCCTCAGTGCAGGAACCATGACCGTGAGGCCGGGGCCCGGATTCGATCCTGCAGCCCTGGCAATCGTGGTCGCCGGGCTTGGCTACGGGATCGACGGCGAGCAAGCCAGTGGCGCAGACTGCCCGTGCATCGGATACAATCGAACAGCGTGACCCTAAGCCGAACCTGCTGGGCGATCGAAAGGTCAGTGATAAGCCGGCGACCAGTCGTTGACACGGGCCTCAGAAAGATGAGGAGCAGCAGCCGTGTTTCGTCCCGATCTGTCGAAGGAACAGCTCCTCGAGATCATCGGCGCCATGTCGGAGGACGATGTGGCTCGATTTCTTTATTGCCAGGAGATGGCCGGTACCTATTTGGCAGTTGGCAAGTTCGAGGACATGCTGATCAGCGCCATGCAGATGTGCGACCGGCTCAAGGTGCAGCACAGGCTCGGTGAAGACGCCGACCGGTGGGACAGGTTCGTGGCAAAACGGGCCACGCTTCAAGGTTCTACCTTGGGGTCCCTCATCAAGCTGCTCGAAAAACACGGGATCGCGGCGGAGGACGTCAGCTACCTGAAGTGGATCAAGGACAAGCGCGACTACTTCGTACACCGCCTGTTCCATGAAGGGGTGTGGCCCGGCGACTTGGACGGGGAAGACTGCCGATTCATGAGCAGGCGTTTGCTGTCCATACAGCTTTGGCTCTCCCGGGCGGAACGCCGGATCTGGATCATCTTCGAACGCGCCGGGCTCCTGACGCTTGATCGCTTGCGAGATGGCGCGTTCCTGGCAGTGAACTCGGACCTTGAGAACCTGCTCCGCGGTAACGACGACGAGTCATAATGGCCGCCATCGAACCCAACTACCTCGCGAGGCGGCGTTCGATGGCGATCAACCCGTTACGATCGTTTTACAAGCCGATTCGGAAGCGCCTTCGCCCGAGAGCCAGCCCAGCATTTCGGCAATTTCTGATTCCTGCGCGTCGATGATCTTCTGCGCCATCTCCTTGGCCCAGGCATTGTCGCCATGTTCAAGCTCGGCCTTGGCCATGTTGATGGCGCTCTGGTGGTGCGGGATCATGGCGCAGACGAATGCCACGTCGAGGTCCTCGACCATGCCTGCCTGCATCATCAGCCGGTTGTTCTCGTCCATTCCCGCCATCAGGTCAGAATGTGGCTGGTCCATCTCGTGATCCATATCCATCGGTGCCGATGCAGGAGCTTCCGCGGATAGGCAGATCTCGGGCCATTGGGCCACCGATGGCATGTCGACAGGTGCGGCAGCAGTGCCGTGACCGGCATGTGCATCCTGCGCCAATGACGGCAATGTCGACATGCCAAGGACGGCAAGGGCGATAATGGTGTGCTTCATCGTTTGTCTCCGTTGTCCAAGGGGGGTCGCGTGCGGTGAGGTTACATCGCGTGTCCGGCGGGAATGATCCCGAGAGCGGAAAGTCCCATCCAGACGGCCATTGCGATCATCATCAGGTTCTCGGTGAGCGAAACGAACCCGAGAGGCACGTTGCTCGACCCACCAACGCAGGCGCACTTGAGCTCCCGCCTGTCGATGTAGACGGCCTTGAACACTGAAACGGCCCCGACCGTCCCGATGAAGAGGGCAACGGGCACCGAAAGCCAGGTCAGCGCTCCGGCCACCATCAGGATGCCCGCAAGACCTTCGGCATAGGGATAGATGTAGCTGTAGGGCACCCAGCGCTTGGCCAGCAGGTCGTAGTTCAGGAACATGGTCGCGAAGGTCTCGACGTTCTGGAGCTTGAGCAGCGCCAGGACCACCATCGAGAAGCTGATGAACCATTCCAGCGCCCGGAGGGTGAGAGGGTTGCCGCTCACCGCAAAGCTCGCTGCCATGGCGGTGAGGGCGGTCATGGCGAACAGCACCGCAACCGGGCGGTAGGTGGTCGCCTTGGGGTCCACGACCGTCTTGCCCAGAAAACGTCGCGTGTCGTCGTAGCCGCCGATCCGCCTGCCATCGACGAACACCTGAGGTGTCGTCTTGACGTCGTGCTCGGTCTTGAATGCGTCGGTCTCTTCGCGGGTGGTGAGGTGGTGATCCTCGACCTCGTAACCGGACCGCTTCAGCAGATCCACGGCTTTGAGACCATAGGGGCAGGTGTGGCTCGGCATCACCATACGATGGATAACCGCCTTCTTGCCGGCGTTGGCCACCACGGTGGACATAGGTTTGCTCCTTGTCGAATTGCTGTCGTGCTTCCTTTCTGCACCTTCCCATCATTGGAAGGTCAATAGCCCTGCGGACGAGGATGGTAAGAGGAGAGTGGACGCTGATCCGACAGCCGTCGCTGCAGCCTTGCCCATGATCGCCACCATTATGATGGGGGATCAAGGCTTTCCCGCCTGGAATGATGGGTGATAACCACCAACCAGTGGCTTTCATGGTGGAACGAGGTCACAAATAGAGTTGCGATGGCAATTAGCCGCCAATTCAGGTCCGATGATATCGAGTCGACGTCATTAGAGGTGTTGTAACCATCACTATGTCCCGATTGATGGCAACTTGGGGTAAACCCTTTCGCAAGATGCCGAATGCACAATGACGAGGCACCTTCGGAGAGATGGGATGCCTCGTCGAGTGGCTTTCGAGCCGGATGTAACTTTGGGAGACCTTTTGGTCTTGGCTCGTCTGGGGGCACTGGTCCACGGAGACGAGGCCGTCTTTCCCACCACTGCGCTCAAGCAGCAGACCGGCGCCAGCAGCACGCGTATCAGGAACGCCATGATCCGCATCGCCGACGTCCTCGGCCCGGTGGAGGTCGACGGCAACAAGCGTCGGACCCAGAGACCGAATGGCAGGGGTCGGAACTTCGGCGGCGCCGGCGTCCTCGCGAGCATGCTTATCGAGATCGCGCAGGATGAAGAGACGGATCAGGACCGGCTTCGGCACGAGATCACCCGGCTGGTCGACCACCTCGATCACCAGCGCCAGCAGGGGGCATTCAAGAGGTCGCGGACACCCCCGCGGTTCTAGAAAGTCCCGAACGTTCGTCCCGGGGCGGGGCTGGCCGCAGGGGTGGGACTGGAGGATGTCAACGACCGGTTGCATTGGTTCACCGGCCCGTAGAGCATATGGCGAAGTGCGTTTTGGCTGATGGCAAGATTCGCCGCCGATCCCGGTAACGATCAAGGAGACGTTCCTGCATGAACCGCAAGTCGCTCCTCGACGGCATAATCCACTACCTATCCATCCTCAGGGTGTCCGTGGAGCTTCACAACAGCCTCAACCACCAAGACATCAACGTCGTTTCCGAGAACTTCTTCCGTGACTTCCTGAACCTGGCTTTCGGATACGAGCTGAAGAACATCAATATCGTGGAGAAAAATGCCCGGGCGATCGACCTCGGCGATGAGGACGCCCGCATCGCCATCCAGGTGACTTCGACCGCCGGCATGCCCAAGATCAAGCACACTCACTCCGGTTTCGTGGCGGGTGGACTGGACGCCAAGTACGACCGACTGGTGGTGCTGGTCATAGGCGAGAAGAAGACATACAGGCAGGACAGCTTGGGCGGTGGTGACGTGTTCGCCATGTCGATCAAGGATGATGTCTGGGGTCTCGATGAGCTCCTCGCACGGATCGACGACCTGCCGCCCGAGAAACTCGTCCAGTGCTTCGACTACCTGAAGGCGGGTATATCGACCCGGCAACCGCGTGAAGCGAACGAGGTACTCACGCTGCTGCGCCTCATCGAGGTGTTGAGCGAATCCGAGATCGAGGCGGTCGCTGGGGACATTCGGGTCGATCCGGACCCGGAAGGAAAGATCAACGCCCGCTTCGCCGACCACGCCGATTTCCTGAAGCGGCAGTTCACCGACCTTCATGCCCTCTATGGAGCCACCCTGGCCGAGGTCTCCGGCCAGTCCGACATCGGTCATGGTCGCATGCTGAAGCTCCAGATATACCTGACGAACTGGAGCGACCGGGTCCTGCAGGAATGCGTCGGCAATCCCGAACAGGCCTTGGAGACGATGGTGATGCGGATCATGGAGAAGATGGGGGACGGGACTGCGGGGTTCGACGAGAGCGCGGTCCGCTTCTACCTCATCGACCAGTTGATCCGTTGCAACGTGTTCCCCAACAAGACCGCTGCCCATGCCTAACCTGTTCCTCAAGGATGAACCGTTGGACAGGGCCCCGGCGATCGTCGGGTTCGAGGTCATCCGTTACGTCCGTACCGCCGGCAAGGGGCGGGTCAGCATCTTCGACGTCGTCGACCACTTCAAGCGGGAGCGCTGGTTCACCTCCACGGCCTTCTTCTATGGCCTGATCTTCCTTTACGCGGTCGGACTGCTCGAGTTCGAGGAACCCTACCTGGTAGCACTCGATGCGGATTGAGCTCCTCTACACAGAGCCGGCAACGATCGAGCCCATCGAGTTCGGTGACGGTGTGAACGTCTTACTCGGTGAAAGCGACGATACGAGCTCCAAGAACAACGGGGTCGGTAAGTCCCTGTGCATCGAGTTCATCAACTTCGCGCTGCTGAAGAAAAAGTCCGACAGCCGGGTCTCGAAGATCCCGAAGGAAGCGTTCGATCCTTCCACCTTCGTCTGCGTCCGCTTCCGGCTGCACGGCGAGGTATACACCATCAAACGATCCTTGGCGGAATCCGAGCAGCCCAGGATCATCGTGGACGGCAGGGAAATCATATTCGCAAAGCGCGACGATGCCACCGACTTCCTGACACAACGCATGTTCCCGTTCGAAGGGGCCGGAGCAGTGAATTTCCGCGAGATGCTCGGCCCTCTCATCCGGGACGAGCGTTCCGAGTTCAAGTCCATCGTTTCCTACTTCGACACCCGGCTGAAGGTGCCGGAGAACTATGCTCCCCACCTGATGCTGCTGGGCATCGACCTAGGCATCTACCGTCTCATCAAGGAAATCCTGAAGGAGATAGACCTGATCGGTGCGGAGGAAGCCCGTATCCGGGAGAACGTCCTGCTTGTCCGCCAGAAGACCATCGACGACGCGCGTTCGGACCTGAATGCGCTGGACGAGGAGGTGCAGAGCATCAACGACGCCATCGAGGCCCTCGAGACGGCGCCTGCCTTCGACATCGTTCAGGCCGAGATGCTGGCGATCGAGGAGGAAATGGCGGCGCTTCGGCGCCGGAAGGAAGTGTTGTCCCAACGGTCCGCGCGTCTGGCCCCTGTGGCGGCGAAGCCCTCGATCGACAGCGAGGAGATCCGGCACTTCTACGACGAATTGCGTGCCGGCTTGGGGACGGTGGTCGCGCGCGACCTGACTGAAGTCATCTCCTTCAAGGACAAGATCGAACGCTTCCAGCAGCACCTGCTCGAGGAGAAGTCCAAGGTGGTGGACGTCGAGCTCAAGGGTCTGAACAGGCAATTGTCCGACCTCGACCGGCGGTACTCGAAGCTACTCGCGGTTCTGGACCAGGAAGGGCAGCTCCGCAGCCTGCGGCAGACCTACGCCTCCTATCAGGTCAAGAGCGACGAGCTCGGCCAGTTGAAAGGATTCCTCGAGCGCTACGATCAGCTGGCCGTCGAGAAGCAGCAGAAGCGGTCCGACAAGGAAACCGAGCGGCTGCGACTGCAGGGAAGCATCGCAGCCGCTCGCGACCGGCTGAAGTCGGTCGAGAAGACCATCCTCGACATCCACCAGTTCATCCAGGGCAACCGGAAGGCTTCTTTCGATGTCCGCACCACTGCCAACAAGCAGGTCGTCGACATTGTCCTTCGTATCGACGACGACGGCAGTCACAGCGTCGAGCGGGAAAAGGTCTTCATCTACGACATCGCATTGCTGTTGAACGACTTCGCCAAGGTGCGGCATCCAGGCCTGCTGGTGCACGACAACATCTTCGATGTCGACGAGGACACCTTGAACAAGAGCCTGGAATTCCTGCTCACGCGAGCGGAGTTCGAGGAGGAGCAGCAGTATATCCTGACGCTGAACGTTGACCGGATCGCCCATGCCGAGGACGAGGTTTGGTTTGAGGATCTGCAGCGTTGCGTAGTGGCGTCCTTCACCAAGGCTGAACGATTCCTGCGGACGACGTATCAGGAAGTGCGTTGACGCCGGGAAATGGCGAAGGGCCGCATGTGAGAATAGAGAGAGCGGCAGTCGAGCATTACGGGACCTATTTGAAGGACAAGTCGCGTCCTCCCAGCCGAGGCGGCAATAAGCGCGCCTGGCATCAACATGTCATCACCATCGCCGGCGAGAAATATTCGTTTCTGGCGCCATGGTCCGGCAAGTTCGTTTATAGCGGCGAGACCGTGAGCTTCGATTGGGATTGGGACCAAACCGGCAAGTATCGCAATATCGACGGCAGGACACTGGTGGCTTGGAACTCCAGTGGGGAGCCGCAGATGAACATCTCAATCCATCGTTGGCTATTGCCGTTGTGTTCACGCTGCTCGCACTGATGCTGTCCATGCATCAGGCAGGTGCTGCCGTTCATTTGGCCGAGCACGGGATCGATGCGGTCGCAGTTGGTTCCGACAGGGCACGATACGCCCGATGCGATTGTGTATCCTTGGCGGGATGCGACGTCAGGACGATCCGCGGATAGCTCATGTCCAAGACTACCATCTCGAGGTGCGGAGAGGTGGCATACTCAGGAATGAAGGCCGTCTCGACCAAGAGCATCTTCCTCTCCTTGTCACAGTAGCTCGTAGCCTTCGCTCGGTGGTATTTGTGTCGATCCCAGCCCATAGTCGCGGACACGCGTCTGGCGATTGTCTCTTGACCTTCCAACAGTGGGAAGGCGCACGCTGGACAACGACGATTCTCGAGCACTTCCCGGACGAGGTAAATATGGCCAGCACGAGCAAAGACCAACACCGTCTCTCCCTGGGTGCCTCAAAGGAGAATGACTCAGGTAGCGGTGGCCGCGAGCATCACCGGGCGGGGCATCATCACGAACACGGCCCCGACCACTTGGGTCACCATCACGGGCCGGAGCACCCACATGTCACGGAGGCGGCCCCGGCCGACACAGCGCATCGGGTGAAGGACCCGGTCTGCGGCATGATGGTCGATCCCCACACAACGCAGCACAAGGCCGAGCACGCGGGCCGACCATATTACTTCTGCTCGGCGGGATGCCGCTCGAAGTTCATGGCCGACCCGGAACGTTACCTCGACCCGGCCGTCGCTGCGGCCAAGGCGGAGCCCGTTCCCGAGGGGACGGTCTACACTTGCCCCATGCATCCGGAGATCCGGCAGATCGGCCCGGGTTCGTGCCCCATCTGCGGGATGGGGTTGGAGCCGGTGCTGGTCAGCCTCGAAGCTGAGCCCAATCTGGAACTGATCGACATGCGGCGGCGCTTCTGGATTGGGCTGGCGCTGACGATTCCAGTGTTCATGCTCGAGATGGGCGGCCACCTGATCGGCCTCGACCACCTCATCAGCCAACGCGACTCGAACTGGGTCCAGCTGCTCTTCGCCACGCCGGTGGTGCTCTGGGCGGGATGGCCCTTCTTCCAGCGCGGCTGGCAATCGCTGGTCACGCGCAACCTCAACATGTTCACCCTGATTGCGATGGGGACGGGCGCGGCGTGGGTCTATAGCATCGTGGCGACGCTGGCGCCGGGCATCTTCCCGGATGCCTTCCGCCAGCCGGATGGCTCAGTCGCGGTCTACTTTGAAGCGGCTGCGGTTATTACGGTGCTGGTGCTGCTCGGGCAAGTACTGGAGCTGCGTGCCCGCGAGAGCACCAGTGGCGCGATCCGGGCGCTGCTTGATCTTGCGCCCAAGACCGCCCGGCTAATTCGTGATGATGGCACCGAGGAAGAGGTTCAGCTCGACAGCGTCCATGCCGGTGACCGCCTGCGGGTCCGGCCCGGCGAGAAGGTGCCGGTGGATGGCGAAGTCCTCGAGGGCCGCAGCGCCGTCGACGAGTCGATGGTGACCGGTGAGTCCATGCCGGTCACCAAGGAGATCGGTTCGAGGGCGATCGGCGGCACAATGAACCAGTCCGGCGCGTTGGTGATCGAGGCACGCAAGGTGGGCCGGGACACCATGCTGTCGCAGATCGTCCAGCTCGTCGCAGAGGCGCAGCGCAGCCGTGCACCCATCCAGCGCCTCGCCGACCAGGTATCGGGCTGGTTCGTGCCTGCAGTGATCTTCGTCGCCGTACTCGCCTTCATCGCGTGGTCGATCTGGGGCCCCGAGCCGAGCTTCTCCTTCGGCCTTATCGCAGCCGTTTCCGTCCTCATCATCGCCTGTCCTTGTGCGCTCGGCCTTGCAACGCCGATGTCCATCATGGTCGGCGTCGGGCGCGGCGCTCAGAATGGCGTCCTGATCAAGAACGCCGAGGCGCTTGAACATATGGAGAAGGTGAACACGATTATCGTCGACAAGACCGGCACACTCACCGAAGGCCGGCCGGCGGTGACTGCCATCATTCCGGCGTCCGGCTTCACCGAGGAGGAGGTGCTGCGCCTTGCCGCCAGCGTGGAGCGGGCGAGCGAGCATCCGCTGGCGCTCGCCATCGTGCGTGCAGCCGAAGAGAGAGGACTGGTGATCGCACCAGTTGCAGATTTCGACTCGCCCACTGGCAAGGGCGCGCTTGGTGTGGTCGAAGGCAAGACAATCCCGCTTGGCAATGAAAAGTTCCTTGCCGAACAAGGGGTCGATGTCGCCCCGCTGGCCGAGCAGGCAGACAGGTTGCGCGAGGATGGAGCAACCGCGATTTTCATGGGCATCAATGGACAGGTGGCGGCGATCTTTGCCATCGCCGATCCGGTCAAGGCATCGACGCCGGAGGCGCTCGCGGCGCTGAAAGCACAAGGCATTCGCGTGGTCATGCTCACCGGAGACAACTGGACGACAGCGAAGGCCGTCGCGCGTCAGCTCGGCATCGACGAAGTGGAGGCCGAGGTCCTGCCCGATCAGAAGAGCGTGGTCGTGCAGCGGCACAAGGCGGCCGGCGAGGTCGTGGCGATGGCCGGCGACGGGGTCAATGATGCGCCGGCACTCGCAGCGGCGGATGTCGGCATTGCCATGGGCACCGGAACCGATGTTGCGATGGAGAGCGCGGGCGTCACCCTGCTGAAGGGCGATCTTGTTGGCATCGTGCGGGCGCGGCGGTTGTCGCAGGCGGTGATGGGCAACATCCGGCAGAACCTGTTCTTCGCCTTCATCTACAATGCGTTGGGCGTACCGGTGGCGGCTGGGGTCCTCTACCCGTTCTTCGGCATTCTCCTCTCGCCGATCATCGCCGCGGCAGCGATGGCGTTGTCATCGGTGAGCGTCATTGCCAACGCCTCGCGGCTACGCGCCACCAAATTGTAGGAGATCGAGCTGACCGATACGCTTCAGGAGGCTGGAACCTCGAGCAACGTATCTCTTCCTTGCGCTGCATCAAATTCTGCGGCGGCAGCTGTGGTAGTATCTGCCAGTCGGTGCCAACAGGAAGCCCGCCATGCACGGCCCTGATCAGCTGCGCATTCTTCCGCTGAGATCGTCGGCCGTGGCTGTGAGGACAAAAGATGCGAAATGACCATGCCATCAGCCGGAGAGCCTTCGTGGCAGGTCTTGGCTCGATATCTGTTCTGCTTTCAGTGCCGGTGACAGGATATGCCGCAAGTCTGCCGCTCGTCACCGTGAGCAAGGATCCGAGCTGCGGCTGCTGCACGGGGTGGGCCGAGCATATCGAGGCCGCGGGCTTTCCGGTGCGGATCGTTGAATCCCAGAACATGGACGCCATCAAACAGCAGCTCCGCGTGCCCCCGGCCCTCTACTCGTGCCACACGGCGGAAGTGGACGGCTATGTCGTCGAAGGCCACGTTCCAGCCGCGGCAATCCGGCGTCTCCTGACCGAGCGTCCGGCGGCCACGGGCCTCGCGGTTCCTGGAATGCCAGCCGGGTCGCCCGGCATGGACTTCCCGGGCGTGACTGCCGAGCCCTACGAGGTATTTCTGTTCGCTCCCGCCGACCAGAAGGTCTTCGGGCGTTTCCGCAGCGCGCAGGAGATCTGAAGCTGTTCATGATTCACCCGTTTGACACCAGTTTGATCCGGAGCGGGGACTGCGGGGCAGAACCTGCCCCTGTCAGTAGCTCAGGCTGCCTGAGGCCGCCGGATGCTGGCGGGCACATGGATGTCATCGGGTGCGTGAAGAAAGCCACGCCATGAGCAGGAGCTCGACTGCAACGTT
This sequence comes from Devosia riboflavina, assembly GCF_000743575.1. Lineage (GTDB taxonomy): Bacteria > Pseudomonadota > Alphaproteobacteria > Rhizobiales > Devosiaceae > Devosia > Devosia riboflavina. The sequence continues at coordinate 80,081 of NZ_JQGC01000012.1, read as the reverse complement.
CTGGTCGAGAAATGACTGGCTGCGCCAGTTCATGACCGGACTGCTGCTGCTCGTCTTCAGCGCTTTCGCTGTCCTGGGAACGGCACATGCCAGCTCAAGCACGCATGCCACGCACCAGGATCAGGCCGTTGCCAGTGCGCAGCAGGACGCCTATTCGCATTCCGACGACCGCAGCGAGGTTGCGGACGAACCATGCTGTCACCCTGAAGCGGCGCCGGATCGCGATTGCGGACAGGTCTGCACCTTTCTTGCCCTGCTTCCCGATCCGCTGCCGGCATTGCCAACACTGGACGGGGAGCCGCCCCTTCGCATTCAGCCCAGCGACCTGGGCCGAAATCCTTCAGGCATCCTGAGGCCACCGCGTCTGACGTCGATTGCATAGTGAAGCACGGCCGGGAGCCGTTCGTTCCCGGCTGCTCCAGCAACCGACAATCAGACGAAGCCGGAAACCGCACGTCCGAGGATGTGACGCGGTTTCTCCGGCGCCAAAGGATGCACAATGATGTACCGAACAGTAATTGCCCTCTCCGCCACTCTCCTGATGGGCGTCTCCGGCGCGGCTCTGGCCCAGCAGGCAGAGCATGACGCCCACCGACCCGGACCGCTGCAGGCGCAGGAGGATCGGGCTCCTGCTCCCATGTCTCCTTCCGACCCCGACGCGACAAATTTCACCAAAGCCTATGTGGATGCGATGGACGAAATGCACGGGCCGATGATGGAGGGCGTCATGGCCGAAGACCCGGACGTCGCTTTCGTGCGGGGCATGATTCCGCACCATCAGGGTGCGATCGACATGGCGAAGATCGTGCAGCAATACGGCGATGACCCGCAAACGGGAGAGTGGGCGGCGCAGATCATCGAAGCACAGAAGCGTGAGATCGCCGAAATGCAGGCATGGCTGCAGGCGAATGCCAGCCCGGATCTTGCCGGTTTCCTCCAGACAGGCGGAACCGTCTACTCTGCCAACGAGGGCGGCAATTCGATCACCGCCATCGACCTCGGCACCGGTTCGGTGGAAACCGTTCAGATCGGGGTGTCGCCGCATAATGTCGATCTGACGCCGGGCGGGAACCTGCTGCTCGCGGTCGGGAGCCCTGCCTCCGATCACGCTCACGGATCGGCTGACGACGCACACGCCGAGGCCGAAGCTGGCCGAGGAGTTCTGGTGGTGCTCGATCCACAGCGACTATCGCAACCTGTCGCCACCGTAGAAGTCGGAGCGCATCCGGCGCATGTCGTCGCCGACCGCCAGGGGCGTGCCTATGTTTCCGTGTCCGGCGGGAACGAGATTGCGGTCGTTGATCTCGCAGCGGCTTCGGTGATCGAGCGCATAGCGACCGGAGCCTACCCGCACGGGATGCGCCTCAGCCCGGATGAGAGCGAGCTCTATGTGGCCAATGTCGAGGACGGCTCGGTGTCCGTCATCGACACCCAGGACCTGACGGAGCTTGCCCGCATCGAGGTGGGCACAGCGCCCGTTCAGGTCGGGTTCACGCCCTCGGGCGATCAAGTCTACGTCTCTCTTCGAGACGAGAACCGGGTAGCCGTCATCGACACTGCATCGCACGAGGTGACGAACAGGATCGACGTCGGGCCGAACCCGATCCAGATGTTCGCCACCGCCGATGGAGCCTACGTCTATGTGGCCAACCAGGGCTCCGAGGCGGAGCCGAACGACACGGTTTCCGTAATCGAGACCGCAACTGGACAGGTGCTCAAGACGATCACCACGGGAGACGGGGCACACGGCGTCTCGGCATCGGCTGACGGGGCATTCGTGTTCGTGACCAACATTGCCGACGACACTGTGTCGATCATCGACGTGGCGAGCCAGGACGTCGTCAAGACTGTCCCGGTCGGTGATCGCCCGAACGGCATCGTCTACGGCGGATCAAACCAGTAAGCAATTTGGGCCGGAGCGGGCAGCTCCGGCCCAAAAACAATCTGGGGGGACACGCGAATGCCGGCTCCCCCTCGGCATTGAACAGGGCAGGACGCCGGCCCCATTCCTGGCCGAGTTGCCACCGAGTTTTCCAAACCTTGAGGCGGGGGACGGGTCCAACACTGGCCCCCTATTCCAGTCCCCACGTCTGGCAGGTCAACGAGGGTCGAACGGCGGTGAAGGGGCATCTAGCCACCGATCCTCAATGAGGGCACCGACTTGTTCGACCAGACACTACAGCTGCCGGCGGCCGACGTTTGCGAGAAGCGCTACGTCTTCAACCGCTATGGCACCGGGGGACCGCCGCTCGACCCCGAAGGCGCGTGCCCGGGGTGATCGACTCAACGAGGTTGCCCTGTAGCGTGACAGGGGAAGACCCGGCCTGTCCCATGCCCCATCCGGTCTTCGTGGTGTTGGGCTCCCTGGTCACCTACCGAAAACCGCTTCACTACAAGCGGCATGGCGAACTCGAAGCCGATGAGAAGGTCATCGCCGGCACCGCGCTCGACGAGGCGTTCTACAAGCACCTCGCCGGCCTCGGCGAGCTCGGCCAAATCTACGTCATCGAGAACAACGATCCACCATCGGTGATGCCATTGGGCGTCAAGATCGAGGGGTTCTCTGGTGAGACCGGCGACGGTCGGCAGGGTTAGTTTCCAGTCAGGCCTGCCTCACCTTCCTGGTCGCTCCGCTCGGCTGTGGATAGCGTTTTTCATGAGAATGTGGCGTAGGGTATTCAAATTCAGAAATGGATATCATTTTTCATGATTTCACGGAGCGGCGACGCAGTTCACGAGCTGGGGTCAGAACAAGAGCTGCTCGAAATCGTACGCTAAGCCTGAACGGAGCGGGAACGCTTGATTGACCGCATTTCAAAAAGGGCATCTATGACCGGACATTCTGGAACCTGATCGCCGGTGCATTGCGCCGCCATATTCGACATGGCCCGCTCCAGACGCCGCAGATCGGCGATTTTCTGACGGATATCTTTCAAATGTTCGATGGTGAGCGCATGGACCTCCCGGCAGGTGTAGGTATGCCCATCGACCAGGCGAAGCAGGCCGCGCAACTCGTCCAGGCTGAAGCCGAGTTCACGGCCGCGCCGCACGAAATGCAGCCGCCTTGCGTGTTCAGTTGTGTAGATACGATAACCCGCTGCGCTGCGGGCGGGCTTCGGCATGACGCCGATTTTCTCGTAATAGCGGATCGTCTCTATGTTGACGCCGCTGCGCTCGGACAGCACGCCGATCGAAAATTCATCATTCTGTGTCATCACATAGCTCGCACAAATCCGTGAAAATTTCTCGCTTGACCCTGTAGTCGCTACAGGCACTAGGGTCACGATAGATCAATTGCGGGAGCATGTGAACGATGATGCAGGATGAAACACGGACGCTGGCAAATACAGTCACAGAGCCAGCCGAAAAGGGTTTTGATCGGGCAGCATTGCTGTCGGTCGGCGGCATCGTTGCGGCACTGGGCGCAGCAACCTGTTGCGTGCTGCCCTTTGCCTTGTTCTTCGCTGGCATCAGCGGCGCGTGGATCGGCAATTTGACCGCGTTCGAACCCTACCAGCCTGTGTTTATCACGATCGCGCTCGCCTGCCTCGGCTACGGTTTCTATCTCGTCTATCGCAGGCCGAAGGCGGCTGAATGCGCCGAGGGTTCCTACTGCGCGCGTCCATCATCCCATCGGAACGCCAAGATCGGCCTTTGGGTCGCAACTGTCTTGATCATTATCGCCGTGGGCTTTCCCTACGCCGCCCGCCTTGTCCTCGATGCTTAATCCCAAGGAGAATCTCATGAAAATCCTGCCCCTCATTGCCCTTACTGCGTCCCTGCTGACGGGTGGTCACGCTTTTGCCGCCGAGCAGACCGTAACCTTGAATGTTGCCAATGCCACCTGCGAACTCTGCGGCCCGATTGTGAAGCGGGCGCTCAGCAACGTTCCAGGCGTGCTCGATGTTGATGTATCGGAGGCGACCGGCGCGGCGATCGCGAAGGTGCGCTTTGACGACAGCCAGACGAATGTCGCCGCGCTGATCACCGCAACCACCAATGCTGGCTATCCGTCCGGCGTTTCGCAGTAAGGAGGTTCAGCATGACAGATGGAAAGTTCATCGGCCTTGGCGGAGTCGGGTTTCTCGCCGTCATCTGTTGCGCCGCGCCATTTCTTTTGGTCGCCGCTGGCTCTTTTGGCTTTTCCGCATGGTTCGCAGCGGCCGGCTATGTGCTGATCCCGATCGCTCTCGCCGCGATTGGGGCGTCCGCACTTTATCTTTACCGGCGTCGGCGTTCCGCCTCATCGGCGGATGCCAATTGCTGCTCGATGAATAACAAGACAACAAAGGTGAATTGAATGTGTGAAGCTTGCGACGTTCCAACTTCCAACAAAGGCAACGGCCGTTATGATCTTGTGGTCGTCGGAGCTGGCTCGGCCGGTTTCTCCGCCGCGATCACGGCCGCCGAACTAGGCGCCCAAGTGGCTCTTGTCGGGCATGGCACGATCGGCGGTACATGCGTCAACATCGGCTGCGTGCCCTCGAAAGCCCTGATCCGGGCCACGGAGGCTGTACGTCACGCCAACGATGCGGCTGCCCGGTTTGATGGGATCGAAAGCGGCGCGCGCGTGGTTGATTGGGCCGCTCAGATCGCCCAGAAAGACGCTTTGGTTGCCGGTCTGCGACAGGCGAAATACGCTGATCTGCTGCCGGAGTACAACAATGTGGTCTACCACGAAGGTCCGGCCCGCCTCGTTGACGGCGGTGTCCAGGTCGCGGGCCAGCACATCGGCTCCGAGCGAATTATCATCACCACCGGTGCGCGTCCGGCGTTGCCGGGGATTCCGGGGATCGCTGACGTATCGCCGCTCGACAGCACGACAGCGCTCGCCCTGACCGAGCTGCCACGCTCGATGATAGTGCTTGGCGGCGGCTACATCGGCGTGGAGCTTGCCCAGACTTTCGCACGGGCCGGTGTCGAAGTGACACTCGTGTTCCGCAGCCGGCTTCTGCCGGAGGCTGAACCCGAAATCGGCGCTGCGCTTGCCACCTATCTGGCCGATGAGGGGATTAAAATCGTCAGCGGCATTACCTACGAGTCCGCCCGCAAGACCGATGATGGTGGTGTTGCCCTCGCCATCGCGCGGGACGGACGTCCGGAAATCTTGACTGCCGAGCGGATTCTTGTGGCGACGGGACGCCGCTCGAACACTGAAGCCCTTGGGCTTGCTGAAACCGGTATAGACCTGACACCGGCCGGGGCCATCATCGTTGATGATCGCATGCGCACCTCGAAGGCGGGCGTCTATGCCGCCGGCGATGTAACCGGAAAAGATCAGTTCGTCTACATGGCCGCCTATGGCGCAAAGCTCGCCGCCAAGAACGCATTGAACGGCAACAGCCTGAGTTACGACAACACCGCAATGCCCGCCGTGGTCTTTACCGATCCGCAGGTGGCGAGCGTCGGCATGACCGAAGCGCAGGCGCGGGCTGCCGGACATTCGGTTCGCACCTCCGTCCTTTCCCTCGACAATGTGCCGCGGGCGCTGGCGGCGCGCGACACGCGCGGCCTGATCAAGCTGGTCGCCGACGGGTCAACCCGGAAACTCCTTGGCGCTCACATCCTTGCACCAGAGGGTGCTGACAGCATTCAGACGGCAGCCTTGGCCATCCGCTGCGGCCTGACGATCGATGATCTCTCGGAGACGATCTTTCCATATCTGACGACTGTCGAAGGTTTGAAGCTTGCGGCTCAGACCTTCGACAGGGATGTGAAAAAACTGTCCTGCTGCGCGGGGTGAGGCGAAAGGGAAACGGGTGCCTACTCAAGTCACGGCTTAAACGGAGCGGTCGCCCTCGATCCTGACACGCATGATGGTCTGGCGGCTGGTGTCAAATTTGTCCGGCATCAGCGCCCGTGGCACAGAATTGGGTTTGAGGTTTAAGGAGAGTTCTGGTCTCGTCTGAAAGACGAAAGACCCAGAATGACGACGAAAACCACGAAGACGAAGAAGCCCGCCGAGCAGGTGGTCAAGGATATCCGACGGGCGAGCCGACGGCACTTTTCTGCCGAGGACAAGATTCGGATTGTGCTCGATGGACTGCGCGGCGAGGACAGCATTGCAGAGCTGTGCCGGCGCGAGGGTATTGCCCAGAGCCTTTATTACACTTGGTCCAAGGAGTTCATGGAGGCCGGCAAGCGCCGCCTCGCCGGTGATACGGCGCGTGCTGCCACCAGCGACGAGGTCAAGGACCTGCGCCGGGAGGCAAGCGCTCTGAAGGAATGCGTTGCCGACCTTACCCTGGAGAACCGCCTGCTCAAAAAAAGCATGCTGGGGGATGGGGAAGACCAGGAATGAGGTATCCCGCTTCCGAAAAACTCGAGATCATCCGGCTGGTCGAACACTCGAACTTGACCACCAAGCAGACTTTGGATCGGCTGGGCATTCCGCGCCGGACCTTCTATCGCTGGTATGATCGCTACCTCAATGGCGGTCCCGAGGCGCTGGAAGACCGATCCTCGGCGCCCAGCCGGGTGTGGAATCGTATCCCGGCCGGTATCCATGATCAGATTATCGAGATGGCCCTGGAACACTCCGAGATGAGCCCCCGCGAACTTGCGGTGCGCTTCACCGACGAGAAGGGCTACTTCATCTCGGAAGCCAGCGTTTACCGGCTTCTCAAAGCCCATGACCTGATCACCAGCCCCGCCTATGTGGTGATCAAGGCAGCCAACGCGTTCCACACCAAGACCAGCCGTCCCAACCAGATGTGGCAGACCGATTTTACATACTTCAAGATCATCGGCTGGGGCTGGATGTATCTGTCCACGGTGCTGGACGATTATTCCCGCTACATCATCGCCTGGAAACTCTGCTCGACCATGCGGGCCCAGGACGTCACCGATACACTGGACATTGCATTGGCCGCCTCAGGCTGTGATCAGGCCCATGTGCAGCATCGGCCGCGCCTGCTCAGTGACAATGGACCCAGTTATATCGCCCAGGATCTTGCCGATTACATCCGCGCCAATGGCATGGATCATGTTCGCGGTGCTCCGCTCCATCCCCAGACACAGGGAAAGATCGAACGCTGGCATCAGACGCTCAAGAACCGCGTCCTGCTCGAAAATTACTTCCTGCCTGGCGATCTCGAAAACCAGATCCGCGCCTTCGTCGAGCAATACAATCATCGGCGCTACCACGAGAGCCTCGACAATGTGACACCCGTCGACGCCTATTTCGGAAGGGCGAAAGCCATCATCAAACACCGCGAAAGGATCAAACGCAAAACCATCCAACATCGGCGCTTGCTGCATGCCCGCATCGCCACATAACATCAACACGATGGCGAGCAGAACTCTCCGCTAAACCAGACGCCCTTCTGCGCCAAAGCTTCTGACGACGGACAGTATTTCTGGTCACGTCACCAATCCGGCATGGTCGCGCTCACCAGCATCCAAACCTCGCTGCATACCATTGTTGGCGCTGAAGTATGACCATACCTTCGGTGAGATGAATCGCTGCATTCCTACAGCCGGATCGCTGCATTCTTACAGCCAAATCGTGGCACTCTTTCAGCCCCGTCATAACTTAGGAAGGATTGGCTGGGGAACCTGGATTCGAACCAAGATCGACGGAGTCAGAGTCCGCTGTTCTACCATTGAACTATTCCCCAGCAGAGCCTGCTGGCTGGGCCGTGATCCTTAGAAGCCGTGCTTCCGTGGCGGCGCGGGGTCTCATTAGACAAAGCGGACGAGGATTGCAAGCGGGGATGGCGCAAGTTTGCCCAACCAATGTGTGCATTGCGCTTGGCGCCCCGTTGAAGTACCGTCTTTTCAACAATGCAACACCAAAGCTGCGCCTTGGGCGCGGCCGGAAATACCGGCCAGCGACCGCGCCGCGTCAGGAGAATCAAGTGACCGACTCGAATCGGTCCGCTGCCTTGTCGGTCGCCCGGACCGGCACGGCGCTCCGCACGCCTCCCGGTCAGGACCGGAAGGCCAGGGGTACGGCTGCGCCACCTGTGGCGGAGTCGCGGACAGGTCATGCGCCTCGGCGCGCGCGGGGGCCGCTCTATGCGGCGCTCGACCTTGGGACCAATAATTGCCGCCTTCTTATTGCGCGTCCGCATGAGCACGGTTTTCGCGTGCTCGACGGCTTTACCCGCATCGTGCGCCTCGGCGAGGGTGTCTCGGTAACGGGGCGCCTCGGCGACGCGGCCATGGAGCGCACCATGGAGGCACTAAAGCAGTGCCGCAACAAGCTGCGCGATCACCAGCCGACGCGCATGCGCCTCATCGCCACCGAAGCCTGCCGGGCCGCCGAAAACGGTCCGGAATTTCTCGGTCGGGTGAAGGAAGAGCTCGGGCTCGAACTCGAAATCGTCGATCGCCGCACCGAGGCCGAACTGGCCGTGACCGGCTGCGCCGATCTCATCGACGATACCGCCCAGGGCGCGCTGATGTTCGACATTGGCGGCGGTTCCTCGGAACTCGCCTGGCTCGATTTCCGTGGCGGTCGCCCGCGCTCGCAGGGGCGCATGTCGGCCTCGATTCGCTCCTGGCAGTCACTGCCGGTCGGCGTCGTTTCGATTGCCGAGCGCTTTGGCGGGGTCAATGTCACGCCCGAAGTGTTCGAGGCCATGGTCGGCTTCGTCTCCGAGCACCTGAAACAGTTCCGCGGTCGCGAAAAGCTGCGGCAGATGATTGCGGCCCATCCCGTGCACCTGATCGGCACTTCGGGCACCGTCACGACGCTGGCTGGGCTGCATCTCGGCCTCGAGCGTTATGAGCGGCAGAAGGTGGATGGGCTCTGGCTCAAGAGCCAGGAAGTCGACGACATCATGCGCGTCCTTCTCAATATGCCCTTCGATCGTCGCGTCACGCATCCCTGCATCGGGCGGGATCGCGCTGATCTCGTGCTGCCCGGCTGCGCCATTTTTGAAGCCATCCGGCGCGAATGGCCGACCGAACGCGTGCGCGTGGCCGATCGCGGGCTGCGCGAAGGCATCCTGATTTCTCTCATGGATGCAGATAAGGTTCACAAGCGGCCGAGCCGCCCCAAGCGGAGAAACGCAAATGGTGGATAAGGCTCTCGGAACAGGCGGGCGCAAGTCCGACAAGGACCTGAAGATCCGGCTCAAGACGGCCAAGGGGCGGACGACCTCGTCCACCAAATGGCTGCAGCGCCAGCTCAACGATCCCTATGTGGCCCGTGCCCGTTCGGAAGGCTATCGCTCGCGCGCGGCCTTCAAGATCAAGGAAATCGACGAGAAGCAGAAGCTCTTCAAGAAGGGTATGCGCGTGGTCGATCTCGGCGCCGCACCCGGCGGCTGGTCGCAGGTCGCGGCCAAGGCTGTGGGCTCGACGGCCGAGCACCCGCTTGTGGTCGGCATCGACTATCTGGAAATGGATCCGATTCCGGGCGTTATCCTTCTGCAGAAGGATTTTACCCATGACGACGCGCCCGAGCAGCTCTTTGCCGCCATGGGTGGCCATAAGGCCGACGTGGTCATGAGCGACATGGCCTGGCCGACGACCGGTCACCGCCCGACCGACCACCTGCGCATCGTGCATCTCATCGAGATCGCAGCCGATTTCGCCATTCAGGTGCTAAATCCCGGCGGGTCCTTCGTCGCCAAGGTTTTCCAGGGCGGCACCGAGCATGAGCTGTTGCACATGCTGAAGCGCCACTTCAAGACCACCATGCACGTAAAGCCCCCGTCGAGCCGCAGCGAGTCGGCAGAGGCCTATCTGGTGGCCAAGGGCTTCAAAGGCCGGACCGAGGTGGATCAGGAAGAGGCCGCGGACTGACCGCGGCCCCCAGAAGTCAGGCGGCCGTCTGGCCGTAGCGCTCGATCACATCGGCTAGCGCCACATGGCCCTTGAACGATCCTGATCCCGCCGGGGTCTCGCCGTTCTCGATGGCGAGCGCAAACATGACAGCAGGATCTGCTTCGAGGCGACGCCGCAAGGCGGCGAGCTTCGGCCAACGCCCGGCATCGGCCACTTCATGAAAATCGAGCCAGCGGGCAACGCCAATCAGCACGGCATCGGCGAGCGAGAGGTTTTCTCCTATGAGATAGGGGCCGTCGCCGATCGTAGCTTCGAGCTTGTCGTGGCGTTCGATAACGCTCCGACGGCCCCAGATGCGCAGGTTTTCCTGCAAGATCGGGTTGGGTGGCTCCATTTCGAGCGCAGCCCAGAGCGGGCTGAAGGCGCCCGTGAAGCCGGTATTGATGAAACCCAGCAATTGCCACATGCGGTCGGCTTCAGCGCTTTCCGCCGCATAGCTGATGCGATGGTCACCATCGCGGGCAGCCAACCAGGCGGCAATGGCCATGGTCTCGGTAACAGGCCGGCCGGCGGGCGTGATCAGGGCTGGCGTTTCGTGGCGGGCGTTGATCCGCGCATAGCCCGGTTGTCGCATCTCGCCCAGCATATCGACGCGGCAAAGCCGATAGGGTTGGCCCAGCCATTCGAAGGCGGCAATGAGCCCCATGGAGCTCCCGGCCGGGTGGCCGTAAACAAGGATCGGTTCCATTGGTCATCTTTCCAGAAGTGTCAAATGTGCTGGCCAGCGGGCTGGAACCTAACTCTCTGCGTCCCTAAGTAAATTACGGACATTTTTGTAACCACGAGAGCCCCATGCAGACGCTGGTTTCCAATTGCCCCATCGAGGACGTGATGCGCGCTCTGTCCGGACGCTGGCCCGCGCTGCTGCTTTACTATTTGAAGGACGGGACCAAGCGGTTCAGCGATCTCAGGCGCGACAATCCCACGGTTTCCCATCGCATCCTCGCGATGGAACTACGCAAGCTCGAGGCCGTGGGGCTCATCATGCGCACGGCTTTTCCCGGCTATCCCTTGCGCGTCGAATACGATCTCACGCCCGCCGGGGCGCAAGTGCTGCCACTCATCGAGGGGCTTGCCGATTGGTGGGAGGCAAGTGGTCCGGAACGGGCGAGACAAGCCAGCGCCGCCGTTTCATGATCGTTCAATGCACGTGCGGCTTGCCCAGCAATTGATGCCCGGCATTCTTCGGCAGGGTCAGGAACAGCACCGTTGCCACCAGCCCCACAGCCGCCACCACATAGAATGCGATGTGGAAATCCACCAGCGCCAGTTCGCCGCCGCCGCGCAGGCGATGCACCAGTTCCAGCGTGCCGCCGCCCAATGCTACGCCCATGGCGAACATCAACTGGCCCAAGACCTGGCTGATCACATTGGCCTGTCCGGCGTCCTTGTCTTCGATATCGGCAAAGGTGAAGGCGTTGGAACCCGTCCAGAAGGTCGATTGCCAGAAGCCGGTAAAGGTCAGCACGGCAAGGATCAGCGGCATCGGCGTCTCCGGCGTATAGAGCCCCATGGCGACGATGCCGGCTGCAGAAATGGCCGTCGACCAGACCAGCGGATATTTGAACCCCCAATGGGCAAACATCCAATTGGCGACGAACTTTGCCGCCAGCGCACCGATCGCGCCGACAAAGGTCACCATGCCGCTCTCGAAAGGTGAGAGCCCGAAGGTGAGCTGCAGCATCAGCGGAAAGAGAAAGGGTGTCGCGCCCTGGCCGAGGCGGAAGAAGGTGCCCGCGACGATGGCAATACGGAAATTCCGCACGGCGAGGAGGCGCAGGTCGAGCAGCGGAAATTCCGTCCGCAGCGCATGGCGGGTGTAGAAGACGCCGAGCACCATGCCAGCCACGGCGGCGATCACGCCATAGACCGGGGGCAGGGCGGGGAGGCTCACCACCGAGCAGCCAAAGGCGAAGAGCGCAAAGGCAAGGCCGGCCATGACGAAACCCGGCCCATCGATATTACGTGGCTTGTTCCGGTGCTCATTGGGCAGGGCAAAGCCGACTAGGATGATGCCCAGAACGCCAATCGGCACATTGATGATGAAAATCCAGTGCCAGGAGAAATAGGTGGTGAGGAAGCCGCCGAATGGCGGCCCAACGATTGGCCCGATCAGCGCTGGAATGGTCAGCCAGGCCATGGCATCCACCAGTTGATGGCGAGGCGTCGCCCGCACCAGCACGAGGCGCGCCACCGGCCCCATCATGGCCCCGCCCATGCCCTGGATGAAGCGCGCGCCGACGAACTGGGCCAGCGAGCTCGAAAACGCGCAGCAGATTGAGCCGATCATGAAGACCAGCATGGCGACGCGGAACACGCGCCGTGCCCCGAACCGGTCGGCCATCCAGCTCGAAATCGGGATGAAGATGGCGAGCGCCACGAGATAGGCGGTCAGCGCCAGTTTCAGCGAAATCGGGTCCGTGCCGATATCTGCCGCAATGGCGGCTAGCGAGGTGGCAATGACCGTCGAGTCCATGTTTTCCATGAACAGGGCGGTGGCCAGGATAAGGGGCGTGGTTCTCGACACTTGGCAAATCGGGGCGGTTTGGCCGTCCCGCTACTCCTTGTAGGCGCGATGGCCCGACACGTCGGCGCCGGCATTCTTGGGGAGGGTGAGATAGACAAGGCTCGCCAGAGCGCTGAGCCCGCCCACGGCGAAGAAAGCGATCTGGAAATTGAGTAGCGTCAGCAGGCCGTCGGTATAGTGGCGGGTGACTTCGAGAATGGCACCGGCGACCGCCACGCCAAACGCCACCGAAAGCTGCTGGCAGACCGCGACAATGGCAGTGGCCTGGCTGGTCTCTTCGTCCGATATGTCGGCATAGCCCAGCGCATTTGAGCCGGTGAAGAAAACCGAGCGCAACACGCCACCCGCCAGCAGCACCGCCATGATCACCGGGGTTGACGTTTCGGCCGTGAAAAAGCCCTGCGCCGCTATGAGAAGACCACCGAAAATCGAGGCAAAGGCGAGAACGCGCGGAAAGCCGAAGCGCGCAAACACCCGCTCGGCCACGAACTTGCTCATGATGGCGCCAATGGCCGAAACGAAGGTGATGGCGCCCGACTGGAACGGATTGAGCCCAAAACCAAGCTGCAGCATCAGCGGCAGCAGGAAAGGAATGGCGCCGACCCCGATGCGGAACAGCGAGCCGCCGGTGATCGACGAACGGAACAGCCGATGCCGGAACAGTTTTGGGTCGAGCAACGGATAGCGCGTACGTCGCGCATGGAGGAAATAGAGAATGCCGGCGGTCACGCCCACGGCGATGGTCAGGTAGCCATAGATGATCGGCAGGGCCGGAAGGCTGATGACCGAAAGGCCAAAGACCGTGCCCGAAAAGGCCACCGAGGCGATGAAGAAGCCGACGAGATCGACCGGCCGCGGCGTCCGCTCATCCGGCACTTTCAGGTAAATCCCCGAGAGGATGATGCCGATGATGCCAATCGGGATATTGATCCAGAAAATCCAGTGCCAGCTCAGATAGGTGGTGAGAAACCCGCCGATCAGCGGCCCCGTCACCGGCGCCACCAGCGCCGGCACCGTCAGCCAGGCCATGGCCGAAACCAGTTCGTTACGCGGCGTCGATCGCACCAGCAGCAGGCGCCCAACCGGCGTCATCATCGATGAGCCAATGCCCTGGAAGAAGCGCGAGATCACGAAGGTTTCGAGAGAAAAGGAGAAGGAGCAGGCAAGCGACCCCAGCATGAAGACGAAGATCGCGAGCCGAAAAATGTTCTTGGCGCCGAACCTGTCCGCCATCCAGCCTGAGAGCGGAATGAAAATGGCGAGGGCCACGAAATAGGCCGTCAGCGCCAGTTTCAGCGCGATCGGATCGCTGCCGATATCGGCGGCGATGGCAGGCAGGGACGTGGCGATAACGGTCGAGTCCATCTGTTCCATGAACAGGGCGACCGCAAGAATGAGCGGGGTAACGCGGATCACGAGTCTAAACCGGGAATCGTGCAAGGAGGGATGCAGCCCGGTTACTATGAGCCCAAGATTTAGGCTTGGCCAATGAATATTGGGCAACGATGGGCGGAATTTCCCGGCGCGGGGCGGGGTTGAGCTGCTCCGCAAGTGGCGCGGACGGGAGTCTCGGCGCCAAACCTTTTCCTGATATCACCGGCAAGCCCATTGAGCTAGGGGGCTAGGCGCATTGCTGCCCCCGGTATCGCCCCTATGCAAGCTGGGGCGCCGATGCTATTGACCCTCGCCAACCTGAACCCGCGAGTACACCCCGCCGGTTCATATTCCAATAGATCTGACAGTGTTCAGAAGGCAGGAAGGGTCTGGCCTTGGCGAAGATTATTACCACGATTACCGGCGACGCTGCTCTGACGTTCGACGACGTGCTGCTCCAGCCCGCGCGCTCCGATGTCCTGCCTACCGAAACCGACATTTCGACCTATGTCACCAAGGACATAGCGCTCAATCTGCCGATCATTTCCTCGGCCATGGACACGGTCACCGAAGCCAATATGGCCATCGCCATGGCGCAGGCCGGCGGCCTCGGCGTCATTCACAAGAACCTGACCGCATCAGAGCAGGCCGAACAGGTCCGCATGGTGAAGAGCTTTGAGAGCGGCATGGTGGTCAACCCGATCACCATCGGCCCCGATGCGACCCTCGCCGATGCCCTCGCCCTGATGCAGAAGAGCCGCATCTCCGGCATTCCGGTGGTGCAGAATGGTGGCGCCGGTGGCCGCGCCATCGGCAAGCTCGTCGGCATTCTCACCAATCGCGACGTCCGCTTCGCGTCCAATCCGGCCCAGCCGATTTCCGAACTGATGACGCACCAGAACCTGATCACGGTGCGCGAAGGCGTTTCCAAGGAAGAGGCCAAAATCCTCCTCCATCGTCACCGCATCGAAAAGCTGCTGGTGGTCGACGAAGACTATCGCTGCATCGGCCTCATCACCGTCAAGGACATCGAAAAGGCCCAGCTCCATCCGAACGCCGTCAAGGACGCACAGGGCCGCCTTCGCGTCGCCGCAGCCTCGACCGTTGGCGATGGCGGCTTTGAACGTTCGCTGGCCCTTATCGATGCCGGCGTCGACCTCCTCGTCATCGACACCGCCCATGGCCACTCGGTCCGCGTTGCCGAGGCCGTCGAGCGCGTCAAGCGCGAGAGCAATTCCACCCGTATCGTCGCCGGCAACGTCGCAACGGCGGAAGCCACCAAGGCGCTCATCGATGCCGGCGCTGACGCCGTCAAGGTCGGCATCGGCCCGGGCTCGATCTGCACCACCCGCATCGTCGCTGGTGTCGGCGTGCCCCAGCTCGCCGCCGTCATGTCCTGCGCCGAACAAGGCCATAAGGCCGGCATTCCAGTCATCGCCGATGGCGGCATAAAGTTCTCGGGCGACATGGCCAAGGCTCTCGCCGGTGGCGCGTCCTGCGTCATGGTTGGCTCGCTCTTGGCCGGTACCGATGAAAGCCCCGGCGAAGTCTACCTCTACCAGGGCCGTTCCTATAAGTCCTATCGCGGCATGGGTTCGGTTGGCGCCATGGGCGCCGGCTCGGCCGATCGCTATTTCCAGCAGGATGTGCGCGACCAGATGAAGCTGGTGCCCGAAGGCATCGAAGGCCAGGTGCCCTATAAGGGTGCTGCTGGCGCTGTGCTGCATCAACTCGCCGGCGGCCTCCGTGCCTCCATGGGCTATACCGGCGCGCATACACTGAAGGAGTTCCGCGAGAACGCGACTTTCGTCAAAATCTCCGGCGCTGCGCTCAACGAAAGCCACGTCCACGACGTGACCATCACACGCGAAGCCCCCAACTATCGCAGCGGCAGATAATCTGTTTTGACGGCGCGGGCACATGCAACGCGCCGTCATTCTCCTTCGTTGTCAGAAAACGGAGGAGCCCATGAGCGAAAGTCATTTCATCGTCTATCTGCGCGACGGCTGCTGGCAGCACACCAATCGCGGCAGCGTTTCAGCCCCGTTCAAGACCCGCGAGGCCGCCATCGAGTCCGCCATCGAAGACGCCCGCAATTCCAACGACCAGGGCGCCGAGGTCATCGTTCAGGACCCTGAAACCACAGCCGAAACGGTCTGGCGTTCCGCGGACGAGAACGGCGCCTAGCGCGGCGGAACTTGATGTGACGGTTTTATCTTCGCGGAAAATCCGTTCCGCCATAAATGCTTAGTCCCAGAAATCGACTCTCCGGCGGAGAATGAACGCAGTGCCCTTGGTCGAGAAATTGCTGATGCTCGCCATGGCCGCGCAGGTCGTGCTGACCTTGGGCCTGCTCTTCTGGCTGGGCAGCGAACGCGTGCCGCGCGTCATGCGCGGCGAAATCCCCATGGCCGATATTGCCGTCGATCGCACCGCCTATCCGCTCAAGGCCCGGCTGCTCTCCAACAGTTTTGACAATCAGTTCCAGTTGCCGGTGCTCTTCTTCATCGGTGCTCTTCTTGCCCTGCACCTGGGCGCGGTGAGCTGGGTGGAAACCGTCCTCGCGTTGGCGTTCGTAGCGCTGCGTTTTGTCCACGCCGCCATCCACGTCACCACCAATCGGGTCGAGCAGCGCTTTTTCGCCTATACGCTTGGCCTTGCTGTCCTGTGCCTCTTCTGGCTATGGCTCATCGCACGCATTCTTCTGAGCTGAGCCATGCCGCTGATCTCCCGCATCGACACCATTTTCGTTCCGGCCGTAGACACCGTTGCCGCTGCGGCCTGGTATGAGCGCATGTTCGGCATGGCGGAGATTTTTCGCTCTGCCGGCCATATCGGCTTGCGCATCGCGGGTGAGGGCGCCCGGTCGACCGCACTCACGCTCATTCCCGTCGAGCAGATGCGCGAGCAGCACTATGTTGCCTTCAACTTCTTCGCGCCCGATATCGAGGCTCTGCACGACGCGCTGGCCGAAGATGGCCGCGAGGTCACTCCCATCAACAAGAATGGCGCCATGAGCTGGTTCGACTTCGTCGATATCGCCGGCAATCGCGTCAATGTCTGCTCCTTTCCCGAGGCCTGAATCCCATGCGCCTGCCCGGCCGTATCGCCGCCGCCATTGAAGTTCTGACCGATGTCGAAACCCGCAAGCGGCCGGTTTCCGAAGCGCTGAAGGCCTGGGGTCTCAACAATCGCTTTGCCGGGGCGGGTGACCGCGCCGCCATCGGCAATCTCGTTTACGATGCCCTGCGCCGCCGCTCGTCCTATGCCTTTGCCATGGGCGCCGACACGCCGCGCGCCCTCGTGCTCGCCGCCGTGCTGCGCGATTGGGCCGAAGCGCCCGAGGCCCTCAACGCCGCCTTCGCCGAAGACAGCCACGCGCCGGAACCCCTGACCGCCGAAGAAATCGCCGGCGCCACAGCCAGCCTCGACGGCGCTGACGAAGCCACTCAGGCCGACATGCCCGAATGGCTGCTCCCCTCGCTCAAGCGCGCCTTTGGCGGCGACCTCGCCGCCGAAGGCCAGGCCATGGCCGGCCGGCCCTCACTCGACCTGCGCGTCAATGCCCTCAAGGCGACCCCTGAAAAGGTGGCAAAATCGCTTTCCCGCTTCTCGCCCGAGCCGACCGCCTATGCCCTGATGGGTTTCACCATGCCGGCCGGCCCGCGCGATGCGCGCACGCCCAATGTCACGACCGACGAAGGCTATCAAAAAGGCTGGTTCGAAGTGCAGGACCAGGGCAGCCAGATGGTATCGGCCCTTGCCGGTGCCCAGCCGGGCGAACAAGTGCTCGACCTCTGCGCTGGGGCAGGGGGCAAAACCCTCGCTCTAGCCTCGACCATGGGCAACAAGGGCCAGATTTTCGCCTATGACAGCGACCGCAACCGCCTCGCGCCGATCTACGATCGCCTGAAACGTAACGGCGTGCGCAATGCCCAGGTCCGCGCGCCCCATCCCGGCGCCCTCGACGACCTCATTGGCAAGATGGACCGCGTCGTCGTCGACGCGCCCTGCACCGGCACAGGCACCTGGCGCCGTCGCCCCGATACCAAGTGGAAGCTGACTCCCGATCTGCTCGCCCAGCGTCAGGCCGACCAAGCCGCCATCCTCGAAGAAGCGCTGCACTATGTGAAGCCCGGTGGTACGCTGGTCTATATCACCTGCTCGATCCTGCCCGAAGAGAACGACGATCAAGTCGCCGCACTCCTCGCCGCGCACCCGGAAGCGTCGAGCGTGGACATTGCAAAAGCCTGGCGCAGCACGCTGGTTACGGAAATGCCCGCGGGCCTTGCCACCTCCGGCGGCGGCATCCTTCTGACGCCACATCGTACGGGCACGGATGGCTTTTACTGCCACCTCATTCGCAAGGCTGCGTAATAGACGCGATCTACCCCAGTCACCACCGGGCTTGTCCCGGTGGTCCATACGGTGTCGCAGCAAGAATGACGACTGCGCGAGAACACTATTCAGGTGAACCGGCCGGCCTTTTGTCTCGTTTCAGTGGCATACGAAGCAAAAGGGCCCAAAAATGTCCGCAGCCACCACCGATTTTCAGACACCGCGCTCCTGGCTGGTCCTCGCGACCTTCCTTATCGTCGTCATCGGCGTCGGTGCCCTCATAGGCACCCAGTCCGTCCCCGGCGCGTGGTACGAGGCCCTCAACAAGCCACCCTTCAATCCACCCAACTGGATTTTTGGCCCAGTCTGGTTCGCCCTTTACGTGCTGATTGCCATCGTCGGCTGGCGCAGCTTCATCGACAACCCCACCAGCACCTCGTCAAAGCTCTGGTACGGCCAGATGGCGCTCAACTGGGCCTGGTCGCCGGTTTGGTTCATCGGCCACATGGTCTGGCCGGCCTTCGCCATCATCGTCCTGATGTGGCTTGCCATTGTCGGCTTCATCCTCGTCAACTGGAACCGCGATCGCCTCGCCGCAGCGCTCTTCCTGCCCTATCTCGCCTGGGTCAGCTTCGCGACGCTGCTCAACCTTTCGATCGCCATCCTCAACTGACCGCCTTGGCACCGGCAGGTTCGTCCTCACGCCTGCCGGCCCTCTCGAACTTTCGCGCCCAGCGAACCACCGGCTGCTCCAGCAGATAAAAACTCAGCGTTGCGACCACAGCCGTGATCGCCAGCACCAGCCCGCTCGTCTGCAGCCATGTCGCCCAGCCCTCGGGCCCCGAAGTCCGGAACGAACCACGCACCAGCTTTTCGAGCAGCCACATGATCACAAAGTGCCAGACATAGATGCCGAAAGAGATGCGCGCGATGAAACGCACGATTCCATTGTCGAGCAGCCGTCCGAGATAGATCGAAGAGGGCAGGGTGGCGAGCGCGATCCCGACCGCCAGCGGCATCACCGGAAAGGCATAGGGAATGCCGAGCCAGCCAAAGCCCTCCGTCAGCCCGCCAATATTGAGCGCCATGATCAGCGCCGTTGCCAACACGGCCAGCCCGCCAATCACATCCATGCCGATCCCGCGCCGGTTCTGAATAAGCACCTGCACTCCGGCCGCCAGCGACCCCACGGCAAAAATGGCAAAGAACCCGATGGGATTGAACCGCGGCATCCAAGCCTTGGCGCCACCCACCAGCCCATGGTTCCAGCCGCGCTCGACCTCGTCGATCGGCGCATACTGCACCACCAGAACATGCACGACGAGCGCAACGCCGATCACCCCGAGCCAGGCAAGCCGCGCCGCCCAGCGCCGCGCCTTGAGCGCAAACACCGCCGCCATACCCAGCGGCAAGAGCAGATAGGCCGTCACCTCAAAGCCGATCGACCAGAGCGGCCCGTTATTGTCGACCGGAAACAGCGTCAGCCAATGCCAGTCGCTGACCAGCAAAAGCCCCGCGACAAAACGGACGATCCGCTCGCCATCGAGCACTTTTCCCCCCAGCCACAGGTCGAGCAACAGGCTGACCACCAGCGCCAGCCAAAACCCCGGCACGATCCGCGCCAGCCGCCGCAACGTAAAAGTCCGGAGCGACGGCATCGGCTTGCTCGCATCGAGCGCCAGCCAGAAGGGCCGCGCCAGCAAGAAGCCGCTGAGCACGAAAAACACCGTCACGCCAAAGCTGCCATAGACGAGAAACCGCAGCACCGGCTCTGCGGCATCGGGCACGGCATTCATATCCATGCGAAAGGCAAGGTGATGCAGCAGCACACCAAGGCACGCCGTGGCCCGCAAAAAGTCTGCACCGAGCAATCGGTTGTCATTGGTCATCAAGCACGTTCCAGATCGGGTCTCCTCGCCCTAACGCCTCATCGCGCCGGTCGATCCCGCGGAGCGTGCTTGTGCCGCTTGCTGCAGCGTCAGTCCAGCCTTGCAGCGCGGGTGCTTGCGGAATCTTTTGCTCTGCTCTAAAGCCTCGCCATGACGCACGCAGACACCGCCCCCGCCCAAGACACCATCCTCATTGTCGACTTCGGCTCGCAGGTCACGCAGCTCATTGCGCGACGCATTCGCGAAACCGGCGTATATTGCGAAATTCATCCTTTCCAGTCGGCGGCCGCAGCCGTCGCGGCGCTGAACCCTAGGGGAATCGTGCTCTCGGGCGGCCCCGCCTCGACGCTCGACGAAAACGCCCCGACAATCGACCCGGCGGTCTTTGCGGCCAATGTCCCGATCCTCGGCATCTGTTATGGCCAACAGGCCCTCTGCATGTCCCTGGGCGGCAAGGTCGAAGCGGGCCATCACCGCGAATTCGGTCGCGCCGACGTCCATGTCGAAAAGCCGAGCGCCCTCTATGACGGCATCTGGACCACCGGCAGTGACCACCAGGTCTGGATGAGCCACGGCGACCGCGTCGTTTCGATCCCGGAAGGCTTTGAAGTCGTGGGCACCTCGCCCAACGCGCCCTTCGCCATGATCGCAAACGAAGCCCGCCGTATCTGGGCCGTACAGTTCCACCCCGAAGTCGTGCACACGCCCGATGGCGCAAAACTCTACGCCAATTTCGTGCACCAGATCTGCGGCATCCAGTCGAACTGGACCATGTCGGCCTATCGCCAGAAGATGATCGAAAAGATCCGCGCCCAGGTCGGCAGGGGCAAGGTCATCTGCGGTCTCTCCGGCGGCGTCGACTCTTCCGTTGCGGCCGTCTTGATCCACGAAGCCATCGGCGACCAGCTCACCTGCATCTATGTCGATCATGGCCTGATGCGTTTGAACGAAAGCGAACAGGTCGTCACCATGTTCCGCGACCAGTTCAATATTCCGCTGGTTCATGTCGATGCCTCAAAACAGTTCCTCGGCGAACTCGAAGGTCAGTCGGACCCGGAAACCAAGCGCAAGATCATCGGCCGCCTCTTCATCGAAGTGTTCGAAGAAGAAGCCAAGAAACTCGGCGGCGCGCAGTTTCTCGCCCAGGGCACGCTTTATCCCGACGTCATCGAATCCGTCTCCTTCACTGGCGGCCCCTCGGTCACCATCAAGAGCCACCACAATGTGGGTGGCCTGCCCGAGCGCATGAACATGCAGCTCGTCGAACCCCTGCGCGAACTGTTCAAGGACGAGGTCCGCGTTCTCGGTCGCGAACTCGGCATCCCGGATAGTTTTATTGGTCGCCATCCCTTCCCGGGCCCGGGCCTCGCCATCCGCTGCCCCGGCGGCATCACGCCCGAAAAGCTCGACATCCTGCGTCAGGCCGATGCCATCTACCTCGACGAAATCCGCAAGTCCGGCCAATACGACAAGATCTGGCAGGCCTTTGCCGTGCTTCTCCCCGTCCAGACCGTCGGCGTCATGGGCGATGGCCGCACCTACGAATTCGTCTGCGCCCTCCGCGCGGTGACCTCGGTCGATGGCATGACGGCCGACTTCTACCAGTTCGACATGAACTTCCTCGGTAAAACCGCCACCCGCATCATCAACGAAGTCCGCGGCATCAACCGCGTGGTTTATGATGTGACCTCCAAGCCCCCCGGCACGATCGAGTGGGAGTGAGCACCGACCGGCCTATGCCGGTCAGTCCGTATGAACCTCCAGATCCCATTCGCCGGTGAATCCATAGACATCGCGCAAGAGGGTTAGGATTTCCCCGGCAATAGCCAAATCCGTTTGGCGATCCATGGCATAGTTCTTCCAGTAATTGGGAGAACGGCCGGGATCGCTATATCCTGCGGTATGCAAAAGGTCGACGCGCTCGGGCGTAAGGATTGTCGCCAGGGCCGGCCAGCTTTCGGCCGATTGCGCCTCGCAGTAGATTGCCGATGACGCCTGATCCGGCGCGCATTGCACATAGCCGATGCCGGCGTCAAAAACTGCGAATACGGATTCACTCGCATTGACGCGCAATCGTTGAATCTCAGCGGCGATGGCGGGCTCGTAAAGGTCTGGTGATGCCGCCAGCGCCGCCGGCAACATCATTGCCTCCGCATAAGAGCACGCTATCACGGACGCCGGCATGGCATTGATCATGCCGGCAAGGTTTTGCGTCGGGCCATTGCGCGGTGGGCACTTGGTGTCCGGCAGCCACTGCGTTTGCACCTCGAACCATTCCGGCTCGGCATCATAGGCCTCGGTCAAGGCCGCAACCGCGGCAGCCGCAATGTCTGCCGGACCGGCCTCAGCCGGGAAGGTCTTCACGAAATTTCCGAAACTGTCGTCCCTCGTCCAACCAAGCGCGAGGAGATCGTCCGGGCGCATCGCGCGCTTAAGCGAGGGCTGCATCAGCGAGCCCGCCGCTTCGCAGCGCGTGGTTCCGGCGTCCACTGTGTAGCACTGCACATACTTGTTGCCGTCCCAGATGGTTGCATCTCCCACCTGGCCCGGCCGACTAATCGCGGCGATATTTTCCAGCGCCTCCACGAAAGCCGACCCAGCCTCCTCGGTCGCCTTCGCTTGGAGCGGTCCCAGCATCGCCAGCAGCAAAATCAATGAAAGTCCACGTCGCACCCCGTTCAACATGTCGTCCCTCCCATGTGTGAACAAAGAGTGAACATAACCTTAAGAAGGAGTCAACGGACTCTTTGTGCGACTCACCGCGGCCACATCGATTGACCTCGGCGACAGGCAATTGTAGCCTAGAACAAACAATGAACAAAGAGCTGTGCCATGGAGATTCAACTCGATTTTTTCGGAGGCAAGGCCGCCGTGGAAGAGGCCAGGGCGCTGGACCACCGCTATTATTTCACCCTGGTGCCGCCCCCGGCGCTGGCGCAGAAAATGGAGCGTGGCGCACGAATGCTGGCGTTGCGTCACGGCGTTCGCAAGGTGGTGCGAGCCGAGCGACAGCACGTGTCGCTGCACATCGTCGAGAAGGGCAGGGAGATTGCAGGCGACCTGCTGGATGATGCGCTCGAAATCGGCAATACGATAAGGCGGCCCGGCTTCGAAATGGCCTTTGACATGGTCCGCACCTTTGGCGCCAAGCGTTCGCGGGGCGGTGTGAGAGCGCAATATCCCATCGTCCTGACCTGTTCCAATGGCGCCCGCGATGCCAAGGCGATTTATGCTGATATCCGACAGCAAATGCAGCGGTTCGGCCTGTCGGTGGGTCCGCGATCCATGGAGCCGCATCTGACGATCTGGTACGGTCCTGGAAAGGTGCCCGATCTGATCTTGCGGAGGCCTTTCCGTTGGCCTGTGCGCTCCTTCTGGCTGGTGCATACGTTGCCGGGCATGCGCAGGCCCGAATACCTGGCCGAATGGCCGCTGAGCCGCTAGGAATTATTCGGCAGGGGTTGCTGCGGCCGTGCGCAGCGGAGCCAGCCAGTTCGCGCGGTGCCCGAGCCAGTCAAGCGCCGCCATGGCCAAGCGCTCAACCGGCTTCCTGAACCGCCATTCGAACAAGGCGGCAAAGCCAATGGCCAGCAGGAAGGTCGAAGCCACCGTGACGAGCAAGGCCAGATGCGCCGGCATGTAGAGATCGAGCGTCGTCAGCATGCTGATCCCGACATTCTCGTGGATCAGATACCAGGAGAAGCTGAGGAGCCCGATCTGGGCAATGCCGAAGGACAGGCCCGGCAGGGTCGGTAGCGCCTTGCCTCGCACGAAACGCAGGAATAGTGCCACGAGCATGAGATAGACCAGCGCGCAGACGGTCGCGGTCAGCCAGCCATCGTGCAGTTCGAACGAATAGGCCTCGATCCAGACCACCACGGTTGAAACGACGACATTGGCCGCCAGCAGCCTGCCGGTGCCCTTTGTGCCCGCCTCGAACTGCCGCCCCAGAATGCCGACGGCGAAAAAGCTGAGATAGGGCGCGATGGCGAGGAATTTGAGCATGGATTGCGGCGTGATCGGCCCGCTGCCCAGGTGCGAAAACAGCGTCGACACCGCCCAGATCGGCGCCATCACCAGCGCCAGCCAGGCAAAGACCCGCGTGAACCGCACCCGGTCGTGAAAGACCCCGGCGAGCAACGCAACCAGCAGGTAAAACTTCACCTCGACCGCAATCGACCAGAACGAGCCATCGACCCATTCCCCGATCTCGCCGACGAAGAAGAGGTTCATCACCACGTCGAGCAGATTGGGCGGAATGACGTGGAATTTCGCCTCCGGCACAGAGGGGATATAGGCGACGAGGCCGAAGACGAAGAGGATCAGTACGGCGGCGACAAAGGCGGGATAGATGCGCGAAATGCGTCGCGCGAGGAAAACGCCGACCGTCGCCGAGCGCTCCAGCGTCATGAAGATGCAGTAGCCCGAGATGATGAAAAAGAAATAGACCCCGACCCAGCCGAAAAACACTGGAAGTGGGGCGCCTTCGGTGATGTTGAGCGCGTAAGCGGGCAGGCGCGCGGTAAAATGGAACAGCACGACGAGCAGGATGGCGATCCCGCGAAACATGTCGATGGTCTGGTCGCGCCCGGCACTCATTTGAGGGTTCCTGCCACGGCCGTAATGTAGCCCATCCGCGGCACATACAGACATTAATGCCATGGCAGCGGTTAATAACCTTGGTTTTGCGCGGCGCAATTTGCATTCCGGGGGCAGCGTGATAAACGTGCCCCGGATTTGCTTGAGACCCAGAGACCGAGATGGCCGAGGACAATATTTTCCGTGAAGTTGACGAGGAGCTGCGCTCCGACCGCATGCGCGCGCTTTGGCGCCGTATTGCGCCTTTCGTCATCGGCGCGGCCGTGGCCATCGTTGCCGTCGTGGCAGTGAATGAAGGCTGGTCCTGGTACACCAACAGCCAGTCGGCCCGCTCGTCCGAGGAGCTCTATGCGGCCCTCGATAGCGCCAGCAAGGACGACCTTGCCGCCGCCCAGGCCGAGCTCGATGCGCTCGCCGCCAATGGTTCGGGCGGCTATCCGGTCCTCGCCGAATTCGCCAAGGCTTCGCTGCTCGCAAAATCGGGCGATACCGCCGGTGCCGTGGCCGCCTATGATGCCCTCGCCAATGCCCAGTCGAACGTGCGCCTGCGCGAACTGGCCTTGCTGCAGGCCGCAACGCTGCTCGTCGATACCGGCACCCTGGCCGATGTCGAAGCCCGCGTCGGCACCATTGCCACGGACGACAATCCGATGCGCCGCGTCGCCCGCGAACTGATCGGCCTCGCCCAGTTCAAGGCCGGTGATGCCGCAGCCGCCAAGACGACCTTCGAAGCCGTGCTCAACGATCCCCTGGCCCAGGAAGGCATTCGCAATCGCGTCGCCTATTACATCGCGCAGATGACCTCGGCCGGCCTCATCGCCGAAGAAACCGCTTCGGATGCCGAAGTCGCCGCCGATGCCATCGAAACCATCGTCGATGGTGACGAGGCTGCGCCCGCGCCTGCGGCTCAGTAAGATAGAACCAGCTCGGGAGCGGCCAATGACGGTCACAGTAGCCATTGTCGGTCGCCCCAATGTCGGCAAGTCGACCCTGTTCAACCGCCTCGTCGGCCGCAAGATCGCGCTGGTCGACGATACGCCGGGCGTGACCCGCGATCGCCGCGAGGCTGAGGGGCACATTGCCGACCTCACCTTCCGCGTGCTCGACACGGCCGGCTATGAGGACGTCAAG
Source organism: Devosia riboflavina (assembly GCF_000743575.1). Lineage (GTDB taxonomy): Bacteria > Pseudomonadota > Alphaproteobacteria > Rhizobiales > Devosiaceae > Devosia > Devosia riboflavina. Next base: position 54,425 of record NZ_JQGC01000012.1, on the reverse strand, counting down.
GACGGCTCCCTCGAAGACCGCATGCGCCAGCAGACCGAGCTCGCCATCCGCGAAGCGGACGTCATCCTCTTCATGATCGACGCCCGCGCCGGTGTCGTGCCGCTCGATCAGCGCTTTGCCCAGGTCTTGCGAAAAGCCGGCAAGGACGTGCACCTCGTCGGCAACAAGGCCGAAAGCAAGTCCGCCGAGCATGGCCTCGTGGAAGCCTTCAAGCTCGGCTTCGGCGAGCCCATCGCGCTCTCGGCCGAACATGGCTTGGGCCTTTCCGAACTCTATTCCATCGTTTCCGCCGCCATCGACACAGCAGCCGAAAAGAAGGCCGCCGAAGAGGCAGCCGGCACGGTTGATGATCTCGATCATCTCCCCGAAGTCGACGTCGATATCACCCCTGACATGCTCGAAGGCGAAGGCGACGACGCGACCCTGCGCTGGAACCCGCGCCGCTATCTCAACGTCGCCATTGTCGGCCGCCCTAATGCCGGCAAGTCGACCCTAGTCAATCGCATGGTCGGCGAAGACCGCGTGCTTGTCGGCCCCGAGGCCGGCATCACCCGCGATTCCATTCTCGTGCCCTGGGAATGGGAAGGCCGCACCATCAATCTCGTCGACACGGCCGGCATTCGCCGCCGCTCCCGCGTCACCGAAAAGCTCGAAAAGCTGGCCGTGGGCGATAGCCTGCGCTCCATCCAATATGCCGAAGTCGTGGTGTTGCTGCTCGATGCCACCATCCCCTTCGAAAAGCAGGATCTTGCCCTCGCCGATCTCGTCGAGCGCGAAGGCCGCGCCATGGTCATCGCCCTCAACAAGTGGGACCTGATCGAGGACAAGAACGCCAAGCTTGCCGAGCTGCGCGAAGAGTGCGAGCGCCTGTTGCCGCAGCTTCGCGGCATTCCGCTCGTCACCCTGTCGGGCCTGACCGGCCGCAATATCGACAAGCTGATGCAGGCTATCTTCGAGATCGAGCGCACCTGGAATTCTCACGTCTCGACGTCCCGCCTCAATCGCTGGCTGGCCGCCATGACCGAGAGCCATCCGCCTCCGGCCGTCTCCGGGCGCCGCCTCAAGATGCGTTACATGACGCAGGCCAAGACCCGGCCGCCGAGCTTCATCATCTTCGCGTCCCGCCCCGAAGTCGTGCCCATGTCCTACCAGCGCTACCTGATCAACGGGCTGCGCGAGAGTTTTGACATGCCCGGCACGCCGATCCGCCTCTGGCTGCGCGGCGGCAAAAATCCGTACGCCGACAAGAAATAGGCCGGAAAGCCTGCTTTTCCGGCTTTTTCGATCGTGACAATGGGTTGGGGACAATTCCGTCCCCACCAATTCAGCCCATTGGCCTATTCACATCGGCCGGCCTTGCCCTATAGTGCTGATGTCGTAGCACCCCGCCATTGGTAGCGGCGTGTCAACTTTGCACTTTGTTGCTTCAAGAAATCATCATCGTCGTCGTTCTGATTCTCGTGAACGGCGCCTTGGCAATGTCCGAACTGGCCGTTGTTTCGTCCCGCTCCGCTCGCCTCAAGGTCATGGCAGACCAAGGAAATAAAGGCGCAGCCACGGCCATGAGACTGGCCGACGATCCCGGCAAGTTCCTCTCCTCCGTTCAGATCGGTATCACCCTCGTCGGTATTCTGTCGGGTGCGTTTTCCGGCGCCACGCTCGGCTCGCGCCTGAGCATCTTTCTCGCCGAAGTCGGCGTGCCCGCCAATATCGCCGATGTCGGCGGCGTAGGCCTCGTCGTGGTCCTGATCACCTATGGCTCGCTCATTCTCGGCGAGCTCGTGCCCAAGCAGATTGCCCTGCGCAATCCCGAAATGGTGGCCTCCTATGTGGCCCAGCCCATGGCTATCATTGCGCTTGTCGGCTCGCCCATCGTCTGGCTGCTCGACGTCTCGGGCAAGCTGGTGCTGCGCCTCCTCGGCCAGAGCGGCCAGAGCGAAGAGCAGGTGACCGAAGAAGAGGTTCGCACCATCATCGCCGAGGCCACCTCGGCCGGTGTCTTCGAAACCGAAGAACACTCGATGATCTCGGGCGTCATGCGCCTCGCCGATCGTTCGGCGCGCGGCCTCATGACCCCGCGCCTCGACGTCATCTCGGTCGATCTCGAAGACAGTTTTGAGGACAATCTCAAGATCATCCTCGGCACCTCGCATTCGCAGGTGCTGGTGCAGGAAGGCAATGCCGATTCCATTCTCGGCGTGCTGATCCTCGCCGATCTCCTGCCGGCCCTTGCCACCGGCCAACAGCCGGACCTCAGAAAACTGGCAAAACCGCTCCCGGTGGTCATGGAACATGTCGACGCTCTCGATGTGGTGGAAGCCATCCGCCAGTCGAGCGTGAAAATGGTGTTGGTGGTCGACGAATACGGCCACTTCGAAGGCATCGTCACCTTTGGCGACGTTCTCGAGGTCATCACCGGCGTCTACAACGAAGAGCCGGGCGACGATCCGGCCATTGTCGAGCGTCAGGACGGCTCATGGCTCGTCGCCGGCTGGATGCCGGTCGACGATTTTGCCGAGCGTTTCAAGATCTCGGTGCCCAAGGATGCCCGCTACGAAACCGTGGCCGGCTATATCCTCTCGATCCTCAATCGCCTCCCGGCGACGGGCGAAAGTTTTGAGCGCGAAGGCTGGCACTTTGAAGTCGTCGACCTCGACGGCCGCCGCATCGACAAGGTGCTGGTCTCCCCGCTTCAACCGAGCGAAGGCGCATAACAAATGAAAACGCCCCGGAGCGATCCGGGGCCTTTTTCTTGGTACTGACGATCATCATCTGACCCATCCCAACCACCGTCACCGCCGGGCTTGTCCCGGTGGTCCATGCGGAGGCGAGATGGATTGCCGGGACAAGCCCGGCAATGACGATCATTCGGAGCTTAGTGGGTGAGGCTAAGCTGAAGCCTCAAAGGTCCTCAAACGCACTCTTGGTAATGTCGAACAGTCGACCATTCTCGGTCACGCTCGGGCTCAAGAGGTCCACCAGCTTCGGCGCAATGTCCGACGGCTGGGGCAGGGTATTCGGGTCTTCGCCCGGCATCGCCTTGGCCCGCATCGCCGTGCGCACAGCGCCGGGATAGAAGACATTGGTCTTCACATTGGTGGTGTTCATTTCGCCGGCATAGGATTTGACCAGCGCATCGAGCGCCGCCTTGCTGGCAGCATAAAGACCCCAGAACGGCTTCGCCGAACGGGCAGCACCCGAGGAGACAAAGACCGCGCGTCCTGCCTCGGACTGGCGCAGCAGCAGGTCGAGCGAACGCAGCAGCCGATAATTGGACGTGACGTTGAGCGCAAAGACCTTGTCGAATTCGTCGGGCTTCAAATGCGGCACCGGGCTCAGCGTGCCGAGCATGCCGGCATTGGCCACGAGGCCATCGAGATGCCCCCAGCGCTCAAAGATCGCCGCGCCCAGCCGGTCGATGGCATCGCCATCGCGCAGGTCGAACGGAACCAGCGTCGAAGAGCCGCCCACTTCCTGAATGGCGTCGTCGAGTTCCTCAAGGCCGCCCACGGTACGCGCCACGGCGATCACATGCGCACCACGGCGAGCCGCCTCGACGGCCGCCGCATAGCCGATGCCACGCGACGCGCCGGTGACCAGCACAACCTTGCCGGCCAGTTCGGTATTGTCAGTCATTAACCCGCTTCCTTGAGCAGCGAAACCTGCTTGGGATCGTTGTTGGAGCGACCGTTGAGGTCGGTGAGATGGGTGGGGTATTCACCCGTGAAATAATGGTCGGTGAATTGCGGCGCCGCATTGTTGCGCTTCTCGCCACCGACAGCCTCATAGAGCCCGTCGATGCTCAAGAACGCCAGCGAGTCCGCCCCAATGAACCGGCACATGGATTCGATGTCGTGATACTGGTTCGCCAGCAGCTTGTCCGGATCGGGCGTGTCGATGCCATAATAGTCCGAGTGATAGATCATAGGGCTCGCGACGCGGATATGTACTTCCGTCGCCCCGGCATCGCGGATCATCTGCACGATCTTCACCGAGGTCGTGCCGCGGACGATGGAATCGTCGATCAGCACCACGCGCTTGCCGGCAATCTCCGCCCGATTGGCCGAATGTTTTAGGCGCACGCCAAAGGCGCGGATCTGCTGCGTCGGCTCGATGAAGGTCCGGCCCACATAGTGGTTGCGGATAATGCCCAATTCGAACGGAATGCCACTCTGCTGCGCAAAGCCGATTGCCGCCGGCGTACCGCCATCGGGCACGGGGACGACAACGTCGGCCTCAACCGGCGCTTCCTTGGCCAAATTCATGCCGGCGTGCTTGCGCGCCTTGTAGACGCTGCGGCCGGAAACCATCGAGTCGGGGCGGGCAAAATAGACATATTCGAAAAGGCACGGCCGCTCCGGCGCCTTGCGGGCCATCTTGCGCTCTTCAATCGAGATCGAGCCATCCGGCTGGATTTCGCAGATGATGACTTCGCCGTTCTCGACGTCGCGAATGTATTTTGCACCAATAATGTCGAGCGCACAGGTTTCCGAGCAGAAGATCGGCTTGCCATCGAGTTCGCCCATCACCAGCGGGCGGATACCCACGGGATCGCGCGCCGCGATCAGCTTGGTGCGGGTCAGCGCCAGCATGGCATAGCCGCCTTCCATCTGCCGGATCGCATCGATGAAGCGGTCAGTGGTGGACGAATGCCGCGAACGGGCGATTAGGTGCAGCACGACTTCGGTGTCCGAAGTCGATTGGCAGATAGCACCGGTGGCGATGATCTGCTTGCGCAACGTCAGGCCATTGGTGAAATTGCCGTTGTGCGCGATGGCGATTCCGCCGGCTTCGAGTTCAGCAAACAGCGGCTGCACATTGCGGAGCGCCACTTCGCCTGTCGTCGAATAGCGCGTGTGGCCGATCGACATGGTGCCGGGCAATTTGGCGAGGAGGGCAGGGTCCGTATAGTGGTCACCCACCAGGCCCATGCGCTTTTCCTGGTAGAATTGGCGCCCGTCAAAGCTGACGATCCCCGCGGCTTCCTGGCCGCGATGCTGCAGGGCATGCAGCCCCAGCGCCGTCAGCGTCGAAGCATCGCTATGCCCCAAAATGCCAAACACGCCGCACTCTTCATGCAGCGTGTCGCCTTCAAGATCGAAATCGTCGTCGCTCGGGTGGGTCACCGAACTTCTCCATATCGTTCTGCTCACCGATCGCCAAAGCGGTCAGCGCCGGCCGAGCCGGTCTCTTGGTTCACGCCAATAGCGCATTTTGTGGCCGGCGACCAATGACAGAATTGGGCGGCAGGCCTGAGGCGGGCGCTGGGCGCCCGTCCCGGATCAGGTCTGCGTTTCGCCTTCGATCGGCGCTTCGGTCGGGTCCACGGTGCCGTCGACGGTCGGGTCGACCGGCGGCACGGTTTCCTGCGGCGTAGCCGGGGTTTCCGGATCCGAAGTCAGGTCGGCGCCGCCGCCCCGCAGAATGTCATTGACCTGCTGCTCGAGCCCTTCGGGCAGCATGGAGATCAGCGTCTTGCCCATATTGTCGAGATAGGGCAGCGATTGCGAATTGCGCGCCCATTCCGGCAGGTTGGTGCCAAGCAGCCAGACGCCGAAAATGGTGATGACGATGGCAATCAGAATGCCGCGCAGCACGCCGAAGATGAAGCCCAGCGTGCGGTCGATCGGCCCGATGCGGCTGTCAACGACAAAGTCGGCGATGCGCATGGTCAAGAGGTGCAGCACGATCAGCGAAACGATGAAGCTGACGACCACGGTGGCAATATTAGCCACGATTTCTTCAGCGATATACTGCTGCGCGATATCGGGATGGTAGAGGTACATATAGATGGCGATGGCGGCGGAGCCGGCCCAGGTCGCCAGCGACAGGACTTCGCGCGTCAGGCCCCTGGCGGTCGCCAGAATGGCCGAGATCAACACCAGTACGCCCACACCAACGTCAAACGCTGTCAGCATATGTTTTCGCTAGCTCCACTTGCCGTCGGCCTGTTGCCGCGACCATTAGCGACTTTGCGCGCCCCTGCCAAGGCCACGAGCGCGCGAGGAAGGCGAACATTCAGAGATTCTTAACTTACCAGCCTTCCGGCTCGGCCACCGGCTTCTTGCCGTTGGCCGCAATTCGCCCAACCATTTCCGACAATTGCGAAAACTCCGTGACCTCGAAGCCTGCTGTCTTGTCGACATTGTTGACGCGTCCGGTCACCACCGACTGGAAGCCCAGCTTCTGCGCTTCGCGCAGCCGCAATCCGGCATGCGACACCGGCCGCACCCCGCCCGCGAGCGAGATTTCCCCGAAATAGACCGCCTCCTTGGGCAACGGCGAGCCGGTCAGCGATGAAATCAGCGCTGCCGCCACGGCAAGGTCTGCCGCCGGTTCGTTGATCTTCAGCCCGCCCGCCACATTGAGATAGATGTCATTGGCGCCGATCCGAACCCCACAGCGCGTTTCCAGCACCGCCAGCACCATGGAAAGTCGCTGGGAATCCCAGCCCACCACAGCGCGCCGCGGCGTGCCAAGCGGGGAGGGCGCCACCAGCGCTTGGATTTCAATCAGGATCGGCCGCGTCCCTTCCATGCCGGCAAAGACGGCCGAGCCTGCCGCATCCTGATCGCGCTGGTCGAGAAACAGCGCCGACGGGTTCGCCACCTGCTCAAGCCCGCGCTCGGTCATGGCGAAAACGCCGATTTCGTCGGTTGCCCCGTAGCGGTTCTTCACCCCGCGCAGAATGCGGAACGTGTGGCTGGCATCGCCCTCGAAATAGAGCACCGCATCGACCATGTGCTCCACCACACGCGGCCCTGCGATCTGCCCGTCTTTCGTAACGTGCCCCACCAGCACCACAGCCGCGCCCGACTTCTTCGCCAGCCGCGTCAGCGCCTGCGCCGAAGTCCGCACCTGCGTCACCGTTCCCGGCGCGCTTTCCACCCGATCCGTCCACAGCGTCTGGATGGAGTCGATGATGACGAGATCCGGCGGCGGCCCATTCTCCAATGTCGCCAGAATGATCTCGACATTGGTTTCCGCGGCCAGCAGCACATCGGCCTCGCCGAGCCCCAGCCGCTGCGCGCGCAGCCGCACCTGTGCCACGGCTTCTTCGCCCGACACATAGATGACGCGCTTGCCTTTATTGGCCAGCGCCGCCGCCGATTGCAGCAGCAGCGTCGATTTGCCGATGCCGGGATCGCCACCTACCAACAGCGCCGAGCCCTTCACAAAACCCCCGCCGGTCACGCGATCCAACTCTGCGATGCCGGTCACGACGCGCGCAGCGCTCTCCGTCTCGCCCGAGAGCGGCAGCAGATTGGCCGGGCGTCCTCCTGACTTCGCCGCCTTCGGCCCCGCGCCGATGCCGCTATCCACCAGTTCTTCGACAATGGTGTTCCACTCGCCGCAGGCATCGCACCTCCCCTGCCAGCGGGTCGTCACCGCGCCGCAGGACTGGCAGACGAAGTTGGATTTGTTCTTGGCCACTATGCTTTCTCTCGCGCTGCGCACCGGTCGGCGATGCGCCGCACGCTGTTCCAGTTCCGGGACGTGTTGGTCCCGCAATTCTTGTCGATCAGCCGGATGAGCTTTCCGGACTGCGCTACGTCCTGAGTGAAATCGACGATGAGATGGTCATGCACCACATGCACCGTCTCCGGCCCGTCATGGCGCTTCAGCCACTCGAAATCCGGCTTCTTGCTGGCGAAGAAATAGACGCCCGTCTGGTTCGGTCGCTCCGCCGCCGCCTCGGCAATCGGATCGGCCTGCATCAGCTTATGCAGCAGCGCCGGCTTGCGCACCACCGGCACCACATTTTCGCCCAGCCCAAAGCTACGCAACACGCCAACCATCGTCTTGACGACAGCGGCCTCCGTCCCATCAAACCCGGCAATCATATTGCCCGTATTGACCAGCGTTTCCGGCGCCACGAAGCCGGCCGCCTCCGAGGCCTCGCGCCACTGCGCCATGGTCATGAGCTTGTGCGTCACCGGTCCGATGGCGCGCAGCAGGATCACATATGTGCTTGGGTTTGGCGCCAATCCGGTCGATTCCCTCTTGGCACCAACGCTAGCAATTTTGCTCGGCCCGTTCAAGAACGAATAGGGAACAAAAATCTATTCCGGCAGATAGCCATTGCCGACATAGTTGCGGGTATAGCGGCCCTTGAGCGCGGTAAGCAGTTCATAGCCGATCGTGCCCGCCACATCGGCCTGCTCGTCGAGGCTCACATTGGGCCCGAAGATTTCGACGCCTTCGCCGGGCTTGGGCACGTTGGGGCCGAGTTCGGTGATGTCGACGATGGACTGGTCCATCGAAATCTTGCCGATCACCGGACAAAGTCGGCCGCGCACGAACACTTTTGCGCCCGGCCGCGCATTGCTGCCGGAGAGAGCCCGCAGAAAACCGTCGGCATAGCCGTGCCCGATCACCGCCAGGCGGCTGTCGCGCGACAGCGAGTAGGAGGCGCCATAGCCCACGGTCTCGCCGGTCCGCGCTTCGCGCACCTGCAACACCGGCGCATGCAGCGTCACCACCGTCGCCATCGGGTTCTTGCGCCCGACAACGGCGCGACCGCCATAAAGCGCAATACCAGGCCGCACCATCTGGAAATGATAGTCGCGCCCCGTCATCAATCCCGCCGAATTGGCGAGCGAAGCGGGAATGCCGGGGAACTGGTTCAGCACCGAGCCGAACAGCGCCAATTGCGTGCGGTTCTTTTCGTGGCTCGGAATATCGGCACAAGCAAGATGGCTCATCACCATCTGCGGCGCATAGCTTAGCCGCGCAATGCGCTCGCGCACCGTAACAGCCTCATTGAGCCTGAAACCGAGCCGGTTCATGCCGGTATCGAAATGGAAGGCGCTGGGATAGGCCTCGTTGCGCTCGACGCATTTGTTGAGCCACTCTTCGAGCATATCCATCGACGAAATAACCGGCATCAGGTTCTGCCGGATATAGAGATTGGCCGCGCCCGGATAGAGCCCGTTGAGCACGAAGATATGGGCGCTGGGCAGAGCCGTGCGCACGGCAATGCCTTCATCGGGCGTCGCGACGAAAAAGAAACGCGCGCCGGCCGCATAAAGCGCCGTCGCCGCCATTTCGATTCCCGTGCCATAGGCGTCCGCTTTGACGACCGCAGCCGTCAGCGCGCCCTGGCTCACCTTGTCGAGGGCGTTCCAGTTTCGGGCAAGTGCCCCGAGATCGACAGTCAGTTGGCTCCCGAGGCCCGAGGTCAGCTTCATACCTATTCCATGCGTTCGGGCAGATAATCTGCCCTAGCGAGGTTACCGAAGCGTGTGAACTGAGCCTCGAAGCTCAACTGCACGGTTCCGGTAGGGCCATGGCGCTGCTTGGCAATGATGACTTCCGCCTTGCCGTGCACCTGCTCCATTTCCCCTTGCCAGGTGATGTGCTCTGGCGTGCCCTCTTTGGGTTCCTTGTTCTTGAGATAGTACTCTTCGCGATAAACGAAAAGCACCACGTCAGCGTCCTGCTCGATAGAACCCGATTCGCGCAAATCCGCTAGCTGGGGATGCTTGTCGTCGCGCGCTTCCACCTGACGGGAGAGCTGGGAGAGCGCAATGACCGGCACCTCCAGCTCCTTGGCCAGCGCCTTCAGCGTCGTGGTGATTTCGGTCAGTTCCTGCACGCGGTTCTGGCTCGACGCCTTCGACGAACCCGAGAGCAGTTGCAGGTAGTCGACGATGAGAAGGTCGAGCCCCTTCTGCCGCTTCAGGCGCCGCGCACGCGCTGCAAGCTGCGCCACGCTGAGACCGCCCGTGTCGTCGATATAGAGCGGCACCTTGCTCATCATGTTCGACACGTCGACCAGTTTTGAAAACTGGCTGTCGTGAATACGGCCACGGCGAATGTCTGATGACGACACTTCGGCCTGCTCGGCGAGAATACGCGTCGCGAGCTGTTCCGAACTCATTTCGAGGCTGAAGAAGCCGACGACGCCACCATTGACGGTCTTGTTGTGCCCGTCCGGCGTCACTTCGCCGCGCCAGTTCTTGGCAACATTGTAGGCGATATTGGTCACGAGCGAGGTCTTGCCCATGGCGGGACGCCCGGCGAGCACGATCAAGTCCGAGCGCTGCAAACCGCCCATCTGCCGATCGAGATCGTGGAGATCCGTCGCCACGCCCGAAAGACCACCGTCGCGCTGAAACGCTTCGCCCGCCATGCGGATGGAGGCGCTGAGCGCGGTGCCGAAGCTGAGGAAGCCGCCATCGTAGCGGCCCTTTTCGGCAAGTTGAAAAAGCTCGCCTTCCACCTTTTCGATCTGCCGGTTCGGGGTCATTTCGACCTCCGACTCATAGGCGACCGAAACCATTTCCTCGCCCACCATGATCAAGCTGCGGCGAATGGAGAGGTCATAGATGGCCTGCCCATAGTCGGCCGCGTTGATAACCGTGGTCGCTTCCGCGGCCAGGCGCGCCAGATATTGCGCCATGGTCAATTCGGGCAGGAACTGGTCGGGCAGGTGGGTCTTGATCGTCGTCGGATCGGCCGACTTGCCGGCCCGGATCACCTTGCTGGTGATGTCATAAATGTCCCGGTGCACGGGCTCATAAAAATGTTCCGGCTCAAGGAAATCCGAGACCCGGTAAAAGGCTTCATTGTTGATCAGGATAGCGCCCAGAAGCGCCTGTTCCGCCTCCACATTGTGGGGGGCGACACGAAACGACTTGTCTTCGGCCGGGTGAAGCCGTGCGATCTCAGCCATCTTGATCCTCGGGGGTGTTAACCTTTCTAACCACGTCGGGGCGGCCAGAGTCCCACCGACTAAACGCGCGGTCTTAATTAAAGTTTGCGCGCTGTGAACTCTGTGGACAACGGGGATAGTGACCAACGTGAGTTGCACCACACGAAGGCATCAGCATGGCGGCACGAGTCGCAGCGGTAGGGACTACTTGAACCCCCAGGGCCGCGCCTCGGGGTCCGACGTCGCCCAGACCACGCGTTCGACACGCCAGCTTCCATCGCTGAGCCTAATGGTCGAAATCAGAATCACTGCCGGCCGGCCCTTGGCCTCGACCATATATCTGCCCTGGTCCTCATGCTCGAATGTCGCGCTCGAAAAGGCGCCCGGCTCAAGATCGAACGGCAGCAGCCCTTCCGACCTGGCGTGAACCATCGTCCGGTCGAAGATCAGCGCACCCTCGAGATAGATTTCCTTGGCGATATCGTCGGCCAGCTCCGCACCGGGCCCCCTCACGCCCGTGCTCGCCTCCATGCCGGGAAAGAGCTGCGCTTCGTTGAACTCGTAGAGCCGTGTCGTGAAATCGGTTTTGGCCTCAGGGCTGAGCAGGAGCCAGGCCCTGTAATAGTCTCCGGCCGCGTAAGCCTCCACAAAGCCGCGCAGCGCCGCCTCGCTGGTGCTCCTGTCGATGCTGTCGACATAGGTTCGGGGTTGCGGTGGCGTCTTGGTCTTGGCCTCCTGCGCCGCCACGGGCAGGGCGAGCGCAGCCAGCGCCACCGTCAAGGCAAGGAAGATACGCATAAAAGCCATCCCCGACATGTTATGCCCGGCACAATGGCGCAAAAAGAAAGGCCGGACAATCTGTCCGGCCTTTCTCAAACTTTGGCAGTCCGAAGAGACTACTCTTCGAAGCGGTCTTCCGCAGCCGCATCCTTCTGGCCGGCGGCGAAATCGCCGTCTTCGTCGGCTTCGAAGGTGTGGACGGTGACGTCTTCACCAGCAGCCTGACGGGTCGCTTCGTCGGCCGAACGGGCGACGTTGACGGTGATCGAAACGGCGACTTCAGCGTGCAGGATCAGCGGCACGGTGTGCACGCCAACCGACTTGATCGGGTCGGCGAGGTCGACCTGGTTGCGCTGGACGATGAAACCATCGTTGGCCAGGGCTTCCACGACGTCGCGGGCAGCAACCGAACCGTAGAGCTGACCGGTTTCACCAGCCTGACGGATGATGACAACGGTGCGGCCGTTGAGGCCTTCGGCGATACCGGCAGCGGCGTTACGACGCTCTTCGTTGCGCTGTTCGATGTGGGCGCGTTCGTTTTCGAAACGCTTGCGGTTGGCTTCGGTGGCGCGAAGAGCCTTGCCCTGGGGCAGGAGGAAGTTACGGGCAAAGCCGTCCTTCACGTTGACTTCGTCGCCGATGGTGCCGGTGCGACCGATACGCTCGAGCAGAATGACTTTCATTCTTTTATTCCTTTGGCTGTCCCGCCTTAGGGGCGGTTAGGAGTTGCAGACCATCCGCAACCCCAGCGGGTATTTGGTTTGGCACTGGTATGCCAAAAGGAAGCCGTTGGGCCGGCAAGCCGGCCCAAAAACTTACTTCACTGCATACGGCATGATGCCGATGAAGCGAGCACGCTTGATCGCGCGAGCCAGTTCGCGCTGCTTCTTGGCCGAAACGGCCGTGATACGGCTCGGGACGATCTTGCCGCGCTCGGAAACGTAGCGCGAGAGCAGACGGACGTCCTTGTAGTCGATCTTCGGTGCGCCTTCGCCCGAGAACGGGCAGGTCTTGCGACGGCGCTGGAACGGACGACGGGCCTGGGAAGTGGTGAGGTCTTTAATAGCCATGGCTATGCGTTCCTTATCTTAGAAGCGGCGGGGACGACGGTCGCCCGAGGGGGCACCACGTTCGCCACGGCCACCACCATCACGGTCATCGCGATCGCGCTTTTGCATCATCGCGGACGGGCCTTCTTCCAGCTCGTCGACGCGCACGGTCATGAAGCGCAGGATGTCTTCATTGATGCGCATCTGGCGTTCCATTTCGGCAATTGCCGGAGCGGAAGCGTCGATGTTGAGCAGGGTGTAGTGAGCCTTGCGGTTCTTGCGGATGCGGTAGGAGAGACCCTTGAGGCCCCAGTATTCGTTCTTGGTAACCTTGCCGCCACCCTGAGAGAGGATTTCGGTCAGAGCAGAGGTCAGTTCTTCGACCTGCTGCTGCGAAACGTCCTGGCGAGCCAGGAAGATGTGTTCGTAAAGGGCCATTGAATGCGCCTTCCTTTCAGTTTCCATAAGCAATGCTTGGCGCGGAGCCCCTTCGAAGCCGGAAAGGCGTCAAAGCAGTCTTGCAAAGAGCGGGAACACGGGAGGCCGGACGTGTTACGGTCCTATTTTGCCAAACGGCAAAACCCTCCGTTCAGCCCCCGGCCAAACGAATTGCTGGGCGCGCTATAGAATAGAAGGTGCGCCAATGCAACCCTCAGGCGCCGGCAGCCTGCAGCAGGACCGCACTTTTATGCGCGACGACACGATTGCGGCCGGCATTCTTCGCCTCATAGAGCGCTTCGTCGGCAAGGCTGAGCATACGCGGCAGATTGGCCGGTGCATGGAATTCGACCAGCCCGATACTGACGCTCGTGGCAATGGCCACCTCGCCATGCTGCAGCGTTTCCGCTGCAATCGCCTCGCGCAGCCGCTCGGCCACCCGCGTGCCTTCCTCTAACCCCGCGCCGGGGAGCACGATGGCAAATTCCTCGCCACCCAACCGCCCCAGAATGTCGCCCCGCCGCAGCCCTGCCGTCAGCAGTTCGGCGACAGTCTGCAAGACCTGATCGCCCAGCGGATGCCCATGCGTATCGTTGATCGACTTGAACCGGTCGATATCGACCGCCAGGGCCACATTGGGCGTGCCGGCCTTTTGCCGCAACAGAACGGTTTCGGCCGTTTTGTTGAATTGCCGGCGATTAAGCAGGCCCGTCAGGAAGTCGTGATTGGCGCGGTGTTCGAGTTCGTCATGCGCGTCCAGCCAGAAGGCGTTGATCATCGCCATGGCGAGGGCCCCCAGCGCCAGGAAGCCAATCCCGAGCCGGAATGAGGCGATGTCCCAATGCGAGGCGAGGGCTGTGTGGTCGATATAGAGCGGAATGATGCCGGCGGGCACGGCAAAGAGGATCCACATGGCGGCAAGGCCGGCCAGCGCAATGCTGGTGCGGGGCTTGAACTGTGTCGAGCACCAGATAAAGGCCGGCACATGCAGGACGAGCGAACCCGCTCCACCCACGAGGGGCATGAGCGCGCAGGAACCCGCCAGCGCGATGAGCGCCGCGCATTTTTCCGCCGTGCCGCCGCTCGCCTCGCCATCGAGCGATGGCTTGCGCGGCTTGATCATGCGCGCCGCCATGACCAGCGGCAGGAAGATGCCGAAATTGACGAATTCGGTAGCCGTCCACAGGAAGAAGCCGTCGAGCCGCTCCATGCCGAGCAGCGGTCCCGCCACCAGGCCGCCTGCAATGCCGCTCGAGACCGAAGCGGCAGTAATAACGAGAAAGAGGCGAACGACGTCCGCCGGACGGCTCAACGGAAAGAAGCGCTGCGACCAGATATGCACCACCGCCAGCCCGACCGCTGCACCGACAAGGTTCGTGCCATTGAGCAGCGCCGCCTGGCCCAACGGGGCTCCGGTCAAGAGATCAGCCGCCATATAGGCCACCGCACTCAATATCCAGGTGAGCGGTGAATTTGCCTTTGGATACGTTGCGAGAATGCCGAGCAGAACGGCATTGGCCGGCCAAAGGCTCGCAAGATTGAAGGCCGCCCGCGTATAGATACCGAGCAAGGCCAGCACAAAGACCACCGCCGCCGTCAAAGCGGCAGCAATAAGCGTCGTGGCGAGACGCGCTTTTTTGGAAGCCGCCGGGGCTAAACTGTCCATGGTGCCTCCAAAAAATCGCACTGGCCCGCAATTCTCCCGCAAATTTCCTTAAGAGAGATTGCTTGACTCCGCCAAATACACTCGGCAAACGCCTCGCAATGTCCGCAACCCCGGAGACGTCGTCATGACCAGCAGAGCTTTCACCTTTCCCGGCCAAGGCAGCCAGGCCGTCGGCATGGGCAAGGAACTGGCCGATGCCTTCCCCGAAGCGCGCGCCGTTTTCGACGAGGTCGATGATGCACTGGGCGAAAAGCTCTCCCAGACTATGTTCGAAGGCCCGGAAGACGTTCTGCGTCTCACCGAGAACGCCCAACCCGCCCTGATGGCCTCCAGCATTGCCGTGCTCCGCGTTGTCGAAAGCCGAGGCGTCAGCCTTGCCCAGCACGCAAAATTCGTCGCCGGCCACTCGCTCGGCGAATATTCCGCCCTCTGCGCCGCCGGCACGTTCTCCCTCTCGGATACGGCCCGTCTCCTCCGCACCCGCGGCCAGGCGATGCAGAAGGCTGTTCCGGTCGGCCATGGCGCCATGGCTGCGCTTCTCGGTCTCGATCTCGACACCGCTCGCGCCGTCGCTGAAGAAGCCGCCCAGGGCGAAGTCTGCCAGGTCGCCAATGACAATGCGCCCGGCCAGGTCGTCATCTCCGGCGCCCTCGCTGCCATCGAGCGCGCTGTGGAAATCGCCAAGGCCAACGGCTCCAAGCGCGCCCTGCTGCTGCCGGTCAGCGCGCCCTTCCACTGCTCGCTGATGCAGCCCGCCGCCGAAGCCATGGCATCGGCTCTCGCTGAAGTGCAGATGAACGCCCCGGTCGTGCCCGTCGTCTCCAACGTGCTGGCCGCCCCGATCACCGATCCCGCCGAAATCCGCCAGCGTCTCGTCGAACAGGTCACCGGCGTCGTCCGCTGGACCGAAAGCGTCACCTGGCTTGCAGGGCAGGGCGGTGTCACCGAACTCGTCGAGCTCGGCACCGGCCGCGTCCTCACCGGCCTTGCCAAGCGCATTACCCCCGATCTCGCCACGCAGGCCGTCGGCGGTCCGGCAGACATCGACGCCTTCGTCGCCTCTGTCACGGCCTGAAACAAAACAATAAAGTCATCTCCAAAGGGAGAGAGAAGAAATGTTCGATTTGACCGGTAAGCGCGCCTTGGTCACTGGCGCCAGCGGCGGCATTGGCCGCGAGATCGCCAAGGCGCTGGCAGCCGCCGGCGCCACCGTCGCCCTCTCGGGCACCCGCGTCGGCGCTCTCGAAGAAACCGCCCAGCAGATCGGCAAGGAATGCCCGATCCTGCCGTGCAATCTCTCCAAGCTCGACGATGTCGACACCCTCGTGCCCGACGCCGAAGCCGTTATGGGCGGCGTGGATATCCTCATCAACAATGCCGGCATGACCCGCGACAATCTCTTCATGCGCATGAAGAATGAAGAGTGGGACGAGGTCATCGCCGTCAACCTCACCGCAGCCTTCCATCTTAACCGCGCCGTGCTGCGTGGCATGATGAAGCAGCGCTGGGGCCGCATCATCGGCATCTCTTCCGTTGTCGGCGTCATGGGCAATCCTGGCCAGGGCAACTATGCTGCCTCCAAGGCTGGCCTCATCGGCATGAACAAGGCTCTGGCCTATGAAGTGGCGAGCCGCAACATCACGGTCAATTCCATTGCTCCGGGCTTCATCGCCTCGGCCATGACCGACGAGCTCAATGACAAGCAGCGCGAATCCATCCTCTCGACCATTCCGGCCAACCGCCTCGGCACCCCCCAGGAAGTCGCCGCCTGCGCCGTCTTCCTCTCGAGCGACGCCGCCGCCTACGTCACCGGCCATACGCTCAACGTCAACGGCGGCATGGCAATGATCTGACCGGGTGGGCGGGAGTAGCAAACTCCGGCCGCCCGTTGTAATTGGCGCGTTAATAAAGCCTTAAACCCTTGGAAACCACGCCTCTCGCTGCTGGCAAACCCCAAGGAAACATGCTACTCGCGCCGCGTTAACGCTTGCCAGTCCGCCTTGCGAGCGCCGAAAAGGCCGCTTACATTGCCTCTGTGCAAGTCAAAACCGAGCTTGATGAATTGGCTTCGCGCCAATAAGAAGCGAAACGAAACGTCGATTTCTAAAAAGGGAAGTCAAATATGAGCGATGTCGCTGATCGGGTCCGCAAGATCGTTGTGGAACACCTCAATGTGGACGCCGAGAAGGTCGTTGAAAAGGCCAGCTTCATCGACGATCTGGGCGCTGACTCGCTCGATCAGGTCGAGCTGGTTATGGCTTTCGAGGAAGAATTTTCGGTCGAAATCCCGGACGATGCTGCCGAGTCGATCCAGACCTTCGGAGACGCTGTCTCCTTCCTGACCAAGGCCACCAGCTAAGCTGGACGGGCAGGTTTAGACATGGAACTTCGCCGAGTCGTCGTCACCGGAGTGGGGCTTGTCACGCCCCTTGGTTGCGGAGTGGAAGCCACTTGGGCCAATATTCTTGCAGGCAAGAGTGGAGCCAAGCGTATCGACGAATTCCAGGTCGACGATATTGCCTGCCAGATCGCCCATCGCATTCCGCTGGGTGATTATGCCGATGGGAAGTACAATCCCGACGAGTGGATGGAATCCAAGGAACAGCGCAAGGTCGACGATTTCATCGTCTACGCCATGGCCGCTGCCACCCAGGCCATCCAGGATGCAGGGGTCGAACCCAAGACGCAGGAAGAGCAGGAACGCACCGGCGTTCTGATCGGCTCGGGTATCGGCGGGATTGGCGGCATCTACGATGCCTCCATCACCCTCCATGAAAAAGGCCCGCGCCGTATCAGCCCCTTCTTCATTCCGGGTCGTCTGATCAACCTGGCCTCCGGCCACGTTTCCATCCGTTTTGGTCTCAAGGGGCCGAACCACTCCGTCGTCACCGCCTGCTCGACGGGTGCCCATGCCATTGGCGATGCGGCCCGCTTGATCGCTCTTGGCGATGCCGATGTGATGGTTGCGGGTGGTGCTGAAAGCTGCGTCAACCGCATCTCGCTCGCCGGCTTTGCCGCAGCGCGTGCGCTCTCGACCGGCTTCAACGACAACCCGACCGCCGCTTCCCGTCCCTATGATCGGGATCGCGATGGTTTCGTCATGGGCGAGGGCGCCGGCATTGTCGTGCTCGAAGACTATGAGCGCGCCAAGGCTCGCGGCGCCAAGATTTATGGCGAAGTGATCGGTTATGGCCTTTCGGGCGATGCCTATCACATCACCGCACCCGCGCCCGACGGCGATGGTGGCTTCCGTGCCATGAGCGCGGCGGTCAAGCGTGCGGGCATTTCGCCCTCTGATATCGACTACATCAACGCCCACGGCACTTCGACGCCGCTTGGCGACGAAATCGAACTGGGTGCGGTTTCCCGCGTTCTCGGCGCTGCCGCCGAAGGCCGCGTGATGAGCTCGACCAAGTCGGCCATCGGTCACCTCCTCGGTGCCGCTGGTTCGGTCGAAGCGATCTTCTGCCTTCTCGCCATGCGCGATGGCATCGCTCCGCCGACGCTCAATCTCGACAATCCTTCCGTCGAGACGCCGATCAATCTGGTGCCCAAGGTGGCACTGAAGAAGGAAATCAACGTGGCCCTGTCCAACAGCTTCGGCTTTGGCGGCACCAATGCCACGCTGGTCATGCGCAAGGTCGCCTGACTTTTTCGCTTTGCAAGAGGGGCACGTCGCTCGACCAGGCGACGTGCCCCTTGTTTTTATTCAAATCCATTGCAAACAATGCCGGCGCCCCGCCACGCTGTGGCTGCAAAGAACAACAAGATCGGCACATCGCTGACTGGCCATGAGGTGATTCCTTAAGATGAACGACCGCCGTAAACGCCGCCGCCGCTCGTCCAATGGCCTTGTCGATGTGCTCAACGCCCTTCTCACCCTCTTGGTCATCGGCCTCGTCGTCGTCGGTGGCGGTTTTCTCTATGTCGCCCAGCAATATTACGGCGATGGCCCCTTGCCTGAAGAGCGCGTTTTCCGCGTCGAAAGCGGCAATACGCTGAGCACGACCGCGAGCCGCCTCGAAGAGCAGGGCTTTATCAGCAATGCGCTGATCTTCCGGCAGTTTGGCGGGCGCGTCGAAGAGAACACCACCGTCAAGGCCGGCGATTTCACCATCCCCGCCAATGCCAGTATGTCCGAAATTCTGCGCGAGCTGACGACCGGCACGCCGATCCGCTATGCCGTCACCATTCCGGAAGGCTGGACCTCCTGGCAGGTCGTGCAGCGCGTCAATGCCGACGATCGCCTCAGCGGCACCATCGATACCCTGCCGCCCGAAGGTTCCATCCTGCCGGGTAGCTACGATTACCTGCCGGGCGATACCCGCCAGTCGGTCATCGACCGCATGCAGGCCGCCATGACCACGGCCCTGGCCGAAACCTGGGAAGGCCGCCAGGCCGACCTGCCGCTGACCTCGCCGGCCGAGCTCCTGATCCTCGCCTCCATCGTCGAGCGCGAAACCGGCGTCGCCGAGGAGCGCCCGCAGGTTGCTGCCGTCTTCGTCAATCGCCTCAAGGAAGGCATGCGCCTCCAGTCCGATCCGACGATCATCTATGGCATCACGCTCGGTCAATCGACGCTCGAACGCGGCCTCCGCCGCTCCGAGATCGAGGAAAAGACCGCGTACAATACCTACCAGATCGACGGCCTCCCCCCGACGCCTATCGCCAATCCCGGCATCGAAGCCCTGCGCGCCGTCGCCAATCCCGATAGTCACAACTATCTCTACTTCGTCGCCAAGGGGGCCTCGCCGCGCGACGGTCACGTCTTTGCCGAGACCTATGCCGAGCATCAGCAGAACGTCGCCCGCTATCGCGAAATCGAGCGCGAAGCCGCCGAGCAGGCAGCAACGGACGCCGAAGCCGCGCGTCAGGCCCTAGAAGCCGAACAGGCCGGCGAAGCGGAAGGCGAGAGCCAGTGACCGCCCTTGCCAGCATGACCGGCTATGCCCGGGCCGACGCCATGTTCGGCCCGGCTCGCCTCCGGGTCGAACTGAAATCGGTCAATGGCCGCGGCCTCGACATCCGCACGCGCCTCGCCCCCGGCCTCGACGCCTTCGACATTCCGATCCGTCAGGCGCTCGGCCAGGCATTGTCTCGCGGCTCGGTGAACGCTGCCGTGTCCCTCGATCGCCAGAGTGCCTCCGGCGCCGTCTCGGTCAATCCGGCCGCGCTTGAAACCATCCTCGCCGCCCTCTTGACACTCTCCGAGCGTGTCGACGCCCGCCGCCCCAGCCTCGACGGCATCCTGGCTCTGCCGGGCGTTCTCGTCGTCGAAGAAGGCCGAGACATCGACGAAGAGGGCCTCGAACCCATCCTCATGTCTGCCGTCCGGCAAGCCATCGCTGCCCTGCAGCAGTCACGGCTGGAGGAGGGCGCCCGGATCACCGAAATCCTCTCCCGCCAGCTCGACACCATTGCCGATCTGGTAAACCGCGCCGACGCCCATCCCGGCCGCTCGCGCGAGGCCATTTCCGCGCGCCTCGCCCTTCAGGTCCAGTCCCTCCGCCAGGAAGCCGATATCTCGCCCGATCGCCTTGCCCAGGAAGCGCTTGTCCTCGCCACCAAGGCCGACATCCAGGAAGAGATCGACCGTCTTCGCGCCCACATTGCCGGCGCCCGCGCCCTGCTCTCCGGTTCCGGTGCCGTCGGCCGCCGCCTCGATTTCCTCGCCCAGGAATTCAACCGCGAGGCCAATACGCTCTGCTCCAAATCGAACGCCGTGGAACTGACCGCCATCGGCCTTGACCTCAAGGCGGTGATCGATCAACTACGCGAGCAGGTCCAGAACATCGAATAGAGTGCCTCAAAGATGGATTTTCAGCGCCGCGGCGTCATGCTCGTCCTCGCCTCCCCCTCGGGCGCCGGCAAATCCTCCATTTCACGTGCGCTCTTTGGTGCCGATCCCAATATCAAGCTGTCGGTTTCGGTGACCACCCGCGGCCGCCGCACCGACGAGATCGACGGCAAGCACTATCACTTCATCGACGTGCCGACCTTCGAGCAGATGCGCCGCGATGGGGGCCTGCTCGAATCCGCCGAAGTGCACGGCAATTTCTACGGCACCCCGCGCGCCCTCGTCGAAGAGCAACTCTCCAACGGCAACGACATCCTTTTCGACATCGACTATCAGGGCACCTTGCAGCTCTATGAAAAGTGCCGGGCCGATATGGTCACGGTCTTCATCCTGCCGCCCTCGATCAAGGAACTGCGCGCCCGCCTCGAACGCCGCGCCCAGGACAGCGTCGGCACCATCGAAAAGCGCCTCAAGAACGCGCGCAACGAGATGGATCACTACGACGAATACGACTACGTCCTCGTCAACGAAGACCTGGAACTGTCTGTCGCCCGCGTCCGCGCCATCCTCGCCTCGGCCCGCCTCGATCGCAAGCGCCAGCGCGATCTCGATAGTTTCGTCCGCGACCTGCAAAACCAGATCGGCCCCGCCTGACCATGGCCGACTTGCCCGGCATTCGTCGCGGCACTCGTGAATTCAGGCGCGCCAATGCCGCCTTTTTCCTCGCGGCCTTTTCGGTCTTCGCCTCGCTCTATTCCGTGCAGCCCCTGCTGCCCATGTTCGCCCAATATTGGGTGCGCGACGCCGGTGAAGCGTCCCTGGCGCTCTCCGTCACCACGGCCACCATGGCCCTTGCGCTCATCCCGGCCAGCATGCTCGCCGATCGTCTCGGCCGCCGCCGTCTCATCGTCGGTGCGCTGCTGACCACAGCCATTCTCGGCGCCGCTCTGCCCTTCGCCCAGGTCTGGTGGCAACTCATCGTGCTCCGCACGCTGATGGGCATCACCCTCGCCGGCATTCCCGCCGTCGCCATGGTCTATCTCTCCGAAGAAATGGCGCCAGATGCCCTCGGCCATTCCATGGGCCTCTATATCGGCGGCACCGCCATTGGCGGCATGGCCGGCCGCGTCATCTCCGGCGTCCTCTCCGATTTCCTCGGCTGGCGCCTCGGCACCGGCATTCTTGCCGCCCTGATCCTCCTCGCGGCCCTTGCCGTCGCAGTGCTCCTCCCCCAACCGCGCCAATCGACCCGCGATCCCATTTCGCTCCCCGACCTCTGGCGCCGCTGCCGCGCCAGTTTCGATGATGCGGCGCTGCCCTGGCTCTTTGCCAGTTCCTTCCTCATCATGGGCAGCTTCGTCACGCTCTACAATTATGCCGGCTTCCGCCTGGCCCTGCCGCCCTTCCTCCTGAGCCACTCGGCCATCGCGGCAATCTTCCTCGTTTATCTCCTCGGCAGCATCAGCTCCACCTGGGCCGGCGGCCTCTCCCAGCGCCTGGGGCGTCGCAAAGTCTTCTGGGTTCTTGTGGCGATCATGGGCATTGGCATGGCGCTCACTGCCATCCCCGAAACCTCAGTCATCATCCTGGGTCTCGCCATCGCGACCATAGGCTTCTTCGCCGCCCATGGCGTCGCCAGCGCCTGGGTCACCCGCCGCGCCCGCGTCGGCAAAGCCCAGGCCTCCGCCCTCTATCTCGTGGCCTACTATCTCGGCGCCTCAGCCCTCGGCACCATCGGCGGCTACGCCTGGACGGCCTGGGCCTGGCCCGGCGTCCTCTCCGTCTGCGGTGGTGCCATCGTTCTGGCCCTACTGATAGCCATAAAGCTGGCCTTCATCCCGCCGCTTGCCGCTCCAGAACAACCGGTCACACCACCAACGGCGCAATAGCTCTCCCACCTCTCCCTCTGGGGGAGAGGTCGGCGCGTAGCGCCGGGTGAGGGGGCCTTACTTTACCTCAACCCCGGCAGCGCCCGCGCCATGGCCAGAAACGCCTCAATAGGAAGATCCTCGGCCCGCTCGTCGCCCTTGAGCCCGGCAGCCGCCAGCAATCCCTCGACCGGCACACCCAGCGATTTCAGCGATTGCCGCACCATCTTGCGCCGCTGCCCGAAGGCCGCCTTGGTCACCTGCTCGACATGTTTTACGGGCAGGCCTTCTTCCACCGGCTTGGGCACCAGATGCACCACGGCCGAAGTCACATTGGGTGGCGGCACAAAGGCCTGCTTGCCCACATTGAACGCAATCCGCGCCTCGGTCCGCCAGCCCGCCAGCACCCCGAGCCGCCCATAGGCATCCTCGCCCGGCCTGGCACAAATCCGCTCCGCCACTTCCCGCTGAAACATCAGCGTCAGGCTCTCGAAAAACGGCGGCCATGGCTCCATGGTCAGCCAGCCGGTGAGAAGCTGCGTGCCGATATTATAGGGCAGGTTGGCAACGATCCGCGTCGGCCCGTCCGCCAGCGTGCGATAGTCAATTTCCATCGCATCGCCCGCGATCACCGTCAGCCGCCCGGGATAGGCGTCGGAAATCTCCGCCAGCGCGGGCAGCGCCCGCGCATCGCGTTCGATGGCGATCACTTCCTTGGCGCCCTCGGCCAAGAGAGCCCGGGTCAAGCCGCCGGGCCCCGGACCCACCTCGATCACCCGAACGCCTTCAAGCGACCCGCCAACGCGCGCAATCCGTGCGGTTAAGTTGAGGTCGAACAGAAAGTTCTGCCCCAGTTCCTTCTTGGCCCTGAGTCCATGTGTGGCAATGACTTCGCGCAACGGAGGAAGGTTGTCGATCTGGCTCATGCGGTCCGTGTCGTCATCTTGTCTGCCATGGCTATGGCCGCCAAAAAGCTCGATGTCGAGGCTTTTCCCGTCCCCGCCAGGTCAAACGCCGTCCCATGGTCGGGCGATGTGCGCACGATCGGCAGGCCCAGCGTCACATTCACCCCGGCATCGAACGCCACCGTCTTGATCGGGATCAGCGCCTGATCGTGATACATGGCCAACACCGCATCATATTGCCGCCAGTGCTTTGGGAAAAACAGCGTGTCGCCGGGCAGGGGGCCGATAGCGGCAATTCCCTCCGCCCGCGCCTGCTCCAGCGCCGGAATGATGATCTCGATCTCTTCCCGCCCGATAGCCCCGCCTTCGCCCGCATGCGGATTGAGCCCCGCCACGGCAATCCGCGGCGCCGCAATCCCGAACCGGCTCTGCAAATCGCGCGCCATCACCCGCAACGTCTCGACGATGAGCTCTTTCGAGATCAGTCCCGGCACATCCTTGATCGGCACATGAATGGTCAGCGGTACAGTCCGCAATTCCTCATGCGCCAGCATCATCACCGGCAGCGGCTCGATACCGCCCACGGCACAAAGCGCTGCCAGAAACTCCGTATGCCCCGGATGCCCAAAACCAGCGTGATAAAGCGCGCCCTTGTGGATCGGCGCCGTCACCAGCGCCCGGCTCTCGCCCGCCTTTACGCTCGCCACAGCCTCTTCAATGGCCGCAAGCACCACCCGCGCCGAAGCAGGCTCCGGCCGCCCCGGCTGATCGGGCACCATGCCGGCAATATCGACCACAGGCAGGGCGCGCGCAAAAACCGCGCCGGCATCGGCCGGACGCACCGCCTCAACAGCGATATCGAGCCCCAGCCGCTTTGCCCGCTCCGCCAGAAACCCGGTATGCCCGAACACGACAAAGGCCGGAAGCCCAAGCTCCAGCCTTCGTGCATAAAGGGAGAGTAAAATATCCGGGCCGATCCCCGCAGGTTCGCCCATGCTGATCGCCAGCGGCTTCATTTGGCCCATTTCCACCGAGAGGTCATGTCACCCTCGGTGTCATCCCCGCGAAAGCGGGGATCTCTGTCTGGGCGCTGCAACAGGGATTCCCGCTTAGGCAGGAATGACACCGGGCGGTGTCGCCCGGCTCAAAGCTAGTTGTAGATGATCTTGGCGTTCTTGCGCAGGTTCTCAAGGTAAGCCGCAGCTTCCTTTTCCATGTTACCGCTGCCGACTTCGGCCCGCACTTCATCCTTCATGAAGGTGAGGTCCTGCGCCTGCGTCTTTTCGCAGATGGCGAGCATGGAAACGCCGGCTTCGACAACACGCGGCTTGGTGATTCCGCCCACATTCATGCCGGCCAGTTCCTTGGCCATGGCTTCGGGAAGCTGGGTAGCATGGCGGCGACCGATATCGACCACGGCAGCGTCGGTATAGGAGAGCGAAAGCTGCACCGCGCCATCGCAACCGGTGAAGTTCGAGCGATACTGGTTGGCCTGCGCCGTACGGCCGCTGGCGCCCGCACCCACAAAGACGATTTCCTTGAGGATATAGTCAAAGCCCTGGTAATCGGCGAGGCGCGCGGCGGCCTGCTGGTCGAGTTCCAGGTCCGAAATCTGCACATTGGGCACCACGGCCGCCTCGGCAATGGCATTCCAGGCGATAGCGGCGCGCAGACGATCCTTGAGCGTATCCGAGCTGACGCCACCCTGGCCGAGCATCTCGATCAGCCGGTCCTGGCTCACCTTGAGATTGCGGGCAATCTGCAGCAGCGCCTCATCGACCTGGGCATTGGAAACATTGATGCCAAGGCGCTTGGCCTCGGTCATCTGGATGGCTTCGGTAATGAGCTGATCGGTCGCGCCCTTTCGGCCGGTCTTGTTGCCTTCCATGTTGAACAGGCGCAGCCGCTGGTCGACCTGAACGTCGCTGATGGGGGTGCCGTTCACCGTTACAATGGTTGCCGCGAAGCTGGGCAGGGCCGATGCCGTCGCCAGCACGAGGCCGAGGATCATGGCGCCAGTGGTGCGCCGCACAAATGCAAAGGTCATCATCAGGTCCGCATTGTAAAGTTTGCCGCATCAATGCGGCTCGAAACATGTGCTGTCAATTGCCCAAACAATACGGCCAAAATCCGAATGCGGCCGATCAGAAGCCGGGCGTCGGCACTGCACCGCTATAGCCCAGATTGAGCCCAGCCGGCGCCTTGATGGCGAAAGTCGCCAGCACGCTCGTCGAATTGGGCGATGTATGGGTCGGGCCGTTGCGTTGCGCATTGGCGCCAAAGGTCAGGTAACCGTCGTCATAGACCACGCCGCCGCCGACCTGCAGCCAGCTATTGGCACTGAGATCCCAGGCCGCACTACCCTTGAGGCTCCAGTAATCCGCCACCGGAATGGTCAGCCCGCCCACGACCTCATGCTGGTCGAGCAACTGCCCAAGGCTCGGATTGGCCCCGATAAAGCGATAGTCGAGCGTCGCCCCATAGCCTTCGGCGCTATAGCTCGCACCGGCCCCGAACCGCGCCAGCTTCCAGGCCGATGTATCGAGTTGCGTCTTGGCGCCAAAGGTCAGGCCCGGCGTGAACGAGCCATAGGCGCCCAGCACCGCGTAGGATGCATCGTTGCCAATGCCGCCACCCGCACCCGTATTGGCATGGTCCACGGTCGAGAAGGCATTGGCACCAGCCAACTGGAAAGACTGCCCGCCGATCAGTTCGAGATAGCTGCCATTGTCGAAATTGGCTTGATAGCGCCCGCCGATATTGGCGCGCAGCCCCGTCTCCTGCCGGTCATAGCCCGAGAAGCGGTTGTAGCTGAACAGGTTGGTATCATCGAAAACGAAGCTTTGCGCATCGTCATTGGTGATCCCGAGCATGGTCCTGTCCGAGCCACGATAAACCAATTGGGCAATCGGCTCGATGATATGTACATCCGCGCCATTGCTCGCCATCAACGGATAGCGCACATCGATCGCCGCAATCGGCGTCGCGCTCAGGAGGCTCGCTTCGCCCGGCAGCAGCACGCTTTTGCCGTCATAATAGGAAAAGTCCGCGCGTGCTCCGAGATAGGGCGTGAACACAAACCCGCCATCGGCAATGATCTGCTTCTGCCAGCTCGCCTGCAGGGTCGCATGCGTCTTGGTGCCCTGGTGGCCGTAGACATAAGGCACACCATTGACGGTCGTCGCGCTGTCCGCATTGCGCACCACATTGCGCAAGTGCCCCTCAAAGGCCAGGCGCCCCATATCGTCTTCGAGATCGATGATATGCTCGAAGCGCGTCACCGGCAGGTTCGCGCCCTGCGCGTCCTGGCTGGCTTGGGTCACATTGCCGAGCTGATTGAACTGCTGCAGGCGAATGTCGAAATAGGTCTGCTCGCTGACATGGGTCGCATAGACCTGATTGGTCGAGGACTTTGCCGTCGTCAGCTCATAGTCGCCGAGATAGGCCGCATCGCTAAAGGCCGTATAGGACCAGCCGACTTCCCAGGTCTCGATCGGGGTAAAAGAACCCGAAGTCTGGATCGCCCCGCGCCACTCGCGATTCCCCACCTCGGTACCAAATGCACCAGGGTCCCACTGGTTGAGACCAGAAGCCTTCACCTGGAACGAACCATTATCGAAGCGCTGCACCCATTCGGCGCCAAGCAGGAAACCCTGCCGCGAGAAGAATTTCGGGCTCAGCCAGACATCGGTCCACTTATTGCCATAGACATTGACCGACACCCCGATGCCCGCGCCGGTCTTTTCGTTATAGCTGAATGTCGGCCGCGGCGCCCGCGACAAAGCGGATTCGCTGAGGTCCGGCAGCCAGAGATAGGGCACCCAGGCAACGGGAACGCCGAGCAGGTAAAGAGTCGAGTTTTCGAGCGTGACGGAATTATCTGCCGAATTATGCACGATCCGGCTGGCATTGACCGACCAGCCGATACGCCGGCCCTTGTCATCGATGCATTCGCCGCAAGGCGCATAGCTCGCATTGTTGTAGATGCTCTGCAACACGGAATCATAATCGGCGCTGTCCGCGGTAATCCGCGATCCGTCATAGGCCGTGATCGTCAGGGCGTTGAAGAAGGCCTGCTTGAGGCCCCCGGTGATGTCGAGATCGGTCGTCTCCATCACATTGCCCGACGGGTCGGTCACCGTCACCGCGCCGCTCATCTTCACCGAATTGGCATTGCGGTCATAGGTCAGCGTTTCGCCGGTCACGATATAGCCGCTCGACTTCAGCACCACCCCGCCTGATGCCTGGATCGTATTGCTCCTGGCGTCAAAGGTCAGCACATCGGCTTCGACCCCGGTGGGGGAGGCCGGATCGATCGGGGCAGTGAAAAAATCAGGGGGAACAAGGCCCTGCGCCGCAGCCGGCAGCGCAAAAAGGCAGAGCGACGCACCAACGAGCAGTGCGCGCAAAAAGCCTTTTCGATGTTCATGGCCTCGCGTCACGTCCGTCCGTCTTCCTTGTGCAGTAGCACTGTTACACCAATCACAATGGCTACCAATGCCGGTCCGACTGCCGCGAAAGTTGGATCGAGAACGCCAGTCGACCCCGCGCGGTCGGCCATCTCGGTAATCACGAACACGACAAATCCGAGCACGATGCCATAAAGCACCGCGGGACCTAGACTAGTGCCCCTTCGATAACCTGCGGTAAACGCAAAGGCAATGAACAGCGAACCGCTAAGCACAAGTGGAAGCGAGAGAAGTTTGTAGAGCCGCATCGTCGCCGCCGATTTGACCAGCGGGTCGGCCACGCCCTTGCTCAGAAGATCGACAATGTCGAAAAAGGTCATATCCTCGACCGAAGCCAGTTTCAGGCTGATTTCGGCGGGGGTGGAGGCGGTGGGCACCTCATAGTCATAGATCGTATAGGGCGGCTTTTCCGGCGTCCGCGCCGTCGCGGTCGGCATGCGCCACGTGCCGTTCTCGAGCAGCGCCTGCGGCGCCTCGATCCGCGGAATATCGGTTCTGCCCAGGTGGAACAGCGTCACATCGTTGAGTTCGGCGCCCCCCGGCGCCATGGAGCGCGCCATGATGACGTATTTCGTCCCATCGCCCTCCTGCTCGAGCCAGATTTCGCCCGGCGGCGTCAGCAGCGCCGCAAGGCCCGGCGGGGTAGGGTAGAGCCCGCGATTGATCTGTGTACTCACCGTTTCCGCGCCGATAGAAATGACGAAGCTGACCAGCAGCAGCACGACGGTCGGCGCGCGCACCGCCCGCCAGATGGAAATGCCGCTCGCCTTGATCACCGTCAGCTCATGCCGCGATTTGAGATCGGCAAGGCCGAGAATGGCCCCCATCAGCACGGTCACCGGCAGCGTCTTGATGGTCCAGCGCACGGCGCTCATAGCCACCATCACCAGCGCCATGAGCAGGCCATCCCGCTCCGAGACGACGTTGAAGCGCCAGGTGTCGAGCGACTCGACCAGCGCGATCAGTCCGTAGAAGATGAACACCGTCATCCCGATACGGCTCGCGAGGCGCTTCAAGACCAGCCAATCGATTCTGGTCATGCGCTCACCAGCGCCACCGGCCGTCGCGGCCAACGCCGCCAGACCAGTACCGCGCCCGAAATCAGAATGAGCAGGATCGATCCGGTGCCTATGCCGAGCGGACTATAGGTGCCCACCCCCCGTTCGGCGAAGGCCACCAGCAGCACCATGGCTTCGATCGGCATGGGCGTTCGCGCCCTTGCTCCGCTCGGAAACGCCCCGATAGCGAGGGTGAAAAGCCCGATGCCAATCACCCGCAATGCCTCCGCCGAGCGGTCGAGCAGCCGGTTGGTCGCCTCCTGCGACAGGAATCCGGTGCTTATGGCTTCGCTGATCAAGTCGAGACTATTGCGCTCGGCCATCGAGTCGCCGCCGGCAACGGCCTGCGACAGGCTGGCGACGCTGAGGTCATACCGACTGAAGCGCACTTCCGAATAGCGCCCGTCATCCTGCACATATTGCAGCATGCCATTGCGCAGCTCGAGCACGTAGTTTTCGCCGTCGCTCGAAACCCGCGCCGTCTCGGCGATATAGGTGCGGCGGGAATCGGGCATGCGCCGGTCATCGGCAAAGAAATCGGTGATTTCCCCGCCCGCCTCGCGCCCGCCGATAAGCAGGATCACCCCCGGCGTCACCTGCGTGAACCGCCCCGGCCTGAGCGTCGAGCTGACGAGATCGGCCGCCACCTCGGAAGCCAGCTCCACATATTTGCGATTGGCCCATGGCTCCAGCCAGTGCGAGAGCAGCATCACGACGACGATGCCGCCCATGATCACCGTCGCCGCGCCGCGCCAGATGCCGCTCGTCGAGCCGGTGGCGTGGATGATGTGCAGCTCGCGGCTCAATTGCAGCGCGCTCAGCGCCCGGATCATGCCGATCCCAACGCAGATATAGAAAAACGCCATGGCCAGCGGCGGCATCGTATAGAGCGCCTGCACCGCCAGGGTGCCGAATCCCTGGCCCTTGACCGAAATGAGTTCGAACTGCCTGAGGCAGTTCACCAGCCACAACAGCACGCACAGGATAGCGGTGAGGATCAACGCATCCGTGGCAAAAAGCCGGGCCAGATAGGTAGTCAGGCGTCTCATGCCGTTACGCTAGAATCCTTTTGCGGCGCCCATTTGGCCCGCTTGCAGGGGACAATGATGCAAACCCGGCTTCGATACAATTGCGCGGATTGTGCACACCGCAATTGGTGCAGGCCTGTTGCCCGCTTGCCGCGCTGGCGCTCCTCGCACCGCCCGGATAATGTGCCGCCATGGCCGAAGTCCTCTTCTATCATCTCGAAGTCCGCCCCCTGGAATCGGTCCTGCCGCAGCTTCTCGAAAAGACGCTGGAGCGGGGCTGGCGTGCTGTCATCGAATCCGGTTCGCGCGAGCGCGCCGAAGCCCTCGATTCCCTGCTCTGGACTTTTCGCGACGATTCCTTCCTGCCCCATGGCATGGCCGGCGAACCCACCGATCCGCACCAGCCGATCCTGCTGACGACCGAAGCCGACAATCCCAATGGCGCCGTGGTCCGCTTCTTCGTCGATCGCGCCGTGCCCCAATCGGCCGAGGGCTACAGGCGCATCGTCTACATGTTCTCCGGCCACGATCCCGACGCCGTCACCGAAGCCCGACAGGCCTGGCGCGCCCTCCGCGATGGCAACGAAGTCACCTATTGGCAGCAGGAAGGCGACGGCCGCTGGGTGAAAAAGGCATGACCTCCGACCTCGCGACGCCCAGCCGTCACACCCTGCCCGAAGACCTCTTCGCCATGCTCATCGGCACCATGCTGGTCTCGCTCGGCATCGCCTTTTATTCCGAAGTCCAATTGGCAACGGGCAGCACCGCGGGTCTGGCGCTGCTCCTCCAATACGCCACCGGCATTCCCTTCGGCTGGCTGTTCTTCTCGATCAACCTGCCATTCTACGCCCTGGCGTTCCTGCGCATGGGCTGGCATTTTGCCGTGAAGACGATGATCTGCGTCGGGCTCGTCTCGTATTTTTCGAGCCAGATTCCCACCTGGCTCGGCATCAGCGACATCCACCCGCTCTTTGCCTCGCTGGTCGGCGGTGGCCTTATCGGCCTCGGCATTCTCTCGCTCTTCCGCCACAAAGCGAGCGTCGGCGGTATCAATATCCTGGCGCTCTATCTGCAGGAAAATTTCGGCCTCCGCGCCGGCTATTTCCAGCTCGCCGTCGACGCCGCCATTCTCTTCGCCGCCTTCTTCATCCTGCCTCTCGACCGGGTATTCTATTCCATCCTCGGCGCACTGGTCCTCAACTTCATAGTGGCCCTGAACCACAAGCCCGGCCGCTACGTCGGCTTCAGCTAAGCGCCTGAATCGCCCCGCACCCGATTGTCACCCCGGCGCAGGCCGGGGCCCATCCTGAGATATGGAGATGGCACCCGGGTTCTGCGGTGAGTGTTCACCGTGGCTGCTTTGTGGCTCTCCTCCACCCCACCCTCATTCCCTCCCCATCAAGGGGAGGGAGGCGACAGCCTCAGTCTTCCCGGTTCCATCGTCTCCCTCCCCCTTGTGGGGAGGGATTAAGGGTGGGGGTAGGGATGCATCCTAAGTGAACAGTTCCAGCGACGGTCGGGGTTACAGAGGTTAGAAGGGAAAGCATCAGCCCCCACGCCCCTTATTCCGCAGTGTCGCTCCACCCAGCGATGTCATAGAGGTAGAGATAGAACATGTGCTCGGCGAGCTCGTAGCAATAGGTAATCTCCCGATCGCTCGGGGAGAAATAGGCATTGGCCTCGCCGCACTGAGCCGCGCGGAACGTCACATTCTCCGGCAACACATACCAGTCCATCACCAGCTTGGCCGCGTGCTCCAGAATGCCGCGCGACTTCAGTTCCTCGGCAAACTGCTCATAGTCCCCGGCATCGTCATAGACGACCTCGATCTCCGCACCATGTTCGCCATCGACCAGATACGGCTCCAGCAGCGCGTCCCATGAGGTGACCGCCTGCTCATAGGTATAGGCGCAGGCCTCCTGCTGGCCCGCATCGATGTCGTAATTGTCCGCGGTTTCGCCGAACACATCCGGCTCCGCGCCCACCATCATGCAGACCATGGCATAGGCCCGCTGGATATCGAGGCTATGGTCGTCATAATAGGAAAAATCCTCGACGCCCGAGCCGGTCGATTGCACCGCGTTGAAATACCAGCCATCGGCGGCATCGATCAGCGTGTTCCAGCTATCGTCATCGGTCTCGTCGGTCAGCAGCCAGATTGTCGCAAGAGAATCCGCCGCGTCCTCTTCCTTGCCCAGCACCGGCAGCCCAAGCTCGCCCACCAGCATGTGCCCGACCTCGTGATACATGGTGTAGAGCGCGTCATGCATGGCAAAATCCATGGAATCGGCGAGCACCTGGTCGTCCTGCGCCAGTGCCGGCGCGGCGAGAAGAGCAAGGCACACGGAAACGGCCGCCGTCTTGCGCAGCGAAATCATTGGAGAGAACTCCGAAAGGGGTCTTTGACGCTTCAGTCCGCGTCCAGCTAGCATTGCGCCGGTTAAAAACGCGACAAAATGCTAGTTCGAGCCGCCCTTGTCCTTGCCCGCACCCGAAGGCCGCGGGGCAGGGCCTACGGGGTCCGGCAGCTCGGCCGCATAAAGCTCCATGAAATCCTTCATCAGCTCGTAGCAGAAGATGATTTCGATCGTGTCGGGATCATAATAGGCATTCGCCTCGCCACAGCGCCGCGCATTGAATTTCACCGGCCGGCGCAGGTGATATTTCTCGCGCACCTCTTCGGCGACCTCGTCGAAAACCCCGCTCGAGCGGAAGGCATCGGCGGCAAATTTCAACCGTCCGCCGGCATCGTGATAGGTGACATTGACCTTCGAACCATTGGCATCGACCGTATGGTCCTCCAGCACGCCCTTGAGGCTGCGGTCGACCAGCTCATATTCCCAATAGCACGAATCCTGCCGGTCCCGGCCGATGGCATATTGATTGGCAATCGGCCGAAAGGCCGTGTCGTCGCTCCCCACCATCAGGCAGACAATCTGATAGGCCCGCTGCTTGTCGAGGCTATGCGCCGCCGCAAAATCCTCTTCATATTTGCCGCTCCCATAGGCGACGCCGGTAAGAAGCCAGCCCTCGGCCGCATCGGCCAGCGCCTTGTCAGCCTCCGGCGTGCGCTTGTTGAGCAGCGTCCAGGTCGCGACATTGTCGGCTGCATCCTCCTCGCGCCCCAAAACCGGCAGGCGGAGCTGGTCGACGAGCAGGTGCGCCATCTCATGATAGAGCACGAAAAGACTGTTATTGGCGGCGAAGCGGATGATGTCGGCGCGCTGCTGCTTGGAAAAGCCCGACATGTCCTGAGCCTGGGCCCCGCCTGCAAAAAGGACGGTGAGGGCGAGCAGGATCGGAACGAACAAGCGACGCATGAACTGCCTTTCGGCTACTGATACCGCCACAAGATGCCAATGCCGCGTTACTGTCAACGCGGCCCCGGTGCCGTGGTTACCGCCCCGGCGCCCAATCCTTGACGGCCATCTCGAAGCCCGAGAAGCGGAACCCCGGCGCCACGGTGCAGCCCACCAGCGTCCAGTCCCCAAGGGATTTGGCCGATTGCCAGACATGGCGCGGCACCACCACCTGCGGCCTCTGCCCGCCGCCGAGGTCCGACCCCAGCACCTTCCGGTCGACGGTAATCCCGTCCGACAGGTTCAATTCTATCGGCGCACCGGCGTAATAGTGCCACACCTCGACCGCATCGACCCGGTGCCAGTGCGAATGATCCCCGGCTTCGAGCAGATAATAGATCGCGGTGGAATGCGCCCGGCCGTTCTCGCCTTCGACATCGACAAAGGTCTCGGCATACCATCCCCCTTCGGGGTGGCGTTGCATGCCGAGCGTATAGACAACGTCCTTGGCGGCGAGCCTGTTCATGCGCGCTCCGCTTCCTCCAGCTCGGCGCTCAGCGCCAGCCACGTTTCTTCGGTAGTTTCCAGGTCGGCGGCAAAACGCGCCTTGTCTTTCCCGAGCGCAATCAATCGATCGGGAGCACCGTTGTAGACCTTGGGATCGGCCAATTGCGCGTCGATCTTCTCGATTTCCACCTGCAATCGGGAAATCTTGGTTTCCGCATCCTTAATGCGCCCCTTGAGCGGCGCCAGTTCCGCGCGCTTGGCCGCAGCCTCCTGCTTGGAAAGCTTGCGCTCGCCCACCTTGCCCGCGCCGCCACCCTTGCCGGTGTCCTTGCTGGAAGTAATGCTGCGCTGGTAGCTCTCGAGGTCCTCATCCAGCTCATGGATCGTGCCACCCTCGGCAATCCACAGCCGGTCACACGTCGCCTCGATGAGATAACGGTCGTGGCTGATGATCAGCACCGCGCCCTCATATTCATTAAGCGCATGCACCAGCGCATCGCGGCTATCGATATCGAGATGGTTGGTCGGCTCGTCGAGGATCATCATCCCCGGCCCGCCAAAGGTGATGAGCCCCATAAGAAGGCGCGCCCGCTCGCCACCCGAAAGGTTCTTCGCCTTGGTGTCCATGCGGCTCGTCGTCAGCCCCATCTGGTTGAGCCTGCTGCGCCGCTTGGTCTCGTTGTCGAGCGGCATCATCTCGGCAACATGCTCCAGCGGCGTCCATTCAGGCTTCAATTTGTCCATCTGGTGCTGGGCGAAATGCGCGATTTCGAGCTTCTTGCCCATGCGCAGATGCCCATCGATCGCCGGAATATCCCCCGCCAGCAATTTGGCAAAAGTCGACTTGCCATTGCCATTGACGCCCACCAGCGCAATCCGATCCTCGGGATCGATCCGCATAGTGATATTGCGCAAAATCACCTTGTCGCCATAGCCCGTGGACACCTTTTCGAGGTTCACCATCGGTGTCGGCAGGTCGACCTTGGGCTGCTGGAAATGGAACGGCGCCGCATATTCATCGAACATCGCCTCGGGCGGCTTCAGCTTTTCGATCATTTTCACGCGCGCCTGCGCCTGCTTGGCCTTGGTCGCCTTGGCCTTGAAGCGATCCACGAATTTCTGCAGATGCGCGATCTGATCCAGCGTCTTCTCGCGGCTCTTGTTGTTGAGCTCCATCTGCATGCGGCGCGTGGTTTCGAACGTGTCGTAATTGCCCTTGTAAAAGGTCAGTTTCCGATGCTCGAGATGCACGATGGACGACACGGCCTTGTTGAGGAGGTCACGGTCGTGGCTGATCATGAAGACGGTATAGGGATAATTGGCCAGGTACTTTTCCAGCCAAAGCGTGCCTTCGAGATCGAGATAGTTGGTCGGTTCGTCGAGCAGCAAGAGGTCCGGCTGGCTAAACAGCACCGCCGCCAGCGCCACGCGCATGCGCCAGCCGCCGGACAGTTCGCGCGTCGGCGCCATCTGCCTGTCCTGCTCGAACCCCAGACCCTTCAAGATCGACGAAGCCCGCGCCTCGGCCGTATGCGCATCTATATCGGCCAGCCGCGTATAGATTTCCCCGATCCGGTGCGGATCGGTCGCCGTCTCGGCCTCCGCCATCAGCGCCGTGCGTTCCTTGTCGGCCGCCAGCACCACATCGAGCACGGTTTCTTCACCGGCCGGCGCTTCCTGCGCCACAGCCCCGATCCGCGCCTTGCGCACCAGCTCCACCGTGCCCGAATCCGCCCCGAGATGGCGCTGGATAATGTGGAACAGCGTCGTCTTGCCCGTGCCGTTCTTGCCGACAAACCCGGTCTTCGACCCCGTTGGCAAAACCAGCGAGGCATCCTCGAACAATTCGCGACCCTGAATGCGGTAGGTGAGATTGGAAATGGTCAACATGGCGGGAATATAGGTTCAATCGGGAAAATTCACAGGAAGCACGGCCAGGGAGGGCAGGGCCTGTGATAAAAGTTCCCTGCTGGATAAAGTTAAGGTCTCGCCATGGCAACCGGCTTGCCCGGCGCCGTGCCAATCTGTCGCCCGAATTTACGCATCCTATGTCAGAAGCAGACATTTCTGCATCAGTCATCGAGCCAAAAGGACGCCCACATGTTTGACGCCCGCCTCGCTTTCGCCCTCGTCGCCACCCTCGGCCTCGCCGCTCCCGCTCTGGCTCAGGACAATGGACAACCGCTCAGGGATCTCGATGCCAACCGCATCAATCCCTATCAGATCCTCATCGATTTCGAATTCGACGGCGGCGCCTGCGACGCCATCGGCCGCGCCGAGGTCGGCGAGCTTGTCGATGGCACGCTCGCCGTCAATTTCCCCGTCAGCTCCACCGCCGAAGTCTGCACCATGCAGATCGTGGAACACGAGGTGAAATACGCCATCGACACTGAGGACGACACGATAACCCGCATCGACGTCACCGCAACCGCCGCCGACGGCCGCGTTGTTGGCACCGGCTCGACGGACGTCGAGCGCGACTAGACCTTGGGCGGTTAGCGTCCCGGCCTTCGCCCCTCCCACGGTGTCATTCCCGCGAAAGCGGGAACCCCTGTTTCCCTAAACGGAGGTCCCCGCTTTCGCGGGAATGACATAGTGAAATTAGCCGGATCGGGGCTCGTTTACGTCCGCCCCCGATCCAAGCGTCACTCACGGGTTCAGAAAACCAAACACCGCCTCCGCATGCCCCTGTTCATAGGCAAACCGCTGCCGATGAACCCGTTGCACCAGCACTTCGCCCTGGGGCAGGTCGCCCCCCGTCAGCAGAGCCATGGTTTCAGACACATAATCTTCGAGCGGCATGGCATTCGGATCATTGGCCTGGAAGTCGCCGGTCAACCCAGTGCGCACATAGGGCGGCACCAGTTCGATCACCTCGATACCCGTGCTCTTGAGCTGCTGGCGCAGCGAAATGGTCCAGGAATGAATGGCGGCCTTGCTGGCGCAATAGGCCGCATTGGCCGCCTTCGGCACCCAGGACAGCCCCGACGAAACGGTCAGGATCGCTGCATTCTCTGCCGCCAATAGGTGCGGCATCAACGCAGCGGTCAGGCGCATTGGCCCCAGCACATTGGTGTTGATCGTATCCTCGGCCACTGCGACCTCATTGGGATCGGTCAGGTCTTCGCCCTGCATGATGCCCGCGCTGTGGAGCACGACATTGAGCTTTGGATGCGCGGCCCGTACGGCCTCGGCAAAGCTGGCGATGCTCTTTGCGTCCGACATGTCGACGGTGAAAGCGGTCATGCCGGGATTGGCCGCCGTGACTTCGTCCAGCACGCTCTGCCGGCGCCCGGCAATGATCACCTGATTGCCTAGGCGGTGAAAACTTTCGGCCAGCGCCCGGCCAATGCCCGAGCCGCCGCCGGTAATGAGAATGGTGTTGCCTGTCATCTGCATGGCGCATCTCCTTGCCTGTTGTGATCAGGAGATAAGTCCATTACTTTCTCAGAGAAAGTAGGCGCCAAAAAGTTCGATACTAACCCCAAGGAGAGTGTATTTGGATCAAGCTGTTACGCCTCCAATTCTCTATGAATGGGCCGGTCGCAAGTCGGCACAGCCCATCGATCCAGCACTCGAAGCGCTGGTTCGCGACATCATCGGCAAGATTGCCGACAAGTGGACCATGCTGATCATCGAGACGCTGGATGCCCACGGCACGCTGCGCTTTACCGAACTGGGCCACAAGGTTGGCGACATCAGCCAGAAGATGCTGACGAAAACCTTGCGGCAGATGGAGGCCGATGGCCTCGTCACGCGCACTGTCCACCCCGTCGTGCCACCGCATGTCGATTATGCGCTGACCGACCTGGGCCGTGGCCTCGGCGCCGCCTTTTGTTCGGTCTGGACCTGGGCCGAAGCCCACTATGACGACATCGAGCAATCCCGAGCGGCCTTTGCCGCCCGGCAGGGCGCGGTCTGACGGCCGAGATCATCTGGTGCACAACAGTGATCTCGGCCGACCAGAGCCTCAGTCCACCCGCACCACCATTTCCACCTCGATAAGCAGCCCCGGCGCTGCCAGCGCAGTGACGCCAATTCCCGTCAAACTCGGCTGGGCGCCATTCAGAAATTTCCCGATCGCCGCCATCCCGATTTGCATGCTCTCCGGACCGAGTTCGACGGCATAAATCCGCATCTGCACGATATCCTCTGTCGTCGCCTTCAGCGCCGTAAGGGCCGCCGACAGGTTCTCCGTCACGATCACCATTTGCTCGGCCAGCGTCCCCGGCGCCGATCCGCCATCCCGCTTCCAGGCCACTTGCCCGGAAACGAAGGCGAGCCGTCCGGGCTCGACAATCGAAATCTGCGAATATCCCGCCTGTCCGGCATCGGGCAGGCTTTCCGGATTCATGCGCGTGATGGTCTGGGTCATGGCAAACCTCCTGTTGATGGAAGGAGCATCAACGACCCCAACGTCGAATGATGTCAGCAGTCCTACTGCCCACCCCACCCACCATGTCATTCCCGCGAAAGCGGGAACCTCCGTTTGCACCAGAGGCCCCGCATTCACTCGGGAAACCGACTAGCTATCCATCTGTGGCGACACGCGTTCGATGATCTGGCCCACATCGATCCTGTTGCCATCCGGGTCCTCGAAGACGAAGGCGCGGAGGCCATAGTCCTTGTCCTTAAGACCCTTGATAATCCTGAGCCCGGCCCCCTGGCACCGCGCGAACAGCGCCTCCGCATCATCGACCAGCAAATGCGCGACATTGAAGTCAGCCGCCTTATGCTGCGGCTGCAGCGTGAGATGCATTTCCGCCGCGTCGCGCTTGAGGATCATGAATCCGACGGGAGTGCCGTTCTCGAACACCTTCGTAAAGCCGAGAATGTCGACATAGAACGCCTCGGCCTTGGCCATGTCAGAGACGGGAAGCATGGCGGCAATTCGTCCAAAGCGGACGCCGTGGTCGGCGATATCACTCATCGCACAACCTCCTTCTTTGGAAACCTGCCGCAACGGCCCGGACGGTGCCGGAGAGGGTAGGGCGGTTTCGGATTTGAAACGAGAAGGACGGTGCCAACGAAAACCGGCTTAGGACAAAATCCATTTCCGCGCAATCTCACCGCAATTGCCGCGCTCACCCCGTCTTGCCTCCGTCAAACTCTCCCGCTAAAAGGCCCCACCTTTCCAAGCACAAGCAGGATTTCTTCCGCCATGGCGATTGAACGCACCTTCTCCATCATCAAGCCCGATGCCGTCCGTCGTAACCTCATCGGCAAGATCCTGACCAAGTTCGAAGACGCCGGTCTGCGCCCGATCGCCCTCAAGAAGATCCATATGACCCGCGCCCAGGCCGAAGGCTTCTACGCTGTTCACAAGGAACGCCCCTTCTTCGGCGAACTCGTCGAGCAGATGATCGCTTCCCCGGTTGTCGTCCAGGTCCTCGAAGGCGAAGGCGCAATCCTCAAGAACCGCGAAATCATGGGCGCCACCAACCCGGCAAACGCTGCTGATGGCACCATCCGCAAGGAATTCGCCCTCTCCGTCGGCGAAAACTCGGTCCACGGTTCCGACGCTCCGGAAACCGCTGCCCAGGAAATCAAGTTCTTCTTCACCGACGACGAACTGGTTGGGTAAGTCACGACGGTCGGCACTTGCCGACCGGCAAATCGCTCCGGTGGAGCGATTTGAGTGACTTACGCCCTGAGCCATGCGAAGGCTGGTGGCAAGTCGCTCCAGTGGAGCGATTTGAGAGCTGAACGCCACGAACTCTGGGAGGGGCCGATGCCCTACGTCAATGTCCGCATTCTCGACGACGGCGTCACCGCCGAACAAAAGGCCGAAGTGATCGCGGGCATTACGGAGATCATGGTCCGCGTGCTCAACAAGAACCCCGAGAGCACACATGTCGTCATCGACGAAGTGCCGCTCGAAAACTGGGGTTTCAAGGGCAAGCCGGTCTCTGAGCTGCGCAAGCAGCCAAAGGAGTAGGGCCGAGGCCTCAACGGGCCAACGCGGCTTCTTCATCCTCGGTTGTCACCCCGGCGAAGGCCGGGGCCCATCCTGAGATATCAAGTTGGATCCCGGCCTTCGCCGGGATGACAGCCGGTGGGTGACGTAGCAATCTGCGGCCGAGCCATGCGGAGGGGCCTTGCCCCTCATGCAGTCCCAGCCATTGCGCGGGACGGGGCCCGCCGCTAGACAGCACCCAATATTGGCCGCCCAGCCGGGCGGCCTTTTGCTTGTTTGTGCTAGAATGTACAAACAGGACCGACGACGCTCCCCGAAATGGTGGGGAATCCGGCGCCACAAAAGCCCTTCTGCCAGCGAAGATGCCGCCTCTTGGGAACGGACATCGCGCTCACCGGGGCTATTCCGCTTTATGAAAGCCCCTTTATGTCCCTGCCAGAAAACATCTTCGCCCCTATCGCCGCCGCCCTCACGGCTAAGGGCTACGAAAACCTGACCCCGGTCCAGTCCGCGGTGATCGAGGACGAGGCCGATGGCCGCGATCTCCTTGTTTCCGCCCAGACCGGCTCGGGCAAGACCGTCGCCTTCGGCATGGCCATCGCGCCGACGCTGCTCGATGGCGCCGAAATCCTGCCCCCCGCTGAAATCCCCCTCGGCCTCGTCATCGCCCCGACCCGCGAATTGGCCATGCAGGTGCAGCGCGAACTCGAATGGCTCTATGCCAAGATGGGCGCCCGTACCGTCTCCTGCGTCGGCGGCATGGACCCGCGCACCGAGCGTCGCGCCCTTGAACGAGGCGCCCATATCGTCGTCGGTACGCCGGGGCGCCTGCGCGATCACATCACCCGCGGCGCGCTCGACATGTCCTCGCTCCGCGCCGTCGTGCTCGACGAAGCCGACGAAATGCTCGACCTCGGTTTTCGCGAGGACCTCGAATTCATCCTTGCCGCCGCCCCCGAAGAGCGTCGCACGCTGCTCTTCTCGGCAACCGTCGCCAAGCCGATCGCCAAGCTCGCCGAAACCTTCCAGCGCAATGCCCTGCGCATCTCTGCAACGTCGTCCGGCGAGCAGCACGCCGATATCGAATACAAGCTGATGACCGTGCCGGCCGACGAGCGCGAAAACGCCGTCATCAACACGCTCCTCTGGTACGAAAGCACCAATACCATCGTCTTCGCCTCGACCCGTGAAGCGGTAAAGCACCTCTCGGCCCGCCTTCACAATCGCGGCTTCGACGTCGTCACCCTCTCGGGCGAACTGACCCAGGCCGAGCGCACCAATGCCCTCCAGGCCATGCGCGACGGCCGCGCCCGTATCTGCGTCGCCACCGACGTCGCCGCCCGCGGCATCGACCTGCCCAATCTCGACCTCGTCATCCATGCCGAACTGCCCATGAATGCCGAAACCCTGTTGCACCGCTCTGGCCGCACCGGCCGAGCCGGTCGCAAGGGTACCTGCGTCGTCATCTCCCCGACCCATCGCCGCCGCGTCGCCCAGTCGATCCTGCGCACCGCGAAAATCGAAGCCGAGAACATCGCGCCGCCGACCGCCGAGGCCATCGACGCGCGCTATCGCGAGTCCATTCTCACCAATTCGCTTTTGAGTGACGTAATCACCGATGACGAGCGTCCAAGTGTGGACAGTCTGCTAACCAAATGGGCACCCGAAGCCCTGGCTGCGGCCTATCTGCGCCTGCAGCTCACCGCCCGTCCGATCCCCGAGGATATCTCGGCAACGCTCGTCACCGATTTCGACAAGCGCGAGCCCCGCACCCGCGAAGCTTTCGCCGGCGGCACCTGGTTCAAGGTCACGGTTGGCCGCAAGCAAAGAGCCGAGCCGCGCTGGCTTTTGCCCATGATCTGCAAGGCCGGCAACGTCACCAAGGGCGCCATCGGCTCCATCCGCATTTTCGACACCGAAACCATCTTCGAGGTCGCGGCGGATAAGGTGGATAGTTTCCTCAAGGCCGTCGGCAAGAACGGCACCGGCGAAAAGGGCGTCTACATCTCCGCCATCGACGGTCCCACCGAGCAAAAGCCGCAATCCAAGCGCCGTCCTCCCGGCCCGCCGGTCCCCTACGACCCCAGCGCGCCGCGCCCCGAAAAGGCCGACCGCAAGCAGCGCTATGGCTCCGGCAATCTGCGTCCGGACGATTTCGCCGCTCCGGCTGCCGATGCGCCGCGTCCCGCTAAGTCCTTCAAACCAAAGGAAGGCAAGCCCTTCGACAAGAATAAGGGCAAGCCGAAATGGTCCAAGCCGGCCGAGGGCGAAGCCCCGCGCAAGCCCAAGTCCAAGGACCACAAGAAGCCGCGCGCCCAGGACTAAGCATGAAATCTATCCCCGCCCCTCGGGCGGGGATTTATTCTATGGTCAAAAACACTAGGTCGCCTCTGCCGTCCGCAATTCGCCAAGACGCGACATATTGCCGAACGCCATGATTGCCGCGCCGACAACTGCCACGCCGGCCCCGACCATCAGCGCAAAGCGATAGTTCCCGCCCGTCGTCAGCAGCCCAAAGGCCGTCGCCCCCAAGAGGTTGGCGGCAATGGCCACGACATCCATCAGCGATGTCGAAAGGCCCACCCGGCCTTTGATCGCATCCTGCACATAGGGGATGTTGACGCTCATCAGCGCCGCCGTCCCCAGCCCATTGAGCAGCAGCAGCCAGTAAAACGCCGCCATGCTGGTCAAGATGCTGGCAATCCCGATAAACGCCGCCATCACCAGACCCGCCGCCGCGAGCAGTGTTTCCTTGGTCCACCTGGTGGTGAGATAGGCGAGCAACAACATGCACGGCGCCTCGATCGCGGCGGTGATCCCGGCATAGAAACCCACATCGGTAACGGTCCCGCCGAGGTCGCCAACGATGAACAGCGGCACCGTAAAGGTCAGGATGCGCATGGCCGCCGTCATCACCACCAGTCCCGCGAGACCCGCAAGCGTCCCAAGGGGCAGGGCAAAGGTCGAAAGCAGCGACGCCCCCTCCGCCCGCACCGGCGGCGGCATCTGCACCGCGGTCGCCTTGTCCGCCATCAGCAGCGCAAAGATCGCCGCCACGGCCGCATAGCTCAGCGAGGACGCCAGATAGACATTGAAAATGTCGAATTCCGCCGCGATCCAGCCCGCCAGCGGTGGCACGACGATCCAGGCGAGCGTAAACACCATGCGCAGCGCCGTGACCATGAAATCAGCGCGCTTGGGATCGTGCGTCACATAGTAGACGCGCACATAGGCAAAGCATTGCCCATAACAGGCGCCGGCAACCGGCATGACCAGCGCCATGGCGATCATAAAGCTGAGCTGCGTCGGCCAGACATAGATCATGCCATGGGCAATGATCCCCGCAAGGGCAGTCGCCAGCACCAGCAGACGCCGGTCGGGCAGTTTGTCGGAGATATAGCCCAGCGTCAGCGATACCAGCGTGCCCAATATCGAGCCCGCCGCCATGACTGTGGCGAACCAGCCGGGCGACATGCCCAGCGTATCGACGCCCACGAGCGAGGCATAGGGCATGGTGGCGGCATAGGTGACGCCCGAAAAGAACATGTTCGTTCCGAGCAGCGCCGTCACCGGCAGGCGTGGTCTCGCAGTCATCGTCCCCTCCCAGAGAGCGGCAAGACCTAGCGCCGACCCG
This sequence comes from Devosia riboflavina, assembly GCF_000743575.1. Lineage (GTDB taxonomy): Bacteria > Pseudomonadota > Alphaproteobacteria > Rhizobiales > Devosiaceae > Devosia > Devosia riboflavina. The sequence goes on along the minus strand of NZ_JQGC01000012.1, from coordinate 11,353 downwards.
ATAATTCGTCCATCGAAATCGATTTCATCGACTTGGAATCCGCTGTGAACGGCACTTTTGGAGGAGTAGAATAGAGGCTCCGCGTCAGGTCACGTGGGCCTGAGCGGCCAACATGGGAGGCCCTTGATGACGGCCTATAATATTGTGCGTATGCGGGTGAAACCCGGCTCGGAAGACGCGTTTATTGCCCATCACAATGCCTTGCTGAAGACAGCCGGCGAGGAACTGAAGGCTGCCGGCATGCGCCGCTTCAGCCTCGTCAAAACCGGCGAGCGCGCCTATTGCGTGCTCGGCGAGTGGGAAGGCTTTGACAGCATCGTCAAGGCACGTCCCGCCATGATCAAGTCGCTCGACGGCCTGCGGCCAATGCTGGAAGACCTCGGCGGCGATCTCGGCGTCACCGACCCGGTCTCGGGCGAAGCCGCCGCCGAATATGACATGCGAACGCATTAGAGCGGCCCAAGCGATCCGTATCGCCTGGCTATGATGCTTTTCCACCCACTAGCTGTCATCCCGGCGAAGGCCGGGACCCAGCTTGAGATATCAGGATGGGCCCCGGCCTTCGCCGGGGTGACAATCGAGAGTGCCGGGCGTCTCAGCACCAACGTGAAGCACTTAGCAGAGTGACCGGCCTATGCCGGCTCCCGCACCCCCGCCCGCGCTATGCTTTCGGCCAGCGCGGCGATTTCATCCGCATGCTTTTCCGCCGCCGGATCGATGCCGTCCATCCAGGTCCCAAAACGCTTGAGCAGCGGCACGAACACGGCCAGGTCCTCCGCGCTCCACTCGCCAAGAAAATCGCCCATGACGAGAAACTTGTAGGCGCGCACCGCTTCCACCACGGCCCGCCCGCGCGCGGTCAATTCGATAATGGTCCGTCGCGCATCCGCCTGGCTCACTGCCCTTCGAGCATAGCCCTGGTCCACCATATCGCTCACAAGACGGCTCGCGCGTGACGGGTCGATATTGATCCGCTCGGCCACCGTCGCAACCATGGTTTCGCCCGGCGCTTCGGCCGGGTCCATCGGCCCGGCTATGGCGAAGAGCACATCGAGTTGCGCCAGATCCAGCTCGATCTTGAGATGCACCAATGCCCGCTGGCCGAGCTCGCGCTTCTGCGCGCGCCGCCGCCACTTCTGCATCAGGCCATCGATCTCCACCACCGCCTCGGCGGTTTCGGCATCGAGCCCGGCCTGCATCAACACCTTGTTCATCTCGTTTTCTACACTCAGCGGCATGGCAGCCCCCGCAGTTTTGCATGCTATCCGCAATTGCATGCTATTGACATGTAATTGCTTGCAGCACATTTATGCCGTCAGAATTCATTTCGCAAGGGCCGACGCCGGGCGCCGGTCCTCTCTATTTTGAGGATTGCCCCAATGTCACAACCCATTCAACCGGCCGAAGCGCCGCAGGACCAATCGACCAAGCTGGTCATCGGCGCCGTCGCCGTCACCCTGCTTCTGGCTTCTCTCGGCCAAACCATCGTTTCCACCGCTCTTCCCACCATTGTCGGCCAACTCGGCGGGCTCGATCACCTCACCTGGGTGGTCATCGCCTATCTCCTGAGCTCGACCGTTGTAGCCCCCATCTATGGCAAGCTCGGCGACCTCTATGGCCGCAAGATCGTGCTGCAGGCCGCCATCGTCATCTTCCTCATCGGCGCCGTGCTCTCGGCCACGGCCAGCTCGATGACCTTCCTTATCTTCGCCCGCGCCATCCAGGGCCTCGGCGGTGGCGGCCTCATGGTCGTCGCCATGACCGTGGTGGCGGACATCATTCCTCCGCGCCAGCGCGGCAAGGTGCAGGGCCTTTTCGGCGCTGTCTTCGGTGTCGCCACAGTTGTTGGTCCGCTGCTCGGCGGCATCATCGTCGAGCACATTTCCTGGCAATGGATTTTCCTTATCAACCTGCCGCTCGGCATTCTGGCGCTCGCCGTTATCGCCGTGGCCCTGAAGCCGCGTGCCGATCGCGTTTCGCACAGCATCGACTATGCCGGTTTCGTCCTGCTCTCGGGCGGCCTCACCGCCTTCGTGCTTGCCACCTCGCTCGGCGGCAACACTTTCGCCTGGGCCTCGGTCGAAATCATCGGCCTGATTGTCTTCGCCATTGCCGCGCTCGGCACGTTCCTCTGGGTCGAATCCCGCGCCGCCGAACCTGTCCTGCCGCTCTCGCTCTTCCGCAACAATACCTTTGCGGTGACCAATGCCATCGGCTTCCTCGTCGGCATGGCCATGTTCGGCTCGATCACCTTCCTGCCCATGTATCTGCAGCTCGCCAAGGGCATCTCGCCCACTGAATCAGCGATGCAGCTCGTGCCCATGATGGTGGGCCTGATCGGCGCTTCGACCCTCTCGGGCTTTTTCATGACCCGCACCGGCCGCTATCGCATCCTGCCGCGCCTCTCGACCTTCGTCCTGATCGCCGGCCTTATGCTGCTCGGCTCCATGCAGCTCGACACCCCGTCCTGGCAGGTCGCGATCTACATGTTCCTCGTCGGTGTCGGTATTGGCCCGGTCAACAGCGTCAGCGTCACCGCGACGCAAAACGCCGTCCCGCGCGAAGTCGTCGGCGCAGCCACTGCCGGCACCACGCTCTTCCGCCAGATCGGTGGCTCCATCGGCGTGTCGGTCTTCGGCGCCATCTTCTCGAGCGGCCTTGCTTCGCGCCTCGGCGACGCCATGCCCGCCGGCCACTCCGGCAGCTTTAGTGCCCAGGCCGTCGCTGCCTTGCCCGAGGCAACCCGCAACCTGGTGCTCGAAGCCTTTGCCGGCGCCTTGCACCCGGTCTTCTATACGGCGGCGGCCGCCGCCGTGCTGGCTTTCGGCCTGACCTTCCTCCTCGAAGAACGGCCCCTGTCGAACACACTCCGCAAGGAGCCCGAGGCGGAAATCAAGGCTGAAGAAGAGGGCGCGGCTTCTGTGGTTGGCGCCCCCGCAACTGCAACGTCATAGGCAAGGTTACCCCCACCCTTAGTCCCTCCCCACAAGGGGGAGACAACGAAACCGTGAAGTCTCAGCCTGCGCCTCCCTCCCCCTTGTGGGGAGGGAATGAGGGTGGGGGTGCGGCAACCGCCGAATCCTACTTCCGCCCCTTCGGCTCCACCGGCGCAGCCTGCGTCACCGAGCTCGCCAGCCCATCCAGCGTCCCGCCGGAAATGCCCAACTCGCTCATCAGCGCGTCGATCAGCGGCGCCTGGCTCCGATACCGCAACGCCGCCGCCACAGCCTGATCCGCCAGCCCGCCGTTCGAACCAGCCGCCTCGCCACCTGCAACAGCGCCGCCAGCCCCATTCAGCCCATCGACATGCAGGATCTTGATCCCGTCGATATTCTGCATCGGCTTCACGCTTTCAGCGATGATCTGGGGCAGGGCCTCGATCAGCTTCACCCGCACCTGCATGGCAATCTGCTCAGCCGAAAGCGTATTGCTGGCTTCGTTGATCGTCCGCTTGCCCTCCGCCTCGACCTTGTAGGTCGCGGCCAGCGCCTCGGCGCGCAGCAGCTCGGCATCGGCCGAACCCTTGGCCCCCACGCGCTGCTTTTCTGCGTCGGCTTCCGCCGCAATACGGATCGCCTCGGCCCGGTCCGCCGCCGCAGCCTTTTCTGCCTCAGCCGCCACAGTGATGCTGATCGCCTGCTGCTCAGCCGCCTTGCGCGCTTCAATGAGCTGAATGGCCTTCTCGCGCTCGGCAACCGCAGTCTGGCGCGAGGTCGTCACTTCTTCCGCTGCCTTCGCCGCCAGCGCGCGAGCCTCGTCAGCCGCCGCATCGGCAACTGACTTTTCCTTGCTCTTGATCGACACCGCAATATCGCGAGCCTGCTCGGCCAGCGCAATCTGCTTGGCCTTCTCCACCGCCGCAGCTTCAACCGCCAGCGCCGTAGCGATCTCGCGTTCCTTGACCACCTGCTCGGAAGCAATATCCGCCTGCCGCACCTTCTGTGCCGCCAGAATGCGGGTCTCTTCCGCCTCGCGCTCGCGTTCCGATTGCTGCTGCTTGATCAGCGCCGCCTGCTCGGCCATGCGGATCTGGATTTCGCGCTCCTGCTCAAGGCGGGCAAATTCCTTGTCGCGCGAGATCTGATACTTCTGTTGTTCCGCATCGAGGTTCTTGCGCTCGATAAGAACCTGCGTTTCCTGCTCGATATCGTTGCGCGCCTTGCGCCGTTCCTCGATCGCCTGCGTCAGCTTGGTCAGACCCTCGGCGTCGAACGCATTGTCCGGGTTGAAGAATTCGCGATTGGTCTGGTCGAGCCCGGTCAGCGACACCGATTCAAGCTCGAGACCATTCTTGAGAATGTCTTCCGAAACCGCCGCCTGCACCTTCTGCACGAAATTGACGCGCTGCTCGTGCAGTTCCTCCATCGCCATTTCTGCGGCCACGGCGCGGAGGGCATCGACGAACTTGCCTTCCACCAACTCCTTCAGTGCCGCCGGCTCCATCGTCCGCCGACCCAGCGTCTGCGCCGCATTGGCAATGGATTCCACCACCGGCTGCACGCGCACATAGAATTCCGCCTGCACGTCGACGCGCATGCGATCCTTGGTGATCAACGCCTGCTCATTGGCGCGCCGCACTTCGAGGCGCAGCGTGTTCATGTTGACCGGGATCTGCTCATGCAGCACGGGAAACACCAGCGCGCCGCCATTCATGATCACCTTCTGCCCGCCAAAGCCGGTGCGCACAAAGCTGACCTCCTTGGAAGACCGGCGATAGAGCCGCGAGACGACAAGGCCAATGGCAAACAGCGCCACCAGAATGACGGCGATGATGATGAGAATATCGAGAAGGGTCTGGGACAAGGCGAAAGTCTCCTGGCTTGGCGGGGCGGGGTCTGTCGTCTGAAGGGTAATAGGGGTAGTCGGTTGTTGGATCGGCGCCTGGACGATTGGCGGATCGGATGGGTCACCTGTAGCCGGCGTCTTGACCTTGGCCATCACTGCACCGGCTTGAGCCGGACGATGGCCCGGAACACGGGGCCCTCGCGCCGCACCAGCACCACTTCCGATCCCTCGGAGAGCAATTGCTGGGCGTCATCAGGCTCAACCAGCACATAGTGCGTCTTGCCATGAATATCGGTGAGCTTGGCTTCGGCCGGTTTTCCCGAACTCGCCGTGCCGCGAAACACCGTCGCCACCCGGCCGATGAAATCCGCCGTGCTGACCGCCTCGGTCTCCTCGCGCGGCATCAGCCTCCCGAGCCAGTGGCCCAGATGGTGCGTCGCGAACAGCGAGAAAACAGCAGCCGGCGCGCTGGCAATCGCCGGCTCCAGCGCGAACCCCAGGATTCGCCGCATCGCCTCCTGCAGCACATAACCGCCGAGCCCAAAACTGGTGGTGATGAGAATGAGCACCACCAGCGCCGGCAGCCGCCCAAAACTCATCCAGTTGAGAAACTGGCTCAACGGCCCCAGTTCGATTCCGGACGCATCGGCATCCACATCGGGGATTGTGCTATCGATCGCCTCGCTCGGGCTCAGCCCTATGAGCACACCGGCCAGTTCGATCAGCGCAATGGCGAGCGTCAGCCCCAGAGCAACCGCGAAGGGTGCCGTTTCGGCCGCAAACAGATCCATCTGAGCCTCCCCCAAGCCGTGCGCACGCCGTCAATATTGGCCGGGCCGCCCACAGGGTCAAGCCGCAGCGGCCGGCACGCATGTCACCTCAAAAAATTCGTGCCGTTTCAATATGTTGTTCTCTTTCTCGGAATCGCAATGGCAAGCCGTTGAATCTGAATTTGAGGCAATTGAATCAAAGCAGAAGGTTGCGCATTCGCAACATGCGCCGCTCCTTGAAGTCACCTTCTGCCTTATGGCGGAAATGTGAATGGTCAAATCACTTTGGCTCTGTACTCTTCACGATATTCACTCGCCGAATTGCGTCACCGGCCTCGCACCACTGGAGATCAAGCGTGCCCTTGCGTTGGCAGGAAGTGGCTTTGCCACTTGTCGTGATTACCCTTCTCATTGCCCTCAAATATTTGCCCATGACGGCCCATTTGCCGCTTTCCCGCGCCGCCGGCGTGGTGGCCTTTGGCTATGCGGCGTTTCTGGCGCTTCGCCTGATCCAGCCCGAAGAGGGCATCATGGTCGAAGGCGGCTGGTCGGAACTGCGCCCGTCGCTGGTCGAATATTTTGCCTGCTACGGCTCTGCAGCACTCGCCGCGGTTCTCCTCTCCGCCGTCATTTTCATGGGCAGCGCGGCGGACACCACCCAGTTGATCGCCACCTATCTCGCCGTGCTGCTCTTGGCCGCTGGTTCCATCGGCATCGGCATGGCCGGGCTCTTCACCAATACGCGCTGGGACAACCGCCAGGTGACGCAGCGCACCGCTCGCGGCAATGAGACAACCCTCGATTGGGCCGACGTTCGCTCCGTCAATCCCAACTGGCGCGGCATCACCATCACCGGCACCTCGGGCCGCATCACCTTCTCCCAGTTCCACGGTGGCGCTTCCCAGCTTGCCAAGCACGCGGCAACCCGCGCCCAGCGCAATGCGGAAACAGCCACCAAGGCTTTTGCCACCCTGTGACGAAAAGGGGTGCATCAGCGCCCCTTATTTCACCCATAAGCACAATGCGATTGTCGTGGGCGGCGGCCTCCTTTAATTTCCGCCCATGAACGCCCCCACGCCCCACCACACCATCCGCTCCGTCTGCCCGCACGACTGCCCCTCGGTCTGTGCCCTCGACGTGGACATTCTGCCCGATGGCAAGGTGGGCCGCGTCCGCGGCGCCAAGGACGATCCCTATACGGCCGGCGTCATCTGCGAAAAAGTCGCCCGCTATGCCGAGCGCATCCATCATCCCGAGCGCCTGACCCATCCCATGCGCCGTGTCGGCCCCAAGGGGGCAGGGCAGTGGCAGCGCATCTCCTGGGATGAAGCGCTCGACGAAATCGCCACCCGCTTCCTCGAGATCGAAGCCGCGCACGGCCCCGAATCCATCTGGCCCTATTTCTATGCCGGCACCATGGGCCATGTGCATCGTGATGGCATCGAGCGCCTGCGCGCCGTCCGCGGCTATTCCCACCAATACGACACCATCTGCACCGGCCTCGCCTGGCCCGGCTACATCGCCGGCACCGGCCTTCTCGGCGGCGTAAACCCCGAACAGATGGCCGAAAGCGATTGCGTCGTCATCTGGGGCACCAACGCGGTGCACACCCAGGTCAATGTCATGACCCACGCCATGAAGGCCCGCAAAACCCGCGGCGCGAAAATCGTGGTCGTCGACATCTATCGCACCGCCACCATGGACCAGGCCGATATGGGCCTCGTCGTCCGCCCCGGCACCGATGGCGCGCTGGCAACGGCCACCATGCATGTCCTCCTGCGCGATGGTCTCGCCGATCGCGACTACATGGCCAAATACACCGATTTTTCCGCCGATTTCGAAGCGCATCTTCGGACGCGCACCCCCGAATGGGCGTCGGAAGTGACCGGTCTCTCCGTCGCCGAAATTGAAGCCTTTGCTCATCTCGTCGGCTCCACCCCGCGCACTTTCTTCCGCCTCGGCTATGGCTTCTCGCGCCAGACCAATGGCGCCACGGCCATGCACGCGGCGCTTTCCATCCCCGCCATGACAGGCGCCTGGCAGCACCGCGGCGGCGGCGCATTCCATTCCAATTCCGGCACCTGGGGTCTCGACAAGTCGCGCCTCGAAGGCACGCACCTGCAAAAGGGCACGCCGCGCCTCCTCGACATGTCCGAGGTCGGCCCCATCCTCACCGGCAATGCCGCCGCGCTGCAGAACGGCGCCCCGGTCCACGCCATGATCGTCCAAAACACCAACCCGGCCTGTGTCGCCCCCGACCAGACGCTGGTGCGCCAGGGCTTCCTGCGCGACGATCTCTTCCTCGTCGTCCACGAGCAGTTCATGACCGAAACGGCCGAACTGGCCGATATCGTCCTCCCCGCCACCATGTTCCTCGAACATAACGATTATTACACCCGCGGCGGCCACACCCGCATCCTCTTCGGCCCCGCCGTCGTCGAGGCGCCCGGAGAGGCGCGTTCCAACCACGAAGTCATCAACGCCCTGGCCCTGCGCCTCGGCAGCGACGACCCCGTCTTTTCAACCACCGACCGCGAAGTCGTCGCCGAAACCTTTGCGCGCTCGGGCCTCCCCTCCATCGAAGAAGTCCAAAAAACCGGCTTCATCGACAAGGAACGCCCCGACGACGTCGCCCGCTTCGCCAACGGCTTCGGCTGGCCCGACGGCCGCTTCCGCTTCGAGCCCGATTGGGACGCGGTCGCGAAGAAAAAGGGCTACCGCTGGGTCTGCGACCCCGCCATCATGCCGCGTTTCGCCGACCATTGGGACGTTACCGAAAAGACCGATGCCGAGCACCCGTTCAAGCTCGCCACCAGCCCCGCGCGCGCATTCCTGAACTCCTCGTTCAACCAAACCCCCGGCAGCCTGAAGCGCGAAGGCGAGCCCTCGGTCTTCATCCATCCGTCGGACGCTGCTGCCCAGAACATCGTCGATGGCGAACCCGTCACCGTTGGCAATCATCGCGGCGAGGTGCAGCTAACGGCGCGCCTCTTCGATGGCCTGCCCACCGGTACGCTCATCGCCGAGGGCCTCCACCGCAACAAGGCCCATCGCGGCGGGCAGGGCATCAACATGCTCACCAATGCCCAGCCCGCGCCCCCCTTCGGCGGCGCCCCCTTCCACGATGCGGCCGTCTGGATCCGAAAATCTAACTGATGAGCCTATAGGCCTCCACATCCAACGCCCCGCCCTCGCGGGAGAGGGACGCGAATTTCTTCGTCCAGAAGAAGTTCTAGAGCGTTTCATCTTTGAGCTGAAACGGGCGTTTGGGGAGACCTCATGGTGAGGTGCGAAGCGCAGCGAAGCCTCGAACCACGAGGTCGAGAGAGTGGAGACATCGTGCCACGCCCTCGTCCTTCGACGTGCTCAGGATGAGGTCTACTTGTGTTTCAGCTCAAAGATGAAACACTCCAGGATGAGGAGGCGGGGAGAGAGTGGATCGGTACCCAACTTATCCCTCTTATCCTCGTCTCGTAGAGCGGTGCTAATCTTCTCCCACAACTCCGCACGGACGGTCTGCAGACGACAGTAGCGGGGAGGGCCAACCGTGGTGGATCGTCTCCATCTGCGCGTTCGGGTCCGGCGTCCCCTGCGACGAGCGATCAAAGGGCGCGATTCCGGGCTGTCCGAAAAATTGGCGCCTCGGAGCGGCGACGCTTCATATTTTTACTATCCACGAAGCGCCTGCCGCTCCGAGGTTCCGTCCACCAGCCAAACCGGAGGCGAAGATCGCCGTCCGGCGCTCAGGCCTGCGCGCCCCGGCGCTCATACCTGCGCGCCGTAAGCGGTCCAGAAGAAATAGAGGGTCATGGCGATCCCATAGACGATCACGCCAATCCGGATCCATTGCGTCGGAATATATCGCGCCAGCCGCGCAGCCACATAGCCACCGGTCGTCACCCCCACCAGCGCAATCGAGCCATGATACCAATCAATCGTCCCATTGAGCACGAACCGCGCCACGGCCACGACGGCGATGGTCGACGAAATGAACAGCTTCAGCCCGTTCATCGCATGCATGTCGCTCATTCCCGCCATGGCGAGAAAGGCCAGCAGCAGAATGCCGAGCCCGGCATTGAAGAACCCGCCATAGACAGACACGGCCGCCAGCAGCGAAAGGATCAGCACCGTGCCCAGGAGCTTCATCCCGCTGCGCCCGCCACCCCGCGCCCGCAATGTCGCATTGATGCGATTGCCGAAGATGAAGGACAGCACCGCAAAAGCCATCAACCAGGGCACCACCTTGGAAAACTGCTCGTCCGAAACCACCAGCAGCAGTTCCGCCCCGACATAGCCGAAGACCGCCGCGATGAGCCCATAGACCACCAGCCGATCCTTGTAGGGCGCCACCGATTTCCAATAGCCCATCGCGCCGCTGACATAGCCGGGCAGGGCGGCATAGGTGTTCGACGCATTGGCGAGCACAGGCGGCACACCGGCAAATAGCAGCGCCGGGAAAACGATGAACGAGCCGCCACCGGCCAGAGAATTGACAGCGCCGCCAAGAAGGCCGGCAAGGAGCAGCAGAATTTCAGTCATCGAAAGGTCACCCAAGGCAGTCACATGTTCCTAGACCGCCCGACGCCGCCAGCCCAACACAATTGTCTGATCGCCGCCATCACGCCGATTGATCCGCTGATCTTGACTTCGCGGCCCATCAGGCGCATTTACGCCCACGGTTGCTGGCGCCTGCCGCTCGCGGACATCTGTCCATGGTGAAGCTCAGCTACAAACGTGACACTTCGGTTTTCTCCGAGGCGCATCATGGCAAAGCGGGCACCCATGGACCAGTCGCCTCCTTTCAGGAGATGACCCTTCATGTCTTTTTCTCTCGACACCCCTTCGGCCCAGACCCTCAAATCCGAGGCCAAGAACCTGCGCGAAGAGCGCGCCAAATCCGGCCAGCCGATCACCCACAGCGCCGCCCTCGAAGAGGTCGCCCGCACCCACGGCTATCGCGACTGGAACACGGCCCGCGCGGCCTTACCCGATCGCGTCGCCGTGCCCTTCCAGGTCGGCATGCGCGTCAAAGGCTTCTATCTCGAACAGCCCTTCCGCGGCCTGCTTATCGGCTTGCAATTGTCCACCGACATGCAGCACCACAAGGTGACCATCCAGTTCGACGAACCCGTCAACGTCACCCCGACCTTCATGTTCGCGGCGCACCGCCAGCGCGTCACCGCCACGGTCGACATCCATGGCCTATCGCCCGCCCTGCGCGGCAATGGCCAGCCGCAAATGCGACTGATGCGGGAATAAGACGCACTGAAGCGGCCCACACCCAATTGTCACCCCCGGCGAAGGCCCAGGGCCCATCCTGAGATCTCAAGATGGATCCCGGGCCTTCGCCGGGATGACAGCCGGTGTGGGCCACTGCACTCGTACAAGCGCTCGAAACCTCGATGACCGTCCCGTTGGTGAGGCAACTTATCCCCGCTCCTCCCAAAGCGACTAAACTAGGCGCTCCAAGGTTCAGGAGGGATTGTCACCAGCCGTGCTTTTTCAACCCGGGGTACGCTCCATGGTGATGGTCCGTCCCAACTAGCCCGTGTCCTCCATCCCCACCCACGGTGTCATTCCCGCGAAAGCGGGAACCTCCGTTTTGTCGCCGGCTTCCCGCTTTCTCTGGAACGAGGACGTTGAACGAAAAACCAGCCAAGGACACTCCGGCCCTATGGGACGAACCTCCCCAACGGCCTATCCTCCACGCTCCCACGCTCCCACGCTCCCAGCCCTAGACTCATAACCCTAGACTAAACAACCTCTCCCCCAGCCCCCAGCCCCCAGCCCCCAGCCCC
>NZ_JQGC01000011.1 GCF_000743575.1 Devosia riboflavina | reverse complement strand
GCAGGCAGGGCCTTGCTTGACCGCGGCTGTCAAAACCAGCCCGATAGAACGGCCGCCTGCCTGCACGAGCCGGGATGCGCATCCCGGCTCGTGCAAAGACTAAAGCACAAAGCATCCACACAAGCCCGGCAATGACGGAGGAAACGGGGTAGGGGGCGATTTACCCCCGACTAAACACCAGCACCGTTTCGATATTCCCATCCCCACCTGCAATCGGCGACACAACGCTCAATCGATGCGCAAATCCCTGCGCCTCGACAAAGGCGATCACCTCGCCCATGGCGCGCACATTGGCCTCCGCATCGGTGACAATCCCGCCCTTGCCGACAAAATCGCGCCCCACCTCGAACTGCGGCTTGAAGAGGATCACGGTCTCGGCCTGCGGCGCACAAAGCCCCAGCGGGGCCTCCAGCACTTTTGTGACGGACACGAAGCTCAAATCCGAAACCAGCAGGTCCACCGGCTCGGCAATCTCCTCGCGCGAAATGTCCCGCGCGTTGAAGCCTTCAATGCTCACGACCCGCGGATGCCCCTTGAGCCGCCGATGCAACTGCTCATGCCCCACATCGACCGCATAGACCTTCGTGGCCCCGCGCTCGACCAGCACCTGCGTAAAGCCCCCGGTCGATGATCCCACATCGAGGCAGGTCTTCCCCTCGACACTGATCCCACCCGCATCAAGCCCCGCCACCAGTTTCAGCGCCGCCCGCGACACATATTCGGATGCCGGATCATCGAGCGCGATGACATCATCCGCCCCAACCATCTGGTTTGGCTTCTTGGCCGGTTCGCCATTGACGCTCACGGTGCCGCGCAGGATCGCATCGCGGGCCCTTGCGCGACTAGGCAACAGCCCCCGCTCTTCAAGCGCCAGATCAAGCCTTATCCGGCTCACTGCCCGACAAGCCGCTTGACCTTGGCCAGCGCCGTATCCTGTGCCTCTTCATAGGCCACGGTGCCCTGGAACGAGCCATTCTTGTCGATCAGGAACGTCAGCGCCGTGTGATTGACCAGATAGAACTCGCTCTCGACATCGCCCGCTTTCTCCGAAAACACGCCAAACGCGGCCTTGACCTGCTCTGTCGCCGCCTGATCGCCCACCAGCCCGATCACCGAAGGGTCGAACCCTTCCACGTAAGACTTCACCATTTCCGGCGTATCGCGCTCAGGGTCGACCGTGACGAAAATGATCCGCAAGTCTTCCGGCGTCAGCCCCAGTTGGGCGCGCCAGGCGGTGGTTTCAGCCAGCGTCGTCGGGCACACATCGGGGCAGAACGTGTAGCCGAAGAAGATCAGGCTCGGTGTGCCCACCAAATCCTTCTCGGTAAACGTCCCGCCCTGCGTGGAATTGAGCGCAAAGCTCTGCCCATTCAGCCCCAGCGGCCGCTGCGGCGGACGAAACACATAGAGGAACGTCGCCCCCAGCGCCGCCACGGCCACCAGCACCCAAAGCACAATACGGAAATTGCGCAGCGTCTTGTTCGTCGTCATCTATTCAGCGTTCTTCCGCTTGTTGGCCTGCAGCGGTTGCCAAGGCTTGGCCCCGCTATCGTCCCACCCACCATGCTTCCCTCGGGCTTGACCCGAGGGCCACTCCCCACCCGCACCATAGCGCAATGGCTCCCCGCCCGACCCTCGGGTCAAGCCCGAGGGCAGCCCGGTGAACGAGGCGACCGAAGTGCCTCATTCCCCCCACGCGCAAAAACTAATTCGCGTCGAGCGGCTCGGTCCCAACTGCCTTGCCTTCCCGGCTCAGCGTAATCTTTTCGATCCGCGCTTCCGCCGTCTTCAGCAGCATTTCGCAATGCGCTTTCAGCGCTTCGCCGCGCTCATAGATGGCAATGGATTCGGCCAGCGGCGCCCGGCCGCTTTCGAGTTTTTGGACAATCTGTTCGAGCTGCTCCAAAGCCGCTTCGAAGCTCAGGGTTTTCACATCCTCGGCAATCTCGGCCATGGCGCCATCCTAAAAGTTGAGAGAACTCGTCGCCCCGTCCATCAGCATGGCCACGTGCTGGCGCACGCCTCCGGCTAGGCCCTTGAGGTCATAGCCACCTTCGAGCAGCGACACAATCCGATTGCCACAGCGGCGTTCGGCCACATCCATCAACTTTCCGGTGACCCAGGCAAAGTCCTGATCCACCCATTCGAGCTGCGCCAGCGGGTCCCGCTCATGCGCATCGAACCCGGCCGAGATCAGGATCAGGTCCGGCGCAAAATTATCGAGCGCCGGCAGGATGATCTCATTATAGGCCGCCCGCATCTCCGAGCCATCCGTATGCGCCTTCAGCGCCGCATTGACGATGTTCCCGACGCCGTGCTCGCTCGGATGTCCCGTGCCGGGAAACAAAGGCATCTGGTGGCTTGAGGCGTAGAACACGCTGGCATCGTCATAAAAAATGTCCTGCGTGCCATTGCCGTGATGCACGTCGAAATCCACGATCGCGATCCGCTCCGCCCCATATTTCCGCTGCGCCTCGCGCGCCACGATGGCCACGGTATTGATGAGGCAAAACCCCATCGGCCGGTCGATCTCCGCATGATGGCCCGGTGGCCTGATGGCGCAAAAGGCATTGTCCACCTCACCCATCACCACGGCATCGAGCCCCGCCATGGCCCCGCCCAGCCCGGTCGCCGCCGCCGAGAGCGACTGGTCCGAAATATAGGTGTCAGGATCAAGCTGCCCGATGCCCTCTGCCGGCCGCGCCATGCGCAGCCGCGCCATATAGCGCTCGTCATGCACGAGTTCAGCCAGCGTAATGTCGCCATAAGGCGCCTCGCGCCGCACCAACCGGTCGAATTCCTGCGTCGCCAGCGCCTCCTCGACCGCAATGATGCGATCGGCCCGCTCGGGATGGCCGGGTGGCGTCCGGTGATCGGCAAAATTGGTCTGGCTGACAAGGAGCGTGGTCACGGTGGCCTTCGGAGCGTTTGCAAGAAAGGGCATACCACTTTTCCGCTGCGGAAACGCGACAAACGTTCGGCTGCGCCCCGCCGACTTGACGCGCGCCCCGCCTGTTGTCAAACACCGCCCATGAGCATATTTCCCGACGATCAGGCCATTGCCGAAGCCGCCGCGTCCCTCTGCGCGGGAAAACTCGTCGCCTTCCCCACCGAGACGGTCTATGGCCTCGGCGCCGATGCGACCAATCCCGATGCCGTGCTCTCGATCTACGAAACCAAGGGCCGCCCCCGCTTCAATCCGCTGATTGCCCACGTCGCCGATCTCGAAATGGCCGAAAAGCTCGCCGTCTTTTCCCCTCTCGCGAAAAAGCTCGCCGAAAAATTCTGGCCCGGCCCCCTCAGCATCGTCGTCCCTCTGCGCCCCGGCCACGGCCTTGCCGATGTCGCCACCGCCGGCCTCGACACGGTTGCCCTGCGCATGCCCGACCACCCGGTCGCCCTCGCGCTCCTCCGCGCCACCGGCCGCCCGCTTTCCGCCCCGTCGGCCAATCCATCCGGCAAGCTCTCGCCGACAACGGCCGAGCAAGTCCGCCGCGGCTTTTCCGGCAAGGTCCCTGTCCTTGATGGCGGCGCCTGCAAGGCCGGCGTTGAATCGACTATCGTGGCGGTGGATGGCGAAACCATCATCCAGCTCCGCGCCGGCGCCCTTGCCCGCGAAGACATCGAAAAAGCCTTCGGCCGCAAAGTCGCCCGCGCCGCCAAAGGCGCCAAAATCTCCGCCCCCGGCATGCTCTTGAGCCACTACGCCCCCAACGCCTCGATGCGATTGGACACAGCTCCCCAACCCGGCGAAGCCTTTTTGGCTTTTGGGCCGGCGTCGGCGTTCTCCGGCGAAACGCGGAATCTGTCCCCCAGCGCCGACCTCCACGAAGCCGCCAGAAACCTCTTCTCCATGCTGCATGAATTGGACGCGACCGGCGCAGAGACAATCGCCGTTGCTCCCATTCCGCATGAGGGCTTGGGCGAAGCAATCAACGACAGGTTGCAAAGAGCTGCTGCGCCGCGGGACTAACCTCTCTGCGACAGTTTTCGCTCGGGGACTACCTAATCACCACGCGCCATCCTCGGGCTTGACCCGAGGACACTTCACTTGGTTTGTGTGCAGCGAGTGCAGAACCCTCGGGTCAAGCCCGAGGGTGACGATCCCAGCATATGGCCGGAAAGCTTAGTCCCGTACCTTATACGGCTTCTGGTCCCGCATGAATCTCGCCAGCGCCTCAAGATCGGGATCACCACCCGGCGGCAGCACCACGCGAATATTCACATAGAGATCGCCATCGCCATAAAGGCCCTTGCCCTTGAGGCGCAGCGCCTTGCCCGTGTCCACGCCCGGCGGCAGGTTCAGTTCCACCGAACCATCAAGCGTCGGCACGCGCACCTTGGCGCCCAGCACGGCTTCATAAAGCGTCACCGAAACATCGGTGCGCACATCGCTGCCGTCGCGCCGGAACACTTTTGATTTCTCGAAGCGCACGGTCACCAGCGCGTCGCCCGGCTCGCCAAAGGCATTGGCTGTGCCCTGGCCCTTGAGCCGGATCTGCTGACCCTCTTCCACCTTTTCGGGCAGTTTTACGTTCAGCACCTTGCCCGTCGGCATACGCACCGGAATGGAGGCCGCCTTGTGCGCATCTTCGAGCGACACGGTCGCATTCACGACCACATCGTCGCCCTTCATGCGCGCACCTGCTCCCGCGCCAGCGCCGCCCGTGGCGCCACCGGCAAACGGGTCCCACTGCGCCCCACCAGCGCCGCCACCCGGGCGAGCGCCGCCGCGCGGCTGGCCACCAAAGCCGCTCATGAATTCTTTAAGAATGTCTTCGGCCGAAAACCCGCCGGCGCCAGCGGCACCCGGCCGCGCACCACGGCCTGCGCCGCCGCCAAAGCCGCCATTGCCGAAGCCGGCAAAGCGCGGATTACCCTCGGCGTCGATTTCGCCGCGGTCGAACTGCCCCCGCTTTTCCGCGTCATTGAGCAGGTCATAGGCATGGGTTGCTTCGGCAAATTTTCCATGTGCCGAAGGGTCGTCGGGATTCTGATCGGGATGATACTTCTTGGCCAGCTTGCGATAGGCGGACTTGATGTCCTTCTCGCTTGCGGACCGCGGCACCCCGAGCACGGTGTAAGGATCGCGCATTTGGTCCAATCTGTTTGGGTCGGGCGTTGCTTCGCCCACAATTCGAGTCCTATATGGCCACGCCCCCTCGGCTTGTCCAGTTTGAGAGGGCCAAAAGCCCGGGAAATATGACGATGCTGCAAACACTCACCGAACGCCTTTTCGACGATGGCGATCGCTCCGACCTCGATCCCTTTGCCGTGTTCGAGGAGTGGTTTGCCCTGGCCAATGAGAGCGAGCCCAACGATCCCCACGCCATGGCCCTCGCCAGCGCCGACGCCTCCGGCCTGCCCGATGTCCGCATGGTTTTGCTCAACGCCCGCGATAGCAGGGGCTTTTGCTTCTTCACCAATTTCGAGAGCGACAAGGGCCGCGAGCTCCTCGCCAATCCCCAGGCATCAGCCGTCTTCCACTGGAAGTCGCTGCGCCGCCAGGTGCGCCTCCGCGGCCCGGTGGAAGTCGTCAGCCCCACTGAGTCGGACACCTATTTCGCCTCGCGCCATCGCGGCAGCCAGATCGCCTCGTCGGCTTCGCTCCAGTCCCGCCCGCTCGAAAATCGCGCCACCCTCATCGCCCGCGTCGAAGCGCTCACCGCCGAGATCGGCGATGCCCATGTCGTCCGCCCCGCCCATTGGGCCGGTTTTCGCATTAAGCCCACCATGATGGAATTCTGGAAGGACGGCGAATACCGCCTCCACGACCGCGTCCGCTTCACCCGCGAAACGCTGGATGCCGGCTGGCAAAACGCGCGCCTCTATCCCTGAGCCAGCGTTTCGCGGAGCGAAATCGCGACAAGTTTAAACAATCCCAAGACCTTTGACGTAAAACAGGCGCCAGCAAGGGAAAAGCCTCTTCGTGCGCATACTGATCAGAACGTCGAAAACGGCCATCTGGGCCCGCCGGATTGGCAGGATTGCCATTCCGCTCGTCATTCTGCCGGTCGGCATGCACCATCTGGGCCTCATCGACTCGCCCAGCTTTTTCATCGTCGCCCTCCTGGCCCTGGCCGTCTCGGCACTCGCCTCTTTCGTCGGCTTTCTGGCGCTCATCCGTCTGTGGTTTTCCGGCGATCAGGGCTGGAGCAAGGCGCTCTCGGGCCTCTTCCTCGGCCTCATCTGCCTCCTGCCCTTCGCCTATTACGGCTACTACGCCTGGCGCTATCCGCCCGTCACCGACATCGCCACCGTCGCCCGTGGCGAGCTGCCGCTGCTCTTCCTGCCCGATACGGCCAAAATGCCGCCGCCCCTCCTCATCAAGCCCGATGAGCAGGCCCGCATCTTCCCCAATGCGACCACACGCACCTATCCGCTTGATGTCGTCTCGCTCTTCGGCGTCGTCGAACGCCTCGCGCAGGCCGAGGGCTGGGATATCCGCCTCACCCGCGCCCCGGGCCTCGATGGCACACCCGGCCGCCTCAATGCCCGCATCACCACCATTCCCGGCTGGCGCGAAGAAGCCGTGCTCCGCGTCGCCCCCACGTCCACCGGCGCCAAGGTCGACATGCGTTCGGCCTCGATCAACGCCCCGCACGACTTCGGCTCCAACGGCACCCGCATCGAGCGCTTCATGGTAACGCTCGACAATGAAGTGACGACGCTCCTCCGCGACAACCCCAACGTCAACCAACCCGCATCAGCCGAAGACGAAGAGCCAGCCCCAAGCGTCGAGGGCGAAGGAGACTAGGTCTCCTCTCACACTCGATCCGACACCCTCCCCTCGACGGGGAGGGCGGGGGAGGGGTGTTCACACGCTCAGAAATCGTGGCTCCCGCCGCAAACTCTACTGCGTCAGCACCCGCCGCACCGCATCATCCCAGCCCGCCACCTTGGCCTTGCGCTCTTCCGCATCCATCGCCGGTTCAAACCGCCGATCCCGCGCCCAGCCCGCAGCAAATTCATCCATATCAGGCCAAACTCCCGCCTTCATGCCCGCCAACCACGCTGCACCCAGCGCTGTCGTCTCCAAAATCGTCGGCCGATCCACCGGCGCATCGAGCACATCCGCCAGAAACTGCATGGTCCAGTCCGAAGCAACCATCCCGCCATCAACGCGCAGCACGGTATCGCCCTCGGCCGTCCAATCTTTCCGCATCGCCTCCAGCAAGTCCCGCGTCTGGTAGCAAACCGCCTCCAGCGCCGCCCGGGCAATTTCCGCCGGCCCGGTATTGCGGGTAATCCCAAAAATCGCCCCGCGCGCCTCGGCATCCCACCACGGCGCGCCCAGTCCCACAAAGGCCGGCACCATATAGACATTCTGGCTCGGGTCCGCCGTCCGCGCCAGCGGCCCGGTTTCGCTTGCATGCTTCACGAGCTTCAGCCCATCGCGAATCCACTGCACCGCCGCGCCCGCAATGAAAATCGAACCTTCCAGCGCATAGATGGTCTCGCCATTCAGCCGATAGGCAATGGTCGTCAGCAGCCGGTTCTGCGAGCGCACCATATCTTTGCCGGTGTTCAACACCGCAAAGCATCCCGTGCCATAGGTCGATTTGACCATGCCCGGCGCAAAACACGCCTGTCCGATGGTCGCCGCATGCTGGTCGCCCGCCACCCCGAGTATCGGGATTTCAGCGCCAAACAGCGCCGTCACCCCAAAATCATCCGCGCAATCTTTCACTGCAGGCAGCAGCGCCTTCGGCACACCGAGAATCCCCAGCAGCTCCTCATCCCAGAGATTGCGCGAGATATCGAACATCAACGTCCGCGCCGCATTGGTCGCGTCGGTCGCATGAACCTTGCCGCCCGTCAGCCGCCAGATGAGGAACGTATCAATCGTCCCAAAAGCCAACTCACCCGCCTCGGCCCGCGCCCGCGCGCCCTCGACATTGTCGAGCAGCCATTTGACCTTCGTGCCCGAAAAATACGGATCAAGCAGCAAGCCGGTCCGCTCGGTAAACAGCGCCTCATGCCCCGCCCGCTTCAGCTCCGCACACGTCGCCGAAGTCCGCCGATCCTGCCAGACAATCGCATTGTAGATCGGCTTCCCCGTCGCCCGATCCCAGACAACAACCGTCTCGCGCTGATTGGTAATCCCGATCGCCGCGATCTGCTCTGCGCCAACCTTGGCCTCCCCGAGCGCGGTCTTGATGGTTGCAACCACACTCTCCCAGATTTCCTCCGGATCGTGCTCCACCCAGCCATCCTGCGGAAAGATCTGCGAAAATTCCTTCTGCCCGACCCCGACCACCTTCCGGTCGCCATCGAACACAATCGCCCGGCTCGACGTCGTGCCCTGATCGATCGCCAGAATGAATTTGGTCATGAATTTCTCCTCCGGAACTCTGCGGTCCCTCGATCTCTCCACCCTATCGTCATTGCCGGGCTTGTCCCGGCAATCCATCTTGGGGAGGCCTGCCAATCCTGCGGATTGGCATGGACCACCGGACAAGCCCGGTGGTGACGACCACCAAAATGCTAGTGGCTCAAATACTCCTCAAGCCGCGCCACATCCTCGGCGCCAACCCGCAGCCCCAATTTGGTGCGCCGCCACAACACATCTTGTGCCGTCCGCGCCCACTCGTGTTCAACCTGATAATCGACTTCGGCCGCATAAAGGTCGGCACCAAAATGCTGCCCCAGCGCGGAAACCGTCTTCCGATCCCCCAGCAGCACCCGCGCCTTCGTCCCATAAAGCCGCATCAGGCGCTTCAGCAGCGTCCCCGGCAATTCCGGATAATCGAGCCCCAGCCGCCGCACTTCCGCATCAAAGCTCAGCGGCCCGAAATCGCCGCCGGGCAGGGTGCTGACCTTGGTCCACGCCCCCTTCTTCTTGCCCAAGACCTCTTCGATCTTTTCGAGCACCGATTCCGCCAACCGCCGCGACGTCGTCAGCTTGCCGCCAAACACATTGACCACGGCCCCCGTCGCCGCATCACCCTCGACCTTGAGCACATAGTCCCGTGTCGCCTCCTGCGCCGCGCTCGCGCCATCGTCAAACAGCGGCCGCACGCCCGAATAGGTCCAGACAATCTCGTCCTTGGTAACGGGCTTGGCAAAGTACTCGCTCGCCGCGGAGAGCAGATAATCCGTCTCTTCCTGCGAGATTTTGACATCCTTCGGATCGCCCGTGTAGTCGCGGTCCGTGGTGCCGATCAGCGTAAAATCATCCTGGTACGGAATGGCGAAAATGATCCGCCCATCGCCATTCTGGAAAATATAGCAGCGGTCGTGATCATAGAGCTTCTTCACCACGATGTGGCTGCCCTGAACCAGCCGCACATTATGCGCTCCGTTCTTGCCCATCACGCCATTGATGACATTGTCGACCCACGGCCCCGCCGCATTGACGATCATTTTGGCGCGCACCGTCTGCGTGCCACCTTCGCCCTCAAGCGAAATCGTCCAGGCGCCACTTTCCTTGCGCGCCGAAGTCACCTTGGTCCGGGCATAAACCGTCGCGCCCTTGTCCGCCGCATCGCGCACATTGAGCACCACGAAGCGCGCATCATCGACCCAGCAATCCGAATATTCGAACCCCAGCCGATAGCCCGGCTTCAGCGGCTTCCCGGTCACATCCCGCGTCAAATCCAGTGTCTTGGTCGGCGGCAAGAGCTTCCGCCCGCCCATATAATCATACATGGCCAAACCGGTGCGCAGCACAAAAGCCGGCCGCAGCCCCTTGTGATGCGGCAGCACGAAGCGCAGCGGCCGAATGATATGCGGCGCCGCTGCCCAAAGAATCTCGCGCTCCGCCAGCGCCTCATGCACCAGCCGGAACTCGTAGTGCTCGAGATAGCGCAGCCCGCCATGGATCAGCTTGGTCGCCGCCGAGCTCGTGCCCGAAGCAAAATCATTCATCTCGGCAAGGCCCACGGAAAACCCGCGCCCCACCGCATCGCGCGCCACGCTGGCCCCATTGATGCCGCCGCCGATGACGAACAGATCCAGCACTGACTCACTCATATCGCTTCGCTCCGAGAATAGTTCGTATGTAAGTCATTTGCTTTCGTTTTGAAACTATCATTGTTTCGTTTCGGCGACCCACACCGCGAAATTCCTTAGCCGTTCCACAACACGGCCATACGACAAAGCAGAGTTGAAAACTTCCATACAAGATCATGGTTGACCCGAGCATGCCAAGGGTCTAGGCCTCCTGTGCCTTCCCGGCCCGGATCCTCGGCCAATGCTCGACATCATCTTTGTTATCCTGCCCATCTTCGGCCTCATGGGCCTGGGCTATTTCGCCGTGCTCAGGCGGCTCTATCCGGCCGAAGGCGTCAAAAGCCTCATCGCTTTCGTCAATAATTTCGCGACGCCGTGCCTCTTGTTCCACTCGATCTCGACGAGTGATTTCCGCTCGGCCTTCAATCTGTCGATCATCGGCCCCTTCTATTTCGGCGCCATTGTCTGCTTCATCGTCGGCATCATCATCGCCCAACGGGTCTTCGGCAATCGCCCCGGCGAAAGCGTCGCCGTCGGCTTCTCCGGCACTTTTACCAATACCGTGCTGGTCGGCCTCCCCATCCTCACCCGCGCTTATGGCAGCGACGCCCTGCCAGTGACCCTATCGATCATCGGCCTCCACGGCGCGATCCTCCTCACTGTGGGCATGATCACCATGGAACTGGTCAAGCGCGATGGTCAGCCGCTTGGCAAGACGCTCGTCGTCGCCGTCCGCCGCGTCGTCTCCAATCCGCTGATCTGGGGCATTGCCGCCGGCATCATCGGCTCACTGCTCGAAATAAAACTCATCGAGCCGGCCGAAGCCTTCTTCGTCATGATGAGCCAGGCCGTCGTCCCCGCCGCCCTTTTCGGCATCGGCGGGGCGCTCGTCGAATTCAAGCTCTCGGAAAACTGGAAGCAGGCCCTCGTCGCCTCGCTCATAAAACTGATCCTGCACCCCGCCATCGCCTATGTGCTGATGGTCTGGGTCCTGCACGTCCCGCTCGAAGTGGCCCGCTACGGCATCCTGCTCGCCGCCATGCCGGCCGGGGTGAACATCTACGTTTTCGCCACCTACTACGACCGCGGCGTCAGCGTTGCGACCAACACCATCCTCATCGCCACGGTGCTGTCAGCCGTGACGATTACGGGGTGGCTTTATATTTTGGCGCTTTGAGGCGGGGACACCGGTTCCCAGTAGCCCTCATGGTGAGGTGCGAAGCGTAGCGCAGCCTCGAACCACGAAGGCGTGCCTCGGTGCTTCAGTGCCACGCCCCCGTGCTTCGAGGCTTTGCTCCGCAAAGCACCTCAGCATGAGGGCTACTGGCGCGGCGGCAGGTGGGAGAGATCAGCCCTTCAGTGCCGTCTCCGCCAGCCGCACCCAATAACTCGTCCCCACCGGAATAGCCTCGTCATTGAAATCATACGTATCGGTATGCAGCTCCGACGAATTCCCATTCCCGAGGAAAATATACGCCCCTGGCCGCTCATTGAGCATGAAGGAAAAATCCTCCCCGCCCATCGACGGCGGCGTATTCCGGTCCACCCGCTCCGCGCCCGCAACTTCGCTGGCCACGTCAGCCGCAAAATCCGCTTCCCGTGCCGAATTGACAGTCACCGGATAACCCCGCGCATAGCGGATCTCAGCGCTCGCCCCAAAACTCTGGGCAAACTGCGGCACGATCTCGCCAAGCCGCGCCTCGATGAAATCCTGCACGTCGCCATCGAGCGTGCGCACCGTGCCGGTAATCTTCGCCGTCTGCGAGATGACGTTGTCGGCCTCGCCCGCCTCGATCATCGTCACTGAAAGCACCGCCGATTCCAGCGGATCCAAATTGCGCGAAACAATCGTCTGCAGCGCCGTCACCATCTGCGCGGCAACGATGATCGGGTCCACCGTCTGCTGCGGCCGCGCCGCATGCCCGCCCTGGCCGGTAATGGTGATGTAAAAGCGGTCCGTCGCCGCCATGATCCCGCCGTGGCGAATACCAAAGTGCCCAACCGGCATCCCCGGCCAGTTGTGCATCCCATAAAATTCCGAAATGTCGAATTTCTCGACGAGACCGTCTTCCAGCATCACCTTGCCGCCGCCGCCGCCCTCTTCGGCCGGCTGGAAGATCAGCGCAATGCGCCCATCGAAATTCCGCGTCTCGGCCAGATACTTTGCCGCGCCCAGCAGCATCGCCGTGTGCCCATCATGCCCACAGGCATGCATCTTACCCTGGTTGGTCGAGGCATAAGGGGCACCAGTTTTCTCGGTGACCGTCAGCGCATCCATGTCGGCCCGTAGCCCAATGGTCTTGCCGCTGGTATTGGTCCGGCCATTGATGATGCCGACAACGCCGGTGCGCCCGAGCCCCGTGACAACCTCGTCGACCCCGAACGCTTTCAGCTTTTCCGCCACGATCCCCGCGGTGCGGTGCACATCGAACAGCACTTCCGGATGCTGATGCAAATCCCGTCGCCAGGCGGTGATCTCATCATGAAATTCGGCAATGCGGTTGAGGATAGGCATAGGATGTCCGAAGCAGAAGGAAAGAGGCTGCAATGTCCATGCCCGCGGCGGCGGCGTCAACTGCCCGCGCCGTCACACGCCCGTCACCGCTTTTATGCCCCGGTGCTACACATTGCGGCTGCGACCACCTATATGGCGGATAACGTCATTCCATGGGTCCGCTAATGTTCGCCTCCAAGACCGTCCGCTTCGCCAGTCTCTTTGCCGTCCTGGTCATGGCTTTTTCCATGATTTCGATCAGCGATGCCGAAGCGCGCCGTGGCGGCAGCTTCGGCAGCCGCGGCATCAACACGTTCAATCCGCCCGCCATCACCAATACCGCGCCCAAGCCTGTTGCGCCGGTTCAGCGCACCATGACGCAAGGCCAGCAGCCCTCTGCCGCTCCCGGCGTGCAGTCCGCGCAGCCGCGTGGCTTCATGAATGGTTTTGGCGGTTCGCTCCTGCGTGGCCTGGCGCTCGGTGGCCTTCTTGGCCTGCTTTTCGGCGCCGGCTTCGGTGGCTTTGGCGGCGTCTTCGCCATGATCGTGCAGATCGCCCTCATCGGCGGCCTCGTCTGGCTTGCCCTGCGCTTCTTCCGCGGCCCGCGCCCGGCCACGGCCGGCGGCCCCACTTCGGCGGCCTATCAGGCCCAACCCAATAGCCCGCGCAATGATTTCGGCCAGATGTTCGGCGGCGGTTCCGCTGCGCCGCGCGCGGCAAAACCTGCGCCGGGCAAAAACCAGCTCGATATCGGCATGGCCGATCTCGAGATTTTCGAACAGATGCTGAGCCGCGTTCAGGCTGCCTTCGCCAGCGAGAATTATGCCGCCCTTCGTGCGCTCACCACGCCCGAAGTCATGGGCTATCTCTCTGAAGAGCTGGCCACCAACGCCACCAATGGCGTCAAAAACCACGTCTCCGACGTGCGCCTCCTCCAGGGCGACCTCGCCGAAAGCTGGCGCGAAGGCCGGGACGAATATGCCACCGTCGCCATGCGCTATGCCTCGATCGACTATACCGCCGATCGCCAGACCGGCGCGGTCGTGGAGGGCGACGCCGAGAACGCGACCCAATCCACCGAGATCTGGACCTTCAAGCGTACCTCGGGCGCCGATTGGCTCCTCTCCGCCATCCAGGAAGCCTGATCCCTCTCTCTCAGAGATTCCGGCCCGCGCTTTCTGACGGAGGCGCGGGCTTTTTTCTGCCTAGGCAGGGCTTTCTAACATTCGCGCCGCGACCGAACCGAATTTCCCCTCGTGTGCCTTGCCCGCTCCGGCTCAACCTGCCATTGAACCCCCAAATTCGGAGCCGCCCATGAAAATCCTCGTCGCCGTCAAGCGCGTCGTTGACCACAATGTCCGCATCCGCGTCCGCCCCGATGGAACAGGCGTGGAAACCACTGGCGTACGCATGTCGATGAATCCCTTCTGCAAGCACGCGGTTGAGGCCGCGGTGCAACTGGCCGAAAAGGGCCAGGCGAGCGAAGTGGTCATCGTCTCCATCGGCCCCAAGCAGAGCAACGACGTCATTCTCACCGCCCTCGCCATGGGCGCCCATCGCGGCATCCTCGTCGAAACCGACGCGGCGCTGGAAACCCTCACCATCGCCAAGCTGCTCGCCAAGGTGACCGAGGAAGAACAGCCCGACCTGATCCTCCTGGGCAAGCAGGCCGTCGACGACGATTCCAACCATGTCGGCCAGATGCTCGCCGCCCTCACCAATCGCCCCCAGGCCACCTTCGCCTCGGAAATCCTGGTGAAAGGCTCTGAACTGGAAGTCACCCGCGAAGTCGACTACGGCCGCGAAACCGTTGCGGTTCCGCTCCCCGCCGTCGTCACCGCCGACCTCCGCCTCAACACGCCGCGCAATGCCGCCCTCCCCATGGTGATGAAGGCGCGCTCCAAGCCATTGGCCGTGCGCCCCGCCACTGAATTCGGCATCGACCTCGCCCCGCGCCTCGTGGTGGAAAAGATATCCCCGCCCGCCGAACGCGTCGCCGGCAAGACCGTCGGCTCCGTTGCCGACCTCGCCGCTGCCATCGCCGCCGAAGTCAACGAGATGGAGGCGCTCTGATGTCGGTTCTCCTGCTTGCCGATCACGACAAGGGTGAACTCTCACCCGCCACTGCCCGCCTCGTAGCCGCCGCGAGCCAACTCGGTCCGGTCGACCTGCTTGTCGTCGCCGAAAACCCCGACAACATCGCCGCTGCGGCCGCTCAAATCGCCGGTGTTCGGATAGTCCAAGTGGTAAAAGCGGCGGAGACGGCCGAATCCATCACCAATTCTCTCGAAAGCCTCGCTCAACGCTACCAGTCTGTTAGCGCGAGCGCCTCGTCGGTTGGCAAAGACGTTATCCCGCGCCTCGCGGCAAAACTCGATATCCAGCCGGTCACCGACGTGGTCGAAATCCTCGGCCCCAACCGCTTTACTCGCCCGATCTACGCCGGTAACGCCTTGGAAACACTCACCGACCCGCAGCCCAAGCACCTCCTCACCTTCCGCGCTTCGGCCTTCCGTCCTGCCGCCTCGGGCAATGCCGCGCCGGTCGAAAACCTAGACCTTTCAGTCAATTCCGCCGCCCGCTTCCTCGCTGCGCACCGCACCGAAAGCGACACGCCTGATCTCGCCACGGCCCAGATCGTCATCGGCGGCGGCGTCTCCGTCGGCTCCGCCGAAGGTTTTCAACTGATTGAAAAGCTTGGAAAAACCCTCGGTGCGGCCGTCGGCGCCACCCGCGCCGCGGTCGATGCCGGTTACGCCCCCAACGATTGGCAGATCGGCCAGACCGGCAAGATCATCGCCCCCGATCTTTACATCGCCATCGGCATCTCCGGCGCGCTGCAACACCTCGCCGGCATCCAGGGTGCGAAGAAGATTTTTGCCATCAATACCGACGCAGAAGCGCCCTTGGTGAAAATCGCCGACGTGGCCCTGATTGGCGATCTCTTTGAAATCGTTCCACAATTGATCGCTGAACTGGAAAAACACGGCCTAAAACGTTAGTCGAAGGCCACCCACTTCCAATTGCAAAAATCCCTGAGCCGCCTATAAAGGCGGCGCTTCCCTCACCGGACTTCCAACAAAATGTTCGAAACCCTCTCAAAGGCTCCAGGCGACAAGATTCTTGCGCTTATGGGCGAGTATGCTGCTGACCAGCGTTCCACCAAGATCGACCTCGGCGTCGGCGTCTACAAAGACGAAAAGGGCGTGACCCCGGTCATGACCGCGGTGCGCAAAGCCGAAGAGAAAATCCTTTCGAACGAAAAAACAAAGACTTACCTCGGCATTGCCGGCAATAAGGGCTTTGGCACTTCGGTGCTCGACCTTGTCCTCGCCGGCGGCGTCGACCTCTCCCGCGTCCGCATTGCGCAGGCCCCGGGCGGCACCGGCTCGCTCTGGGTGCTGATGCAGCTCATCAACCGTGCTCGCCCCGGCGCCACGGTTTATGTGTCGGACCCGACCTGGGCCAACCACAACCCGATCGCCATCAATTCCGGCCTCAAGGTCGCGACCTACCCGTATTTCGATACGGAAACGCGCGGCGTCAAATTCGCCGAAATGCTGGCAACGCTTGATAAATTGGGCGCTGGCGATGTCGTGCTGCTGCACGGCTGCTGTCACAACCCGACCGGCGCAAACCTCTCCAACGAAGAGTGGGACCAGGTTGCCGCGAGCCTGCTGCGCACCGGCGCGCTGCCCTTCGTCGATCTCGCCTATCTCGGCTTTGGCGATGGGATCGAAGCCGACGCCTATGGAACCCGCAAAATTCTATCCACGGTCCCCGAAGCTCTGGTAGCATTCTCGGGCTCGAAGAACTTTGGGCTCTATCGCGAGCGCGTTGGCGCCGCCATCCTCATCGCCCGCGATGAAAAAGAAGCGGATATTACAAATTCGCAGCTCCTGAACATCATTCGCGGTGCCTATTCCCAGCCCCCCGATCACGGTGCCGAGATCATTCGCACCATTCTTGAGGACAAGGCGCTGCGCGCCGAGTGGGAAGAAGAACTGGCGCTGATGCGCAACCGTATGATTTCATTGCGGAAAAAACTCGCAGACGCGATCCGCGAGCGCTCCAATTCCACCGATTTCGACTTCGTCGCCGATCACCGCGGCATGTTCTCGTTGCTAGGTCTCACCAATGATGCCGTTGAACATCTTAAAGCCGAAAACGGGGTCTATATGACTGGGGATAGCCGCATCAACGTTGCCGGCATTCCGGAAGATCGCGTGGGAGACCTCGCGGTCGCTTTCCTCGGGGCATCCCGATAAATTGGGTGGGGACCGGAAAACAGCATTGGTTTTCAAGTCCCTGCCTTGTCTTCGCTTGCGGCACGCTGCCGCCATGCTACACCTTGGCCAAAGGCCACTTGGCAGAGATTTTAGGAGGGAACGATGAAGTTCTTCGTCGATACTGCAGATACCGCCGCCATCAAGGAACTCTATGAAACCGGTCTCCTCGACGGCGTCACCACCAATCCGTCGCTGATTGCCAAGTCCGGCCGCGACTTCAAGGAAGTCATCGCCGAAATCTGCGCCATCGTTCCCGGCCCGGTTTCCGCCGAAGTCGCCAGCCTTGAATATGATGGCATGGTTGCCGAAGGCGAGCACCTCGCCAAGATCGCATCCAACGTCGTCATCAAGCTGCCGCTGACCCTTAACGGTCTGAAGGCAACCAAGTATTTCAAGGACAAGGGCGTCAAGACCAACGTCACGCTCTGCTTCTCGGCCAATCAGGCCCTGCTCGCTGCCAAGGCCGGCGCGACCTATATCTCGCCCTTCCTCGGCCGCCTCGACGACATCAACCTCGATGGCGTGCAGTTGATCGAAGACATCCGTACGATCTACGATAACTACCAGTACGAAACCCAGATCCTGGCAGCCTCGATCCGCTCGCCCAACCACGTCACCCAGGTGGCTCTGGTCGGTGCCGACGTCGCCACCATCCCGCCCGACGTGATCAAGAAGCTCGCCAACCACCCGCTGACCAATGCGGGCATTGACGGCTTCCTCAAGGACTGGAAGGCCACTGGCCAGTCGATCCTCTAAGGGTCGTCGCACTCCATTGATTGGCTTCGGTTAATTCCGAAGCTATGCCTTTGAAGGCCTCGCCCTCGTCAAACGCCTGGGTGAGGTCTTTCTGTTTTTCTGAGACCGACATGGCCGATACCGAACTCGCCGCCCGCATTAAAGCCGCCCTCAATGCCGTGGAAATTCCGGGCGGTGGCGACCTCGCGAGCTTTTCCGGCCTCTCCGAAATCATCGTCACCCCCAGCGCCGTTGCCTTTGCCGTCGGCGTCCCGCAGGGCATGGAAGCCGCCTTCGGCCCGGCCCGCGAAGCCGCCATCGAAGTGGTGAAAACCCTCTCCGGCGGCCGCAAGGTCATGGTCTCCATCACCTCCGAGAAGCAGGCTGGCCCAAAATTCTCCCACGGCTCGCCCCAGCCCCAAGGCAAGACCCGCGTAAAGGGCGTGCGCCGCATCATCGCCGTCGGCTCGGGCAAGGGCGGTGTCGGCAAATCCACCACCTCGGTCAATCTCGCGCTCTCCCTCGCTGCCGAGGGCCTGAAGGTCGGCATGCTCGACGCCGACCTCTACGGCCCCTCCGTCCCCAAACTGCTGGGGATCGAAGACCGCACCGCGCTGCGCGACGACGGTATTTTCCAGCCGCACGAGGCTTTTGGCCTAAAAGTCATGTCGATCGGGGCTATGCTGGTTCCCGGCCAGGCCGTGGTCTGGCGCGGCCCCATGGCGACCTCCGGCCTCCGTCAATTGCTGCGCGAAACCGATTGGGGCGATCTCGACGTCCTCGTCATCGACCTGCCACCCGGCACCGGCGACATTCATATCGGCCTCTTCCAGCAGACCATTGTCGATGGCGTCGTCATCGTCTCGACCCCGCAGGACCTCGCGCTAATCGACGCGCAAAAAGCCATCGACATGCTCCGCCGCATGTCCGTACCCATCTTGGGGCTCATTGAAAACATGAGCTATTTCATCGCCCCCGACACCGGCAACCGCTACGACATCTTTGGTACCGGCGGCGCCGAGAAGGCCGCCGAGCGCCTCGACATCCCGTTCCTCGGCGCAATCCCACTTGTCATGTCCATCCGCGAAAATTCCGACGCCGGGGCGCCGCCTGTCGCGACTGATCCCCAAGGCGCAGAAGCCTCTGCCTACCGTGTGATCGCCCAACGCCTCGTCGCCGGCATGCGATAAGCGACACGCAGGTTAGGGGCATTCGAGCCCCGAAACCCCTTTCCGAAATCGATTGCATAGCTTTTCCGAACACGCTATCCGGCTAGTCCAACAGGGGCGCCACGCCCAGCGGAGGGGTTATGTTTTCGATCGATCGCAAGGATTTTGGTCCTGACTTCACCTTTGGCGTCGCCACGGCCGCCTATCAGATCGAAGGCGGGCAGCGCGATGGTCGCGGCACTTCCATTTGGGACACGTTCTCCGCAACCCCCGGCAATGTCCACAATGGCGATACAGGCCTCAACGCCTGCAATCACTACGAACTCTGGCCTCAAGACCTCGATCTCATCCGCGACGGCGGCTTTGACGCCTATCGCTTCTCGATCGCCTGGCCGCGGCTGATCCCCGAAGGCACCGGCGCCATCAACCAGGCCGGTTTCGACTTCTATGATCGCCTGATCGACGGCATGCTCGAGCGTGGCCTGAAACCCTATGCGACGCTCTACCACTGGGATTTGCCCTCCGCCCTGCAGGACCGCGGCGGCTGGATGAACCGCGATATCGCCAACTGGTTCGGCGACTATGCGACGCTGGTCGGCGAAAAGTTCGGTGATCGTCTGGCAGCGACGGCGACCATCAACGAGCCCTGGTGTGTCGCCTTCCTCAGCCATTTACTCGGCATCCACGCCCCCGGCTATCGCGACCTGCGCGCCGCCGCCCGCGCCATGCACCACGTGCTCTTTGCCCACGGCACCGCCATCGACGCCCTGCGCGCCACCGGCACAAAAAACCTCGGCATCGTGCTCAATCTCGAAAAATCCGAGCCGGCAACCGACAGCGAAGAAGACAAGGCCGCCTGCAATTTCGGCGATGCGCTGTTTAACCGCTGGTATCTCGGCGGTGTCCTGAAGGGCCAATATCCCACCGAACTGACCGAATGGCTCGCACCCTACCTGCCGGCGAATTATCAGGCCGACATGTCTATCGTGTCGCGCCCGCTCGATTGGCTCGGGATCAACTACTACACCCGCGGCATCTACAAGGCGTCCACCCAGCCGGGCCGCCCCGTGGAGCAGGTGAAGGGCGACCTCGAAAAGACCGATATCGGCTGGGAAATCTACCCCAAAGGCCTGTCGGATCTCTTGGTTCGCGTCTCCAATGAATATACCAAAATCCCGCTCTACGTGACCGAGAACGGCATGGCCGAGGTTGAAGGCGACGACGATCCGCGCCGCGTAAAATACTATGACGAGCACCTGAAGGCCGTGCTCGCTGCCCGCGAGGCCGGCGCCGATGTGCGTGGCTATTTCGCCTGGTCGCTGCTCGACAATTACGAATGGGCCGAGGGCTATAACAAGCGCTTCGGTCTGGTACATGTCGACTACGAGACCCAGCAACGCACCCCC
The DNA here is from genome assembly GCF_000743575.1 of Devosia riboflavina. Classification (GTDB taxonomy): domain Bacteria; phylum Pseudomonadota; class Alphaproteobacteria; order Rhizobiales; family Devosiaceae; genus Devosia; species Devosia riboflavina. The sequence continues at coordinate 73,499 of NZ_JQGC01000011.1, read as the reverse complement.
AAGGCGAGCTATCGTTCTTTCCAGGGCATGCTGCACAATACGCGCTAGACGTGTATAGGTCCGCATCTCTTCCCTGCGATGCGGACCGGAACTGCCATGACCTCTGAACTCACCGACCTGCCGGAATCCCTGGTTCGGCTCGAAGACCTTCTGGCCGAGGCCGGCGACGATGCCATGCTGCTCTCCGAACTCGACGGGTTCCTGTGCTGCCTCGCGGTCGGTCCCGAACCGATTGCAAAGGAAGAATGGTGGCCCTTCGACTGGCTGGCCGACGAACGCGGCGAGGCAAAGCCCGGTACAGCCGAGCTGGAAACGCTCGTGGTCGCGCGCCTCGCCGAGATCGAGCAGGAGCTTGCCAGCGGCGAATATGCGCCGCTCTACGAGGTCGACGAGGAAACCGACGAGGTGGTCTGGCAGGTCTGGATCGCCGGCTTCCAGCAGGCCATGCTGATGCGCTTCGATTATTGGGACGAATTCCTGCGCGAAACCAGCGACGACGCCCGTGGTGAAGCGGCCATGCTGCTCGCTTCAGGCCTGATGTTGTCCTCCCCCGATACCCGCCCCGACGATACGGCAGGCGAGGAAGAGTGGGCCGAGTATGACGAGGTCATGGAAGCCATGCCCGAAAACCTCGCCATTTCGGCCGTGCTGCTGCACCAGGTGCACAAGGCCGATTAGGCCGCGACGTCAGGCAGGCGGGCCTCCATGAGGGCCTTGGTCAGCCGATGCTGTGGCGCAGCGAAGAGGGCAGCAGGCTTGCCCTCTTCGACGATTTTTCCCGCTTCCATCACCAGTACGCGATCGGCCATGGCCGCGACCATGTCGAGGTCATGGCTGATGATGATGTAGGTGAGACCAAACTGGTTCTGCAGCCGCGCCAGAAGGTCGAGCACATCGCCACGCACCGAGACATCGAGCGCTGAAACCGGCTCGTCGAGGACGACGAGGCTAGGGCGCGTGACGAGGGCGCGGGCAATGGCAAGGCGCTGCCGCTGACCGCCGGAAAACTCGTGAGGGAAGCGCGCCAGCATGGCGCGATCGAGTCCCACCGATTCGATCGCATCGACCAGCCGCTGCTCGCGCTCCATGGGATCGAGGCCCGGCATGAGCCGCAGGGGCTCGCCGAGTGATTGGGCTACGCTCAGCCGCGGATTGAAGCTGCCGAACGGGTCCTGGAACACCAGCGAGAGATCAGCACGGCGAGTCGGTGGCAGGTCGCTGCCGCGGTAGGCCGTACCTTCAAACCGCATCTGTCCCGATGTCGCGCTATCGAGCCCGACAATCATGCGCGCGAGTGTGGTCTTGCCGCAGCCGGAGGGACCAACCAGCGCCAGGCATTCCCCGGCTGAAACGCTGAGGCTGACATTGTTCACTGCCAGCAGCGGCTGCTGCCCCCAACGCCAGAAGCCGCCCTGCGAAAAGGCCCGCGTCAGTTGGTCGACCTCCAGCAGAATCTTATCGGCTACATGCGGCTCGCCCTGCCGCGCCGCCATGCGGGTCGCGGCAACGAGTTTTTGCGTGTAGGCGTCGGCCGGGCGGGAGAGGACGTCCTTCACGGGCCCCGTTTCGATTAGCTTGCCGCCGCGTAGCACGGCAATCCGGTCGCACAGTGCGGCAACCGCGCGCATATCGTGGCTGATAAAGATCAGCGTCATCTGCCGCCGGTCGCAAATCTCGCGGATGAGATCGAGCACCATGCGCTGGGTGATAACATCGAGCGCAGAGGTCGGTTCATCGGCAATCATCAGGTCCGGCGCGCTTGCCAGCGCCATGGCGATCATCACCCGCTGGCGCTGCCCGCCCGAAAGCTGATGCGGAAAGCGCTCGGCATGTCGTGCTTCGAGCCCGACTTCGGTGAGAAGGCCGGCGATAGCGCTGTCCCCCTCATGACCGGTCAGCCTGGTTGCCTCCTCGATCTGATCGCCGACCCGCATCAGCGGATTGAGCGCCGTCATCGGCTCCTGAAAGACCATGCCGATCCGCTGCCCACGCAGCCGTGCCATGGCCTTTTCATCGTCGGGCAGGGGAGCTCCATCAAGGCCAATGGTGCCGGAAACTTCGGCATTGTCCGGAAGCAGGCCGGTGATGGCCAAGGCGGTCAGCGATTTGCCCGAGCCGCTCTCGCCAATGACGCCAAAGCGCTCGCCTTTGTTGATCTTCAGGGACAGATCGGAAACGGCTGCCTTTCCGCCAAAGCTGATCGTCAGATTTTGGATATCAACCAGCGACATTGGCCAATCCCCGATTGCGCAGACGCGGGTCGAGTGCGTCGCGAAGTCCGTCCCCGGCAATGTTGAGCGCGATCACGATCACGACGATGGCGAGCCCCGGCGCGAGGCTGAGCCAGGGATGAATCAGAAAGAGGCTCTGCGCATCGCGGAGCATCAGCCCTAGGCTCGTGGCCGGCGGCTGCGTGCCGAGACCGATATAGGAAAGCCCAGCCTCAGCCAGAATGCCGAGCGAGAGCTGGATCGTGCCCTGCACGATGATGAGGCTCGCAATGTTGGGCAGCAGGTGCCGCAACGCGATCATCGGCTTGCTGAGCCCCGCCAGCCGTGCAGCAGCCACGAAATCCAGCGTCGAAATCGCCAGGGCGCCACCGCGCGCCACTTGCGCAAAGACCGGCACATTGAAAATGCCGATGGCGATCACTGCGTTGCTGGCGCCGGGCCCCATCAGCGTGGCGATCAGAATGGCGATCACAACGGCAGGGAAGGCAAAGGCGAGGTCGGAGAAACGCAGCACGACCCATTCGACCGGCCCGCCATAGATGGCCGCTGCAAGCCCCAGAGGCACGCCGATGCCCGCTCCGATGAGCACGGCCATGGCGCCCACCGTAAAACTCGTCAGCGTGCCCGACATGATCAGCGAAAGCATGTCGCGGCCGAGCTGGTCGGTGCCCAGCCAATGCTCAGGCCCCGGCGTCGCAAAGCGCCGGGCGATTGAGATGTCGGCGATAGGGTAGGGCGTCCAGACGAGCGAGAGCAGCGCCAATAGTGCGAAAAGCGCCGTGGCAGTAAGCCCGATGACGAGGCCGGGGTGTTTTAGAAGGCTGCGCCAGTTCATGCCCGCCGCTCCCTGATACGCGGATCGACGAGGCCGTATGCGAGATCGACGACCAGCATGGTGAAGCTGACGACGAGCACGAGAATGATCGTGGCGCTGCGCACCAGCACCAGGTCTCGTTCGGAAATGGCGGTAAAGATCAGGCGTCCGAGGCCGGGCAGGTAGAAGACGTTTTCGACGATAATTGTGCCGGCGATGAGGAAGGCGAATTGCAGGCCGAGAATGGTTAGTACTGGCAACAGCGCATTGCGCACGCCATGGCGCCACAGGGCCTCGCCAAAGGTCATGCCCTTGGCGCGGGCGGTGCGGATGAAATCCTGCGTGGAAACATCGACCAGCGCCGTCCGCATCACGCGGGCGAGAATGGCCGCCTGGGGCAGGGCAAGCGCGAGGCTCGGGAGCACGAGGCCGCGCAACGAGGCCCAGGCGTCTTCATTCCACGGCGTAAAGCCGCCCGGCGGCAACCAGCGCAGAGTGACGGCGAAGAGCAAGGTGAGCAGCATGCCAAACCAGAAATTGGGTATGGCGACGCCAGTCTGGGCCAGGATCATGAGCGCGGTGTCGACGAGCTTGCCGCGATGCCGCGCAGCCAGAATGCCGAGCGGTAGGCCGATGGCGACGGAGATGATCATGGCGACGATGGTCAGCGGCAGGGTGACGGCCATGCGGTCGGCGATGAGGCCGGCAACGGGCAGCTTTTGCGTCTGAGACAGCCCAAAATCGCCGCGCAGCATGCCGAAAAGCCAGTTGCTGAAGCGGACGATGGCCGGATCGTCGAGGCCCATCTGCAGGCGCAGGGCGGCGACGGCTTCGGGCGTGGCATTGATGCCGAGAATGAAGCGCGCGGGATCGCCGGGGAGGAGGTCAAGCAGGAGGAAGATCACCGCGGCGGCGATGAGGAGCGTGACGAGGAAGCCGAGGATGCGGCGGAGGATGTAGAGGGTCATGGGGCGCCGGCCCCTTGTGTCCTGGCTCCCGCCCCCCTCCCCAACCCTCCCCGCGGGGGGGAGGGTGCCGGTTCAGCGGCTTTGGCAGAGGTAGTGCCCCAAACTCCATCTGCACCTCCCCCTAGACGGGGGAGGTTGGGAGGGGGTGTCGGCAGGCCGGAAACAGTCGGATTTTTGCCGACAGAAATGTCTTCACTCAACCCAATGAACGTCGCGCAGCACCACGCCTTCGACGGGCGCGTTCTGCCACATGCCTTCGAGCTTGGCGTTCCAGACGCCCGTCTGGGCGAGCTCGAAGAGGAAGCCGTTGACCGCATCCTTGGCGATGATGGTCTGCATCTCTTGTGCCAGCTCCTTGCGCTTGGCCTCGTCGGTCGTGGCATTGAGCGTCTCGTTGAGGGCCTGCACTTCGGGACTGTTGTAGCCAAAATAGTAGTCGGGATTGGCATAGATGCCAATGTCGAAGGGTTCTACATGGCTGATGATGGTCAGGTCGAAGTCCTTGTTGGCAAAGACATCTTCCAGCCACTGCGCCCATTCCATGTTGATGAGTTCTAGCTTGATGCCCACCTTGGCAAACTCGCTGGCAATGATCTGGCCGGAAACGCGGGCATAATTGACCGGCGGCAGCTTTAGCGTCGCCGAAAAGCCGTCGGGATAGCCGGCTGTGGCCAACAGTTCCCGCGCCTTGTCGAGGTCATAGGGATAGGTATTGGTCAGGTCGATGTAATAGGGATGGTGCGGGGCAAAATGGCTGCCGATTGGCACGCCATAGCCATAGGTCGCGCCATCGATGATTTCCTGGCGATTGATCGCATGAGCCATGGCCTGGCGCACTTCGAGCTTGTCGAAGGGCGATTTGGCATTGTTGGTCGAAAGGATCGTTTCGCCTTCGGTCGAACCGACAAGCACCTTGAACTGCGGGTTGCCGTCAAAGACCGGCAGGGCTTCGGCAGCAAAGTTGTAGGTGCCGTCGACATCGCCGGCGAGCAGGGCATTGGTCATCGTGGCGGTATCGCCGATGAACACATAGGTTGCCTTGGTCAGCGCCGGCTTTTCACCCCAATAGGGGCCATATTGTTCGAGAATGACCCGGCTGCCGCGGTCCCACTGCACGAAGGCGAAGGGGCCGGTGCCGATCGGGTCGGTCGCATTGTTGGCGGCGCTTTCCGGCGCCACGATGACGGCATCGCCGCGACCGATATTGAAGAGGAACAGGCCATCGGGGCGCGACAAGGTGATTTCCACCGTCAGCGGATCGACCACGGTCACCGCCGAAATAGCCTCATAAAGCGCCTTCTGCGCATTGACGCTGTCTTCGGCCAAGATGCGCTCGAAGGTGAACTTCACGTCCTCCGCATCGAACGCGGTGCCATCGTGGAAGGTGACACCGTCATGGAGCGTGAAGCGATAGGTGAGCCCATCGTCGCTGACGGTCCATTCGGACGCGAGACCGGGTTGTACTGCGCCAGTCTGGTCGATGCGTGTTAGGCCCTCGAAGACATTTTGATAGACCACCACGTCGATGGCCTCGGCAGCGCCGGCCGTCGGGTCGAGCGCTGGCGGCTCCAGCGGCGCACCGACGCGAATTTCGGTCGATTGCGCAAAGGCAAGGCTGGTGGCCAATAGCAAACCGGCACTGGCCAGCGCGAAAGACTTGGTCACTCTCATATCTGTCTCCCAGAGGTCGGCGCGGCTCCGCGCCTTTCACTAGGTATAGGCAAAGTTGCGCGTTGGCGCACCCGCATTGGGCGTTAAACTTTTCGCCTATCGGCATTTCCGTTGGGAAGAATGACCTGGGGTTAGTCGGCCGGGAGATTGTCCACGAGATCGGCCGGGATGCGGAGCGAAAACAGCACGCCATTTTCACCCGCCGGATCAACCGAAAGCGAGACCGCATTGACCGCGAGGAGCGAGCGGGTTAGCGCCAGGCCGACGCTGGAGCGAACCGGCGCGAGCGCCTGTCCGGATTTGCTCAGGCCATCGCGGAACACGACGAAGCGCTCGGCCATATCCACCGCGTGATTGGAATTGTCGCGTACATGAATGGCAATGCCGCCATCATCGAGCAACTGCGCCGAAATGACGACCGTGCTGCCCACCGGGCTCTGGTCGATGGCGCTGGCGAGGAGGTTAAGCACGGCCTGCGCCAGCGACGCCCGATCGGCTGTTACCCGCGGCAGCGTCTCGGAAATGGCATTGCGCACGATGATCCGCCCGGCATTGGCCTGGTTACGAATGCGCAGCACGCAGGTTTCGAGGAGTTCTGTCAGGTCGAGGCTGGCACGCTCGGCGAGATATTTTCCCTCACGCAAGCGCGCATAGTCCTCGAGTTCGTCGACCAGCGCCGCGATATCATTGCCGGCTGCGGCAATATCCTCGGCATAGGCTTCGTAGCGCTCGTCGCCGAGCTCGCCAAAGGCCTTGCTGCGCAGCAGTTCGGCAAAGCCGATTATGGTGTTGAGCGGTCGCCTGACACCCCGCCCAATGCGGGCGAGCAGCGCCGGATCGGCATCGGGCGTGCCAAGGGCGCGGCGCGGCGCGATATTGCGCGGCCGCACCATGGCGAAATAGCCGCTGACAATGCCGGCCTGACCCTGGGCGAAAAGGACGATTTCCGATTTGTTGTCCTCGGAGCGCAGGATGACGGCCGGACGTTCCGTCTCGGCGAAGCGCCCCGGGCGTTCGAGGAAGCCGCGCAGGGCAAAACCATCCTCGGAGGAAATCAGCGCCGAGAGCGGTTTTCCCAAAATAGTGCTGCCCGCGCCGAGGGCTGCCGAGGCCGAGGAATCGGCCAGCCGGACCACACCGGTGCGGCTCAGTTCCACAAAACCATCGCCGCGCAGTTCCGCAAAAGCCTGGGCAAAGGCGCGGACGGCGTCTTCGTGGCCGGTACGCACTTCGGTCGTGCTGGCCGAAAGCATCAGCGCCGGGCGGCCCTGCCAGGAGGTCGATTGCAGGCGAGCCGTGACCGGCACCAGCGTGCCATCGCGCTGCACGAGGTGATTGACCGGACCGGCGTCCTGATCGCCATTGCTCGCCGGGAAAATCGCCGTGAGGCCAGCGAGGCGCAAGGCTTCGACGGATTCGTAGCCCACCATTTCAGTAATGGCGCGGTTGGCAAAGAGGATCTGCTGGTCGCGGAACACCAGAATGCCGAGCGGCAGGCGATTGAGCACCAGCGTCTCGCCGCTGAGGCTGACGAGCGAACCGCCGGGCTTTTCTGAGCCGGTTTCGGTCGTGGCGGTCACAGCGGGTTGCGTCGTTCCTTGGAGGCCCACGCGGTCATTGAGAATGCGCGACAACTCGTCGAAATTGTAGCGCGACACGCGCTCGACCAGGTCATGGGCGATTTCTGGTTCGGTTCCCGCCGGGAAGAGCGAATCGTCCTCCGGTCGCTCTTCGAGCAGCGGGGGGGCCGCGCTGGCGCGGAAACTGCGGCCGGTGATCTTGAAGAGGCGCGGGGGAGCTTCGTCTGGCCGCGCAGATTCCTCGGGCGCAGGCGAGAACGGAACCTCGTCATCCGCTTCATTGAGCGGGGTATAAAGGTCTTCGTCGGCCGCGAGACGGTCCACCAATGCGCTGAGGCTGCGGAAAAGCGGGCGTTCGCCGCTCTCTTCGGCAGATGTAGGCTCGGTTTGCGTCGGTTGGTCTTCTTCGTCGAGGTCCGAAGTATCCACCTCATCGGTGAAAACCGCCGGCTCCTCGGCCGGCGCATAGACCGTTTCCGGGTCCGCATCCTGCCAATCGTGCAGTTCGCGGGCATAGGAATCATCGGCCGCGATGGCGGTCTGCGTGGCGCTGGGGAGTTCGTCTTCCGGCTCGCCTGCGCTGTCGGCTTCAGGAGTAGCTTCGAGCACCTGGGGTTCTTCTGGAGCCGCGGCGGGCTGCTGGACAACATCGTCTTGTTGCGCAGCCGGTTCGTCAGCCGTTGTCGCCAGTTCGGACGACGGGGCTTCTTCTGCCGCACGACCCTGCGAGGCGCCGGAGGCGGCGAGAATTTCGGGGTCGATGGGATCGACCGAAACGATAAGCAGCCAGGTTTCCTCGCCTTCGAGCACCAGAGGTGTCGTGGCACAGGTCGCCGAGGCCGGCTTGTCGCCGGCATTGAACTGGATCCGCGCCAGGCTCGTGCGACCGGGCGACCCAAGCCTGATGGTGCGCGCCACCTGGCCCTTGAGCGGCACGGCGAGCGGGGCCAGCCTCAACCCGCTTTTCTTGAGTTTGCCCAGAAACAGGGCGGCCGCCGGGTTCGACCAGATCAGGCGTTGACCATCCTGCGACCATAGCCAGGCCGGCCGCGCGTCTTGCGCGTGCTGCAGCACCCGGCGGGCATTCGGCGATGTGGTCCACTCGGCATTCATAGACAGCGTTTTGAGGCCATTTGTGATTGTGCCAGATCGGCACAATTTTCGAGAGTTCTTTAAGTGTTCTTCATTATCGCGCCGCTGAAAACGAATCCAGCCCGTGGCACGCATCCCGCCCATTCAATCGTCGCCATGGTTAAATGCGAGGTCCTAAGGAATGGTCACAAGCCCCACTGCAATTGGTTGAAGGCGCGCTCCTTCGTATCTGTCCACAGGGGCAAAATCGGTGCTTGTCATTGTGACGATCTCGACCTATGTTCCGCCCGCTTTCGGCAGCCACCTGTGGCGCCACTGCGATATGCCGCCTTAGCTCAGTTGGTTAGAGCGCTAGATTGTGGATCTAGAGGTCCCCCGTTCGATCCGGGGAGGCGGTACCACCTTCCCCCCAAAATTTGAACGGTCTCTACACTCGCCTTACGCCTGTGGTTACAGGGCGAGGCGGAGTGCGGAGAGTTCGTTGGCGATTCCGGCAAACACTGCCTTAAGTTCTGAAGGGTTCTCCGGGAATTTCGCATGGTTGGACGAACTGGCGCAGGCGGTTAGCATTGCCCGTACCGTCGCCGGTGTGCTCTGACTCACAAAGTCAGTCGACAATCCGATTGTGTAAATGGCAATCCCGGCGGTCGCGGGGTCTTTGGCGTTAGCGCAGGCCTGGGACGTTCGCGTGTTCATCTCCGTGACCAGATTGGCGTTGGCAGTGCCAAGAGGTCCCATGCGCTGGATATTGCCTCCGCTTGTCGATGCGGCATTGGTATTGCCCGAGTTGTAAGGAAACCCATAGGCAGAATTGTAGCAGTTGCCGTTCATCGAGCGCATGGTGTCGCCGCAGTAGTTGCTGAGATTGTATGCGGTGTTTTCCCCGTCGGTCATAATGATCAAGACCTTTGAAGTTGCCTCCTCATATGGAGCGCCTTCGGTAAATGGTGCGCCGGGCGAAAGCGCCCTAAAACCCCAGACCGTACCCTCGTGGATATTCGTGCCGCCTTCTGCCGTCATGTTTTCGATGGTGGCTTCGACATCAGCCGGGTTGCTCGTCAAAGGCAGGATAGGTGTTCGCGTGCAGTCCGCATTTGGTCCGCTGGAGAACGCTGTAGAAGTGTAGCCCGCATAGTACTTGCAGACGCGCTCCTGCAACTCGCGATTGCTGAGGCCTGTCGGTACATAGCCACCGCCAACGCAATTGCGCGTGCGCTGGAACGTGCGGTTGCTACCGGTCGATGTATCGACCTGAGTGTATGACGTCCACGAGCTCCAGGTGCGGCAACTGCAGGAGGGGGCGTGAGCACCATAAAAGCCCCTGGTGTATGCCAGATCGCTGTAGAAGTCGGTGGGTCCTACCGGCACAGGATCCTGCGCGGTTTGAGTTGTACAGTTGTTATTGTTCATTGAGGCGTTGCAGCCGGTACGCCTTTGCGCCTGTTGGCACGTTGTGTTGCTATAGGCGGGACGATCGCAGATGGCAGGGCTGTCGGCCACGTAGTTGTTGCCGCCAACTCCGTTGACGAGGTCGGGCGAGAACAGCGGTACAAAAAGTGTGTCGCCACCTGCCGGTGCGGTGTCATCAGTGTCGAGATATGCGGTCGACAGCGTGCCGGATTTGGTATGCGGGCGCGCCTCCACACAGCCGCGCCATGCCTGACCGGTAGCGGCAAACAGCTGCATGCGGGAAGGGAACTGATATTGCGGCGATGTGCTTGGATAGCTCAGGATCAGCCGTGTTTCGTCATCGTCGTTGTCGAAATTGTCGTAGTGCAATGAGGAGGCACCCGTCGTGTCCAGCCAGGCAGCATTCTTGTTGCTGTTGCCTACGTTGACGAACATCGTAAATGGGACAATGCCGATCTTCACGTTTTCGACCAGCTGCGCATTCTCGGCTGGAATGCAGGTGTTGGGATCGTCGGGATCGTCCACGACCTCGTCATAGAAGAGCGTATTGGCCGCGCATTGCGCCGCCAGCTTCAAATATTTCATGCGGTCATAGTCTTTCATCGAGCCCGAATTATCGAGCACCATGACCACTTCGAGCGCCAGCTTCTTGCGCGTTGCTTCCGATTCGATTGCGGCGTCGAGTTCCGGCACGCCGACCAAGGCGACAAAGATCGTAGGGACCTTAATGCGCGCCTGAAAATAGAGCGACCCTTCCTCTTCATTGCCGCGGGTCGTCACAATCTCCGCAACGACGTCGCTGCGCCCAATGCGTTCGTTGAGGAAGGCCTGCGCCAGTTCTTGAACTTCCGCCTGATCGAAATCGTCCTCGAAAACGCGCGGCTGCAGGGCCAGCGCTGCTGCGTCAAGCGCGAGCTGGGCCCGGTTGCGGCCCTGTTCGAGGGTGACATAGTCGACCACTGCGCCGCCAAGCGCGACGAGAACGATCGCCATGACGCCGAACATGACGGCAAAGGCGCCACGCTCGTCGGCCAAAAAGCGCCGGAAGGGTGAGAGAAAAGTCAGTTTTGACGCCATGCGACAGCTCCCTCAGTCGGGTGCTCGCAGTTTTGCCGCCAAATCCTTGCTAAAGAACCACCACTTTTGTGTTCAATTGCACACGACCGTAGAGATCGATCACGTCTTCGTTGGTCATGCGGATGCAGCCGGAGGAAACGTTCTGCCCGATGCTCCAGGGCTCGTTGGTGCCGTGGATGCGATAAAGGGTCGAGCCGAGATAAAGCGCGCGGGCGCCGAGTGGATTGTTGGGGCCGCCTTCCATATGCGCCGGCAGGCCCGGCTGGCGCTTGCGCATTTCGGCCGGCGGCGTCCAGCCTGGCCATTCGGCTTTTCGCGAGACGCGATGGGTGCCGCTCCATTCAAAGCCATCGCGGGCAACGCCGATGCCGTAGCGCAGCGCCCGCCCGTCGCCAAGGACGAAATAGAGGAAGTGCGACGAGGTATCGACGACGATCGTGCCGGAGCGCTCACCGGTCGGATAGGAAACTACCTGCCGCAGATAAAGAGGCTGCACCTGGCCACTGGCCTGCAGCGCCAGCGCGTGGCGCGGACGTTGATTGGTCAGCGTGATGCCGGGCGGCGGCGCAAAGCGCCAGCCGGGCTGGAAACGGGAATCTGCAAAGCCGGGCGCGACCTGGGACAGCATCATCGCCGCCACCGCAAAACCCAGACCAACCAACCGCATTGTCTTGACCATGACCATCGAGCTCCCTTTGGCACCGCGGCCAATTGTGCCCATGAAGCCCCAAGGACCGGTCAATCGGCATGGTAAAGGAAGGGATAGAAATGAGAGTTAGCAGGCGGTTAAGGCCTCGGCCCGTTCTGTTGCTCCGAAGCAACACGACTGCGGCCTGCGACAGACTGTCCCACTTTGCGCTTGCCGATCACGGACGCGCGATCTAGAAGCCCAATGTCCGCATCTGCCAACCGAGGGAGGCACTTTACATGAAAGCCATGTTTGTCCGCCATTCGGGGAATTGGCATCATCTTACCCGTACCAACCGAGGTCCGGTACAAGGCTGATCCAGCCTTCGGTAAGTCTTCCGGGTTCTTTGCCCGCGGATCGTCCAACTCCTGCTGAAGCGTAGACCGACTCGTATTGCGTCCGTTCTCCGCTTTTTTCCTTCCTTCATAACCAATGAGGCCGGCAGGGTTGCCCCTTGCCGGAGCAAAAGATGTCTCCAAACGCGCTTTCCGAGCGCAGCGTCGTGCTGCGCCTTGAATTCTCCATCGCCGATGCCGTGCACCAGCGCGGTCTCGTGCCGGTGCTGGCCGCAGCACTCGGCGCCTGGTGGAACCGGCCCCGCGTGCCGTCCGAACTGCCCGCTTACCTGCGGGAAGATGTCGGCCTGCCGCCGGTCGCAGAACCCATCCAGTGGCACACCATTCCTACGGCCTCTCTGATTCCGCATCGAAAAGGCCGGAGGCTGACGTGAGCGCCCTTGGCGGCCGGGGACCTCCCCGGCCGCTGCCAGCCCACCAATAGCTGTCCAACCTGTTGTTTCCCCAAAACCGATGGGCTAGAGCAGGGGTCCCGAAGGGGGAAAGGTCTTTGTGCGCTCCGCAGTGCGCGAAACCTTAGCCTGCGCCCGCCTCCCAGAGTTGTTCCGATGACCGAAAAGACCAAGCTGATAAACCCCCGCCTGCCGCGCGGTTTTGAAGACCGCACGCCCGGCGATATCGCTGCTGTCGGCCAGATGATCGAGACGATCCGTAGGGTTTATGAGCGCTATGGCTTCGACCCCGTCGAAACCCCGCTGTTCGAATTCACTGAAACACTCGGCAAATTCCTGCCCGATACAGACCGGCCCAATGCCGGCGTCTTCTCGCTGCAGGACGATGATGAGCAGTGGATGAGCCTGCGCTACGATCTCACAGCGCCGCTCGCCCGCTATTTTGCCGAGAATTTCGAGACGCTGCCAAAGCCCTATCGCTCGTATCGGCAGGGCTATGTGTTCCGCAACGAAAAGCCCGGCCCGGGCCGTTTCCGCCAGTTCATGCAGTTCGACGCCGACACGGTCGGTGCACCAGGCGCCGAAGCCGACGCTGAAATGTGCATGATGATGGCCGACGTCATGGATGCGCTGGGGCTCGGCGGCAAATATGTCGTGCGCGTCAACAATCGCAAGGTGCTCGACGGCGTGCTTGAAGCGGCCGGCGTGACCTCGGACGAACAGAAGCTGAGTGTGCTCCGCGCCGTCGACAAGCTCGACAAGTTCGGCCCTGAAGGCGTCAAACTGCTGCTTGGCGCCGGCCGCAAGGACGAAAGCGGCGACTTCACCAAGGGCGCCGGTCTCACCGATGCGCAGGCCGCCGTGGTGCTCGACTATGTCGCCGGCAAGCCGCCCGCCGACAATGAGGGCGTTGCCGAACTTAATACCATGCAGGCGCTCTTTGATGCCGCCGGCTACGGCACCGACAAGATCAAGATCGACCCCTCCGTCGTCCGCGGCCTCGAATATTATACCGGCCCTGTCTTCGAGATCGAACTGACCTTCAAGGTACAAAACGAAAAGGGCCAGGATGTTGTCTTCGGCTCCGTCGGTGGCGGTGGCCGTTATGATGGCCTTGTCTCCCGCTTCCGCCGCGAACCTGTTCCGGCCACCGGTTTCTCCATTGGCGTGTCGCGTCTCGCCAATGCGCTGAAGCTGACCGGCAATCTCGGCTCGAAGGAGCCTGTTGGTCCCGTCGTCGTCCTCGTCATGGACAAGGACCAGACGGCTCGCTACCAGGCCATGGTCTCCGAATTGCGAAAAGCCGGTATCCGCGCCGAAATGTTTCTTGGCTCCACCAAGAATTTTGGCAAGCAGGTCTCCTATGCCGACAAGCGCAACGCACCTGCCGTCATCATCGAGGGTAGCCAGGAGCGCGAGCAGGGCATTTTGCAGATCAAGGATCTCGTGGCCGGCAAGCAGGCGGCAGAAGGCATTACCGACAATGCCGAATGGAAGGCCGCACGCCCCGGTCAGTTCGAGGTCAAGCGCGAAGACCTGGTTTCTGCCATCCAAAAACTCTTGAGCGAGCAGTGATGCTTTTTCGGCGGGGGCTGGAGTCATGACTAACGCCGCGATGCGACGGGCCCAGCTCGAAGCCCTTGTCGAAGCCCAGGGCGGCTGCCGGGCGACGCCGCCGCTGCTCTTGCCGGCCGATCCTTATTTCGATCTCGCCGGCGAGGAATTCGGCCGCCGCCTGCTGCTCACTGCCGACCTGACCGGCGCCGAACACTGCCTGCGGCCCGAATTCACCCTGCCCATCGTGCGCGATTACATCGCTGATGGTACGCGCCAGCCCGCGGCCTTTACTTATCTCGGGCCGATCTTCCGCCAGCGCGAAACCGGCCCCGCTGAATTCGATCAGGCCGGCATAGAACTGCTGGCGCAAACCAATGGCGAAGTGGCGCTCGACCAGGTCTTTACGTTCGCTCGGGCCGCCCTCTCCATTTATGGCCTGCCCACCCGCATTCGTCTCGGCGGTGTTGGCCTTTTCGAAGCGCTGCTGGTGCAAGCCGATATGCCGGCCGCCTGGCGCCCCCGCATTCGGCACCGTTTTGGCCACACAGAAGCCATGGAACGCCTGCTGGCGCGGCTCGAAGCTGCGCCCGACGCGCCGCGGCAGGAGCAGCCCGCGCGCGATGTGCTGATCGAAGATGTTACGGCTCGCATGGTGTCCTCTGGCCTCAGCCTCTCCGAAGGCCGCACGCCGGAGGAAATCGCCGATCGCTATCTCGAACAGCAGGCGCTCGATGCCGCCCATGTGCCGGCCCAGACGCTGAAACTGCTGCGCGACTATCTCGCCATTTCCGGCGATGTGCTCTCGGCCCTGCGCCAGATCGAAGCTTTGGCGGAAAGCCACAAGCTCATGCTCGGTGCTCCCATCCGCGCCATTCGCCGCCATCTCGACAAGCTCGGCGAAGCGCAGGTCAGCTTCGATGCCGGTTTTTCGCCGCGCCTCGATTATTACACCGGCATCGTCTTCGAAATGACCGGTCGGAACGGTGCAGTGCTCGCCTCGGGCGGACAATATGATCGGCTGCTGGAACGTCTTGGCGCCACCGCGCCCATCGCGGCCTCGGGTTGCGCACTTTGGGTCGATCGCTTGGAAGCGGAGGTCTCGGCATGACGGGCATTACTCTCGCCGTGCCCTCCAAGGGGCGTCTTGAAGAGCTCACCCGCGAATGGTTCGCCGCCCGCGGTCTCACCATTTCCCGTCCCGGTGGCGCCCGGTCCTATCTCGGCGTCATGGAAGGCGAACCTGACGTCACCGTACGCTTCTTCCCTGCCTCGGAAATCGCGCGCGAACTGATCCGCGGCAATATCGATATCGGCGTCACCGGGCGCGATCTCATCCACGAGACCAGCGAAACCGGACCGGACAGCGTCCACTTCGCCCGTCCACTCGAATTCGGCCACGCCGACGTCGTCATTGCCGTGCCCGAAGCCTGGATCGACGTCACGCATCTGCATGATCTCGCTGATGTCGCCTCGGACTTCCGCAGCCGCCACAAGCGCTGGTTGCGCATCGCGACGAAGTACATCACCATTACCCGCCAGCACTTTGCGCGGGCAGGTATCGCGGAATACCGGATTGTCGAAAGTCTTGGTGCCACTGAGGCTGCACCGGCCTCGGGCGTGGCCGATATCGTCGTTGATATCACTTCCACCGGTTCGACCCTCGCTGCCAACGGCCTGCGTGTGCTCGACGATGGCGTGATGCTCAAGAGCGAGGCCAATCTGATCGTTTCCAGGACCGCTGATTGGCCTGGGGAAAAGAAGAAGAAACTTAATTCTCTTCTCACTCAGCTTGCCGCTGAACCGCTCTAGTCCGACCTACAAATGCTCGATCCCATCACCCTTATTGCCCTTGGCGGCGTCGGCCTTCTCGCGGGCTTCGTTGACGCTGTCGCCGGCGGTGGCGGCATGCTCACCGTTCCGGCTCTGCTTTCGGCCGGCCTGCCGCCCATCGCGGCCCTTGCCACCAACAAGATGCAGTCGGTCATCGGCACCGCCATGGCGACCTACACCTATTGGCGGAAAGGCTTTGTCTCGTTCAAGGCGCTGATCCCGTCGATCGCTGTCACCTATGCTGGCAGTCTCATCGGTGCGCTGACGGTCAAGCAGATCGATACGACGTTCCTCAATCTCGCCGTCCCTGTGGCCCTGATCGGCGTGGCGCTCTACTTCCTTTTCGCGCCCAATCTGTCGGATGCCGATCGGACCTCGCGTCTTGCCTTTCCCAAATGGGTGCCGCTGCTCGGCTTTGTCGTCGGCTTTTATGACGGTGTCTTTGGTCCCGGCACGGGCTCGTTCTTCACCATCGGCTTTGTGCTGCTCTTTGGTCTCGGCGTGACCCGCGCTGCCGGCAATACCAAGCTGCTCAACATGACGTCGAACCTTGCAGCCCTGACCATCTTCATTCCCAGCGGCGACGTCGTCTGGCCAGCAGTGATGTGCATGGCAGTGGGCCAGATCATCGGCGGCTATGTCGGCGCCCATGCCGGCATCCGCTTCGGCGCAAAGCTGATCCGCCCGCTGGTCGTGGTGATTTCCATCGCTATGGCGATCAAGCTGATCGTCTGGCCCTAGAGCTCACTGCCGAATGCGGCTTCCACGGCGCGCATGGTCTGCGGCCCAAAGCTGCCGTCGATCGTGCCATTGTAGAAGCCGTCGCTCTTGAGCAATTCCTGGATGCGGCGGCGGAAATTGGGCGAGGTCTCGGCCGAGCCGATTTCCTTGAGTTCGTCGAGAGCGATATCGAGCCCGTTGACGAGCGCCAGATAGGCGAGGTCGCCGGCCTTGCGCGAATCCATGGCCACTCCGTCGCCATAGAGATAGCGCAGGGCCAGGGCCCATTGGCCATTGGGCTCGCCGGCATCTGCGGCGCGCTGATACCAGGCGGCCGCCTCCGTCGCGTCCTTGGCGACGCCGTGGCCGCCGAGATAAAGTTCACCAATGGCATAAAGCGCATAGGAATAGTCGTTGTCCGCGGCCTTGCGGAACCACTCCATGGCCGCGTCATAGTCCTGGCCCACGCCTTCGCCCAGGCGATACATGCTCGCGACATTGCTCATGGCGGCCGGAAGACCGGCCTCGGCGGCCTTCATGTACCAGTCGAAGGCTTCGTAAAAATCCTGGTCGACATGCTCGCCGCGGTCATACATCAGCGCCAGCCGGTTCATCGAATAGGCATCGCCTGCATTGGCGGCGAGAGAATACATCTCGAAAGCATAGGCATAGTCGGGATCCCCGCCATTGTCGGCGAAATAGGCAGCGTCGGCCTCGGCAACGATCTCGTCGAGGTCTTCGGGATCATTGGGATCGAGATTGGTTGTCTGGCTCTGCTCGGTTGTGGATTTGGTTTTCGTCTTCTGCGCCAGCGCGGCCGAACTTCCACCCAGCAAGAGTGCCAGCAGAGTAATTGCCATGACTAGAAACCGCATCGGAACCTCCCAAAGCCCTAGATGCCTGAGAATGAAACGGCGCGGGCTTTTCTGTCAAACCACTCGGCAGTGAAAATGCGTCCCGGAACCTGATGGCAAAAGAAAAAGGCGCGGTGTTGCCACCGCGCCTTTCCACGAAGATCGTGACTGGGAAGAAACGAGCTTCGAAGCTGTTGGGTAGGACTTCTTAGAAGTCCATGCCGCCCATGCCGCCCATGCCGCCGCCGCCCGGCATTGCCGGTGCTGCGTCCTTGGGGGCTTCGACGATGGTCGCTTCGGTGGTGATCAGGAGCGATGCAACCGAGGCAGCGTCTTCGAGAGCGGTGCGGACGACCTTGACCGGGTCGATGACGCCCAGGGCAACGAGGTCGCCATATTCACCGGTCGCGGCGTTGTAGCCGAACGAAGCCGAAGAGTTCTCGAGGATCTTGCCGACAACGACGGAGCCTTCGGCACCAGCATTGTTTGCAATGGTACGGACCGGTTCCTGAAGAGCGCGGCGAACGATCGAGATACCGGCTTCCTGGTCAGCGTTTGCACCCTTGACGGTGATGGCAGCAGCGGCGCGGAGGAGGGCAACGCCACCACCCGGCACGATGCCTTCTTCAACGGCAGCGCGGGTCGCGTTCAGAGCGTCGTCAACACGGTCCTTGCGTTCCTTGACTTCCACTTCGGTCGAACCACCGACCTTGATCACGGCAACGCCACCGGCGAGCTTAGCAAGGCGTTCCTGCAGCTTCTCGCGGTCGTAGTCCGAGGTGGTTTCCTCGATCTGTGCCTTGATCTGGCCAACGCGGCCCTGGATGTCTTCCTGCGAACCGGCACCGTCGACGATCGTGGTGTTTTCCTTGGTGATTTCAACGCGCTTGGCAGTGCCGAGCATGTCGATGGTCACGTTCTCGAGCTTGATGCCGAGATCTTCGGAGATCACCTGGCCACCGGTCAGGATGGCGATGTCTTCGAGCATGGCCTTGCGGCGGTCGCCAAAGCCCGGGGCCTTGACGGCAGCAACCTTGAGGCCACCGCGGAGGCGGTTGACGACGAGGGTAGCAAGAGCTTCGCCTTCGATGTCTTCAGCAATGATCAGCAGCGGGCGCTGCGACTGAACGACCGATTCCAGGATCGGCAGGATGGCCTGCAGGTTGGAAAGCTTCTTTTCGTGCAGCAGGATCACCGGGTCCTCGAGGACGGCGGTCATCTTCTCGGCATTGGTGACGAAATAGGGCGAGAGGTAGCCGCGGTCGAACTGCATGCCTTCGACGACATCGAGTTCGGTTTCAGCGGTCTTGGCTTCTTCGACGGTGATGACACCTTCGTTGCCGACCTTCTGCATGGCTTCGGAGATCATTTCGCCGATGGCAGTTTCGCCATTGGCAGAGATCGTGCCGACCTGGGAGATTTCCGAGGTGGAGGTGATCTTCTTGGCCGAGGCCTTGAGCGAACCGACGACTTCGGCAACGGCGAGGTCAATACCGCGCTTCAGATCCATCGGGTTGAAGCCGGCGGCGACGGCCTTGACGCCTTCGACGACGATGGCCTGGCCGAGAACGGTCGCAGTGGTGGTGCCGTCACCGG
The DNA here is from genome assembly GCF_000743575.1 of Devosia riboflavina. Taxonomy (GTDB): domain Bacteria; phylum Pseudomonadota; class Alphaproteobacteria; order Rhizobiales; family Devosiaceae; genus Devosia; species Devosia riboflavina. The sequence continues at coordinate 54,663 of NZ_JQGC01000011.1, read as the reverse complement.
CAATGTCATTGGTCTTGGAAGCGACCGACCGCAGCAGCTGCGCGCCGAGGTTTTCGAACTTGTCTTCGAGTTCGATTTCCTTGGCAACCGAGACGCCGTCCTTGGTGATGCGCGGAGCGCCGAAGGACTTTTCGATGACGACGTTACGACCCTTGGGGCCGAGTGTAACCTTCACCGCATTGGCGAGGATATTGACGCCGCGCAGCATCTTTTCGCGGGCGTCGGTCGAGAACTTTACTTCTTTAGCGGCCATGTGAGGCGCTCCTTAGAATGGGTTAAACGACTGGGAAACCGAAGCTATTAGGCCTCGACGATACCCATGATGTCGCTTTCCTTCATGATGATCAGGTCTTCGCCGTTGAGCTTTACCTCGGTGCCGCTCCACTTGCCGAAGAGCACGCGATCGCCGGCCTTGACGTCGAGGGCATTGATCTTGCCGTTCTCGTCGCGAGCGCCAGGGCCAACGGAAACGATGATGCCCTCGGAGGGCTTTTCCTTGGCGGTATCGGGGATGATGATCCCGCCCTTGGTCTTTTCTTCACTGTCGACGCGACGGACGACCACGCGGTCATGCAGGGGACGGAAGCCCATGATTTTTTCCTCTTGGCATCATTTCTGAATGCAATTTCGGGCCTGTTAGCACTCGAAGTGGCTGAGTGCTAGCAAGGTGATGGGGATATAGGGATGCGGCGCTAAGAGAGTCAAGGTTGGGTGAACGGAGATTTTGTTTGTGCGTTAACATCGGAAGATGAACCTCTGACAAAGGAGGCTGTTGTGGCCGCCGACGAGACGACTTCCATTGTGAGCCCGATTGCCGGACGCGTGCATATCTATTTCGATGACGGCGAAATCGCGAGCACGCTCAAGGCTTTGCGGCTCGAAGAGCCCGGGCGGAAACCGCAGGTTTTCGTGCCGATCGAGGCTGTGCATCCCGGTATCCTGGAGCTGTCGGAAACGCGGAAAAAGGAGCCGGGAAAGGGCGAGGCGCACTATTATACGATCAAGACGCTGACCGCCGACGGGCCTGATGAAGCCTGGTATTATCCTTATGCCGACGGTGCCTATGGGCCGATCCGCGACCTCATCACCTTCGGCGGCGAGCGGGTCAAAGTCAGCGTTTCCGACGTCTAGTCGTTAGCAGAGTGTTAGCATCGAGACTAACGCGGGGCGGATTAGGAGAATGGGGTGCTGTTGCTGCCCCACTTTCCGCTTTCTTCGTGGGCCGAGGTGCTGCATAAGGCGGGCATGAGCGAACAATCTCCATACCAGATCAAGCTGCGCCTCAAGGGCGGCAGCGGTCCCAACGCCAACTGGCACTGGGAAATCCATGATGCCGACGGCAAGGTCGTCAAGACCGGCAGCGCCGTGGGCCCCGAGCACAAGGCCTTCGCCACCGCGCGGATCGCCAAAGAGAAGCTGGAAAAAAACCAGTCCAAATAGGCCGGTCATCCGGCCCGGATAGTGTCCCATGTCCGCCCCCGACAAAATTGCTGCCCAGGCTTCTCCCGCGCGTGCGACCAATCCCATGCGCGGCATCATGCTCAAGGTGGTGTCGGTCTTCTTCTTCGTCGGCATGGCCACCATGCTCAAGGCGACCCAGACGGTACCATCGGGACAGATGGTATTCTTCCGCTCCTTCTTCGCGCTTTTGCCGGTTCTGGCCTATCTGGGCTGGAAGGGACGGCTGGGCAATGCCTTTTCGACCAAGCGGCCGGTTGGCCATATCTTGCGCGGCCTCGTCGGCGTTGCCTCGATGAGCCTCGGGTTCTTCGCGCTGACGCGCCTGCCTTTGCCCGAGGCGACGGCGATTTCCTATGCCGCCCCGCTGCTGATCGTCATTTTCTCGGCCGTGCTGCTCAATGAGCGCGTGCATTTCTATCGCTGGACGGCGGTGGTTTTCGGGCTCGTGGGAGTCGTCATCATTCTCTGGCCGCGCCTGACGGTGTTTTCGGGCGGCGCTGCGCTTGGCGATGCCGAGGCGGTGGGCGCGCTGGCCGCGTTCCTCGCGGCTGTGCTCTCGGCCTTTGCCATGATGGCGGTGCGCAATCTCGTCCATACCGAGCGCACCGAGGCGATCGTTACCTATTTCTTCGTCAGCGCCAGCGTGCTGTCGTTGTTGACGCTGCCCTTCGGCTGGATCTGGCCGACGCCGGAGCAGGCGGCGCTGCTTGTCGGGGCCGGGTTCTTCGGCGGCATCGGGCAATTGCTGATGACCTCGTCCTATCGGCATGCCGATATGTCGGTGATCGCGCCCTTCGAATATGTGTCGCTGATCCTGACCATCGTGCTGGGCTATTTCATTTTCGCCGATGTGCCGACGCTGACCATGATCCTTGGGGCGCTGATCATCATCGGATCGGGCATCGCCGTCATTTTACGAGAGCACAGGCTTGGCCTTGATCGGGTCAAGTCCAAGGAAGCCAACACGCCCTAGCGTTTGACGCGATAGTGCGACTGCACGAGGCCGGAGGGAAAGGATTTGGTCTCGATGTGTTCGAGCCCGATATCCCGTTCCAATGGCCCGAAGAGCGGAATGCCGTCGCCGAGGAGGATCGGGATGCGGCTGATGATCATGTCTTCGACAAAGCCGGCGCGCAGGAAGGACTGGATGAGTTTTCCGCCATCGGCATAGATGCGGTTCCAGCCGCGGGCGGCGGCGAGATCCATGGCGGCTCCAGGTGTGGCGCTGACGATTTCCACCTTGCCCTCGAGGCGGTCAGGAACTGAGTCCGGGTCGAGGCTGCTGCTGAGGACCAGGACTGGTTTTTCGTAGTACCACTGGTCGAAGGTCAGCACCTTTTCATAGGTGCCGCGGCCCATGATGATGCCGTCCATCTTTGCGATATGCGTATTGTAGCCGTGGTCTTCGCCAAGCGCGGAAAAGCTCGTCAGCCAGTCGATGTCGTCATCCCGGCGGGCGATAAAACCGTCGAGACTGGTGGCGATGAAGACATGGGCCGATGGCATCGGGCTCTCCTGTGGATCGAGGAGATTTAGGGGCGCGGCGTGTCAGGGGATGGCAGGAGGGGGCGAATACCTTATGGCTTCAGTTCGGCCCTAGGCGCCGAATCCGCGGCTATGCAATAAGGGGACGTTCCCTACTAGCGCCTATAGATGGAGATGGCGGTGACTGGAGAGTCATTTTACCCGATCGTTCAGAAAATCTCGAGCCAGGTCGCCGAGAAGCTGGGCGCGCTAGTCGCCGAGACCGTCGAGCGCTGCCTTATGGACATGCTGACGAGAACAGTCACTTACCTACCCGATGGAACGGCATTCGTCATAACGGGCGACATTCCGGCAATGTGGCTCCGCGATTCGACCGCACAACTTGCGCCGTTCCTGCACCTTGCGCACGAGGATTCCGGCTTGGCCGATTTGATCGCGGCGGTGTCCCGGCGCCAGCTCGACTATGTGCTGCTCGATCCCTATGCCAATGCCTTCAACGCCAGCGGCAATGGAGCAGGACACAAGGATGTTTTTCCGCAATCTGCCTGGGTGTGGGAACGCAAATACGAGATCGACTCGCTCGCCTATACGATCCAACTGGCCTATGACCTGTGGGCAACAACCCGCCGAACCGACCATCTGCAAAGTTTTGTGGACGTGGCTAAGGTCGTCATCCGAACCTGGCGGACCGAGCAGGACCACGAGCGCAATTCGACTTATCGGTTTGACCGTCTGGATTGTCCTCCGAGCGACACGCTGACGCGCGAGGGACTGGGGTCGATCACTGGCCCTACCGGTATGACCTGGGCGGGGTTTCGGCCCAGCGATGATGCCTGCGTCTATGGCTACAATATTCCCGGCAACGCCTTTGCTGCGGTGGCGCTAAAATACATCGCCGAACTGGCGGTCGAGGTTTTTGGCGACCATGGCCTTGCTCAGGACGCCGGTCGCCTGCGCGAGGATATTGAGCAGGGTATCGAGCGCTTCGGGCTGATTGAGGTCGATGGCCAAGACCCGGTCTACGCCTATGAGGTCGATGGGCTGGGCAATAGCTTGTTCGCCGACGACGCCAATGTGCCGAGCCTTCTTTCGCTGCCCATGCTGGGCTGGTGCACGGCAGCGGACCCGATCTATCAGGCGACGCGTTCCCGCGTTCTCAGCAAAGCCAACCCCTATTTCTATGCCGGGACGGCAGCTTCGGGTATCGGCAGTCCGCATACGCCGCCGGACCATGTCTGGCCGATTGCCCTGGCAGTGCAGGGACTGACCAGCGATGACCCCACCGAAAAGCGCGACTTGCTGGCCCTTTTGCTGGCCACGGACGGGGGAACGGGGCTCATGCACGAGTCCTTCCACGTCGATGATCCCACAAAGTTCACGCGACCATGGTTCTCATGGGCCAATGCCATGTTCTGCGAGCTCGCGCTGGATGTTGCAGGCCTGCGCAGCTACCGCCGGCCCGCTGTGCGCGATTAGGAAAGCGCGGAAGTTCGCCTAACGCCCGCTGTGTTATTCCCGCGAAAGCGAGAATCCGGTGCGCTGAAACGGAGATTCCCGCTTTCGCGGGAATGACACCGTGGGTGTGGAGGGGCGCGTTGTGGCCGGCCTTAACCGGCCTTCTGCATCTCCGCCCAGCTCTGGCGCTTGCGGTAGATGGTGGACGGGCTGATTTCCAGCGCTGCGGCGGCCATGGAAATATTGCCGGAGAAGGCGGCAATGGCGTCTTCGATGATTTTTTGTTCCTGCTGCCACATGGGCAGGATGGCGCGGCGGGTTTCGGCGCGCGGGGCAGGGGCTTCCACCGGCGCAAAAGCCTGGGATTCGATGTCGGCGGCATTGAGCATGCCGATATCGATCTCGCCGCCATCGAACATAACGACGATGCGACGCACGAGGTTCTGCAATTGGCGGACATTGCCTGGCCAATCGGCGGCGGTCAGTTGCTGGGAGGCTTCATTGGAGAAGCCGCCAAACGCCTTGTGCTCTTCGCGCGCATAGCGCTCGAGGAAGTGGCGGGCGAGCACCATGATGTCGGTCGGGCGCTGGCGCAGCGGGGGCAGATGGATCGGCAGGACGTGCAGGCGATAGAACAGGTCCTCACGGAATTTCCGCTCGGTGATCATCTGCAGGGGATTGCGATTGGTGGCGCAGATGACGCGCACATCGACTTTTCGCATGCTGGCTTCGCCGACACGGGAAATGGTTCCGGTCTGGAGGAAGCGCAGCAGTTTTGACTGCAGGGAAAGGTCCATTTCCCCGATTTCGTCGAGGAAGAGCGTACCGCCATCGGCGAGTTCTGCCGCGCCCTTGCGATCTTCATGGGCGCCGGTAAAGGCGCCGCGGGCGACGCCGAACAGTTCGCTTTCCATCAGGTCGCGCGGAATGGCGGCGCAGTTGATGGCGACGAAACGTTTTCCCGAACGCGGGCCCTGGCTGTGAAGCGCTTCGGCGCAGACATCCTTGCCGGTGCCGCTTTCGCCGGTGATGAAGACTGGGGCGGACGAGGTCGCGACGCGGCCGATCTGCTCATAGATGAACTGCATGGCGTTGGACGCGCCGACAAAGCCGGCGAAATCCGGCACGGCTTGTGGCAGGCTGGTGTCGAGGCCGAGCGAACGCGGGCGGCCATGGCGCTGGGCCAGTTCGCCGATGCGGGTGGCGAGGGTCGGACCGGCAATGGGCTTGGTCACATAGTCATGCGCGCCGGAGCGCATGGCGCTGACCGCAGCGGTGACCGAGGCGCCGCCGGCCATGGCGACGACGAGCGCGCCTTCGGCGTGGCGCACGACGCGGCCCATGCCTTCATCGTCGCGCTCGGCGATGTCGTTGAGGCTCGGCATGTCGGCCAGGATGATGTCGAATCGGTTGGCGCGCAGCATGTCGAGGGCCTCGCGGCCGGATTTTGCCAGGGTAACGGCGGGCGTGCAGAGCAGGGCCTGGCTCAACGATTCGCCAATCTGGAAGGCCGCTTCCGCGTCGCTGTCGATCAGCAGAAGCCGGCCGCTCAGCACGTTGTCGAGGCCTGAATTCATTGCCATTACGCCAAAATCCTAGTGTTACGCCTTGCGCCTGGCCGGTGCCGGACAGCCATGGCGGGTGCTGGGATTGTTGACGAACAGGGTAAATAATCCGTTCTTTACCTGTAGGATCGGGTCTAAGTGCTTTTTCCGTCACATTGGCAATGGTATGACAGGTGCGTCGAATCTAGCCACAATCTGAACCTGGGATGCCATGCAGGCTCTGGTCTATCTCTTTATCGCGCTTGCGGGTTTTGCGATTGGCGCAACATCCTACTTCGCCTTGTCGTTTACGCTTGCCGAAGCGATCCTGGTTGCGCTGGTCGTTGTTTGCATTGCTACCCTGATTTCCGAACGCCGTTTGCGGCTGCGTGCGGAAAAGCGCCTCGAACGCGGCATCGAGGATCTTTCGCGTCTGTTGGCGACCGATGCCCAGGCCGGTTCCGTGCTCGGCCGCCGCATTAATGCGCTCTCCGAACTCAATCCCGGCCAGCGCCTCGAAACCATCGAGGCCGATATTTCCGTCCTCGGTACGGTGATCCGCCAGGTGGCTGAGGCGGTTGCCGAAATCGAGGAGAAGGGAGCCGCACCGGCAGCCGTTCCGGCCGGCGATCGATTTCTGAGCGATGCGCCGCGCCCCGTGGCGGCAGCGCCGCGGCATGGCGATATCGAGCCGATCATTCCCCTTGAAATGGTGCGTCAGGCGCTGGGCAACCAGCGCCTTGTCTATCATATCCAGCCCGTCGCGCGCCTGCCGCAGCGGCGTCCGGCCGGTTATGACCTCGTGCCGCGCCTGCTGCTCGAAGACGGCGACATGGCCGAGCCGGTCGATTTCCTGCCGCACCATGGCGGCGAGGACGTCTTGCAGCGCATCGATGGCACCGCGCTCAACGAGGCTGTGGCGATTGCCCGCCGCGCCCGCACCGGCGGGCAGGCGATTTCGCTCTATATTCCGCTCTCGAGCGCCACGCTGCGCGACAGCGCGGCTGTTGAGCAATTGCTGGCCATTCTCGATGCCAACCGCGTCATTGCCACGGGCCTGATCTTCACCATCGGCGAAGTGGAATTCCAGGAGCTGATGCAGACGGCGCGCACGGCGCTGCAGGCGATCCAGCGTCGCGGCGCCGGCTTCTCGCTGTCCGATGCGTCCTCGCTGCGGCTCAATTTTGCCGATCTCTCCGAGCTCGGCGTGCGCACCATCCGCGTCAATGCCGGCCAGCTGATCAATTCCTCGGAAGTCTATACCGACTTCCACCTGTCCGACATTGCCAGCTATGTGGGGCGCTTCGACATCACCCTGCTCGCGACCGGGGTGACCGACGAGCGGCAGATCGTCGAGCTGCTCGACAATGAAATCACGCTGGTGCAGGGCAATCACATCGCCCCGCCGGGCCCTGTGCGTCCCGACCTGCTGCTCGAGCCGACCCGCACCGTGGCGCCGCCGGCTCCGCAGCGTCCCGAGGCTGCGCGCCGTCGCGCCGAGCTCTGAAATCGGCAGTTCCATCGGTTTCGGGCTTGATCGCCCGGACCGAACTGCCACATAGCAGCCTGAGACATTTTTAGACGGGAACTGACCCATGTCCGCAGCCGCGCCCCTGCCCATCATTTCCGGCCTTGCCGATCTCGCGGGGCGCTATGATGCGGTGCTGAGCGATGTCTGGGGCGTCATCCACAATGGCGTCTCGGCCTTTCCCGAGGCGGTGGATGCGCTGGTTCAATATCGCCGTGCTGGCGGCAAGGTGGTTCTCATTACCAATGCGCCGCGGCCATCCCCGCCGATCGTCGCCATGCTCGATCGGCTCAATGTGCCGCGCGAGGCCTATGATGCCATCGTTTCCTCCGGCGATGCGACGCGGACGATGATTTCGAAATATCGCGGGAAGGCTATCCACCACGTCGGGCCGGCGACCGAGGACGATGCGCTTTACGAAGGTTTTGATTTGAGGCGCACCGGGCCGGAAGAGGCCGAAGTGGTTGTGGTGACCGATCTCGATACCGATGACGATACGCCCGAAATGTATCGCGAGCGCGCAAAATACTGGCTCCAGCGAAAGCTGCCGATGATCTGCGCCAATCCCGATCGCGTGGTGGAGCATGGGCACCAGATCATCTATTGCGGCGGGGCACTGGGCGATCTCTATGCGGCCATGGGCGGCATGGTGCTGATGGCGGGCAAGCCCTATCAGCCGATCTATGAAGAGGCGTTCCGCCTCGGCGAGCTGGCGGCGGGCAAGGCGCTCGACAAGAGCCGGGTCCTGGCCATCGGCGACAGCGTGCGCACCGACGCGACCGGCGCGGCGCAGTTCGGCATCGACCTCCTGTTCATCACCGGTTCGATCCATGCGGCTGAGCTCGATGCTTTCGGCAAGCCCGATCCGCAGGCGATTGCCGACCTGATCGCGCCGAGCCGGGCGCATGTCGCCGGCTTCCTTCCGCGTCTTGCCTGGGCGTCTTGAATTGAGCGATTTCGTTCGTCTTTCCGGCTTTGCCGAACTCCCCGCAGCGCTCAAGGGAGCCTATGTCGCCATCGGCAATTTCGATGGCATGCATCGCGGCCATCAGCGCGTTATTGCGGCTTTGCGCGAGCGGGCGCGGGCCGCGGGTGTGCCGGCGCTGATTCTGACTTTCGAGCCGCATCCGCGCGACGTTTTCGCGCCAAGCCCCTTCATGTTCCGGCTGACGCTGGGCGACGCCAAGGCGGCTCTGGCCGAGGCGTTGGGGCTCGATGGCATCATCGTCCTGCCTTTCGACACGGCGTTTTCGCAGACCGAGGCGGAGCTTTTTGTCGCCGATTTCCTGGTGGGCGCGCTGGGTGTGAAGGGCGTCATCATCGGGTCCGACTTTCATTTCGGCCGGCAGCGGCGCGGCACGCCGAGCTTTTTGCGCGAAAAAGGCGCCGAGCTCGGTTTTGCGGTGGATACGCTCGATCTGGTCGATGAGGGCGACGAGGTCATTTCCTCCTCGCGCATTCGCGCGGCGCTCTCCGAGGGCGCTGTGGCGGCGGCCAACCGGCTCCTCGGTTATCACTGGTTCTTTGAAGGCTGCGTGGTCAAGGGCGACCAGCGCGGGCGCGAACTGGGCTATCCCACGGCCAATACGATGACCCAGACCGGGTTCCAACTGGCGCAGGGCGTTTATGCGGTGCGGGCCAAGGTGGGCGGAAAACTGCTCGATGGCGTCGCTGCCTACGGCAAGCCCATGTTCGACAATCAGCGGCCCCCCTTCGAGACGCATCTCTTCGATTTCGACGCGGATATTTATGGCCAGACCATTTCGGTGGCGCTGATCGGCCATATCCGCGGGCAGGAAGTGTTCAAGGGGCTCGACGATCTCATCGCCGCCATGGATCGCGACAGCCGCAAGGCGCGGGCGATGATCGCAGACGCGCGACCGATTGGTGTCCTCGACGAGAAGCTCGGCTTTTTCGGTTAGTCCTCGGCCAGCAAGAGACGCATGAGATCGGTCTGTTTGCGCACGCCGGTCTTGTCGAAAATGCTGGTCAACTGGGCGCGGGCGGTGGCGTCCGAGACGCCGCGTCGCTCGGCGGCGGCTTTGCGGCTGCCGGTTTCGACGAGCGCCAGAGCCAGGGCCAGCTCGGCTGCCGTTAGGCTATAGCGCTGCTGCAACCGGGCGAGCCGGCGGCGCAGGCGGTTCTGCGGGTCGGAAATGATGATGATAACGGCGGGACGGCGCCCGGCAGGGTAGAGCAGGCCGCCGGGATAGGGCGCGCAATGCACGCCCAGGGTCCCCTGGGGTGTTGGGATCTGCATGCGGCCGCCGGAGGTGTGGTCGGGCGCTTGCAGGCAGAGGGCGATCAGCCGCGCCAGGTGCCGGTTTGTCGTCGAGTCTTCGCAGGAAATGCGGCCGTGGCGCTGGCGCAGACGTCCGTCCTCGAAGAGCTGCGTGCCACTGTCATTGCAATCGAGCAGCATGCCGCGCGCGTCGAGCAGTATGGCGGCCTGGCCCGCAAGTTCCAGCACATCGAGGCTGGAGCGCGCGAGCCCGCTGAACTGGCCGATGAGCTTGTTGATCTCGAGCGCACGGGTGAGCGTTGGAAGAATGGCTTCGAAGCGGGCGACCTGTTCCGTTTCGACGGCGCCGGGCAGGTTGATCATCAGGGCACCATGCCAGCCGGTGCTGGTCGCCAGCCTGACCCCGAAGGCACGGTTATAGCGCTGGGGCACGCACCATTCATTGTAGAAGGTATCGCGCTGAAAATCGGCGAATTGCGACAAGGACTCGTCGACGACGACGACACCGGGGGCATGGCCCATCATGTCGCGCATCAGCGTGTTGCGGTCATGGAACGTGGTGAAATAGCGCTCGATTTCGGCGGGATTGGTCCGGGGCGACAGCATTTGCGGCAACGAGCCGGGGGCGCCCCCGCCAAGGGTCGCTTCGACACTGCCCAGGTAATCGGCGAGGCGCGCCAACATGTCCGGCCAGGACGCCTCGTCCTCTGCCGCCTGCTGGATCGTACCGAGGATATCCTCGAACCGTCCCATCGCCTGCCCACATCGCGCGCGGAGCGCGTGCCCCCATCGAACAAGTGTTCGATGTTGCCTTTAGCATGAGCCACTAAAAAATTCCGGTCAATCCAGAGGTTTGGGGTCGTCTCGATCACTTTTTTGAGCGACGCGGACTTCGGGCAGGGGAATTCTCTATGCCGTTTCGCATTGCCGCCCGCTTACTTCGACGACGACGGCGCTTCTTGATTGGCCTGGTGCGGGACGCGTGCCATGGCATTTGAGGCCAACCGGACGCGTATTCTGCTAGCCTGGGAGGGTGGGGCCGGGCGCGGTCATGTGGTGACGCTAAGGGATATTGCCGAAGCGCTTGGCGCCGATGCAATCTGTGACGCCGCGCTCTGCCGCGTGGAGCACGCGGCCGAGCTAGTGCCCTATTGCGACAGCGTTTTTCAGGGCGCTCGGCTCTCGACCAATCGGGCGCGGCGCGAGGCGGCGGGCAATCCGCAGGTGGCAACCTGGGGAGATTTTCTCGGCGATCTCAATTTCTGGAACCCGCAATTTCTGATCGCCCAGATCAAGTGGTGGCTGGAGACGATCAAGGCGCGGAAGAGCCGGCTGGTTATCGCCGACTTCGCGCCCTGTGCGCAATTGGCGGCACATATTGCCGGAATTCCATCTGTCGCGGTGGGCACGGGCTATTCGGTGCCGCCTGCTGGTCTCGATAGGTTTCCCGTTCTCCTGCCCGAATATGCCGAACTGGTCTTTGCGGAGGACGAGTTGCTGCGGGCGGTCAATATGGCGCTGGTCCACTATGGCGTGAAGCCACTGACGAGACTGTCCGATATCTATGCCGGCAGCACGGCCATGCCGCGCACCATTGCCGGTCTCGACCCCTATCGGAACATGCGCGAGGCGCTACCCCTGCCGCCGCTCAGCGAAAAATTGCCGCGTCCCGATGGCAGCGGCAACGAGATTTTCTTCTATTTTCCGGGCGACGAGACCGAAAACCATGCGCTTGTCGATGCACTGATCGGCCTCGACCTGCCGATGCGCGCCTTCCTGCCCGGCGCCACGGCCGAAGTGCGGGAGCTTTTCGCCGAGGCCGGCGTGACGGTGGAGGCGCGGCCGGTTTCCTTCGAAGCGATCAATCGGCGATCGCGGCTGCTGCTCCATTCCGGCCAGCACGGCACGCTCTGCATGGGACTGGGCATGGGGATCGGGCAGGTTGCCTTTCCCCAGCATCTCGAACATCTCTTCCATGCGCGGCGCGCCGGCGACATGGCCCCGGTGCGTATCGTCAATCCGGCGGCTGCGGACGCGGACGAGATCAGCGCGACGATCATGGAAGCCTATGAGATCGGTGGCGGCGAGGTGGCAGCGGCGGAAAAGCTGCGTGCGAGCCTTTTCGGCGATGCCGGCGCCATGGCGCGGGCGCGGATCCTGCCGCTTCTGCAACAGGCCTGAGTGCCTGCCACGGCGCGGGCACGCGTCCTGCCTGTGACGGGGTAGCAAAATCAACCTTTGCCCCCTTTGCCCTCACTTGCTAAAAGGCGGCCCAATCTTCCAAAACCGATTGCCGTTCCATGACCGATACCGCTGCAAGCGCGACCGAAAAAGACTATTCGGCCACGCTCTTCCTGCCCGAAACCGAGTTTCCGATGCGCGCGGGCCTGCCCGATCGCGAGCCGATCTGGCTCAAGCGCTGGCAGGACATGGATATTTACGAGCGTCAGCGCGAGCAGGCCAAGGATCGGCCGCTGTTTACGCTGCATGACGGCCCGCCCTATGCCAATGGCAATATCCATATCGGCCATGCGCTCAACAAGACGCTGAAGGACCTGGTTTCCCGGTCCATGCAGATGCTTGGCCACAACGCTGCCTATATCCCCGGCTGGGATTGTCACGGCCTGCCCATCGAATGGAAGATCGAAGAGCAGTACCGCGCCAAGGGCAAGGACAAGAACGAAGTGCCCGTGGTGGAATTCCGTCAGGAATGCCGTTCGTTCGCCGAAAGCTGGGTCGATATCCAGCGCGAGGAATTCAAGCGCCTCGGCATCCTGGGCGAGTGGGACAATCCCTATCTCACCATGAGCTTTGACGCCGAAGCGCAGATCGCGCGCGAGCTGATGAAGGTGTCCATGAGTGGGCAGCTTTATCGTGGGTCCAAGCCCGTGATGTGGTCGGTGGTCGAGCGCACGGCGCTGGCTGAGGCCGAGATCGAATATCAGGACTATGAGAGCGATACGATCTGGGTGAAATTCCCGGTGACCAAGGGGCCGCATCTGGGTGCCTCTGTCGTCATCTGGACCACGACCCCGTGGACGATCCCGGCCAACCGCGCCGTCAGCTTCTCCTCCAAGGTCGACTACTCGGTCTATGAAGTGACCGAAGCTCCGGCTGAGAACTGGGCCAAGACCGGCGAAAAGTACATCCTGGCCGATAAGCTCGCCGCCGAAGTCTTCGCCAAGGCCAAGGTGACGGGCTTTGAAAAGCGCGCCACGGTCTCGGCTGATGAGCTCAAGGCCATCACGGCGGCCCATCCTCTGCGCGGCTTTTCCGGTGGCTACAATTTCGACGTGCCGCTGCTCGATGGCGAACACGTCACCGACGATGCCGGTACCGGCTTTGTGCATACCGCGCCCAGCCACGGTCTCGACGACTTCGATATCTGGATGACCTCCACCCGCCTGCTGCAGGACCGCGGGATCGATCCGTCCATCCCGTTCCCGGTGGGAGACGACGGTTTTTACACCAAGGAAGCACCGGGCTTTGATGGCGCACGCGTCATCGACGACAATGGCAAGAAGGGTGATGCCAATCAGCGCGTCATCACCGCGCTTGCCGAACACGGCAATATCATTGCCCGTGGCCGCGTGAAGCATCAGTATCCGCATTCCTGGCGCTCGAAGAAGCCGGTGATCTATCGCAATACGCCGCAGTGGTTTGTCTACATGGACAAGGCCATCGAAGGCGCCGAAGGCGACACGCTGCGCGTGCGCGCGCTCAATGCGATCGACAAGACGAAATTCTATCCTGCTGCCGGACAGAACCGGTTGCGCGCCATGATCGCCGATCGCCCGGATTGGGTGCTGAGCCGTCAGCGCGCCTGGGGCGTGCCGATCACCGTGTTCGTGCACAAGGAAACTTCCGAAATCCTTAGGGATGAAACGGTCAATCACCGCATCGCCCAGAGCTTTGAGGAAGAGGGCGCGGACGCCTGGTACAAGCCCGGCGCCGCAGAGCGCTATCTCGGCTCGGCCTATAAGGTTGAGGACTATGAGATGGTGACCGACGTGCTCGACGTCTGGTTCGATTCCGGCTCGACCCATGCCTTCGTGCTGCGCAACAAGCAGAAATGGCCGCATCTGAAATTCCCGGCCTCGATGTATCTCGAAGGCTCGGACCAGCATCGCGGCTGGTTCCATTCGTCGCTGCTCGAAAGCTGCGCGACCAATGGCTATGCGCCCTATGACAGCGTTCTCACCCATGGTTTCACCATGGATGGCGAAGGCAAGAAGATGTCCAAGTCGCTCGGCAACACCGTCGCCCCGCAGGACATCATCAAGCAGTACGGCGCCGATATTTTGCGACTTTGGGTGGCTTCGTCCGACTATTCGGAAGACCTGCGGCTCGGCAAGGAGATCATCCAGACGACCGTGGATGCTTACCGCAAGCTGCGCAATACGCTGCGCTGGCTGCTCGGCAACCTCGCGCACTTCAAGGCCGACGATGTCGTCGATTTCCGCGATATGCCTGAGCTTGAACGGTTGATGCTGCATCGCCTGGTGCAGCTCGATGCTGGTGTGCGTTCGGCCTATAAGGAATACGACTATCGCAAGGTCGTCTCGCTCTTGTCGAACTTCATGAACATCGAGCTTTCGGCGTTCTATTTCGACATCCGCAAGGACACGCTCTATTGCGATCCGATCTCGAGCGTAAAGCGTCGTTCGGCGCTGACCGTGCTCGATCACCTGTTCAATGCGCTGACGGCTTGGCTGGCGCCTATCCTGGTCTTCACCATGGAAGAGTGCTGGCTGGAACGTCATCCGGGTGAGAACGAGTCGGTGCATCTGCGGCTCTTCCCCGACCTTCCGGCGGAATGGCTCGATGACGGGCTCGAAGCCAAATGGGACAAGATCAAAGCGGTACGCCGCGTGATCACCGGCGAACTCGAAATCCGTCGCCGTGAAAAGGTCATCGGTTCCTCGCTCGAAGCGGCGCCGCAGGTCTTTATCGCTGACGCGGCGCTTGCTGCGGCCGTGGCCGATATCGATCTCGCGGAAGTGGCGATCACCTCGTCGATCTCGTTGGCCAATGGCCATGCGGCGCCCGTCGGTGGCTTCACCCTGCCGGAAGTGCCGGGCGTTACCGTGGTGTTTGCGGCGGCTGAAGGCCAGCGTTGTGCGCGCTCGTGGAAGATTCTTCCCGAGGTCGGGACCGATGCCGAATATCCTGATGTGACCTTGCGCGATGCCCAGGCACTGCGTGAGCGTGCGGCGGCAGGGCTCTAGCCCGGTGGCCGCTGCCAAGGCTGCGTCGCCCGCCGTCTACATGTCGCTTGTCGCGGCCGTGCTCGCCTTTGGGCTCGACCGCGCGCAAAAGGGCTATCACATCGCCGCCGATTGCTATGCGATCGGGCAGGCGGCGTGCGTCGATATCTTCACCAACTACCTGCCGTTTTCGATGACCGGCTGGCGAGGTGGGGAGATCGTGCCGGTGACGCCGTTCTTCGACTATGTGCTGGTGTGGAATACCGGCATTTCCTATGGGCTGCTTGATGGCCTGCCGGTGTGGACGCTGGGCGCGATCATGCTGGTGGCGATCCTGGGGCTTTCGGTCTGGTGGTGGCGGACCGATGCGCCGCTGGTGCGGCTGGGCCTCGCCTTTGCGATTGGCGGGGCGCTGTCCAATGCGCTCGACCGGCTGATTTTCGGGGCGGTGGCCGACTTCTTCCATTTTCATTGGGGAAGCTGGTCATTCTACATCTTCAACATTGCCGATATGGCGATCACGCTGGGGGTGATCCTCTTGCTGGTTGACCTCGTGGGTCTGGGCAAGAGCAGGGCAAAGCCGGCCGATTAAGGCTCGCATACCATTGTGCTGCCCAAATCTGGCCTTAGGGCCTCAAATGCGCTATAAGCGCCGCCATTATCGTAAGGGACGTTTCATGCGTATTGGATTGACCGGCCACAATGGCCGTATTTCGGCCGCGGCGCGTGCAGTGCTGGCAGGGCTGGCCTTGGCAGCTACGCTGGCTCTTGGCGCCTGCACCACGGTCGAAGGCACCAATGCGCTGACCGATTTCGGCACCTTTGAACGCGACGTGTTGAACACGACCGCGCGCGGCGTCGGTCTCATCCCGGGCGATCCGCCGAAGGAAGATATCACTGCTGCCCGCGCGCCGCTGGTGCTGCCGCGGTCGGGCAACAATCTGCCGGCGCCGAGCACGCAAGTTGCCTCCGCGCAGCTTCCCGCCGATAGCAATACCGTGCAGATCGATACCTCGAACCTGAGCGAAGCGGACCTCCAGCGTCTGCGCAATGCCAAGGTCGTCGACCTGCGCTCGCTGTCTGGTCGTCCGCTGACGCCGGAAGAAGCGCGCGCCTTGACGGCGCGCATGAGCGCGGCAGGCATGCAGGTGACCGGCACGGCTAGCCGTCCGCTCTATTTGCCGCCGGATGAATATTTTACCCGAGTGGGCAGTGCCGATCTAATCTGCCGCACGCCAGCCGGCGAACTGGTTCCTCTCAGCGATCGGCGTTGCCCGGAAGAAGTTCGCCGCGCGCTGCGGACCGAAGGGCCCAGCAGCAGCGGTGTGTTGGGCGGCGGCCCCGATGTGACCCTGAAGGCCTCGGACGTAAAACTCTAGCAACGCTTCTGGCCTGAACCACGTTTTTCCGGCGGCCGGATGATCCGGCCGCCTTTCGCTTTCTCCGCGCCGCCCAAAATGGGTCCCGCATGACATGGAAGTCCTGTTCGCATGAGCGACACACCAAAACCCGAAACTGCCGATCGTCTCGCCAAGGTCATGGCTCGCGCCGGCCTCTGCTCCCGCCGTGACGCCGAAGGCTGGATTGCCGCCGGCCGCGTCATGGTCAATGGCAAGAAGGTCATCACCCCCGCCTTCAACGTGACGAGCCGCGACAAGATCACTGTCGATGGCAAGCCCCTTGCGGAGCGCCAGGGCACCCGCATCTGGCTCTATCACAAGCCTGCCGGGCTCGTGGTCACCGAGAAGGACCCGGAAGGTCGTCCGACCATTTTCGAGGCTCTCGAAGAGCAGGGCCTGCCGCGCGTCGTTACCGTTGGTCGTCTCGATATCAATACCGAAGGCCTGCTGCTGCTCACCAATGATGGTGGGCTGAAGCGCGTGCTGGAATTGCCGTCCACGGGCTGGCTGCGCCGCTATCGCGTCCGCGCCTATGGTTTTGTGACGCAGGCGCAACTCGATGCGCTCAAGGACGGCATCACGGTGGAAGGCATCAACTACGGCCCCATCGAAGCCACGCTCGAGCGCGAGCAGGGGCACAATGTCTGGATCGTCGTGGGTCTGCGCGAAGGCAAGAACCGCGAAGTCAAGAATGTGCTCGGTGCATTGGGTCTCGAGGTCAACCGCCTGATCCGCGTCTCCTATGGCCCGTTCCAGCTCGGCGATCTGGCGGAAGGCCAGATCGAGGTGGTGAAGGCCAAGATGCTCAAGGACCAGCTCGGCAAGAAGCTGGCCGAGGCAGCCGGCGTCGATTTCGACAGCGAAATGCCCGAAGGCCTGTTCCCGCCGCCGCGCGCCATGAGCGAATCGCCGCGGGGTCGTGGGTCGCGCGCTGGTGGACGTCCGGATGCGCGCGGTGGCTCGTTCCGCGATGAAGAGCGCCCGGTTCGTCCGCGTCGCATTCATTTTGATGACGATGGTCGCGCGCCTGAAGAATATGAGCCCAAGGGCCCGTCACGTCCCGGCCGTGGGCGCGTCGATCCCGATGACCAGCCGGCAAGCAATTATGGCCGTGCGCCGATCCGCGCGCCCAAGCCGGAGCGTGGCGATCGCCCGGCCGGTGACCGCAAGTCGTTTGGTGACAAGAAGTCGTTCGGCGACAAGAAACCTTATGGCGATCGCAAGCCCTATGGCGACAAGTCGTTTGGCGACCGGCCGCAGCGCGGCCGTCGTCCGGATGGCGATGAGCGTCCGGCCCGCAGCTTCAGCGATCGTCCTCAGCGTCGTGATGATGACCGTCGTGGCGGCGGCGAGCGCCCGCAGCGCGGCTTTGGCGACAAGCCAGCGCGTAGCTTTGGCGATCGTCCGTTCGGCGACAAGCCGGGTCGTGGTTTTGGCGATCGCCCCGCTCGCGGCGGCGACCGTCCGGCACGTCCGTTTGCCGATAAGCCTGGTCGCAGCTTTGGGGATCGTCCCGCCCGTGGTGGTGGCGATCGTCCGGCGCGTCCTTTTGGCGACAAGCCAGGCCGCAGTTTTGGTGATCGCCCGGATCGTGGCGATCGTCCGTCTCGTCCCTTCGGTGACAAGCCCTCGCGTGGCCCACGCTCGGATCGTCCGCAGCGCGGATTTGACGACAGCCGGCCGCCGCGTCGCGACGATCGTCCGGGCCAGGGCCGTCCGCAGGGCGGTAGGCCGGCCTTTGGCGACAAGCCGCGTGGTGCACGTCCCGAAGGTGGCCGCCCCGGCGCGGGCCGTCCGACTGGCGGGCGCCCCGAGGGTGGCCGTCCCGGCGGACGCCCTGAAGGCGGACGCCCCGGTGGCGCACGCCCGACGGGCGGTCGACCCACCGGCGGCAAGCCGTTTGGTGGCAAGCCGGGCGGCGGTGGACGCCCGGAGGGCGGCCGTCCCACTGGCCCGCGCAAGCCGCGCGGCTAAATGATGCGGATTGTTGCCGGTAAATTTCGCGGCAAGCAGCTCAATTCCCCGTCGGACGATTCCATTCGCCCGACGGCGGATCGCGTGCGCGAAAGCATGTTCAATATTCTGGGGTCACGGCTGGGGCCGGTGCTGGAGGGCAAGCGGGTGCTTGACCTTTTTGCCGGCACCGGGGCGCTGGGGCTCGAAGCGCTGTCGCGGGGGGCTTCCCACGTTACCTTTGTCGACGTGGGGGCGGAATCGCGCGGGCTGATCCGCGATCATATCCAGGCCTTTGGTGTGGCGGGGATTACAAAACTGCTGCGTCGCGATGCGACGGGGCTCGGCACGCCGGGCACTTTTGGGCAGTTCGATCTGGTGTTTCTCGATCCGCCCTATGGGCAGGGTCTTGGAGAAAAGGCGCTCGCAGAACTGGCCGGCAATGGCTGGCTCAAGCCCGGCGCGACACTGGTCTGGGAAGAAAGTGTCGATGTGCCGGTGACGGTGCCGGCAGGTTTTGAACTCGACGATGAGCGCGAATATGGCGCTGCCGCCGTACGGTTCCTGACGTTTGGAGATGCGGCCTAGTTCTCAGGCCGCCTTTTTGAGGCAATCCGCGCAACGGCCGCGGATTTCCATGGTGGTGCGTTCCACCTTGAAGCCGTCATTGCGGGCCCAGGTGCCCAGGCGCTCTTCGATCACTTCATCAGCAAATTCATCGACCTTGCCGCAGCTTTCGCAAATGGCGAAGGCGATGAGGCCCTTGCGGTGGCAATGCATGTCGGCGCAAGCGACGAAGGCGTTGAGCGATTCCAGCCGGTGGGCGAGGCCCCGGTCCACGAGCTTGTCGAGCGCGCGATAGACCTGCAGGGGAGCGCGGAGGCCGTCGCTGCGTAGCTTGTCGAGAATGTCGTAGGCGCTGAGCGGGCCCATCGAGGCCGTCAACGTGCCCAGCACCAGTTCCTGATTGCGGGTGAGATCAGTCGGAATGTCGTGACTATGCGCCATGGCTTTCTCTCCTGCCGAACAATCTTGCGGTCGGTACCGTCAGCGAAACGAGGAATATCAGCAGCGCCGCGACGACAATGGACGGTCCCGAAGCGGTATCCCAGGTGAGCGAACCGTACAAGCCGGCGACGACCGATGCTGCACCGAGAACTGCTGCAACCAGCGCCATGAACTCGGGCGTAGCGCTGAGGCGGCGGGCGGTGGCGGCGGGGATGATCAACAGCGAGGTGATCAGCAGAACGCCGACGAGTTTCATGGCGATGGCTATCACGGAGGCCATGAGCAGCATGAGAAGAATGCGGCTGACCTCGGGTTTTAGCCCTTCGGCTTCAGCCAGTTCGGGGCTGACCGTGGCGGCGAGGAGCGGGCGCCAGTTGAGCGCGAGGATGGCGAGGATGGCGATGCCGCCGCCATAAATGATGTAAATATCTTCCATCGAGACAGCGAGGATGTCGCCGAAGAGGAAGCCCATGAGGTCGATACGGACCTGAGTAAGGAAGCCGACGAGCACGAGGCCTACGGCGAGGGAGGAGTGGCTGAGGATGCCGAGGAGGGCGTCGGTGGAGAGCGTGTTCTGGCGCTGCAGCAGCAGGAGTGCACCGGCGACGAGGGCGGCGACGGCGAAGACGCCGAGCGTCATGTTGATCGACAGCAGGATGGAAATGGCGACGCCGAGCAGGGCCGAATGGGCCATGGTGTCACCAAAATAGGCCATGCGACGCCAGACGACGAAGCAGCCCAGCGGCCCGGTGACGGCGGCAAGGCCGACGCCGGCGACGAGGGCGCGGGAGAAGAAATCACCGAGCATATTGGTCCCCCTTCCCTGACCTTGTGCTTGCCGGCACCCCCACCCAACCTCCCCCGTCAAGGGGGAGGTGCTGCATCGAGTTTGGGGCGGTATTCTGCCAAAGCCCCTGACCCGGCACACTCCCCCTTGCGGGGAGGGATGGGGAGGGGGGGCGGCTGACTACGGAACACCCAAAGTCACCGAGCATGGTCATGCTCCGAGTGATCGTGGTGGACATGGCCGTGCGGATGCTCGTGCTCGCCATGCTTGCCGACGAGGCAGCCGTCGTCGTGGTGTTCGTGGTCGTGATGATGCTCGTAAATGGCCAGGGTATCGGCGGCGCGGGCGCCGAACAGGGCGAGATATTCCGGGCTGCGCTTCACGGCAGCAGGGGTGCCGCGGCAGCAGACATGGCCGTTGAGGCAGATGACCGTGTCGGTCTCGGCCATGACGACGTGGAGGTCATGGCTGATCATCAGGATGCCGGCCTGGGTCGTGTCGCGGATCTGGCGAACAAGTTCGTAAAGCGCCACTTCGCCGGAGAAATCGACGCCCTGCACCGGCTCGTCGAGAACCAGGAGATCGGGCTTGCGGATCATGGCGCGGGCGAAGAGCACGCGCTGGAATTCGCCGCCGGACAGCTCCTGCACGGCGGCATGAAGGAGGCGGCCGGCGCCGACAGCGGCTAGGGCGGATTCAATTTCGGGTCGGGAAAAGTGGCCGGTCAGGGTCATCAGGCGCTCGACCGTCAGCGGGAGCGTCCAGTCTATGCTGAGCTTTTGCGGCACATAGCCGATCTTGAGACCCGCCTTGCGGGTTACCGTGCCCGTAGACGGTTTCAAAACGCCCGTCGCCATTTTGGCGGTGGTCGATTTGCCTGAGCCATTGGGGCCGATCAGCGTGACGATTTCGCCGCGCGCGATGGAGAGGTCGACGCCTTCCACCAGGACGCGGCCGCCACTTTTCACACCGGCATTGGTGAGCGTGATGAGCGTTTCGCCCTTCATGCGCATGTCCATGAATGTTTCCACAAGTGCACTTGACGCTGTCATTTACGTTATAGCATAACACTGCCGCAAGCGTAATAACATAACATATCGTTCGCGATATGGAGCAGACAAGAGGTGCCTTTCATGAACCGGTTGATCCCGATCGCTGCCTTTGCAAGCCTGCTGCTGACCGGCACGGCCATGGCGGCGCCCAATGTCGTGGCTTCGACAAAACCTGTGCATTCGCTGGTTGCGGCGGTGATGGCGGGGGTTGGTGAGCCCGGGCTGATCGTCAAGGGCGCGGCTTCGCCGCACACCTATTCGCTGCGGCCCTCGGATGCCGCGGCGCTTGAAAATGCCGATATCGTGTTCTGGACCGGGCACGGCATGGAACTGTTCCTGGCCGATGCGCTGGAAACGCTGTCGACCAAGGCGCAGACGGTTGAGCTGGCGGAATCGCCGGGGATCGAGCTCCTGCCGATGCGTGAAGGCGGGACATTCGAGCCGCATTCGCATGGCGATGAGGATCATGGGCATGAGGAAGCGGCGCATGACCACGACCATGAGCACGAAGAAGGTGACATGCATTTCTGGCTCGATCCGGAAAATGCCAAGCTGATGGTGACCGAGATCGCGCGGGTGCTGAGCGCGGCTGATCCTGACAATGCCGCGGCCTATGGGGCCAACGCCGAGACAGAGATTGCGGCGCTTGGAGCACTCGAAACCGAGATTGCGGCGACGCTGGACGGGGTCAAGGACAAGCCGTTTATCGTCTTCCACGATGCTTACCAGTATTTCGAGAACCGTTTTGGGCTTGAAGTTGCCGGGACCATCACCGTTTCGCCCGAGGCCATGCCGGGCGCGGCGCGGGTGGATGAGCTGCGGAAGAAGGTGAGCGAACTGGGCGCCACCTGTGTGTTTGCCGAGCCGAACTTCGAGCCGGCCATTGTCAGCACGATCGTGGAAGGGACCGAGGCCAAGGCGGGCGTGCTCGATCCCGAGGGGAGCGCGCTGGCGGAAGGGCCGGGGCTTTATGGCGACCTGCTGCGAGGGATTGCGGCGGGGCTGGTGGATTGCCTGGGGTAAAGCGCCCCCACCTGATTAAACACCCCCACCCTTGATCCCTCCCCACAAGGGGGAGGGAGACGATGGAACCGAGAACGAGTGGCCTGCGCCTCCCTCCCCTTGATGGGGAGGGAATGAGGGTGGGGTGATGTCGCACGCGCCATTCTCAATACAAGAATGTAACGTTCTAACATATCGGAGCAAGAATATGCGTCATATCTTTACTTCCCTTCTGCTCGCTACGGCGCTGACGGCGCCGATTTTGGCTGATGATGTCATTGCCTGGCGGTTGTTTGTCGCCGATCACGCCGAGGGCAAGGTTACGGCGGTGGATGCGATCAGCGGCGATACCCTGGGTGCATTTGCGCTGAAAAGCCCGGCTTCGCTCGTTGCCGGTGAATCGGGCGAGGCGGTGTTTGCCGTGCAGGGTGCGGCTGGGCAGGTTTCGGCCATCCGCTCGGGCATCGCCATTGATGACCATGGTGATCACGGCGATATCGAAGTCTCGGAGCCGGCGCTGGTCGAGGCGGTAATCTCGGGCGAAAAGCCGGCGCATTTCGTTGAGCATGACGGCAAGGTGGCGCTGTTCTTCGATGGGTCGGGCAAGGTCGATCTCTTTAGCCCGCACGAATGGGCTGACGACGGAAAGATCACTGAAAGCCAACTCGATAGCGGCACGCCGCATCATGGACTGGCCGTGCCGTGGGGTGATTTCACGCTCGTCTCGACGGCCAATGCCGAGGACGAGAAGAAGCCGCGGATTGGGCTCAATGTGGTTGATGCCTCAGGGAAGCTTGTGGGTGAAACCCATGCTTGCCCGGACCTCCATGGAGAAGCTGCTTCGGGCAATTTGCTCATCGTCGGTTGCGGCGATGGAGTGTTGATTGTTTCGGGTTCCGGCGAGCCGCAGGTGACCAAGCTTGATTATTCGGGCCTGCCGGAGGGCAAGACCACGACGCTGATCGGCGGGCAGGGGATGCAGTACTTCCTCGGCAATTATGGGGCTGACAAGGTGGTCATCATCGATCCCGCCGAGGCTGCACCCTATCGTCTGGTCGATCTGCCGACGCGGCGCGTACATTTTGTCACCGATTCCGTGCGGCCGAAATTTGCTTACATCTTCACCGAGGACGGGTTCCTGCGGCAGCTCGATGTGGTGTCGGGCGAACTGACCCAGTCGGTGAAGGTGACCGAACCCTATTCCATGGATGGCGAATTTAGCCTGCCGCGGCCGCGTATTGCGGTGGTGGGTGACAAGGTCGCCGTGACCGATCCGCTGAAGAGCGTGGTGCATCTGGTGGATGTGGCTGATTTCGCCCTTGCGGGTGAGATCGCGGTCGAGGGCGCGCCCTACAATATCGTCGCCGTTGGCGGCTCGGGCATCCAGCACTGACCGCGAGCCCTGCCGCCGCCCCCGGCGGCAGGGCATTTTCTTTTTTTGGATAGAACTCATGGCCCCCAAGAAACTTCCCGTCACCGTGCTGTCCGGCTTTCTCGGCGCCGGCAAGACGACGCTGCTCAATCACATTCTCAACAATCGCGAGGGTCGCAAGGTCGCGGTCATCGTCAACGACATGAGCGAGGTCAATATCGACGCCGCGCTCGTGCGCGATGGCGGCGCTGATCTCAGCCGCACCGAGGAAACGCTGGTCGAGATGAGCAATGGCTGCATCTGCTGCACCCTGCGCGATGATCTGCTCGCCGAGGTGACGCGGCTCGCGGGCGAGGGGCGGTTTGATTATCTGCTGATTGAATCGAGCGGCATTTCCGAGCCGCTGCCGGTGGCGACGACCTTCGATTTTCGCGACGAGCGCGGCTTTTCGCTGTCCGACCTGACACGGCTCGATACCATGGTGACCGTGGTCGATTGCGCGAACCTCCTCAAGGACTATGCCTCGTCGGACTTTTTGCGTGATCGGGGCGAAACGGCCGGGGAGGGCGACGAGCGGGCGCTGGTTGATCTTCTGGTGGAGCAGATCGAATTTGCCGATGTGGTCGTGCTCAACAAGATTTCGACGGCCTCCGAGGGTGATCGGCGCGCGGCGCGGACGATTATCAAGGCACTCAATCCCATGGCGCGGATTGTCGAAACGGATTTTGGCGTCGTGGCGCTCGATGATGTGCTCGATACAGGGCTCTTCAATCTTGAAGTGGCAGAGACCAATCCGCTCTGGTTCAAGGAGCTCAACGGTTATAGGGACCATGTGCCCGAGACCGAGGAATATGGCGTGCGCTCATTCGTCTATCGCGCGCGCCAGCCGTTCAATCCGCTGCTGCTTGACCGGTTTCTGAAAGAGGCCTGGCCGGGTGTCATTAGAGCAAAAGGCTTTTTCTGGCTGGCGACGCGGCCGCACTTCGTTGGGGAATTGAGTCAGGCCGGCGCACTGGTGCGCACGCAGCGGCGGGGTCATTGGTGGGCCGCCGTGCCGGCGCAACGCTGGCCGGACAATAAGGAATGGCGCGATGCCATGGCGCCCTATCTCGACGCCATCTGGGGCGACCGGCGGCAGGAGCTGGTGTTTATTGGGGCGGACCCAATGAGCGAGGCCGAGATCAGGCGACGGCTCGATGCCTGTCTGGTGCCGGCGCGAACCATGACGCCGGACGCCTGGGCGCGGCTGCCCGATCCGTTTCCGGCCTGGTCCTGACTATTTTATCGGACCCTTGAAGATGAAGAGGGCGCCGAGGGCGATGAATCCAAAACCGATGGCGTGGTTCCAGGTGAGCTTTTCGCCGAGATAGAAGACGGCAAAGAGCGCGAAGACCGAGAGGGAGATGACCTCCTGGATGGTCTTCAGCTCGGCCGCCGAATAGACGGCGCTGCCGATGCGATTGGCGGGAATGGCCAGCCAATATTCGAAGAAGGCGACGCCCCAACTGATCAGCACCACGGCCCAGAGCACCATGCCGTGATATTTGAGGTGCCAATACCAGGCGAAGGTCATGAAGACGTTCGAGGCGATCAGGAGCCCGATGGGGGCGAGGGTGGGCAGGTTCATTCCCATAGTGGTCACCAATGGCGCGAATCGGCCCCTTCGGGACGCTGGCGGACTTCTCCGCTGGCGGCGCGGACTTGGCAAGCGGCCTCAGCGCAGGTGCTTGGTGGGCTGCTCGAGCGCAAAGATCTCGTCGGTGAGATTTTCAATCTGTTTGCGGATCAGCGCCTGCGCGTCATAGAGGCCGCGATTGTAATAATAGGCCCCCATCTTGTCGGCGAAGAACTGCATCAGCATTTCGGCCGGAATGGCGCCGATGGATTGGTCGAGTTCCTCGCGAAAATAGTCCTGGATTTCGCCAACGATGGCTTTGGTTTCTTCGCGGTCGAACTTGATCGGCTTCATGGAAAACTCCTTCAGCTCCGGTTCATAGCGCGAGTCGCCAATTGTCGGCACGCACAAGCTCGGCCAGAATGGCGCCGCTTGAGGAGGACATTCCATGATCGCCCGCATTTCGCTGCTTGCCCTGAGCCTGGCCCTCGCTGTCGCGCCGGCTATGGCCAATGACAAGGTGAAAACCGCGCCGCAGGCCATTTCCTGTGACGGCGTTTTTGGGCCGAAAAGCTCGGATGCGCTGGTGCGGGAGACGTTTGGCGACGAGAATGTCGAGACCGGCACCGTCTATGGCGTCGAGGGCATCGAATTGGAGGCGACGACGGTCTATCCCGATGATCCAGAGCGGGTGATGCAGTTTAGCTGGTGGGACGAGGAAGAGCTTGAATATCTCAGCTCCGTGGAACTGGCGCCGAGCCAGGAGACCCCGGCCGGCGTCAAGATCGGCATGAGCGTTGCCGAGGTGGAAGCCATCAATGGCGCGCCTTTCACCATTGGCGGCTTTTGGTGGGATTATGGCGGTGGGGCCATGTTCGAAAAGGGCGCGCTGGCCAATCCCGAGACCGGCTGCGGCTTCTGGATTCGCTTTGCGCCCAAGGATGAATATCCCGAAAGCGTGGATGTCACGCCGGTATCGGGCGAGGTGACGGTGCCGTCGTCCGAGCCGCTGCTGGAAACGCTCGATGTGCGCGTGCAGTCGATCAATCTCGGCTATCCATGGCCGGAGGAATTGCCCCAGCCGGAATATTGAGGCGGGAGCGACATGCACAACACGATCATCTATCTCATCGGCCACTATGGCGTGGGCAAGCTCACGATCGCAAACCGGATCACTGCCGCGACCGGCGCCCGGCTTTTCGACAATCACCTGGCCAATAATGTCATTTTCTCGCTGATCCGCGAGGATGGTGGGTCGAAAATCCCCGATGCGGCATGGGACCTGATCATGACGATCCGGCGCCAGGCTTTGACGGCCATGGCGGAAATCGCCGCGGCGCAGGCGAGTTTCGTGCTGACCAATGCGCTGATGGAGGGCGATCCGCTCGATCGCCCGGCCTATGACGAAGTGGTGGCGACGGCGGAACGGCGGGGCAGCACTTTCGTGCCGGTGTTCCTGTCGGCTTCCGATGCGGCGCATGCCGAACGCATTCCTTCGGCCGATCGCGAAGCACGGCTCAAGATGACCGATGCCGCGGGCGCCGAATTGGTCCGGCGGTCAAGGCCGCTTCTGGCTGTCGAGCACGCCAATCGGCTCGATCTCGACACGACCGATCTGCCCGCCGAAGACGCGGCGCAGCGGGTGATAGCGCATGCTGCAGCCCGGGCGCTCAGCAGGTCGGTTTGAGCGAGACGATGAGCGGCTGGACGAGGTCGTCGAGTTTGGGGCGATCCACCTGGGCATATTCGAGCCGGATGGCGGCATAGCCCGCGCCGTCGCAGAGCTGGATCATGTGCTGCTGCAGCACGCGGCCGGATTTGGTTGCAGACCAGGTGGCCCAGCTTGGCGTGGCCGATTGCGCCATGACACCCCAGCCGGCTTCAGTGTCCGAGGCGAAAAGGGCATTGGCTTCGGATTCGAAATCCGGCTCGGCAACGAAATAGCCGCCCCAGGCGGTGAGTTTTCCGACGCGGCCGTCAAAGAGGAAGACCTGGCCATCGCCGTTTGCACTTTCGCCCTGGCCTTCGAAGCCGGGCGGAACGTCGAGTTCGTAGCCGTAGCGAGCATTGGCATAATAGCCCCAGGCTGCCTGGGCGAAGGCAGGCAGGGCGAGAATGAGGGTGGCGAAAAGGGCGAGGGCGAAGCGCATGGGCTGAGACTGCCTGCGTCGCGGGCAGGCGGCAAGGGCGTTGTTCCCCGCGGCGGTCCTTCCAGTGGCCTTCATGGTGAGGTGCTTTGCAGAGCAAAGCCTCGAACCACGAGGGCCTGGCGCGATGGCTCCACCCACTCGACCTCGTGGTTCGAGGCTTCGCTGCGCTCCGCGCCTCACCATGAGGTCTCTAAAAGGGTGGGGGCCGGTGAAACTAACGACCTAAACCACCACGATCCCGGCATGTTTGGCCTTGTTTTCCGGCTCGACATGGATGGTGATCTGCAGGTCGCTGACCGTTTCGCGCAGCTTGGCTTCGATGCCGTCGCAAATGGTGTGGGCGGCTTCGACGCTCATGGCGCCGGGGACGACGAGGTGGAAATCGATAAAGGTCAGTTTGCCCGCCTGGCGGGTGCGGATGTCATGGGCCTCAATGGCGCCATCGGCGTTCTGCGCGATGACTTCGCGGATGGTTTTCTGGGTTTCGGGCGGTACGGCGACATCCATCAGGCCGCCGACGCTTTCGCGGATGACGCCCCAGCCGGACCAGAGGATGTTGAGCGCGACGAGCGCGGCCAATATCGAGTCGAGCGCGGCTATGCCGGTTGCGTAGACAAGGACGAGGCCGACAATGACGCCAAGGGTGGAGATGACGTCGGTCATCAGGTGCTTGGCATCGGCAACGAGGGCGGGCGAACGCACGCGGCGGCCATAGCGCCTGAGATAAAGAGCCCAGAATACGTTGATCAGCGTGGCGCCCACGCTGACTGCGAGGCCTTCGACCGGCGCCTCCGGCAATTGCGGTTCCAGGAAACCAAAATAGGCTTCGCGCAGGATCAGGATGGCGGCGACGATGATCATGACGCCGACGAGCACGGCCGAGAAATATTCGGCCTTGTGATAGCCATAGGGCAGGGACTCGTCGGCCGGGCGCTGGGCGAGGCGGACGGCGATCAGCGCGGCAATGGCGGTGACGACGTTGACGATGGATTCTAGCGCGTCGGAATAGAGCGCGATCGAGCCGGTGAGATACCAGGCGAAGAATTTGAGCGCGAGGACAGTGAGCCCGATGGCGAGACTGACGGCGGCAATGGCGAGCGTGCGGTCTGTGGCGGCCATGGGGGGACTCCTTTAGGGATTGTCACCCGCCATAGCTTCAAAGGCGGAGTCTCGCAAGTCGTTGTATTTGCGAGTGATTTTCAGAAGCATTCGTATCTGCGCCTGGCCCGGGCAAGCCCTTGATTGCACAGGCTCTTCTCTCAGGCATCGGCCATGGGCGGGGCGCCCTTCAGGGTGAATGGCAGCCCTGCAGCGACGAAATAGACATCGTCGCAGACCTCGGCGAGGCGCTGGTGGGTTGATCCCGCGAGATCGCGAAACGTGCGGGCCATGGCGTTTTCGGGCACGATGCCGAGGCCGACTTCATGGGTGACGAGGATGACCTTTGTGGTCTGGAATTCGACAAGCGTGGCGCAGAGCTCGCCGACGGCCTGCGACACGTCCTTGCCGGTCAGGAGCAGATTGGTGATCCAGAGGGTGATGGAATCGACCAGAATCACGTCGCTTTCCCGGCCTTCCTCGAGGATCGCATGGGAAAGCTGCGTCGGCTCCTCGCGGGTGGCAAAGCGTGCGGCGTCTCCAGCGACACGGTCGCGCATTTCCGGGTCGAGGGCTTCCGCGGTCGCAAGATAGAGCGGGTGCCTGCCGGTGCGCAACGCCAGGCGTTCGGCAAAGGCCGTCTTGCCCGATCGGGCGCCGCCCAGAACCAGTGTGTGGCGCATGGGATTTGCTCCTTGGCGAGTGCTGCAAGCCTCGTAAAACCCGGTTGAGGGGTCAGGCGTTCCCATATCGATTGCACTGGGGCGGAAAGCAGCTATGCGAAACCTGCTCTTGGCTGGTCGTTTTTGTCCGATATGCTACTTTCGTCTTAGCGTCTTTCGCATTATGGTCCGCGCCGAAATGACACCTTAGGGTGTGGCTCTGCGTCGGGTAGGGCAATGTCCATCCCGACGATGTGCTGAGCCCATCCCCCTTATGGAGAGACTGCGTGCCCCGATATTATCTTGGCGTCGACGGCGGTGGCACCAATTGCCGCGTACGTTTGGCCGACGAGAATCTGGTGACGCTGGCCGAAGTGAAAAACGGCCGTTCCAACTTGCAGATCGATGCCGGCGATCCCGCCTATAAGGCGATCAGTGACGGCACGCGTGACGTGTTCAAGGCTGCCGGTGTCGATTATGCTGAGACCGCCAATACCTATGCCTGCTTCGGCATGGCGGGCGGCCGCATGGATACGGCGCGCGCCGAATTTGCTGCGCGGCCCTGGCCCTTTGCGGGCGTGAAAGTCTACGACGATATCGACATTGCCCATGCCGGCGCCCTGGGTGGCGGTGAGGGTGGCGTTGTCATCATCGGCACCGGTTCGGCGGCCATGTCGATCGTCAATGGGACGCGCTATCAGGCTGGCGGCTGGGGTTTTCATATCGGCGACCAGATGTCGGGCGCGATCCTCGGTCGCGAACTGGCGCGCTACACGGTCGAGGCCGAAGACGGCCTTGCCGAGAGCTCGCCGCTGACCAAGGCGGTGGCGGCAGCGCTCGGTGGCGACAACCAGGGCATCATGACCTGGTCCTTTGCGACGGCCATGGATCTGAAACTGCTCAGCGACGACGGCACCGAAGGGTGCGACGATGCGCTGATCGGCCGGGCGCCGGGCGAATATGGCAAGCTTATGCCGCTCTGGTTCGACTATCTCGAACAGAACGACCCGGTGGCCCTAAAACTGCTCGACGTGCAGATGGGCTATATCGACACCTATGTGCGCTGGTTCAAAAGCCATGGCGCCGAGGTGATGGCCATTGTCGGCGGTCTCGGCCAGCGGCTCTTTCCGCGGTTGACCGAGCGCTACGGTGATTTCGTTGCGCTGCCGCAATTCGAACCCCTGCATGGCGCTGTCATCCTCGCCAAGCAAAACTTCGCCTCAAACTAGGGACTACGCCCAGTGTCCAGCCGTATCATTCCTGTCCAGCCTTTCGACTATGTGGTGTTCGGCGCCACCGGCGACCTGACCAAGCGCAAGCTTATTCCCGCGCTCTATCACCGCTTCAAGGACGGCCAGTTCGACGAGAATAGCCGCATCATCGGCGCTTCGCGCTCCAAGCTCAGCGAAGCCGATTTCCGCAAGACCGCGCGCGAGGCGATCGAACAGTTCGTCGAGAAGGAATATCAGGATCAGGCGGTGATCGACCGCTTCATCGGGATATTCACCTATGTGCCGGTTGATGCCAGCAAGCCCGATGAATCGGGCGATCTCGGCGCGGCCTTGCGCGACGATCCCAAGGTGGTGCGCGCCTTCTACCTCGCCGTGGCCCCCGATCTCTTCGAGCCCATCGCCGAATATCTCCATTCCAAAAAACTCTATCGCCGCGACGCGCGCGTCGTGATCGAGAAGCCGCTTGGACACGATCTGGAATCGTCCAAGGAGATCAATGACGGCGTCTCGAAGATCTTCCAGGAAGATCAGGTCTATCGCATCGACCATTATCTCGGCAAAGAGACGGTGCAGAATCTGCTCGCCCTGCGCTTTGCCAATACGCTCTTCGAGCCCGTCTGGAACTCGGCCCATATCGACCACGTGCAATTGACCGTGGCCGAAAGCGTCGGTGCCGGTACGCGTGGCTACTATGACGAATCCGGCGCGCTGCGCGACATGATCCAGAACCACATGCTGCAGCTCCTCTGCCTTGTGGCCATGGAACCGCCGGCATCGGACGAAGCCAACGCGCTGCGCGACGAAAAGCTCAAGGTTTTGCGCGCTTTGCGTCCGATCACCAATGGCGAAGTGGCCAAGAACACGGTGCGCGGCCAGTATCGCGGCGTGAAATCGGAAACCGTTTCGGTGGCCGGCTATCAGGACGAGCTGCCCGAGGACAAGAAGGGCAGCCGCACCGAGACCTTTGTGGCCATGAAGGCCAATATCGACAACTGGCGCTGGGCCGGCGTGCCGTTCTACCTGCGCACCGGCAAGCGCATGGCCGAGCGCGTCTCGGAAATCTGCATCCAGTTCAAGCCCATTCCGCACTCGATCTTCGACCATGCCGAAGGCGCGCCGCGCCCCAACAAGCTGATCATGCGCCTGCAGCCCAATGAGGGCGTCAAGCTCATGATGATGATCAAGGACCCGGGTCCGGGCGGCATGCGCCTGCGCGAAGTGCCGCTCAACCTCTCCTTTGCCGAGACTTTCTCCGAGCGCACGCCGGAAGCCTATGAACGCCTGCTGATGGACGTGATCCGCGGCCAGCAGACTCTGTTCATGCGCCGCGACGAGCTGGAAGCGGCATGGGCTTGGGTCGATCCGATCCGCGAAGCCTGGGACCGTTCGAGCGAACCGCCGCAGAGCTATACTGCAGGCACCTGGGGGCCGAGCGGCGCCGTGGCCCTGATCGAGCGCGATGGTCGCTCCTGGTATGAGGGGCCCCTCTCGTGAGCATCGATCGCCGCAGCTTTGCCGATAAGCCGACCCTCGCCAAGGAATTGGCCGAGGCTATTGCCGACCGCATCCGCAATGCCATTGCGGAACGCGGCGAGGCGGCGATCGCGGTGAGCGGCGGTTCGACGCCTGGCAAGTTTTTTGCGGCGCTCGGCAAGATGCGGGATATCGA
This sequence comes from Devosia riboflavina, assembly GCF_000743575.1. Lineage (GTDB taxonomy): Bacteria > Pseudomonadota > Alphaproteobacteria > Rhizobiales > Devosiaceae > Devosia > Devosia riboflavina. Next base: position 22,741 of record NZ_JQGC01000011.1, on the reverse strand, counting down.
CTGGACCAAGGTCGTTGTCACGCTTGTCGACGAGCGCTGGGTCGACGAAACCAGCGACCGCTCCAATGCGCTGCTGGTCAATGAAAAGATGCTGCAAGGCCCGGCCGCCGTGGCGCGCTTCTTCCCGCTCTATTCGGGCGGCGATGAACCGAATGCGGAACAGGTGGCCAAGACCAATGCGCTGGTCTCAACGCTGCCAAAGCCTTTTGCGGCGGTGATCCTGGGCATGGGCAATGACGGGCACACGGCCTCGTTCTTCCCCGGTGGCGATACGCTCGATGAGGCGCTGAAGGCGCCGGGGCCGACCCTCGCCATCCATGCCCCGGGCGCCGGCGAGCCGCGCATCACCTTTACGCTGCCGCGTCTGCTCGAAACCGACGGCCTCTATCTCCACATCGAAGGCGACGAAAAGGCCGCGGTGCTGGACAAGGCGCTGGGCGATGGTCCGGTGGACGACATGCCCATTCGCGCCGTGCTGCGCTCGAATGCGCCGCTAGCTATTTACTGGTGCCCGTAAAACCCCTGGAGCGGTCCCCAATCGACCGCTCCGGCCGTTGAACGCTACCAGTCATCGATGCAAGGAATACCGTGCCAGCGGCCCCCCTTTGGCGCGTCCTTGCCCTATAGGAGCGTAGAACCATGACCGTCCGCCAGGCTATCCAGGACGTGACCGACCGCATTGCGGCCCGCAGCCGCGACACGCGCCGCGACTATCTCAACCGCCTTGATGCCGCCCGCGAGGCCGGCGTCTATCGATCGACCCTCTCCTGCGGCAATCTCGCCCACGGCTTTGCCGCCTGTACGCCGTCCGAAAAGGCGGCTTTGGCCGGCAACAAGACGCTCAATCTGGGCATCGTCACCAGCTATAACGATATGCTGAGCGCCCATCAGCCGTATCAATTCTATCCCGACATCATCAAGGAAGCGGCGCGCGAAATCGGCGCGACGGCCCAGGTGGCGGGCGGCGTGCCGGCTATGTGCGATGGCGTGACCCAGGGCATGCCGGGCATGGACCTTTCCCTGTTCTCCCGCGATGTGATCGCCATGGCGACGGCTATTGCGCTGTCGCACAATATGTTCGACGCGGCGGTGTTTCTGGGGATTTGCGACAAGATCGTGCCCGGCCTCGTCATCGGTGCGCTGAGCTTTGGCCATCTTCCGGCGGTGTTCATTCCGGCAGGGCCGATGCCTTCGGGCCTGCCCAATGACGAAAAGAGCAAGGTTCGCCAACTCTATGCCGAAGGCAAGGTGGGTCGCGCGGAACTGCTTGAAGCCGAGAGCAAGTCCTATCATTCGGCTGGTACCTGCACCTTCTACGGCACGGCCAATTCCAACCAGATGCTCATGGAAATCATGGGCCTGCACCTGCCGGGCGCCAGCTTCGTCAATCCCGGCACGCCGCTGCGCGATGCCCTGACCCGCGAAGCGACCAAGCGCGCGCTCTCGCTGACGGCGCAGGGCAATGACTATACGCCCATCGGCCACATCATGGACGAGAAGGCTTTCGTGAACGGGCTTGTGGGCCTGCACGCCACGGGCGGCTCGACCAATCACACCATGCACCTGATCGCCATGGCCGCTGCTGCCGGCCTGCAGGTGACTTGGGACGATATGAGCGATCTTTCGGACGCGACCCCGCTTCTGGCGCGCGTCTATCCCAATGGTGTGGCCGATGTGAACCATTTCCACGCGGCGGGCGGCATGGGTTTCCTCATGCGCGAACTGCTCGACGATGGCTATCTCCACGACGATGTGAAGACCGTCTGGGGGCATGGGCTTCATAATTACACGGTTGAGGCCAAGCTGATCGAAGACAAGCTGGCCTTCGAGCCGGCGCCGGCCGAAAGCGCGCTGCCCAAGGTGCTGACCAGCACCAAGGCGCCGTTCCAGACGACGGGTGGGTTGAAGCTGCTGACGGGCAATCTCGGCCGGTCGGTCATAAAGGTTTCGGCAGTGAAGCCCGAGCACCGGGTGGTGGAGGCGCCGGCGCGCGTGTTCCATAGCCAGGATGGGTTGCAGGCGGCGTTCAAGGCGGGCGAATTGACCGGCGATTTCATCGCGGTGGTGCGCTTCTCCGGCCCCAAGGCCATCGGCATGCCGGAACTGCACAAGCTGACGCCCTCGCTCGGCATCATGCAGGATCGCGGCTTCAAGGTGGCGCTGCTTACGGACGGCCGCATGTCGGGCGCTTCGGGCAAGGTTCCGGCGGCGATCCATATGACGCCGGAAGCCAATGATGGCGGTCCGATCAGCAAGATCCGCGATGGCGACATGATCCGGCTCGATGCCAATGAAGGCACGCTGACCTTCCTCGGCGACGAGAAGGAATTCTTCTCGCGCACGCCAGCCACGGAAGATCTGCGTCCGTCGCACCATGGCATGGGCCGCGAACTCTTTGCCGGGTTCAGGAGCCTCGTGGGCGTTGCGGATCGCGGGGCGAGCGTTTTTAACTAACTGCCTCAACGCTCCTCACCGTCGTCACCACCGGGCTTGTCCCGGTGGTCCATTGCTCGTGGCGAGATGGATTGCCGGGACAGGCCCGGCAATGACGATAGGGGGGTGGGCAGTTGCTAGGCCGGCAACTCTCCCACATACCGCGCCCGTGGCCTGATCAGCGCGCCCGTTTCGATCTGCTCAAGCGCATGCGCCAGCCAGCCGACGCAGCGGGCGAGGGCGAAAATCTGCAAGGGCGCGTCGTCGGGCAGGTCATGCGCGGCGACAAGGGCAGAGAGCGCGAAGTCGATATTGGGCTTTTCGCCGCTGAGTTTTTCGCCGGTTTCAGCCAATTCCGCAAAAAGCGCCGGGACGGTGAACGTCGCCATCAGGGCCGGCGCGCGCACGTCGTGGTCGGGATAGAGCCGGTGTCCGAAACAGGGCAGGGGGCGGCCCTGGCGCAATAGACCCGAAATAGCTGTTTCGACGCCGTAACGCTTCGCATCGCGTACCAGCGCGCCGATGCTGAGGCTGGCTGTGCCATGGAGCGGACCGGATAGCGCGGCAAGGCCCGCGAGCACGGCTGCTGCGAGCGGGGCGCCGGTTGAGGCGGTGACGCGAGCGGCGAAGGTCGAGGCATTCAGTTCGTGTTCGGCGAGGAGGACGAGGGCGCAGCGCAGGGCGTTGGCTGCTTCGGGGCGTTGCCAATGCGCGGCGAGCCGCTCGTGGACGGGGCCGGTTCTTGCCCCCGTGATGGCTGACGCGACCAGCGACACGACCAGGGTAGAGTCCTTGATGAGGACGCTGCGGGCGCGGCCGGAGGGCGGCATCTGGGTGGCGGCGAGTTCGGCCACCTGCCGATAGGCCGCGATGAGGCCGGTATCGGCGCCTGTGGTCGTCATGGTGCCGAAATCGGCTGGGGCCGATGTGTTCCAGAGCAGCATGGCCATGTCTTCAAGTGTCGCCGTTTTAGCCAGCTCCGCTGCGTCCTGGCCGCGGATGTAGAAATGACCATTGGCGACGGTGGAAATGGCGGTGGAGAGAACCGGTTCGCCCCAGGCGATGCTTTCGGCTGCCACTGTCGTCGCCGGGCGGCGGCCCTTCTGGCGGGCGGCGAGGCGCTCGACATCGTCTTGCCGATAGAGGCTGCGGCGGGGGTCTTCCGGGTCGGGGCGCGCGGCGATGCGGCCGCGGCTGACATTGGCATAGAGCGTCTGCGGCTTGGTGCCGAGAAGGGCTAGGGCAGCTTCCGCGGATATCCAGCTCATGGCGTCTCACATTGATCAATTGCATCAAGATTGACGTCAATCTTGATGTGGCCAATCTAGCGGTAAAGACGAAGGAGACGCAACATGTCTGGACTGGATGATGTCATTGCCGCGGAAACCATGCTGTCCGAAGTCGACGGCGCCAATGGGCGGCTGGTGATCTGCGGATACCGGCTCGACGAACTGGCCGGCTCCAAATCCTATGAGGAGGTTCTGGCGCTTCTCGCAGGCGAGGTGCTGCCACGCGGCGCGGCGCTCAAGACGCGGCTGGGCATGGCGCGGCTGCGGGCCTTTGCCGAGGTTGCCTGGCTCGACGAGGCCATTCTGGCGCTCTCAATCACCGAAGGGCTGCGGGCGCTGATGGCGCGGCTCCCGGATGGCGAGGATGCCGATACGGCGCTGTTGCTGGTGGCGGCGCCGGCCGTGTTCGTGCCAGCATTGGCGCGGCGCAAGGCGGGGCAGGCGGCGATTGCGCCCGATCCGGCGCTGGGCCATGCTGCCGATATGCTGGCCATGCTCAAGGGCAAGGCGCCGAGCAAGGCGGAGGTTGAGGCGCTCGATATCTATCTCGTGACGGTGAGCGACCATGGGCTCAACGCTTCGACTTTTGCGGCGCGCGTCGTGGCGTCGACGCGGGCGGGATACACCTCGGCGGTTTTGGCAGCGCTGGGCGCGCTGAAGGGACCGCTGCATGGCGGGGCGCCGGGGCCGGTGCTCGATATGCTCGATGCGGTGGGCACGCCGGAGCGGGCGAATTCCTGGCTCACGGGCGAACTGGCGCGCGGGGAACGGTTGATGGGCTTTGGACACCGCATCTATCGCGTGCGCGACCCGCGGGCGGATGCGCTGAAGGGTGCGCTGACGCGGCTGGGTGCGGCGGGCGACATGGATGCGGATCGGGTGAAACTGGCCGAAGTGGTGGAGCGCGAAGCCCTGGCGCTGCTGCGGCTCAAAAAGCCGGATCGGGCGCTCGACACCAATGTCGAGTTTTTCACCGCATTGCTGCTCGAAGCGCTCGGTTTTCCGCGCGATGCCTTTACCGGCGTCTTTGCCGCGGGCCGCGTCGGCGGTTGGCTCGCCCATGCCCATGAGCAGGTGGCGAACGGGCGGCTCATCCGCCCGCAATCGCGCTATGTGGGGCCCAAGGCGGCTTAGCCCGCCTTCGCGTTCAACTTGTTGCGCAGATTGGCGAGGCGCTGCTGGAGTTCGATGACACCCTCCAGCGTCTCGCCGGTCGCGGCGGCCAGTTCCACCGGGGCCATGCAGCCGCGACGCTTTAGCGCCATGCCCTTTTCGGTTGCGGCGATGTCGAGCAGGCGTTCGTCTTGCCTGTTGCGGGCGCGGGTGACGAGACCGGCGGCTTCGAGCTTTTTCACCAACGGCGTCAGCGTGTTGGATTCGAGGATCAACCGATCCGAGAGCGCCTTCATGGTCGTCTGGCCTTCCTCCCACAGCACCATCATGACGATGAACTGCGGATAGGTGAGGCCCATTTCATCGAGAATGGGACGATAGAAGCGGTTCATGGCTTGGCTGGCCGAATAGGCAGCAAAGCAGATCATGTGGTCGAGCGTCATCTGCTCGGCGATTTCTTCCGGGCTGAGACTGTTCACGCTCATAATCCGTCTCCACGTCAAAAAAGCTGATATAGTCGTATGCGATGGAATCGCAAGAGGCGAATTTCACGTCAGCCATGCAAATTTTGCACTTTAATACGATCTAATCGCATGCGATGTAATTGCCATCGACGGTGCTGAGGGGCCAAGGGCCGTGCACCAAGCAATGGGAGACTGAAATGACCAAGACAGTTGTTCTGATCCATGGTGCCTGGCAGGTTCCGGCAAGCTGGGATCGCTTCAAGAGCCGGTTTGAAGCCGCCGGCTATACCGTCATCGCGCCGACATGGCCGCTGATGGACCGCCCGGTTGAAGAGCTCAATCGCAATCCCGATCCGAAATTCGGTGCGCTGAGCGTGGGTGCCATCGCCGACCATTATGAGGCGATCATCCGGGCCTTGCCGGAAAAGCCGCTGATCCTTGGGCATTCTTTCGGAGGGCTGATTGCGCAGATCCTGCTCGATCGCGGCCTCGGCACGGCTGGCGTGGCGCTGGACCCTGCTCCGATTGGCGGGCTTATTCCCGGACCGGTGCCGCTGATGGCGGCCCTGCCGGTGGTGCTGCGCTGGAATGGCTGGAACAAGCCCTTCGTTTTGACCCGCGCCGCCTTTGACAAGGGCTTTGCCAATACCGCTCCCGCACCACAGCGCGAGGCGGAATATGGCCAATATGTCGTGCCCTCGCCCGGCCGCATCTTCTACCAGGCCGCGCTCAATATCGGCACCTGGGTGAGCCCGAAGAAACGCACCCAGCCGCTCTTGATCGTCGTGGGCGAAAAGGACAGGACGGTGACGCCGAACCTGGCCCGGCAGGCCTATAATCGCCAGAAGGGCTCGAAGGCTCGGACCGATTTCCATGAGTTCGCAGGTCGTTCGCACTACCTCGCCAACGAACCGGGTTGGGAAGAGGTGGCGGACTATGCCATCGAATGGGCCGGGCGGAACGCCTGACCTTTTGACCTATGCGCTGGCCAGCCACGCAGCTATGGTCGGCGCATCGCCTTCTCCGAGGCCGTGACCGGCATTGAGCACTTCAACCGAAACCTCGGCGCCGCGGCTGCGGAGGGCGTCGGCCAGAACCTCGCCTTGCTTGCGGAAGGCGTCGGTTTCGCCCAGGAGGATGAGGACGCTGGTGCCGGAAAGGTCGGTTTGCGGCACTTCGTCGAGCACCATGGCAGGGCGCAGCAGGACGGCACGGCGGACGAAGCCGGGATGCAGGAGCATGGCGGCGGCGAGGAGATTGGCGCCGTTGGAATAGCCGAGGGCGACGAGCTTTTCCGGGTCCGGGCGATAGGCGGTGCCGATCTCGCCGAAGAAGGCTTCGAGGGCGCCGGATTCGAAGCGGATATCCTTTTGGTCGAAGATCGAAGGGCCAAAACTGCGGAACCAGCGCTGCACACCGCTCTCGGTGCTGCGGCCGCGCATGCCGAGGAGCGTCGCGTTTGGCGCGGCGCGGTGGGCCAGCGGCATCAGGTCGGTTTCATTGCCGCCGGTGCCGTGGAGGAGGGCGATGGTCGTGCCGTCGGGGCTTTCGGGCGTGAAGAAGCGGTGCTTGTAGATGAGGTCGCGATAGACGACGCGCTCTTCGCCGGGGAGGCCAAACTGGGGCAGCATGACCTTGACGGCCTTGGGATCGGGCGTATCGGGCGGCATGAACAGGGTGTGGCCGAGCTTTTCCACCGCCTCGTCGAGGGTGAAACCGGGGCCGTCGCTCGCCATCTCGATAAGAACATTGCCGGGTTCGCGCACATAGAGCGAGGTGAAATATTGGCGGTCGTGGAGATTGGTCAGGCTCGAATTGAGTTTTCGCAATTCGCGCTCGACGGCTTCCACCTCGGCTTCATTTGCGGCACGGACGGCGACGTGGTCGGCCGTGCCCGTGCCGGGCACGCCGGGCCAGAAGCCGGCGGCATCGCGGATGTCGAGGACGTCGCCGACGTCGGAAACGAGGCGCTGGATTGGGCCTTCGACGGGGCCAGCGCGGAAGCCGAAATTGCGGGTGAGGAAGGCGGTGGTTTCTTCCTGCACTTCCGAGAGCAGGGTAACGCCGCGAATGCGCCGGATGGCGTGTTCAGCGGGAATGTCGGTTTCGGGCATGGTCAGCGCGGGCAGGTTGGCGCTGACGAGTTTCAGGACCACGCCATCGGGATCGCGGAGGCGGAGGACGGTTTCGCCGAATTCTTGGGCGGTACCCTCGACCTTGACCTGATGGGTCAGGGCGCGTTCGAGCCAGTAGCCGATCGAGCCCTGGGGAATGGCGAGCGAGAGTTCGCTGACCTGGCCGGCGCCGGCCTGGCCCGATGAGCCGCCTTGCCAGACGAGGAAGGTGATGAGCGAGCCGGGGCTGGCGGCGTAGTCGCCATAGAAGAGATGAAGCTGGCGCGCGTCTTCATAGCCGCCGGTGCGCTTGACGAGGCGCAGGCCGAGGAAGCCGACATAGAAATCGACATTGGCCTGCACGTCGCCGGTGATGAGGGTGACGTGGTGGATGCCGGAGGTCATCGGCTTCTCCCGAAAAGACGCTCGATGTCGCCCTTTTTCAATTCCACATAGGTGGGGCGGCCGTGGATGCACTGGCCGGAATGGGGGGTCGATTCCATGTCGCGGAGGAGGGCGTTCATTTCGTCGACGCGCAGGCGCCTTCCGGAGCGGACGGAGCCGTGGCAGGCCATGCGGCCGATAATGGCCTCCATGCGGTCGGTCAGCGCGGCGGCACTTTCCCATTCGGCGAGCCCATCGGCGAGATCGCGGACGAGGCCGTGGACGTCGCTATTGCCAAGGATTGCGGGGGTTTCGCGCACGGCGACGGCGCGGGGGCCGAAGCGGTCGAGATAGAGACCGAATTTTTCGAGTTCCGGCGCCGCCTCTTCAAGGAGGGTGCAGTCTTCCTCGGGCAGCTCGACAATGATCGGGATGAGCTGGGCTTGGCTCGCGACCGGGCCGGAGGCGAGCTGGGCCTTGAAGCGCTCGTAGACCAGACGCTCATGGGCAGCGTGCTGATCGACCAGCAGCAGGCCCTTGTCGCTCTGGGCGATGATGTAGTTGTCGAACATCTGGGCGCGGGCGGTGCCGAGGGGATAGTCGACGATCTCGGGCGTTTCCAGAACTTCGACGCGGGCGCTGGGCTCGGTGAAGCCACTGAAACGGCCGGGAGAGCGGTCGAGATTGAGCGGGGCTGTGCTTGGCGCGTAGCCGTAGCTTATCGAGCGCGGCGGGGCCAAGGCGGGCGTATAGCCGATCGGCTCTGGCGCTGGGGCCATTTCGGGGGCGGTGAAGGCGCCGAGAATGTCTTCGGCGACGCTGTTAGAGGCCTTGAAGCCGGCAGCGGCGAGGGCGACGCCGATGGCGCGGATGACGGCACCGCGAATGGCGCCCTGATCCTGGAAGCGCAGTTCGGCCTTGGCCGGGTGGACGTTGACGTCGACCTCGGCGGGATCGATGGCGATATAGAGGGCGACGACGGGGAAACGATCGCGGAAGACATAGTCCGCATAAGCGGCGCGGATGGCACCGACCAGCACCTTGTCGCGCACCGAGCGGCCGTTGACGAAGTAGAACTGGCTGAGGGAATTGGCGCGGGTATAGGTGGGGAGGCCAGCCATGCCCGCGACGACGACGCCGTGGCGCGCCATGGCGAGGGGGACTGAGTTTTCGACGAAATCGGCGCCCATGACCTGGCCGAGGCGGGCAGCGAGCGCGCCTTCGCCGGTGATTGCCGGCCAGTTCGACATCATCCGGTCCGAGCCTTCGAGGATGAAGTGGATTTCCGGGTTGGCCATGGCGAGGCGCTTGACCACATCCGTGATCGCGGCTGTTTCCGAGCGGGCGCTCTTTAGGAATTTGCGGCGGGCGGGGACCTGCGCGAAGAGATCGCGCATCTCGATCACGGTGCCGCGGTTCATCGCCTGCGGCACGGGGCCGGTACGGCGGCCATTGTCGACGACGACGGCGAGGCCGGTTTCGGCATCGGCGGGTCGCGAGGCGACCGAGAGGCGCGAGACCGAGCCGATGGAAGCGAGAGCTTCGCCGCGAAAGCCGAGGGTGCGGATATCGTCGAGATCGTCTTCGCTGAGCTTTGAGGTGGCGTGGCGCTCGACCGAGAGCATCAGATCGTCCCGGTCCATGCCGTGGCCGTCATCGGTGATGCGAATGAGATCCATGCCGCCATTGGCCGTAGCGATGGTGATGCGGCGCGCGCCGGCGTCGATGGAATTTTCGACCAGTTCCTTGACGACGCTGGCGGGGCGCTCGACCACTTCGCCGGCGGCGATGCGGTTGATCAGGTCTTCGGGTAGCTGGCGAATGGGCAAGGCGATTCTCCTTGCCCACAATATAGGGGAGGGCGCGCCGCTTTCCGACCCGGAATGGCATTTGTGCCCAGACTGCTCGACCTAGTCGAGGACGACCACGGCTTCGACCTCGAACAGCATGGGGTCGATGGCGAGCTTCGGTACAGGCACCAGGGTCTGCGCCGGCAGGTTGGCGCCGAACATTTCGACAACGTTCTGGGTTAGAACGCCGAGCTTGGACATGTCGTGATCGACAACATAGACGGTGAGTTTGGCGACCTGATCGGGGCGGGCGCCGATCCCTTCAAGCGCGGTGCCGAGATTGGCATAGGCCTGTTTCACCTGGGTGGCGAAATCGGGCGAGAGGCCGCCGGTGCTGTCCTGACCGCCCAGGCCGGAAATGTAGGCGATGCGGGCATTGGGCGGCACGATCACGGCCGTGCTGTAGCCATTGGGCGCGGGGTCGCCGAGATTGGGCGGGTTGACGATGGTCAGCTTGTTCTCGGCTGCATTGGCTGGCGCTGCGAATGCTGCGGTCATGATGATGGTTCCTCCAGTGATGAGACGCGTGATGGCGTTTGGCATGGTGCTCTCGTCGTTTGGCGGATCGCGGCGTCGCCGGTTTCCGACACGATTGAACTTTACTGCAGATGTCTCTAGGCAAGACTCGTACGACGTACGAATTCATCGCATCGTACGTTGTACGAGTCAATTGCCGGGATGGACAGACGGGGTTCCGGCGGTCAAACTTGAACGCTAGTGAGGACGGGATGGCAGACAAGGCAGGTGGTCAGCGCGGCAGGCGCCCGCAGGGGCAGGATGCGCAGCCGAATGAGCCGACGTTGACGCGCGAGCGGATTGCGGCGACGGCTGTCAATATGCTCGATGCCAAAGGGCTCGATGGGCTGACCATGCGGGGGCTGGCCGAGGCCATGGGCTCGGGGGTGATGAGCCTTTACTGGCACGTAGAGAACAAGGAAGCGGTGTTCGATCTGGCGCTCGATACCGTGCTCGAATATAGCGCCCCCACATCTTTGCAGGATTGGCGTGGCGATATCGTGCATGTGCTCGATGACTGGCGCGCCACCATGTTGCGCCATCCCTGGTCGGCCCTGCTGCTGCCGCGGCGGGTGCTTGGTCCCAATATTCTCGTTCGTCTCGAACGCTTGAGTACATGTCTCTCGGCGGGCGGCGTGGCGGAGGCCGACGTCAATGCCGCCATCTGGTCGCTATGGAACTATGTGATGGGCGCGACGGTGACGCGGGCGAGCTTTGGCCCTTCGGACGCGGACCGTGCTGTTTCGCAGGAGCGGCTGGCGGAACTGGGGTCGCTTTATCCCTTCCTCGGGCGCTCGCGCCTGCTGCTCGATGACGACTGGGACGGCACTTTTCGTCGGGGTCTCGATTTCCTGCTCGACGGTATTGCGCCAAAGCGATGAGCGCGGCTTTCTTGCCGCGCGCGACGCCACGCGCTAAATCCGGCGCATGACCCAATCCCTCGCCCCCATGGACCTTGCGCTGCGCCTTGCCGAAGAAGCGGCGGCGCTTGGAGAGGCCCCCGTGGGCGCGGTGGTGGTGGAGGGCGATCGCGTGCTCTCGGCCATGCGCAACCAGATGCAGGCGCTGGGCGATCCGACAGCGCATGCCGAAATGCTGGCCATTCGCGAGGCGCTGAGGGTGCGGGGCACCGGGCGGCTCGATGGCTGCGATCTCTATGTGACGCTGGAACCCTGCGCCATGTGTGCTGGGGCCATTGCCCATGCCCGGCTACGCCGGGTCTATTTTGCGGCTGAGGACACCAAGGCCGGGGCCGTCGAAAATGGCGTGCGGCTCTTCGAGCAGCCGACTTGCCACCACAAGCCCGAGGTGATCGGCGGGGTGTCTGCTTCGCGCGCCGAGGCCATGCTGGTGGATTTTTTCAAGAAGCTGCGGGGCTAGGCCGATTGGCATAATAGAAGGCGCTTGCGGCTGATCGGGATTTCGGATCGATCGGCTGACCGGTTAAGGATAGATCATGACGGACCACATTCTGGATCGGCCGATATTGGCTGCGTTGACCACGAGTCATGCGAACTTTGCGCGTGGTGGCGGCGGTGCCTGGCGCTACGATCCGTTGATCAGTCCTTTTGCTGCAGTCGAGAACAACGATCCCGCGACTTTGCGGAGCCTTGCGGATCTGGTGGCGCCAGGCGAGGCGATCGTGATGGTGCGGAGTGCGCCGATTGTCGTGCCGGCCGAGTTGGAGATCGTTTCCGAAGCGCGCGTCGTGCAGATGGTAGGTACCGAGGATCTTTCAGTTGATGCCGACGACCGCCTCGTGCCTTTGACTGAGGCCAATGACGAGGAAGCGCATGCGCTGGCAACCCTCACCAAGCCCGGTCCCTTTGCGCGCAACACCATGCGCATGGGCACGTTCTGGGGCGTTTTTGAAGAGGGGCGGTTGGTCGCCATGGCGGGCGAGCGGTTGCGTCAGCCCGGCTGGGCGGAAATGAGCGCGGTCTGCGTACATCCCGATCAGCGAGGCAAGGGATTGGCGCGGGTGCTTTCGACGCGGGTGACGGCCGATCTTCAAGCGCGCGGTGAGCAACCGTACCTACACTGCTATGAGACCAATCAGGGGGCGATGCGGCTTTACGAGTCGCTCGGATATCGCGTGCGGACCGGGCTCAATGTCATGGTCGCCAGAAAACCCTAGCGCGGATTGCTCGCGATCGGCTCGACCTTGTTCTGGATATAGTCTTCGATCTTGCGCGTCAGGATGTGCTTGAAGCGGTCTTTTTCCGATTCCACATGCGTGATGATTTCGCGCACCCGCCAGAATTCCATGGCGCCGAAATTGGCGACATGGGGCCGGATGTAGATGTCCGGGGGATAGGCGGCCATGGAATGCGCGATCAATGAGTGCATCATGATCTGCGCCGAGCCGAACCAGATATCGAGCGGGCGGTGATCGGTCTTGTTGATGCCGACCGAGGGGTCGCCATTGACGTCGATGCCGATGAGAAAGTCGGTGCCGATATCGGCCTGGTCGAGGGGGAGCGGATTGACCACGGCACCGTCCACGAGGATGTGGTTGTTGTGGACGATCGGCTTGAAAATGCTCGGCATGGAGATGGAGCCAGCAATGGCCGGGCGGAGAGGCCCCGAATTGAACACGACCTGATGCCAGGACTGGAAATCGGTCGCCACCACATAGAGCGGGATCTTCAGGTCGCTGAAATTGTTGGGGAAGCTCGGCGGGGTGAAGGCATCGACGATGTGCATGGCGTCGAGCTGCATGGAAATACCGTTGCGCAACAGGCCGCCGAGGCCCTTGATCTGGGTCGACCAGAGTTTGGTGGCGATGGTGCGCAGGGTGCCGAGCACCTCGAAGGAATGCTCGCGCAATTCCTTGCCGGTCATGCCAGCCGCCCAGCCGGAGCCGATCAGTGCACCAATTGAAGTGCCGGAGATCACGGAGGGCTTGATGCCAAGCTCGTCCATCGCCTCGATATAGGGGATATGGGTGAGGCCACGGGCGGACCCGCCGCCGAGGGCAACGCCGATCCTGGGACCAGATGCAATGCTCATTCCGCTTCGCTCCCTTCCCTTGGAGCGCAACCGGTCGACCAGCACCTTGCCGCGCATTTGCAGCGGGGTCAGCTTGCGTTCCGGCGGCGTCTCGTCGAAGACGGTACGCCGGGAGTGTAGGCCCGCAAGATTGAGGAAAGGTTCAGGTCCGCTCGCGGGCGATTTCACGCCAGCCGATATCTCTTCGGGAGAAGCCTTCTGGCCAATCCACTGCGTCAACGCCTCGATAAGCACGGTCCTGTGCCTCTCTCACCGAATTACCAAGCGCCGTGACATTGAGCACGCGCCCACCATTGGCGAGTAAACGGCTCCCGTCGCGCTTCGTTCCGGCGTGAAACACGGTCAGATCATCCGTATCGAGGCCTTCGGCGCCGTTGATCTCGCTGCCTTTGCCATAGTCGCCGGGATAGCCCTTGGTCGCCATGATAACTGTCAACGCATAGGCGTCTTTCCAGATTACATCGTGACCTTTGAGAGTGCCAGTGGCGGTGGCGTGGAGGAGAGGAAGCAGGTCGCTTTCCATGCGCATCATCATCACCTGCGTTTCCGGATCGCCGAAGCGCGCATTGTACTCGACGAGCTTTGGGCCCTGGTCGGTGAGCATGAGGCCGGCATAGAGAACGCCCTGATAGGGCGTGCCGCGCTTAGCGAGACCGCGAGCGGTGGGCTCGACGATGTGCTGCATCGCGAATTCGTACTGTTCGCTTGTCATGACCGGGGCGGGGGAATAGGCGCCCATGCCGCCGGTATTGGGGCCGGTATCGCCGTCGAAGGCCCGCTTGTGGTCTTGCGCGGTGGTGAGGGGAAGCAGGGTTTCGCCATCGCAGAGGACGAAAAGGCTGACTTCCTCGCCTTCCATGAATTCTTCGATGACGACGGCGGCGCCGGATTCGCCAAACGCACCGGAGAAGCAGTCGATGATTGCTTCTTCGGCTTCCTCGACGCTCATGGCGACGGTGACGCCCTTGCCGGCAGCAAGGCCATCGGCCTTGATCACGATGGGCGCGCCCTGGGTGTAGATATAGCCGAGCGCCGAAGCTTCATCCTCGAAGCGGGCATAGCCGGCGGTGGGGATATCGAATTCGTCGCAGAGGGCTTTGGTAAAACTCTTCGAGCCTTCGAGTTGGCCGGCTTCCTTGGAGGGGCAGAAGCAGGTGAAGCCGGCAGCTCTGACGTCATCGCCGAGGCCGGCAACGACCTGCGCATCGGGGCCGACGACGACGAAGTCGATGTTCTGCGCTTTGGCGGCTGCGATGACAGCGGCGTGGTCAGTGATGTCGACCGGTAGGTTTTCGGCAATGGCTTCGGTGCCGCCGTTGCCGGGCATGACGAAGAGCTTGGTCAGCTTTGGCGACTGGGCGATTTTCCACGCGAGGGCATGCTCGCGCCCACCAGAACCGATGACCAGAACCCGCATCTCGTGCCTCCATGCCGTGTTGCGGGCGTGATGCACGAGAGTGAAGGGAAGGGCAAGGGAAAGCTGGCGGGCGAAGCTTACATCTCGGCTTCTTTGAAGATCGGCGTCACGTCGCCGTTCCACTCATTGCGGAACTTGTCGAGCCAGCGGCCGGCCTGGGATTTGCCGGTGCGCACCGTCTCTTCGAGGCAGGCGAGGTGGATGGTTTCGTCCTGGCCCTTGGCATTGAGGCGATTGCGGCGCACGAGGCCGGCTTCGGCAATGCCGACGGCCTGGGCTGCAGCGTCAAAGATGCTGGAGCGATCAAAGGGCGTGGTGAGGCCGAGGCGCGGGACTTCGCGGCGAAGATAGTCGCGATCTTCCTGCGTCCAGTTGCGCGTCAATTCCCACGCGGCTTCGAGCGAGACTTCATCATAGAGAAGGCCGGTCCAGAAGGCGGAAAGACCGGTGACATGGGCTTCGTCGCCCATATCGGCGCCGCGCATTTCGAGGAACTGTTTTAGGCGCACTTCCGGGAACAGGGTGGAAAGGTGATCTTCCCAATCTTTCACCGTGGGCTTTTCGCCGGGCAATTGGGGAAGCTCGCCCTTCAGGAACGCGCGAAAACTTTCGCCGGCGACGTTTACGTATTTGCCGTTGCGGATGACAAAATACATCGGCACGTCGAGGGCGTGGTCGGCATATTGCTCGAAGCCAAAGCCTTCTTCGAAGGCGAAGGGCAGCATGCCGGTGCGCGCATTGTCGGTATTGAGCCAGATATGGCTGCGGAAGCTGAGATAGCCGGTGTCACGGCCATCGGCGAAGGGCGAATTGGCAAAGAGCGCCGTGGCGATCGGCTGCAGCGCCAGTGAGACGCGCAGCTTCTTGACCATGTCGGCCTCGCTGGAGAAATCGAGATTGGTCTGCACCGTGCACGAGCGGTACATCATCGAGGTGCCGAGGGTGCCGACCTTGTCCATATAGGGCGTCATGATGCCATACCGCGACTTGGGCATGGCCGGGATGTCCTTGACGGCCCAGAGCGGGGTCACGCCGAGACCGAGGAAATGGATATCGAGCGGGGCGGCGACTTTCTTGGCGACGCGCATGTGCTCGGCCATTTCATCGGCCGTGCCATGGAGCGTTTCCATGGGCGCGCCGGACAGCTCGAACTGACCACCGGGCTCAAGCGAAATGCCGCCGGCGACTTCGTTATTGCGGAGGCCAATGGGGTTTTCGCCATCGTAGAACGGATGCCAACCGGTTTCCTTCTCGATGCCATCGAGGAGGGCGCGAACGCCGTTCTCACCCTCATAGGTAACGGGGCGCAGCGGATTGGTGTGGAAGACGTGCTTCTCGTGCTCGGTGCCGATTCGCCATTCGGAAGCGGGCTTTGAGCCTCGTTCCATTGCTTCGATCAGGTCTGCGCGCGATTCAATCAGAGGCGAAGCAGTGTCGGCGCCGGCCATGTGATCCTCGTCTAAACAATGAGGTCTAAATTGGGCCGGCACCATAGCGAGCGCAAGCCGGAATGCAATCGGCTTTTATCGCCAATCACCGATGATTGCTTGAATGACGGCCATTGCGGCGACAGCCGCGGTGTCGGCACGGAGGATCCGTGGGCCGAGGCTGATGGGAACGACGAAGGGCAGGGAGCGCAGCTTTTCGCGCTCGGCATCCGAAAAGCCGCCCTCGGGGCCGATGAGGAGGCCAATTTTTTGGCCCTTGAGGGCGGAAAGCGCTTCGACGGGAGAAGATGAGGCTTCGCCTTCGTCGGCGAAGATCAGTTTTCGATCCGCGTGCTCATTTGGCCAGTCGGATAGCAGGCGTTCGAGGGTGATTTCATCGGCAATTGTCGGGACCGAGAGCACTTCGCACTGCTCGGCGGCCTCGATGGCATTGGCGTGTAGGCGCTCGGTCTTGAGGCGGTGGACCTGGGTGTATTGGGTCATGACCGGCTGGATGGTGCCGGCGCCCATCTCCACGGCCTTCTGGATCACATAGTCGAGACGGTCGTTCTTGAGCGGGGCAAAGCCATACCAGAGGTCGGATTTTTCCGTTTGAGCGGCGACTTCTTCGGCGACGGCCAGCGTGACGGATTTTTTCGAATCGCTCGTGAGCCGGCAGAGCCAGGCGCCATCGCGGCCGTTGAAGAGCACCACTTCATCGCCCACGCTCTTGCGCAGCACGGCGGCGAGATAAAGCGACTGATCCTTGTTGAGAGCGACTTCGCCGCCTTTGGCGAGGTCGGCATCAACGAAAAGGCGAGGCAGGCTGGCATGGCTACGAGGCATATTTCTTAGGACGCGGCAGCGTGCCGCGCCCTCCTTCTTCGACGGGCTCGGGATCAGGTCTACTTTGTCTTGAGCGATTGGAGTAGACCTCTGGTGAGTCGAACCGCGAGGTCATGGCATCATGTCCGATATTCATTCCGCACCCGTTGCTGACGCCCAGAGGGACAATTGGGTCGATCGCCATGCGCCCGATTGGCTGAAACCCTATGCGCGACTGGCGCGCTGGGACCGGCCGATTGGCTTCTGGCTACTGTTCTGGCCCTGCGCCTGGGGTCTGGCACTGGCTGCGGTGGAAATTCCCGAGCGCGGCTTTGGTTGGATCGCCGTCATTCTAATGTTTATCGGCGCGGTGTTGATGCGCGGCGCAGGTTGCACCTTTAACGACATCGTCGATCGGGACATCGACATGAAGGTGGCGCGCACGCGGCTACGGCCGATCCCTTCGGGCCAGGTGACCTCGCAGCAGGCGCTGGCCTTTCTGATCGCGCAGGCATTGCTGGGGGCGATCATTCTCTTTCAGTTTAATCGCTTTACCGTCTGGGCGGGCGTCGCTTCGCTGGCGCTGGTGGCGATCTATCCGTTCATGAAGCGGATCACCTGGTGGCCGCAGTTCTTCCTTGGCCTCGCATTTTCCTATGGCGCGCTGGTCGGCTGGACGGCTGAGACCGGTGGCCTCTCCTGGCCGCCGATCCTGCTCTATATCGGCACGATCATGTGGGTGATCGGCTACGACACGATCTATGCGCTGCAAGATATCGAGGACGATGCGCTGGTCGGCGTTAAATCGACGGCGCGACTCTTCGGCACCAATGTGAAGCCGGCCGTCTCGGCGCTTTATGTCGGCGCGGTGATTTTCTGGCTAATGGCGGTGCTGGCGGCTGGCGGCAGTTTCATTGCCGTTGCGCTGATGCTGGTGCCGGCGGCACTGCTCGCCTGGCAGGTTTATACGCTCGATGTCGAGATTTTCGAGAACCCCTTGGTGCGGTTCAAGAACAATCACTATGTGGGGATTGCGCTGACGCTGGCGCTACTGGCTGAGTGGGCCTGGTAATTACCGAGAGGCCTTTCGACGCACGGGTTCGAAGCTGATCCGCAGACGCGTTCCGGTGGCATCGGCAAACCGCTGCAAGGTTCGGGTCGAAGGCAAATGTCCGCCTTCCATCCGGGCCACTGCGGTTTGCGTCGTGCCCATAGCTGCGGCGACCTCTTCCTGCGTCATATCTGCTTCTGCGCGCGCCTTGATGATTGCCTCTGCAACGGAAAACTCTTCCTCAAGGGCGTCGTAGGCGGCGCGAAATTCTGGATCTTTCATCCAGTCATTGATGGCCGCCTCAACGGGGATGAACTTCTTGGTCATTTCACTTCCTTCGCACGCTGGCGTGCCAACTCGATTTCGCGCCTAGGCGTTTTTTGCGTCTTCTTTTGGAAGACGTGCACGACGACAACCCGTTGAGCGTGCGCCGTCACATAGACGGCTCGCGCTATGCCATCCTTTCCCTTCATGCGCATTTCCCAGAGGGAGCCTTCGAGGTGCTTCACATAGGGCTCGTGAACGCGCGAAAGTCCGGTATTGCTGATCAGTTGCGCTATCCGCGAAAAGCTAGCTCGGATGTCTGCTGGCATGGCGTACAATTCAGCGCGCACGTCCTCATCGAGAAACTCAACTGTCCAGCCCATTGCCCCAATATATAGCAAAAATGCTATGACTGCAAATACGCCAAAGGGACCAGCCGCACCACCAGCTGATCCCATCGACGTGCCCTTGGAGGGGGGTTCTTAGTTGACTTCGGCCTCGCCGGGCTTCCGTCGATTGAGGAAGCGGGGGCGGCGGGCTGCGTCGGCAGCGAGTTTGCGGCGGGGTGCGGTCTGGCCGACCATCACGCCATCAACCTGCTGGCTATAGGGGAGATAGGAGCCGTCGCCGGCCTTGATGAAGAGCGGCAGGCGGAGCTTTTTGCCCCAGTTCTGCCATTCGGCCACGACGTTCTGGTTACCCTCTTCCTCGAAGACCTTGTAGGTGAGCTCGCCATCGGGATGGACGAGTTCGATGGCGCTTGTGAGCACGCCTTCTTCGGAAATGCGGGTGGCAACGGCCACGCCGATGAATTCGGTGACCGGTACCTTGATCTTGATGGCAACGCCGCTCTGTTCGAGCTGCTTGCGCACTGTCACGGTCTTTACCGGATCGCGCGGCCCATTGTCGTTCGCCGCAACAAAGCGGCGTTCCGCCAGTGCGGGCTTACCGAAAGCAAGGACGACTGACGACCCTTCCATCGCTACGCCATGAACCATTTTCTAGCCTTCCTGTAACTTCGAGAGCTGTTTTTTGCGCTCCGTTTGTGAGGGCAATCTAGCGCGTCCCCTTACCTGGGGCCTTAATGGGTTCGGTTAAGTTTATCTTGTCTTCAGAGGGTGGTTAGCGGGGTGTTGCACAGTGCAACGAGCAGTTTACCCAATCGGGTGTGACCTCGTTTACCCTGCCATATTTGGGGACTTCGCCGTTCGAGAATGGGCCATCGCCGGGCGGGCCTTGTCCAAAAGTCGTACGAGGCATAAAAGCCGCCCATGCCAGCCTTTGCACCGCCATATGAGGACGATCTCGAACTGCTTCGCGCCACTGCCGTGGCCGCGGGAATCATCGCCTCGGGCTATTTTCGTCGCGACATAAAGAGCTGGACCAAGGGTAATGCTTCCCCGGTCAGCGAAGCCGATATCGTTGTCGACCGTTATCTTGCCGCGAGTCTCCTTACCGCGCGCCCGGCCTATGGTTGGCTCAGCGAAGAAACGGCGGATAATCCGAGCCGCCTCGATTGCGATCGTGTGTTTATCGTTGACCCCATCGACGGCACCCGCGCCTTTCTCCAGGGCGAGGATTGCTGGACGGTCTGTCTGGCGGTCGTCGAAAAGGGTGTGCCGGTGGCCGGGGTCGTTTACGCGCCGGCGCGCAATGAAATGTATGAGGCTTCACTGGGCGGCGGCGCGCGCCTTAATGGCGAGCCTTTGGTGCGCCATCGCCGGGCCGGTTCGCCGCCGTTGATCCCAGCGCCGGGCGCGGTGCATCAGGAATTGCAGGAAGGCGGCCTCCATTATACGCGCGGGCCGATGTATCCTTCGCTCGCCTATCGGCTCTTGCAGGTGGCGACCGGCAAACTCGACGCGGCCGTGGCGCGGCGCGGCAGCCAGGATTGGGATATCGCGGCGGCGGCGGTGATCCTCAGCGAAGCCGGGCTCGATCTTGCCGATGTCTGCACCGGCTTCCCACAATTTAACAGACGAGATGTGCGCCATGGGGCGCTTGCGGCGCTTTCCGACATGAGCCTAAAACCTCTCGTCCATGCGGCACTGATCAAGGTCTATGGCTGTCCGGCCGAGCCCTTGGCAGAGGCCGAGATTTCCTCCTCCTCCCAACTCAGTGGACCCTTGAGCGATGGCTGACAGCAAGACTGACAAGCAACTTCTTCACCTGGTGATCGGCGGCGAGCTCTCGAGCATCGAGCATGTCACCTTCGCCGATCTCGACAAGGTCGATATCGTTGGCCTCTATCCCAACTATGCTTCGGCCCTCGTTGCCTGGCGACAGAAGGCGCAATTGACCGTCGATAGCGCGCAGACGCGCTACTTTATTGTCCACCTGCATCGTCTGCTGGATCCGGAAGCGACCGGCGCCTAATTTTCTGCCGTGGCCGAGGCTGTGATCTCGGCCACGATCGCTTCCATGGCGCCGGGGCCACCGATCCGGTTGCGGCCGATTTCGGCAAGGCGCATGCGCTCGGACATATTTGTAAGAAGACCATGAAGGGCTGCCGACACATCGGCCGCCCTGGCTTCGGTGACGGTGCGCGCTTCTCCGAAAAGGTTCTGCTCGTCGCTAAAGCGCGAGCGCCGGTCACGTGCATTGACGAAAGTAATGGCGGGACGGCCGAGGCCGAGCGACTGGATGGTCGCGGTGCCGGCTTGGCTGAGGACCACGTCCGAGGCTTCTACCAGATTGCCCATGGCGACGCCGCGGGCCATGTGCACGGTGAGATTGCCGTCGCTCAATTCACCGAGATCATCGGATTCGATGCTGAGCAGCGCTGTGCGCCGGAGACTTGCGGCCTTGGCGAGTTCCTCGACATTGACGCTGCCGGCCACGGCCAGGAACACGTCAGGGCGCTCCTCTTCCGGGATCAGGCGCAGCGCGGCGATCTGCAGCGCGAAGCTTTCTGCCGTGAGGGCTCGGCTGCCGGGCAGCAGGGTGACGGCAAGCGGCGCGCGGCGACGGGCCCTGGCGTCATAGTCGCCGTGGGGAATGGCATCCATCATGATATTGCCGACACAGCGCGCATCGACTCCGGCGGCACGCAGCTTGTCGCTGAGGCTGTCGCTGCGGCAGAAGACAGTGCGGCAGGTCTGCTTGATGGCCCAGACCTCGGCAGCCGAATAGAGGCGGGCAGCCCCGGTCTTGTAGACATCGAGATAAATGAGATCGCGGAGGCCCGTGGGGAGGGCGGCCAAAATGCCGACCATGTCGCCGATGACGATGATCTTGTCATAATGCCCGCGCACCGAGCGCAGGAAGCGCAAAGCTGGCGGAACCGTGAGTAACCCGCCGCTGACGACGTCGCGGCGTAGCGAACCTTTTACGTTGCGCCAGCCTTCCGAGGCGAGCGTGGCGCGGGGGCCGACAATACGGCAGGCGCCCTCATAGGACTTGCCGCTGCCGATCATGGGATAGGCTTCGACATGGGCATCGGTGGTGAGTTGCCGCACCAGGGCCGCGCCGATGGCGTCTTCCCCATGACCATTGGAAATGACGAGGTAGCGCTGACGCGTCGCTGCCTCCATCACGCTCAGTTGCCTCGGCCGTAGCGGATAAAGGCCTCGTGGGCGGTCGAGGCATCGGCATAGGCTTCCTGCCGGTCGACGCTCCAATAGAAGAGTTCATCGAGAGGAATGGGCTTGCCTGAAATGGCGCAGCGCACAAAGGTCCCCTGCTTGAGCACGACATAGTCACCATCAAGGTAGCGTACCGTCGCTTCGGAGGGCGAAAACCCCTTATCGAAGATATTCATCGTCCGTGTCCTTCCGAATTATTCCGATATAGAGCGGAAATCGGACAATCAAAAGAGACTTTCCTGCGACCCGTCGTCTGATGGTGAACGCGGTGCTTTGCGCTTTTGCGGCGGGGCGCCGGCAACATTGGCGCCGACTTCGCCATCGGCAAAGGTGAGTTTTAGCGCGTCGCCGGGTTTGAGACCGACTGCGCTGCTGACCACGTCGCCGGCTTCGTCCTGAACCAGGGCATAACCACGCGCGAGAACGCTGCGATAGCTGAGGGTCTCGAGCAGCTTTGTCAGTTGCGCCAGCGATTGCCGCCGTTCGGCAGTGATGCGATCGGGCACCAGCGTCAGGCGCTGCGCGACAGGCGCGAGCTGCCCCTGCAACTGGCGGAGTTCGGCCCGTAGCGGCTGGGGCGAGAGGCGGGGGGCGACGCGCACGAACTGGGTGCGCTTACGCTCAAGGGCCTGACCGACCGCGCCCGCAAGCCGGATGGCTCGCGGGTCGAAGGTGAGGCGGGCGCGTTCGGTGGTCTTGTGCAGGCCGGCCAAAGCGCGGTGATCGAGATTGTCGATGCGGCTTGCGAGCTCCGCATGGCGCTGGCGCACGAGGCGCGGATGGATGGCGCCGGCAAGGCGGGAGAAGGCCAGACGCCGATCTTGCACGAAATGGCGGAGGCCACCCGCGAGCCGGGTTCCTGCCATATCGAGGGTCTGACGCTGCGTTGCGATGAGGTCGGCCGGTCGCGGCAGGCCGGCGCTGACGGCGCGCAGGCGGTCCTTCAGGCTCGCAAGACTGCGGCGAGCGGCCTGGCGCTGGCGGCTGCCCTGATCGTC